>CAWBPE010000044.1:0-240084 GCA_963790595.1 uncultured Alphaproteobacteria bacterium | reverse complement strand
TGATCCAGCGAATGCCGAGCGCCTGGCGGCGAACCGAGCGAACTTCGACCGGCACCTGATAGGTGGCGCCACCGACGCGGCGCGAACGCACTTCGATGGTCGGCATCACGTTTTCCAGAGCCTGCTCGAAAATCGGCAGCGGGCCCTGCTTGGTCTTGGTCTCGATCAGTTCGAGCGCGCCATAAACGATGGTCTCGGCGGCAGACTTCTTGCCGTCGTACATGACCGAGTTCATGAACTTCGTAATGATGATGTTCCCGAACTTCGGATCCGGGTTCACTTCACGCTTTTCTGCAGAATGGCGACGAGACATTGATCTGTTCCCGCTTACTTCGGACGCTTCGCGCCGTACTTCGAACGGCGCTGCTTACGGTTCTTGACGCCCTGGGTATCGAGGACGCCGCGGAGAATGTGGTAGCGCACGCCGGGCAAATCCTTGACGCGGCCGCCGCGGATCATGACCACGGAGTGTTCCTGAAGGTTGTGGCCTTCACCGGGAATGTAACCGATGACTTCGAAGCCATTGGTCAGGCGCACCTTGGCGACCTTACGAAGCGCCGAGTTCGGCTTCTTCGGGGTCGTGGTGTAGACGCGCGTGCAAACACCGCGCTTCTGCGGCGACTGCTGCAGCGCCGGCACCTTCTTGCGCGACTTCTGAACGACGCGTGGACTTGCGATCAGCTGGTTGATCGTCGGCATGTCAGCCTTCACCTTTTAGTTCACGCGAAACCGGGAAACGGCTCCGCAAATTCGTTCGGGACTACGGGCCCCACCCGGCCGCTTGTTGCGGAAATCTCCGCACAAAGCGAAATCGCGCCAACCGCTCATTGCTGAGCGGAAAGCGCTTCGACGCCACAGAGGACCGCAGTTACGACCGCTCAGCGTTCGCTGATCGACCTGCTACCGAGGTCATGCATCCGATCAATCCCGAGGGAAAGTACCCCCGAAAACCAAGACCGTCCTGGCATTGCCTAGCTATAATCGACAGCGTTTGAGCGTCATTCGTCGAGGTTGGTGCCCATCCCGATTCCGATAAACAGAAGCGAGAGGGTGATCCGTTCCGACGTAAGCGAAGCTCACCGCCTGTCGTTGAGTGCGCGGGTTCTATCGGCGCAGGAAGGCCAAGTCAAGGCGAAACGACAACGTGTGAAACAGCTCTGCCATCTGTAGAATCAGGGCTTCGCGGCTGATCGATCAGCCCGGCAAACGCAAGCCTTGACCGGTCAGAAACAAGCCGTGGTGGGTCAGAAAACTGCCCGGAAATCCGCCAATCGTTATTTTATCCGGGTAATATAGCCCGATTCCACCCTCTCAAGTCCCTCCAAGGCCGGCATTGAAGCTAAAGGTTTATTTCCCTCTCCCGGCGCAAAGATAGGGCCTCGCGGATGGGACCGGCCCATGAAGTACACGGATATTGCCATCGTCGGAGGTGGCCTCGCCGGCTCGACCGCCGCCGCGATGCTCGGGCGCGCCGGCGTTTCGGTGATTCTGATCGATCCGCACCCGGTCTATCCGCCGGACTTTCGCGTCGAAAAGCTCAGCGGGTACGGGCAGATCGAGCGTTTTCGCAACACCGGCCTTGCCGAGGCGGTGCTGCGCTCAGCGACTCACGACGGCGAAAACTGGATCGCGCGCGCAGGCTATCTGCTCGACAAGCGGCCGAGCCAGCAATACGGCATCCCCTACGACCGGCTGATCAATGCGATTCGCGCCGAAATTCCCGCCGCGGTCGAATCGATATGGGCTAAGGTCACCTTGATTTCGACCAGCGACGACCGGCAAAAACTGGTTTTGTCGAATGGCGAGGAAATCTCCGCGCGTCTTGTCGTGCTGGCCAACGGATTAAATGTCGGGTTGCGGCGCTGGCTCGGAATCGAGCGCCGAATTGTCAGCGCGTGCCATTCGATTTCGCTGGGATTCAATATCGCCCCGATCGGCCGCCCGGCGTTCGATTTTCCCGCCCTCACTTATTTCTCCGAACGCACCAGCGAACGGATTCCCTATCTGACGCTGTTTCCGATCGGCAATACGATGCGGGCCAATCTGTTTGTCTATCGCCAGCTCGATGATCCCTGGCTGCAGCAATTCAAGCGCGCGCCGGCCGCGAGGCTGAACGCGGCAATGCCGAGGCTGCGGCGTATCACCGGCGCGTTCGAAGTCATCGGCGACATCAAGATCCGGCCGGCCGACCTCTATGTCAGCTCGGGCCACCGCCAGCCCGGCGTGGTTCTGGTCGGCGACGCCTTCGAGACCACCTGCCCCGTGACCGGAACCGGCACCGACAAGGTTTTTACGGACGTCGAGCGACTCTGCAACGTGCACATCCCCGCATGGCTTGCGACCTCTGGCATGGCCGAGACCAAGATCGCGGCGTTTTATGACGATCCGGTCAAGACCGAATGCGACGCCTGGTCGATCGAGAAGGCCTATAATTTCCGATCGGTATCAATCGAGGACGGCATCTACTGGCGCGTCCAGCGCTGGGCGCGGTTCGTGGCTTGGTTCGGCGAAGGCAGGCTGCGACGGCTTGCTCATCGGGTCGGCGCGGAATTTGGCGCTCACTCCTCGTCGTCGTCATCCTCATCGTCGCTGTCGTCGTCGGCCTGATCGTCTGCATCGTGCGGCATGTGGCCCTGGTCGTCCCAGAGCTTTCGATACATGCCGTTCATGGCGAGCAGTTGCGCATGCGAACCGCGTTCGATCGCCTGGCCGCCTGATATCACGATGATCTCGTCCATCTCGACCACCGAAGTCAGCCGATGGGTCGAGAAGATCATGGTGCGGCCCTTGGCCAGCTTCAGCAACGTCTCGTTGATCGCGGCTTCAGTGGTCTGGTCGAGCGCCGAGGTCGCCTCATCGAGCAACAAGACCGACGGATTACGGACGATGGCGCGCGCGATCGCAATGCGCTGGCGCTGACCGCCTGACAGCGTGTCGCCGCGCTCGCCGACCGGCGTGTCGTATTTCTGCGGCAGGCTCATGATGTAGCGATGGATCTCGGCCTTGCGCGCGGCCTGCTCGACTTCCGCGTCGGTGGCGCCCTCCTTGCCGAGGCGGATGTTCTCCCGGATCGACATGTTGAACAGCATGTTTTCCTGGAACACGACAGCCATGCTGCTGCGCAGTGATTCACGGGTCACCTTTCGGATATCGACGCCGTCGATGGTGACGCGCCCGTCATCAGGGACGTAGAGACGCAGGATCAAATTGAGCAGCGTGCTCTTGCCCGAACCGCTGGGGCCGACGATCGCAATGGTCTTGCCGACCTTGAGCTTGAGGCTGAGATTGTCGAGCACCGGCGTCTGGCTGCCCTCGTACTGGAAGGTCACGCGATCGAAGGTGATGTCGTTGGTGATGCGTGGCAGATCCGGCGCGCCGGGACGATCGGCGCCGCGGGTCGGCTCGTCCAGCATCTCCTGGATATGGCGCACCGCGGCCGCCGACTGGATCGATACCGGAATGAAATGCATGATATGGGCGATGTTGTAGGACACCTCCCAGAACGCGCTTTCGAACGTCACGAACGTCCCGATGGTGATGTGGCCTTTGGTGGCGAGGTAGGCGCCGAGCGCCAGCACCACGAGGTGCAGCAACAGCACGGAGATCGTGACGGTGCGCTCGACCATCGTTGAGAGGAACGTCGCGGCGGCGATTTTCCGGCGCGCGTCGTTGTTGCGCAGCGTAAACCAGCCCAGCGTGCGTCGCTGCAGGCTGAAGGCCTTGATCACCGCCTGCGCCGCAATGTTCTCCTGCACCATCCCGAGCAGCGATGATTCATTGAGCTTCTGTTCGTAATTCGCCTGCACGGCTTTCGGCGTCAGAATCCGCGGGCCGATCAGCGTGATCGGAAACACCAGCAGCGCCACGGCCGCAAGTTGCCAGTTCAGGAACAGCATCAGGATGATGCCGGCGATCAATTCGAAGAACGGCAGCGCGGCGCTATTGGAAAAACTCTTGATCGAGCCTTCGAAGGCCGACATATCGATCGAGAAGCGCGAGAGAATTTCGCCGCGCTTGGTGCGGGCGAAATAGGCCGACGGCAAATTCTGGACATGTTCGAACAGCCGCGAGCGCAGGTCTGAAATCAGCGACGCCGACAGCATCGCGTCCCACCGCTCGTACATGACCGCGACGATCGAGGTGACAATTCCCGCGACCGCCAGCACCGACAGAATCTTGACCAGCGCCTCGAAATCCTCTTCGCCGAGCGCGTCGTCGATCAGGAATTTCAGGCTGAGCGGCATAATCACGTTGAACAGCGTCTCGACCAGCACGCCGAGGCCGACCAGTGTAATGATCTTCTTGTAGTTTTTCAGAAACGGTTTGACGAAGGCATAGATCGTGGCCAGCGCGCCGGCGGCTTCCTTGGCCGTAAAGACGACGAGTTCCTCGTCATCTTCGTCATCCTCGTCGAGTTCGTCTTCATCCTCGTCGTCGTCATCATCTTCAACGACGGGAGGCGCCGCTACCGGCTTGCCGCCGGTACGAACAGCGGCAGCCGCGGCGAGTTTCGTCTCAAGCTCGGACGCGGCAGGACCATCCGCGGAAGCGGCGGTCGGATCATCCGGTGATGGAGGCTTGGACGCCATGAAACCAACCGATGCTGCACGGCCGGCATGACCGCCAAATCAACCCGAAGGTTCTACGCGTTCGGCAAAGTAACTGCCAAGGAATTTCCACCTGTGATCCCCGCCTTTGCGGGTGCGACAATCAGGCTAATCAATCGTCGGCTTCGACCTTGTCGAAGAACGAATAGCGCAGGCTCTCGGAGTTTGCATACCATTGACCGGGCCCCTTGTGCGCGGCCAGCGTCGCTGCCCACAGCGCATCGGTGCAGTCACGGCGATGCATCGACAGGTCGAAGCCATTGCTGAAAAACAGTTCCGACCATTCCCACCAGGTGCCGAGCTTTTTGATGCCACGCAGCAAATCATATTGATCGATCAGCGCCGGCGCCATGTCCGATGTCACCGATCCAAAAATCAGCCCGGACTTCATCACCCGGTTGAGTTCGCAAATGGCGCGCACCACCTGCTTTTCCGCGACATGGCACAGGCTGGTCTCGAACACGAAATCGAATTCGTCGTTCTTGAACGGCATATCGACGATCGATCCAAGCTTGCAATATTTCTTCAGCGCCTTCGGCGTTTTGGCGTGGATGGCACGGTTGTTCTCGATGCCCCAGGCATCGATGCCGCGGGCACGCAGGGCGCCGACCAGCTCGCCGCTCGCAGACCCGGCCACCAGCAGCTTGTAACCTTTGGCCCGGCTCCAGACGATCTTGATGAGATCGGTGAGATAGGCCGGATCGGTAAACCGGCTCCAGACCTCGCTGTAGGGGCCGAGCCCGCGATAATTCTCGAAATAATCCCGATCGATCTTGTCCGAGACGGGCTTGCCGGCATGGGCGCCCTCCCCGCGCGCACGGCGCAGCCGCATCATCTCGGTCAGAATGATGTCGGTGGCGGCGTCGGAGGAATCCAACAGTCCATTCAGCGTCGAATCGAACAGATAGTCGCCGACCACGACCAGGCCGGGATGCTGTTTCGGATCGGGCTGGTGGTTGGTCATCACGTCACGCGCCGGCATGCCGCCGGGCAGCGCATTGACCGAGGACAGCCAGCGATGGGTCTTGCCTTCGACGAAATGTTCGCGTGCATCGCCGAACGAGGTCGGCAGCGACTTCAACGCGGCGTCGATCAGTTCCTGATCGCTCAGATTGGCAAACGCCAAGGCGTCGGAGCCCGCGATCAGCCAGTTCAACACGCCGTGCTTGCCTACGTCGTGGCGCGCGCCTTCGTTGTAGACGCAGCAACCGCCGAACGCTTCCGACATGAACCAGGCGCCGGGGATCTTGTCGCCCCAGAAAGGCGTATCGAACAGGATCGACACCCGCAGATAATGCGCGGGCCGGTCGAAATAGGCGATGTGCTTGACCATCGACTTGCGCAGTTGCTCGCCGTCCCAGCGCATGGTGGCGAGCCAGGAATGCGGCAGGCACATCACCACGAGATCGAAATCCCGGGTTTCTGGTCCCTTGCCGTTCATCATGTTGAGCTGATAGCGGCCGGACTTGGTCTTGCCGACCTTGAGCACGCGATGATTGAGATGGATATCGGCATCGACTTCGGACTGCAGGCACTCGACCAATTGCTCGTTGCCGTTCTGGATCGAATAGAGGCCGATATAGCCCTCGACATCCATCACGAAATTCTTCAGTGCGTTGAGCCCGTTGGTATTGTGGCTCTCGGTGGCGATATCGGAGCGCGCCATGGTCTTGAAGAAGCGCTTGGCCATGGGATCGGTGACTTCGCGATCGAGCAATTCTTCGCAGGTGATGTAGGCCCAGGGATGCTCGTTGTCGTGTGCGCCGACGCCTTCGTAATATTCGATCGGCGATACCATGCTGGCGCAGCGCTTGCGGAACGCCTCGATGGCCTCGGCAGTCTTCGCACCATATTTGCGGCGCATGCCCGGCACGTCATTGAGCAATTCGCCATCGAGCTGCACCTGCTCGGCGTCCATCGGAATGGTCTGCAGGCCGAAGTGCTGGATCAGCTCGCGCAGCGGATCGGGACCGGTCATCGAATAATCGTAGATCTCGGCGACACCGGCTTCGTACATCGCCGGCGCGGAATTGAATTTGCGCGTCAGAACCTTGCCGCCGACACGGCCGGAAGCCTCAAAAATGGTGATGCGGCAAAGCGGGCCTAGTTTCTTCTTGAGATACCAGGCGCTCATCAGGCCGCCCGGGCCCCCGCCAACGATTGCAAGATCCAACATTTGTTTCCAGGTGTTTCCGGCGACCGAGCCGGTGCCCCCTCGCCTTCCGCAAAGGTCCGATCTAAGTCGTTTTAGACGAAGCGCTTTTTTCCCTGAAGGAAAGATGAACGGACGACGATAACAGAAGCAGAATAGCTAAAATATAGCAAAAAGGCCGGCTTGCGCCGGCCTTTTCACTAACATCATGAATCTGCTTGGTTTATTCCGCGGGCGGCAGTGCCAGCGGCTCAACCTCGGGAGCCGCAGGCACGATGGTCGCCTGCTTCTCGCGCTCGTCCAGGATCAGCTTGTCGCGCTTGACCGCGACTTCGCGGATCTTGGCCATCGAGGCACCGGTGCCCGCCGGGATCAGGCGGCCAACGATGACGTTTTCCTTGAGGCCTTCCAGCGGATCCACCTTGCCGTTGACGGCGGCTTCGGTGAGCACGCGGGTGGTCTCCTGGAACGACGCCGCCGAGAAGAACGAGCGGGTCTGCAAGCTCGCCTTGGTGATGCCGAGCAGTACCGGCGTTCCCGTCGCGATCTTCTTGCCCTCTTCCTTGGCCCTGGCGTTGAGCTGGTCGAATTCGATCTTGTCGATCTGTTCGCCCGAGATCATGTCGGTCTCGCCCTGGTCGGTGATCTCCACCTTCTGCAGCATCTGACGGACAATCACTTCGATGTGCTTGTCGTTGATCAGCACGCCCTGCAGCCGGTAGACCTCCTGGATTTCGTTGACCAGATAGGCAGCGAGTTCCTCGATGCCCTTGATCGCCAGAATGTCGTGCGGCGCCGGATTGCCTTCGACGATGAAGTCGCCCTTTTCGACGATATCGCCGTCCTGCAGATGGATGTGTTTGCCCTTCGGGATCAGGTACTCCCTGGTCTCCTCGTTCTTGTCCATCGGCTCGATCGAGATACGACGCTTGTTCTTGTAGTCGCGGCCAAAGCGGATGGTGCCCGCGATTTCCGCGATGATCGCCGCGTCCTTTGGCTTGCGAGCCTCGAACAGTTCCGCCACCCGCGGCAGACCGCCGGTGATGTCACGGGTCTTGGCGCTTTCGGTGGAGATACGCGCGAGAATGTCGCCGTTCTTCACCTTGGCGCCGACGTCGACCGAGAGGATCGCGTCGACCGAGAGCATGTAGCGAGCCTCACCGCCACGCGCGAGCTTGAGGATCTTGCCATCCTTGCCCTTGATGACGATGGCCGGACGCAGATCGCCGCCGCCACGCGTGGTGCGCCAGTCGATGACGACGCGCTTGGCGATACCGGTGGATTCGTCGAGCGTCTCCGAAATCGACTGCCCTTCCACCAGGTCCTCGAACCCGATGGTGCCCTCGACCTCGGTGAGAATGGGCCGTGAGTACGGATCCCATTCCGCGATGCGATGGCCGCGCTTGATCATATCGCCTTCATCAACGTGCATGCGCGCGCCGTACTGAATGCGGTGGGTCGCACGCTCGGTGCCGTCAGCATCGCTGATCGCCACCACCATGTTGCGGACCATCGCGACCAGAATGCCTTCGCTGTTCTTGGCGATGGCCTTGTTCCGGATCGTGACCTTGCCGTCGAAATTCGATTCGATGAACGACTGCTCGTTGATCTGCGCCGCGCCGCCGATGTGGAACGTACGCATCGTCAGCTGGGTGCCGGGTTCACCGATCGACTGGGCGGCGATAACGCCGACCGCCTCACCGTGATTGACCGGCGTGCCGCGGGCCAGATCGCGGCCGTAGCACTTGCCGCAGATGCCGTTGACCAGTTCGCAGGTCAGCGCCGAGCGGATCTTCACTTCCTGGATGCCGGCCTGCTGGATGGCGTCGACGTGAGTCTCCTCCATCAGCGTGCCGCGCTTGACCACGATCTTGTTGGTCGCGGGATCGCGCAGATCCTCGCCCGCGGTGCGGCCGAGAATACGCGACGCCAGCGAGGCGACCACGGTACCGGCATCGATGATGGCGCGCATCTTGATGCCGAGCTTGGTGCCGCAATCGTCCTGCGTGATGATGCAGTCCTGCGCCACGTCGACCAGACGGCGCGTCAGGTAACCCGAGTTGGCGGTCTTCAACGCGGTGTCCGCCAGACCCTTACGGGCGCCGTGGGTCGAGTTGAAGTATTCGAGAACCGACAGGCCTTCCTTGAAGTTGGAAATGATCGGCGTCTCGATGATCTCACCCGACGGCTTGGCCATCAGGCCGCGCATACCGGCGAGCTGACGCATCTGCGCCGGCGAACCGCGCGCGCCCGAATGCGCCATCATGTAGATCGAGTTGATCTCGGACTCGACGCCCTTCGAGTTCTTCTTGGTCGAGGAGATTTCCTTCATCATCTCCTTGGCGATTTCTTCCGTCGCCTTTGACCAGGCGTCGACCACCTTGTTGTACTTTTCGCCGTGGGTGATCAGACCGTCATTGTACTGCTGCTCGAAATCCTTCGCCAGCGTACGCGTGGTGTCGACGATCTTCCACTTGCCGTGCGGAACGACCATGTCGTCCTTGCCGAACGAGATGCCGGCCTTGAACGCGTTGTAGAAGCCGAGCGCCATGATGCGGTCGCAGAAGATCACCGTCTCCTTCTGACCGCAGTGACGATAGACCTGATCGATCACGCCGGAGATTTCGCGCTTGGTCATCAGCTTGTTGATGACGTCGTAGGAAATCTTGGGCGATTTCGGCAGCACGTTGCCGAGCATGACGCGGCCCGCGGTGGTTTCGATCCAGCGCTTGGAGATCTTGCCGGTTTCGTCGATGCCTTCCCAGCGATACTTGATCTTGGTGTGAAGGTGGATGACCTTCGAGTGCAAGGCATGCTCGAGCTCGGCCATGTCGCCGAAGATCTTGCCTTCGCCGCTCAGGCCCTCACGCATGATCGAGAGGTAGTACAGCCCCAGCACGATGTCCTGCGACGGCACGATAATCGGCTGACCATTGGCCGGATGCAGGATGTTGTTGGTCGACATCATCAGCACGCGCGCTTCCAGCTGCGCTTCGAGCGACAGCGGAACGTGCACGGCCATCTGGTCGCCGTCGAAGTCGGCATTGAAAGCCGCGCAAACCAGCGGATGCAGCTGGATCGCCTTGCCTTCGATCAACACCGGCTCGAACGCCTGAATGCCGAGGCGATGCAGCGTCGGCGCGCGGTTCAACAGCACGGGATGCTCGCGGATCACCTCGTCCAGGATGTCCCAGACCTCCGGACGCTCTTTTTCGACCAGTTTCTTGGCCTGCTTCACCGTGGTGGACAGACCCTTGGCGTCGAGCCGCGAATAGATGAACGGCTTGAACAGTTCGAGCGCCATCTTCTTCGGCAGGCCGCACTGATGCAGCCGCAGTTCGGGACCGACCACGATGACGGAGCGGCCGGAATAGTCGACGCGCTTGCCGAGCAGGTTCTGACGGAACCGGCCCTGCTTGCCCTTGAGCATGTCGGCGAGCGACTTCAGCGGACGCTTGTTGGCGCCGGTGATGACGCGGCCGCGGCGGCCGTTGTCGAACAACGCGTCGACGGCCTCCTGCAGCATGCGCTTTTCGTTGCGGATGATGATGTCCGGCGCGCGCAGCTCCATCAGCCGCTTCAAACGGTTGTTGCGGTTGATGACGCGGCGATAGAGATCGTTGAGATCCGAGGTCGCAAAGCGGCCGCCGTCGAGCGGCACCAGCGGACGCAGATCCGGCGGAATCACCGGCACGACGGTCAGGATCATCCATTCCGGCTTGTTGCCGGAATAGCGGAAGGCTTCGACGATCTTCAGGCGCTTGGCGAGCTTCTTGTGCTTGATGTCGGATTCAGTTTCCTGCATCTCGACGCGCAGCTGGGCATCGAGCTTTTCGAGCTCGAGACCCTTCAGCAGTTCGCGGATCGCTTCGGCGCCGATCATGGCGGTGAAGCTGTCCTGGCCGTATTCGTCCTGCGCCTTCAGGTACTCGTCTTCCGACAGCAGCTGACGGTCCTTGAGCGCGGTGAGACCCGGCTCCAGAACGACGTAATATTCGAAATACAGAATCCGCTCGAGATCCTTCAGCGTCATATCGAGCAGCTGGCCGATGCGCGAAGGCAGCGACTTCAGGAACCAGATATGCGCAACGGGCGCCGCGAGTTCGATATGACCCATGCGCTCGCGCCGGACCCGTGACAGCGTCACTTCGACCGAGCACTTTTCGCAGATGATGCCCTTGTACTTCATGCGCTTGTACTTGCCGCACAGGCACTCGTAATCCTTGATCGGCCCGAAGATGCGCGCGCAGAACAGGCCGTCACGCTCCGGCTTGAAGGTGCGGTAGTTGATGGTTTCCGGCTTCTTGATCTCGCCGTAGGACCACGACAGAATCTTCTCCGGGGACGCGATCGAAA
Source organism: uncultured Alphaproteobacteria bacterium (assembly GCA_963790595.1). Taxonomy (GTDB): domain Bacteria; phylum Pseudomonadota; class Alphaproteobacteria; order Rhizobiales; family Xanthobacteraceae; genus Bradyrhizobium. The sequence goes on along the minus strand of CAWBPE010000044.1, from coordinate 228,969 downwards.
TCCGGATCTGGTCGAAGACCTGAGCCGGCGTCGTCGGATTGAAGAGATTCATAATTTCTTGGTTCATCGTCTTCTCCTCGCGTGCCGATCGTCACCGGCAGCAAATTCGAAATTCTTTTTCAGCCTCGCACCCTGCTCAACGTCCGAGCGGAGCGCGGATGCCCGGCCATCTGTGCGAAGACGTGCTTCGCGCTTTTGGCCGGGCCTGACGCTTTTGTATTACTCAGCGGCCTCGGATGTCGTGCCGCTGATCTTGGAATTGTGCAGATCGACGTTGAGGCCGAGCGAGCGCATTTCCTTGACCAGCACGTTGAACGATTCCGGGATACCCGCTTCGAACGTGTCGTCGCCGCGCACGATCGCCTCGTACACCTTGGTACGGCCGGCGACGTCGTCCGACTTCACGGTCAGCATTTCCTGGAGCGTGTACGCCGCGCCGTAAGCCTCGAGCGCCCACACTTCCATTTCGCCGAAACGCTGGCCACCGAACTGTGCCTTGCCGCCCAGCGGCTGCTGGGTAACGAGCGAGTACGGTCCGATCGAACGCGCATGGATCTTGTCGTCCACCAGATGGTGCAGCTTGAGCATGTAGATGTACCCAACTGTCACCTTGCGATCGAAGGTATCGCCGGTACGGCCGTCAAACACGGTCGACTGGCCGGACGCATCGAGACCGGCAAGCTTCAGCATCTCCTCGATGTCGGCTTCCTTGGCACCGTCGAACACCGGCGTTGCGATCGGGACACCGTGGCTGAGATTACGGCCAAGCTCCATCAGTTCGCTGTCGTTGAGCGATTTGATGGTCTCGTCGTCGCCGTAGATCTTCTTCAAGGTCTCCTTCAGCGGCTTGGTGTCCTGCTTGGCGGTCGCGAGATAAGCGTCCACAGCCTGACCGATGCGCTTGCCGAGGCCCGCGCACGCCCAACCCAGATGGGTCTCGAGAATCTGACCGACGTTCATCCGGCTCGGCACGCCGAGCGGATTGAGCACGATGTCGGCATGGGTCCCGTCTTCAAGGAACGGCATATCCTCGATCGGAACGATCTTGGAGACCACGCCCTTGTTGCCGTGACGTCCCGCCATCTTGTCGCCGGGCTGAATCTTGCGCTTCACCGCGACGAAGACCTTGACCATCTTCATCACGCCGGGCGGCAATTCGTCGCCACGCTGCAGCTTTTCGACCTTGTCGAGGAAGCGCTGTTCAAGGCCCTTCTTCGATTCGTCGTACTGCTTCCGCATCGCCTCGATTTCGGCCATCAGCTTGTCGTTGGGCGACGCGAACATCCACCATTGCGAACGCGGATGCTCATCGAGCACGGCGCGCGTGATCTTGGTGTCCTTCTTGAAGCCCTTCGGACCGGCGATGCCCTGGCGGTTTTCCAGAAGCTCCGCCAGACGGCCGTAGACGTTACGGTCGAGAATTGCCTGCTCGTCGTCGCGGTCCTTGGCAAGACGTTCGATCTCTTCCCGTTCGATCGCCAGGGCGCGCTCGTCCTTGTCGACGCCGTGCCGGTTGAACACGCGCACTTCGACGATCGTGCCCTGCACGCCCGGCGGCACGCGGAGCGAGGTGTCGCGAACGTCGGAAGCCTTTTCGCCGAAGATGGCGCGCAGCAGCTTTTCTTCCGGCGTCATCGGGCTTTCGCCCTTTGGCGTGATCTTGCCGACCAGGATGTCGCCGGCGCGCACTTCCGCGCCGATATAGACGATACCGGCTTCGTCGAGGTTCTTCAGCGCTTCTTCCGAAACGTTCGGAATGTCGCGGGTGATTTCCTCCGGACCCAACTTGGTGTCGCGGGCCATCACTTCGAATTCCTCGATGTGGATCGAGGTGAAGACGTCGTCCTTCACGATCCGCTCGGAGAGCAGGATCGAGTCTTCGAAGTTGTAGCCATTCCACGGCATGAACGCGACCAGCACGTTGCGGCCGAGTGCCAGTTCGCCGAGATCGGTCGAGGGACCGTCGGCAATGATGTCGCCCTTGCTCACGAGATCGCCCACCTTCACCAGCGGACGCTGGTTGATGCAGGTCGACTGGTTCGAGCGCTGGTACTTCATCAGCCGGTAGATATCGACGCCCGACTTGGTGGGATCGAGATCGTCGGTGGCGCGGATAACGATACGGGTGGCGTCGATCTGGTCGATCACGCCGGTCCGGCGTGCGGCGATCGCAGCACCGGAGTCACGCGCAACCACGCCTTCCATGCCGGTGCCGACAAACGGCGCTTCGGCGCGCACCAGAGGCACGGCCTGACGCTGCATGTTCGAGCCCATCAGCGCGCGGTTGGCGTCGTCGTTCTCGAGGAACGGGATCAGCGCCGCGGCGACCGAAACCAGCTGCTTCGGCGACACGTCCATGTAGTCGACCTTGTCCGGCGTGATCGGCAGCACTTCGCCGGCATGACGGCAGACAATCAGGTCTTCGGTAAAGCGGCCGCGGTTGTCGAGCGGCACGTTGGCCTGCGCAACCCGGTAGCGGCCCTCTTCCATCGCCGACAGATACACCACCTCGTCGGTGACGCGGCCGTCCTTGACCTTGCGATAGGGCGTCTCGACGAAGCCGTATTTGTTGACGCGCGCGAAGGTCGCGAGCGAATTGATCAGACCGATGTTCGGGCCTTCCGGCGTCTCGATCGGGCAGATACGGCCGTAATGCGTCGGATGCACGTCGCGCACTTCGAAGCCGGCGCGCTCGCGGGTCAGACCGCCCGGGCCAAGTGCCGAAAGACGGCGCTTGTGGGTGATCTCCGACAGCGGGTTGGTCTGATCCATGAACTGCGACAATTGCGACGAACCGAAGAACTCGCGCACCGCGGCAGCCGCCGGCTTGGCGTTGATCAGGTCCTGCGGCATCACGGTGTCGATATCGACACTGGACATGCGCTCCTTGATCGCGCGTTCCATGCGCAGCAGGCCGATGCGATACTGGTTCTCCATCAACTCGCCGACCGAGCGCACGCGCCGGTTGCCGAGGTGATCGATGTCGTCGATTTCGCCCTTGCCGTCGCGCAGGTCGACCAGCGTCTTGATGACGGCCAGGATGTCTTCCTTGCGCAGCGTGCGATGGGTGTCGGGCGCGTCGAGTTCGAGGCGCATGTTCATCTTGACGCGGCCGACCGCGGACAGGTCATAGCGCTCGCTGTCGAAGAACAGCGACTGGAACATGGTCTGGGCCGAGTCGATGGTCGGCGGCTCACCCGGACGCATCACGCGATAGATGTCGAACAGCGCGTCTTCACGCGTCATGTTCTTGTCGGCATGCAGCGTGTTGCGGATGTAGGCGCCGACATTGACGTGGTCGATGTCGAGCAGCGGCAATTCCTTGTAGCCCTGCTCGTTGAGCGCCTTGAGCGATTTCTCGGTGATTTCCTCGCCGGCTTCGGCGTAGATTTCACCGGTTTTCGGATTGACGAGATCCTCGGCCAGATAATTGCCGACCAGCTCTTCATCCGACAATCGGAGTGCCTTGAGGCCCTTTTCCTGCAGCTGGCGCGCCGCGCGCACGGTCAGCTTCTTGCCGGCCTCGAGCACGACCTTGCCGGTGTCGGCATCGATCAGGTCGTTGATGGTGCTGTAGCCACGGAAACGGGTGGCGTCGAACGGCACGCGCCAGCCTTCCTTGGTCCGCTTGTACTGAATCTTCTTGTAGAACGTGCTCAGGATGGTCTCGCCGTCGAGCCCGAGCGCGAACATCAGCGAGGTCACGGGAATCTTGCGGCGGCGATCGATACGCGCGAACACGATGTCCTTGGCGTCGAACTCGATGTCGAGCCAGGAACCGCGATAGGGAATGACTCGCGCGGCGAACAACAGCTTGCCCGAGGAATGGGTCTTGCCCTTGTCGTGGTCGAAGAACACGCCGGGCGAACGGTGCATCTGCGAGACGATGACGCGCTCGGTACCGTTGACGACGAAGGTGCCGTTCATGGTCATGAGCGGGATATCGCCCATGTAGACGTCCTGCTCCTTGATGTCCTTGACCGACTTCGCGCCGGTTTCCTCATCGATATCGAACACGATCAGGCGCAGCGTCACCTTGAGCGGCGCCGCATAGGTCATGCCGCGCTGACGGCACTCGTCAACGTCATATTTCGGGGGCTCGAACTCGTAGCGGACGAATTCCAGCATCGATGTTCCCGAGAAATCCGAGATCGGGAATACCGACCGGAACACCGCCTGCAGGCCTTCGTCCAGCCGCCCGCCCGTGGGTTCATCCACCATCAGGAATTGATCGTAGGATGCCTTTTGAACCTCGATGAGGTTCGGCATCTCGGCGACTTCCTTGATGTGTCCAAAGAACTTGCGAACGCGTTTGCGACCGGTGAACGTCTGTTGCGCCATCGTGGCCTCTCATTTCGTCGCCCGTGACGGGCGAACCTTCCGAAGCGCGATTGGCATCGCCCCCGGGTTGAATTTCAATTCGTTCCTGAACCTGAAAGCTCCAATGTCAGGATTTAAATCCTAAATCGAGGCGTCAGACCTTCAGAACGCAAAACGACGCGCGGGGCGCTTGACCGCACCCGCCCGTCTAACCCTGCCGCTTCACGGACTGAAAAAGCCCGAAATTGCCTGTCTCCCAACGGCTTGCGCAGAAACGCTGCCGCTCCCGCCGCCTACCGTGTTTTCGTGCTGCCGTCCCGATATGGGATGGCAATCGTGGAAATTCGAGGGGCAAAGCCCACCAATCCCCACACATTCCTGTGTACAACGAGCCCCCGGGTCACCCCGGGAGCACGTTTTTACCTTTTTGACCGATCCCGGACCGCGCAGCTCTCGCCTCGCCCATCCGGGATGCCGCCCAAGTAAGACCCGAAGGTTACTTGAGTTCGACCTTGGCGCCAGCCTTCTCGAGCTGAGCCTTGATCTTCTCGGACTCGTCCTTGTTGACGCCTTCCTTGACAGCCTTCGGCGCGCCTTCGACGAGGTCCTTGGCTTCCTTGAGGCCCAGACCCGTGATGGCACGGACTTCCTTGATGACTTCGATCTTCTTCTCGCCGGCGGCGACGAGCATGACCGTGAATTCGGTCTTCTCTTCAGCCGGAGCAGCGGCGGCAGCGGCCGGACCGGCTACCGCAACGGCGGCAGCGGCGGACACGCCCCACTTTTCTTCAAGCAGCTTCGCGAGTTCGGCAGCTTCGAGCACAGTGAGGCTCGAGAGGTCGTCAACAATCTTCTGTAAGTCAGCCATTGATCTATTTCCTTAAGCGTATTGGTTCGAACCAGGTTTGATTTGCGAAGGGGGTCAGGCCGCTTCGCTCTTTGAGGCATAGGCCTGGACGACGCGCGCGAGCTTGGCCGCGGGCGCCGTGGTGAGCTGAGCGATCTTGGTCGCCGGCGCCACAAGGAGGCCGAGGATCTTCGCGCGCAGTTCATCAAGCGACGGCAATGCGGCAAGCGCCTTGACGCCGTTAACATCCAGGACGGTTTTACCCATCGATCCGCCGAGAATGACGAACTGCTCGTTCGTCTTGGCGAATTCGATGGCAACCTTCGGCGCCGCTACCGGATCGTTTGAAGTCGCGATCACGGTCGGTCCCTTCAACAGGGAACCGATGGCAACGACGTCCGTGCCTTCAAGAGCAATTTTGGCAAGACGGTTCTTCGAGACCTTCACCGACGCACCCGCCTGCTTCATCTGCATGCGCAGCTTCTGCATCTGGGCCACGGTGAGGCCGGAATAATGGGCGACGACTGCCACGCTGGTGGTCTTGAACAGACCGTTCAGCGCTTCAACCGCGTCCTTTTTTGCCGCTTTTTCCACAGCAAGCTCTCTCCGGTTGGCGGCCTCTGCCTAGGCAGGACCGCCGGGTGATACCCATCGTCCCGCCTTAAACCTGACCTCAAGACATTCCAGTCTTCGGACACGTCGGGCAGAACGACATATGAAAAGCCTGCCCTCCCGAGCCTGACGGCGCGGGGTGTCGAGGTTCGAACCATATCCGCGACCCGTCGCATGGAGCGACGCAAAGCGAAATCCGGTCTTCACCCGTCTATGCAGGCCATGAATTAAGCCGTTGAAAAAACTTGCGTTTCAGCACAAGATTTCGACTCGGGCGCCTGCAGTCTTGGACAGGATCGAGGCACTCCAGCAAGCTGGAAGCCCCTGCCCGCATCCCCCAGAACGACGGTTTTTCCCTTCCTTTCGAGCAATCCATGCGGATGTCCTGAAAGGAATGGTCTCCTATCGTATCGGGTTTTCGGAATGCGAGCACAAACGTGCCAGCAACGGCCAGCACGTCCGGAAACGGTTCTGTAACGAGTCTTTTCCGGCTTGCCAAGCGCTAATTTCCGGCAATTCGAGTCCTGCCAACAGACCTCGAAAAGTACCCCTGAAAGGTGGCTTCAGGAGGCCCTTGAAGCCCGTCTCGAAAACTTTCCGTCCTGTTCCGTCACATCGAGCCCCCGCCCCTCGTCTTGGGTGCAGGAGGCCACATGCGAAGAATCACTGCAGCCATTTTTGCCCTGCTCACCGTCCTCAACGGAACTCTGATGCTGTTCGACGGCGCGACCTGGTATGCGAGCGTGCCCGGCGTCGTCGAAACCGGTCCCTATAATCCGCACTTCGTCCAGGACATCGGGGTAGCGTTCCTCGTCGCCGGGCTGGCGCTGGCCGTACGGGCCTGGCGGCCCATTTACTGGCCCGCGGCCGTCGCGGGTGCGGGCTTCCTCGCCGCCCACGCCTTGATCCATCTCGTGATGATCGCGGCCGGTCATGACCATCACGCCGCCTTCGACCTGGCCGCCGTGGTGCTGCCATCGGCGCTCGCACTCTATTCCGCCTTTCCTACCCAAGGAGAACGTCATGCTTAGCTGGATCGCACGGCGCACATTGCGCTCCATGAGCCGACGCTACGGTTACGACACCAGCTATCTCGACATGATGCTGGACCAATCCCCGTCTGCCTTCTTCAAATTCGCGTCGTTGATGTTTGCTTCCCGTCACCGCGAAGTGGTCAGTATCGACGCCAGTTTCGCCGCCAAAATCACCGGAGCCCTCGCAGAGGATTGCGGTCCCTGCACGCAATTGGCCGTCGACATGGCGCTGGAAGCCGGCATGTCAAAACAGCAGATCGAGGCGGTTTTGCGCCGCGATCCCAACGCCATGAACGGCGAAACCGCGCTCGGCTTCAGGTTTGCCGACGCGGTGCTGCGCCGGTCTGCCGACGACGACACATGCCGCGACGCCGTTCGCACCCGATGGGGCGAGAAAGGCGTCATTGACCTGACCATGACGCTGCAAATGGGCCGCATGTTCCCTATGGTAAAGGCCGGGCTGGGTTACGCGAAAGAATGCCGCCAAGTCTCTGTGGATGGACACAATATCGATGTCATCAAACAGGCTGCATGAGGCCGATCCGCTGGCACCCCACCGCCGCCGGCTGCTCGGGCTGGCCTATCGCATGCTCGGCAGCCGCACCGATGCCGAGGATGTGGTCCAGGACGCCTATCTGCGCTTCGCCGGCGCACGTGACATTCACAATCCCGAGGCGTTTCTCGTCACCGTCGTGACGCGGCTTTGTCTCGACCGGCTCAAAAGCGCGAGGGCGCAGCGGGAAGTCTATGTCGGCCCCTGGCTGCCGGAGCCTGTCTTCGACACCGAAGGCCTCTCGGTAGAGACGGCCACGGAACTGGCCGATGACCTCTCCTTCGCGCTGTTGCTCGCGCTCGACCGCCTCTCGCCGCTGGAGCGCGCCGCCTTCCTGCTCCACGATGTCTTTGAAATGCCGTTCTCACAGATCGCCCCGATGCTGGACCGAACCGAGCCGGCCTGCCGGCAATTGGCGACTCGGGCCCGTCGCGCGGTGCGGGACGCCCGTCCGGCCCCGGCGTCATCTCCGGACAGTCACGCGCGCCTTTTGACGGCCTTCATCGAAGCCGTTGCCAGCGGTGACGTCTCACGTCTCGCCGGATTGCTGCGCGAGGACGCGGTCGCGGTGACCGACGGCGGGGGCCGCAAATCCGCGGCGCTCAAGCCGGTCATGGGGGCCGACAAGGTAGCGCGCCTGTTCATCAGCCTGGCTGGCAAAAACGTCGACCGCGATATCAGGATCGAACCGACGATGATCAATGGAGCCGTGGGCGCACTGCTTTATATGGACGGCGAACTCGATCACACTCTGACCATCGCGATCGATGACGAGCGGATCGCGGCGGTCTACGTCGTGCGCAATCCCGACAAGCTACGTCACGCACCGGTTTCGACCCGCCACTAAGCATTTCGAACGAGTGCCCCTCGGCCAAGGACCGAGTTTATCCCTTCACCGGATAGGCCAGCGGCTTACCGGCGAACAACGCGTCGAGATTGGCCATCACGCAATCCTGCATCGCGGTGTGCGATTCGACGGTGTGGCCACCGAGATGCGGGGTCAGCACGACGTTGGAAAGCGCCGTCAAGGCGTCCGGCGCATGCGGCTCCTTCTCGAACACGTCGAGACCGGCGCCAGCGATGGTCTTGTCGGTGAGTGCTGTGACCAGCGCGGCCTGATCGATCACCGAGCCACGCGAAATATTGACGACATAACCTTCCCTGCCGAGCTTTTGCAGAATCCGGGCATCGACGACGTGATGAGTGTCCGCGCCGGCGCGAACCGCGATCATCAGCACGCTGCACCACTCCGCCAGCGCCTCGAGGCTCGGCAGATATTGATAGGGCACGTCGTGCCGGCTGCGGCTGAAATAGGCGACCTCGGACTCGAACGCCGCGACCCGGCTGGCGATCTTGCGGCCGATCTCACCCATGCCGTAGATGCCGACGCGGCGGCCGGGATTGCCGGGCGGCGGGCTCAACAGCGGCGCGGGTTTGGCGGCCGACCAGTCTCCATTGCGGACATACTCATCCGCCGGCAGCAGGCGCCGTGTCACCGCCAGCATCAGCGTCATGGCCATATCGGCCACCGCCGCCGCGTTCGCCGCCGGGCTGTGACCGACCGCGATGCCGCGGCTGGCGGCCGCCGCAAGATCGACGCCGTCATAGCCAGTGCCGTAGCAGATGATGGTGCGCAGCGAGGGCAGCATATCCATGACCGCCGCCGGCAGCGGCGTGCCGCCCGCGGTAATCATCGCCAGGACGCCGGAAAGCTCCTCCGCCGTGAAGACTTCAGCGGGCGGTTTGCCCGCCGCATGCAGCAGCTCAAAGCGCTCGCCGATCCGCACCATCATCGCCTTAGGAAAGCGCGAATAGACCAGGACTTTGAATGGCATCGGACGAACTCCTAATGACAAGAAAGAAGGGCGGAATCGGTTGCCCAATTCCGCCCTTGATTTGTTTGTGCCGTTGCCCGGCGCCCTAGCCGAGCAGCGTGCCCGGCTCTACCTTGACGCCCGGACCCATGGTGGAGGAAACCGCCACGCGCTGGATGTAGGTGCCCTTGGAGCCGGCCGGCTTCGCCTTGGCGACCGCATCCGCGAGCGCCTTGACGTTCTGCACCAGCTTCTCCTCCGAGAACGACGCCTTGCCGATACCGGCCTGCACGATGCCGGCCTTCTCGACGCGGAACTCGACCGAACCGCCCTTGGCGCCCTTCACGGCGCTGGTGACGTCCATGGTCACCGTGCCGATCTTCGGGTTGGGCATCATGCCGCGCGGACCCAGCACCTTACCGAGACGGCCGACCAGCGGCATCATGTCGGGGGTTGCGATACATCGATCGAAATCGATGGTGCCGCCCTGCACTTTTTCCACCAGGTCTTCAGCACCGACGACATCGGCGCCAGCAGCCTTGGCTTCCTCGGCCTTGGCGCCGCGCGCAAACACGCCGACGCGCAAAGTGCGGCCGGTGCCGTTCGGCAGCGTCACCACGCCACGAACCATCTGGTCGGCGTGACGCGGATCGACGCCGAGATTGATCGAGATCTCGATCGTCTCGTCGAACTTCGACTTGGCGCGCTCCTTGACCATCTTGACGGCATCCGCGAGCGGATAGAGCTTTTCGCGATCGACGCCCTCACGGGCCTTCTTCAAACGTTTTCCGATTGCCATGACCCGTTACCCCGCTACCTCGACACCCATCGAACGGGCGGAGCCCTCGACCATTTTCATGGCCAACTCGATAGAGTCGCAATTCAGATCCTTCATCTTTGCTTCGGCGATCTCGCGCACCTGCGCTTTGGTCACCGCACCGGCCTTGTCGCGGCCCGGCAGCTTAGAGCCGGACGTCAGCTTGGCCGCTTTCTTGATGAAGAAAGACATCGGGGGGGTCTTCATCTCGAAGGTGAAGGAACGATCGGCGTAGATCGTGATCACCACCGGGATTGGGGTATTCTTTTCTTCCTTCTGCGTCTGCGCGTTGAACGCCTTGCAGAATTCCATGATGTTGAGGCCGCGCTGACCAAGCGCGGGTCCGATCGGGGGCGAAGGATTCGCCGCACCGGCCGGCACCTGCAATTTCAGGTATCCGGTCACTTTCTTTGCCATATGTCACTCCTCATGTTGCTCCGGACCAGCCCGGAAGCTTCACAGGACCGTGGTGCGGTTCGCATGACGGCTGGCAACCGTCAGTCCCCTTCCACAGCATTCCGGAAGCGTTGCCGCCTCCACTCTTGTCATGCCCGGACTTGATCCGGGCATCCATCAAACTTCGTAAGATACTCTCTTACGAAGCGGATGGATTGCCGGGTCAAGCCCGGCAATGACGACAACGATCAGACCTTCTCGACCTGACCGAATTCCAGTTCGACCGGCGTGGCGCGTCCGAAGATCGACACCGCGACCTTCACGCGCGAACGCGCCTCGTCGATTTCCTCGATAACACCGGAGAACGATGCGAACGGGCCATCCGCCACCCGCACATTCTCGCCGATCTCGAACGACACCGACGCCTTCGGGCGTTCCACGCCTTCCTGCACCTGGTGCAGGATCCGCATGGCTTCGGCTTCCGAAATCGGCATCGGTTTGTTTTCCGCGCCGAGGAAGCCCGTCACCTTCGGGGTGTTCTTGATCAGATGGAAGGCTTCGTCGGTCAGCTTCATCTTGACCAGCACGTAGCCCGGGAAAAACTTGCGTTCGGCGTCGATCTTGCGGCCGCGGCGGACTTCGGTGACCTTTTCGGTCGGCACCAGCACCTGCTCGAACAGCTCTTCAAGCCCACGCTGCTTGGACTGCTCGCGAATCAACTCCGCGACCTTCTTTTCGAAGTTCGAATAGGCGTGAACGATATACCAGCGCTTGTCCATCATCTGTGTTCCGGCGCTTGCCATTAGTGAATGCCGAGCAAAAAGGTGACGAGGTAACGGATAATCTGATCCGCGGCGAAAAAGAAAATCGAGGCCAAAGCCACCATCACGAACACCATGATGGTGGTGATCATCGTCTCACGGCGGGTCGGCCAGGTGACCTTGTTGGTCTCCGAGCGCACTTCCTGCAGGAATTTGAACGGGCTGAAAGCCATTCGTCTGTGATCCGCGTCCGTCGTTCGACGATTTCAGGTTTAAGGAATCCGAACAGCCCTCTAGCGCCCAGCCCTCTCTCGAAGGATGAGCCGGCCAGCGGGCTCGATTGTTCGGGGGAATTCAAAGCCGCGCCGGATATCCGTCTAAGCGGGCCGACAGCAGGTGGCGGCTATGTACTGCGGGCGGGGCCAAAGGTCAAGGCAGGACGGAACCGCCGGGGCTGGGAACCCGGGATTCCTGGAGTCCGTCCGCTGGCATCCATCCGCTCAATAGAACCGGTAGTTCAAGCCGACCATCAGCGTCTGCATGTCCAGTTTGATGACCGCGGGCGTCACGCCGAGGTTGCCTGTGGTCGTCGGCTGCTCGGTGATCTGGCCGAACCGCAGGAAATCATATTCCAGCTTGACCGAGAGGTTTTGCCAAAAGGCGTATTCGATGCCCGCACCGGCTGTCCATCCGGTGCGGTTGAAGTTGCCCGAGGCGGTCCCGCCCAGCCCGTCATTGGCGCTGAGCTTGTCCCGGGTCCAGGCGCCGCCGCCTTTGCCGTACACCAGCAACCGATCGAACGCGTAGCCAAGCCGGCCGGTCGCGGTCGCGACATAATCGTTCTTGTCGGAGATCGTCAGTCCGGGGCCGCCCGCAAAAGGTCCGCCGGCCTTCATGTTGATTCCGGACCACGCATAGCTGCCTTCGGCGCCCAGCACCACGTTGCCGATCTGATAATTGAACCCGAGCTGGCCGCCGGCGATAACGCCGTTGGTATTGACCGACGTCCAGCCAGCAGCCGGCATGGTCGGGTCCATTCCGCTGAGGTGGCTCTGACCACCCCCTACCTCGCCGCCGACGTAGATGCCGGTCCAGCTGAAAATAGCAACCGCCACCGGCGCTTTTACAGGTGCGGACATGGGCGAATTTGCGAGATCGGCGGCCAGGCCGGGTGTGGCCCCTGCCAACAATGCCAGAACCGAATATAATTTCGTGCGCACTTCCAAACTCTCCCTCAGTTTCCCGCAAGTAGATGTAGTCGAGCTGGCGAGGGAGGGTCTTGGACTGGTCGGCGCAAACCTGGGACTGACTGGCGCCCGGCTAAGTGATCCCTTCGGATGGTTCAGAGACTGCTAAGCGGTATCGCCGGACGCCCCGCGCCTACCGTCCCCGCGCCGAGGACGGCGTCAGCCCAAAGCGGCGGCGGAAGCAGCGATTAAAATAGGACAGATCGTTGAAGCCGCAATCCAGCGCGATGTCACTGATCCGGCGCTCGCCTGAGTGCGCCAGCAACTGTGCCGCCTTGCGCAGCCGCAGTTCGGTCAGCCGCATGGTGAAACTCGCGCCGGCCTCATACAGTAGCTCGTTGACATAGCGTTCCGAAAGGCCGGCGGCGACCGCAAGCTCTTGCGCGGAAAAATCCGGCTCGGCGAAACGCGCTTCCAGAATCATCAGCACCGCCTTCAGCCTGACGGCGCGCAGTCCCCGACGCTGCGCCGCCACGGCGACATCGCCCTGGGCGCCGAGGCCGATGGCGGCGAGATCGGTCAGATGCGCGCCGATCGCCATCCCCGCTTCCGCGACCACGTCAGGATGCTCCAAAAGCAGATCGCTGTAATCCAGCGCCAGTGACAGCGCCCCGCCCGGCTCCAGTTCGCGGGCAACCTTGGCTTCGATGTCGGGGACCAACGCCCGCATGGTTATCATCGGCAGATGCACATTGGTGAAGCGCTTGTGGTTTCCACCATCCGCGCTGAAGAACGGCTCGTCGAGCTTGAGCAGCACCAGCGAGCCCGGTCGCATGGTAAATTCGCGGTTGCGATGAACCACCCGCGCCTCGCGCTTGCCGCTGTTGCGCGCAAGGCAGTAGCGGTCGTCATTGGTCGCCAGCACCTGACGGCGCTCGCGCCGCACTGTGGTGAAGGTGCCGTCGCAGCGGCCGAGCAAAGTCGTGCCGATATGGATCGAATTCATCGCCGCCCGGAACGGCACATCGGGAGCCGGATCGAGTTCACCGGTATTGGAAAAATGCTCGAACAGTTCGGCGAACTGGATAAAACGCTGCCGGTCATCCAAGCCGTGCGGCAGCATATCGGTCGACAGCGTTTTCGTGACTACGGACATTTCGTGACCACGGACATCGAGACCTGTACGAGCGGCGACCTGCCGATTTGAGCGCGCCTGAACACGACAAATCTACCAACACTGCGCCGTTATGGGAATAGCGCCCGACAGTCCGTATCCGGCTACTCCGACGCCCGCCAGTCCAAGACGGTTGAAGCAGCCCATCGATACAACAAACGCGCCACCGGCAGATTCGCGTCAGGTCCGGCCGTGCATCTCCGACGTGGGAATGCACGTAATAAAATCTCTCAAAGGAGAACACGACATGAAGATTTATTGCGCCCGCGCGTTGCTGCTCGGCGCTGCGATCCTGGCGACTTCCCTGATGAGCGCCGGCGCCAACGCCATGCCGATGGCGCAACCCCGCATCGAACATCGACATCATCGCGGTCGCGGGCGGATGCGGACCCGGCTTTCACCGCGGGCCCTACGGCGGTTGCCGGCAAAATTACGCGAACCCGGGCGCGCATGCCTGCCCGCGCGGCTATCACATCGGCCCGGGCGGCGGCTGCCGCGGCAACGGCCGCTAAGGCGCGGACCATAACGTCTCGCCGGCGCTCGCATCGATCAAGGCTGAGTACAGCTTAGTGCGATCAAGCCCGCGCCTCGACTGCACTTATCGATCAGGCGCGGGTGGCAGCGGCGCGCCACCAACTGAAATCGGACCTGGCTTCTTGGGCCCTTGCGGTTTCTTGCGCGGGGCGATGACCGCCGGCGGTGGCGGAACGATGGCGGGTTGAGCCGACGCCGCCGCAGCATTCCGCAATGCGTCGACCTTCGCCGCCAAATCAGCGACCATGTCGGACAGCCCTTTCAGGTCTGCTTTTTGAGCTTCCAAGCTGTTCGCCATCGATCGGAGGGAATTGGCCGTCTGCCGTTCAGATCTGTCAAAATCTGCGCGAGTGACAGGCTGTTCCTTTCCCGCGGGAGCCGCAGCAACGGTGGGCGTGGCGAATACCGCAGTTCGAAAATCGTCACCGTAAGTGACCCACAGGTAGGCGCACGCGCTAGCGCCTATGGCAAAAACGATAAGAACGATCGGAACGATGGGGGATCGTCGCCGATGCCGCAGGGCTTCTCGCACTTGGTGGTCTAATTCCTCGGTCACTGCGAAAAAGCTCTTGGGTAATATCCTCAGAAAAGCCGACGGGCGTTATGCCGTCGGCTTCTCCCTATCAGGGCAGACTGCATTCGGTATGATTAACGAAATGTTAAGCCCCCGCCTCTCAGCTTTGTTCCCACCAGCGCACTCACCGCGAATGAGCGCTGTATCAGCGTTCCCAATGCGTTCGACCAGACTGGCTGCTAAGTAGTTGATTTAATTGCTGGCAGGGGCGGCAGGGCTCGAACCTGCGACAACCGGTTTTGGAGACCGGTACTCTACCAACTGAGCTACACCCCTGTGGGAACCAAGCGTCGCCGCCGATCCGTGCCGTTTCAAGCATAGGCGACGGCCGGATTGCAAGCGGATTACATGAGCGAAGCGGTTAACGCCCTGTTCAATCCCGGTCTCTTCGGCCAAACTCGACGCCATCCGGCCAATAACAATAATCAAGAAATGGGAGAGACCATGACCGCGCAAACCGCCGCGAAGCCCCTCGCCGCCCCGCAGACCCCGCCGCTGCCGCAGGCCAAGCCGGAATCGCTCGGGCTGTCGCCGATCCGGTTGCAGCGCATGTCGGACGCGTTCAAGCGCGACATCGACAAGGGAACCATCCCGGGCGTGACCATCATGGTGGCGCGCCGCGGCCAGATCGGCTGGTTCGACGCGCTGGGCCAGCAAAATCCGGCGCCACCGCGCCGATGGCGCACGACACGCTGTTTCGCATCTTCTCGATGACCAAGCCGATCGTCTCCATCGGCGTCATGACGCTGCTCGAAGAAGGTCACCTGCTGCTGACCGACCCGATCGCCAAATACATTCCGGAATTTGCCAACCAGAAGGTCGCCGTCGACAACAACGGCAAGCTCGATCTGGTGCCGCTGGCGCGGCCGATCACGATTCAGGATCTGCTGCGGCACACCTCGGGCATCACCTACGAACACAGCGGCAACGGCCCGGTGCATCAGATGTACCAGCAGTCGAAAGTTCGCAGCCGCAAGATCAGCAATGCCGAACATGCCGCCCTGGTCGCGAGCATGCCGCTGGTGTGCCAGCCCGGCAGCGAATGGAATTACAGCCGCTCCACCGACATTCTCGGCCGCCTTCTCGAAGTCGTCTCCGGCAAGACGCTCGGCGCGTTCCTGACCGAGCGGATTCTGGCGCCGCTGCAAATGACCGAGACCGCGTTTCACACCGGCGAAGAAAATGCGCCGCGCCTCGCCGAGGCCTTTGCGGCCGATCCCTGGACCGGCGAAAAAATTCAGCTCTTCAACATGCTCGAAAAACCGGTGATGGAATCCGGCGGCGGCGGACTGGTTTCGACCACCATGGACTATGCGCGGTTCTGCCAGATGCTGCTCAATGGCGGAACGCTCGAGGGCACCAGGATCATCGGCCGCAAGACGCTGGAGCTGATGGCGTCCGATCATCTCGGTCCCGCCGTCAAGGTCGACTCGCCGCTGATGCCGGCCGGCCACGGCTTCGGTCTCGGCTTCGCGGTCCGCACCGATCAGGGCATGGCGCCGTTTCCGGGCTCCGTCGGCCAGTTCTTCTGGAGCGGCATGGCCGGCACGTTCTTCTGGATCGATCCGAAGGAAGACCTGTTCGCCGTGTTCATGTCGCAGGGCCCCGGCCAGCGCGAATATTTCCGTACGCTGGTGCGCGGTCTGGTGTACGCGGCGGTGGAGTGACGAGCCAGGCCTCAACTGATCGTCGCCCCGCCGTCGATCACGATGGTCTGCCCGGTCATGAAGGTGCCCGCGGCGGAGGCGAGAAACACCGCGGCGCCGGCGATTTCGTCGGGCTCGCCGATCCGCAGCAGCGGCGAGCGCGCGGTGGAGGCCTTCAGCGTCTCCGGATTGTCCCACAGCGCCTTGGCGAAATCGGTCTTGATCAGGCCCGGCGCGATGCAGTTCACGCGGATATTGTGCTGGCCGTATTCGCAGGCGAGATTGCGCGCGAGCTGCATGTCGGCGGCCTTCGAAATCGCATAGGCGCCGAGCACGGTCGAGCCTTTGAGGCCGCCGATCGAGGAGATGATGGTGATCGAGCCGTCCTTGCGCTCGATCATCTGCGGCACCACCAGCGCTGATCAGCCAGTGATTGGCGACGATGTTGTTGTCGAGGATCTTGCGGAACTGGTCGTCGGAAATCCCGGCCTGCGGCCCGTAATAGGGATTTGACGCGGCGTTGCAGACCAGCGTGTCGATCTTGCCGAAGACGCGGTTGGTTTCCTCGACCAGATGCTTCAGATCGTCCTTGGTCGAGATGTTCGCGGCCACCGCCAGCGCGACCTGCTTGCCGGCCTTGTCGTTGATCGCTTTGGCGACCTCGTCGCAGGCCTGCTGCTTGCGCGAGGAGATCACGACTTTGGCGCCATGCTCGGCCATCCGCTCGGCGATGGCGCGGCCGATGCCGCGCGAGGAGCCGGTGATGACGGCGACTTTTCCCGACATATCGAACAAGGTCATGTCTCTCTCCCCGTGATGGATCCGGCTGGTTGCCGGTTTTCGATTTGTTTAAGGCGCGTGGACTTTTTTAGCGAATGATCTTAGGCAAGCTTGGTCGCGCTGGCGACTTCCGGTCCGGCCGGCTGGTGCATCGCCTTGTGCGACGCATCCGCCATCCATGGCTGCTGGTTGACCATCGGCATCCGCCAGCCGCTGTGATGCGCGCTGGCGAGATGGTCGAGCCGCGTCACCGAACAATTGTCGATATTGAAGGCCAGTCCTTTTTCCGGCTGATCGCCGAGCGCGAGACCGATCGCGGCCTTGATCGTGCCGCCATGCGCCACCGCGATCACGTCCTTGCCGGCGTGTTCGACATTGATCCGCTCGATCGCGCCGCGCACGCGATTGTAGATATCCATGAAACTTTCGCCATCGGGCGCGGGTTCGTCGATCGGCGCGAACCAGTAGCTGCCGACCTCGATCGGACGGCTGGCGAAGAACGCGGCG
Source organism: uncultured Alphaproteobacteria bacterium (assembly GCA_963790595.1). Taxonomy (GTDB): domain Bacteria; phylum Pseudomonadota; class Alphaproteobacteria; order Rhizobiales; family Xanthobacteraceae; genus Bradyrhizobium. The sequence goes on along the minus strand of CAWBPE010000044.1, from coordinate 211,413 downwards.
CGATTCAACCCCTGCCATTCGCCGAGATCCTGCTCAGCAAACGCCGTCTCGTGCATCATCGGCGACGAGGCTTGGGAAATCCCGCCGCCCAGATCGCCTCCGCGGTTTGATGCGTGCGCTTGAGGCTGCTCGCATACCAGACCGCGTTGCGCGGCAGGATTTTTCCGACCGCCTCGAACACCTCGCGGTCGCTGGTATCGCAGCCGATGTCTTTCTGGCCGTAGATGCAGCCGCCGTCTTCGCGCACCGGCGCGTGACGCACCCACCACCATCTTGTCGCGACCACGCCATTGGGAACGGAATGCTGCGCGACGAATGGAGCGGCTTGATTGGACATCGCGAGAACCCTTCAATATTGTTGCGTGTCCTACGTCAGAGCACACATGATCTCAAGTAACTTGATCAAGTCATCTGAGACTTCGGTGTTTGAAATCTTGTTTGAAATTCCGCAAGGCGGCAAGCATCGTTTTTGTGCGATATTTCCAGACGAAAACTGATAACACGCAGAGAACGTAAAAAGCGACATAAAAAGCGAACATAAAATTCCACGGGAGAAACACATGGGCCGCCTCGAAGGCAAATCCGTCATCATCACTGGCGCAGGCAGCGGCATCGGACGCGCGGCCTCGCTGCTGTTCACCAAGGAAGGCGCCAAGCTGATCGCGGTCGACCGCAGCGACAGCGTCAAGGAAACCGCCAAACACGTCAGCAAGGCCGGCGGCACCGCCGAGGCCGTCACCGCCGATGCCGGTTCGGAAAATGACGTGAAGGCCTTCATCGCCAAGGCGGTGTCGACTTACGGCAAGCTCGATGCGATCTGGGCCAATGCCGGCATCAGCGGCGGCCTGGTGCCGCTCGCCGAACAGACCGTCGATCACTGGCAGGAAATCCTGCGCATCAATCTGATCGGCCCGTTTCTCGCGATCAAATATGCCATGCCGCACATGATCAAGCAGAAACACGGCGCGATCGTCTGCACCGCCTCGGTTGCGGGCCTGAAATCCGGCGCCAGCGGCATCCCTATGCGGCGAGCAAGGCCGGCGTCATCAGTCTGGTGCAGACCACCGCCTATTCGCTGTCCGGCACCGGCGTGCGGATCAATGCGGTGTGTCCCGGCCTGATCGAAACCGGCATGACCAAGCCGATCTTCGACAACGCCACGCGAGCGCGGCACCGACGGCAAGATCGGCCAGCTCAATCCGCTGAAGCGCGCCGGCCAGCCGCATGAACTGGCGGCGATGGGATTGTTTCTGGCGAGCGACGAAGCGTCCTACGTCAACGGCCAGGCGTTCCCGGTCGATGGCGGCCTCACCGCGTCGATGCCGTATGCGGGCAAGCCGATTTACTTACGCACGCTATCCATCAGCGTCGTCCCTGCGAAGACCCATACGCCGCGGGCCGTGAATGCTGAAGAATGTTTTCGGGAACAATCTTGAACGTCGAGTCCGGGTGTATGGGTCCCGCGTTCGCCGGGACGACGAGCAGATGGAGGCTTCGTCGCTTTCCTCCTGCGATGACGAAAAACTGATTATTTGCGTTTATCAGATAGCGCTCAGCGAGGACCGAGAGTTCCTTTTGCCGTCTGCGGGCGTTGCGCACAATTCGATCGACAATTAGTCCAGCCAACCCGGTGTAAAGTTGCGGATTCAGCATTTCGTCAATTTTCTCGGGCGTTAAATTTCTTTTTATGTCCGGATTGTCCAGCAAGCCTTCCTTGAAAGTCGTGTCGGCCTCGAAGACCTTCATGCAAATCTCGTAGACCATCTCATGGGCCCTCTGGCGGCCGAATTTCGCGCCCAGCTCCATCATGACCGGCTCGGACATCAGGAGACCCTTCTGGATCCACAGATTGCGCTCCATGTTTTTCGGCTTCACGGTCAGGCCAGCCACGACCGCAACCGCCTTTTTGGCCGCGGCATCCGCCAGGCAGCACGCGCGTGAAATGAATTCTCGCTCCGTCTGCAAACCGGTCTTGTCGCGTTCGTGCTCCGTCATCATGGCTTCCAGCGCCAGTGGCGCCGTGCTGCGCAAGATCTTCGAGATCGCCACGATTGTTTCACAGGTCGGCGGATTGCGCTTATGCGGCATCGTGCTACTGCCGACCTTGCCGGGCGAGAACGGCTCTTCCAATTCGGCGAATTTGGTTTTCTGCAGGCTGTAAATCTCATGCGCCATCCGGCCGATCGTCGATGTGCTGATGGCGAGCACGCAAGAGTTCGGCGATACGGTCCCGCGACGACTGCCACGAGATCTAGGGCAGGCCAGGCCGAGCTCGTTCATCAAGTCGCGTTGAACCTGCTCGCCCTCCACCCCGAGTGCCGCGAGTGTGCCGACCGCTCCCCCGAACTGACCGACCAGCACCCTTCGTCGCATTTCCTGGAAACGCTCGAGATTGCGGCCGACTTCATCCAGCCATTGGGCCACCTTGAAACCGAATGTGATGGGGAGCCTGTTGACCGTGGGTGCGGCCAGCCATCACGGTGGATTTATGTGCCTCGGCAAGATCCGCCAAATTGCCTAGCAGCCGTCGGGTCGCTGCTTCGATCTCGTCAAGAGCTTCGCGCAACTGCAGGATCGTGCCGGTATCCATGATGTCCTGCGTTGTCGCGCCCCAGTGAACAAATTCACCGGCATCGCCGTCGCAGACTGTTTTTATGGCGCGGACAAGTGGCACGATGGGATGGCTGGTCCGGTCCATTTCGCGCTTCATCTCGTCGAGATCGAAAAGCTCCACCCTGGCTTTGCGGTTGATCTCGTCCGCGGCCGCCTGCGGTATGATCCCCAGCCGCGCTTCGACACGCGCAAGCGCCGCTTCGACATCCAGCCATTTCTGAACCGTATTCTCGTCGCTGAAGATGCGCCGCGTTGCCTCGGTGCTGAACTGGTCCCCAAACAACTTGCTGTCAATGACGTAGGCGGCCAGTCTTCTCCTGCTGGTTCTACAAAATCAGTCTGCGTGAAGGCCTGCTGCCCGGATGACATTGCCCCATTTCACCGTTTCATCGGCGATGAAGCGTTCGAAGTCAGCCGGCGAGCTTGCAAACGCGGTTGCGCCCTGTTCGCCAAGTTGCGCGATCAGTTTCGGCTCAGCAAGCCCTGCGTTGATTTCCTTATTGAGCTTCTCGACAATTTTGCCGTGTATTCTTCGGCGCGCCAATCCCGTACCAGCCGCTGGCTTCGTATCCCGTCAAAAACTCGCCGACCGCCGGAACGTCCGGAAGCGCGTCCGATCGCTTCGCGGTGGTCACCGCCAGAGCCCGCAGGCTTCCGGACCGGATGTGCTGGATACAGGCTGGCATGGTGCTGAAGAACACCTGAACTTGTCCTCCCAGCAGGTCGGTGATCGCAGGGCTCGCGCCGCGATATGGAACGTGAACGAGGTTGACCCCCGCCATGATCTTGAACAGTTCACCTGAGACCTGGGTCCCGCTGCCGATGCCGGCCGATGCCATGTTGAGCTTGCCGGGATTGGCTTTGGCGAGCGCGATGAACTCCGGAACCGTGCCGGCCTTCACCGACGGATTCACCACCATCACGTAAGGCTCGCGCGCGATCGAGGCGACCGGCGTAATGTCCTGCATGAAATCGAAACTAAGATTTTTGTAAAGCGTCGCACTGATTGAATTCGGTGCGCCAATCAAAAGCAGCGAGTAGCCGTCGGGACGCGCCCGACGACGGCCTCCGTTGCGATATTGGTGCCTGCCCCCGGACGATTCTCGATCACGAATGATTGGCCGAGACGTTCTGAAAGCCATTGTCCGATGAGGCGCGCGATGATGTCATTGCCGCCACCGGCCGCGAAGCCCACCACCAGGTGGACCGGGCGGGCGGAAACTCGCTCGCCCATGCCACGCGCAATGGCGACATTGGAAACGCGGCCGCGGCGGCAAGGTACAAAACATTTCGCCGTAAAAGCTTCATGATAATCCTCCCGGCAGACCGCAGCAGCAAAGCAAATTGTTATTCTTTCGGAATCGGTAGCACGAAAGTCTTCCAACAGCACTCTTCAACGGCAGGCCGCTGCTTCCCGATTTGCGCACTGTGCTCGGGCGAGCCGTGCGCAAGTGCGCACCAGGCGGGAGGACGATGTGGGATGCAAAGCCGCGTTCTCGCGACGCATTTCGCCCGAGTTTTGCTCTGCTCGTTCCGCCCTCCCGAAGGAGGGCGCAGGGAATGCCGGGCGCTCGGTGCGCCCACCGCCGCATGTGCGAGGGTCGAAAGTAAAAAAGCACACGCGTTAGTCAGGTCACACCGGAATACCCGGCATTCCCCGCGCAATGGTTTACGACTTATTTCGTGCTCTCCCCGGTGATCGGGCTCTTTTGCCACCGTCGCCCCTGAGAAGCTTGCTTCTCAAGAACTTGACGCCAGCGTGAGGCGTCAGGACCACACGACTTCGCCGTCCGCTTCAGGCGCTCTCGTCAGAAACGCTATCGGCGTCCACCGCATCCCGCCTCACGCTCGTGACGACCGCGAAACGCCCCTCTTATGAGGCAGGATGACAATCGATATAAACTGATTTGCGATTTCGGAAAATCAGAATATTTTTCACGGATCGGCTGGACTTTGATTTCGCGGATGCGCGCTTGATTTGCCCGTCGGGTTGCTGGAGGCAAGCCAGACGTCGTGGCTCAAAGCCACAAGCTATGCCACGTCCAGGCCGAGTAGCCAACGGCTCATGGTACCAAAACCAGCCTCACCGGAAAACCTGACATCGGCGAGATCGTCGCGCTCGAACGCATCGCGCAATTCCGTCGGAGACATGGCATAGGCATCGCGAAAGGCGCGGTTGAATACCGAGACGTTGCCAAAACCGCAGCGGGAAGCGATGGCGCCGACGCGTTGGTCGGCGTCAGCCGGGTCGATGAGCATCCGGTAAGCCAGCGTCAGCCGACGCTGTAGTATGTAGTGGCTGACGCCGCCCATCGGTTCAAAGGCCCGATAAAGCTTCGCGCGCGAGATGCCAAGCTGCCGGCATATGAACTCCGGCCCCAGATCCATGTTGTAAAAGTGCGCCTCGATAAAGCGCCGCAGCGCGTATAGCGAAGTGGCGGAATTGGTCCGGGCAATGGTGTCATGGCCGTTGGCCGACGGTCCCGCGAAAGCCGCGATGAGTGCTGCCGTTCCTTTCACTGCCGCGCGGCTATCGGCAGCGCTCAGCGACGGCGCCTGCGCGAACAAGGTCTGCAAATGGTTGACCAGAATCGTATTCAGCGGGTTCGATTTTTGCAGCACCCGCCCGTGAAGGCCGTCGAGATCGGCGAGGTTTGGAGCTAGCGCGGCGCGCGGCAGAATCAGCGTGAGGCTTTCATAATCGGGCGCCCGCAAGTTGATCGGTCGCGACAGGTCGAGAAAACAGACGTCTCCGGCGTGGACCTCGGCGGCACGCCCTTCGACGTCGAGCGCGCATCCGCCTTTGGTATAGACGAGCAAAGAGATGCTATCGATGCCGCTGCGTGCAATCAGCGGTGCCGTCCGTTCGAACGTTGAAGCTGAAGCATGGCCGGAAACGATGGCGACGTCCGCGAACTGATAGCTGGTCAGTTGCGCGCCGAACGAAGCGCGCGCCTCCGAATCCGCGCAGTCCATCGCAAACAGGGGAGACATTCCGCTACGCCAGAGATCGAACTCGCGCGCATTGCCCGGCGTCACCGACACGTCTAGGCGGAATTGAGCCGGCATTCTAGTATGCGCCTGATTCGATCGCTTCAAAGAACTCTCCGTGCGATGTTGATGCTACGGTGCCCCGCGAACGCGTTGTTTGCAAGGCGTCTCATTCTCTTGACGTGATGTCTCATTTGACTGCTCCGACCTTTCTGGTCGGAGGCTGCCTACGTACGGTCAAGCCAAGAGTCGCAACGGGGTATCGAACGTGGCCGAGAGCTGCGCGGGCAAGGGCGTGGTGACGCGACGGCGACGATCGCCCGAGGCGGTGCATGGCCGGAATAGGGGAATGGACGTGACGAAGCTGGAAGTTAGATCGGCGCTGGTCTCCGCAAGCCTGCTATCGGCAAGCCTGCTATCGACAAGTCTGCTTTCGGTTGTTGTTTTCAGCGGGCAAGCTTCGGCGCAGGATGCGACCTGGCTGTCTACTCCGGGAACGGCGGACTTCAATACCTCTGGAAATTGGAGTCCGGCCGTGGTGCCGACCGGCACCGCTTTTTTTGGCCTCTCCAATTCTACCACGTTGAGCTTTTCAGCGCTGAACACAACCATCGGCGGATTTACCTTCAACGCCGGTGCGTCATCCTACAACTTTTCGCTGGGGAACAATCCGACCTTGACCTTCACCGGCGCCGGAATTGTCGTCAACGGCGGAGCCGCAGCCTTCACCAACAACGGAACCCTCAATTTCAACAATTCGAGCACGGCAGGACTCGCCAGTATCACCAACGCCGGCTTCGCCAACCTCAACTTCAACGATTCGAGCACGGCAGGATTTGCCAAGATCACCGCCGACGGCAACTTCAATTTCAACAATTCGAGCACGGCAGGACACGCTACTCTCATCATCATCGGCGGTCTGGGTTTCAACGACGGGTCAACGGCAGGCAGCGCGACGATCACTAACAATGCCGGTGGTTTGATCAACTTCGCTAATACCGCGACCGCGGGCAACGCCACGATCAACAACCTCAACAGGATCCAGTTCAACACTACCTCGAGCGCGGGCAACGCGACCATTGCTAACCCGGGGACGGTCACGTTCGCCGACTCATCGACGGCAGCCAACGCCACCATTGTCACGACAGGCACTGGCAGCAAAATGTTCTTCGACGACACATCGACCGCCGGCAGTGCTACCCTGACAACTGGAAACGGCGGCCTCACTGTGTTCGCGTTTTCTTCGTCGGGCGGCAACGCCCGCCTCATCAACCAGGCCGGCGGTCTCATCAGTTTCGCATCCCTTTTGACCAGCGGCACCACGGCGGGATCGATCGAGGGCGCCGGCAACTTTGATCTCAGCGCCATCACGCTCACGGTCGGCAGCAACAATCTCTCCACTGTCGTCAGCGGGGTGATCGACGGTTCGCCCGGCAACCTTGTCAAGGTCGGTACCGGCACGCTGACGCTGTCAGGCATCAATACCTATACCGGTTCGACCACCGTCAGTGGCGGCGCGCTGGAGGTCGACGGCTCGATTGCTTCCGCCACGCAGGTGGATCCGGGTGCCAGACTGTCGGGCACCGGCACCATCGGCGCGGACGCGAATATCTCCGGCACGCTAGCCCCCGGTAACGCAGCGACCCCGGCCGGCACCCTGACCATTACCGGCAATCTAGCGTTTTCCTCTGGCGCGTTTTATCTCGTCCAGATCTCGGGCGCGAACGCAGGCAGCACCAATGTGGGTGGCACGGCAATGCTTGGCGGCACGGTACAGATGGGTATCGTCGGCAGCGCCCAGGGTAGCCATGGCTATGACATCCTGCACGCCGCCGCAGGTCTCAACGGTACGACGTTCAGCGGCGTGCAGAGCCTCTCGCCGGGATTCATGGGGGCGCTAGCTACAGCGCGACCGACGTTTTCCTGAACCTGACGGCCAATCTCGGCGGCGGGGCCGGCCTTGGCGGCAATCAGCAGAACGTTGCGACCACGATCAACCATGCTTTCAATTCCGGTGGCACCTTGCAAGGCGGCTTTCTCGGCCTCTTCAGCCTGTCGGGTGCGCAGCTTTCAAATGCGCTGACGCAGATATCCGGCGAAACCGCCACGGGCTCGCAACAAACGACGTTTAATGCCATGAGCCAGTTCATGGGGCTGATGACCGATCCCTTCATGGATCGCGGCGGCGTTGTCGGCTTGCCGATGTCATCGGGCTATGCCGCAGAAATCCTACGCGGCGAATTCCGATCCGACAAATGCATTTGCGATGTTCAACAGGCGCCGCCGACTTCGAGCAGCGCTGGAGCGTGTGGGCGGCCGGTTATGGCGGCGCGCAATCGACATCCGGCAATGCCGTGGTCGGCTCGAACAACACCACCAGCGCATTTCGGCACGGCGGTCGGTGCGGACTATCTGTTCTCGCCGAACACTATCGCGGGCTTTGCGATGGCCGGCGGCGGCACCAGCTTCAGCGTTGCCAATGGCGGCACGGGCCGGTCCGACCTGTTCCAGGTCGGCGCCTATGTGCGTCACACTGCAGGGCCGGCCTATATCACGGCGGCGCTGGCCTATGGCTGGCAGGACATCACCACCAACCGCACCGTCACGGCGGCGGGTATCGATCAGCTTCGCGCCGAGTTCAATGCCAATGCGTGGTCGGGCCGCTTTGAGGGCGGCTATCGCCTTGTCGCGCCGTTGTCCGTCGGCATCGGCATCACGCCCTACGCGGCCGCGCAATTCGTGACGTTCGATCTGCCGGCCTATGCCGAACAGGCCGTCAGCGGCAGCAACAACTTTGCGCTCTACTATGCCCAGGACGTCACTGATGCCCGCACGGAGCTCGGTGTCCGCGGTGACAAGTCATGGAGTTTGGACGATGGCCTCCGACGTTGCGCGGGCGTTTTGCCTGGGCCCACGACTACGATCCGGATCGTGCAATCGGTGCGACCTTCCAGACGCTGCCTGGCGCAAGCTTCGTCGTCAACGGCGCGGCGCAGGCGGCCGAGTCGGCGCTGACGACAGCATCCGTTGAAATGAAATGGAGGAACGGCTGGTCGGCGGCGGCAACGTTTGACGGCGAGTTCTCGGCCGTTACCTCGTCCTACGCCGGCAAGGGTGTGGTGCGATACACCTGGTGATGTCGGCTTGCGGTAGTTAGCCGCTGCTGCGATCGGGATCCGCCTCGATCGACATGACCAGCACTATAGAGCATATCCAATCGGCTATTCCGACCTCGCTTGATCATTCCTCGCAAGAGTGAACGGCATGCGCGCGCGAGCGATTTCGCGCCCTCACCCCACGCCAACAAAAATCAATTGTGACTTTAAATTGAGTCGTGACTCGCGGCGATCTATGACAGAATTACTACGGTTAGAATTATGACAGATTTACTACAGTCGCATATCAATTCGGTTACACGTGGAGCGGTCGATGAGTTTGGGATGGTGGGCGCGGTCGGGTTCCTTGTCTTTCCTGGCCTGGTCAAATCCTCTGGCGTGGTGGTGGAGTTCGCTGACGCTGGTCAGCGGCGTCAATATCGCGGTCTGGTTCTTGCTGTACCGCCAGCTCCGCAACCAGCCCGCCGGCAGTCTGGACAGCTCGTCCGGCGTCGAACTCATGCTGCTGCTCTGCGCGGGCTATGTTTTTGGCTGCGCATTCAGGTCGTTGCTGCCGCGCGCGGATGTTCAGCGGATCTGCCTGTTCGATACCTGGCTGTCGAGCGTTATCGTCGGCCGCTCGGTGGCGACCGTGGCCGAGCTCTGCTTCGCGGCGCAATGGGCGCTGATGCTGCATCAGCTCGGCGCCATGACAGGAGCGGACACCACCCTGAACGTGGCGTGGGTGATCGTGCCGCTGATCCTGATCGCGGAATGCTTCTCTTGGTATGCGGTGCTGACCACCAACTATCTCGGCAACGCCATTGAAAATTCGATTTGGGCGGTGGCCTTCTTCCTCGTCGGGATTGCGCTTTGCCGGTTGCTGCCGGAGTTCGACGGTCCGGTTCGCGTGGTCCTCGGCATCTCGATCGCGGGGATTGTCGCCTATCTGGCGTTTCTGATGACCATCGACGTCCCGATGTATCTGAAGCGATGGCGGACCGAGGTTGGCGATGGCAGCAAGCTGTTGCGGCCTCTCGAGGGCCTGCGCGACGTCAGCACGCGCTGGATCGTGACCCACGATCTTGCCGAGTGGAAGGACGAGATCGCCTGGATGTCGCTTTATTTCAGCATGGCGGTCTGGGCCAGCCTTGCGCTGTGCGTTTTCTACTCGCTTGCGGTATCTGCCGCACTAACGCACCCACGCGGTGGTCGTGAGCCAGTCGCAGGATGCGCCGACATCAGCGCCGACGATGCTGGTGTCAGGAGCCCACCGGCTTTAATCCGCTCTCGCCGGCGATGTCATGCGTCAAGCGGCGTGATTTGAAACGCCAGTTGGAGCCTTTCCGCACCACGACATCGTAATAGGTGCCGGCCACCGCAATGGCCGGTCCTGCTGCGGTATCGCGCACCACCAGAAAATTCGAGGTCACTTCCGCCTCATCGCCATTGAGGCGAATGATGATATTGGCGGTGAAGTGCTTGCGACGTGTTCCCGGCCCCGGCTCCGGCACCAGTTGACGCAGAAACGCCTCGATTGCGGCCGGGCCGGTCGCGCCGCCGTTGCGCGACGTCCACTCCCCGCCCTCGGCAAAGATCTGGCTGAGTTCCTTCAGCTGATAGGAATCCAGCAGGAAGCAATACTCGGCCAGCAATTCGCGAATCGCGTCCTTGTCTTCAAGCGCGCTCATCTTTGGGTCACCTCGGGCGAGATCGGGTCGCGGGTCATGGTCAAGCATGCCAGCGCACCGCAAAGCAACAGCAGCCCCGCCACCACGAACGCCCAGTCATAACTGCCGGTGCCGGCGATCACATAACCTGTGACGATCGGCGCCAGCACGCCGAACAGGTTGCCGCCGGTGACCAGGAAGCCGTTGACCCGGCCAGTATTGCCTGGATTGGTCGTGAGGTCGTTGGTCAGCGTGATGTTCAATCCGACCGCGCTGCCGATGCTGGTCAGCGAAATCGAGAACAGCGTCAGCAGCAGCCAGGTTTCGGTGATCCACGGCGTCATCAGGATTCCCGATGAGCACAGCAGCATGATCACGACCATGATGCGCCGTCGGCCCGAGGCGACGCCACCGTTGCGCAGCAGCCGGTCGCTCAGCGCGCCAATGAGGATCGTTCCGGGCACCGCGACCGCATAGGGAATGGCGGTATAAAAACCGGTCTTGAGCAGCGTCAGCCCGCGCGTCGCCTGCAGGTAGCTCGGCAACCAGGTCAAGAACAGATACACGGTGTAGACCGCGCAGCCCTGCGTGATGAACACGCCCCACATGCTCCTGCATTTCAGCAGTGCTGACATCGGCGCGCTTTGCCCGGGAACGGCCTTGCCGCCGCGCTGGCTAAGGATTTTCGCGCGCTCGGCCTCGCCGATGAAGTTGGCGTCTTCGGGCTGGCGAAAGAACAGAATCCAGAAGATCAGCCAGAGAAAGCCGAGGGCGCCGGCGCCGTCGAACGCGCCCCGCCATCCCCATTCGCTGACCAGATACGACATCAGCACCGAGCCGAGTGCGGGGCCGATATAGCCGCCGCAGTTGAACACGGTGGTGGCAAAGCCGCGTTCGCCGGCCGGCATCCATTCGCGGATGGTCCGGCCGCCGGCGGGATATGTCGAGGATTCACCAAACCCCATCAGCAGGCGCGACGCAAAAGCCGAGGTAAAATTCCAGCTCGTGCCGGTCAGCAATGTCGCCGCCGACCAGATCGCCATGCCGACCGTGGTGGCCCGGCGCGTGCCGACGCGGTCGACATAGATGCCCCAAGGCAGAACAAAGACCCAGATAGCTCCACAGGAACGCCGAGAAGAGATAGCCGAGCTGGATGGTGGAAATGCCGAACTCTTTTGAAATGGGCTGCGCGGATACCAGAGCACCACGCGGTCGATGTAATTAATGGAACACGCGGTCACCAGCAGAATATCTGGGTCGGCAGGGGTGCCGCCAGGAATACGCCCGGGGTGCCGTTTGCCCCCCCCAATTCACAGCCGTTTGTCTCGCGGCCTTGGGCGCAGCATCCATGAAACGCGGAGGTTCGACAAGCCGCAGATCACGCGGGGGCCGGGAAATTCAGTAGGCAAGCGCAGTTTGCGATTAGTCCCGTCATTCCGGGGCGATGCGTAAGCATCGAACCCGGAATCTCGAGATTCCCCGATGCGCAATTGCGCATCTGAGGTCTGGTGCTACGCACCATCCCGGAATGACGTTGCGGGAATCTGGGTAACGCATAGTTGCGCCCCCGCACTCACTCCACCCGGCGAAACTTCTGCGCGCGGTGCCCGAAGCCGACTTCCGCGGTGTAGAGGTTGCCCTTGGAATCGATGGCGATGTTGTGCACCCATTTGAACTGGCCGGGCTGGCGGCCATGGCGGCCCCATTGCGTCAGCACCTTGCCGTCCTCGCGGTTGATCGTGATGATCTGGCCGTTGGCGCCGTCGGCAATGAAAATGTATTTTTGCGCCGGGTCTTCCGACAGCACGAGATCCCAGACCGACCCGTTTTGCAGCGTGTCCGGCTCGATCCGGAATTCCTTTACGAAGCTGCCGTCCTTGTGGAATATCTGGATGCGATCATTGGCGCGGTCGCAGACATAGACCAGGCCGTCATTGGCGATCCGCACGCAATGCACGGGATTTGAGAACTGCTCTGACGGCGGCGCATCGGGCTTGTAGGCCGCCATCTTTTCATCGCTCGGTTTATGTCCATACGCGCCCCACAGGCGCTTGAAGGCGCCAGTGTTGGCATCGAACACGATGATGCGGCGATTCTTGTAGCCGTCGGCGACGTAGAGTTCGTTTGCCGGCTCGTCGAGCATCATATGCGCGGGCCGCCCGAGACTGTCCGGGCTGTTGGAATCGCCTGTCGTGCCGGCCTTGCCGATCTGGTGCAGGAATTTTCCGTCGCTCGTGAAGGTCAGGATCTGGGAATCCGCATTGTCATTGCCGGCGAGCCAGACATTCCCCTGGCTGTCGACATGAATGCCGTGCTCGTTCTTGGGCCAGTCGTAGCCCGGCCCGGGACCGCCCCAGGCCTTGAGCAGATTGCCTTCCTGATCGAACTCCAGCACCGGCGGCGCTGCCGTGCAGCACTTGGTCTCCGGCGGATTTTTAGTCGCGCCTTTTTCATCGTCAAACACCGTCGCGGGGCGATGGATGATCCAGATATGATCGTTGCGATCGACCGCGATGCCCGAGACCTGCCCGAGCACCCAATTGCCGGGCAATGGTTTGGGCCAGAACGGCTCCGGCTGGAATTTCGGCACGCCCGGCGCGTTGGAGGGTTGTCCCATCGGCGGCGGAAATGTCTGCGCGAAGGCCGGGCCTGCCAGGCCCGCAATGATGACAGCGAGCCGCAGCACTCTAGACGATCCGATCATTGTCATGTCCTCCCCTGCCGAATTCTTGTTTGTTGTTGCTGTTCATCGTTGGCACGCCGCAAGTTGTGTGAAAGCGCCGTGGTCCGAACTGACCCCCGCGCGCCGCGAGCCGCAGCGCACGCCGCGCTCGCGCGCCTGTTGAAGCTGTTGCGGTGGTCGCTATCGCGGCGCCGGTGGCGCCAGCCCGGCCTTCACGATGACAGGCGTGGCCTCGGGCGACGTGAGAAAGCGCAGCAGCGCCTGCGCCGCCTCAGGTTCGCCGGCCGATTTCGTGAGCGCACCCGCAAAGGAAAACATCGGCTGCACCTCGGCCGGAAGCGCACCAACGAAGCTGATGCCGGGCACCCGGATCAACTCGCTGACTTGTTGAAAACCGATCTCCGCCTCGCCGCGCGCGACCACCGCGGCGACCGGCTCGCCGGACGGCGGCCCGCGGATCTTCCGGCTCTTGCCCGCGATCTCCTCGGCAATGCCGAGCTTGCCGAACAGCGTGGTCGACAAATACGTGCCGCTGCCACTGTCGGAATAAGCGATCGACTTCGCGGCCAACAACGTCTTGCGCAGCGCCTCGACACTGCCGATGTCGGGCTTTGGCGCGCCCTCGCGCACGACCATGCCGATCAGCGAGCGCGCGAGTTCGGCCTTGCTGTCAGGCCGCGTCAATCCGCGCTTGCCGAGTTCGTCCGCCGCACCGCCATCGAGGATCACGACATCGGCGGCCTCGCCGCGTAAAAGCCGCGCCGGAATAGCCTCCGGCGAATCCCCCATCGACGGGCCGCGCATCGTCACCAGATGGTGTCCGCTGGCGCGCTCGAATGCCGGGCCTAATTGCTCATAAACGCTGTAAAAGCCGGACGAAATCATCACCTTTACGTCGGCGGCAGAGGCCGCCTGCCCCGTCCAGAGCACGGCCGCGCCGATCGCGAATAGCCATCTTGCAAGTGGCCTTGGTTTCACAGCTTCCTCCCGGCACGGTTCTTGTTGGTTGTTAGCGGCATCGTACCCGGTCACCCGAACATTGGAAGGGGTGCTTTCTCTCCCTCTCTCCTCCTCCCCCCTCCCCCCCCCCCTCCCCGTCTCTCCCCCCCCCCCTCCTCTCCCCCCCCCTTCCCCCCCTCTCCCTCTTCCTCCCCTCCCTCCCCTCCAGATCAGCGGCCGCCGCAATCCGATCGAAAACGACCCTCCTCCCCCCCCCCCCCCCCTCTTCTAGACAGGGCGCGCGCCGCCGATCCATTCGAGCAGCACCACGAGCCCCGCCTCACGACGGAGCGCGGGCGCGTCAGCGCGGCGGCCGCGCGCGGCGCGGGCCGCGCGCGGCCGGGGCGGGGCGCGCGGCGGCCGCGGCGGCGCGCGGGGCGCGGCCGCGCCGCGGGGCGCGGGCGCGCGGGGCGCGGGCGGGCGGGGGGCGCGCGCGGGCGCGCGGGCGGGGGGCGGGGCAGGTCCCCACGCCTCGCCTGCGGGATCCGCCCCGCGCACCATGCCGTCCTCGACGCGCGCGCCAAGGCCTGTGGCGTCTGGCACATCCGACTGTGAACGATTCCTCTCGGCGGGAACGAAGGCATTGGTGTAGTAGTCGGAGACGTGCGGGCGCGGCGCCGGCCACGGCGGCGCGAGAATATCGATCGTGCTGCGCCAGCCTCGTCACTGCGGCAACAACGCTTCGGCTCACCCGGCCGAGGAACTTACGAGCTCCTTGACTGACGAGCGTGGTGTCCGCGAACAGTACTTCGGATACGCAGCTGACGCGATCTGAGCGGCCTCGTCCGGAGCTCGATAGTGAACTTGAAGGCCTTGGCTGCCGCGACGTTGAAACGCTTCACCAGATCGGGCTTGTCATCGATGGTCTTCTGCTGGTCGCGAGCGTATAGCCGATCAGCCGAAAGCCCCAGTCGCCGACCACCATGGTATTCAACGGCTGCTGCCCGACCTGCTTTTGCAGCACCGGATATTCGTTGGTCATGAAAATATCGGCGAGCACATCGACCTTCTTGGTCAGCAGCAGATTGAACCGCGCGCCGGGTGCGACCCGCACCACCGTGACCTTGCTCTCATCGATGTTGTTTTTGCGCGCGAAGGCCGACCATATCTGACTGAAAGTCGCCGTCGCCGTGATCTCGACGGTGCGGCCTTCGATGTCCTTTGGGGTTTTCAGCGGCACATCCGAAGCCAGAGGCTTCCGAAACCAACCTTCCGAAAGTTGCAAAGCCATCGCCGGCCTCATTGATCGCTTGATTTAACCGACGGCACATAGGCGAAATCATCCTGACCGCCCGCCACGGCCTGCAGCGCCTGGGTTCCGCTGCTGCCTTCCTGTACCCTGACGTCGAGGCCCTGGTCGCGGAAGAAGCCCTTTTCGACGCCGACGATGAAGGGCGCGAACTCGCCTTTCATCTGCCAGTTGAGGCGCAGACTGACGGAATCCGCTGCAGTTGCGGGTGCGACACCCGCCAATACAACACCTGTAAATAGCAGGAGCCCGGCGATCGCATCGCCTGTTCCGACAGCACGTCGCGCGGCGCCGATTGCGGGAAGAAGGGCCTCAAAACATTGCTTGCACGTCATGCTGACCTCGAACGATTTAAATCAAATCATTTACCCAAACCGCAGGCAAGCACCGTGCCAATAAAGCGCCGATTTATTTTCGCGAAACGCTGCTCATTTTCAAGGAGGCTGCGGCTTGCATGACGAGTCAAGCTTTCGCGTTCGAATTAACATTCGGGTAACCGACATTGCTAACGCGAACTCTACCCATGGGTTGTAATTATGCTTCGGGGAGAGGCGAAAATGCAGGATCAGCTACCACAGGCCCGCGCTGTGCTTCGCGCAGATGCGGCCGGAACTTTCAACGACGGCGAACAGCACAGCCGGCGCAATCCGGTTCGCTGGCTTGTCACCTGCGGTATCCTCCTGATCGCCGCCATCGCGCTCGGCACCGCGATGATGATCGACAACTTCCGGCAGCATGCGCTGGAAAGCAGCAAGCGCGAGCTGGAAAATACCGTTCTGCTGCTGGCGCACCACTTCGACCAGCAACTGGACGATGCCGCGATCCCCCTCGGCGACCTCATCGCGCAAATCCACCAGGCCGGAATAGCGACGCCGGAGGATTTCACGCGCCGGATGTCCACGCCCCAAACGCACCTGATGTTGCAGACCAGGGCCGGCGATTTTTCCAAGATCGCCGGGTTCAACATCTACGACGCCAAGGGCGTTCTGCTCAGCTCATCGGAAGTGCCTGACGTTCCGGCCGTCACCGTCGCCGACCGTGCCTATTTCAAGATTCTCAAATCGAGCCCGAATGCGGCGCAGATCCAGATGGAACTGGTGCACAGCCGTTTTACCGGAACCTGGAAAACCTTGATGGCCCGCAAGGTGACCGGGCCGAACGGCGAGTTTCTCGGCATCGTGTCGCGGGCCATTACGCCCGGCAAATTCGAGGAGTTCTTTTCCGCGCTGACGCTGGGCGCGGACGACACGATCTCGATTCACCATCATGATGGCGCGCTGATCGCGCGCTATCCTCATGCCGAAGAGATGATCGGCAAGAATTTCAAGACCCAGACGACGCCGCAGGTATCGGCCTTTCTGAACCTCGATCACGGCACCACGGAATTGACCAGTCCGGTCGATGGCCTGCCGCGCCGGGTCTCGATTCGCAGCCTGAACCGGTATCCGCTGTCGATCATCGCGACGACGACGGCCGCCTCGGCGCTGGCGCAATGGAAGGCGCAAACCCGATTCCTGATCACCGCGGCCGCGCTTTCGGCGCTCGTCGTCGCCATCATCCTGTTCCTGATCGTCCGGCGGCTGGCGTCGCAGCATCGATCGTCGCAGCGCCAGCTAACGCTGGAAAAACTGCGTCTCGATACCGCCGTCGATAACATGTCGCAGGGTCTGACGCTGTTCGATCAGTCCAGGCGGCTGGTGATCTGCAACCAGCGTTATCTTGAGATGTACCGGTTGTCGCCCGATGACGTCAAACCAGGCTGCAGCTTTGAGGATCTGATCGCGCTTCGAAAACAGGCGGGTACGATTGCGGGCGATGCCGGGGAACACTGCAAGCGAATTCTGGAAAATGTCGCGCGCGGGGAATCCTCCGTCATCCAGGCGGTCGATGGACGGTCCATCCAGATCACGCGCCGGCTGTTGCCCGATGGCGGCTGGGTCTCCACCCATGAGGATATCACCGAGCGGATACGCCGCGAGACCGACGTCTTCCAACAGGCCAAGGAACTCGAAATCATCAACATGCAATTCGACGCCGCCTTGAGCAACATGACCCAGGGGCTGTGCATGTTCGACGGCCAGAAGCGGCTGGTGGTCTGGAACGACCGCTATGCCGAACTCTATCAATTGCCGGCCGAGTTACTGAAAGTGGGCACGCCGCACAACGCTGTGATCGCCGATCGCATCGCGCGCGGCATCTTCAAGGGAGCGACCAACGAACAGGCCACCAACGCCAAGATCGCGGCCCTGAGCCAGCTTCCCAAGCACGCGACCTCGAGCCGGGTCGACGAATTTGCCGACGGCCGGTTCGTGCTCGTCACGCGGCAGCCGATGGCGGACGGCGGCTGGCTCGCGACGCATGAAGACATCACCGAGCGGCGGCGGGCGGAAGCGGAGATCGTTCATCTGGCGCGGCACGATGCGCTGACGGGGCTCGCCAATCGCGCGGAATTCAATGCGCGGCTCGAAGAAGCGTGCAAGCGCGTGGCGCGTAATGGGGTTACTCTTACCGTGATGATGATCGACCTCGATGATTTCAAGGCGGTCAACGATACGCTCGGACATCCCGCCGGCGACCAGTTGCTGATCGAGGTCGGCAGCCGCCTGCAGGCCACGATCCGGGAAACCGATGTGCTGGCGCGGCTCGGCGGCGACGAATTCGCCGTCATTCAGGAAGGCGCAACCGATCAGCGCGAAGGCGCCGCCACGCTGGCGCTGCAAATCATCGACGCCATCACCCGGCCGTTCGATCTCGACGGCGACCTCGCCACCGTCGGGACCAGCATCGGCATCGTGATGGCCCCGGAACATGATGTTGAGCCCGAGGGGCTCCTCAAGCGCGCCGACCTTGCGCTCTACGACGCCAAGGCCAATGGCCGCAACGAATTCCGGCTGTTCCAGCCCGAAATGCTGGAAGCCGCCGACATGCAGAAGGCGGCGGAAAACGAACTGCGCGTTGCCATCGAGCGAAACGAATTCGAGCTTTACTACCAGCCGGTGGTGGATGCCGGGACGCGGCTATTGTCCGGCGTCGAGGCGCTGGTGCGCTGGAAGCACCCGACCAAGGGCATGATTCCGCCGGACCATTTCATTCCGCTGGCGGAATCAACCGGCCTGATCTCCCCGCTCGGCGAATGGATATTGCGGCAGGCCTGCACGGATGCGGCAGCGTGGCCGGCACACATCAAGATCGCGGTCAATATCTCCGCGGTCCAGTTCAAGAAGGGCAATCTGTTCGACCTCGTTCTGTGCACGCTGATGGAGACGGGCCTGGCGGCGGAACGGCTGGAGCTCGAGGTCACCGAAACCGCGCTGCTCGAAAACCACGAAGCCCATCTGACCACGATCCGGCAGTTGAAGAATCTCGGGATATCTGTCGCCCTCGACGATTTCGGCACGGGATATTCCTCCGTCAGCTATCTGACGATCTACCCGTTCGACAAGATCAAGATCGACAAGTCGTTCACGCAGGGCGTGCTCGCCCGCCGCGACTACAAGGCCGTGATCGCCTCGACGCTCGCGCTGGCGCAGGGCCTCGGTACCGTGACGACCGCCGAGGGCGTCGAGACCGAAGAGCAGCTCGAATACATGCGTGCGGCGGGTGTCAATCTGGTGCAGGGTTATCTGTTCGGCCGGCCCGTTCCGCTGTCCCAGCTCGACCTCAGCAACAAGCCGCTGGGAGTTTCTGCCCCCTCGCCCAAGGCAAAGGTGGCGTGAGAAAAGGGTGGCGTAGCTGCGCTGGCCTACCGGGCCAGTGCTTCGAACGTATCGGCGAGCTGATCGATCCGCGAGGAGTCCCGCACCACGCGCAACCGCCTGGCAAGGTCGGTCAGCACGTCGCGCAGGTCGCAATGCTGCGCGACCAGCCATTTCAAATTAGGCAGTTGAAATTCGAGATCGATCGCTTCGCCGAGACGGTTGCTGTAGGAGGGATCGATTTTCAGCGCGCTCCTGCCAAGCGCGGCATTATAGGCCGCACACAGCGCCGGCGTCGCCGCGATGTTGAGTTGCCACATCTCGCGCAGTTTAATCAGTCCCTCTTGCTCCCCGAGCAGCGCCACCGCATCGGCCTGCCGGCTCAGCGCGTGGCGGGCGCCTTCCATCGCCAGCGGAACCCGGTCGTCGCTGCTGTTGACGTATTCCAGGTAGTCACGCAGCGGAGAATCGGGACCAAGCGCGGCAAATCCGGCTTCGTCGCGCGCGCGATTTTCCGCGGCGATCTTTTCATCCTGGGCGAGCTGTTCTTTGTAGGCCGCCTGTAACTTCTCCTGCCGCGCCGGCGCGGCAAGCTCATCGAGATACGAGGCGAAGGCCGAGGCCCCGATCAGGGCGACCAGCACGGCCCCGGCGAACGCGCTGGCAACTTCTTCCGACAGCGCGGCAACAAGCGCGGGAATACGAATCCACAGCGCGTAGACCACGATCACCGGCGGCACCAGCACCGGAATGATCCAGGTCCAATCATGGTTGGTCGCATAAATGCTCGCCGCGGTGAACGACGCGCGGCCGGACAGCGGCACCACGACGAGGGCGGCGATCGCCGCGCATTCCGGCATCTTGCCGTTCTTGAACGCGACCAGCATCAGGCCTGTGAGTACGATCCACAGCGCGACGGCAAAGACCGCGACAAAGGCGGCGTCCAGTGAATTCCGGCCCCGGTGCCAGAGCTCGCGTCACGAAGGACCGCGAGTTCGAGCGCATAAAACAGCCCCGCCAATAGGGCGAGCAGCACCGCGCCCACCGGCGGCGAGCGCAATGGCCGTTCGACCGGACGCGGCTCGTTCATGAAGATCGTCCTCTCGGGTGCGCCGTTACCTGCCCGCCCCCGCAAACGAGAAAGGTGCAGCGCGCTTCCGTGCGTAGCTGCCCAATCCAATCCCGTTCGATTCTATTTCGCGAATACTATTTCGGCGGGATCGGCGTCAACCCGGAAGGCCCGTTGCTGCCGACCACCTGGATGACGACTTCGCCGTCCTTGGCCCAGACAAAATGCGGCTGCCGCGGCGGCTCGGTCCACACGCTGCCGGCCGGCAGGGCCTTCATGGCGCTCTCATCGAACTGCTCGCTGTAACCCATATAGAGCGTGCCCGAGATCACGGTGGCGATCCGTTCGTCGGGGTGGAAGTGCGGCTGGACCTTCAAATTGGCCGGGAAGCGCAGCCGATACATGTACATGCCGGGCTTGTGGTCGTCGCCCACCAGGTTCACCCGCTGGCCGCCGACCGGCGTCGGCACCCAGACGAACTCGTCAGGCACCAGCCGCGTGACCGAAATCGGCTCGGCTTGCGCTGACACGCTTGAGATCAGCAGCGCAAGCGCGGCGCATCCTGCCATCGCTGACATGGTCGCCTTCATCGTCTCTCTCCCGGTCAAAATCTTGCAGCGAGGGCGTTAAACCGCCCCCGCCTTTTGCGCATATTCCCATGACGCTTTCGACAGCGGCACGGTGCGCTTGGCCGATTCCATCGCCTTGGCGCTCGCCGCGGTGCCATCGCGAATACGGCCGGCGATCCCCTGCGTGATGCCGGCGAGCCGGAACAGATTGTAGGAGAAATACCAGTTGAGATCGGGAACGGCGCTGCCGGTGACGTTGCAGTAGATCTGCGCGGCCTCTTCCATGCTTGGAATATTGAGCGCTTTCAGATCGACATTAGCCAGACCCGGCATGGTCCATTGCATCAACAGATACGTAAAGTCCGCCATGGGATCGCCGAGCGTCGACAATTCCCAATCCAGCACCGCGATCACCCGCGGCTCGGTGGCGTGGAAGATCATGTTGTCGAGCCGATAATCGCCATGCACGATCGAGACCCGCTCCTGCTGCGGCACGGTGCGCGGCAGCCACTCGATCAGTCTTTCCATTTCGGGAATGTGTTGCGTTTCGGAGGCGCGGTATTGTTTGGTCCAGCGATCGACCTGGCGCGCAAAATAATTTCCGGGCTTACCGAATTCGCCGAGCCCGATCGCCTGGGGATCATAGGTGTGGAGCTTTGCCAGCGTCTCGATCTTGCTGGTAAAAATCTCATGCCGCGCCTGCGGCGTCTGGCTCGGCAACGCCGGATCCCAGAACACCCGGCCCTCTTCCATCGACATGATGTAGAACGCCGCGCCGATCACCGCATCGTCGGTGCACAGCGCATAAGCCTTGGCGACCGGAAATCCCTGCTTGCCGAGTGCGGCGATAACGCGGAACTCGCGATCGACCGCGTGGGCCGACGGCAGCAATTTGCCGAACGGCTTGCGCCGCATCACGTAAGAGCGTGTAGGCGTATCGAGGCGATAGGTCGGGTTCGACTGGCCACCCTTGAACTGCAAGACGGTCAGCGGACCCTGATAGCCCTCGACATGCTCGCGCATCCAGCCCTCGAGGCGCATCTCATCGATGCGATGCCGCTCCTCGACCGGCTTGGTGCCGGAAAATTCCTCGTCGGTCCTGACGCCTTCGGCCACGATGACGCTCCCTGTTTTGCTTGAGCATGATCTCCGCGCAAACGCTACGCGTTTGTCGCAGGGAAAACCGGTATCCACTTTTCCGGATCATGCTCCTTTGGGGAGCGTCGTCGCGGACGCTCCCTTAGTGAGAGGTGGGAGCGTTGGCATACTTCCGAAGTTCAAGTCTGGCAATGGCGCGGTTGTGGACTTCGTCCGGCCCGTCCGCGAGGCGCATCGTGCGCATCGAGGCGTAGTCGCGCGCCAAACCCGCGTCGTCAGAAACGCCGGCGGCGCCGAACGCCTGGATCGCATTGTCGATGATCTTGAGCGCCATGTTGGGCGCCGCGACCTTGATCATGGCGATCTCGAGCTGGGCGGTCTTGTTGCCGACCTTGTCCATCATGTCGGCGGCCTTGAGGCAGAGCAGCCGGTTCATCTCGATATCGGTGCGGGCCTCGGCGATACGCTGTTCCCAGATCGAAAATTCGATGATCTTCTTGCCGAAGGCCGTACGCGACGACAGCCGCTTCACCATCTTCTCCAGCGCTTCCTCGGCCTTGCCGATGGTGCGCATGCAGTGATGGATGCGCCCGGGACCCAGACGCCCCTGCGCGATCTCGAAACCCCGGCCTTCGCCGAGCAGGATATTGCTGGCGGGAACCCGCACATTCTCCATCAGCACCTGCGCATGGCCGTGCGGCGCGTCGTCGAAGCCGAACACCGGCAGCAACTTCTCGACCGTGATGCCCTTTGTATCGAGCGGCACCAGGATCTGCGACTGCTGCTGGTGGCGCGGCGCCTTCGGATCGGTCTTGCCCATCACGATGGCAATCTTGCAGCGGGGGTCGCCGACCCCCGACGACCACCATTTGCGGCCGTTGATGACATAATGATCGCCGTCGCGCTCGATGCGGGTCTCGATATTGGTCGCGTCCGAGGAGGCCACCGCGGGCTCGGTCATCAGGAAGGCGGAGCGGATTTCGCCGTTCATCAGCGGGCGCAGCCACTGCTTCTTGTGCTCCTTGGAGCCGTAGCGCATCAGCACTTCCATGTTGCCGGTGTCCGGCGCCGAGCAATTGAACACTTCCGAGGCCCAGCCGATGTGGCCCATCTCTTCGGCCAGCGGCGCGTATTCCAGATTGGTCAATCCCGCGCCGCGGAATTCATCGTCCTCATGCGCCGAGGGCGGCATGAACATGTTCCACAGGCCTTCGGCATGCGCCTTCTTCTTCAGTTCCTCGACGATCGGAATCACCTTCCAGCGCTCGCCGGCCTCGTCCTGCTGGCGGTAGACCGGCACGGCGGGGCGGACATGCTTGTGCATGAACGACTGCACACGGTTGAGCCATTCGCGCTGACGGTCAGACATGTTGAAGTCCATTGGGCGTTCCTCGCATTTTTTGGACGAAAATTGTTGGCGGCACTGTCTCCCCGCCGCCTGCTCACCGCAAGACTATTTTCTCGCGCAACCGGCGTGGCGATGCGTCATCCGCATTGACATTCCAGCCTTCAAACCATAGTTTCATACAAGTGTTTGAATTGCAAACTATCTCTTGCCCGGCCCCAAAATGCCGTCAGACCTGACCCGAACCTCGATTCTGGACGCGGCCGAGCGGCTCTATGCCGATCGCGGCTTCGCCGACGTCACGCTGCGCGACATCGTCGCCGCGGCCGGAGTCAATCTGGCGGCGGTGAATTATCATTTCGGCTCCAAGGACGAATTGATCGCCGAACTGTTCGTCACCCGCAGCCTTGCGACTAATCGCGCACGGCTCAACGAATTGAAGGCGGCGGAAGCTGAGGGCGGAGGACGCGCCGATATTGATTCCATCCTGCGCGCGCTGGTGGGACCGACGCTGCGCGGCTGTCTCGGTCCCGACAATGAACGCTCGGCAGCGGCGCGCTTCATGATCCGCGCCTCGATCGAATCGGTGCCGCCGATCCGCCGCATCAAGAATCGCGAGATCGACCATTTGCGGAAATTCGCCGCCGCGATGCGGCGCTCCCTGCCCGGCCGCAACCCGGTCGATCTCTATTGGGGCCTGCATTTCGCGCTGGCGATGGCGCACCAGACCATCCGCGACAGCGAGCGGCTGACCAAATTGTCGGAGGGAACGTGCGATCTCGATAACGTCCATGATATCATCGAGCGCATCGTCGCGGTGTCGGTGATGGCGCTGACCGGGCGCGAGACGGACCGGGAGCCGGCGAAATCAATTTCTGCCCGGCGGGCCTGACCTGACGACGTTCTCTCCCGAGTCTCGGGGGTCACAAAACCAGTTTCAGTCCCGCAAGAACGACCAGCGCAGCAAGCTGACAAAATCCCGCGCTCACCGACTTTATCTTGATGTCCGTTGCCAGGACCAAAGACGAAAAGCTTTGTGCGGTGAGCCGCTGCGGATTTTTCAGAATGCCGATTAAAAGTGCGTCTTCGACAAAGTCGGATGCGAGATACACGGCCGGAATAATCCACCAGAGCACCGGCCAGACCTCCGATACCAGCACGGCATGGCGCGCAAAAAAGACCGAGCCGGTCGCAAGAGCGATCCCCAGGGCGAATAGAAACAGGATGTCCAGCGGAAACAAAACCGGGGACGCATAACCCTTGGCGGATTTGGGGTATGACGAAATCCACTGGCGTAGATTTTGTTCGTTGAGGGGTACATCACCGGTCTCCCCCTCCGGAATCGTCTTTGACCGCTCGACAAATCGCGCCTTGACCGCCGCGCCATAGGGTGACGAAAAATGCGGGATCGTGAACTGAAGCAGGATGGTCACGGCGGCGCACACCAGAAAAATCAGCATCCTCGATCCTCTTGCAAATGAAATGAGCGATATTTGTCGTGGCTTGCATTGACCGCCGGGCCACCACTTGGGGAATATTCCGTGAATATTACCGGAGGTTGAGGGGCACACAATCCCGCTGTCATCAAGGTTTTACGGCGGCGCAGCAGACTGATGCCCTGAAATGTGCGGCGGCGGCGGGGGCAATATGAGGACGATGCTGGTGATGGCGGTTATCGTGGCGTCGGCTTGCGCCGTCGCGGCAGATGCGCATCACCCGGCAAAGCCGTCGCGAACGGCTTTCATCTGCACCAAATCCGGCTTCAAAAGCGCCGGCCTGACCAAGATTTGCTACTATGACTGCGGTGGTTCGGAAAAAGCCACCACCGTGGACGTGTATGAGGCCTGCGCGCGCTGGACGCCCCGCTGGCGGCTGAAGCACAATATCCAGTTCGGGCCGCGGGAACACGCGCGGTAATGAAGCGCCCGCGCGGCGACAGCGAGGCTTACGAAAACCCGAGATGCGCCCGCGTTTCATCAGCCGACGCAATCACACCACCAAGGCTTTTCACGATAGTGGCGGCGTGGGTCACGAGTTCGGCGTTGGTCTTGGCGAGCACGCCTTTGGACATATAGAGATTGTCCTCCATGCCGACCCGGACATGGCCGCCATACAGATAGGCCTGCGCGACCATCGGAAATTCGGCGCGGCCGATCCCGAAGCCGGTCCAGATCGCGCCCGGCGGCAACAGGTTGCGGCCGTACAGCATGGTCTCGGATGAAGCGTCGAAACCGTATTTGACGCCGAGCACGAGCGAGAACAGCCCCGGCCCTTCCAGCACGCCCTCGGCGATCAGGTCACGCGCCAGATGGCAATCGCCGGAATCGAACAGCTCCAGTTCCGGCATCACACCGACAGCGCGAATCCGGTTGGCCATCTTGCGGACGTTGGTCGGCGTGTTGATCACGACCTGGCCGCCCGAATTCATGGTGTTGAGATCGAGCGTGCAGATTTCGGGGCGCAGCAGTTCGATATGTTCGACGCGCTTTTCCGGAACCACCAAAGTCGTGCCCGGACCGGCCACCTTGGGATCTTCCTCTGACGGAACGAAGCGTCCGCCGGGCCCGGTGGTGAGATTGATGATCAGTTTTGGATTGCGGGCGCGAATGCGATCCATCACATCGCGATAGAGATCGATCGACATCGAGGGCCGGCCGGTTTCGGGATCGCGCACATGGATATGGGCGATCGCAGCCCCCGCCTCCGCCGCCTCAAGCGCGCTGTCCGCGATCTGCTGCGGCGTAATGGGCAAATACGGCGATTGATCGGGCCGGGTCAGATTGCCCGTGATCGCGCAGGTGATGATGACCTTGTTAAAAGCCTGGTTCGCCATCCCTAATGCCTCCCGCCGCCTTGAATGATTGGCGTCCTGAATGATTTGACGCTTTTTGAATGATCTGACCTGCCATAGCGCAACGCGGACGCGCAGGCGAGAGCCGGCTGCGTCAGGTCCGGTATGTCACGGCAGGGATCAGGCCTTGCTCCTTTTGGCGGCCTTTTTGGCCGGAGCAGCCTTCTTCGCTGATTTCTTGGCCGGTGGTTTTGCCGCCTTCTCGGCGGCCTTCTTCGCGAGCTTGGCCTGCGCGGCTTCCGCGGCCTGCTTGAGGTCTTCGGCGGCTTTCTTGACGGCGCGCGCGTAGCTGTCGGCGGCGTTCTCGGCCGCGATCTGCATCCGCCGGGCGGCAGCGCCCGCCAACAGCAGCGTGTCCTTGGCGGTCTGCTTGAACTGCGCCTTCGCGGCTTTGTCCTTGGCCTTGGCCGCCATCTCCATCAACCGCCCCTGACGTTTCCTGGCGGCGTCCATCAACACCTTGTGCTGCGTTTTCGCGATGGACCTGATGACGCCGTCGAGGTCGGCTTCGGCCATTGTTGATTTCCCGGGATTTGAAATTGACAGGATTGAGGGGCGGTTGGAGCGTTCCGCTATAAACAATTACAGCCGCAAAAACAAATCGTTAATGCAGCTGATAATCCGCGTCGATCACGCCGCGACGCCGATGTTGAGCCGGTTGAAGACCGCGAACGAGCGCCGGATCAGATCGGGCTCGATATCCTCCACGATGAAGACGAGCCGGGAGCGGTGGTCCTCGTCAGGCCAGTGGCGCAGATGGGTCGGCGCGTGCACCAGATGTTGCACCCCGTGCACGACGATCGGCCGCTCCTCGCCCGCAAGCGCCAGGATACCCTTGACCCGCAGGA
The DNA here is from genome assembly GCA_963790595.1 of uncultured Alphaproteobacteria bacterium. Classification (GTDB taxonomy): domain Bacteria; phylum Pseudomonadota; class Alphaproteobacteria; order Rhizobiales; family Xanthobacteraceae; genus Bradyrhizobium. Next base: position 184,638 of record CAWBPE010000044.1, on the reverse strand, counting down.
TGCGTTCGCCATGCCGGTTGAGCAGCATGGTCAGCCAGATGCCGAACGCGGTCCAGTCGAGCGGCTCGTCGACGACGATGGAAAAGGCGCTGACGCCGCGATGCGGCGCCATCCCCACAGCGGGCTCCTCGATCGCCTTGAACCCGCCGCCGCTGCTGCCCGCTTGCAAGAGAGCCGTCGCATCCAGGGCCTCGGCCGCTGACAGCAGCGGCGCCGTGGGGTTCATGGTGCCAAGTTGTGCCATCAGCCGCGCCGTGTCAGGCGCCTCGGCAAGATCGGTCTTGGTCAACACGATCACATCGGCGATCGCGACCTGACGTACAGACTCAATGTAACGCTCGAGCTGAAGCATGCCGTTGACCGCGTCCACTGTCGTGACCACCCCGGCGGCGCGAAAATGGTGGCGCAGGACAGGATCGGCCTTGAGCGTCGAGAGCACTGGAAAGGGATCGGCGAGCCCGGTGCTCTCGATCACCAGCCGCCGGAACGGCGGTATCATCCCCCGCGCGCGCCGGGAATGCAGGTCGCGGATCGCGCCCGCCAGTTCGCCGCGGACGGTGCAGCACACGCAACCCGATTTGAGCAACACCATCTGATCGTCCAGCCGCTCGACCAGGAGGTGATCGATCCCGACTTCGCCGAGTTCGTTGATGATCACTGCAGTGTCGCCGAGCGCGGGATCGGCCAACAGGCGGCGCAGCAGCGTCGTCTTGCCCGAACCGAGAAACCCGGTGAGCAGCGTCACCGGTGTGAAGGCTGGCAAGGTCGACATGGTTGAGGCGCCCTCACTCACGAGCGGAATCCAACCGCTCGAGAAATTCGACCGCGAGCGGATCGCAGGGCCGGCCGCATAGTTTTTCCGCCGCCGGCCAGAGATGGCCGAGATCCTCGACGATCTCGCTCTTGCCGGTGAAGGTCGAGAGCAGAAAGGACGCGCCCTGCCAGTCGGACAGCCGCATCCCGTAAAACGCCAGCACCCGGTTGGCGAGGCGGACACGATCGGTGCGCTCGCGCCGCCGCGCCACCGGATCGGCGTTGCGGGTGTAGACGCCTTCGCGCGCCGCCGCGTCCGCCCAATGTTCACTAGCGCCGAGAATGCCGCACAGCGAACACATCGTTGCTCTCCCGGCTGCTGGATACGCGCTACTTCTTGCGCGGGTATCGCGCGGCGAAATCGTCGGCCATCTCGTTCATGGTGACAAAGCGCACGCCGGCATGCGAGGCGATGTGCTTGTAAAGCCGCTCCAGCATCATCAGCACCTGAGGCCGGCCCGAGACGTCGGGATGAATGGTGATCGGGAACACGGCGTAGTCATTCTCCCGATAGACCCAATCGAATTGATCGCGCCACATCTCCTCGAGATGCCGCGGATTGACGAAGCCGTGGCTGTTCGGGCTTTTCTTGATGAACATCATCGGCGGCAAATCATCGAGGTACCAGTTTGCCGGGATCTCGATCAGGTCAGTCTCGCCGCCGCGCTGGAGCGGCGTCATCCAGGCCGAGGGGTCTTTCGAATAGTCGATCTTGGTCCAGCTGTCGCCGACCCGGACGTAATAGGGATGGAAATCATTATGCATCAGCGAGTGATCGTATTTGATGCCGCGCTCGAGCAGCAGTTCGTTGGTCACGGTGGAAAACTCCCACCACGGCGCGACATAGCCGGTCGGCCGCTTACCGGAGAGTTTCGTCACCAGATCGATACATTTGTCGAGGATCACGATCTCCTGCTCGCGCGTCATCGCAATCGGGTTTTCATGGCTGTAGCCGTGAATGCCGATCTCGTGGCCGGCGTCGGCGACGGCCTGCATTTCCTTTGGAAAGGTTTCGATGGAATGGCCCGGAATAAACCAGGTGGTCTTGATCCCGAAACGCTCGAATAATTTGAGCAATCGGGGACTGCCGACTTCGCCGGCGAACAATCCGCGCGAAATATCATCAGGCGAATCCTCGCCGCCATAGGAACCGAGCCACCCGGCGACCGCGTCAACATCGACGCCAAATCCGACAAGAATTTCCTTAGCCATTGATTTTCCTTTTCATTGACCTGCGCCTGGGATGTTTGCCCTGCCCTCAGCGTCTGTCGCGCGATTGGCGGCGACAGGGTGCGAGTTTGCAAATTTCATTCCAAACAGATCATCGGCGGAACAATCGATAGTCATGTTTTCGTTATCGCGCGTGTGTGAAGTATCTCATACTACCTAAACGCGTTCCTGCGCGATGCTGCCAGCCGTGGACGGATGATCTGTCCATATGACCTCATGCATTTCGGGAGAAGAGCGATGTCGAAAGTTCTCTTTGCCGTTTACGGCGCACTTCCCAACGCAAACCAGGCGAATGCGCAGGGCTTTATCGTGACCAAGGCACTGCAAAACCTGATCGACAATAATGGCGGGATTGTTGCCATCAACAATACCAGCTTCAACGATCCGGCCGTTGATTTCACCAAGCACTTCGGCGCCATCGTGGAGCGGAACGGCGTCCAGCATTTCCAGACCATCAACTTCAACGTCGCCGGCGGAACGACGCGGAAGTCGTAAACTAAAACCACAGAGGTGGTCGGCCTGATCGAGAAAGCGTTTCGCCTTCGATCAGCCGGCCACCTGCTGGTTGGTTTCAACCATGGCAGTCAGCTACACCGGCCAGTGCGCGAGGACGTGTTCGACGGCGCGCAAGGTGATGGCGTGCGTCGTGAAGGTCGGGTTGACCCCGGCCGAGGTCGGGAACAGCGTATTCCCGGCGATCATGACGTTCGGGACCTCGTGCGTGATCCCGTAGCTGTCGGCCACCGACGAACTCGTGTCCCTGCCCATGATCGTCCCGCCCATAAAGTGCTGATTGACCAGCGGGCTCGCCCATACTTCGGTGGCGGATGCGGCCGTGACGATCGACTTTCCGACCGTCGAGGCGTGGGTGTAGAGCGCGCGCTCATTGTCGGTAAACGCCATCGTCATTTTTGAGAGCGGCAGGCCGAATTCGTCCTTGTCGCTGGACAACTCGATCCGGTTCTCCGGCCGCGCGATCATCTCGCCAACCATCTGGATGTGCGTGAAGTGTTTCGCCGCGCGTTTCATCCAGGGATCGAGCGCCGCGCCATAGATGTCGGGCCGCGACCCCGCAAAGCCGTTCAGCCCGTTGGGCTTTGCCGCCGGCGCGAGCAGCCATTGATAGCTCGCGAGATAACCCTTCTTGGGATCTTTCTCATAGTCGTCCTGCGAGACCATCAGGCCGATGCTGACGCCCTGATACGCATCGGTCTCCTCCGCGAACAGGCCGTAGACGTTGAGCGTCGGGTGGACCAGGATGTACTTGCCGACCATCCCGTTGCGGTTCGACAGCCCCTGCGGATGCGCTGATGTCGCCGAGTTGAATAGGATGCGCGGCGTCTGCGTCAGCGCCGCCAGCACGACGAGGTCGGCGTTCTGGACGTGCGGAACGCCCTTGGCGTCGACATATTCGACGCCCGTCGCGCGCTTGCCGTTTGTCGTGGTCAGCACGCGCGTCACCCGCGCGTTGTTCACGAGCGTCGCGCCATGCGCAAAAGCTTCGCGCAGATAGATGGTCTGCGGGTTGGCGAGCGCGCCTGTGGGACAGCCCGCGTCGCACCAGCCATCATACAGACAGGCCGGACGACCCTTTTTGTCCTGCGTGTTGATCGCGACCGGAATCGGCGCCGTCCGCAGGCCCATCTTGTCGAAGCCGCGCTTGAGGATCTGCGCCGCCGGGAACATCGGCAGCCCCGGCATCGTGTACGGTGTGCCCGCCGGGCGCCACACCTCGGCCTTCTCGTCGCCCGCGATTCCGACTTCTTCCTGGATGCGATCGTAATAGGGACGCAAATCCGCGTAGGCGATCGGCCAGTCATTGCCCTGCCCGAAAGTGGACTTCATATGGAAGTCCTCTTCGTGCAAGCGGAACCAGGCCGCGTAATGATGCGCGGCGGTCCCGCCGGTCTGTGCGCCGGTCGAAAAATTGGTGCGGATCGCCGGCGAGGTCAGCTGGAGCTCCGCGTCAGCCCCGCCCCAATGCAGCGCGCGCGCGTGGATGTCGGAACTGATCATGTCCGGAGGGAGCACCGAGCGTCCGCTCTCGAGGATGACAACCTTCTTGCCTTTAAGGGCCAGTTTCGCGGCGACGAGCGCACCCGCGGCGCCGGAGCCGACAATAACCGCATCGACATGGGTGTTGGTTTTCTTTGCATTGGCCATCGCTGTCACCACGTCGCCTGCGGCATGATGTGCGGCATGTAGGGGATGTCGAGGTTTTTAAAACCCTCGGCGGAGCCGTAGACGACGTCAACGCCGTCGTTGCGCATCATTCCGTAGAACAGCGGCGCGGCGACCGCGCTCGTGTCCCACGGCTTGATCGTCCCGGTCCGCAGCGCCTCGATGACGCCATGCTGCGCATCCGGCGAGAGCGACGCGAATGCGCCATTGCCTTGTGCGGTCAGCGACGCCGCAAACGCGGTGATCGCGTTGTGATAATACGGCGCCATCGGTCCGCGCAGTTGGGCGAAGCGAAGCAACAGCCGGGGCGAAGGGCTTGCGAGTTCATGATCGATGTAGTGCGCGACACCGGCGTCACGCGCGCCCGGGACGAGGCTATCCGACAGCGCCTCGACGGTCTTGACCTCGTCGGCGGAGAGAACCTTGAACGGCAGGTCATGCGCCCGCGCCTCGCGCGGATTGAAGAGCGAGAGCGGTACCGCGGCGGTCAACGCAAATGACACGCCGCCGGCTTGCAACAAATGCCTTCGATCCATGATGGCTTTTCTCCCCAGTGTCCGAGACCGGCCGTCGTTGCGGCGGTCCCTGCTAATTTTTGTACGCCCGCTCTTCCCGTCACCTCTCCCCTTGTGGGAGAGGCAAAGGCCGCCTTCGGCGGCCGTTCCTGAACTAGAACGCCGAAGCAAAGCTTCGGCTACGTTGCATCGATAGATGCAATTCGGGTGAGGGGTTACGGACTATCGAGAGACCTGAACCCCTCACCCCAACCCTCTCCTACAAGGGGAGAGGGAGCGCACCTCCTTTGCCGTTGCAAATCAATCTAATCTTATCACGTCAGGCTGGCAGCGAATTCCCCTTGGTCTCGGGCAGGAACAGCGTCGAGACAATGCCAACCACATAGATCGACGCCAGCACCATCGCGGCGCGGCCGAAGCCGCCGAACTCGGTGATCATGGTACCGGCGAGCAATGGTCCCAGGAAGGCGATGAAGCGCGGCGCGTTGAAGGCGAAGGCCAGCGCGGTTGCCCGCATCCGGGTCGGATATAATTCCGGCAGCCAGACCGGCATCCAAGTGTATTGCCCGTTGCTGAAGAATGCATTGACCATCGCCAGCAGCAACAGCAGCTTGAGATCGGTCGTCACAAAAAACAATACCGGCGTCATCAGCAGCGCGATGACCATGAAGGTGATCGTCACCACCTTGCGGCCGAACGCGTCCATCAAAAAGCCCATGCTGAGATAGCCGAGCACCGAGCCGACCGTATAGGCCATGCCGGCGTAGCTCACCCACTGGGCGGCATTAAAACCTTCCTTGACGGCCAATGAGCCGATGAACGGCGGCACCCAGGTCGAGATGCCCCAGAAACCCACCGTGGTCGTCAGCGACATCAGAAACACGACAATGGTGCGCTTGCGCAGCGAGGCGTCCGTGAAGAGATCGAACAGCGTGAACCGCGTCAGCTTTTCGGCGCCCTCGCCCAGCGCGACACCCGAACGCTTTTGTTCAATCGCCGCCTGCCGCTTCGCGTTGGTGGCTTCCCAGATTTTGGATTCCGGAATGGCGCGCCGGATCCACAGCGTCAGCAGCGCGGGGAGAACACCAAGCGCGAACATATAGCGCCAGGCGTCGGGTCCGACCTGGCTGAGAAACAGCCAGGTAAACGACGCCAGAAAAAAGCCGAGGCCGAGCCCGCATTGCATGATACCGGCGCCCTTGCCGCGGGCGCGGTCCGGCCACAATTCGGCGAGCATGGAACTGCCGGTCGCCCATTCCGATCCGATCGCGACGCCGACCATAAAACGCAACGCCACAAACGATATCCAGTCGAACGAGAAGGCAGAGAGCCCGGTCGCAATCGAATAGGCGATGATCGCGATCACCATGGTGCGTTTGCGGCCGATATAGTCGGCCAGAATGCCGCCCAGCATGCCGCCGATGCCCCAGCCGAGCAGCGTAATCGCGATCACGACGCCGATATAGGACGGGATCTGTGCGTATTGCGATGGCGCGAGCAATTGGCGCAACGCCACGCCCGCGGTGAGAATCAGCGCGTAGGTCTCAAACCCGTCGAACAACCAGCCGAGGTTCGAGGCAATCAACGCATTCCATTGCGAACGTGATAGCGCCTTGTACCAAGGGCCATCGGCTGCTTCGGTTGATATTGCAGTTGTGGTCATCCCTGTTTCCCCAAAATTTTTTCGATTTAAAATCGTTACGCGCGCGCCATCTTGTTTGCGGCGCTTTTCACAGCTTTGATGATCTCGGGATAGGCGGCACATCGACACAGATTGCCGGCCAGATAATCCCTGATTTCTTCATCCGTGGGCGCCGGCTTCTCCGCCAGCAGCTGATGCGTCATCAGGATGAACCCGGAGGTACAGAAACCGCATTGGAACGCCCCCTCCTCGATGAACGCCTCCTGCACCGGGCTTAAGTGAACATTGTGATCGAGGTGTTCGACGGTGGTGACGGTTTTGCCGTCAACAAACGCCGCCGGATACAGGCAGCCCGACACCGCGGAGCCATCGACGATCACGGTGCAGCAACCGCACAGGCCCTGACCGCAGCTTTCGCGGGCGCCGTTCAAATTCATCCGGACCAAGAGCTCGACGAGATTTTCGTGGGTCTCGACCCGCATTTCGGTCTTGCTGCCGTTCAGCTCAAAACTGATCGATTTGGCGTGCTCGCTCATCTTACTCTCCGATCGGATTTCCGGCCTTGAGGCGGATGCCTCTCAGCACGCTCTCCGCCGTCAGTGGCAGGTCGGTCAGGCGAACGCCGACCGCATCGTGGATGGCATTGGCGATCGCCGGCGAAACGCCGAACGTCGCACTTTCTCCGACGCCCTTGGCGCCGAAAGGCCCGCCGCCCTGCTCGGCCAGCACGATATGGTTCTCGATATCGGGCGGAATGTCATGGATGCCGGGGATCTTGTAGTCGGCGAACGAGGCGTTGGTGACCTGGCCCGCGTCGTATTCCATGTTTTCGAACATGGTGAAGCCAAGCTGCATGATCGCTGCCCCCGACAACTGTGTTTCGACGATGTTGGGATTGAGCGGCCGGCCCATATCGGCGGCGTTGATCAGCTTGGTCAGCTTCACATGCCCCGTTTCGGTATCCACCTCGATCTCGACGCCAGTGCCGCCCACCATCCAGAACGGCGTGATGTTGTCGGACATGCCGGTTACTGAGTCAGGCGATTTGTAGGTCGGAATGTAGCTGCCGACGCCCATCACGTTGCCGGCCTGCATGCCGTATTTCTTCTTGAAGATCTCGCGGGTCTCGATGTTGGCGTTTTCCGGAACGCCGACGCTGCGCGCCATCGCCTCGAGCTTCTGCCTGGCGTCTTCGGCGGCCAGTTTCACCGCATTGCCCATGTGGAAGGTCGAGCGCGAGCCGAGCGTCGCCATGTCGTAGGGCGTGACGTCGGTGTCGGGATGGATCACCCTGACATTCTCGGTCTGCACATTCAGCACTTCGGCGACGATCTGCGCCATCGCGGTGTCGGAGCCCTGCCCCATATCCACCGTGCTCATATAGAGCGCGCAGCTGCCGTCGGCATAGATATTGACGAAGGCAACCGATGCCGTCGGCGAGACCGAGGCCTTGAATCCGATCCCGATGCCGCGCCCACGGCGGACCGTTCCAGTGCCGCGATCGAACGGCGCGGACCAGTTCATGCGCTCGACGACCTTTTCCAGCACGAGATCGATTGCGGCGTCCTTCATCGCGGTGCCGGTCGCCTGCGGGCGGCCTTCGTGCAGGATATTCTTGCGGCGAAATTCAACGGGATCGATGTTGAGTTCACGCGCGATCAGGTCGGTATGGCTTTCATAGGCCCAGACCAGTTGCGGAATGCCGAAGCCGCGCAACGCGCCGGCCGGCGGCCGGTTGGTATAAAGGGAGTAGGATTCGATCGCGACGTTCTCGATGTCGTAGGGTCCCGGCGCAGTAAAGCCGGATTTCTGGGTGACGCGCGGCCCGATATCGGCATAGGCGCCGCCGTTCCAGTAGACGGCGCAACTGCGGCCGGTGATCTTGCCGGCAGCATCGACCGCGCTCTTGATCCGGAACGTGGTGGCGTGTTTGCTGATGGTATAGAATTGCTCTTCCATCGTCAGCGACCATTTGACCGGCCGCTTGGTCATCAGCGCCAGGGCGGCGACCAGCGCTTCGAGCTTGATGTAGAGCTTGGCGCCGAATCCGCCGCCGAGATGCGGCACCTTTACCTGCACTTTGTTCTCGGGCCATCCGAGCAGCCGGGAAATCTCGATCCGGACGAATGACGGACTTTGCGAGGCCGTATGGATCGTCAGACCTTCACGCGTCGGCTCCGCCGCCGAGACCATCGGCTCGAGCGGGGTGTGCATCACCTGCTGGGTGTGAAATTCATGCTCGAACACATGCGCCGCGCTGGCGAAGGCGCCTTCGACATCGCCGCGCTTGAGATGGAAATCCAGCGCGATGTTGGTGTTCTTCTTGCCGTGCAGATGCTTGAGATCGGGAAAGGTGCCGGCCGGCTTGAGAACGTCGTGAACGACGGCCTTTGAATCCATCGCCTCGACTTCGTCGAACACCGCGGGCAGTTCCTCGTACACCACCTCGACCAGCTGCGCCGCGCGCTCGGCGATATGGGCGTCTTCTGCCAGTGCAACCGCGACGGGCTCGCCGACATGCCGCACCTTGTCGAGCGCCAGGATCGGCTGGTCGTGGAACGCCGGACCGTAATACGGCTCCGGGATGAACTTGCGGATATCTTCGCCGGTATACACCGCGAACACACCCTTGAGCGCCCGCGCCGCTGACGTATCGATGCTGACGATGCGGCCATGCGCCACGGTGGCGCGCGCGACCTTTGCGATCAGCATGCCCGGCAAACGCAGATTGTGGACGTAGTCGGCGCGGCCGGTGACCTTGGCACGGGCTTCGAGCCGGGGCAGCGAGCGTCCGACCTGTCCGGCGGGCATCAAGCTATGAATTGTCATCGCTCTGTCACTCCAAGGCTCGCCTGCCGCAATGCGCGCTTTACATAGACCCGCACCAGTTCGGTTTTGTACGAAGCCGAACCGCGGGAATCGCCGATCACTTCGGCCTCAGACATGGCGGATTCACCGGCGCGCTCGAACAGCGCCTCGCTGGCCTTCTGACCGCGCAAGACTTTCTCGGTCGCAACCAGGCGCGTCAGCTTTTCAGTGGCCGCGCTGATCATCAGCCTGACATCGCCGATGGTACCGTTCTCGATACGCAGCGAGCAGGCAATGCCGAGCGCCGGCCAGTCGTCGGCCGACCGCGTCGTGCATTTGAGATAGATCGACGACCACCCGGCCTGGGACGGCACGTCGACAAAGGTGATGAGTTCGTCGCGCTTGAGCACCGTCTCATAGTAGCCGCTGAACAGTTCCTCGATCATGATCTCGCGCTGACCTGACGGCCCGGCCACGATGGCCTTGGCGCCCAGCGACGACAACACCGGCGGCAGATCCATATGCGGATCGCCATGCGCCAGATTGCCGCCGAGCCGCGCGACATTGCGCACCCGCACATTCGACAGATGACGCATGGTCTTCTCGATGACGGGCGCCACCTGACGGACCTCGCCGGAGTGTTCGATCTGCGACAGGCTGGCCAGCGCGCCGATCCTTAAAGTGCCATCGCCGCCGCGCTCGATGCGCGAATAATCTGCCTCGACCTTTTGCAGGCTGACGAGACGGCTTGGACGAAAAACGCCCGACTTCATCATCAGCATCAAAGCTGTTCCGCCGGAAACCGGCCGAACGTCCGGGTCTTCGGCGTCGAGCAACGCGATCGCTTCGTTGAGCGTCTTCGGCTCCGCCAGTTCAAACGGCGTCATGTTTCACTCCCGGTATTCGCGGCCTGGAATTTGGCCTGGATGCGCGAGGCGAACTGGCGCTCCATTTCCTTGGCCTTTGATTTCAAAACCGGCTGGCCGAGACTACCGAGCTTGCCGGTCAAAGCAACGTCGAGTTCGTAATTGACGGCGGTACCGCCGTCCTGCTCCACCAGATCCGCGGCCGACGTTGCCGTCAGGCGCCCGACCATGCCGACCGGGGTGCCCTCCACCTTGGCGACAACGCGGTTGGGCTCATCGAGTTCGACGATCTCGACGGTTACGGCGAATTTGAACTTGATATAGGCGACCCGGCTTTCGAGCGTCGCAGTGTAATGACGGTCGTCGATCTCGACGAGGTCCGCAACGCCATCGACACAGGACGCGAAGAAATGCGCATCGCGCAGCTTTTCGAACACCGCCTGGCGCGGCGCCGGGACGTCGATCTTGCCGGTAAATTTCATGTGCTTGCCTCAAGCAGCTTTTCGATTTCGCCGGCGATCTGCTGCGGGCATTCCAGCGGCGTCAGATGCCGACCGTCGGCAATCACGTTCAAGGTCGAGCCGGAGATCCCTTCCTGAAGTGTTTTCGACATCGCAACCGGCGTCGCATAATCCTCCTCACCAACCGCGATCCGGGTCGGCATTCGCAGCGCGGCCAGCTTGTCGCGCAGATCGAAGGCGCCCATCATCCGGCAGGTTTCCGCATAGGCCTTCGGATCGGTTTTGACGAAGGTCGCGACCGTTCGATCGACCAATTCGGTTTGCTGCGCCCGGAAGGCGTCACCGAACCAGCGGGTCTTCTGGAACTCGACCAGACTCGCCATGCCGTCGGCGACGCCGCGCTGGGCCCGCTCTTCCCACGCTTTTGGTGCGTTGGCGCCGTACCATGCCGTGGTATCGAACAGTCCCAGCCCCGTCGTCCGCGACGGATATTGCGCCGCAAAGGAGAGCGCGACACAGCCGCCCATCGATGCGCCGGCGACCACCGCCGAGGGCCAGCCGATGGCGTCCATCACATCAGCCAGATCGTCGGCGAACTGGGTGAGAGAATAAGGCCCAGGCGGTTTGCCCGAGGCGCCGTGGCCGCGGCAGTCGATCGTCAGCACCGCGGCCTTCTTCGAGATGATGTCGGCGACCGGCCGCCAGAATTCACCATCGAGCGCGAGCGAGTGGATCAGGGCGACCTTGCGGGGCTGGCTCGCGCCGGTCACGGCGTATGAAATCGATGTTCCGTCGCGAACGACGAGGGAGGCCTTGTTCATGGATTGAGAATTCACCTCTCGAAGTAATCCAGGCAGCCGTGAGCCGTCACGGGCCCCGGCAACATTGCCTTGCGGTTCTGACGGATCAGGCCGGACGTCTCAATCGACAAATTCTAAGGGAGGCATTAGAAACCCTAATAGCCAGCCAGGATATTGAAATCATGCGGAAAAATTTACCCAGCCTGTCAGCCCTTTATGCTTTTGAGGCTACAGCGCGCCACCTCAGCTTCAGCCGGGCCGCGATCGAACTGAACCTGACCCAGGGCGCGATCAGCCAGCGCATCCGGGCGCTGGAGGAGTTTTTGGGCGACAAGGTGTTCGTCCGCGAGAACAATGCCATACGGCTGACCGAGACCGGCTATGAATATCTGCGTTCAACCCGCAACGTGATCACCGAGATCATGGTCGCGACCGATCGCGCCATCGGCCGCCACCGCGGCGACGAATTGACGATCGGCTGCCTCGGCACCTTCGCGATCAAATGCCTGATTCCGCTGTTGCCGAGCTACCGCGCGAGCCATCCGGATATTGCCGTGCGGCTGCGCACGCTGGTGCCGTTCGGCGGCGATACCCCGCACGACGACTACGATGTCTCGATTCACTACGGCCTCGACGACTGGCCGGGAATGGCGACGTGGAAAATCAATGACGAGGAAGTCTTTCCGGTCTGCAGCCCCAAACTGCTGCGCGGTGCCCATCCGCTGCGCGTTCCCGGCGACCTGATCCACCACACGCGCATCCACACCTCATCGCCGCTGATTCTGCGCGACGACTGGCCGTTGTGGCTGGAAGAAGCCGGCATCCCGCAGATTTCCGCGGCCAGCGAAATCTCCTGCGATCTGCTCTATCCGTCGTTTCAGATGGCGATCGAAGGCATGGGCGTCGTGATGGGGCGCAGCGCGGTGGTGAAGTCCGATATCGCGATGGGCCGGCTGGTCGAACCGTTCGCGATCCGGCTGCCGTCTCCCCTCGCCTACCATATCGTCACCGAGGAGCATCGCGCCAAACTGCCGAAGGTGAAATCCTTTGTCGACTGGCTGCTGCAGGAATTTCGGCAGACGATGAGTGAGGTACCGAGGGGCAAAAATCGATGAGGCGGCGGCCCGCGCGGATCGCCATGCGGATCCCGGCACGGCCGGCGTGATCGCCGCGGTGACGCCGGAGGTGTGGCAGAATTGCTCGGCGTCGCTTGCCCGAATGTGAAGTCCTGCTTCACACCCCATCAACATCATTGCGGATAGTCGCTCGCGCGAACCGAGCCTAGATCGGGATGTGTGCCGCACGCATTTGCCACCGAATGGGCATTCAAGTGTCGCCCGCAACCAATCCCGGATCTATCCCGTTGTCGGTTAGGTCCCGTGGCCAAGGCGATGTCTCACACTCGCCTGATCAGGAGACCGATATGCTCGCATTTGCAGACACGGCCGTCGGCACAGGTCCGACCTCCACCTACGCCTGGTTCGCAGGCGGCGGGCGCGTCGGCTACGATCCTAAAGCGCGCTCCATCGTTGCGGCGCAAGACGCACCTCTCAAGATTTTCTTGAGGCGAGAGGGAGATGTTGCGCATGCTGTCTCCTTCTTGCCGGGATTTCCCGACGGCTCGTTCGGGTGGGCGAAAGTTTGTCCGTATTTGCCCAGCGCAACCGAGGTGCCAAAGCTCTTCGTCGAATATGTGGGCATGGGTGATAGCGACAAGCCCAAGGACTATGCCTATTCGACAGCCGAACGCACCGATCTCGTCGAAGCGATCTGGCGGAATCTCTCCGTCCAATCCACGACGTTGGTCGCTTTCGACTTTTCCTCGCTTGTCATCCTGGAGCATCTCCGACGCCGGCTTGAGCGCTTAAAGCGGGGCGAACCCGCGGGCGGCCCGGATATACGAGGCGTTTTCATCTTCAATGGCGGGCTCTTCACGGATGGGCACTCTCATCCTTGGTACACCACGCCGATGTTGCGCCGCCTCCCCGCCCGGGCTCGCCAGGGCGTCGGGCGCCCCTTCGCGCTGTTCAAGAGGATGCCAGGCGTCAGGAAGATGTGGTCCAAAGGCTATCACGTGAAGGACGCCGAACTCAGCGAGCTTCACGGGGTCCTGGACCGGCATGATGGCCTGTTCTACCTCGCCGCAGCAGCGGGCTTCGTCGCTGATCACAAAGCGCAAGGCGATCGGCTCGACTTCGACTCCCTCTTCAAGGCTTATCGCGACCAGTTCCCATTCCTTATCGGCGGAAGTGACGAAGACCCGTTTGAGCATCGCCAAGTCGACCTCGCGCAAGAACGGCTGGGCAAGCTGGGGCTCGAGATCGCGCGGTTGCCCGGCGGTCACCTCACCACAAATGAGCACCCGGGAGCCTTGGCGAGCTTGATTGCGAAATTCGAGCGAGGAACCGAGAAACGACCGGAGCGGTCAGGAAAAATATGAATAATCGTCGTCACGCTTGCCACGAGCCAAGCTTATTTGAGACGACCATCGCAAATAAGGACAACCTCAAGCCGGGTATGACGACGCTTGCGAACCAGCCTTCGTCTGCCGGCTATTCAACCGGCTTGAAAGACATCGAAATATCGCGCGCGCGCATCTCCATCACGGGCCCGTCGCCATCTTCGTTGCGGATATAAAGTGCGGTCTTCAGATCGCGCGAATACCATGACTCTATTCGATTGCTCCCGGCTTTGCCGCGGACGGAGCCGTGGCTCACCTCGATGATCTTCGTGAGCGCGTAAGAGCAGCCGCCGACGTCGACATTAACGGTGCCGTCGAACGAGACCGCCGTGTCCATATCGGCAACGACAGCACCGTCCTCGCCTTTTACGATCTCCTTGAAATCGAAGGACTTGCCGAGCGCGAAATAATCCTTGGTCACATCGATGGAATAGGTGCTGACGCGCGCCGCCGTGGCCGCTTCGCCGGCGCTGCGGACCTGCATCCGGAAGCCGGCGGGATTTAACGTCCGGCGCGTAAATTTTTCCCGCAGAAAATATTCATAAACGATGGTCTCATCGGCTTCGCGGATGACCTGCCGATGCATCTGGACCGTGAGCGGCTCCTTGCCCTTCTGCGTCATGGTCCAGTCGAATGTGACCTCGAACGGATGCGTGGTCGATTTGATCACGGCGCAGTCGAGCGTGTCGGCGAGCGCGGGCGTGACAAACAACAAGGCCAGCAAGAGCGACAATGGGCGCATCTGGATTCTCCGGGGGGCAAGCATCATGACGGCCTCGATGGCGTCGCACGCTCCGTTTGTCGCATCATTTCCCCGCGGCGTTCGATCGCTCGCCGCCGTCCTGCGCTGGTTTTTTTATTAACATGGCCTTCGACGGCTTTGCGGGAATCCGATCAAATCCCGCGCTCTGCGATTGTTCCGGTGCGGTCCAGCGATTCCGTTTGTGCTGGAATGAGCGCAGTTGCCAGCGCCGCGATGGCTGCGGCTGACGCAAAGATATAGAAATTCCATTGCGGACCGACGGCGAGGCTTGCGATATATCCGCCGATCAGAGGCCCGCAGAGCGCGCCGATGCGCGCGAAGCTCAGGGCCCAGCCGACACCCGCGGCCCGCACCATCGGCGCCAGATAGTTGGCGAGGTAGCTCGTGATGATCAGGGAAGCCGATATCGTCCCGAAACCTGCAACGGCAACACCGACATAGTTGATCCAGACCGATCCCTTGAACGCGAGTGCGGCGATCCCGATGGCGCCGACAATGTAGGACAGTGTCACCGTCAACCGCGGGCCGAAACGGTCCGCCCAAAGCCCGAGCACGATCCCGCCGAACGCCGACGTGAAGCTGAACACCGCCAGAAAGAGCAGACTGTCGCCGAGATCGTATCCGCTTCTGCGCATGATCTGCGGCAGCCACTGCGCGAGGCCGTAGACGAGAAGCATGCCCATGAACAATGCGGTCCAGAAGCAAAGCGTCGCCCGCGCGTTTCGTGCGGCGAATATTTCGCGCAGCACCGTCCGCCAACCCAGCGCATCGACCTTGGCGCTGGCGGCCGGCAAAGCAACCCCCAACCGTGCGGCGAGCTGGACGGCTTTCTGCGTGCGCCCTCGTGCAACAAGGAACTCCAGCGATTCAGGCAGCAGCCAGAACATCAGCGGCAGCACGATGGCGGGAATCGCGCCACACAGGACCACCGGACGCCAGCCGTATTCAGGAAGGAGCGATCGCCCGACAAGTGCTGCGGCAAAGATGCCGATCGAATAGCCGGAATACATAATGCCGTAACTCAGACTCTTCTGGCGCGCGGGCGAATATTCTGTCGTGAGCGCGGCGGCCACCGGAATGATGCCGCCGAGTCCCAGTCCCGCGATGACGCGGCTTATAGCGAACCATGTCGGCGTCGGAGCCCAGGCGGCCACGACCATACATGCAGAGAATAGCGTAAGGCAGCCGATGAAGGTGGGCCTGCGTCCATAAAGATCGCTCAGTGTTCCGATCGACAGCCCGCCGACCAGCATGCCTATGAGCGTGTAGCTGCCGAACGCCCCGAGCTCGATCGGCGTCAATTTCCAAATTGGGTCTGCCGCCAGCGACGGCAGAATAGCGCCGAGAACCCCGACGTCGTATCCTTCGGAGAAAATGGCGAGCCAGCAAAGCGCAACGACGAGAATGCCGGTTTTCTTCGATATCGATTTCGGCTCGAGGCCGATCTCGGTCGCAACCACACTTCCAAGCGTGCTCATCGATCGTCTCTCTGTAACCGCGCCATCCGCCCCATCGACGCCAAACCAGCATCAGGCGGCGTTACCTCCCAGTCAACCCGAAGCCTTCATCGCCACACCACCGGCTAGACGATCTTCGGATTCGTCATGAATTCTTCGACGATCTCCGGCGGCGGCTTGACGAATTCCGATGCGCGACTGACGCCAAGGCCGGTGAGACGGCGAAGTTTGACGGCGAGTTCAGCCATCTTCACGACGATCGGGATGCCGTTAATGACGGGGGCGCCGTCGACCGCATGATCGCGCAGCGCGGAAAACAACAGCATCGGGATTCCGCCACCGGGGATCAGCACCTCGACGCCCTTCGCCACCAGCGGCCGCGCCTGCTCGGCGAACAGCTCCTCGACCTCGCGCGCCAGCGCCTCCAACTCATAGGCTTTCAAAATCTGTCCAGGCTCGAACGTCATGGCGTGGATGCCCGCGACCCGGCGCTCAAGGCCGTATTTGGCGATCTGATGATGAAACCAGGGAATGTAGCGCGGATTGATCGTGATGATGCCGCTGCGCTGGCCGAGCTGGCAACCATGGAGCATTGACGCTTCGCCGAGCGCAAGCACGGGAATATCGACGACGGAACGGGCCTCATAAAGACCAGCATCCTGGAAATGGCCGATCACGAAGGCATCGTACCCTTCCCGTTCGGCCCGCACCGCATTGCAGATCACTTCCCGCGCACAGCGAAACTCGACGATGGCATGGGCATAGGAATCGTGCGGCGTAATGCCCTTGATGTCGACGGTGGTGCCGGGATCGACGATTTGAGCCAGATGTTTACGCAAACGATCCCAATAGACCTTGCCGTTGTCGTAATCGACATAGCTCTGATACCAGATCCGGATCGGCTTCATGGCGACGTCCTCTTTGGCGCGCTTCAATCGAGGGCGCGGCGTTATTGATGAATGCGGCGCGACCGGCGGCGGCCGCCGATCAGCTCAGAAGCTTCCACTGCCCTTTCTCGAGCGTGACGATCACGCGAGCGCGCTCATCCACGCCGGAATTATTGCCCGGCCCATAGGTGTAGACGCCGTGCGTACCCACGAATTCCCTGGTGCTGTAGAGTGCATCGCGCAACGCGGCCCGGAACGCCGGCGTGCCGGGCGGCGCGGCAGCGAGCGCGCGCCTGGCGGCATCGGCGAAAACCAGCCAGCCGTCAAAGGAATAGGCGGAGAACGCGTCCGTTGTTGGCGCATTGTTGGCCTTGAGGTAGGCGGCGCGGAATTCCAGGCCGACCTTCTTTACCGGGTTGCTGTCGGGCAATTGCTCAGCCACGATCACCGGCCCGGTCGGCGCCAGAACGCCCTCGACGGCCGCGCCGCCGACCCGGATGAAATCAGGATTGATCAACGCATGCGTGCCGTAGATCGGCGCGCGATAGCCGCGTTCCCGCAGCGCCAGGAAGGGTAGTGCGCCGGGCGTTCCCGACCCACCGGTCATGACCGCATCAGGCTGCGCGGCCATGATCTTGAGCGTCTGCGCGGTGACCGACGTGTCGGGACGCGCATAACGCTCGTCCGTGAGGATCTTGATGCCAGCAGGCAGTGCCGTCTTGGATAGCGCGCCGAAGACGAGATCGCCCCAGGCATCGCTGAAGCCGATATAGCCCAGACTCTTGATGCCGGCTTTTTGCATTTGCTCGACAACGGCCGCGACCATCAGCGGCGGCGGTTGCGGAATTGAAATGGCCCAGAAGCCGTCGTCACTTCGACCCGCCGTCGGCGGCAACGGCGAAATGCCGATGAACGGCACTTTCTGCTCGGCGGCGACCGCCGCCATCGCGACCGATCCTGGAACGCCCGCGGTCCCGATCAGCACATCGACCTTGTCTTCTTCCACCAGCTTGCGGGTGTTGCGGGTGGACGCCGAGGGATCGTTGGCATCGTCCATCTGGATCAGTTTGATCTTGTGTCCCTCGATCGTATCGAGATAACCCATGGCCGCGGCGATGCCGCGCGAATAGGGAATGCCGACGGAAGCTCCCGGCCCAGTCTGACCGGTGACGAAACCGACCGTGATCGGGGCGGCCTGCGCCTGAAGGATCGCGGGAGCCGCGACGAAACCGGAAAGTGCCGCACCGCCGACGAGAACGTTTCGGCGTGAAATCATCTGTCTGCTCATCGTCGCTACCTCCTGTTGGGCCGCCAGTCAGTCGACCGGGGCCGGACGGCTGAAGTGAGGGTCGAGGGCAATGGCATGCTGACGGCGGCTTTGCCGCCGGCCGGTCCGCGCTTCCTGGCAAGAATTATTGTTCAAAGCCGAGCCATCCGCCATCTCCGACAAAATTATTTTAGACATAAAACATAAAAGCGTGCAATAAGCATCCAACTCAAGATGTAATTCATATGATAAAATTACTTATTAAAGTACCAATTCATGCCTTATGGCCGAAGGCCGAGGGTGTCTCCGATCTGGCTGGACAGGATCGTGCTGGCCTGATCGTAAAGCCCGGTCATGACGTGAAGAATGGAAGTCGCCTGCTGCAGCGCCTCCTGGGTGCCAGACATGCTGTCGACCAGACGCACCAGCGTATCGCGCCGATGCTGCAGATAGGCGTCGACGATCGCGCGCCCGGACTCGGTCGGGACGTAAGTGGTGTTGCGGCGCGAGGCGCCGCTGTTCGCATTCTCGATAAAACCAAGGGAAATCAGCTTCTTCAGTCCATATTGAAGATTGGCAAGATCGTCCCGGTGCAACAGGCGCGCGACGTCGCTCAGCCCCTTCGGGGTGCCATTCAGATGAAGCACGTGCAGGATCGAGGCCTCGGTACCGCCAAGCGCGGTCGACGGCATCGCGCTCAGGCAATCACGCCGCCAGCGGGCGAAAGCCGAACCGAAGTGCCAGGCGGCGTATTCGAAGGCGTTGACCGCCTGCTCGATCGGCGGGATCTCGGCGGCCGCCTCAGCCATGACGGCCGGCGCCGAATTGGAATTTCGGGGTTTTTTGGCCACAAAACGTCTCCTCAAATACCATTTTCATATGGCATTTTAATGTATTAATCTGGCTAATCAAGGTACCGGATCGCCATGACGAGTGAAATCGCCATCATCCTGCTCTTGGACGGCATCGCCAACGGAGTGATCTATCTCCTGGCGGGGCTCGGACTCGTGCTGATCTTTTCGGTCACCCGTGTCGTGTTCGTGCCGTTCGGCGACATCACGGCGTTTTGCGCGCTGTCGATCGCTGCATTCGAGCTCGGCCGGCCGCCCGGCGCCATCTGGGTGGTTGCGATCCTCGCCGTCATCGCAACGGCCATGGATGCCGCCGGTCATATTCGTTCCGGCGCCTATGCGCGGCTGCGATACTCGATTTTCATCTATGGCCTGCTGCCGCTGATCCCCTGCGTGCTGGCGTGGCTGGCGGCGCCGCAAGCGTTGCCCCATGCCGTGCAGATCGTGCTGGCGTTGGCGCTTGTGCTGCCCATTGCGCCGCTGCTCGACCGCATCGCATTTCGGCCCGCCGCCGATGCCTCGGTGCTGGTGCTGCTCATCATCGCGCTGGCGGTGCATTTCGCATTGAGCGGACTGGGCCTGATGTTCTTCGGCGCCGAAGGTTTCCGCATTCATCCGCTGGTCGATGGCATTTATCGCCTCGGCGGCGGCGTCATCATATCGGCGCAGGTGCTCCTGATGGTGGCGACCGCCGCCCTGCTTAGCCTGCTGTTCTTTCTGTTCTTCGAGCGCTCGATGGCCGGCCGGGCGCTGCGCGCCACCGCGATCAACCGGATCGGCGCGCGGCTTGTCGGTATCCGGCCGGCGCGCACCGGCACAACAGCCTATTTCATCGCCTCGCTGCTGGCCGGCATCTCCGCGATCCTGATCGGTCCGACCACGACGATGTATTACGATTCCGGTTTCATGATCGGGCTGAAGGCTTTCGTCGGCGCCATCATCGGCGGTTTCGTCAGCTATCCCATTGCAGCGCTCGGCGCGCTGTTCGTCGGCATCCTGGAAAGTTTTGCTTCGTTCTGGAGCAGCTCCTTCAAGGAAGTGATCGTCTTCGGCCTGCTGATCCCGGTACTGCTCTGGCAATCCTGGAAATCGGCCCGCCATGGCGACGGCGAAGGCGAAGAAATCGAGATGCCGGCGTCATCAGGGCTGAGCGTGCCGCTGCGCAACAGCCTGATCGGGATCGCCGTCGTCGCCCTCGCCCTCGCGCCCCTGCTGCTCGGCAGTTTTGCTATCACGCTTCTCAATTATATCGGCATCTCCGCACTGGCCGCGCTCGGCCTGGTGCTGCTGACCGGGATCGGCGGCATGACGTCGTTCGGCCAGGCCGCCTTTGTCGGCATCGCCGCCTATGCGACCGCCTGGGCGACCACGACGCAAGGCCTGTCGCCATGGTTCGGATTGTTGCTGGCGTTGCTGGCGACCGGGCTTGCTGCGCTGGCGATCGGCGCGTTGACGCTGCGGCTGGACGGACATTTTCTCTCGCTGAGCACGATTGCGTGGGGCATTTCGATCTATTTCCTGTTCGGCAACATCGCAGGCCTCGGCCAGAACACCGGCATCGCTGGCATCCCGCCGATCGCGATTGGATCGATCTCGCTGATCTCGTCGCAAACCATCTATTACCTGATCTGGCTCATAGTCGGGCTTGCGATGCTGGCGAGTGCCAACCTGCTGGATTCCCGCGAGGGCCGCGCGATCCGAAGCCTGCGTGGCGGCGCGGTCCTGCTCGCCAGCCTCGGCGTCAACATCTTCCGCATTCGCCTCGTTACCTTCGTGCTGGCCGCCCTGCTCGCCGGACTGGCCGGCTGGCTCTATGCCCATATGAGCCGCTTCGTCAGCCCTGCCCCGTTCGACGTCAAACCCGGTATCGAATATCTGCTGATGGCGATGGCCGGCGGTGCCGGCCACATCGCCGGCGCGGTTGCGGGCTCGGCATTAATTACGCTGCTCAAGAACTGGCTACAGGATGTGCTGCCGCTGGTGACCCACGACTCCGCTCAATTTGAGATCATCGTCTTCAGCATCCTTCTGATCCTGCTGCTGCAGAATGCCCGCGGCGGCCTGGTTGCTTTCGTCCTCAAACATCTGCCGCAGGGCAAACGCCAACCGCCCGCGGCAGCCGAGCCGATGACACGCCGTTCCCTTCCTGAAAGCGGCGCGGTGATTTTGAAAATCGAAGACGCAATGAAGACTTTCGGCGGCCTGACTGCCGTCAACAGAGTGAGCTTTGAACTCAACGCCGGCGAGATCCTCGGCCTGATCGGCCCGAATGGCGCCGGCAAGAGCACGATGTTCAATCTTTTGACCGGCGCGCTGCAGGCCGACACCGGACGGATCAGTTTCCTCGGCGAAGACATCACGCGCCGTCCGCAGATGACGATCGCGCGGATGGGAATTGCGCGCACGTTCCAGCATGTGAAACTCAGGCCGGATATGAGCCTGATCGATAATGTCGCGCTCGGCACCTATGCGCGCACCGGGACCGGTTTTCTGACCAGCGCGCTTCGCCTGGATCGCGCCGAAGAACGGCGCACGCTCCACGAGGTCCAGCGGCAATTGCAGCGCGTCGGTCTTGGCGACAAGCCCTACGAACTCGCCGGCAACCTGCCGCTCGGCGGACAACGCATCCTGGAAGTGGCGCGGGCACTGGCGGCCGATCCCGTGCTGGTGGTGCTGGACGAACCGGCCGCCGGCCTGAGGCCCCCCGAGAAAGAAGCGCTTGCCAAAGTGCTGCGCCAGATCCGCGACGAAGGCGTTACGATCCTGATCGTCGAACACGACATGGACTTTGTGATGGGATTGGTCGACCGGCTCGTCGTCATGGAATTCGGCTGCAAGCTGGTCGAGGGAGACCCCGCTTCAGTCCGCGCCGATCCGAAAGTGCAGGAAGCCTATCTCGGAGGCGTGCTATGAGCGCGATGCTCGAGATATCGGATCTTCACGTCGCCTATGGCAAGGTCGAAGCCATCAGCGGCGTGTCGCTGTCGCTGCAGAAGGGGCAGATCGTCACCGTGATCGGACCGAACGGCGCCGGCAAGACCACCCTGCTCGCCGCGGCGATCGGCCTCTTGCCCTCACGCGGCCGGCTGATCTTCGACGGCGAAGATCTGCTCAAGCTCGATGTCGAAGCCCGCGTCGAGCACGGCTTCTGCCTGGTGCCGGAAACCCGGGAACTGTTCGGCGAATTGACGGTCTACGATAATCTCGTGCTCGGCGCCTATCCGCGCCGCTCGGATCGCGCCTTCGTGGCCCGCGCGCTTGACGAGACCTATGGCCGTTTTCCGCGGCTGTCCGAACGGCGCACCCAACGCGCGGATACGCTTTCGGGCGGCGAACGCCAGATGCTCGCTTTGGGCCGCGCCATGATGTCGGCGCCGCGGCTGTTGATGCTCGACGAACCCAGCTTGGGCCTTGCGCCGCTGATCGTGCGCGACATCCTGCGCATCGTGGCCGGGTTGCGCGACGCCGGCGTCTCGATCCTGCTGGTCGAGCAGAATGCACGGGCCGCGCTTGAAATCGCCGATTATGGCTATGTGCTGGAAACCGGTGAGATCGTGCTCGACGGAGAGGCCAACAGCCTGCTTGGCAACAAGCGCGTGCAGGCGAGTTATCTTGGCGGGGGGCACTGAGCACGATGGCAAACCGCGTTGCAAGTTACGCTGGGGTCGCGGTCGCGGTACCCGTCACCGTGCCCTATGAGCGCTTCTCGATCCGCGGCGCACACTGGTTCATCGCCCGCGCGCTCAAACAACTGATCGATGGTGCCGGCATCGGGAAGGCCGACATCGACGGCCTGTGCGTCGCGAGCTTCACGCTGGCCCCCGACAGCGCCGTCGGCCTGACGCAGCATCTCGGCCTGTCACCGCGCTGGCTGGATCACGTCCCGATGGGCGGCGCGTCCGGCATTGTTAGCCTCCGCCGCGCGGCGCGCGCGGTTCAGGCGGGTGACGCCGACATCGTCGCCTGTATCGCCGGCGACACCAACCATGTCGACAGCTTCCGTCAGAATACCGCTGGTTTCAGCATGTTCGCGCAGGACGCGGTCTATCCCTATGGCGCTGGCGGCCCCAATACCAGCTTCGCTTTTCTCACGGCCTATTACATGCGCAGCTATGGCGCGAAGCCCGAGGATTTCGGCAAGCTCTGCGTCGCGCAACGCGCCAATGCGTTGCATAACCCGCATGCGCTGTTCAAGAAACCGCTCACGCTCGATGAATATCTCGGTGCCCGGCTGGTGGCCGACCCGCTTCGCCTGTTCGATTGCGTCATGCCCTGCGCGGGCGCCGACGCCTTTCTGGTGATGAGCGAGGATCGGGCCAGACGTCTCGGGCTGCCGCATGCGCGGCTCACCGGGGCTATCGAACGGCACAATGCCTTCCCCGACGATCCGGTGCAGGATCGCGGCGGCTGGGTGATGGACCGCGATTGCCTGTACGAAAGAGCCGGCGTCGGACCCGCCGATATCGACCTGGTCGAGGCCTATGACGACTATCCCGTGATCAACGTCCTGCAGATCGAGGATCTCGGCTTTTGCGCCAAGGGCGAAGCTCCGGACTTCATCCGTCGCCATAGTTTTGAGACCCATGGCAGCTTTCCGTTCAACACGTCGGGCGGTCAATTGTCGATCGGCCAGGCCGGCGCCGCCGGCGGTACGCTCGGCCTTGTCGAGGCGATCCGGCAGCTCACGGGACAGACGCTCGGCGCGCAGGTCGCGAACGCACGCCATGCGCTGGTCTCCGGATACGGCATGATCAATTACGACCGCGGATTATGCTCCAGCGCCGCCATTCTCGCCGCAACCTGATCGGGACATCATGATGAGCGAAACAATCAAACGGCCGAAACGCAAGAACCCGATCCTCAAGACGCGGTCGCCGACGCTGCCGCCGGACCGCCGCAGCCGGATCGCGCTCGGCCTCGTTCGCGGCGCGGCACTCGGGCAGCTCGAACTGCAATGCTGCGCGGCGTGCGGCGCCGTGCAATATCCGCCGCGGGAAGCCTGCGTGCGCTGTCTGTCGGCCGAACTCGAATGGACCCTGATGAGCGGACAAGGCGAACTCGTCAGCGAAACCACGTTGCGTCATTCGCAAGAACTGTTCTTTCGCGAACGCATGCCGTGGCGGCTGGGACTGGTCCGTCTTGCCGCAGGCGTCAGCGTGGTCGCCCATCTCGACGCGCGCTGCGGTCCGGCGCCATCGGCGGTCACGGTCGAGGCCGCGCTCGACCGTGCCGGTCAGGCCGTGCTTGTCGCCACGCCAAACAGTGGCGACACAGCACTCGCCGACGAACCGAAGCTGCGTGACATGACGTCAGACCCGCGTTTCCGCAAAGTGCTCGTCACCGACGCCAAGTCGCCGGTCGGCCAGGCTGTCGTAAAAGCAGTGATCGAGGCCGGCGCCGATTTGGTCTGGGCCGGCCACTGCGAGCCCTGGAAGAACCCGCCGGGCTGGGCCGCGATCGCGGACCTGCCGAAAACGACACTGGTTCCGCTCGATGTCACCGACACCAAATCCGTCAACGAACTTGCCGCCGAACTCGGTTTCAAGGTCGACATCGTGATCAATACCGCCGAGCATCATCGCACCTTCGGTCTGTTCGGCCGCGCCGGTGTCGAGACCGCGCGGGCTGAGATGGAAACCAACTGCTTCGGCCTGTTGCGGCTGGCACAAGCGTTCGGTCCGGTCATGCAGGCGCGCGGCGCCGATGGCGAGGCGAGCGCGGTCGCCTGGGTCAACCTGCTGTCCATCTATGCGCTGTCCAATTTTCCACAGCATGCGACCTATTCAGCGTCGATGGCCGCGGCACTGTCGGTCAGTCAGGCGCTTCGCGCCGAGATGCGCGTTGCCGGCATCCGGGTGATCAACATGTTTCCCGGGCCGATCGATGATGAATGGAACCAGTTGCTGTTGCCGCCGAAGCTTGCGCCCTCCGCCGTCGCCCGCGCCATCGTCGGCGCGCTGAAAGGATCGGTCGAGGACGTCTATCCCGGCGATATCGCGCAGGACTGGCTCGCCCGTTTCCGCGATAATCCGAAAGCACTGGAACGGGAGCTTGGCCGATGAAACACCAAAATCCAGCGCCGGGCCCGGACATTCTGGCGAATTTCACCTCCGCGCTCGCCACCGGCGCGATCCGCATCGTCGATCTGACGCAGACACTGGGTCCGGATTTCCCCAGCATCGTGATGCCGCCGGAGATGGGCCAGAGCCGCGCCTTCCGGATGGAGGAGATTTCCCGCTACGATGAACGCGGCGGCGGCTGGTACTGGAACAATTTGTCCTTTGGCGAACATACGGGCACGCATTTCGACGCGCCGATTCACTGGGTCTCGGGGCGCGATCTCCCCAACAGCTCGACCGATACGATCCCGGTGGCTGATTTCATCGCGCCCGCGGTGGTGATCGATTGTTCGAAGCAATCAAGCGCGGATGCCGATTTCCTGCTGACACCTGATTTCATCAAAGGCTGGGAAGCCCGGCACGGCAAGATTCCGCCGCGATGCTGGGTGCTGATGCGCACCGATTGGTCGAAGAAAAGCGATCCCGCGGCCTATCAGAATTACGACGAGACCGGGCAACACACGCCCGGCCCCGATCCGGACGCCGTGCGTTTCCTGCTGAGCGAGCGCGACGTGCTCGGCTTCGGCACCGAAACCATCGGCACCGATGCCGGCCAGGCCGCGCATTTCCTGCCGCCCTATCCGTGCCACTACTACATGCACGGCGCCGGACGTTATGGCCTGCAATGCCTGACCAACCTCGATCTGCTGCCGCCGACCGGCAGTTCGCTGATCGCGCCGCCCCTCAAGATTTTGCAGGGCAGCGGCAGTCCCTTGCGCGTGCTGGCGCTGGTGCCGTCAAATCCGGCGGGAGCGAAGGCTTGAACGGGACGATGACTTATTTGACACTTAAAATATCTCCGCCTAGCATTTCGGATGGTCCGGCGCGGGAACATCGCGCGTGCGGGAACCTGTCGCGGTGGTATGCTGCTGTGGCCGGCACATCGTCATTGCTTGAGCCGAAGGGAATGCGTCATGGCTGAACGCTCTTTCGCCCGCGAAGTCCAGGACCTCAAACTCGGCAATGGCGACGTCTTCCACGGTGAAGGAATTCTCGCCATCACCAAGGCGCTGCTGCAATCCGGCGTCGGCTATGTCGGCGGCTATCAGGGCGCGCCCATCTCGCATCTGATGGATGTGCTGGCGGATGCGCAGGACATCCTCGGCGATCTCGGCGTTCACTTCGAAACATCGGCGTCCGAAGCCGCCGCCGGCGCGATGCTGTCGGCATCGGTGATGTATCCGATCCGCGGCGCGGTGACCTGGAAATCGACCGTCGGCACCAATGTCGCTTCCGATGCGCTGGCCAATCTCGCATCCGGCGGCGTCACCGGCGGCGCGCTGATCGTGGTCGGCGAGGATTACGGCGAAGGCTCCTCCATCATGCAGGAACGCAGCCACGCCTTTGCGATGAAATCCCAGATCTGGCTGCTCGATCCCCGGCCCAATCTCGAATCCATCGTCAAGGCCGTCGAGGATGGTTTTGAGTTGTCGGAGGCGACCAATACGCCCGTGATGCTGGAGGTGCGCATTCGCTCCTGCCACGTCCATGGGCGGTTTGTCGCCAAGGATAACCAGCGCCCCAAATTCACGCTGGCGCAGGCGCTGGAAAATCCGGTCCGCGACACCAGCCGCATCGTGCTGCCGCCGGCGTCCTACCAACATGAGAGGGAGAAGGTCGAGCAGCGTTGGCCCGCGGCAGTCGCTTTTATCAAGGAGCGCAAGCTCAACGAATTCTTCGAAGGTGACATCGATGACGTCGGCATCATCCTGCAAGGCGGCATGTATAATGGCGTGATCCGCGCGCTGCAGGGCCTCGGCCTCGCGGATGTATGGGGCAGTACCCGTATTCCGCTTTACGTGATGAACGTGACCTACCCGCTGATCGACGATGAACTGATCGCATTCTGCCAGTCGAAACGTGCGGTGCTGATGGTCGAAGAGGGCCAGCCCGATTACATCGAACAGGCCCTGCACAAAATTCTGCGCAAGGCCGACGTCGCCGCGAAAATCTATGGCAAGGGCGAGTTGCCGGTCGCCGGCGAATATACCGCCGCGGTGCTCGCGGCCGGTCTTCGCAGTTTTCTCTCGGCTGCCGCGCCGGCCGCGCTGCCGGATCGCATCCGCGCGCCGAACGAGACCTCGATCCTGGCCCACGACAAGGTCAAGGCGCTGGCTGACGTAGTACCGGCGCGTCCCGCGGGCTTCTGCACCGGCTGTCCGGAACGGCCGATCTTCGCGGCGATGAAGCTGGTCGAAAAGGAGCTCGGCCCGCATCACGTCGCGGCCGATATCGGCTGCCATCTGTTCTCGATCCTGCCGCCCTTCAACATCGGCGCGACCACGATGGGGTATGGCCTCGGTCCCGCCTCGGCTTCCGCGTTCAACGTGCCCGCCGGCAAGCGTTCGATTGCGATGATGGGCGACGGCGGCTTCTGGCACAATGGCCTCACCAGCGGTATCGGCAATGCCGTCTTCAACCAGCATGACGGTGTCATTCTGATCGTCGACAATCACTATTCCGCGGCAACCGGCGGCCAGGACATCCCGTCGTCCCGTGCCGACAACAAATCGCGCTCGACCAAACACCCGATCACCGAAGCGGTGAAAGGCATCGGCGCCAAATGGGTGCGCCAGATCGACCGGACCTATGACGTCGCCAAGATGCGCGACACGCTCAAGGAGGCTTTGAGTAGCCCCGACAAGGGACCGAAGGTGATCGTCGCCTCGTCGGAATGCATGCTGAACAAGCAGCGGCGGATCAAGCCGTTGTTCAACAAGGCGGTGAAGGGCGGCGAACGCGTCGTGCGCGAGCGCTTTGGGGTCGATGAGGACGTCTGCACCGGCGACCATGCCTGCATCCGCCTGTCCGGCTGCCCCTCGCTTTCCGTCAAGCATACCGACGATCCGCTAAAGGACGACCCGGTGGCCGCGATCGACAACAGCTGCGTCGGATGCGGCAATTGCGGCGAAGTCGCCGAAGCGGCCGTGCTGTGCCCCTCCTTCTATCGCGCCGACATCATCCATAACCCGACCGCCTTCGACCGCTTCATGGCGAAGCTGCGCGGCGGCGTTATCGGTTTCCTGCAACGCCGCCGCGATCGGCGCCGTCTCGCTTTGGTCTGAGGCATCGCGATGAACATCATGTTGCAGCCAACTGCCATCGATCAGACCAGACCGCTGTGCATCGCCGTGCTCGCGATGGGCGGCCAGGGCGGCGGCGTGCTGGTCGACTGGATCGTGGCGCTGGCCGAAAGCCAGGGCTGGATCGCGCAATCCACCTCGGTGCCGGGCGTCGCCCAACGCACCGGCGCGACGATCTATTATGTCGAGATGATCGCCGCCCGCGCCGGGGCGCCCTACCCTGTGCTCGCGCTGATGCCGCTTCCGGGCGATGTCGACGTCGTGGTCGGTGCCGAGTTGATGGAGGCCGGCCGCGCCATCCAGCGCGGACTGGTCACGCCCGACAGGACCACCTTGATCACCTCGTCGCACCGGTCGTTCGCGGTACAGGAAAAACTGGTGCCCGGCGACGGCATCGCCGACTCCTCCAAAGTGTATGAAGCCGCATCAGCCGCGGCCAAACGTTTCGTCGCCTTTGACATGGCGACGCTTGCCGACAGCACCGGCAGCGCGATCTCCGCGGTATTATTCGGGGCACTCGCCGGCGCCGCTGCGCTGCCGTTCGGGCGCGACGCCTATGAGGCGACCATCCGCGCGGCCGGTATCGGCGTCGAGCCTAGTCTGCGCGCATTCGCAGCGGGCTTTGAGCGAACCGCGGCCGATGCCGCATCGGCAATGCCGCCCGAACCGCCGAAACCCGCGTCGGCCGGCAAGCTCTATCCTTCATTGGCGCCGATCGGCGATCCCGGCTTCGACGCGCTTGTCACCGATGCCCGGGCAACTTTCCCCTCGCCTTTACATGGGATGATTGCGGCGGCCCTGCGCAAGGTCGTCGACTTCCAGGACACGGTCTACGGCCGCGAATATCTCGATCTCGTCGCGGGTTTCCTGCCGCTGGAGCGCGGCGATGATCCCGCTTTGACGCGTGCCGCCGCCAAACATATCGCCGTCGCGATGGCCTATGACGATGTTATTCGTGTCGCCGACCTCAAGACCCGTGCGAGCCGTTTCGAACGAGTCCGGGACGAGGTTCTCGCCAAGCCCGATCAGCTTGTCTACACCACCGAATTCATGCATCCGCGGATGGAGGAAGTCGTGGGCACGCTGCCCGCGCGCCTCGGTCTGTGGCTCGAAGGCAGCCCGCACCTGCTCAAGGCGCTCGATCGGCTGGTCAATCGCGGACGCCGCGTCCAGACCGGCACGGTGCGCTGGTTCCTGCCGCTCTATGTCTTGGGCGGCCTGAAACGCTTTCGCCGCGGGACATTGCGGCATCGCCGTGAGCTCGATCATCGCAATGCCTGGCTCGATCTGGCGCGCAATACGGCTGTCAGGGACTATGACCTCGCGGTCGCCATCCTCGAGGCGCGCCGGCTGGTGAAGGGTTATTCCGACACCCATGCACGCGGCGCTTCGAAATTCGACAGGGTGATCGCGATCGCGCCCCGCCTCGCCGGCCGCGCCGATGGCGGAGAGTGGCTACGCCGTCTGTGCAAGGCCGCGCTCGCCGATGAAGACGGCAAAGCCCTCGACGGGGCCCTGGCCACGGTCGAAACATTTCTATGATGGGTGCGATGGACCAGTTCGATCTGACCGTCACCGATATTCACGCGGAAACAAAATTGATCCGCGCGATCACGCTGGCACGTCCGCATGGCGAGCCGCTGCCGTCCTGGGAGGCCGGTGCGCACATCAAAGTGCGGCTGCCGGACGGCGACGAGCGCTCCTACTCGCTGATCAACACTTCGCTCGATCCGGCAGCAACCACGCGCCCGCATGCGTACCGCCTCGGCGTCCGGCTGGAGCAGCCGAGCCAGGGCGGCTCCAAATTCATGCACGCGCTCACAGCCGGAGATATCGTTTCGGTCTCGTCGCCGCGGAATAATTTTCCGCTGGAGCCGGCATCGAAACCCATCATACTCCTTGCCGGCGGCATCGGGGTGACGCCGGTACTCTCGATGGCGACCGCGCTCGCCGCCGGTGAGCGGCCGTATCGCTTTATCTATGCCGGCCGCGCGCGCGACCAGCTCGCCTTTCTCGGGGAAATCGAGGCGCTGAACCGCGAACATCTGACCATCCATACCGACGACACCGGCGGCATCTTTGATGTGAAGGGCTTGATGGCTTCGCTCACCGCCGGCGAGCCGCTCTATGTCTGCGGCCCCAAGCCGATGATCGACGCCGCGATCAAGAGCGCCAGGGATCTCTACTGGGATGACGGACGGCTGCGTTTCGAGATCTTCACGGCGGTCACGCCCGTCGCCGGCGACCAGCCCTTCGAAGTGGTGCTGAATAATTCCGGCAAGACCTTCGTTATTCCACCGGGGAAAACGATTCTCGCGGTCCTGATTGAAGCCGGTGAAGACCCGCTGCACGATTGCCAGCGTGGCGATTGCGGCATCTGCCAGGTCAATGTCGTCGAAGGCACACCCGACCACCGCGACTATATTTTGTCCGACGCCGAGAAAGCGGCCGGTAAGGTCATGCAAATCTGTATCTCGCGGGCGAAGACGCCGCGGCTCGTACTCGATCTCTGATCCCTGAGGAGGCGCTGATGGCCAGATATCGCGGCAATCTCGAAGCAATCAAGGGCCTCGTTCGCGAGACCGAAGTCCATCGCGACGTCTATATCGACGAGGAAGTGTTCCAGCTCGAAATGGAACATGTCTTCGCCAACACCTGGGCCTATGTCGGCCATGACAGCCAGGTGCCGAAACCCGGCGACTATTACGGCACCACGATCGGCCTGCAACCGATCCTGATGGTGCGCCACACCGACGGCGCCGTGAAGGTGCTGCACAATCGCTGCCCGCACAAGGGCACGCGTATCACCACCGAATCCTGCGGCAACACCGGAAAGTTCTTCCGCTGTCCCTATCATGCCTGGAGCTTCAAGACCGACGGCTCGCTGCTCGCGATCCCCCTGAAGAAGGGCTACGAGAACACCGGCGTCGAACAGAGTCACGCCGGCGCCGGCATGAGCGTGGTCAGGCATGTGCGCAACTACCGCGGCTTCGTGTTTGCCAAGCTCAACGATGCCGGTCCCGGCTTTGAAGAGTTTTTCGGCGAGAGCCTGTCGAGCTTCGACAACATGGTCGACCGGTCACCGGCCGGCCGGCTCGAAGTCGCCGGCGGCGTGCTGCGCTACATGCACAATTGCAACTGGAAAATGCTGGTCGAGAACCAGACCGACACCTGTCATCCGATGGTCGCGCATGAATCCTCGGCCGGCACCGCGATCGAGGTCTGGAAGAATGCGCCGCCCGGCACCGCCAAGCCGATGGCCGTGGAGATCTACGCGCCCTTCATGGCGCCGTATGAGTTCTTCGAGAATATGGGGATCCGGATCTGGCCCAACGGTCACGGTCATACAGGCGTGCATCACTCGATCCATTCCGATTATTCCGCGGTGCCCGGTTATTTCGAGAAGATGGCCGCCGCCCATGGCGAGGAGCGCGCCAAGGCCATCCTCAACGAGAACCGCCACAACACGGTTTATTTCCCCAACATCATGATCAAGGGACCGATCCAGCTGGTTCGGGTGTTCAAGCCGATCGCGGCCAACAAGACGCTGGTGGAAAGCTGGACCTTCCGCCTCGTCGATGCCCCCGACCTGCTGCTGGAACGCACCCTGATGTACAACCGGCTGATCAACGCGCCGACCTCCGTCGTCGGCCATGACGATCTCGAAATGTACGAGCGCGCCCAGGAGGGCCTGCACGTCGACGCCAACCAATGGGTCAATCTGCAGCGGCTCTACGATCCCTCCGAGATACCCGATACCACCGCCGTGACCAACGGCACGACCGAATGGCAGATGCGCAACCAGTTCCGCGCCTGGTCGAAATTCATGACGATGTCGATGTGACGGACGGGTCCATGAACACTCAAACCGACACTCAAACCAACGCACCGACAGATCAGCAATTGATCGATTTCGTCATTCGCGAAACCCGCCTGATCGATCAGCACCGTTTCGAGGAATGGCTCGAACTGTTCGCCGAGGACGGTTTCTACTGGATGCCGCTCGAATGGGGCCAGACCGATCCGCGGCTGACGACGTCGCTGATGTATGAAGACAAACTTCTGCTCAAGATCCGCGTCGAACGGCTCAAGGGCAACCGCACCTTTTCGCAGAAACCCAAAAGCCGCTGTCATCACGTTCTGCAGACGCCTCAGGTCGACAGCCGGAACGAGGCGGCAAACGAATATGTCACCTGGACTCCGATGCATTACGTCGAAACCCGGCTCGACCAGCAGGACCTGTATGCGGCCTGGGCGACGCACACTCTGGCCGTGGTTGACGGCGCGCTCAGGATCAAGCTGAAGCGGGTCGACATCGTCAATTGCGATGCCGCGTTCGGCAATATTCAGCTGTTCATGTAAGGCGCGTCGATATGCAGCTTCCGATCGACGCCCCCGCCACCGTATTCGACGCCTTCGCGCGGGCTGCCGCGCGCCACGGCGACAAGCCGTTTCTCGCGGTGCTGCCGGAGACGGCGCAAGCCTATGGCCTTGACGCAGGTGAGATCAGTTACCGCGATGCCCTCGGCAAGATCGCAGCACTGACCGATGCCTATCGCGCAAAGGGTTACGGCAACGGTCACCGCGTCGGCATCCTGATGGAAAACCGCCCGGGGTTCTTCCTGCACTGGTTTGCGTTCAATGCGCTCGGCGTCTCGCTGGTTCCGATCAATCCGGACATGCGTGCGGCAGAACTCGAATATCTGATCGGCCATTCCGAAATCGTGGCGGCGGTCGTGATCCCGTCGCGTCAGGGCGACGTCGCGGCTGCGGCCAAAAACATCGGGCGCGACA
Organism: uncultured Alphaproteobacteria bacterium; assembly: GCA_963790595.1. Taxonomy (GTDB): domain Bacteria; phylum Pseudomonadota; class Alphaproteobacteria; order Rhizobiales; family Xanthobacteraceae; genus Bradyrhizobium. Next base: position 151,640 of record CAWBPE010000044.1, on the reverse strand, counting down.
TTCCCGTCGTCGGACCGGATGATACCCCGGCGGCTATCGACGTGCCGGTGCCGCGAGGGAGCGCGCCCGATCGCGATAGCGAATGCGCCCTGCTCTACACATCGGGCACCACCGGCCGCCCAAAGGGCTGCGTGCTGCCGAACGAATATTTCCTGTATGCCGGTCATTGGTACGCCAATGTCGGCGGCCTGATCGCGCTGAAGGATGGCACCGAGCGGATGCTGACGCCATTGCCCGTGTTCCACATGAATGCGATGGCCTATTCAGCGATCGCGATGGTGACCACGGGCGGGTGCCTGATCGTGCTCGATCGATTCCATCCCAAGAGCTGGTGGGCCAGCGTCAGGGAAAGTAGCGCCACGATCGTGCATTATCTCGGCGTCATGCCACCGATGCTGATGGGCGCGCCCGAAAGTGCCGACGATAAACGCCATGCGGTCCGCTTCGGCTTTGGCGCGGGTGTCGACAGGGCGCTGCACGATCCGTTTGAGGCGCGTTTCGGTTTCCCGCTGGTCGAGGCCTGGGCCATGACGGAAACGGGCGCCGGCGCGGTGGTGGTCGCTTCCAGCGAACCGCGCCACACCGGCACCAGTTGCTTCGGCCGTCCGGGAGGCGAGCTTGAGACTCGTGTCGTTGCCGAGGGCGGTGCAGAGGCCGATGTCGATCGGCCCGGAGAACTCCTGGTGCGCCATTCGGGTACAGCACCACGCTATGGATTTTTCCGCGAATATCTCAAGGACCCCACGGCTACCGCGGAAGCCTGGGACGGGGGCTGGTTTCACACCGGCGACGTGGTGCGGCGTGGCCCGGACGGCGCCTTTCATTTCGTCGACCGCAAGAAAAATGTCATCCGTCGCTCCGGTGAAAACATTTCGGCCGTCGAGGTGGAGAGCGTACTGATGCAACATCCCGCCGTCAGGCAGGTCGCAGTGGCTCCTGCGCCGGACGCGATACGCGGCGACGAGGTCTTTGCCTTAATCGTCAGCGAAGGAGCGCTCCCGGACGCTGCATCCCGCAACCGGATCGCGGCCGATATCGTCGCCTGGTGCCTGAGCCGCCTCGCCTATTACAAGGCGCCCGGCTATGTCGCGTTTGTATCCGCCGTGCCGCTGACCTCGACGCAGAAGATTCAGCGCGGCGTGCTCAAGGAACTGGTTGCCGAAACCATCGGCTCCGACATGTGCGTCGATACGCGCGCGCTGAAAAAGCGGCCGACGCGGGAAGCAGTATGAGGACCTCATGAGCCAGAGCGACACCGCCCTCGTCACGGGCGCCAGCGGCGGCATCGGACGCGCCATCGCCGAGGCGATGTTGGCGGCCGGTCACCGCGTCGTCTCGCTCGACCGCCGCCTGCCGGATTGGTCGCATGCCCGGCTCGAACCGGTCGTGGTCGATCTCTTCGACTCCACCGCGACCGCGGACGCCGCCACCGATGTCGCGGCCCGGCATGACGTCTCGCATGTGGTCCACAATGCCGGCGTGATCCGGCCCAATCCGATCGAGCAAACGACGGCTGAGGATATTGCGGCCCTTAGCCATCTCCATCTCGGCGCCGCACTGACCCTGGTCCAGGCGGTACTGCCCGGCATGAAACAACGGCATTTCGGCAGAATAGTCCTGATCGCGTCACGCGCTGCGCTCGGCCTTGCGACGCGCACCGCTTACGCCGCGACGAAATCGGGCATGTTCGGCATGGCGCGGACCTGGGCACTGGAGACCGCGCCGCACGGCATCACCGTCAACCTGGTGGCGCCGGGACCGATCGAGACCGACATGTTTCACGAGATGATCGCGCAAGGCAGTCCGAAAGTGGATCAGCTCGCGCGCTCGATTCCGGTTGGGCGCGTCGGGCAGCCTAACGATGTCGCGCGCGCCGTGATGTTCTTCGCAAGCAGGGAAGCTGATTTCATCACCGGCCAGGCGCTCTATGTGTGCGGCGGCGCGAGCATCGGATCAATCACGCTTTAAGTTTCCTCGTACCGCGTTGTTGCAAGCCACCGACACACCTTTTGATGGTGACCATCGAGATGTGATGGCCCCCGACGGAAGCGCACATACCCGGCCCCGATCAAGCGATCCTTCTCGCGTTATGGCACGGAACGTGCTTGATTTGATCTGCAAAACTGCGGTGCTGACCGCTATGCAGAACGCATCAACAATGGAAACAGCCATGACACTCAAGAGCATTCCGATTATCGATATTTCGCCTTATCGCATCGGTTCCTCCGATGGCAAGCAAGCGGTGGCCAAGGCCGTAGCGCAAGCCTGTCGCGACATCGGGTTTCTGGTGATCACGGGGCACGGCGTCTCTCCTGCGCTGGTGGACAGAACCGACGCAAGCGCGCGGGCTTTTTTCGACTTGCCCGGTGCGGACAAGATGGCGCTCAAGCGACCGAAGGACGACCAGGTTCGCGGCTACAGCGCGGTCGGTGACGAGGGCCTGTCCTACAGCCTTGGCGAAAAATCTCCCGGCGATCTCAAGGAATCATTTTCGATCGGCCCCGTTGTCGTGCCGGACGATCCCTATTTCAACGGGCCGGCCGCCGGTCCGCATTTCGCGCCCAACCTCTGGGCCGGACAAATCCCGGATTTCAAGGAATCGTGGACCGAATATTTCCAGGCCATGTCCGATCTCTCCAAAATGTTGATGCGGATTTTTGCGCTCGGCCTCGATCTGCCGGAAACCTATTTTGACGACAAGATCGATCGGCACATCAGCATGTTCCGCGCGCTCAAATATCCCAACCAGATCGAGGCGCCCCTGCCCGGCCAGTTACGCGCCGGCGCGCATTCCGACTACGGCAGCCTGACAATCGTTCGTACGGAAGACCGTCCAGGCGGCCTGCAGGTCTACAACAAGGATGGCGAATGGGTCGACGTTCCCGCGGTCGGGGGCGGATTTGTCGTGAACATCGGCGACCTCATGATGCAGTGGACCAATGATCTGTGGTCGTCGACGCTGCATCGCGTGGCTAATCCGCCGCGCGAAAAGGCCGGCGACAGCGCGCGGCTTTCCCTGGTGTTCTTTCATCAGCCGAATTACGACGCGATGGTCGAATGCCTGGAAAGCTGCAAAGGCCCCGGCAATCCCGCCAAGTACGAACCGGTGTCCTCGGGCGACCATCTGACGAGCAAGTTCGTCAAGCAGACGACCTTCGGCGAAGGTTCCAGGAAATCGGCATGACGGGCTCTCCGACCGGAAGCTCGGACAAGGCGACGCTGTCCTATGTCAACGTCTTTGCGCGGGACATCGTTGCCCTGAGCCAGTTCTATATCGATGTGTTCGGCTTCACCGAAATCGAGAAAATTCGCTCGCCGATTTTTCGCGGACTGGATACAGGTGCCAGCAGCCTCGGCTTCAATGCCCAGGATGCTTACGGCCTGTTGAAGCTGGATGAATTCTCGGAAGTCAGCGGCGTCAAGTTCCTGCTCAACATCGATGTCTCCAGCGTGGCCGAGGTCGATCGGATGACACCGAAGGCTGTTTCCTTGGGCGCGAAATTGGTGAAGCCGCCCTACAAGACCTATTACAACTGGTATCAGGCCGTTCTGCTTGATCCGGAGGGGAACGTTTTCCGTATCAACCACATGATGGAATAAAGCTTATCGGTTCTGATTCAATCAGAACCGATAAGCTCTAAGGCAGCGCCGTCAGGCGATTTTAGCGGCTCGGCCCGCACTTGCGAGCCCGCGCGATTTGGCATTTCCCCATTCGGCGATCAGGTCAGATGAATCGACCACCAGGCCCAGATGCAACGAGACCATCGCCAATGCCGCCGCTTCCAGATTGTCGTCCGTCCCGCGGACCAGATCCTGGGCGACGATCACCCGATAGTTATGATTGTTGGCATCAAAGGCGGTGTTGAGAACGCAGCAGTCGGTGAAGCCGCCGTCAAGGACGACGGTTTCCACCCGCATGTTGCGCAACAGGAAATCCAGATCGGTCGGGTAGAACGCCGACAGGCGGCGCTTGGTCTCGACAATCAGATCGCCGGGGTCGACCCGGGTCACGAATTCGGTCCAGCGCGACCCTTCGATCGCGTGCGCTTCGCTATTGGGAATGGCTCCGACGTGAAGCGGGAAAGTTCGCCGCCAAGCCGCGCTGATGCCGTTGAGATCGTCGGCGCCGCCTCGCCGCAGCACTGAGCGGACATGGATGATGGGGATGCCAAGCGCGCGAACGCGATCATGAAAGGCGTCAATGGGCGCCACGACATCGCGCGCGCGTGGCGCCGGACAAGGGCAGTCGGGCGACGGATCGAGATGCCCGCGATGCATGTCAATCGAGATAACCGCGGTCTTTGAGAGATCGAGGTAGTCATCGAATCCGGCGGTGATTTCCTGCGGCTTGCCATAAACGTGAATGCGCATCGCGATGCTGCTCCTGATTTACGTTATCGCCGTTCTTCCCGCACATGCGGCTGGCCCAGCGCGCCCGGCTCGCCGAGATAGCCGCGATTGCGCGCGCCCACCCACATCATCACGGCAATTGTCGCGATATAAGGCGTCATCAGCATGAGATATTGCGGCACGCTGATCCCGGCCGCGGCGATGCGGGGAACCACCCCTTCGATACAGCCGAACAGCAACGCCCCAGCCAACGCCGGCCACGGCGCCCATCGTGCGAACACCACGAGAGCGACCGCAATCCAGCCACGCCCTCCCACCATGCCCGTGACCCACAGTTTCACGCTGACGACGGAGATATAGCCGCCTGCCAGTCCGACCAGCGACGAGCCCGCGACGATCGCGCCGATCCGGTACAGTGACACGTTGATTCCGGCGGCGTCGGCGGCCGCGGGATTTTCACCTACCGCGCGCAGTTTCAGCCCTAGCATCGACTTTTGCAGGAACAACGAAACCCCGAAGAAGATCGGTATCGCGAGGTAGACGATCGGGTCTTGAACAAACAAGATCCGCCCGACAAAAGGAATTTCCGAGAGCGGCCAGATTGCGATCTTGCTGAGGCCGATAATCGGGTGGTTCTGCCAATTCGCAAGCGTGCCGATCAAGCCGGTCAAGCCCTGACAAAAGAACACAATCGAGAGACCCGCAATCACCTGATTGACCCGCAGGATCACGACCAGGCCCGCGAACAACAGGGACACCAGGCTCGCCGCCAGCATGGCGATCAGAAGCGCTATCAGCGGATGGCCGCCCAACATCAGGCTGGCGCCGACGCCGGCGACGGCGCCCACCAGCATCAGTCCTTCGGCGGTCAGGTTCAAAACGCCGGAGCGTTCGGAAATGATCAGGCCGAGCGCCGCGAACGCGTAAGGTGCCGCGGTGCCCGGGGCATTGGCCAGCCAGTTGATGAGAAATTCGGTCATATCCGGAAAACCGCTTTCAGAGACAAAGGTTCGCTTGCCGGATGCTGCATCGAAGCCGTAGACATTCAGCGGGTCCAGCGAATGCGGTGGCGGATGAAGAATTCAGAGGACGCGACGGCAATCACGATAATCGCCTCGATGAGCTGCACCATGGTGAAGGGAATCTGATAAAATACCTGCAGCGTTTGACCGGTCACGAACAGCACCGCGAGCAGGAATCCCACGATCACCACGATGATCGGATCGTTGCGCGACAGGAACGCGATCAGAACACCGGAAAACACGTATCCATCGAAGAACGACTGCGTCAGCCGGCCTTCCTGGCTGGCGACATTGACGAATCCCGCAAGTCCGGCCGCGACGCCCGAGATCGCGATCACGGCCATGCTGACGGCGCGGACGGGAACGCCAACCACCTTTGCCATATTGGGGTTGGCGCTGATAAAGCGCATGTAAAATCCGGCCCGGCTGAGATGGACCCCCCATCCCGCCACCGCGGCGGCCGCCAGCGCGACCAACAGCGCACCGTTGACGCCATATCCGATATCTGAAAGCCGCTCGAACGGCTGGTATTGGGTCGATTGCGGAAACGCCGTCCTGGAATCCTGCCAGGCGCCGTACAGCAGGTGCAACAGAAAATACGAGGCAATGTAATTCATGAGCAGCGTCGATATGATCTCGTTGACGCGAAAGCGCACCTTCATCCAGTACGCCAGCATCACCCACAACATGCCGCCCAACGACGCGGCAATCCCCATGACGACGAGCCGCGTCGATTCCGGTCCGATTCCGTAGATGGAAACCGCGGTCGCCGCGATGCCGCCAAACACCATCTGGCCTTCCAGACCGAGATTCCAGAACCCGATGCGAAACGCCAGACCGGCGCCGAGTCCGACCAGGATCAGCGGAGCAGCGCGCACCAATACCGAGCGCAGACTGTCGGCGTTGAACACGCCCGCGAGTTCATTGACGAGATCAAGCGGCGCTATGCCGGCAATGTCGAGGATCGCCACCGAAATGATCAGTCCGATCGCCAGCGAACCCGCGAGAATACCGGCCTGTTTCCACGGCGAAATGGCCTGGCGCATGTCCAGCGTAAAACGCCCGATGCGCCGCCGCGGCGCTGGCTTTGGCGGCGGCGGGGACTCTGTCTCGACAGCCATCATCGCGACATCATGCATGATCCACCATCGCGCGGCCAATCTCCTGACGGTCAGCGGGCCGGTCAAATTCGGCGACGATCCGCCCCCGTTTCATGACCCCGATCCGATCCGAGAGGGCAAGGATTTCGTCGAGATCTTCGCTGATCAGCACCACCGCAGCGCCGCGATCGCGGGCGGCCAGCAAGCTCTCATGCACCGCAGCACAGGCCCGCACATCAAGGCCGCGGCTTGGGCTGTGGGCCACGACCACCGTCGGCTGACGGCTGAATTCGCGAGCGATCACCAGTTTTTGGGCATTGCCCCCCGATAGCAAGGCTGCCTTCTGCCCAACGCCGCGAACGCCCTGCACATCGTAGGCGGTGACGGCATCGGCGGCGTCGCGGCGCATGGCGCCACGGTCGATCAACCAGGGTGGTCCGTAACAGCCGGACTTGATGGTCGCGACCGTGAAATTGTCGGCGACAGATAGCGACCCGGCCAGCGCGAACGCATACCGATCGGCGGGTATCGCGGCGAGCCCGGCTTCGCGACGAATGGCGGGCGGCAGCGCGGCGACATCGCCCGGCCCTTCCAGCCATATCTCGCCGGAGAGTGGCGCGCGCGCGCCAATCAGCGCTTCGGCGAGTTCGGCCTGGCCGTTGCCGCTAACGCCGGCAAGACCGTAGATTTCTCCCGCCTGCACGAAGAAGTTGGCGCCTGCCACCATCACCTGGCCGTCACTGCGCGCGCAGTGCAAGGCGCCGACATTGAGCCGGGTCGCTCCCCGCGCCCGCTCGGCCCGGCCGGGCAGCGGTGCGGTCTGTCCCACGGTCAACTCCGTCAATTCTGCGGTCGAGGCTGTGCGCGGATCGGGTGTTGCGACCGTTCGTCCGCCACGCATGATCGTAACCGCGTCGGCGTGGCGCTTGACCTCGTGAAGCTTGTGGGTGACGAGGACCACGGCCACGCCGCTGCGGGCAAGACGGCGAACGATCCCGAGCAGCCGTTCGGCCTCCGCATCGGTCAGTACGGCCGTCGGCTCATCGAGAATGAGAATTCTCGTACCACCGATCAGCACCTTGATAATTTCCACCTGCTGCTGCTCGGCGACCGAGAGATCTCCGACGCGCCGTTCGGGATCGATATCGAAGCCGAGTTGAGCCGCCTGTCTGCGAACGTTATCGCAAATGTCCGCAATTCCGGCGCGATACGCCGGCCGCGGATTCGCCAGCAGGATATTTTCCGCAACCGTGAACGGTTTCACCAGCTTGAAATGCTGGTGAACCATGCCGATGCCGCGGCTGCGGGCATCCGCCGGACCTGATAACGCAACCATCTCGCCATTGACGGCGAGGGTTCCAGCATCCTGCACGTAGAAGCCCGCCGCGATGTTCATCAGCGATGACTTGCCCGCCCCGTTTTCGCCGAGCAACGCATGAACCTCACCTGACTTCGCGGAAAAGACGGCGCCGTCGAGCGCGACGACGCCGTCAAACGTCTTCTTGATTCCGGTGAGCTCAAGCGCGAGAGCCATCGATCATACGTCCGTCTGTGTCGTTACTTCTGAGCGATCACACCCGGCACGTACCAAACCATCTTCCAGAGACCGCCGTCGTCGATCGGCTTGCCGGCCGCCAGCATCTCCTTGCCCGTGGTGTCGCTCATGGGCCCGGTGAAGATCTGCTTTCCTGCAATGATCGCGGCGCGTTCGGCCATCACCTTGTCCACGATTTCTTTCGGGACCGCGGTTCCGCAGCAAGCGATATCGGTGCCGCCTTCCTTGATGCCGGGGAATGCGCCGTAGGGACTGGGCTGCCAATTGCCCGCGGCAACCTTCTTGAGTTCCGGAGACAGGAACTTGTCCCATGTCCACACCGAAGAGCACAGCGTCGCCTTCGGCGCGAACTCGCGCAGATCGCGATGATGCCCGGTGCCGTAAATGCCGCGCTCCTGCGCGACGATCTGCGGTGTCGGAGTGTCGACGTGCTGGCCGATCACATCGATACCCTGATCCGCCAAAGCCGAAGCGGCAGCGCGCTCCTTGACCGGATCGTTCCAGGCGCCGGTGAAGATCACCGTCACGGTCGCTTTCGGATTCATCTTCTGTGCACCGAGTTCATAGGCGTTGATGGTCCAATTGACCGGACCGATCGGGTGCGCCGCGACGAAGCCGAGCTTGCCGGTTTTGGACATTCCGCCCGCGATCATGCCGCACAGATACTGGCTCTCATAGGTTCGGCCGTAGAACGACTCGAGGTTGGCACCGTTGGTGGTGCCTGACGCATTGAGGAACGCGACTTTCGGATACTTCTCGGCCAGTTCCTTGAATGTGTCCGAATATCCGAACGCCGTGCCGATGATGACGTTGTACCCGCGCTGGATGAACCCCTCCGCGGCCGGTTTGATCTGGCCGGCGACTTCCGGCACCTTTTCCACGAACGGAATTTTCATGCCGACCGCGTCCTCGATCTTCGGACGCGCCTCGTCGAAAGCCTGGGTCCAGCCGCCGTCGTTCTTTTGATCAAAATAAAGGAATGCAATCTTTGCCGGTGCGGGAAGTGTAAAGCCGTCGGCATAGGCGATCGCGCCGCAAGAAATCGCCGCGCCAGCCGCGACGAACATGGTCAAGTACTTTCTCTTCAATATCTGTTGCATGATCTCGACTCTCCTGTTGACCCCAGTTAACCCCAGAACTCGGGGCGACGACATCGTTCCACGAACGAATAGTTTCAAAGCGTGCAAAAAATAGCGCGCCCAATATTTGCGCAGCCGGAGGCTATAGTGAGCAGCGAAACGCATCGGTATCGCGTATTTCGCTAACGGAATATCAGATGGGCTGTATGTCATGCCCTCTCCGATTTTCCGTCGCTGCGACGAAACAAGGATTTAAATAATCCCTTGATCAATAAGCCCAACAAGGCGAAGCCGCCGATGGAGTTGTCAGCGGTTGCATTCGCGGCTGAGGCTTCTACCGCGGCATCAGCGCCCGGTGTCGATGAGTGTGCCGAGCCGAGTTCAGCTTCGGCATTACGCACGAAGTTGGCAACAAGAGCATTGGCAACTTCAGAGATGAGACCGGTGCGACCGAATTGCGCGATCGTCCCCGAGAGCTTAATATCGGAATCGACAACGACGCCCGTTGAATCACCCGAAGGTAGCAACAGGCAGTTCATGCTCATCTTGCCGCGACTGGCTCCCTTGCGGTCGACCCCCTTGCCTTCGAGCGCAACCGACTTTTTCTCTTCGTCGTAGTGAACCGCCGCCTCGCCTTCAAAACTTGCCTGAAACGGACCTACCTTCGCCGAAACCTTGCCGAGATGCCGTCCATCCTCCTGTGAGCCGACATATTCGGCGCCCGGCAAGCAACCTGCAACCCGCGGGACGTCATGAAAGAAACGCCAGACCTCGTCGAGTGGATGCGCGATCGTAAATTCCTGATGGAGCTTCATCTTTACCCTGTCTGGCCTTAGAGCACGCTTACTTGGAGCACGCTTGCCTGTCCGTTTGCAGTCGCCCCAGTCGTCGGAACTATCCATGCCTCGCATGCAAGATACGGTGCAGGCGGTCAGGCGTAATGGGAAGCCGATCGACCGCACCCGGTTGCTGCAGCGCCGCATCGATCGCAGAGGCGAGCGCCGCGCCCACGCCCGTTATCCCTCCCTCTCCTGCACCTTTCACGCCAAGTGGGTTGAGCGGGCTCGGCGAATCTTCGCGGATCAATACTTCGACGTCGGGCACTTCGTGACACGTCGGCAGCAGATAGTCGGCAAAGCTCGCGGCAAGAGGCTGGCCCTGCCCGTCGTAGACAAACTCTTCGAGCAAGGCCCCGCCGACACCCTGCGCCACGCCGCCTGCGATCTGGCCCTGGACCAGCATGGGATTGATGGCCCGTCCGACATCATAGGCCACCAGATATCTTTCGATGCCGATGCCGCAGGTCAGCGGATCGACCTTAACTTGCGCAAAATGAATGCCGTAAGGATAGGTCATATGGTCGGCGCGGAACCAGCCCTCGCTTTTCAGTCCGCCGGTTTCGCCAAGCTGGCTGGCAATCTCGCCGAGGCGTATCGAAGCGCCGCCTTCCCGCACGGTGACCGTACCATCGACCAAATGCAACCTGTCGGGTGCGGCCTGGAGCAGGTCGGCGGCGACTTCCACGGCGCGGTCGCGGAGCGCCTCGGCAGCGATCTTCACGGCGGAGCCCGCCATGACAGTTACACGTGACGCGAAGGCGCCACGACCGCACTCGATCCGGTCCGTCTGGCCGTGAACGACCGTGATGCGCTCAATCGGGATATCGAGCGTCTGCGCACAGATCTGCGCCAATACGGTCTCGACCCCCTGCCCGACGGACGCAACCCCGGTCACGATCTCTACGGCGCCTGACTTGTCGAGGCTCATGCGCACGAGATCATCGGGACCAAGGCCGCTCTTTTCGACGAAATAGGCGACACCCAGACCGACCATCTCGCCCTTTGCACGGCGGGCGGAGACTTCTTCGAGCAACCGATCGTAATCGAGATGAACAAGCAGGCGCTCAAGCAGATCGTGATATTTTCCGGAGTCGTAGACGACATGGGTCCCAAGCGTCTCAACCCCTCGATGGAATGGCATTGCACTTTCGGGGATGAGGTTGACGCGACGAACATCAATCGATGAGAGCCCAAGTTCCGCTGCGATCTTGTCGATCAGGCGCTCGCGGGCAAACGTCGACTCATATCGTCCAGGAGCACGATAGGTGCCCGCCGGCGTCTTGTTGGTGAGACGAATGTGGCCTTCGACGCAGTAAGCCGGAATCAGGTAAGGCCCGGGCAGCAGCCCGGCGGACAAATCCGTCACCGTGGTACCGTGCGTGCGCACATAGGCGCCCTGATCGGTGAAGAATTTGGCCTCAAGGCCGAGAATGAAGCCACGCGCATCGACCGCAGCCTTGAGACGATAGATCTGGTCGCGCGAATGATTGGCCGCCAGCAAATGTTCCCTGCGATCCTCTATCCATTTGACCGGCCGGCGCAGCCGAAGAGCTGCGGCGCAGACAAGCACGTCTTCCGGATAAAGCTCGCCGCGTATTCCGAATCCGCCGCCGACATGACCTTCGCTGAGCTGAAGTTTATTGGGGGCCAGGCCCAGCATTTTACTGATGGCGTCACGATTGTAATGCGGCACCTTGGCCGCACCATAAACAGTCAGGACATCGCTATCCGGATCGAGGACCCCCAAAGCGCCGCGGGTCTCCATGGGAACGCCGGTATGACGTCCCACTTTGGCCTCGAGCTCAACCACGCGATGAGCCCGGCTGAAGGCTGCGTCCATGTCACCGTAGGAGCGGCGTATCACCGCCGGCTCCGAAAGCAGGCCGGGATGGCTGTCCGGCATAAATAGCGACGGCTCTGCGGTGGCATCGAGTTGGGCGTCAAGTTCCTCGATGTCGCAAAAAACAAGATCGGCGGCGTCTTCCGCAACATAGGGGTCGGAGGCGAACACGACGGCAACGGGTTCGCCGACATAGCGCACGTAATCGCGCGCCAGAATCCATTGCCGGTAGGGAACCAGCCCCTCTGCGCGCATCTGGCGGAAATCGATCGGCGGCAAGTCATCGACATCCCGGATGGTCCAGACCGCGACGACACCCTCGAGCTGGATCGCCTCCGCTGTCTCGATCCCGAGAATCTTTCCGAACGCGACGGGCGAGCGCACCACGCGCATGTGAACCTGGCCGGGCCAATTGCAGTCGGCGGCAAACGCGCCCGTCCCAAGCAGCAGCGGCCGGTCTTCGAGGCGTTTCAGCGACCGGCCGATATAGTTCATCTGCGTGCTCCGGATCGCATCGCCACGGCAGCCAGTCGAACCGCCTTGATGATGTTTTGATAACCGGTGCAGCGGCAGAGATTGGAGGACAGCACCTCCTTGATCTCCTCGTCGGACATGTCGGGGGTTTCCTGCAACGCCCCGGCCGCGAGCATCAGAAACCCGGACGTGCAGAACCCGCACTGCAGACCATGATTTTCCCAGAACGCCGTCTGCAGGGGATGCAATGTGTCGCCGTCGGCGAGGCCTTCGACGGTGCGAACTTTCCGGCCTTCGGCTTGCACGCCAAACATCAGGCAGGAACGAATTGGCTTTTCGTCGACCAGGATTGTGCAGGCGCCGCAGACGCCATGTTCGCATCCGATGTGGGTGCCGGTCAGGTGACAGTCGTCGCGCAACACGTCGACGAGCGTACGGCGCGGCTCAACCGACACGTTATACTCGCGGCCGTTGACGTCGAGAGTGAGGCTGATTTTATCAGGCATTCAGGCCCGCTCCCGCTTTGCGCAGATGTTCCCGGATACGCTGGGGGGTAGCGGGAATTTCCGATATCTCGATCCCGAACGGCGACAACGCATCGACGATGGCATTGACAATGGCGGCGGGCGCGCCGATGGCGCCGCCCTCTCCCACGCCCTTGGCGTGCGTCACGCTCTCGGGAGAAACCGTTTCCAGATGAAGGATCTCGATTTCCGGCATTTCGGCAATAGTCGGCAGCAGATAATCGGCAAAGGATGTCGTCAGGAGATTGCCGGTCTCGTCGTAGACCATCTCCTCCAGCAAGGCGTTGGCGATACCCTGGGCTACGCCACCGGCAATTTGACCATCGACGATCATCGGATTGATCAGCACGCCCGCATCTTCCACCACCAAAAATCGCTCGATCCGCACGCCACCGGTTTCAATGTCGACTTCAACGACGGCGATATGGCAGGCGTTGGAGAACGTGCCTGGCGGGTCATAAAACGCGTTTTCCTGGAGCCCCGGGGATTGCCCGGGAAAGCGGTGGCTCTGGTGATAGGCGGCCCGCGACAGCTCACCAATTTCAATCGCCTTGTTGGTGTTGGCGACGCGCGCCCAGCCGTCCTTCAAGCTCACGGCGTCCGGGGTCGCATCCAGCATCTGTGCTGCGATCGCCTTCAGTTTACCGGCCACTTTCGCCGCCGCCAGTTTTGACGCGCCGCCGGCAATCACCATCGACCGGCTGGCGAAGGTACCCCAGCCATACGGCGTCGTATCCGTATCGCCGGAAATGACCCGGATCTTTTGCGGATCAATTCCCAATTCGTCTGACACCAGTTGGGCGAGACTGGTCTTCAGGCCCTGGCCGTGCGGCGATGATCCGATACGCAGATCGACATTGCCTGAGGGGTCCATGACACAATCGACGATCTCGTAACCCGGCACGATGTCCATGCCGCGCGCCGCATAGGCTGGCGTGCCATAGCCGGTACGCTCGCTGAATACGGACATACCCAGTCCGATATAGCGCCCCCTGGCGCGCATCTCGGTCTGCCTGATCCTGAAGGCGGGAAGGTCCATTTTCTGGACCGCCACTTCCATCGCCTGCTTGTAGGAGCCTTCGTCGTACACAAGGCCGGTTGGCGAGCGATGCGGAAAGCTGTCGATCAGATTGCGGCGGCGAATTTCAACGGAATCGATCCCCAGCCGTTTCGCCGCGACCTCCATCAGGCGTTCCATGGTGAAGGTCAGCATCGGACGCGCGACGCCGCGATAAGGCGCCATCATGCAGGTGTTAGTCGTCACGCCCCGGGAACGGGCGGCATATTCGCTGAAATCATACGGGCCCGGTAGTTCGGCCAACGCCATCAGCGGCTCGACCCCGCAGGTGACCGGATAGCAGGAAAATGCTCCGACATTGGAGCGCAGATCGGCATCGAGACCGAGCAGCCGGCCTTCCCTCGAGAAGGCAGCCCGAATGGTGAACGCCTGATCGCGGCTGTGCGCGGAGGCCAGAAAGTTCTCGCGGCGATCCTCCGTCCACGCGACGTTGCGCTTCAGCTTGCGCGCCAGCCAGACCAGCACGACATATTCCGGAAACAGCGACATCTTCTGACCGAAGCCGCCGCCGACATCGGGAGCAATGACGCGCAGATCCGATTCCGCGATGCCAAGCGTGTCGGCGATACCGGTGCGCAGCATATGCGGCATCTGGACCGAGGCCGTCAGCGTGACCCGTCCGCTACCGCCGTGGTATTCGGCGAGGCCGGCGCGCGCCTCCATCGGAGCCGCCGATTGGCGGTGCGAGCGCAGATCGAGTGTTACGATTTCGGCGGCGTCCTCGAACACCTTGTCGAGACCAGCGGTCTTCATCCGGCCTTCGACGAGGACATTGCTGGGTGCCTCCGGATGAACCGGATCGGCGCCAGGTTGCAGGGCAAGATCGACGTCAAGCACGGGATCGGTCGCCTCGATATCCACAAATACCTGTTCGGCAAGATCCTCGGCGAGAGCCTGATTGTCCGCCACCACGACCGCAACCGGCTGCCCTGTGAAAACGACGCGATCGATCGCCAGCACCGGCTGCCCGATCGGGATGTAATCGGGCCGATGGAGAATGGGCCGGATCGGTTTGAGATCGGCGAGATCGCGACCCGTGAAAACGATCGCGTCCGGCGGCACTTCGATGTCGAGAATGGCGCCGCGCGCCACCGGGCTGCGAACAAAGCGAACGGCGGCTGCAGCGCCGATGCGATCGGAGACATAGCTGCCAAACCCCTTCAACAGCGTCGGGTCTTCGAGCCTCGGCAGCGACCGCCCGATCCAATTCATGCGGCGGCCTCGCTCAACGCGCGCTTGACGACCGTGGCAATGAGATCCTGGCGATACTCGGCCGAAGCATGGATATCCGCGGTTGGAATAACCGCCATGCGGGCCTCCTTCGCAACCGCATCGAAGGTTTGCGGCGATGCCGGCTTGCCAACCAGCAACTGCTCCAGCTTTTCGAGCCGGATGGCACGATCCGATACGCCGCCAATACCGAGTCTTGCCTCTTTTATGGTGCCGGATTCAATCCGCAATGCAGCCAGGGCCATCCCCAGCGCAAAGTCACCCGCCCGGCGGGAAAATTCATTAAATCCCGTCCGCCAGTCGTCGGCCATCACAGGCAGACGTATCTCCGCAAGGATCTCATCCGCCGCCAGATCCGTCGTGAACGTCCCCTTGAAGAATTCCTGGCTCTGGATGATCCGTTCGCCGCGACTGCTTCTGACAGCGATTTGCGCCCCGAGCGTCGTTGCAACGAGGCACCATTCCGCAGCCGGATCGGCGTGCGCAAGACTGCCGCCAAAGGTACCGCGTTGCCTGATCGGAAAGTGTGCGATGTGCCGCACCACCTTGGTCAGGAGATGACCCAGCGGACCCGCGACGATACCTCGATGAAACGCAGCATGGCGCGTCAACGCCCCAATCGAAACGCTTTGGCCCGTCGCCTGAACGCTGGACAGTTCTTTCAGTTCATTGATGTCGATCAGAACCGACGGCCGCAGCAGCCGGAAGTTCATCGCGGGCACCAGGCTCTGCCCACCGGCCAGAATCTTGCAGTCGTCCTGATTTTCAGACAGCAGCATCAGCGCTTCGGAAACGCTGGCTGGTCTGAAATATTTGAACGATGCCGGCTTCATAAGCTCTCAACCAGACTAACGCGCCACAGCAGGCGCGCGGTTACGGGCGGAAGATTAGCGGCCGTCCGGGCCCCCCATGCTCTGCCCCGCGGCGATGCGACGCGAACCGAGCACCGCCTTGGCAACGTCGCCCACGGCCTCAACCGCCTCATCCATCCCCTGGAAGCAGACGATCCGGCAAGGACACGCCTCGAGACCTTCATAGCGCCAGGGAAACGCGCCGATCACGGCGCGCTGGTTCAGCATCTTCTCGATATCGCCACCGATATTCTCGGCGTGAATCAGTCCTTCCTGAAAGGCGTATGAATGGAAGGGGAACATGTCTTCGGTGATGTGACGGCCCGACTTCTTGTGGATGTAATTGTACTCGCCGAAAAACTCTTCGCAGGTCTTGCCGACGCGGGCTTCAAAGCGCTTCGCTAGATCGGGCCGCATCAGGCGAATCGAGGTATTCATCGCGTGATCGCCGGATCCGCAATCGATCCCGAACCACTTGATCTTCTTCTTGAGCATCCATTCGAGCAGTTCGATTTTTCCACCGGGATGCATGCAAAAATATTTAACCAGATCCTGTTCGGGCTGACCTTCCCAATAGCGATGCCAGCCGGTGTGAATGATCAGGATATCTCCGTCGCGAACCTCGACGGGCGCCTGCTCGATCATCTCCGGCGTGATCACGGCCCAATCATCCATATGCCTGGAGACATCGACAACCGCGCCCGGTCCGACAAGAAAATCGAGCGGGTAAGACGCCATATCGCCCATGCCGTCGGTGCCATGCATCGCGCCATCGATATGGGTGCCGACATGGAGCGCCGTGTCGATGCGCTGCGCGACAATCATTTTGGTCTGCAGATTCTGCGCGTAGTACATTTTATTGCCGGCATATCCGACCCAGCCCGGCGTATGTACGTTCATCAAATGAGAGAGATCCACGATCTTCATAACCGCTCCTGGTTGACGTTCTTAACCGCTTGCTTAACCGCTTGCTTGGCCGCTTGCCCGACCGGTTAGCGGCGAGATCAAAATGACCGCCTGTCGCGATCCCGCATCCGCATCTTTATCTTGTCCATCTTGGCTCGATCATTTCGGAGCCACGGCATCCGGAGGAAGCGCCCCGACCGCCTTGAGCAATGGCACATCGGCCGGGCTCGGCCCACCGACGCTGACCACGGTCACGCCCCGATCTGCCGCGACGGCATGTTTTACGCCGACCGGCACGTGCACGGCGCAACCGGCATGGAACGGCAATTCAATATTGTTGGTGTAGTCTCGTATCGTTCCCTTTCCCTCCAGGATGAAGATCGTGTCTTCGGAAATGGAGTGGATATGCGGAACATTGGCCTCGCCCGGCTCAAGCACGACATAGTTCATGTTGGCGTGCCAAGCGCCGGTACCCGGCCAAATCACGAAACGCGCATCCTTGGAAATCAGCGGCAATCTCAGAGTGGGATGATCGCGGTGAAATATTCGGATCGCCATTTGCTACTTTCCTTCCGCGGCAGCCAAACCGGCGTAAAGGCTCTCGTCGGCAGGACAAGGCCCGCCAAGAATTTTCATGTCCTGATCGTCGTTTGTCACGAACTGATAGGCATCACCCGCATCGATGTGCACCATCGAACCTTCCACCAGCGGGAACACTTCGCTTGAGACCAGATCGACGATCGAACCGGCGCCGCCCATGACATAATAGGCAGCATCGCTGCCGTGATGGAGGCGTATCGTGCGGGCCCCGCGCTCCAGCGTGATAATCTGAAAGGTGCGGAATTGAGTATCGTTCCCCGGCCACATCACAACCCTCGCGTTGCCAGGACCAACAATGATCGGTATTTCTGGACATCCTGACGCGCTGTCAACAACGCGCACGGTGTTTGCAAGCCGAGTAGCCATGGAATTGCTCTTTTATCCACACTCGAATTTTTTTAACTGTATCAAAATTTTTGGAGAGGGCAATAGCTTTCTGACGGCATGATGGGTTAATGATAATTGCCGGCTATCAAGTGCGGTTCGGCTGCAGTGGTCAAAGAAAACAGAAGGATAACTTTGGTGACCATCGAATTTTCTCCGGAGCTGCCGGACGATATGGCGGAAACCACCGCCAGCACGCTTGCCGCGATCGGTGAACGCATCCGTGAAGTGCGACAAGCAAGAAACATGACGCTTCAGGTACTCGCCGAGAGTACGAAATTGAGCGTATCCATGCTCAGCCTTGTCGAACGGGGCAGAGCTTCGCCGTCGATCGGATCTCTGATCGTGATTGCCAGCTCGCTGGGAATTACCATGTCGGATCTGATCGCGAGCGAACCTGACTCGGACGAGGAAATTGTGGTGCGGGCCTCGCAGCATCACGTCGTCGAAACGCCCATGCATGTTGTTCGCCGGCTGATTCGCGAAGACCGTACCCGCGGCCTCTCGATCGCCATCAACGAATATGAACCGAATACAGGCAATTCAGATGCCGCCCTGTCGCATGCAGGTTTTGAATACGGCTTCATTCTTGAGGGCGTACTCACTGTCGAAGTCGACAAGACGCCCCACATTCTCAAGACCGGCGATTTGATTTCCTATAACTCCCGCCGTCCGCACAAGATCTGGAATTATGGACGGCGCAAGGTGCGAACCTTGTGGTTCAACCTCGATCGAGACGCTTAAAGAGGTTTCATTTGGGCAGGGACGCACCGTCGAGACCATTTCGCGCGGGATTTACTCTGCTGCCGATCGGTGAAATTTCGCAAACCGAGGACCGAAGACCGATCGAACCGCTGATCGGATCGGCGTGGTCATCCGATATCAGGCGATTGTAGTTGGCGCCGGAGTCAGCGAGCGCATCGAAGGCTTGCAGACCGAGTTCTTCATTGCCCTGCCACCAGCCATATTGTGCGCTGACCACGCGCAGATCCAGGCTGGGGTCAAATTTCGCGCGCATGCGGGCCTTGCCGTTTTTGGTGCGGATCTCGACCCAGCCGCCTTGGCTAATTCCTCTTTCGCCGGCGGTCTGGGGATGCATGCTCACCTCAGGCTCCGGCGAGCGGCGACGTAGCGACGGGATGTGGCGATGCTGGCCGTGACAAAAGTGAACCACCTTGGCGGAGGTCAGCACCAGTGGAAACTCGTTCCCCTCTGCATTGTAAGGTGACCGGGCCGGCTCGAGGAATCGCGGCAACGGGTTTTCACCGGCATCGCGGAAAACCTCGGAAAAGATTTCGATCTTGCCGGTCTGCGTCTTGAAGCCTTCCTGGCGATAGCGAAAATAGTCGGGTTCGCCGGCCAGGCTAATTCCGCCCGGTTGCGCACGCAGATCGTCAAGGGTCAGGTTGAGCGGCGCAAGGATGGCATTGAGACCGGCATTGATATCGCCATTCCAGAACGAATTGCCAAAGCCAAGCCGGGTGGCGAGTGCAAACACGAGAGGGGCGTCGGATCTGGACTCGCCGGCGCTCGAAACGGCCGCCTGCCGCAACTGGATCAGGTTTTCCGCGGCCTGGCTGCCTTCAAATCCCACCCGCAGCGCCTCCCGTTCCCACGGCGTGTTGGCGGGAAGAAAGATGTCCGCAAACGCCGCGGTCGGCGTCATGACCACGTCCGAATGGACATGAAATTCAAGCTTCGCAAGCGCCTGCGCCCCCCGATCGCCGTCGGCATGATTGACGATAAAGTTGCGTCCAAATCCGAACAGGCCTCGGATGCGATAAGGCTCGCCATCCATGATCGCCGCGTACAGGGCATCCGTCCCTGTCCAGCCGTTTCGGCCGGGTCCGAGTGTCGAGCGCTTGAGATCGATACATTTTGCGCGTTGTTCCGCGGACATGAATTCGCCGCCGGAGACGTCGTAGACCGGAGGCCGCGCGAACTGCACGTTGCCGCCCGGCGCATCGAAGCTGCCGGTCAAGGCCATCAGCGTCGATATCGCGCGATCGGTCTGCGTCGCGTTGGTATGCTGGCCCACCCCTGACCACATGTAGTAGCTGACCGGGCGAGCCTCGAACAGCAATCTTGCCGTTTCAGTCACCTGCCTTGCGGGCACCCATGCCACGGCCTCAACCCGATCCGGCGGATATTCGTCACACAGGTCCCGGTAGAGACCGAATGCCGAGCGGCAGTCTATGGGCTCACCGGCAGGCGATAAAAATTCGACGGAAGCATCAAGCTCTGCATTGATTGGCCGGGCGTAAGCGCGCCGGGACGCGGAGTAACCCACGGCCTCTTTCGCATCGGCATCCCATGCCACGAGATCGTCGGCCATGGCGCCCGCCGGCGGGGCTGCGATATCCCCGGCGCGCAGAAATCGATTGGTATCCTTTCGGACCAGCAACGGGCCATTGGTCCAGTCGCGAACGAATTGAACATCGAACCAGCCGTTGCGTATCATCTCGCCGGCAATGCCGAGCGCCAAAGCGCCGTCCGCGCCGGGCCGCACGCGCAACCATTGATCCGCACGCCCGGCGAAACCCACACGGCGAGGATCGACCACGATCAGGCGCGCGCCCCTTACCCGTGCCGATCTGGTCGCCGTGGCATGATCCAGCCAGGTTGCACTTGGATTGTGCCCCCAAAGCACGATGCATTCCGACCGTTCAAAATCGGGAGACGCAATCGAACGCCCGAATGTGTAAGCGTGGGCGTAATCCTTGTGCCAATTGCAGATCTCGGTGCCGTACGCGACGTTCGGGCTGCCAAACGCATTGATGAAGCGTTCGATCCACTTGATATCATCCGATATCGGCGTGCCGCTCGGCGTCGTCAGCCCAAAGGCCACCGCTTCCGGGCCGGACTGCGAACGAATCCGGTCAAGTTCCGACGCCGTCCGGTCGAGCGCTTCATCCCATCCGATCTGCTTCCAGCCCGGATCCTTGTCGCCTTTGGGGCGCGTTCGCTTCAGCGGATAGAGTTGACGCTGTTTGTTGTAGACGATCTCCGGAGCGGCAAGCCCCTTCACACACAGCGCCTTGCCGGTAGGGTGTTCCGGATAGGGCTCCTGACCGACGAAACGTCCCTCGCGCGTCACCATGATCGAACCGCAGCGGGATTTGCATAAGGCGCAAAATCCCGGCGTTCTGGTTTCCGACCCGATGTCGTTTGTTTTCAACGGTGGCTTCCTGGTCTGGATTTTAGCCCGTCATCCGGGCGCAGCATGGAGCGTTAGGCCTCTTGTTCAGTGCACGGCTCTAAAGTGACTATCGTGCGCCATCGAGCATATCTGGCGCAAGCTTTATGGCATTTGCGCCATGGTTCCGGCCAATAAGTTGGCCCGTTCCTTCAATAGATAATTCCGATGGCTTGTTCGGTTTGGGCAGAGGCCCGCTGCTCTGGCTCAGGCGACTTCGTGTCTGGGCTTCTCTTCTTCATTATGTTCATGCAACAAATCGAGCAGGCGCTTGCGCATCAGCATGCCTGGCCGGTCCGATGGCATGTGCCTTTCGATCTTCCGGCCCATGTCCACGATGGCGTCGGGGTCGGTTGATTCCAGCATGTCGCGATCTTCGGCGATGATCGCGGCATCCCAATCGATCAGCTCCTGCGTGGAGCAGTCGGCCTCGGTATCGTTTCGGAACAGGATCTGGACAACCTGGATCTGGCCATCGGATATCGGGGTGGCGCAGTTGAAAATGATGTGCCGGATGCCCGACGGATATTCCATATCGAGCCGGCGGCAGAACGGCATGAACCACTTATTGCGCTGATGTCGTTTCGTGGTCGGGTCGGTCGTGCCGCTGATCCGCGCCGCGTTGGGCGGATTACGGATCGTGATGATGGTTTCGGCGTCGAACCCGTAATCGGTCTCGACGATTTCGTACTTCTCGGGCTTGGGCTGGTTGATGTCGCCGAAAGTGCCCTTGTGCACAAAAGCGAAATGCGCGTTGTCGAACGAATTTTCCATCAGCCGAAGGGCTGCAGTGTTCCACTTGTCATAGAATTGGTGGATCCGGCGATAGCCGGGATCGGTATCCTCGGGCACATCGGGAATGCCGCTGAGGGGCTCATCGAGCGCAACCCAGACATAGCCATAGCGAGTCTGGGTGCGAAACGAGCGCGCCTTGGCGTCCGGAATTGGTTGTTCGAACGGAAATTGCGGAATCATTACCAGTCTGCCGTCGCGGTCGTATTCCCAGCCATGATAGCCGCACACGATGTTGCCGTCCTTGCACCAGCCCTTGGAGAGCTTCGCGGTACGGTGGCAACAGCGGTCTTCCAGCGCCGCCGGCTCGCCCTTGCCATCCAGAAACAGCACGATGGGTTCACCGAGCAGCGTGAACGGCTTTGGTCCATCCTTGAGTTGATCGATCGGCATGACCGCGTACCAGAAGCGGCGGAGCACGGGTTGTTTGGTGTTGAGCATGATAATCTCCGCTGTTCAGGCAGCCAGCCGCGCGACAACGCGGGCCGCATCGGATCTGAGTTTTTGAATATCGAGGCCGGGAATGACGTTGTTCTCCACGACGATGCGGCCACCGATCAGCAGATAGCGGACGCTGGCGGAGCCGGCACAGGTGACCGGGGCAATCATCGGATCATGCATGCCGAAATGGCGGGGCTCATTGAGATCGAAGATCGCGATGTCGGCCTGTTGCCCGGGCGCCAGCGTTCCGATCTGCGGCAATCCCAGCACGCGCGCACCGCCCGCGGTCGCCCAATGCACGACGTCTTCGGCCGTGACCGCATCGGCGCCCTTGACCGCGCGATGGGTGTGCCAGCAGCTATGCATCTCGCTGATCATGTCGGCGGCTTCGTTGGAGGCCGCACCGTCCACGCCCAGCGATACGGCGCCGCCGAGACGGGCCATCGCATCGGCGGGCGCAATGCCGGAGCCGAGCCGGCAATTGGATTGCGGACAATGCGCCATGCCGGTGCCGGTGCTCACCAGCATCTGGATCTCATCGGCATCGAGATGGACCAGATGCGCGAACCACACGTCCGGCCCAAGCCAATCATGGTCGGCCATCCACTCGACCGGCCGCTTGCCATGAACCGACAGGCAGAAATCGACATATTCCGTGCTTTCCGACAGATGGCTGTGCAGCCGCAGCTTCATCCGCCGCGCGGCCGCGATCGCTTCCTTCAATTGGCCCGGCTCGATCGACCATGTCGGCGTGGTCGGCGCCAACACCACCTGGGAAAGACTGCCCGGCGACGTGTCATGGAAGCGCTGCGCGCACGCCTCGACCGACTTGAGCATGTGGTCGAGGGATTCGATCGGCATCGGAATGAATTCGTCAGTATCGAAGTGACGTCCTTTGGTGGCGCCGCCGCGGCAGAATATCAAACGAATGCCAAGACTACGCGCGACCTCGAAAATCACCTGTGCAGGATCGAACCTGTAGGTGTCGCTGAAAAGATAATGGTGATCCGCGATTGTCGACGTGCCGGACAGCAGCATCTCGGCCAACCCGATCCGTGCAGCGACGGCCAGCGCCTCTTCATCGATCTTCGACCAGTAGGTGTAGGACACCGAGCGTAGCCAGCCAGCCAGCGGAAGGTTGATACCGGACTTCACCCCTTTCAGGACACTCTGGAACAGATGATGATGGGTCGATATCAAGCCCGGGTAGATCACACAGCCGCTGGCATCGAGTATGCGTTCGTTCGGCTCGGCGCTGAGCGCGCCGATTTCGGCGATGACGCCGTCGCGAACGCGGATCGACCCGCTGGTGCGCATCGCCGCCCCCGGGAGCCCGGTAAAAATCCCGGTAGCATTCTCGATCAGCATGGACGTCACGTCTCGGCTCCTATCTCGCTTTCGTGCCAGTCAGACAAAGCGAGCTTTGACAGAACGACCATCGCCCCGAACAATCCTATTCCGGCCAGGGTGATCAGGAACAATGCCGCGAACATGCGGGGAATATCGAGCGTGAAACCGGCATCCAGAATTTCATAGGCCAGTCCGGACGAACGGCCGCCGGTGCCGGCGACAAACTCCGCTACAACAGCGCCGATCAGCGCAAGGCCGCTCGAAATGCGAAGCCCGCCGAAGAAATACGGCAATGCTCCGGGGATCCTGAGCTTGATGAGTGTCTTGAAACGTCCCGCGCGATTCATGCGAAAATAATTGGCCAGGCCCGGATCCACGCTTCGCAGACCAAGCGTCGTGTTCGAAATGATCGGGAACAGCGCCACCAACGTGGCGCAGATCGTCAGCGATAGCTGCGTGTTCTTCACAAGGATGATGATCAGCGGCGCGATAGCGACGACGGGCGTTACCTGCAACAGCACGGCGTAGGGAAACAGGCTAACTTCGATCGCCCGGCTCTGGACGAACATGAAGGCCACCAGTGTACCGATAACGACCGCCGCGGCGAAGGCCTGCAGGGTCACCCGCAAGGTTATCATCAGCGCCCGGAGCAACGATGGACCGTTGTGAACGAGGCTTCCGAAAATATCGCTCGGCTTCGGAAACAGATAGACCGGGATCGACGCGAGACGGCAGCCGATCTCCCACAAACCGAACAATACAACGCCGACCGCCAGCGGCGCCGCAATCCGCACAAAAGTCTCCGACTGCAACAGCGGCTTCATGGTGCGGCTCCGGAAGCTGTGGGCAGCGAAGCCTCGGCGAGCCAGGTCGATAACTCACGGCAGTAGGCCGCAAATTTGGCGCTGTCGCGGAATCCCTCGTCCCGCGGCTGTGGCGCGTCGATGGTCATGGTCCTGAAGATGCGGCCGGGATTCGCTGCCATGACGATAATCCGGGTCGAGAGGAACACGGCCTCATAGATCGAATGGGTGACGAACACCGTCGTCAGCTTGCGCTCCCACCACAGCCGGATGAGATCAGCGTCGAGATTGTTGCGGGTGAACTCATCCAGCGCCCCGAACGGCTCGTCCATCAGCAGGAGATTCGGATTGGTCACGAGTGCCCGCGCGATCGAGACCCGCATCTTCATGCCGCCGGACAATTGGCGCGGGAAATGCCGGGCGAATTTCGACAGGCCAACCCGCTCGATTGCCTCCGCCACGGCCGGAGCCATTTTTGCGCTCGCAACATCGGCAAGTTCAAGCGGAAGCCGCACATTGGCGTCAACCCGCGCCCACGGCATCAAGGTCGGTTCCTGGAACACGAAGGCAAAGCGCCGTCCATCCTGGCCGACCTGGGCGAATTCGCCACGCCACCACAACAGCCGGCCGTCCGACGGTTCGATCAGGTTTGCGATCAATTTGAGCAGCGTGCTCTTGCCGCAGCCGGAAGGGCCGATCAAGGTCAGGAATTCGCCGTCCGCGATGGTGAGGTCAATCGGCGCCAGTCCCCGCGTGCCATTGGCGAAAACCTTCTCGGCCGAAAGCACCTCCACCGCCGGCGGCTTGTCGGCGCTGGCGGTGGTCCGGTCCGGGTTCTCGCTAACCGGCTCGCCGGGCATCAGGGCCTTCATAGCCGCTCCTATTGCACGCCGACCTTGAGGTCCTTGACGAAACGCACATCGAAAGCCTTGTGCCAATCCGTCTTCGGGTTGAGCAGTTCGCCCGCGACCAGGAAATCATAGATCTGCTTGTAGCGCGCTTCGGTAATGACGCCGATGCCCAGAGTGGCCGCATCCCCGCCATCGATCGCCTTGTTCTCCTTGAGCTTCTCGATTGCAAAGGCGATCTGTCCATCGGTCATTTTCGGGTTGTCGGCCTTGATCAAGGCATTGCCCGGCGCCGGATTCTTGATGTAGTCGCGCCAGCCTTCCAGCGACGCCTTCACAAAGCGTGCCACCACATCGGGCTTTTCCGCGACCATCTTTTCGGTCGTGACAATCGTCGAACCGTAGGGCGGATAGCCGCCGTCGGCCATCAGGAAGAATTTCACCTTCTCGTTCTGCTCCTGCGCCTGGTAGGGCTCGGACGACGGATAGGCCTGCTGGGCGACGTTCTTGTCGGCAAAGAACGGCTGCAGGTTGAAGGTGTAGGGCCGGATCTGATCGTCGGTAAAACCGTATTTGGCGCGCAGCCACGGCCAGAAGGTGATGCGCGACGAGCCCGCAATCAGAATGGGCTTGCCCTTCAGCGCCGCGATATCGGGCACGTCATCGTGGGTCATCAAACCCTGCAGGTCGAACTGGAACGAAGACGCCACGGTCACCAGCGGCAGGTTCTGCTCGCGGCCCTTGAGCACCTGGATGTCGTAGCCCATCATGAAGTCGGTCTCGCCTGCCAGCAAAAGCTGCGAGCCGTTCACCTGCGGACCGCCCATCTTGATGGTCACGTCGAGACCGGCCTTCTCGTAAAGCCCGGTCGCTTTGGCCTGATAGAAGCCGCCATGCTCGGCCTGGGCGAACCAGCTGGTGAGAAAAGTCACCTTGTCGGCGGCAAAGGTCGGCGCCGCCGCACCGAAAAACGTACCCATTCCAACCAAGACGATCGCGATCTTGCGCGGCAGAAATGTCATTGCCATCTCAGTTCCCTCATTTTCGGCAGGCACGCAGCCAGCCATCGGTGTCCCCAGCTTCAACGTTGACCGATTGATCTCAACCAACCATCGTCCCCGCCGGAAGTGAGGATGCACAGCCGACCTGTCGCCTGAAAGCATTTTTATTCGAGCCATCCGTTGCCTTTTGGGCAACGATGATTTTCCTTGGTCAAACTGCTTCAAAAAGTGGCGCTCGCTCGCGTTAACGGAAGAAACATCGCGAAATTAAAAATGACGCCTCGAGGAAAAACGACTTAGTATTCGGTGACTTCCTTCTCCGTCTTGTTCTCCCTGCATGAGGTTCGACGCTTTGCGCTCGCTTTCACCTTCCTCGATCAAACCTCCATTCGCACGCTACAGCCACGGCATCGCGTTGCCCGAAGGACACCGGTTCATATTCACCTCGGGCCAGCTCGGCATCAGTGCCGACGAAAAAGTTCCAGGGGATTGCGAGGCGCAGGCCGACCTGTGCTTCGCCAATATCGCCGCCATTCTCGCCGAGGACGGGATGACCATGGCCAATGTGGTCCGCCTCAATGCCTATGTGACGGCGCGCGAGCACATGCAGGGCTATATGCGTTCGCGCGACCGGCAGTTTCCCGGCACGCCGCCGGCATCAACGCTGATGATTGTGACTGGCTTCGTGCGGGAGGAATTTTTTGTCGAGATCGAAGCCATCGCCGCGGCGCCGGTTTAGAATCGCGCCATTTCGCGCCGCACCTTCGCAAGAAAACGCCCTCGCCTTTCCGGCGTCGCGGTATTCATGTGATACAGCGCGTAATAGCGCGCCACCGCTTTGGAACCGGTAAACCAGGGCAAATACCGCTTGATGATCTTGCGCGGCGGATCGGCCATGCCGATCGCCTGCCAGCGCGGGCGGCCGTAGGTCGAAATGCCGGTAATCCGCGTGATGTGCTGTAACATCGGCTTGGCTTGCGCCGGGTCGGAAAGATCCAGCGCAATCCCGGGTCCGAACATCCGGTCGAACCAGCCCTTCAGCATCGCGGGCGGCCCAAACGACCAGGTCGGAAATTGCACGACCAGGGCGTTCGCGGCCATCAGCCGGTCGACATAGGCCTGATTGTTGGCACGGTTGCGCACCGGGTCATGGTAATCACGACGCCGCTCGGCTGAGAGTACGGGATCAAAACCCTCGGCATAGAGATCGAGCAAATCGACCGTATGCCTCGCCTCTTTCAAGCCGGCCAGCACTTCCTTGCGGAGCGCGGCATGAAAACTGTCGTCGAGCGGATGACAGTAGACGTAGAGCACGTTCATTCACGGCCTCGCGGTCACGAAGCTTCGCATCTTTCCCGGATTGAGCAGGCCGTGGGGATCGACGTCATGTTTGAAGCCGAGTTGATCGGCATCGACGCGCTTGTAACGGCTGCCATCCTCGACCGTAAAGACGTGCGGATTGGCGATATAGACGCCGTGCTCTTCGTGCAGCCGGATGATCTCATTCAGGCGGTCTTCACCCGTATAGCGCACCACCGGCAATCCGCTGCAGGTGACGCGGCCGTTGAAACGGATGAATTCGAGATGCTGCAGCACCTCGTCAGGAAACAATTCGCGCATCTCGGCGATCTTTTCCATCAGCCGGTCATGCGGATAAAGACATTGCAGATAGGTCACCGTGCGATCGGATTTCAGCACCTGCAGCGTGGTGTGGTTCCAAGTGTATTCATACAGCGGAACCTGGCCGGGGCCGTCATCGGTCGGGGTTTCCAGCGTGATGGCGCCGCGCCCGCCCAGCAGGGACTTGAAGCTTTCCAGTGAAGGCTCCGCAATCATCGCGATCAGGATGCTCTTGCCATCAGGACAATAGGATTTAAGCGCGCCGAAATAAGACGGCAGCGGCCAAGTCACCGGCGCCAGCAATTTCTTGACGATCCCGTCGGCGAGTGCGGCCTCGTAGCCAACTGCCGCCGCCTCCATGAAATCGTCGAACACCACGACGACATCGAGCCATTTCCAGGTGGGCGCCAGCGGCATTTCGAGTGCGGTGATGATCCCGGTGGTGCCATAGGCGCGATTGATCTTTTGTGCAGCATCGCCACGCAATTCGATGATACGCGGCTGGTCCTCTACCGTGACAATGCGGGCGGCCAGAATGTTGCCGGGCTCGCGCAGGCCGCCGTAATTGACCGAGCCGATGCCACCCGATCCGCCCGCCACGAAACCTCCGATCGTGGCGGTCCGTTTGGTGGAAGGATGCATCCGCAATTCCCACCCCAGCGGCAGCAGTTCAGCGTCGATCGTATTCATCTTCGCACCGACGCCGACACGCATAATGCCAGGCTTGATCCATTCGGTCGCCGACAGCGCCATGACGTCGAGCAATACACCGCCCTGCAGCGGCACCGCCTGTCCGTAATTGCCGGTGCCCCCTGCCCGCACCGTGATCGGCACCCGATGCCGCGCGCAGGCGGACGCGACCCGCACGACATCCGCTTCGTCACGGGGCGACACGATCAGATCGGCCGACTTGCCGTCGAGCTGTTCGTTCAGGACCGGGCTGTACCAGAAGAAATCGCGCGAGCGCCGGCGAACTACCTTCGGTTCGGTCACGACAGGAATGTCGCCGAGATCGGCAACAAGCCGTTCAAGCGCTGAAGACGACATATCGTTCATGATCCGGCTTCCCCCGGCGCAGGACCCTCGTGGCGAGCGAGTTCGGCGGCAATCGCCTGCGATCTGACGACAAAGCCAAAACACTGGCGAACGTTGTAAATGGTCGCCGCCAGACAATAGTCCGGCGAGGTGGTGGCGGCGCAGTCCTCCAGCAGCAGGCAGTCAAAGCCGCGGAAATTGGCGTCCTGCAACGTGCACAACACGCACTGGTCGGCATTGATGCCGGCGAACATCAGCGTGGTGATGCCGAGGTTGCGCAGAATGCTGTCGAGTTCGGTGTCCTGAAAGCCGGACATCCGGTATTTCGCCACATGAACGTCCGTGGGATCGGGTGCGAGTTCATCGACGATTGCTGCAGACCAACTGCCGCGCTCCAAAACCTTTGCCCCGGAGCGTGGCAGCGTATCGCCAAGACCGACGCCGGCCCCGCTCGGCTTATAGACATGCAGGAGTGCGGGGCTGAGATTGAGCCTGTCCGGCCGGTTGCCCCAATTGACCCAGATCACCGGCACATCATGGCTGCGCAACGCAGGCAGCAGGGATTGCAGTGGCGCGATCGGCGTCCGGGCCGGCGCGACATCGACGCCAAGATGACCAAGCCAGCCATCCGGATGGCAGAAATCATTCTGCATATCGACGATGACAATGGCGGTGCGCGCGAGATCGAGTGTAATGACCTTGCCGTCGGCCTGCACGGTGATCGGCCGCGGCGGCGCGGGTTGGCGCACAAGATTGGCACGGGTCTCCGAAACTGACCAACGATTGCGCGCGGATGATCCCAGCGGCCGCATCTCGTCGTCCTGCGTGCTGAAGGGCGGCGCGACGTTCATGGTTCAGTTTCCCTGCAGGATGCGGATATCATCGGCATCGAGTTCGACCCGCTCGCCGCCGCGGATCAATTCGGCAAAACCCTCATTCGGCGTCATCACGGTGAGCGTGTAGAGCTTGCCGGCGCCGGTATTCTCGATCACGTGCTCGGAACCGGGATGCAACAGCAGCGAATCGCCTTTCTTGATCGGCAGCGTCTTGCCGTCGCAGCGCGCAACGCCCTCGCCGTGCAGCACATGGAAGAACTCGTGCGCCGCGGCGTGCTCGTTCGGCGGCGTCGCGCCCCCTGCCCTGAAAATCTCGATGACAAAGATGTTGTCGATCTCATCGCTGTCCTTGTCGAACAGCATCACGAAGTAGTTGGTATCCTTTGGCGAAATGCGGAACGCTTTTGCTTCTGCGAGATTTGCAACGCTGAACGCCATGTGATAGCTCCTTCGATCTCTTTGGTTACGGCTTGTCGAACGCCGTAGGCGTCGCGATCCGTGACAGCGGGTAGCGGGCGATCTCGTCGATCAGCGCGAGCAAACGCGCCGCAGCGCGATCCACCGTGATTTTTCCGAGCTCGGCGGTGGCCTTGGTGGCGTCACCGCAGGCACCCTTGGGGTGAAGATCCTGGGCCTGCCAGCCGAAGCGGGCGCCGCCCTCCGGCCTCAGTATTTCCGACTCGCGCTCGATCTGTACCGACAACGGCACGAAATTTTCCGCACGGTCCATTTCGACCAGGTCGGGATGCAGATGCAGCATCACGCTGGTTTCGCTCTGGCCACCGTGAATGCCATGCCGGATCTCGTCGGCGCCGTACAGCGCGTTCATGTCGATCAGCTTCGACCACATCGCCGTCACCGCGAACATGCCGAGCTTGACCCGCAGATCGCGACACACGATTTCCAGCAATTGCGGCTGGCCGCCATGCGAATTCAGGAACAGGATTTTGCGGATGCCGGCGCGATGCACGCATTCGCCAAGTTCGTACCAGACCCGGCCCAAGGTCTCGTACGACAAGGTCAGCGTGCCCGGAAATGCCAAATGCTCGTCGGACTTTCCAACCGGCATCATCGGAAGCACCAGCGCCGGACAATCCGGGGGCATCAATTCGACCGTCCGCGCCATGATGCCTGCATTGATCGCCGCGTCGACCCTGACCGGCAGATGCGGCCCGTGCTGTTCGACGGCTCCGACCGGCAGGATCGCGACAATGCGCTCGGCATCGAGATCAGCGAAGTCTCGCGTGGTCAGATCCCACCACCAATGCGATTTAAGGACCATGCGTAACCATTCTCCGGCGACTTTGTGCACTCGTCTCGGTCAGTCATTGACCGCGGGGTTAAGGCCTCGCGCCGATCCCGCCCAAACGATCCTTCAGCGGGATTGAGCACGCCAAACCGCCGGTTTGAAAGCGCTTTAATTCGGCAATCCTGTTGCCTTTTAGGCAACGGGAAGCCATGCTGAAGGCTTAAAACGCTCACGCATGGTTTCGAGAAGATGCTGCACAGCCGGCTGCTGACTTATGTCGACGAAGTTGCCCGGACCGGCTCGATCCGCAAGGCGGCCACCCATCTCAATGTCGCGGCGTCCGCTATCAGCCGCCAGATTCTGGCGCTGGAAACGCAATTGGGCACGCCATTATTTCAGCGTCTACCGAAGAAACTCATTCTGACGGCGGCGGGGGAAGTCCTCATCGGCCATATCCGCCAGACCCTGAAGGAGTTGTCGCGCGCGCAGGGCAAGATCGAAGAGTTAAAGGGACTGCGGCGCGGCGAGATCACGGTGGCGATGATGAGCGGCCTCGCCTCCAATCTGGTGCCGGGCACGGTCAAGCAATTCCGCCTCGCCAATCCCAGGGTGAAGCTGATCCTGACGCTCTTTACCACCGGCGAGGAAATTCAGTCCGCGGTAGCCAATGGCGAGGCGGATCTCGGGATCGGCTTCGACTTCACCAAGGACAGCAATCTGAAAGTGCTCGCCCGCGCCGCAGGCAAACTCGGCGCGGTGATGGCGCCAAGCCATCCTCTCGCCAAGCGCGTCAGCATTCGGCTTAGCGATTGCATGGACTATCCGCTTGTGGTGGCCGACAACAGCAGCGCGATCAGGCCCTACCTCGATGCAGCCTTCACCCGCGTCTCGCTCGATCCGCAGCCGATCATCGAAACCAATGCGATCGAAATCATGCGGCATGCTGCTATCCTGGAAAACGGGATTACCTTCCTGACGCCCTTCGATATCGAATTCGAACGGCGCGCCGGGCGTCTCACCTATGTCGCGGTCCGCGAATTATCTCAGGACACCCAGACACTATTGCTGATTGGACACGAGCGCGGCAGCAGCGCCATCGCCAGCGTGCTCGCCGAAATGTTGAAAACCATGATGCAGCAGGCGGCTGCTTAAGCGTACGTGGTATTTCCGACCCGGATCGACGAAACGGGCAAGGGAATTCGCGCCAAAGAATTCGCGCTAGGTCACTGAAATTGTTTGGAGCGGGTGAAGGGAATCGAACCCTCGTATTCAGCTTGGAAGGCTGCTGCTCTACCATTGAGCTACACCCGCGTGCGGCCGATCAACTATCACGGCAAGCCTGCCGCCTCAACCACCCCTGACCTCCTTTGCCCAGCCTTGGGCCGGACCGGGCCTTAACAGGCGGCGATTTCCTGCCTATATTGGGATTTCCATCAACAGAAAGGAGGTGATCCAGTGTCTTATACCAAGCGCTGTCACCTCGCTGGGATCGCCCGCTAAGCCCGTTTGGCTTGGCAACAGGGCGCTCTCAGCGCCTGGACCAGCGAGTGCAAAAAATCGGGGCGCGACGGGAGCCATCCCGCCGCGCCCTTTTTGCGATCTGCGCCATGATGCTGCGCTGAAATCAGTTTTCAAATCCTGGAAAATCAAATCTCGGGAAATCAGGAGCCGCCAGCGCTGAGCGGACGCGGGCCGCGCCGGGTCTCGGTGATTCGCTCGCCGCCATTGCAGGCCGAGCTGCCGTAATAGCGATGATGGCCTGAGGTGTCGTGCCAGTCGCCCTTCTCCGCCGATGCCGGAGCCCGCGCGCTGTCGCAGATGATCGTGGCTGGCTTGCGTAACATGACCCTCTCCATGGCTCGCATTGTTGCTTGGCTTGTTGCTGTGGTGTGCCCATCAGTCGCAGCGTTTGCGAAGCGCGTTCACGGCGGATCTTAACTATCGTGTTTCAGGAATGTTTCGTCGGGGGCGTTGCGCGGCAGCGTGACGAAACGAGGCGGTTGCGACGGAGGCGGTAAACCCGGGACTCGGCTCTACCAGAGCTGTTTCCTCGCAAAGGCATGACCCGAACCGGATTTCAGATAGCGCTCAAAAGCTTCGGCTTTTTGCCTGTCAGAGAACGCCACGTAAGTCACTAATTTTGAGGGGGCGTATTTGGAGGTATGGGGAGACTTTCCGGCATTGTGATCCGCAAGCCCGCCGCTTGAGATCAGATGTAACACCTGCATAGCGCTGGCCCAGGACCGAAACGCTTTCCAGCAAATAAACGTAGTGCATTGGGCGGCCCTCCTTCGCCAAGGCTTCGGAGGGCATCCTGCTTCGCGCTATCTGGCAGGGTTCAATCCTGCGAAGCGCAACGCGCGAAGCAGGATGGTGGGGGAAGAAGGACTCGAACCTTCGAAGTCATAAGACGGCTGATTTACAGTCAGCTCCCTTTGCCACTCGGGACACTCCCCCGCTCAACAGCATCGAAACCCACCCGCGGAAATGGCGGCACTTAAGGCTACCGATGACGTTAATACCGGGGGCCGATGGCGGGCTCCCGGTCGGCGCGTTTATGACGGAAGGGCGGTGGCAAAGTCAACCAACGCGGCCGGTTAATCCGGGGTCTCTCCGGAGTTAATTCGAAGCGAATTCGGGATCTTGAGGCCCCAAATTGCCATTATTCGGAACCCGTGACACAAGCTTGGCCCATGAAAGCCTTGCCGAAGACCTTGCCATGAACGATCGCGATCGAAAGCCCAAAAACCAGAAGTTCCGGCGCGGCGGCGGCAAAGGCCCCGAAAGACCCCGGGATTCCGGCCGCCGGCCTGGCCGTGACCCCAGCCCGGACGGACCGGTCATTCTGTATGGCTGGCACACGGTGGCAGCGGCGCTGGCCAACCCGGAGCGCCAGATCCGCAAGCTGTGGCTGACCGAAAACGCCGCCCGGCGGCTGGCCGACGACAACATCCAGCTGCAGGTCGCCCCGGAGATCGTACGGCCTGAGGTGATCGACCATCGGCTTGGGCCCGATGCGGTCCATCAGGGCCTCCTGGCGGAAGCCGAGCCCCTGCCCTCGCCCGATATCGATATGCTGGCCCAAGAAGGCATCGTGCTGGTGCTCGACCAGATCACCGACCCGCATAATGTCGGCGCGATCATGCGCTCGGCGGCGGCCTTTGCGGTCAAGGCCGTCGTCACCACGGCGCGTCATAGCCCCGAGGCGACCGGCGTACTGGCGAAGTCGGCCTCGGGCGCGCTGGAACTGGTGCCGATGGTCACCGTGTCAAATCTGGCGCGCGCGCTCAACGAGATGAACGACCAGGGCTTCATGACGGTCGGGCTCGACAGCGCGGGCCAAGAAAATCTCGGCGCCATCGCCTTGCAGCAACCTCTGGCGCTGGTGCTCGGCGCCGAGGGCAAGGGTCTGCGTCACTTGACGCGCGAGACCTGCAGCGTGGTGGCGCGGCTCGACATGCCCGGCGAAATCAAGAGCCTCAACGTGTCGAATGCGGCGGTGCTGGCGCTCTATATCGGCGCCAGCAAGCTCGGCCTGATGGGCTGAACGTTCCCAAAAAGAAAACGCCCGCTCGCAATTTGCAAGCGGGCGTCGATATCCATCAGCTAAGTACGGCGATCAGTAGTAACGGCGCAGCACGTGCTCGCGATAGCCGTGATAACCGTAGTGATGCGGCATCTCGTGGTAGCCGTAACGCGGTCCGTAAGCGCGCGGTGCGTAGTGATGCGGAGCATATCCGTAGCGATAGCCGGTATGCGCATGCCAGGGGCGATAGTGGTGGCCATAGCCGTAGTAGGAGCGATGGTGATAGCCGCCTTCGCGATAGACCGGATAGGGCGCGTAATTGCCGGGGCCGGTATAGGTCGGGCCCTGATTGACGTAATAGTACTGCTGCGGCACCGGCGCCGGGGCCTCTTCATACTGCTCGACCGGATCGGGCAGCCGCTCGCGATAACCGCCGCAGCTGTTGCAGCCGGAATAGACCGGTTGCGGAGCCACATAGACCTGCGGCTGCGCGCACGGGTTGCACGGCGAGCATCCGCCCTGCAACAAACCGCATGCCGCCGCGGGCACGGCGCTCGCGGCCACCAGGGCCACCGCCGCTACCAATCCTGAAATCATCTGACGCATTACTCTCTCCTGTGGGTTGTTTTTTGTTGGCCGAGTCTTTGTTGGACAAGTCTGTTTGGAGTTTATTGCGGAAGCCCTTGCGGGATTTTGGGAAGATTTCGGGGCTTCCGGTATTGAAAATCCTGGGGCGGAATGTCGCCCTGTCGCGGCGCTTCGATCACCGCCGGCGGATAGAACGGAACGGCGGGCTGCACCGGTTGCGGGGTCGACTGCGCCGACCATGATTGATGGTAGCTCTCGCCCTGCTGCGGCCGGCCATTCGACGGCGGCTCGATTTCCAGGCGCCCATAGCCCGGCACGCGGCCGGAACTCGGATAATAGTGACCGACATGCGGCTCGGGATCGACGTAGCGGCCGCCATACACGGTCGGCTGGACATGGATGCCCTTGCCGAGGCCCCAGTCACCTTCGACGACGCTGTAGGAGGCATCGACGCCGTTAATGATGATGGGCACGCCGGGACGGCCGGGAATGACGACCACGGGGAGGCTGTCGGCGAACGACACCCCGGTGGTCGCGATCAAATAAGCCAATGCAAATGCCGCACGCATGATGTCGAGTCCCGAATACAGGCGGCACCCTAATCGAACGCTTGAGAGCAAGGGTTAAGGCCGCCAGCCAAACTGCCGGTAAGCCTAACGCCTAAGCCTTCACGCTCCGTCAATTGCGAGCGATCCCGATATCGGAACGTTAACGCCGGTTAACGGGCGTTACGCCAACACGTTCTCGACAATCGACCGCACGCCGATCGCGATGGTGACGAGGCCGACGGCACCCTGCAGACCGCTATTGGCAAAGGTCAGCCAGCGCGCGGAGACCGCAAGCGGCACCGCTATCACCGTCGACAGCGCGCCCATCCCGATCATCGAGCCTACGCCAAAAAGCGCGACATAGCCGAGCCCGACCGCGACGCTGGGCGCCTGCGACACCGTGAGCACCAGGAGCGCCGCCGAACCGGCCATGCCGTGCATCAGCCCGACCAGCAGCGTGCGCCAGCGAAAGCCGTGCGCATGCAGGTGCGGCGCGCGGGCATGCGGAACGGTTTCACCGGCATGGCTGTGCGCATGGACATGCACGATGCCGTCATCGTGGCTGTGGGTGTGAAAATGCACGCGGTCCCGCCACAGCCGCCACAACACATGGGCCCCAAGACCGACCAGCATGACACCGACCGCGGTCTCGATCGGTCGCGACAGATGTTCGGGAATGGCGTGGCCGAGCACCAGCGCAGCGCCGGCGAACACGAACAATGTCAGGGTGTGGCCGAGCCCCCAGGTCAGGCCATGCTTGACGATATCGCCGACATGGGTGCGCCGCGCGGCGATGCTGGAGACCGCCGCGATATGGTCGGCCTCAAGCGCGTGCTGCATGCCCAACAGAAAGCCTAATCCCAGAATGCCAAACATGGTTTGCCCGCGTTGCCCTGCCGCCGAAAAACGGGCGACCGTCACGGCTAATTGAACCGGTTCAAGACACAAATAGAAAGCATTATTCGCAGTCTGCGCTAAGCTCTCTGCGTTACATGGAGAGGGAGCAACGCATGACGAAATCAGGACTTCTTGGTGCCGTAATGGTTCTTTCCGCCGCATTCACGCTGCCCGCTTTGGCGCAAGATGCGACAAAGCATGCAACGATGAAGCACGCTACAATAAAACACATGGCGGCCAACCGTCAGAATACCGCGTGCGACCCCAGGGATCCCGGCAATCCCTACAGCAAGACGTATGATTACCTGAGCTGGAGCTCCTGGCGCAGGCGGGGTGGCTGGGATACCCGCGCCGAGTGGACATGCCAGCCAATCCCGCAGCATCCCTTCGGCACGGTTTTCTAGAACCGTCACGTTTCTAGAGCCGTTGCGGCCTTTCGAAACATGTTCGTTCCAGGAACGGCTGCGCGATCTGCCGGGCATCGGCACAACAAAAACGCGCGCTTAAGTCACCGGCCGGCGCAGCCTTTTAGATATCGCGTGCGCGCATCCTTTTCGACATCGGCGTCGCCTGCGGAAACGCCGAGACACCATTCGTAATGAACTGCAAAATCGGTCGACCAGCGGCTGCCCTGGAAATGGCTTGCGCAGGCAGGATCGCTCAATCCGCCGCGAACCTGGTTGAGCGCGGCCTTCGCATAGGGTTTGCAAAATGCCGGATCTGCAGCATGCGCCGCGGTCAGGTCTGAGAAAAACACCGACAAGACAAATGCAACAGCAGACGCCGGTCTGTTCGACATGTTGCTTTTCCTCAAGCGGTATCGAGACCGCAGTGGGGATCACCGGCAGAGGAAAACTAATCGCACGTTAAACATCGGTAATCCGCCCTCGCCGCCAAGACCCTTAACCGCCGTGTCCCGCATGTGTCCGAATCACGCCTCGCCGTTGTATGGTGTCGCCGCCGCACGCTGACGGGTTGGTCGCGATGAAGCCAGGTTGGTCGGCCGCGGAATCTCGCCGGAGGCACCGCAAGTGCGCTCAGCCCTTGCTCTATTGATCACGTTGTCGTGCGCAGGCTGCGCCGACTTCCAGAAGCTGGTGGCGCAGACGCCCCCGCCTGCCGCTGTGCCGGCATCTTCTACAACAGCCCCTTCTCCGGCAGCCTCGCCTGCAACAACCTCGTCTGTGCCGGCCAAGCCGCTTCCGGTTGCGGAAACCGTGCCGGCGCCCAGATTCGAATGCAGCGATGGCACGATTTCGAGTTCGCAGGATGCCTGCCAGATCGCCATGGCCCGCGCGCGCCTGCCAGCGTCCAACAGCATCTCCCCAGCCCCGATTTCCCAAAGCCCGGCACGGTAACCGGGAACCTAACATGCAATTTAATGGCGGGGTTGACGTGCCGTACCTATGTTTTGGATGGCAGCCAAGCCACGCATGCCCGAATGCTTCCCATACGGTCGCATAGCGCATTCCATCAGGTGTTCCCTTGAGTGGCCCTGCCGCGTTAACTGACCGCGAAACCTACGGCATTGCAGGGCGTTTGGCATATGATGGCATCAGTCCCCGGTAAACGTTCAGCTTCGGCCGGTGAGCGCCCGGGCACCGCGGCCAAACTCCCCGGTGTTGAGGTTCGCTCGATGACAAAATTGCTTCTGATCGAGGACGACGCCGAAACCGCCGAGGAAATCACCGCCGAACTCGCCGATTGCGGCTTTGTGGTCGAATGGGCCTCCAACGGGATCGATGGTCTCGACAAGGCGCGCGCGTTGCGGCCCGATGCAATGATCGTCGATCGGCTGCTGCCCGGCATGGACGGCCTCACAGTGATCGAGGCGCTGCGCAAAGATCAGGTGCGCACCCCCGTACTGGTGCTGAGTGCGCTCGGCGCGGTCGACGATCGCGTACGCGGATTGCGGATGGGCGGCGACGATTACCTCACCAAGCCGTTCGCGTTCGTGGAATTGATTGCGCGGATCGAGGCATTGCTGCGGCGCCCGGCGGAATCGCGCGACCGGACGCTGCGGGCTGGACCGCTTGAACTCGATCTGATCGAGCGCACCGTCAAGCGCGGAGATCGCGTGATCGATCTGTTGCCGCGCGAATTTCGTCTGCTCGAATATATGATGCAGCGCTGCGATCAATTGCTGACGCGGGCGATGCTGCTCGAGGAAGTCTGGAATTACAAATTCGTGCCCGCGACCAACCTGGTCGACGTGCATATGGGCCGGCTGCGGCACAAGGTCGACGGCCCTGGCGACATCCCGATGATTCACAATGTCCGCGGCACCGGATTCATCCTGCGCACCGGAGTATAAAGTTCGACGAATGCGGTCACCGCAATTCATACAATCGACCACCTTCCGCTGGGCCCTCACCGTAGCGGGCATATTGGCGATTTTCGTCACGCTGTTGTTCGGCTTTATCTACTGGAAGACCGACAAATATCTGGTGGCACGATCCGACAGCATGATCGCCGGCAATTTGAACATCATTGCGGCGGTGCCCGAAGCGGATCGCCGATTGCATGCGATCGATCAGCATCTGAAGGAAGATCCCCGCAGCGTTCAGTATGCCGGCCTGTTCGATGCGAATGGCACCAGGCTTGGCGGCAATCTGGAGCGGTTGCCCCCTGATCTCAAGCTGGATGATTCAGTTCAACGCGTCGCGGTGGTCAAGGTGCTTCCGGACGGCAATGAGGAAAATCGCGTCATCCGCGCTATCGCCCGGCAGATGCCAAATGGCAATGTGCTGGTGATCGGACGCGAAGTCGACGAAGCCAACAAGATTTCCCATGTCGTCGGCCTCGCCGTCACGCTCGGTCTGTTGCCCGGCTTCTGTCTGTGCCTGCTCGCCGGGGCATGGCTGAGCGTGCGCGCGCAGAACCGCGTCGAAGAAATTAACGAGCGGGTCCAGCGCATCATCGCCGGCGATCTGCGCGAGCGGCTTCCCTATCGCTCCGTCGATGAACCGCTGTCGAACCTTGCGATCATCGTCAACGGCATGCTCGACAAGATGGAGACAATGATCCATGCGTTGGCCGGTGTCGGCAACGACATCGCCCATGACGTGCGAACACCGCTGACGCGCGCCCGCCTCACGCTGGAGCGCGGACGCACCAACGCCACCTCGCTGGAGCAGCTTCAGGGCGTCGTCGACCGGTCGATTGCGGGCATCGACCAGGCCCTGACGATCGTGACCGCGCTGCTGCGGCTCGCGGAGATCGAAAACAGCCGGCGCTCGGCCGGCTTCGGCGAAGTCGCCCTTGACGATATGCTGGAAGAGATCGGCGATATCTACGAGCCGATCGCCGAGAACAAGAACATCGCGCTGCGCATCGAAGCGTCGCGGCACCTGACCGTGCGCGGCGACCGTGACCTGCTGGTCGAGGCGGTCGCCAATCTGGTCGACAACGCCATCAAGTTCACGCCGGAAGGCGGCAAGGTCGGTATCGAATTGGCGCGCGGCGAAGGCGCGGTCGTCATTCGTGTCACCGATACCGGTTGCGGCATCAGCGCATCGGAGCGCGATGCCGTGCAGCGGCGCTTCTATCGCTCCGACAAGATCAGAAATACACCGGGCGTCGGTCTTGGCCTCAATCTCGTCGCCGCGATCGTGAAGCTGCACGGGTTCAACCTGAAAATCTTCTCCGGCCCGGGTTGCCGCGTGGAGATTATTTGTCCTGACGGACCGACCTGGACGCAATCGGGACTGGCTAGCACGCGGATCGAAAACGTCATGCCGTCGCCCGACGTCGCCGTGTCCGGCACGTAGCCAGTTTCACTGGCAGATTTTTCAGCAAGATTTTGCCCAGGATTTTATCTTTGCATCTGCACGACTCTGCGTGACGTTTCGTTGCCGCAGACGCATCCAGAAACTAACAGACAATTTAGCCTCCTAACGCCCAATTTAGCCTCCTAACGCCCAATTTAATGGCGGCGCGAAGGGCGTGGACTACTGTCAGGACACGCTTCCGATAACGCACGCAGCATTGAGCGGAAGTTCGGACGGAATTTCACGCCGTCGTGATGCAGGACGCAAGACAACGAGGCGCATGTGCCTCGACTTCACGTCCGATTAACGGAGAAAAAAATGCGAAAGACGACTTTGACTTTTTCGGCGCGTTGCTGGTGGCCGGATCGATGGTTCAGATGGCTTCGGCGACCGAACGTCACACGCACAAGCACCGGGCACACGCCGTCGCCAGCGAGCAGTTCCTCAACGCGAATAACGCGGTGCATGCGGGGGCAGCCTGCCAGAAGGAAGGCGGCAATCCCTATGACAAGGAAACCGACTACCAGAGCTGGAGCGCCTGGGAGCAGGGTGGCGCTTGGGACAGCCACGCCGACTGCAAGTAAAAGCCGCGCTTGATGTGCTGCGTCCGCAGCACATCATTCACGCCAATAAACAAGAAATGACACCAAGCAAATGGGCGGCCTCTGGCCGCCCTTTTTTGTGTTTTGGATGGCCTTTGCTTCATCTGACATCGCGAAGCGGATGCCGGCCGGGCAGGATATTGAATGAGCCACCGCGTCTAGCCCTTGCAAACCAAGTCTGGTATTCGACGGCCCTCCGGTCTCTCGCGGACGCTGGGGACACTGGGTTCTTTTTTTAACGCGTTGAAATCACTGGATTAGCCGGTTTAGCTCAGCGGTAGAGCAGCGGTTTTGTAAACCGAAGGTCGGGAGTTCAATCCTCTCAACCGGCACCAGCCCATTTCGGCCGGCACGGCTTCCACAGCCCCCTGCCCGACCGGATCAGCGCCCTTGACGAAGCCGCTTTCGGGGTCAGAATGGAAGACCAACTGAATCGGAGCCGCCCATGAAGTTTTTCATTACCGCGCTCGATACGTCTGGAATCATTACGCTGCGCCGGGATTCCGTACCTGCCGCCATGAAAAAGGCGACGGAATTGTTGTCCGACGGCTGCCTGAACGTTGAAATTCACACCCCCGATGGCGCCGCTTACAGCCCCGGCCAGTTTGAGCAGCTGCGGGAACGGGTTCAGGCTTAGGCTTGATATAGCGAATAAGCCCATACGGGCGGCCTTATTGGCTTGGGGCGCCTCAGTGGCGTAGCCGCCTCAATCGTTGGCGGCGCGGCCGGTTCGCGCGTCTCCCTCCCGAACGTATAATTTTCTCAATATCTTATATCCGGTTCCGGTTCGCGGCAGCTCGGGTTCCCCGGGTTCCGGCATGGCTCCATGCGCGAAAGTTCCAGCCTTCAGGCGTTGGTTCCCCGAAGGGAACGCGTCATGCCGGATTACCGCGCCTATCTGATCGATCGAAATGACCGCGTGATCGCACGCAAGGACATCGTCGCGGCAAGCGACGAAGCCGCGCTGGAAGCCGCCCGGCTTTACGCCGAGGGCGTCGACGTCGAGGTCTGGGATCACGCGCGCAAAGTGGGACGACTCAGCAAAAAGTAAAAGGCAATGTCGCGCACCGTACATGTGAGTTTCAACATCATCAAAGCTGAGCGGATTGATCAAACAACTCCGGCAAAAACGGCAGGAACCAAAATTTATAATTCGCATTATCCGGTCGTAAAAATCGGAGGTGTGTCATGAAGCCAATGCCCAACGCCGATGAAAACCGTCGCCTCGGCAACATCGAGACCGGAAGAGCTGACAAGCTGCCGCCTGGCACCAAGCAGGATCAACACCGCAGAAAAGCGCGCGATCACGAATCCAGCGCCCACGCACAGGACTGGCGCGATTCCAACCTGCGCAAGCCAGACTGATTAAATCCTGAGATCAGCGAGCGGACACTCGGCCCGTTCGATCGCGCGAATTTGCATCGGCCGCGCACTGAGCCCGGAAAGCACGCGATGTCGACTGTGCACAAAAGGTACACAGGAACGAAATTCCACGGGTCTTGTTTGCTGAACCGTCACGGAGAGAACAGACCGCTGAAACTCTCAAACAACGCGATCGACGCTTACAAACGCTTCCGCAGCAAAGGTGCCCGGTTATGATCACTCATTTGGATCTGATGCGGAGGACGATATGCAGGGCCTGAAAATCAAGGGCCAGCAGGATCGCTCGAAGATCAACATGCATGAACCCGTTGAGGTTCAATACTGGACCAAGCATCTGAAAGTGTCGAAGGAAGAACTGCAGAAGGCGGTCGACAAAGTCGGCAACAACGCAGCCGCGGTACGAAAAGAGCTGGCAGCATGGGTTTAAAAAAGTGCGTCGCCTATGCGACGCGCTCCAGGAACAATCCACATCGCCGCCAACACCAAGTTGAATACGGTGGTGTTGCGCAAAGGCGTCAACAGGAAAGCGTCGGCCGCGTAAGCCAACTGCAAAGCAGATAGGCTCCGCCTGTCGGCGCCTTTTTCTGTGAAGGCGCGGCCTGTCCACGGCCTGGCAGTTGGTGAATAAATCCACTTTCGTTAAAATTGCCGCGACGGGTAACCTTCATCGGCAAGGTTAAAACGCGAGTCAGATTGCGCGTGGCCGTGCAAGTTGTATGGCTTTTACATGTCCGCTTCATTCCACACCGCCGACAAGAGCACGCACCGCCGGGTCATGCTGGTTGGGCTGACTTTCTGTACGCTGTTTGTGGCCTTCAGCTTCTTTGCGCGTGAACAACCCGAAAACACCTACGTACTGCAGAAGGCGGACCGGCTAGTCCGCACCGCCGGCACGCCGCTGCCTGCGAATTAATTGGTTTCCGGAAGGGAACCGGCAGCCACATCCGCGATTAACCCATACGCGATTATCCCCTGTAGGGAGGCGATCATGTCTGATTGGCGCGACACCATGGTGGACCGGCCGCAGGACGATGATAGAGCCTATATGACGGGCTGGACGATTTCCGGCCTCGCCGTGCTGGGCGCCATCGTCACGGTCTGGGTCTTCGGAATTTAAGACGTCTAGAAATTTAAGACTCGCGATCTTCAAGACGCCTCGCCGCGGTGCACGCGTGAACGAGTGTTTTACGTCGGCGATGCCTTGATGAAGTCGACGAACGCCCGAAGCGGCGCGGGTACGAGACGCCGTCCGGGGTAATAGAGAAACGGCCCGGAGAAGCGCGGCCACCATGGCTTGAGCACGGGCACGAGCGCGCCGCGCTCCAGATGCGGGCGCAGCCAATCCTCGAACAAATAGATGATGCCGGTCCCGGCGATCGCGATATCGACCGCAAGCTCGGTCGCCCCACCCGCCTGCACGATCAATGGCCCGGTCGGATCGACCCGCACCACCTCGCCTTCCCGCTCGAACTCCCAAGGCGCGATCATCGTGCCGGAGGGAAAACGGCCGCGCAGGCAGGCATGGCCGAGCAACTCCCGAGGATGTTCCGGCCTGCCGTGGCGATCGAGATAGGCCGGCGCGGCCGCGGCCGCAAAACTCTGCACGCGCGGTCCAATCGGCACCGCGATCATGTCCTGCTCCAGCCGTTCTTCGTAGCGAATACCGGCGTCGCACCCGCTCGCCAGGATGTCGACAAAACTTTCCTCGGTGATCACCTCCAGCCGGATTTCGGGATAGGCAGCGAGGAATCGCGGAACGATGCCGGGCAACACCAGCCGCGCGGCGCTGACCGGCACATTGAGCCGCAATAATCCCGCCGGGCTGTCGCGAAAACCGTTGACCCCGTCGATCGCGGCCTCGACCTCGGTTAAGGCCGGACCCAGCCGCTGCAGCAAATGCGCGCCTGCTTCAGTGGGGACGACGCTGCGCGTGGTGCGATTGAGCAGCCTGACACCGAGTTGCGTTTCCAGCCGGCGCACCGCCTCGCTCAGCCCGGACGCACTGCTGCCATGGACGCGCGCGCCATCGCGAAAACCCTTGGCTCGGGCTACCGCCACGAAGGCATTCAGATCGCTCAGATCAACTTTCACTGTTCGTTTCTCCGCACAGCCCGTGCGGATTGTACCCGATTATCGAGAGCCAAGGCGACGGCTATCTGAGCGTGACCTTCAACGGAGATCCATCATGGTCAGCATCGAACGATCCGGCACATTCAAACTTGGCGACCGCACCGTGAAGCGGCTCGGCTACGGCGCCATGCAGCTCGCGGGGCCCGGCGTATACGGCCCGCCCAAGGATCACGCTGCGGCATTGGCCGTGCTGTGCGAGGCCGTCGCGTCAGGCGTGGATCATATCGACACCAGCGATTTCTACGGT
This sequence comes from uncultured Alphaproteobacteria bacterium, assembly GCA_963790595.1. Lineage (GTDB taxonomy): Bacteria > Pseudomonadota > Alphaproteobacteria > Rhizobiales > Xanthobacteraceae > Bradyrhizobium. Next base: position 106,946 of record CAWBPE010000044.1, on the reverse strand, counting down.
CCGCACGTCACCAACCAGATCATCCGCGAAGCGCTGCACCCCTATTCCGACGATCTCGTCATCGTCACCAAAGTCGGCGCCCGGCGCGGCGCGGATAAATCATGGATTCCGGCCTTCTCACCCGAGGAGCTCACCCGGGCGATCCACGACAATTTGCGCAATCTGGGCCTCGATGCACTCCACGTGGTCAACCTGCGCTGCATGTTCAATCCACATCATCCGGCAGAGGGATCAATCGAGGCCCAGCTGAGCGTGCTGGCCGATCTCCAGCGCCAGGGCCTGGTGCGTCACATCGGGCTCAGCCACGTCACGCCGACGCAGATCGCGGAAGGGCGCGACATTTGCGAAATCGTATGCGTGCAGAACTATTACAATCTGGCGCACCGCGACGACGATGATCTGATCGATCAATTGGCCCGCGACGGCATCGCCTATGTGCCGTACTTTCCACTCGGCGGCTTCACCCCGCTACAGTCGTCGACGCTATCAGATGTCGCGCAGCGCCTCGGCGCCACGCCGATGCAGGTCGCGCTCGCCTGGCTGCTGCATCGCTCGCCCAACATCCTGCTGATCCCCGGCACTTCATCGGTCGGGCATCTGCGGGAGAACCTTGCCGCGGCGGAATTGGTGTTGCCGGACGATGCGATCAAGGCGTTGGAGAGCATGGCAAGCGTCGGCGCCGCCGCCTGATCGCGTCAAGCGCTGACCTTCGCGCTCTGCATGCTCTTGAGCATCAGTTCGGCGAAGGTCGCCGCCGCAACCGGAAGACTGCGGCCGCGCAATTGACACAGCACGAGATCGGCGGTCGGCAGGTCGCGGACATCGACCGGCCGGCCGGTCAGGCCCATGCCGAGATCGCCCGAGGGCGCGCCGATCTCGATCTGGAACGAGATCATGTTGCAGCGGAACACCAGCCCGCGCAGCATTTCGAACGAGTTCGATTCCGCCAACATGTTGAAGCGCAGGTCGCGCCGCGTGGTGACTTCATCCAGGATCTGCCGGCCGCTCAGCGTGCGATCGGGCAACGCGGCGGGATACTCCGCGCATTCCGAGAGCCGCACGACTTTCTTCGCGGCCAGCGGGTGATCGGATCGCGTGATCACCACCAGCCGCTGCGGAATGCTCGCGATCACGCGCAGCGACGGCCACATCGTCGGGCGATAGACCAGCGCCAGATCGACCTCATAGGCCGCCAATGCGTTCAGCGCCCGGTCGTGGTCCATCACCTTGAGATCGAACAGCACCTTGGGATGCTGCTTCTGGAACGCCGCGATGTGGGAAGGCAGGAAATCCAGCGCCAGTGCCTGGCTGCACGCGATCTGGACCGGGCCACGTCGCAGTCCGCGCAGATCCTCGACCTGCGAAAGCATCCGGTCGGCTTCGGCGATCTGGCTGCGCGCATAGCGCACGAACATCTCGCCCGCGGTGGTCAGCCGCACGCCGCGCGGACGGCGCTCGAACAGCGGGGTGCCGACTTCGGCCTCGAGGTCCTGGATGCGGCGGTTCATCGCCGATGGCGTCAAGTTAAGGCGCTCGGCGGCCTTGCGGATCGAGCCCATGCGCGCAACTTCAACCACATTGGCCAGCAGCTTCAGGTGTCGCATGGCGTCTCCAGTGAGGCCTTTTCTGCACCGCTCATAACGAAAACTAGCAGCAGATTAGGTCACTGGAAAGCGCTAGCTTGATCGAACAGCCGGTGAGCTTGGCCGCACCCAGGCCCGAACCGGGGATTGGTCCCAGACTTAACAGGAAAAATCGGATGATCGGACACCACTTTTCCAGTGGACTGAAGGCGCTCGCGTTGGCAGCGGCCTTCTCCATCGGCGCCGCGGCCGCCGCCCAGGCTGATACCAAGATCAAGCTGGTCCTGAACTGGAAGTATGAAGGGCCGCAGGGGATGTTTTTCCTGGCCCAGGATCGCGGCTACTTCAAACAAGAAGGCCTCGACGTCACCTTCGATCAGGGCAACGGCTCCGGCGCAGCGGTTCCTCAAGTCGCCAACGGCGCCTACGACATGGGTTTTGGCGACATCAATGCGCTGATCGAGCTTGCTGCGAAGAAGCCCGATGAGGCCCCGGTCGGCGTCTTCATGCTCTACAACCGCCCGCCCTTCACCGTCGCAGTGAAGTCCGACAGTCCGATCAAGACGCCCGCGGATTTTGTCGGACGCAAGCTCGGCGGACCGGCCAATGACGGCGCGCTGAAACTGTTTCCGGCGCTGTGCGCCACCGCGAAGATCGACTGCAACAAAGTCGAGATCATCAACATGCAGCCCAATCTGCGCGAGCAGATGCTGATGCAGGGCCAGGTCGACGGCGTGTTTGGCTACGTCACCACCATCCGCTTCAGCGCCAAACTGACCGGCATCGACCCCGACAAGCAATTCCGCTTCATCAAATTCGGCGATTACGGCATGGATCTCTATTCCAACGCGATCATCGTCTCGCGCAAATTCGTCAAGGAACACCCGGAGGCCGTGAAGGGTTTCCTGAAAGCCCTCAATCACAGCATCAAGGATGCGATCGCCGATCCGCAGGCCGCGGTCGATGCCGTCGCAACCCGCGAACCCCTGATCAAGCCGGCGATCGAGCGGGCGAAACTTGATGCCACCCTGGCCGACGAGATGAGCCATCCCGAAATCGCCAAAATCGGCCTCGGCGATGTCAGCGACGAGCGGATGACCAAGGCGATCGACATCCTGGTCAAGGCCAAGGAATTGCCGCGCACGCCCGCGGCCTCGGAAATATTCGACCGCAGCTTCCTGCCGCCATTAAGCGAGCGGCCAACCGCGATCCGCCCGGCGACCTAACCCGGGCGGCGACGCGACAACAGCATTTCTACTCTTCACCACAACACGGATGAACGTTCATGAAGCTTTCGCTTGGCGATCGAGTTGTCCTCATCACCGGCCCGGCCAAGGGTATGGGCGCTTCCATCACCCATGCTTTCGCGGCCGAGGGCTGCAAGCTCGCGCTGATGGGACGGGATACCGCGGCGATCGAACCGGTCGCCGCCGAAGTCAAAGCCAATGGCGGCATGGCGATCGTGATCCCCTGCGATCTCACCGATCCCAAGCAGTGTGAAGAGGCGGTCGAGGAGACCAAGAGCCAGTTCGGCGGACGCCTCGATATTCTGGTCAATGTCGCCGGCGGTTCGGGACCGATCGGCAAGACCGGCGTGCAGACCACGCCGGAGGAATTCGACGAGATCGTCACCCTCAATGTCAACGGCTGCTTCCACACCATGCGCGCGGCGCTGCCGACCATGATCGCGCAGCGCTACGGCAAGGTCGTCAATGTCGGCGGCACTTTCGGGATGCGCGGCCGTGCCGGACGCGTCGCCTACTCGGCTTCGAAATGGGGCCTCCGCGGCGTCACCAAGAGCTTTGCGCTCGAGGTCGGGCAATTCAACATCAATGTCAATTGCGTCGCGCCGGGCATGGTGGACGGGCCACGATTCCGCGACAAAGTCTGCCGCGACATGGCGCTGAAGCTCGGAATTACCGAAGCGGAAGCCGCCGAACGCCATGCGGCAGACTACGCCATGAAGCGGGTCACGGTGGATGCCGACGTCGCCAACGCCTGTCTGTTTTTGGCCAGCGACGTCTCGCGCCAGATCACGGGCGTCGACCTGCCGGTCGATGGCGGCTGGGCGATGTTGTAACGGGGGGCTCGATCATGTCCGACACGGTGGATCTCGTTATCAATGGCGGCACGATCGTCTCGCCCGACTCCCGCTATCACGCCAGCATCGCGATCAAGAACGGCCTGATCCATGCGATCGGCGCGCCCGAGGCGATGCCGCCGGCCAAGCGAGACGCTGGATGCGAGCGGTCTTCATATCCTGCCCGGCGCCATCGACGTTCACGTGCATTTCCGCGATCCCGGTTATCCGCAGAAGGAAGATTTTGCCAGCGGCACCGCCGCGGCGGCATTCGGCGGCGTCACCACCGTGTTCGACATGCCGAACACGCTGCCGACGATCAACTCGCCAGAAGCGCTCGCCGACAAGCACAAATCGCTTCCTCGAAAGCCTATGTCGACTACGGCCTCTATGCTGTGCTCGGCGAAGACAGCATCGAACATGTTCCCGGCCTGATCGAGGGCGGCGTCATCGGCTTCAAGCTCTATATGGGCAACACGTTCGGCCGCATCCCCTCGCCCACCACCGGCGCGATGCTGGAAGCGTTCGAGGTGGTCGCGCCGACCGGCAAGCGGATCTCGCTGCATGCCGAAACCAACTCGATCATGGAGCGGCGGGAGTCGCGCCTGCGCGCCTCCGGCCGCACCGACGCGATCGCGCATCTGGCGTCGCGGCCTGCCGTGGTCGCGGTCGAAGCCGTCGCGCGTGCGGCGATCCTCGCCGAATGGACCGGCGCACGCATTCACGTGCTGCACATATCCTCGGCCGCCGAGTTGCGGCCGCTCGCCGAGGCCAAAGCGCGCGGCGTCGATATCACCGGCGAGACCTGCCCGCATTATCTGCTGCTGTCCGAACAGGACTACGAGAAAGTCGGCGGCGTCGTCCGGGTCAATCCGCCGGTGCGCGAGGCGCCCAACCAGCAGCCGCTGTGGGATGCGCTGATGGACGGCACGATCGATATCATCGCGACCGACCACGCGCCGCATACGCCGGAAGAAAAAACCCGCAACGACATCTGGACGGTGGATTGCGGATTTCCCGGCGTCGAGACCCAGATGCCGCTGATGCTGACCGAGGTCAATCGCGGCCGCGCCACCCTTGAGGACTATGTGCGCTGGAGCGCGGAGAACCCCGCGAAAATCTGGGGGCTTTATCCGCGCAAGGGCACGCTGACGGTGGGCTCGGACGCCGACATCGCGATCGTCGACATCAACCGCGAATGGACCATCGACGACGCCAAGATCCAGTCGCGCTCGAAAATCTCGCCCTGGCAGGGCCGCAAGGCCACCGCGCTGCCGATCCACACGCTGGTGCGCGGACGTTTCGTGATGAAGGACCGCGTGTTGCAGGAAGACGCGCGCGGCACCGGCCGCTCGGTCCATGCCATCCAGGAGATGCCGCCGGCCGTGCCGCGCAATACCGACACGACGATGGCCGCCATCACCGCGCGCAGCGAAAGTTAGGCCGATGAACGCTTTGCCAGCCGAGCCCATCCTGCCCGCCGGCAATGTCATCGACCTGGAAAAGGTGCGCGTCACCTTTGGCAGCGACAAGAATCAAGTCACCGCGCTGGCGGAAACCTCGCTGCGCATCACCCACGGCGAATTCGTAGCCCTGGTCGGTCCGTCCGGCTGCGGCAAGTCGACCATTCTCAAGCTGGTGGCGGGAACGCTAACCGCCACGCAGGGCCATGTGTTCGTCGCCGGCCGCGAAGTCGGCGCCGACCATGTGCGGATCGGCATGGCGTTCCAGAACCCGACCTTGCTGCCCTGGCTGAATATCCGCGACAACGTGATGCTGCCGCTCAAGATCGTGCCGCCGTTCAAGCTGGAATTCGCGGCCAAGCGCAAAACCGAATATCGCGACCGCGTCGAGGCGTCGCTGGCGCGGGTCGGCCTCGCCGGTTTTGGCGACAAATTTCCCTGGCAATTGTCCGGCGGCATGCAGCAGCGCGCCTCGCTATGCCGGGCGCTGATTCACGATCCGACATTGCTGCTGCTCGACGAACCCTTCGGCGCGCTCGACCAGTTCACCCGCGAGGAGTTGTGGGAGATCATGCAGAATTTGTGGATCGAAAAGCGGCCGACGGTGCTTCTTGTAACTCACGATCTCAAGGAAGCCGCCTATCTGGCCGTCGCGAATCTGCGTGATGCAGGCGCGTCCCGGGCGCATTGTGGACGACAGCGTGGTGCCGTTCGCGCGGCCCCGCACCATCGACGTGTCGTTCCAGCCTGACTTCGTCTCGCTCACCCAGCGGCTGCGCGAACGCATCGTGGCCGCCCGCGCCGTCCAGGAGACCCTGTCATGAACGAGCAATTGCGGCGCCGGATCCTGTCGACGACCTGCATCATCGGCTTCTTCGTGGCCTGGGAGCTGTTGTGCCTGGCGTTCCACGTCTCCGATATCGTGCTGCCGCGCCCGAGCGAAATTCTGGTGACGCTGTGGACGCGCTTTCCCGCGATCTGGCCGCATGCGCTGCAGACGCTCTACACGACGCTGGTCGGATTCGCGCTGGGGATCGTGATCGGCATCCTCCTGGGCATGCTGATCGGCTCGTCGCGGCTGGCCTATGACGTCGCCTATCCGATGCTGGTGGGATTTTCCTCGATCCCCAAGGTCGCCGTGGTGCCGATCTTCGTGCTGTGGTTCGGCGCCGGCACCGTGCCGGCGGTGCTCACCGCGATGATCATGTGCATCTTTCCGATCGTCGTGAACGTGGCAACGGGCCTCGCCGCGACCGAGCCCGAGCTGCAGGACGTGATGAAAACGCTGCGCGCCACCAAACTGGAGATTCTGTGGAATGTCGGCCTGCCGCGGACCATGCCCTACTTCTTCGCGTCGCTGAAGGTGGCGGCGACCCTGGCGTTCGTCGGCACGGTGATCTCGGAGACCGTGGCCTCCAACCGCGGCATCGGTAATCTGATGATGATCGCCAGCTCAAGCTTCGACGTGCCGCTGGTATTCGCTGGATTGTTCATCCTGGCCGCGCTCGGCGTCGCCCTGTACGTGGTTTTCTCGCTGATCGAGAGCCGGGTCACCGGCTGGGCGGTGCGCAGCGACAATTTCGCGGCCGGCGGCTAAGCCACCACGTCCGCTCGCTACAGCCAGGCGTAGACCAGCGCCACATTGGCCACACAGGCGGCCAATAAGGCCACCGACAGCGTGAGGTGCACGCGCTCGCAGGAGGTTTGCAGGATCGTTCCCATGACGCCGGGAACATCGGGCGATTCTAGCCGGGGAGTCTCGGGGTTTATTTCTGCGGCGATTCAGGAACTCGTTTACGACTTAGGGGACTCCGGTAAAACTACCCCTCAGCCGGCCCGATTCTCGCCGAAATGGCCCCCTACGCCCTCCCGCCTGCAACCCCGGATCATTTGACGCGTTGAGATGTCCCGTAGCGTTTTCCAGCGAAGTGGACACCGGTTCGCGTAAAGAAAACGCGTCAAACAAAACAATAGAGCCCGGTTCTGATGCAATCAGAACCGACGAGGCTCGAACGGAGCCGACCGATGCCCTATGCGCTGTTTTGCAACGAGGCCAAGCTGAGCAAGGCCTATCCGACCGAGGCGGATGTCTGGAAGCAGGCCCGGCAAAGCGGCTTGGTGGTCGATACGGCGACCGAATCGGACCGGCCGGCGCCGCGGCCGGTGCTGGACAATGATTACGAGATCAGGCCCTGCCGGCCCGATCCGCAGGAAGACCCCGTGAAGAATCAGGCCGATGCCGAGCGCGACGCCGAACAGGAATTACGGCTGGGATCCTGAGACGCTGAATTTGAGAAGCTGAGAATTTGAGAAGCCGAATTTGCAAGAAGCGAATTTATGAGAATCAGGTACCGGCCCCGCGCCCCCATGGGGCACGCGGGCGAACCGGACACTCAGCCGGCCCTACGGCGTGGCCTCAGCCAGCGACGCCTGCTCGGCGGCCAGCGCCACGCAGGCTTTCCTCCGATGCAGGCCCCGGATCGCGCCCGTGATCTTGAGCACCTTCCCGGCAGGACATGAAACATCCTGCACGAAGGCGATCTCATAGGGCGCCAGCCAAAGCGGTTCGGATTTGAGAATAGTCTGGGCCGAGGCAGTCTGGGCCAGGCAAGGCACGGCGATTGCGGCAAAAACCAACGCTAACGTCGAAACACGCATGTTTGTTGTCCACTAACCGGCGGGACCACAATAGCCGAACATGCGCAAAAGTTTCATGACCGGCGAAAATTATTTTCGCTCGGCTCTCTTCTGCCCCGGCTTGCGCAATAAAATGCTCTCAAAGAACGGGCAACAAAAAAGGCCGGCTTGAAGCCGGCCTTTTCCGTCAACTTGTCGTCGGTATCAGTAGCGGGCGGCGACCGGGCCACCCCAGCCGAAGCGATAGTTCACGCCCAGCTTGAAGGTGTGCTCGTCTTCCCGGAACCGGGCGCCGATCACGTCGGCCGGACCCGCGGTAACGGTGGTGCTGCCGAAGTTGTAATACTGATATTCGCCCTTGATGGACCAGCTCGGCGCGAACATGTATTCGAGACCGCCGCCGACCGTATAACCGTCACGGTGCCGGCCGTCTGTCGCGAAGGCAACCGGACCCAGAGCATTGCTGGCCCCGATACCCACGCCATCGCGCCAGGCATAACCGCCCTTGGCGTAGAGCAGCGCCGGGCCCCAAGTGTAGCCGAGCCGCCCGGTGACCGAGCCGAGTTCATTGGTATTGCCGGTGACGGTCGTGCCCGAGATCGGGAACGTGGTGCCGCCACCACCATTGCCGGTGAGCCAGCTATACTGGGCTTCAGCACCGATCACCCAGTTCGGCGCGAACTGATAGTCGGCACCGCCCTGAACGCCGCCAAGGAACCGGACGTTGCTTCCCTCGAGGCTGTTGTTGCCCCCGAAACCACCGCCGATATGGCCGCCGATATAGAAGCCGGTCCAGTTGTAGATAGCTTCCGGTGCCTTATAGACTGGAGCTTTCGTGTAGGTTCGCGCCGGAAGATCGGCCGCGAATGCGGGAGCAGCGAATACGATACACGCGGCTGCGCCGAGCAGAAGTTTTTTCATAGGTGTTCCCCGTTATTGACGCTGGTGACATCAATCAAACATCGTGGCGGCAATTTGGTTGCTTCATGACTCGCCGCTTCACATTTGTTTCTCGACTGTAACAGCGCGGCAACAACGCCATTTTGTTCCGGCGGAACCTGGATTTTTTTGCCGAAAAAACGGCCACTTGCGGCAATGTCGGCGCGGCGATCACGCTTTCGCCCCATCTCGGGACATCAAGCTCTCCGAAACGTGATCGGGGTTCCCGGCGTGTTTTTGAGGCGCACGGCGGAAATCACCAGAGATGAAATTCGCGGATCGCGAAGGGTAGTTGGCCGGCGCGACGCGCCGTTATCGCGACATCTGCTCCATTGCAGGAAACGGCAGATAGACTGCGCCGTCGCAGAGCTCGCCGACCTTTTCGGCCATGCGGTCGAGCCGGCCGTCGATGAACAATATCGCGCGCTCGCGCGGCTCGCGGTAACTGCCGTCGGATTCGCGCGGCGAAAAACGCAAGCAGGCGACATAACGGTTGTGCCCGCTGATGCTCCGCTGCACCGGCTCGGCCAGCATCGCCTCGTGCACACCCACGGGATTGTTGAGATAGGTTTTCATGAACGCCAGCAATTCGGTGCGATAATTGTTCGGGAATGGCTGGTTGGCGCCGGCGCGATCGGCGGTATAGGTCATGGTTCTGGCTTCGTCGGAGGAGCCCGGCCAGAGACCGGCACAGGCCGAAAGCGCGATCGGCAGCATCAGGATCGCCACGCACTTGATCGATACCACAAAATTTATCGAACTTCTCAAGTGCAATCCGTTTTCAAAAGCTTCCCGGCTTACAAGGCTGCCCGGCAGTTGGTTCTAGACCGTCCGCCAACGAAAGGGAATCTGCATTTCCAGCCAATTTTTATCCGAACAAGCCCGATAACAAGGCATTCCCTCGCCAAAACAGCTTCGGCCCGCGCCATGGGGGAAGCCATGACACGGGCCGGGCCGGATACACGGGAGACAGCCGGAATGGCGTATCAAGCCACGCCGGTGATGGCGTCAACCGCGCTTGGCGGTGTGGTTGATGTGCTTGATCGCGACCTTCGCGTGGATCTTGGCGTGGGTCTTGAGCGCGCCCATCTTCTTGTGGAAGCGATGGTGGCGGTGATGGCGATGCTTGACGTGATGGCGGCCCATCTTGGCATTGGCGTTCAGCACGCTCGGCTTCACCTGCTCGCTCTTGATCACCGGCGCCTTAGCCGTGCTGGCGGGAGTGGCTGCGAGCACCGGGGCGGCGAGAACGGAAACTGCGAGCAAGGCCGCGGAAATGGTCTTCAACATGGTCGTCTCCTCTTTCGAAAGGGATCATGGAGTGGCCGGTCGGATGGCCGGGCTCGTGGATCATGGTGCGACCTTACTGGTCCCGCGCTGAACCCATTCTGAAGCGCGGCAACGGACTTCGTTCATCTGCATGACAACTTGTTCATGCTGACGCGGCATCCAAAGCTTCGTTTTACAAAAGTCCTGGTTCGCAGAAGACATGACTTGCAAAAAGGGTTGGTTTGCAAAAAATTCCCGAAAATTGAAAAAAATGTCACGGGAATGTCGGGTTACGGCGGGTGTTCAAATGAGCGGGCTTGGGTATAGGATTGCCCAACCGACATCAGGAGAGACGCATGAACAAATTTGCGATCCGGCTTTCGACCCTGGCCATGTACACGATGGCGCTCGTCGCAGCGCCGCTGGTAACATCGGCCTATGCCGCAGGCGGCGACAATCCCTCGCCACCCGCCAGCAGCACCAAGGACAAGAAGAAGAACGACAAGAGCTCAAGCATCGAAGACCCCAAATTCCTCGAGGGTTATCGCACCGCTTACGCCACGATCTACGACCGCCACGACTACGCCGGGGCGATCGAGCAGTTGAAGGCGCTCGGCCACGAAGACGTTGCCGATGTCGCTAACCTCATCGGCTACTCCTATCGCAAGCTCGGCGACTACAAGGTCTCGCAGATCTATTACGAGCGCGCGTTGCAGGCGGATCCGAACCACGTGCGGACCTGGCAGTATTACGGCCTGTGGCAACTCGAACAGGGCAACCGCGATCAGGCGCAGTATCACCTCAACAAGATCCGCCAGATCTGCGGCACCGATTGCGCGGAATACCGCTCGCTCGCTTCGGCGCTGGAAAAGCCGACCGGAACCGGTCTGGTTTACTGAACCGTAGCGTTTTCGAGCGAGGTGGATGCCGGTCGCGTAAAAAAACGCGTCAAAAATAGAGGATTAGAGCTTCGGATCCGAGTAGAACGCAAGACCGGCGCAGACCTCATGGTTTGCGCCGGTTTTGTTTTGTCTCGAGCGCTACTTCATCAACGTCTCGGCCTCGGCCCGGAACGCCTGGCGCGCGGCGTCGCGGAAATAGAACATGTGGCCGCCCGGATACACGATGAGCTTGACCCGCTCGGGTGTCGCATAGGCCGGCAATTGGTCGAGCAGCATCTTCGAGCCGAAATAGGGCGTGGCGAGATCGAACAGCCCGTGTCCGATCAGCAGCTTCAGTTTCGGATCGAGCGCGAGGGTCTGGCGCAGGTCGGAGATCGACTCAGCGGGGTTGAGACCCCGCCCGAAATCCCAGGATCGCTCGACCGCGCCATTGAGCAATTTATAGGATCCATCCGGCCGCCAATTGAACTTGCGCGCGGTAAGATCGACCATCGCACTCGTCAGCGGCGCAATCAGAGTATCGCCCGAAGGATCGTTGAAGTGAGAGGCGCTTGAATCCGGATTAGGATCGAAGCCCAATACCGAGGCGTCGTAGCGTCCGGTAACCTTGCCGTCGCGCCGGTCGAACTCGCGGCGAAACTCCGAGACGTCAAAACGCCCGGCCAGCCTGCGGCTGACAGCCTGATCGATGCCCGTTAATGCCGCCACCTTATCGGACAAGCGCGCGGTGGCCGCGGCGTCGGCCTCGCCCTTGACGAGATCGGCGAGGAAATCGCCGCGTGCATAGGTTTCGACATCGGCCATGTCGGCGCGGGTCACCGGCCCCCTGGCGACGCGCGCGACGGCGGCCATGCTGGGAAGGCTCGCGGCATATTTCAGCGGGCTGGAGCCGCTGAAATCGCGAAAATCAAGCACGGGAGAAATCAGGATCAGGCCTTTCATCCCGACGCCCTGCTCGGTCTGCAACTCGCGAACCATCTTCGGCACGCGGATGCCGCCATAGCTTTCACCGACAATAAACTTGGGCGAGAGCAGACGATCGGATTTTTCCAGCCAGCGGCGAACCACGACCGAGAGCGCGTTGACGTCGCCATCGATCGAGTAAAAGCGCTTGCGCACATCCTCCTCGGTCGAAACGAAACGGCTATAGCCGGTGCCGACGGGATCGATGAAGACGAGGTCAGTGAAATCGAGCCAGGTCTCGGCATTGGGCTGCAGGTCCGGCGCTGCGGAGGCAATCGCCGCATTGTCGTTGACCGGCAACCGCCATGGCCCGGCGGCGCCGAGTTGCAAATAGGCCGAAGCCGCACCCGGCCCGCCATTGAGGAAGAAGGTCACGGGACGATTGTGCGCCTCGGCGCCGTCGAGTTGATAGGCGGTATAGGCAATGTCGGCCTGCGGATCGCCGCGCTCGTTGAAGAGATGGATCGAGCCGGCGGTCGCAGTGAAGGCGAGCGTGCGGCCAGGGAGCGCGACGGTCTGCTTGGTGACGGAATCCGGCGGCAAGCGGTGTGCCTCGGCCGCCGCCGGCGAATTGGCCGCGTTACCGCGCCCGCCCGGCGCAGCGGCTTTCTGCCCCGATGGCGCGGCGGCTGAGGGCGCCTGAGACGGCGGCGACGCCTCCTGGGCGTACACTTCGGGGATGGCCGAGAATGCCAAAACTGCCAGAACCAGCCGCAGATAGCGCGGCCTGACGAAATCCACGGCCATGCCGTTGTTCTCCCTGCTGACCCCAGACGACGCCCAAGACAAAGCCCAAGACAAAGCGTAGCATCTGTAAACGCGGGAAAGCGGGCACTTTCCGGTGTAAACCGGCGTTCTTAATCAAAACTGCGACAGATCAGTATGCCCCGGACGGCGATCTCGACAAGGACGGCCAAGGTCGTATAGACGACCTCAGCGCAGACCCGCGCCGTCAGTGCCCATGAGCCCGCGATCCCATGACCAGCCTTCAGCGACATGACCGTATCGCCTTCGTCGCGAGCGCGAGCGCAGAGGCCCAGCGGGCCCTGGCGCAACTGGTCGCGCTCTATGGCAATCGCGATCCCGCCGATTCCGATGTCGTGGTGGCGCTCGGCGGCGACGGGCTGATGCTGCAAACGCTGCACGAGCACATGCATTCCGGCAAGCCGATCTACGGCATGCATCGCGGCACCGTCGGCTTTCTGATGAACGAGTTCAGTTCGCACGACCTGCATGCCCGCCTCGCGGCGGCGAAGGAATCGGTGATTCATCCGCTTCTGATGCGCGCCACCGATGTGCATGGCGTGGTGCATCTGCATCACGCCATCAATGAAGTCGCATTGTTTCGCCAGACCTATCAGGCCGCACGGTTGCGGATTTCGATCGATGAGCGCGAGCGCATGGCCGAACTGATCGCCGACGGCATCATGGTGGCGACACCGGCGGGATCGACCGCCTATAATCTGTCGGCGCAGGGACCGATCCTGCCGATCAACGCCGCGCTGTTGGCGCTGACGCCGATCAGCGCGTTCCGGCCGCGGCGCTGGCGCGGCGCCCTGCTGCCCAACACCGCCTTTGTGGTGCTCGAAGTGCTCGAGGGCGACAAACGTCCGGTGGCGGCCGTGGCCGACCATGACGAGGTCCGCGATGTGCGCCGGGTCGAGGTGCTGTCGGACCGCACCATCTCGATGCGGATGCTGTTCGACCCCGGCCACAGCCTGGAAGAGCGGATTCTGAGCGAGCAGTTCGGGCATTGAGATTTGGCCTAACTAAGACTTGGCCTGACTAAGACTTGGCCTGACTAAGACTTGGCCTGCCCGGCCTGCAACCCGTTCTGAAAAGCCCGCCGTCAGCCCTTCGCAACCATTCATTAACCGGCCGCGGCATATGGTTAACGTCGGGTATACCGTGTGCCGGCATGCCCTTAGGGCCTGGCCATGTTTCGCATCGACTTCAACAAGCTGCGATTTCTTGTCTGCGACGACAATCCGCACATGCGCCGCATTCTGCGCACGCTGCTGCATTCGTTCGGCGCACGCGAAGTCTATGAAGCCGAAGACGGCGCGACTGCGCTCGAAATGTACAGCCATTATGTTCCCGACATCGTCATCACCGACTGGTCGATGCCGATTTTCGACGGGCTCGAACTCGCACAGATGATCCGGCAGCCGGAATCGAAGGGCAATCCCTTTGCGCCCATCATCATGCTGACGGGCCATTCCGAGAAACGGCGCGTGACGGTGGCGCGCGATGCCGGCGTAACCGAATTTCTGGCCAAGCCGATTTCAGCCAAGGGGCTTTATCAGCGCATTCTCAACGTCGTCGCCAATCCCCGCCCCTTCATCAAGACCAAGACCTATTTCGGCCCGGACCGCCGGCGCAACACCACCAATACCTATATCGGCCCCGAGCGCCGGGTCGGCGGCGAGGTGGAGGTACTTCAGCAGCCGTCACTGCTCGACAAAGCGCGGACCACGGTCTAGCGCGCCGCGCCCAAGAAAGCCGTTAAAGAAAGCCGTTAAGGAAACGCTCATGGCGAAACAAAAGTCTTCATCTCTGCAGGTCAAGGCTTACGCCGACCATCACGTCATCACACAACCCAATCCGCTGCGAAATGTGCTGCGGCGCGTCGCCGAAAAGGATCTGGACGATCCCGTCGCGCGCGCCGAAAAGGCCCTCGCCGGCCTGTCGGGTGAATTCAAGAACTGGATGGAAACCGAAACCGACCGGCTCTCCGTCGCCCATGCCGCCATTCTCAAGGACGGCTTCACCAAGGCCGCGCGCGAAGAACTGTTTCGCGCCGCCCATGACATCAAGGGCGATGCCGCCACCTTTGGTTTTCCGTCGGCCGCCGCCACCGCCGAGAGCCTGTGCCGCATCATCGAGCACGCGCCTGACCTGGCCAAGGTGCCATCCAACTTGATCGCGCATCACATCAACGCTATCAAGGCCATCGTGCATGAACGCACCAAGCTCGACACCGCCAGCACCGCGAGCGAGTTGAGCCGGAAATTGCGCGGCATCGCCGACGAATATCTGGCGCAGGCAAATCGCGACCGGCCCGAGCACCTCGAAGCGATTCTCGCGCCCAGTATCGTGCCGGCGGATTGACGAAAACTTCTGGTCGTCCCTGCGAACGCAGGGACCCATACGCCGCGGCCCATCGTTAAAAGACGCGTGGGACGGCTTTCGCACAACACAACATCCTGTGGTTATGGGTCCCTGCGTTCGCAGGGACGACAGCTCGACTGTTGATCGAGCGTCGCCTACGCCGCGATCAGGCCGTGCTCGATCGGCGCAATGGCCTCGTCCGCGATCAGTTCGTCGCAGAACATGCGGGCTTCTTCGCGCGCCAACTCCGTCGCAAAACGCCGTAGCAGGATCAACAGCGGCTCGGCGGCCTGCCGGTCGGTTTCGCAATGCGTCAGCACACGCTCGACCATCCGGCGGCGCAGCCGTGTCGCGCCTCCGGCACTGTCGACGAATCCGGTTTCATGGCTGACTTCGAGCGCCATCTGGAACGCCGCGAAAGTCGATTCCGGCAACCCGGCGCGCCGCAGCAGCGCCTGCAGGCTGGCCGTGCCGCGGTCGTGCAGCAGCGCGGAGACCCGCGCCCGCGGCATGCCGGACAACTCGGCCAAAGAAGAATCGAATAATTCGAGATTGCCCGACAACAACGCGCGCAGAATCAAGCCGGCGGTGAGCTGGCCGGTGGCGCGCAGATGCCGTACCAGGCCGCTGATGTCGTCGCCGCGCGAGGCCGCCGCGATATTGACCGTCGAGCGATCGCGCGCCTCTATCGTCACCCGCTCCGCGCGGTCGGCGCTGAGCCAGTTGCGGGCGACCACGAACTGCGCCAGCGTATCGGATAATTTCGCGACCAGCGCCGCCCGCGTCGCGGCCGGCAGGCCGTCCAGCACCAGCATCGATTCCCGGATCGCGGCGAGATGGCCGTGACGCTCGACGATGCGGTCCCACGAAAACGGCGCGAGTTCCGCATAGGCGTTTTCGATCAATTCGAGCGCGGCGGCCGGCGTGCCGACTTCGGCGATCGCGGCGGATACCGAAGCCGGCAAATGGATGCGGCGGGCGATCGCGCATTGGGTTTCGCCATTGCCGGTCGCGACGATGTCGACCAGATCGGCGTCGATCAAAAGCGGTGAATGTTCGAGCACTGGAAGCGCCACGGAGGGCTGATCGACCGACAGCGCCTGCACGATCGCGGCGGGCGCCTGGGCGCTGCGCGCAAACACTTCGGCCATGGCCTGACGCACCAGCGGCGACGGATCGTCGAGCAGCATCAACAGCGCGCCCTCGGCGGCGCCACGGTCTTCTGAGGTGAGGTCCGAAACCAGCCAGGCTCGCGCCAATGACCGCGTCGCCTCTGCCCGTTCGCCCGCCGGAGCGGAGCGAATCCAACTGATGAACTGCCGAACGATCATGGTTCTGCCGGCCTACGCAACTTGAAACGACACCGTGACGCGATGCCACTGTCATAGAAAATAAACCACGACGCTTAACAAAGCGTTCACTATAAACGACTGGTTTTATTGACGTTTTGTTAAGGGCTACCGCGCGTCGGGCACGCGGCGAGTTTCAGCGGGCGCCTGATATTAGCCGCTGAACGTGCCGTTACGATCGCTGAAAAGATCGAGCCCTTGCGATGTTCTGGCCGCCGAATACGGCACCGACGATGCGGTCGCGGCAGCGACCGGGCTTGTTGCCGCAACCGGCGTTGCAGAAGCGACCTGGGTTGCAACAGCAACCGGCGTGGAAGGCGTTGGCATGTCCGACGTCAGCGAACCGGAGTTGCCCCACAATTTCCGAACCGTCGACGACACCGGCTGAAACAGCGAGCGGAAAGTTGGATCCGCCGGCGCGGTGTCCGAAGTGGATGCGGAGGCGACCGTGATCGGCGCCGCCGCACGGGTATCCGGAAAGCTTTGCAGGAAGCTCGCATTCTCGAACGGCGCGGTCTGCGCCGCGCTGGCAACGGCCGTGGTCGTTGGCGCGCCACCCACCGCCGCGATCGCGCTGCGCGACGCCTGCGAGTTGGCCGCGGCAGTATAGCGCGATGTCAGCACCGAATAGACGTCGGAGACGCTGCGCGCGCGCCCGCTGCTGTCGTAGAAGATCGAACGGTTGGCCGCGGCGGCGTTGGGAAACAGCTGCGCGCCGGAGGCTTTTGGGTTGTCCTCGGCATTGGTGATCAGCTTGGCCGCGCCGGCGACCCCCATGAAGTGCGCCATATAGAGTTCGGCATCGTTCGGGCGGCGGCCGATCTTGCCGGTGAGATTGAAACTGTTGGATTGGGTCAGGATGCCGGCCATCGCCGAAGCCACGACAGGATCGTCGCGCAGCTTCATGATCGCCGAGCGCGCCGTGGGATCGCTGACCGAATAACTGCCCGCAGATGATTTTGAGATCGCGTCGGCATATTGGCCGTAGCCGAGCGCCGCGCCGGCTTCCTTCACGGTGCCGAGCCAGGTCTGGTCGATGAATTGATAAAGCCCGTGCGCCGACGAGGTCGAGGCGCCCGCGGTCGGATTGAAGTCCGATTCCATCTTTGCGGTCGCGACCAGATATTCGAAGCTGGCGCCGGTGGTGCCCGCGGCCTGCTTGATCGCACCGGCAACCCGCAGGCGCGACGGATCGACACCTGCCGTCGCGGTGCTGTTTGAAGTATCGGCCGACATGCTTTGGTCTCCGCTCCCCGCGAAACGACCCACCCGGCCTGATCGAGAGCTCCCACTAACGCCCAGGCCACGATCACAGTGGCGTGGTTATGGTTAATGCGGGGTTAAGGGTTCCGATCCCTTAGGCCGTCATTCCGCGATGGTCGATCGGAATTGAGTTATCTTCGCCGTCGCCCAAGGTCGCGCGGACGGGGACACAGAAGGCCACCGGTATGCCATCCATTCGCGTGCCAC
The DNA here is from genome assembly GCA_963790595.1 of uncultured Alphaproteobacteria bacterium. Lineage (GTDB taxonomy): Bacteria > Pseudomonadota > Alphaproteobacteria > Rhizobiales > Xanthobacteraceae > Bradyrhizobium. The sequence goes on along the minus strand of CAWBPE010000044.1, from coordinate 89,180 downwards.
ATGCTTAGTCGTTGGCGGACCACGGCACGGTTGGCCCGTGTAGCCCGGTGTATTGATGCAAATCAAGGCGAGCAACAGCGGCATTTGAGCATTTTACCCCGGACCACGATCCGTACGGAGAACATGCTGATGACAAAACTCGGATTCGTTGCCGCTGTGGTTATTGTTTCTTCCCTGCTGGCGGCTCATGACGCAAATGCCGCAGGTGGATGCGGTGCGGGTTTGCATCGCGGACCCAATGGCCTCTGTCAGTTCTATCGAGCCGGGCCGCAGTCGAGCCAAGATTGCGCCGTGGGTTACATCTGGCGCAATGGACGCTGTCGCCAAAATGTTGGGAACGATCCGTTTGTCTCAACGTGGCCAAATGCGCCACGAGATTAAATCCGCTGAGCATTGACGCGCTGATAGACCGCTTCGACCTAACCCGTCCCCATTTTCGCCTGCGGCCAATTCGGCCGCACCTCCGCGCCGCGGCCCAGCCGTCCGCGTTGGTCTGGACGTGATGGCTGCAGCGGTGGTCGCGGCAATAGATCAGCACATCGCGCACGCCGGATTCGCGCATGTCGCCGAAGGTGATTTTTGGCGGGGTGGTCGTCATGGCGCTGATCGTAACCCGACCATCTTGCCCGCCGCCAGCCTTGACGTCCGTGGCTGAAAAAAAGTGACACTCGCTGGCGGAATCCAGCGATATTCAGCGAGTCGTTTGCTCCGGATGTGACAGTGCTAAGTTGCCGAAAACGCTCAATTGCGATAGATCGCCCCGGAATGACGAACTCATTTTCGATAAACCGCCTTCGGATCGAACACCTTGTTCGCATCCACAAACGACAGCTTCGCCCCGCCCTCGCCGGCTTCAACCTTGCGATAGAAGCAGGAGCGCCGTCCGGTGTGGCAGGCGGCGCCTGACTGTTCGACCCGGATCCAGACCGCGTCCTGGTCGCAATCCATCCGCATCTCGATCACGCGCTGGGTGTGGCCCGACGTCTCGCCCTTCCGCCACAGCGCCTTGCGCGAGCGGCTGTAATACCAGGCCTCGCCGCTTTCGACGGTCTTGCGCAGCGCTTCGTCGTTCATATGCGCGACCATCAGCACATCGCCGGTCGCAGCATCGGTCGCGACGCAGGTTACGAGACCCGACACGTCGAATTTGGGCTGGAACGCCAGTCCTTCCTCGAGGTCGTGATTATGTGCGGATTCAGACACAGCAGTCCTCGCAAATTCGAAACCGAGGACTAGAGCCCGGTTCTGATTAAATCAGAACCGGGCTCTAATTTCCTGTTTTGACGCATTTTCTTCACGCGAACCGGTATCCACTTCGCTCGAAAACGCTTTAGCGCTGCGGCCCTCGCAACATGGACAGGAAGCGCGACTGTTCCGCCGGATTGTCGCGGAACATGCCGGTGTAGCGGCTGGTGAAGGTCGACGCACCGTGCTTGGCGACGCCGCGCACCGACATGCAGGTATGCTCCGCCTCGATCATCACGGCAACACCGCGAGGCTTGAGAACCTCGTCGATGGCAGCTGCGATCTGCGCGGTCATATGTTCCTGGGTCTGCAGGCGGCGCGCGAAAATATCCGTGAGGCGCGCCAGCTTGGACAATCCCACTACCCGCTCGACCGGCGTATAGGCGATATGCGCCTTGCCATAGAACGGCATCATGTGATGCTCGCATTGCGAGGTGAATTCGATGTCCCGAATGAGCACGAAATCGTCATAGCCCGCGGTCTCGCCGAAAGTCCGATTCAGCACTTCCGCCGGGCATTGATGATAGCCCTGGTACAATTCGTCGAAGGCTTCGACCACCCGGCGCGGGGTATCGATCAGACCCTCGCGGGCGGGGTTCTCGCCGATATAACCGAGCAAGACCTGTACGGCCTGTTCGGCTTCGGCGCGAGACGGACGCGGCTGATCGGCGCGAACCGCCGCGGCCATGAATTCCGCAGGATCGAGTTCGGCCGGCCGGGTTTCCAGCGGCTTTGCATCAGGGCGGATGGCTTTGATCAAGGCGTCCATGTCAACTCCGTTCGACCGGTCATAAGACCGGAGTGTCACCGGCAGACGGGGCGGCAAGCCGCCGGACGCCTGAGTCCGAGTATTCGTATTCCAAATCGTGACGGCTAAACTGCCCGACCCGCAAATCGGCCGGGCTGTATTTCCGCCATCGCCGACCATATATAGGACCGACGGCCACGGTCGCCAAGGGCGATCGGACCGGCAAGCCCGAGACCCCGATCATATGCTGAACGACATTTACAACAAGCGGATCATCGAATTGGCCGGCAATATCCCCCGGCTTGGGCGGTTGCCCGCGCCGGACGCCAGCGCCACCGCGCATTCCAAACTATGCGGCTCGACCGTCAAGATCGACCTCAAAATGGACGGGCCCGTCGTCACCGACTTCGGCCATGACGTGAAGGCCTGCGCACTCGGCCAGGCGTCGTCGTCCATTATGGCGAGCCATGTCGTCGGCTCCACGGCGGACGAGCTTCGCGAATTGCGCGAGACCGTGCGCAAGATGCTGAAGGAAAATGGCAGCCCCCCTCAGGGCAAATGGGCCGATATCGGCCTGCTCGAACCGGTGCGCGACTACAAGGCGCGGCACGCCTCGACGATGCTGACCTTTGATGCCGTGGTCGACGCGATCGGCCAGATCGAAGCCAAGAGCGCGCAGCCGGCTTCGGCGTAAAATGTAACGGGTCCTCATCCCTGCGTAACGGCTTCGCCGTTATCGCTGGAGGAGCGGCCACTTGGCCGCGTCTCGAAGGATGAAGCGGAACGCACAATCTCATGGTTCGAGACGGCGCGAGAGCGCCTCCTCACCATCAGGAGCGAACGTTGTTTCAGACTGATTAAGTCTATCGCCGCTACTTCGCCGGAACCACCGCGACGCCGCCGGTCGGCACCAACGCTTCCGCGGTCTTGGTCGATTTCACGACCGGCGCGATCGGCTCGTCGTCCGTGGTGGTACTGACAAAGCGATCCTGCACCGATTTCGACGGCAATGCGGCGACCGGCGTCGAAACAACGCTGTTATTGAACGGCAGCAGCTCGGCGACGGCATCGGTGGTGATGAGATTGGTCAGCCGCAATTCCGCAGCCGACAGTTCGTGCAGATCTTCCCATGGCGGCACGTTGAGCGACAGCAGCAGCAGGTCGCCTGCGCCACCCATGTCGAAGGTGTATTTGGTCAGCCGGCCGATATCGCGTTCCACGATCATCAGATCCTGCGCGGTGTAGCTCGCCGCGCGCGGATCGTCGGCGCGATCGCCCATCCAGATCTGATGCACCCGGACATGCGCCGCCTCAGGCACGTAACGCGTCTTGCCGGACAGCAGCAGGAACACGCACATCGACTCGCAATAGGCCTCCGGCATCACGCGGGGACGCTCGCCCTGCGCGGTGTGCACGGAAACGCTGATGCCGACCGTGGTCATCATGCCCAAAGCGCGCCAGCGCCGCCCTAGCGTGATGGAATCATTGACCGAGCCGCCGCTGGAATCCAGCACGACGGTGGCGCCATGGAGTTCGCGCCCGCGCGCGAATTCCTCGAACTCATGCGGGCTGTTCGAAGTCACGATGCCGACCGCGCTGACCCAGCCACGGCAATCCGGCTGGCATGCGACCCAGTTGAAGTGCATCGGCAGTTTGCGTTCTTCGAGAGTGGCGGCAGCGTGCGCCGAACCGCCGAGCATGGCGAGCGCGCCGGGCAAAGCGATGCACAGGGCGGCGGCGCCTGATAGCACCCAGCCGCGAAGATCAAGCGATCTCACGAGCCTCAATTTGGTTCCTTCCCCAAGCCCCGAACCCGGACAGTGGTAACGGCCAAACTTCAACGCCACATGATTTTGTCACACCGGCGTTATGAAAAAGGTAACGCCGGTTGACCCATGCGTCTATCAACAATTGCTGCACTGCCCTCACAACAAAGCGATATTTTGGCAATGTGACTCCCAAAAGCATCGACAAACTGGTTCCCTGCTTGGGAACCGGGCAAATGATCGCCGAACAATGAGCAACGCGCCTATGAAATATTCGTACTGCCAAAACTGCGCCGGCACCGTGCAACGGCTGCCGCGCAATGCAGGGCGCGCGATGATCTGGGTGTACCGGCACACGCTGTCGCCGCTGGTCGGTTACAACTGCCGGCATCTGCCGACCTGCTCGGTCTATGGCGACGAGGCGATCGAACGGTTTGGACTATGGGGCGGCGGCTGGATGACACTGGCGCGGCTGTTGCGCTGCCAGCCGTGGGGCACCTCAGGCATCGACAATGTGCCGCTGATGAGGCCGCCGGGCGCGCGATGGTATCTGCCATGGCGGTTCGGGCGTTGGCGCGGCGTCAACGCGCCCTGAGTTTTAGGCTGCTATCCAGCTCTCGCTCTGCTGCATATGCTTCCAAGCGAAATGCGCATTGCTGCCGCGCCGGGAACCCAAGCTTTCCCAAGGTATTGGTTCGATGTCTTCCAGGGAGGACGTCAACGATGCGCTGGAAAATCAGCCACCATGGGGGGCATGACCCCCGCCAGATTGATCTATTGGCCGTGTTTGCCCTTTTGATTTTGATCATCGCGGCTTTCCGGTATTTCGGTGAAAGCTCCACGGCCCCCGTCACCACAAGCTTCATCGTGCCGAGCCAAAGCGTTCGGTGGTGAGGCCGAATTTTCAATTCGCAACGCGAACGCTATCGAGAAAAGAACAAAGTCCTTCCGGAATCTGCCGGCGGCTTCGGCGGGCGTGGCCGTTTGGGCCGCGCCGGTGCCGGCGTTGCTGGCTCGGCCGGTGGCGTCGCATCCACGGTTCCCGTGGCATCGGGGGGCAGCTTGACCGACAGCAGCAGGTTCGATTCATACGACCGCCAGCGATAACCGATGCCGAAATCCATCGGCTGGCTGCGCTGGAATAACGTGGCATAGGACTGCTGGTAGCGTCCGGGGAATTCGCCGATCGGACCGGCGTAGCGGCCGAACGGGAAGAACCGCCATTGCTTGCGATTGTAATCGTTGAGCGGAATACCCGAATCGTCCTGAATGATGGTGGCGCTGTTGGCGAGGATGAAATCGCGCACGGTGGTGAAGTTGCCGGCGTGCAGCAGATACGACGCGCTCTTGATCAGGCTGTTGCCGGGCGCAAGCCCTTCGCAGAATTTCAGGAAGCCCGAACTTTTCACGCCGCTGTTGGAAAGATCGGTCGAGAAATAATACAGCGTCTTGGCTTCGCCATCAGCGCCCGCGAATACGATCCGCACGCCGCGCGTGGCATTGGGGCCGACATTTTCATTGGCAAAGAACGCCGTGCCCTTGTCGTCGAGCGCGACCGGGCTGACATCGCGAATGGTCTTGCCCGAGCGCGCCAGGAATACATAGAGGATCGGCAAGGTGCCGTTGAGCTGCCCTGCCCGCAGATCGACCTTCATCAGCTTGGTGATGAAGAAGCTGAAATTCAGGATCGACCCCATCGAATGTTCGACATTGTTCAGCGCCGAGCCGAGGCCGCCGCGCGGCAGTTTCATCAGATCGGGCACCGATCCCGGCGGCTCCAGCGCGCTCAGCACATAGGTCGTCGCCTTGGGGTAAAACGCGTTGGCGTAGAGAAAATCAGGGCCGCTGAACATGTAGAACATGGTCGGCCGTGGCGCCGCCAGATTGGTGTCGGACCAGGTGTGGATTTTCGAAAGCTGGCGCTGCTCGAGCTGCGCGAATGAATTATCCAGAAACCGCGCATGGCGCTGCCAGGCCGGATCCTTGGTCAACGGCGTCAGCGGCGATTCCGCCGACGGCGCCATGCCCGCCAAAAAGCGCGCGGTGTCATTCGCCGTCACGGTGTCGGCGGCGCGCCCCGGCAGTACCGTCGCGAACAATATGGCGGCGGCAAGCGCCGAAATCTTGAGCATTGCAATCTTCATGGGATGAAACATCTCTATTCGCGACTTGAAGGGTGGTCTGGCAATGCAATTACGGGACCGGCGCCGCTACGTTTGCGGAAGACAGCGTAAATCAACAGGCCTGAAATCATAATTAAAATACCGAGAAACGACTGCAACGGCCGACCCGTCACAAGATAGTACATCATGAACAGCGTCACGAGCAGGAAAACCACTGGCGTAATCGGGTATCCCCAGGCGCGATAGGGCCTCGGCAAATCCGGCTGGGTGATCCGCAGCTTGATGACGCCCAGTACCGTGAAGAACGAACAGAACAACAGCGCGAACTGGATGAAATCCAGCACCGCCTCGAAACTGCGGGTGAACAGCATCAGGCTGGCGACCACGAGCTGAAACAGGATCGCGTAGACCGGCGCGCCTTGCGCGGATTTACGGGAGAATATCGCAAACACCGGGATGTCCTCGCCCATGGTCATCATCACGCGCGGGCCGATCCACATCATCGCGCTGATCGACGACACCAGCCCGATGCAGATCATCGCACTGACGATGCGCCCGCCGATGTCACCGAAAATGTAGGTGCCGGCGATGCGCGCGACGTCGAGCTGCCCGGCCAGCTTGTCGATCGGCGCAGTGTGCAGAAACACCGCGTTGAGCGCGACATACAGCACCAGCACGATCGCGGTCCCCGCCAGCATCGCGCGCGGCAGGTTTCGCTGCGGCATGTCCATTTCGCCGATGATGTAGGTCGCGGCATTCCAGCCCGAAAACGAATACATCACGAACACCAGGCTGATCGCGAATGGCGCGCTGGTGATGTAGCCGAATTCCGAAACATGCGGCGCGAACGAGACCGGTTGCGGCGTGGCCACGGCAAACCCGGCGATCAGGAAACCGACGATCAGCACGACCTTCAGAATGGTCGCGACCAGCTGGAAGTTGCTGGAGTGCCGCACGCCGGTCAGTTGCACGATCGACACCAGCCAGACCGCGCCGACCGCCAGCAGCAGCGGCGGCGCGTCTGGAAGCACCGACTTGCCGTATTCGCCAAACGCCATCGCAGCCAGCGCCACCGGTGCGGCGAAACCGACCGTGGCCGATACCCAGCCCGCCAGAAAGCCGAACGCCGGATGAAAGGCGCGGCTGAGGAAATTATATTCGCCGCTGGAACGCGGAAACATCGCGCCGAGCTCGCTGTAGGAAAACACGCCGCACAGCGCGACGATGCCGCCGACGGTCCAGAGCAACAGGATCGCGAAGCCCGAGGGGATGTCCTTGACCTGAAAACCGAGGCTGGTGAAGACGCCGACGCCGACCATGTCCGCAACGACGATCGCGGCCGCCACCACCACCGAGACCGTGGACCCTCCGGGTAGCCGGCCGGACCGTGCCGCGCTTCCCGTTTCCAGTGCCGTCATGTCCGCCCATGCGTTAGGGCGCCCCTGCCCCCGATTTTTTCATCGTGCAGGTTGGCCCCTGCCAATTCAAGCAATGTTAACAATGATTTAATTCCTGCCATGAATTTGGTATTTTGATACCTATTGGAGATCAAGGACCGCTCCCGGATCACTGTGTCGTTGCGAAAAGAGCGGCCGCAGCCCACAATCAGGACACGATTTTGTGTTCTTTGGACCGTTCCGGGGGTGGGGAGTATTCCCGGTTGGTTAACGTCCTCGCAACACTAGCGAGCTGAGATACGCCGGACGACGGCGGATATTGGGGCAGTGGGTGGATGGTCGGAGCTTCTCCGAAATCTAGGACATTTGATCGTGGGGGCTTGGCGGTGTCGCCGGGCGTTTCGCGTCATGTTCAACCTCGCGCGGCCTGGCGCTGGGTCGCCATTCTCTCCGTGTTTGTGCCGCTCTCCTTCATCCTGGTTCAATGCGGACAGGCGCCGAGCGCCGGCACGCTGGCAGCCAACGTGCAAGGTTCAGGCGACAATTTCGACGACCGCTTTCCGAAGCCGCAATTCAAGGATCGCTTCCCGACCGCAAGCGAAAGCCTGGAACAGCGTCAGCCGGACATAAAGCAGGCCAGCGTCAACAACGACCCGCCCGCCCGGCGTAGCGTGCAGACCGTGCCTTATCGCGTCGCCTCCCTGGCGCCGACCGTCCCTTATCAGCGGCCGCCGCACGAGGACATGACGACGTTGGTCAGCCTCAAAACCTCGGCCTTCCCCTATAACGGCAACAATCCCCGCACAGATGCGCCGTTCCTGAACGCTTCGGACGGCGAGCGCCGCGGCCACCGCAGCTACAGCGGCCGTGTGCTCTGGCAGGACCAGACCTTCAACGACAACCGCACTTTGATGCACGTCCCGGAGAATTTCGACATCCGCAAGCCGGGCGTGATCGTCGTGTTCTTCCACGGCAATGGCGCAACGCTGGAGCGCGATGTGCGCGACCGGCAGCTGGTGCCGCGACAGATCACGGAATCCGGCGTCAATGCGGTGCTGCTGGCGCCGCAGCTTGCGGTCGATGCCGCCGATTCCAGCGCGGGCAAATTCTGGCAGCCGGGTGGCCTCAAGCGCTTCGTCAACGAGTCAGCCGATCACCTCGCCGAGATGTACGGCGATCCCTCCACCGCCAAGGCTTTCGCGAATATGCCTGTCATCATCGTCGGCTACAGCGGCGGCTTCGTGCCGACGGCCTGGAGCCTCGAAGTCGGCGGCCTCGGCAATCGCGTGCGCGGCGTCATCTTGCTCGATGCGCTGTATGGCGAGCTCGACAAGTTCGCATCCTGGGTCGAGAAAAACCGAACCGGCTTTTTCGTCAGCTCCTATACCCATTACACTGCGCCACGCGACCACGAGCTGATGCACATGCTGCGGGAAAAAGGCATCGCGGTATCAGACGACATGGATGGGCCATTGCGGCCGGGCAGCGTGCTGTTCGTCCAAACCCCGGAAGGCGTGCGGCATCGTGACTACGTCACCCATGCCTGGACCAACAACCCGATCAAGGAAGTGCTGGTCAAGATGGCATCGACGCCGTCATTGACCCGGGTCGCCGCCAGCAGCGACTCTCTCCCCAGCCGGTAACAATCAGTTTTGCGTTTTTGAAAAATTACGCGTGGTGATCAATGTCGTCAGCGCCAGCGCGACGAATGCCACGCCGACATATCCCACGCCATACAGAAGATCGCGCGCGTAGAGCACGCCCCCTATCGCCGACCCCAGGGCCTGCCCGATATAGAGCACCGAAGTATTGAGCGCGACCGAGGCCGAGGCCAGCGACGGCGCCGCGGCAACGAGCCTGACCTGCTGCATCGAATTGGTCGAGGCGAACCCCAGCCCCCAGATCACGACCCCGCAAGCCATCGCCGCATAGATGCCGGCGCCGAGCGCCCAGACCGTGATGCCGGTCAGCACCAGCAACGTGAACAGCAGCGAAGTCTTATAGGCGCCCCAGGAATCCACGATGCGGGTGGCAATGATGACGCCGATCATGCCCGACACGCCGTACAGCATAAACACCAGTCCCACCGCGTCCGGACCGACATGCGTCAGTTTCGCCACCAACGGGCCCATGAAGGTGAAAACAGCGAACTGCCCCGACATCTGCAATGTCGTGATCAACAGCAGCACCAAAATCATCCGGTTGCGCCCGACCTCGGCCCAGGTCTTCAGATCCACCCGCGCGCCGAGCAATCCCTTGGGCAGCCGCCACGCCAGAAACAGCATCTCCAGCGTCGCGACCGCGCCGATGCCGCCATAGACGGCGCGCCAGCCATAGCGGCTGGCGATGAACGTAATCAGCGGCAGACCGATCGCCGCGGCCAAAGACCATCCGAGAAATACATAAGCGATGGTGCTGCCGCGCTTTTCCGGCGAGACAATCAGCGCGGCCGTGCCAGCCGCCTGCGGCGTGTAGAGCGCGCCGACCGCCAGCATGATCAGGCGAATAACCAGAAGCGTCGTGTAGTCGGGCGCCAGCGCCGAGGCGGTGTTGGTAAAGGCGAGCACGGCCAGCGCCGTCGTCAGCAAGGTGCGGCGTTCGACCCAACTGGTCAGCCACGCCGTCAGCGGCGAGCCGATGCACAACACCGCCGCGCCGAACGTGATCAACAAGCCTGCGGTGGTGACGCTGACGCCGAGGTCGGCGGACAATTCGATCAGCATGCCCGCCGGCGCCAGCACCGAGCAGCCGGTGATGAGATTCCCGAACATCAGCGCGGTCGGAGCGAAGCGGCGGCCGGCGTGGGAACCCTCAGGCAGGTTTTTCATGCGATCGCATGTAGAGCACGGCGCGTGCGAATGAAAGACCCGGGCAGGATTATTTCAAAGACGAACGACGGGCCAACCAACTCGTTCAATGGGCCGAACCGGATGTCAGATCAGGAGACACGACCCGAGGTCGAACGTTGTTTGGTGCCGCGGGACAAGATGCAAAAAGCTGTGTCCATGCCGGCTCCAGGCCGATGGTGTCGATATCGAATAGCTCCTGATTGGTCTTGCCATCGGCCATCAACGTCCCCTCGCCCATCTGTAAATGAGAGGCCGCCAGTATTGTTTTGATGCCGGCGGACGTGACGGTCCCGCTCCAGGCTTCGTAGGTCCCCGCTTGCATGGGAAAGCCGGCAAAGGTCACAGGCTTCTCGGAATCCACCATCATGACGACCGAATTCGCGCCGGCCGTGCCCTTGTCGAATTCCCGGATGAACATCAGCCGCCCACGATCCTTGTTTTCGCAGAACAACCGCCACTCCATGGTTCGGAATTCCGCGCTGTCCTTCTTCTTTGCCAGGGCGACTTTGCGGATATAGGGCCGGGTTGCGGTTTCCAGGGTCCATGCGGTTTCAACGAGAGTCCGCGTGTCGATGCCGAAACGATAAAGCTCCGGCCGCGTGAGGGTATGGGGGGTCTCGAATTTCACCGTACGGACGAGATCGACCAGTTCGTGGCTGATGCCCATCGCGGCGATAAACGACGCTCTCTCGCGGTCGGCCTTGACGATGCCACGCTCCGTGGCAGCCGCGACCAGTTGCGCCGCAGGGTGGCCGTGAACGGCCATGGTGAACCTGGAATTATGGACAGCCATCGCCGCATCCGGAGCAACTTCGCGCGTCGTCGCGCCGAGAAACAAATACCCGCAGGCCGAATTGCACATCGCATGATAGGTCACGATCTCGGCCTGAATTTCGCCGCCTCCAGCCTTGATTTTCAGGCAGGAATTATCGACCTGCGTTCCCGCACCGCAAGCCGTCACAATGGTACGCCCGACCCGGGCAATAGCCTTCCGGCTGCGCAACAAGCGCCCGATGATAAGGGACTGCTCGACCGCGCCGCCCGGCGAATGGAAATAGATCGGGCGCTGCGTATCCTTCACATCGCGCAAGAAACCGCGAATGCGCGCGGCCGCCCCCCGGTCGACTTTGCCCTCAACGGCAATCCAGCGGTCGCAACCGGGCCCGCATGAATTGGCCGGACCTTTTGCCTGATAGATGATCAGCTTCGGCGCAAATCCTGGAACGTTCGGAAGAAGTTCCGCGCGTAACTCGCCGTGGATCAGCAGCAAGCCCGCAACCAGGAAAGTACGAAACATCATGAGAACGGCGGGACTGAAGATGTGAAGGGCAAATGTGAAGGAAAGAGCAGCGCGATCTCACGCTAAACAACGAAAGCCCTTTTCGCAACCTCTGATAGCGGATGCGACGCTTAAGCCGTTCCCGTTTTAAAGCGCGTTCAAGCCGCCGAAAGCCATATTTTTTGCCGGTTGCAGCAGCCGAATCCCCTGCTATACCGCTGCTTCCCGCTTACCTGCGCTCGTTCGCAGGAGTGAGCCACAGGAGACTGCCATGACTGACGACAAGAACACACCCGCGCCGGGATTCGTTTACAGCCTCAGCAACCTGAAGCCGGTCGAATCCAGCAAGATCGCCCTCATTTTCCCCGACGGCGCCAAGCGCGAATTTGCCAGAAACATCACCGGCCTCGACATCGCCAAGGGCATTTCGCCGTCGCTGGCCAAGCGCACGGTGGCGATGGCGCTCGACGGCGTGGTCACGGATTTGGCCGACCCGATCGGCCATGACGCCAAAATCGAATTCATCTCCCGCGACGACGCCCGCGCGCTGGAATTGATCCGCCACGACGCCGCGCATGTGCTGGCCGAAGCCGTGCAGGCGCTGTGGCCGGGTACCCAGGTCACCATCGGCCCGGTGATCGAAAACGGCTTCTATTACGACTTCTTCCGCAACGAGCCGTTCACCCCGGAAGATTTCGCCGCGATCGAAAAGAAGATGCGCGAGATCATCGCGCGCGACAAACCCTTCACCAAGGATGTGTGGGACCGCGAAAAGACCAAGCAGGTATTCCGCGACAAGGGCGAAAGCTTCAAGGTCGAACTGGTCGACGCCATTCCCGGCAACGAGCCGATCAAGATCTATTATCAAGGCGACTGGTTCGACCTGTGCCGCGGCCCGCATATGACCTCGACCGGCAAGATCGGCAACGCCTTCAAACTCATGAAAGTCGCGGGCGCTTATTGGCGCGGCGACAGCAACAATCCGATGCTGACGCGGATCTACGGCACCGCGTTCGCCAAGCAGGAAGAGCTCGACGCTTATTTGAAGCAGATCGAGGAAGCCGAGAAGCGCGACCATCGCAAGCTCGGCCGAGAGCTCGATCTGTTTCACTTCCAGGAAGAAGGTCCGGGCGTGGTGTTCTGGCATGCCAAGGGCTGGACCATCTTCCAGGCGCTGATCGCCTATATGCGCCGGCGGCTGACCGGCGATTACAGCGAGGTCAACGCGCCGCAGATTCTCGATAAGTCGTTGTGGGAAACCTCAGGCCATTGGGACTGGTACCGCGAGAACATGTTCGCCGCGCAATCCGCCGGCGACGAGGCCGAGGACAAGCGCTGGTTTGCGTTGAAGCCGATGAACTGTCCCGGCCATGTGCAGATCTTCAAGCACGGCCTCAAAAGCTACCGCGACCTGCCGTTGCGGCTGGCTGAATTCGGCGTGGTGCATCGCTATGAGCCCTCAGGCGCGATGCACGGGCTGATGCGGGTACGCGGCTTCACACAGGACGACGCCCATGTGTTCTGCACGGAGACGCAGCTCGCCGACGAATGCCTCAAGATCAACGATTTGATCCTGTCGACCTATTCGGATTTCGGCTTCGAGGGCGACCTCACGGTGAAACTCTCGACCCGCCCCGAAAAGCGCGTCGGCACCGACGAGATGTGGGATCACGCCGAGCGCGTGATGGCGACGGTGTTGCAGGAGATCCAGGCCAAGAGCCACAATCAGCGCATCAAGACCGAGATCAATCCCGGCGAAGGCGCGTTCTACGGCCCGAAATTCGAATATGTGTTGCGCGACGCCATCGGCCGCGACTGGCAATGCGGCACCACGCAGGTCGATTTCAACCTGCCGGAACGTTTCGGGGCGTTCTACATCGATGCCGACGGGTCGAAGAAAACCCCGGTGATGGTGCATCGCGCGATCTGCGGCTCGATGGAGCGCTTCATCGGCATCCTGATCGAGCACTTCGCCGGCAATTTCCCGCTCTGGCTGGCGCCGGTGCAGGTGCTCGTCACCACCATCACCTCGGAAGGCGACGAATACGCCAAGGTGGTCGCCGCGGCGGCACGGCGCGCCGGCCTGCGCGTCGAGATCGATCTGCGCAACGAGAAGATCAACTACAAGGTCCGCGAGCATTCGCTGGCAAAAATCCCGGCCTTGCTGGTGGTCGGCAAGAAGGAAGCCGAAACCCATTCGGTTTCGATCCGGCGGCTGGGAAGCGACGGGCAAAACGTGCTGCCGACGGATGAGGCGATCGCCGCACTGGTCGACGAAGCCACCCCGCCCGACGTGAAGCGGGCGAATGCGGCATAGATTAGAGACCTACTAAATGGTGATCGCTTGCCAACCCACCCGGCTCGCACGATATGCCGGACATCCGCCAAGCGATCACCTGAAAGAAAACTGCATGCCCGACGCTATCGACCTTCTGAAAATCCGCCGCTCCGTCAAACCGCGCGAGATGAGTGGTCCCGGCCCCTCGCCTTCAGAGCTTGAAACCATCCTGACCATCGGCGCGCGGGTGCCCGATCATGGCAAGCTGACGCCGTGGCGCTTTATCGTGTTTGAAGGCGATGCGCGCGTGCGCGCCGGCGAGCTGATCGCGCAGGTGTTTGCGAAGAAAAATCCGGCGGCACCGGAATCCGAGATCGAGATCGAAAAGCGCCGGATGATGGATGCGCCGCTGGTGATCGCGGTGGTCAGTTTTACCAAACCGCATCCCAAAGTGCCGCCGTGGGAACAGGAATTGTCCGCCGGCGCCAGTGCGATGAATATCGTCACGGCCGCGACCGCGCTCGGTTACGGCGCCAACTGGCTGACCGGCTGGTTCGCCTTCGATCGCGATGTGCTGACGGGATTGGGATTGAAGCCTGATGAAAAGCTCGCCGGCTTTATCCATATCGGCACGCCATCGAAGCCGAGCGAAGACCGCCCGCGTCCGGCGCTAACGGATATCGTGACGCGGTTTTGAAGCTCTCTCGTCCTCATCCTGAGGAGCGGCCCCTTGGCCGCGTCTCGAAGGATGTGCAGCAGCGGGGCCTCATGGTTCGAGACGGCGCAAGAGCGCCTCCTCACCATGAGGGATTATGCCGCCGCGCTGGTTGCACTATCTCACGCAGCCTGCGAAGCGCGCCGTCCAAACTTCGCGAGCAGCGCCTGAACTTCGCCCGCGGGTTTCGCCGCGCTGAACAGGAAACCCTGCACTTCATTGCAGCCTTCGGCGCGCAGCCAGTCGAGCTGATCGATGGTCTCCACGCCCTCCGCCGTCGTCGTGATGTTCAGGCTGCGGCCCAAACCGGATATCGCCCGCACGATCGCGACGCAATCGGATCGCTCCGCGATGTCCTTGATGAAGGAGCGATCGATCTTGATCTTGTCGAACGGAAAGCTTCTGAGATAGCTGAGGCTGGAATATCCCGTCCCGAAATCGTCCATCGAGATGGAGACACCGAGTCCGCGCAACTGATGCAGGATCGCGAGATTGGCTTCGGTTTCCGCCAGGAACAGCGACTCGGTGATTTCGAGTTCGAGACGCAGCGGCGACAATCCAGAATGCGCCAGCGCCGAGATCACGACCTGGACCAGGTTGCGGCTGCGGAACTGCACCGGCGAGAGATTGACCGCAACCTTGACGTCATCGGGCCATTTCGCAGCCTCGGTACAGGCTTCCCGCAGCACCCATTCGCCGAGGGCGACGATCAACCCGATATCCTCCGCGACTGGAATGAAATCCGCCGGCGAGATCATGCCCTTTTCGGGATGCCGCCAGCGCAGCAGCGATTCAAAGCCGCTGATGCGGTCGGCCGCGATGTCTACCAGCGGCTGGTAATGAAGCTCGAACTCGCCATTGGTGAAGGCGCGGCGCAGGTCCAGTTCCATGTCGCGGCGCTTTTGCGCCAGCCGGTCCATCTCGCGTTCGAAAAACCGATGAACGCCGCCGCCGTCCGATTTAGCCCGATACAGCGCCATGTCGGCGTTGCGCATCAATTCCTCCGGCGTCGTGCCGTCGCCGGGCGACAACGCGATGCCGATGCTGGCGCCGATCACCACTTCGATGCCGTCGATGTCGTAATTGGCGCTCAAGGCCTGGATCAGCCGGGTCGCCTGGTCGCTTACTTCATTTGGCGAAACATCCGACGTCAGGATGATCGCGAACTCGTCGCCGCCAAGCCGGGCAGCGAGATTGTTGCCGCGAATCTCCGTCCGCAAGCGATCCGCGACCGCCTTGAGCAGACGATCCCCCATCGGATGACCGAAGGAATCATTGACGTTCTTGAACAGATCGAGGTCGACGCACAATACCGCGACGCGCTTGTTGCCGGACTGGCTCTGATCGAGCGCCTGCTTCAGGCGTTCCTGATAGAATTCGCGGTTGGGCAGGTTGGTCAGACCGTCATGATGCGCCATGTGCGCGATCCGGGCCTCGGCCTTGTGCCGCTCGGTGATATCGACAACCGCGACCAGATAACCGTCGCGTCCCTCGAACATCACGCGCCGCCCGAATGTCAGCACATGAATTTCGCTGCCGTCGGCCTTCAGATGCCGCCAGTTGCGGCTGGAATGATAGGCATCGCCGATCTCTTGCAGCGCCTCGGAATGGGTGACCCATTCGTCCTGCGGCCAGATCTCCTGCAGCTTCATCCGCAGGAAGGTCGCGCGGCTATAGCCGTAATGCTGCACGGCGGCGTCGTTGACGCTGAGAAATCCGGTGGTCTCGGCGTCGAACACCCACATCGGCATCGGGTTGTTGTCGAACAACAGCCGGAACGACGACTCGCGCCGCTTCAGCGTGGTGATATCCGACACCGTCAGCGACAGAATGTCGCCAAACGCATTCGCACCGAGTTTCAGATTGCGATCGTCGCTATCGATCTCGAATTGATCGCGGTTGCCGGTCCTGATCACCTCGAACAATCGAGCGATCACCTCCGGCGCGCACAACAGATTATCCCCCGCGCTGAGCCGGCGCCACAATAGACCGGTCGATGGCACTTTAAGCAGCCGCGACGCGCCCTGATTGTGGTGGACGATCTGGAAATCGAACGGCTGCCCGTCGGAATCGCGGATCGCCGCCAGCGACAGCACGCCCTCATCGGTGGTCGCGAAAATAGCGTCCAGCAGATTATATTGCGCGGCGCGCTCATTGAGATAGGTGCCGATCAGCGTGCCGCCCCAGCGCGACGATGTCGGCAGCGCCAGCACATCGTAGGTCTGCACCAGGCCGTCGCGCACCGAATGCGCCATCGCGAGATGCGGTCGGCCGCTCGAAAGCGCATTGGCCGCGGCTTCGCCGAGCGCTGTCGCGCAGTCGGGCGACAGCGCGCTCAGCGGAATGTCCCAGCGGTCGTCATCAAGCCATTTCTGGACATAGCGGCCGGTGCGCGAGATTTCGAGCGCCTGATTGTTCTCCTTGATGAGCGCGATGTGATCGGCAAGCCGGCCGAGGCTTCCCAGCATCACATCTTCATAGCGGGGCAGTCTTTCGCCGGGCCGCAACGCGGCCTGCCACTTGCGCTGCAGCACCGGGACATCATCGAACATGTCGGCGTGGAGTTTTCCCGATGATCTCTTCACAGTATCCTTGACAGTATCCTTGACAGCATTCTTGGCACCACTCTCGGCAATGCTCTTGGCAACAGCAACCATGACTTCCCCGCAACGCAGCATCCCACCGCATCCAACGCAGCCGGACTTTAATGCGGTGTAAAAATTTTTCGGACGGTGCGATGATCCGGCGAATATAAAATTTTTAAGTCACGCGATGGTTAGTGCGCATTAGCGACTATGACAGTTGTGTGTAGGAATCTATCTTCGTCGCGCGGCTTGTTTGGCCGCATTGGCTTGATCGCGATGGGCAAACCAGGCATGGGCAAACTTGCCTGGTTCGCCCTGCCCCGTGCCTCGTACAACTCTTTGCAGGTCAGCCTCACATTAAAAGGTCATGTGCGCTCGAACCTTTTGCGGCAACGCAACCACAAATCATTCCAGATGCGATGGAATCGATCCTGTGAAAGCGGAGCGGAATAACATGCCTAAAGCCTGGCTCGCCATCGCCGGCGCCGCGTTGATGGGGACTACTCTGGTCGCCACCGCCCACAGTGAAAACGGCCACATGTTCAAAACCCTTGCTGACTACAGCGAGGCGATCCGGCTCAATCCCAAGGACGCCACCGCCTATGGCATCCGTGGCATGAAGTACTACGTCAAGGGCGACCTCGACCGCGCCATTGCTGACTTTGACGAGGCGATCCGGCTCGATCCCAGGGACGCCATCGCCTATAACAATCGTGGTGCCGCGCATGGCGTTCAGGGCGACCTCTATTTGGAATTTATCGACGATACCCGGTGGCGCTTTCCGAAGGCCATCTTCCCCTATAAAGACGGTGGCTCCGTCTACCGCGCCAAGGGCGACCTTAGCCTCGCCATTGCTGACTTCAGCGAGGCTGTCAGGCTCGCCCCCGGCGATGCCTTCACCCATAACAACCGTGGCGCCGCGTACGGCGCCATGGGCGACCTCGACCGCGCCATCGCCGACTTCAACGAGGCGATCCGGCTCGATCCCAAGGATGCCCGCGCGTTCAACCAACGCTGTTACGCGCTCGCCGTCATCGGGCAGACGCAACAGGCACTTGCCGATTGCAACGAGGCGCTGCAGCTGAGGCCGTTCGATGCGCAGACGCTCGACAGTCGCGGCTTTGCTTACCTTAAGCGCGGCGAATTCGACAACGCCATCATCGATTACGACGCCGTGCTGAAGATCCAGTCGCAGATCGCGAGTTCGCTCTATGGGCGGGGCGTCGCCAGGCTCAGGAAGGGCGACAGCGCCGGCGGCGTCTCCGACATCGCTGCGGCGAAGGCGATCCAGCCCGACATTGCCGACCAGTTCTCGCGAGCCGGAATTACAGTAACCGAATAAACCGAATAGGTCGCGCCGATGTGCCCGGCCCTCTTTCATGGCACGAGACGGCGCAAGAGCACCTTCTCGCCATCAGAACCGTCCTGATCAGCGCGCGACAACCTCGACTTCGCCATCGACGCCGTTGACGACGTTGAAGGGCCGCTCGTAGACCTTGCCTTCATTCTTGGCGATGGCGCGGTATTCGCCTTCCGACAGCACGAC
This sequence comes from uncultured Alphaproteobacteria bacterium, assembly GCA_963790595.1. Lineage (GTDB taxonomy): Bacteria > Pseudomonadota > Alphaproteobacteria > Rhizobiales > Xanthobacteraceae > Bradyrhizobium. The sequence goes on along the minus strand of CAWBPE010000044.1, from coordinate 70,649 downwards.
GCGGGGGAATGCGCCGATCGATTCCTTGATGACGTCGCCGCCCGGCGTGATCACGGACCATGCGGTATTCGCGAGCGCCTCGCCGCCCTTGTCGCTGACCAGCTTCAGGGTGATGACCGCGGCGCGGTGAGTGATGATCACATCGGTCAGCTTGCCGGCCTGAACGCGGATATCGGAGCGCACCACGGAATTGGCGTCGCCGTAGTTGGAGATGATGTAGTAGGTCCCCTCCGGCAGCAGCGCGACATCGCCGGCGGCGACGTTGGGCACCAGCGAGGCGCGCTCGCCGACTTCAAACTGGCTGCCCTTGTAGATCGAGAAGGAAATCTGGTTCTGCGGAATCCGTGAGGTGCCGACGCGGCCTTCGATCCGCAACCCGCCCGCCGGCAGCAAGAAGGATTCTCGATCGGTCTCGGCCTTCAACGTCACCGGCCGCACCGCGCTGACCAATCCGAGCGCGACATGGACCACGTAATTGCCCGGCGGCAGGACAATGTTAGGTGTCGCACCGCGGTCCTCGCGGATCAGCTTGAAGGTGCCGCTCTCGTCCGGCCGGTCCGAGAACACCCGCCACACCAGCCCGTTGTTTATGACCGGCAGGTCCTTGCCGTAACGCGCCGTCAGCGCCAGCACGGCCTGGCCGGGCGCAGCGGCGCCGAGCGGCGTGAGGGCGGCGGGCGGCACGGCGGCGATCGAGGGAGGCGGCGGAGGCTGCGTTACCGGCGCGGGCAGATTGGGCATCGAGGCCGGGCCGGATGGCGGGGCCAGGTTCATCGCCGGGCCGGCCGGAGCTTCCGGGACCAACCCCGGCGGCACCGGCGGCGGCCGGTCGGTGAACATCTGCGCCGAGACGGAGACCGGCAGGACCAGCGTTACGACCAGCGCTGCCGCGATCACAATCGCTGCAAACGGGCGTCCGATCCCCGGGGATCCCTTGGTGCCGTCACTTCCGATCATCATGACGCATGCTTTTCACTGAAAACGCGGCAAATTCAAGCCTCCATGACTACCCGAACATCTCCATGGAACCAGCAGCGGGGCCAAGGCATTGCTCCCGGGAATAGGCCTCCGGTCACAATCTCTCCCTCATCAGCAGCATAAACCATGCTTGCGGCAGATTCTGGCGGCTTCGGGCCGTCGGAGATAGGCTTGGATATTGGGGTTGGGTTTCGGCCTCCCGGGAGATTGCTTCGGTGCTGGATAGTTTGATGGGGCGCGGCCAAAACGGCTCCAACGGCAGCAACAAGGTGGGGCTCGGCAGCATCCGGCGGCCTGTGATTGGCCTGGCGCTCGGTGGCGGCGCCGCCCGCGGATTCGCCCATATCGGCATCATCAGGGCCCTCATTGCGCACGGCATCGTTCCCAATGTCGTGGTCGGTACCTCGATCGGCGCGGTGGTCGGGGGCGCCTACGCCGCAGGGCAGCTCGATACGCTGGAGGAATGGGCGCGCAGCCTGCAGCCGCGCAATATCCTCGGCTATCTGGATATCCGCCTCAACGGCTCCGGCCTGATCGGCGGCGACAAGCTCGCCACCCAGCTCGAGGCCGCCCTCGGCCAGACCATGATCGAAGACCTGCCGCTGAAATTTGCGACCGTGGCCACGGAAGTACGCACCGGCCACGAGATCTGGCTGACCCATGGCCGTATCGTCAATGCGATGCGCGCCTCCTATGCGCTGCCGGGGATATTCGCACCGGTGCTGGCGGGCGACCGCTGGCTGGTCGACGGCGCGTTGGTCAATCCGGTACCGGTGTCGGCCGCGCGCGCGATGGGCGCAGAAATCGTGATCGCCGCCAACCTCTCCAGCGACGTCTTTACCCACAGCACCACGGTCTATTCCCACGGCGCGTCAACCGCCGTGGCAGAGGAGATTCCGATCGAACCCGCGCCGCCGAAACGCGGCTTCGGCCGCCTGTTCTCTGCCGAGCGCACCGTGAAGCGCGAATTTTTCGGCGGCGGCGGACGGCCGGGCATTTCGACCGTGATGGTGGATGCCTTCAACATCATGCAGGACCGCATCACCCGCGCACGGCTCGCCGGCGATCCACCGGATATGTTGATCTCGCCCCGGGTCGGTCAGATCGGCTGGTTTGATTTCCACCGCGCCGACGACCTGATCGCACATGGCTACCGCGCTGCCGAGCGCGCCATCGTCTCGATCCAGGAAGCGATCCAAATTCTGGTGCCGGGAGCGGCCGAGCCGCCTCCCCCGATCGACAAAGTGCCCTGATCCAGAAGTCCTGATTTAAGGCGCCCTGATCCCGAAAGGAATCAGGCGGTCTTGATATATTCGCGGAGCGCTTCCTGTTCGTGCTCGTATTCGCGCACGCGCCATTTGACGATGTCGCCGATCGAGATCAGGCCGACCACCCGCTCGCCCTCGAGCACCGGCAGATGCCTGAACTTGCCGTCCGTCATCATTTCCATGATCGCGCCGACCGTGTCGGTCGGCTTGCAGCTGATGACCTTGCGCGTCATGACCGCGCTGACGGGCTCTTCGAGCACCGATGCGCCGCGTTCGCCGAGCACCCGCACGATATCACGTTCCGACAGGATGCCTTCGATGCGGCCCTTGCTCATTGCCAGCACGGCGCCGATCTTGCGTTCCGCCAATATCTTGATCGCAGCGGAGAGTTTGGCGTCCGGCTCGACGCTCTGGATTTGATGACCTTTGGAATCGAGGATGGCTCGTACCGTCATTGTCGTCTCCCTGAAGCCGATCACGCCCTTGAACGAGCGCGTTCTTGTTTCACTTTAGAGTCTTCAATCAACAGTTCAGCGCCGGCTTAGTTGCAAGCGCATTAGTTGCAGGCGCATTCACTCGAGCACGGCTTGCCGCGGCGCATAGGCGGCTCACACCGTGCCGCATCATCAGGGGATGATGGATGAAATCGCCCTGCGCCGCAAGCGGAGGGATCAACCGTTATTCGATACATCCCGCGACGACGCATCTGCAGCATAGGGCGCCGCGCGCGGAACCGGATCGAACAGCGCAAACAGTATGAGGCCGGCGAGAAAGCCGCCGATATGCGCCTGCCAGGCGACGCTGGCGCCATCGGCGCCGATCGCAATCGAGCCGACGCCGAAGATGATGTTGACCGCGAACCAGACGCCGAGAAAGCCCAGCACGCGGCCATCACGCAGCGCCCGCATCAGCGACAGCGCCGGCACCTTGGCCGCCGCATCGGCGTCGCCGCGGTTGAACGACAGGAAGCTACCCCGCACAAAGGCAAAGCGGATCGCGGCCGCCATGGTGCCGGAGACCGACGCCGACGCGCCGATCATCGGCGCCAGCGCATGCTCATGGGTGACAAGATGCGCCAGCGCACCGGCCGCGGCCGTCACCGCCATAAACAGGAAGAACCGGACCGCGCCAAAACGCCGCGCCAGCGCGCTGCCGAACGGCAACAGCCACAGCACGTTGAACCCGATATGGCTGAGATTGGCGTGCAGCAGCGAATAGGTCACGAAGGTCCAGATCTTGGCGCCCTCGCCGCCGGGAAACTCGATCGCCAATAGCGTCGAATCATAGCGCTTCGGAATGAAGCCGAAGACATCGATGGTCCAGTTTTCCAGGTCTACCGGCAGCAGTACGCGCAGGTGAAAGAACGCCAACAGCGCGACATAGGCGGTCAAGGCGCCGGGCAGCGTCAGGATCGGCTCGCGCGGCGGCGCCGGCTCAAGTTCCGGCAGAGCTTCTGGGGCGGATTCCGGTGGAGATTCCAAGGGGTCGAAGACCTCAATCGACGGCTCACGCGAGCGATCGCGCCCAATTAGGCGGCTTGGCGCCGCAACGCAAGGACGGCGTCAAGGCGATTCGCAAAAGGCAGGGCTTTGGAACTGCCTTTTCCGTTTGGAGCCAAGCGAACCATCGCGGCGGACGGATCGGCCCGAATCCGCTGCAAACCGCCGCGTTGACGGATTTCCGGGATAAGCCACCAGCCGAAAGTCGTATCGGGAGCTAGGACGTGGAACGAAACTTTTTCCCTTCCTGACGATTCTAAATATGGGGGCGGCCCTTAACGGAGACCCGCCATGAAACTTCCCCTCCTTGCCATTGCGACGGCTGCCGCGCTCGTATCTGGAATTGCAACGACATCCGCAGCCAGCAATCAAGCCATGTCGAAAATGTCGACGTCGTCGGCGATGCAGCCGGCGCCCAAGGATAATCTCTCGTTGACCCGTTCGCAGGAACGAATTGCATGGAACGACGTCAAGAAAATCGACACCAGCCAGACCGCGCCTACCGGCTTCACCGCTGCGGTTGGAACCACCGTTCCCAACGGGGTTACGCTGAAATCGGTGCCTAGCGATCTGGCCTCACGCGTATCCGCACTGAAACCGTACGACTATGCCCTCGTGCAAAACAAGCTGTTGATCGTGAACCCCGGCGACAAAAGGGTCGTGGATGTGATCAGCCGGCACGCCTGAGCGCACGAATTCCTCTGACGGGGAAAGCGGCCCCGTCAGAGACGAATGCTCTTAATGCAACCTATTGAAAATGCCGCGGGGACCGTTCGATCGGGCTTGCAGCGGTGTCGCGGAGGACATCGTCATGAAATGGCGCAAGGCATCTGTAAAGGCATCTGTACTCGATCTCTATAATCTTTCGCTTGGTCTTTTTCTGCTGATCTCGCCTTGGCTGTTCGCCTACGCCAGCGAGGGCGCGCGGATCGATATGCGGACGAGTGGCGCCGTGATTGCGGCGATGTCGATCGCTGCCTTCGTCGCTTTTTCGAACTGGGAAGAATGGCTCAATTTGCTAGTCGGATTGTGGTTGATCGCGTCTCCCTGGGCTCTGGGTTTTCTGCATACCAGGGCAATGCATATCAGCATCGGCCTCGGCGCGATGGTCGCGTTCATCGCGGCGCTGGAATTATGGCTTGTAAATTATGAACCCCGCTATGATTCGCAGTCCCGCCAATCGTAACCCCGAGAGGGTCGCTGCTGCCGTGCGCGCGGCCATTGCTAACTTGTCCAAGACGCGAACAATTCTGCCTGTTCGGGAGTTATAGCAGCACGCGCAATTCTGCGAGCGCAATAGGATTGCCGTCTTCCATGATCAACACAGTCATTGTCCGTGTTACCGATCTGTGCGCACGCCACAGGTGGGCGGTGATCGGCGCAGGCATCCTGCTGATGTTCGGTACCGCCGTGTTCGACGTGGCGCGATTCGCCGTTAACACCGACGTGGAAGGATTAATCTCCCAGAATCTCCCATGGCATCAGCGGCAGCTGGAGTTGTCCCGGGCATTTCCTCAAAAAGCCATCTCCGTCGTGGTGAAGGCGCCGACAGCTGAAAATGCAGAGCGTGCAACCAATGAGCTGGCACGGGTCCTTTCAAAGGACGCGGCCTTATTTCCTCTGGTTGGTCAACCCGACAGCGGGGATTTTTTCGAACGAAACGGATTGCTATTTCAATCTCTAATCGACCTCAAAAAGAGCCTCGAAGGATTGACACAAGCCCGACCGCTCCTCTCGGTGCTCGCCGGCGACCCCAGCCTGCGCGGCGTGATGAAGGCGCTCGCGTTCGCCGGCGAGGGAGTTCAGGCGGGCAAGATCAGGTTGGACCAGATGGCGTGGCCCCTCGCGCTCGCCGATCGAACCCTAAGTGACGTTTTGTCCGCGGCACCGGCTACGTTTTCGTGGCAAGAGCTTATCCAGGGTCACCCGCTGCCAGCCGGACAGTTGCGGCACTTTATCGAGGTACAGCCGGCTCTCGATTTTGCTGCACTCCAACCCGGTCGCCCGGCGACACAAGGAATTCGCCGGGCGGCGACCGATCTGAATTTGCAAAACAAGCTTGGCGCCACCGTCGAGCTCACCGGCCAGGTACCCATGAATGATGATCAATTTTCGGTCATCAGACATAGCGCCCTGCGCGATACGCTGACTGCAGTGCTCGGAATTCTCGTCATTCTCTGGCTGGCGCTTCGCTCGTGGAAAATCATTCTCGCTGTTTTCTTCAGCCTGATGGTTGGACTTGCGACGACAGCCGCCCTCGGTCTTGCCATGGTCGGGTCTTTCAATCTGATATCGATCGCCTTCTTTGTGCTGTTTGTCGGCCTCGGGGTCGACTTTGGCATTCAGTTCAGTGTTCGCTTCCGTGCCGAGCGGCATGAACACACCGACCTGCACGAAGCTCTGCGAGCGACCGCCCGCAAGGCGGGAGATCCGTTGGCCCTGGCCGCAGCAGCCACTGCCGTTGGTTTCTTTGCATTTCTTCCCACCAGCTATCGCGGATTATCCGAACTGGGGCTGATTGCCGGTTTCGGCATGCTGATTGCCTTCATGTGCAGCATCACGCTGGTGCCGGCGATGTTGGCGATACTCAATCCTCCAGGCGAGGCGGAAGCCGTCGGCTTTCGCTGGCTTGCGCCGCTCGACGATTTTCTTCAGCGACATCGCGTCGCGGTAATCGCGGGTACCATCCTGCTGGTTCTGGCCGGCACGCCGTTGCTGCGGCATTTGCCGTTCGATTTCAACCCGGTGAATCTGCAGAACCCGAACTCCGCTTCCGTCATGACGTACCGTGAACTGGAACGAAATCCTGAAACCAGCGGCAACGACGCCGAGATATTGGCGCCGTCACTCGACAAAGCCGATGCCGCCGCAAAGCATTTGGCTTCACTCCCCGAAGTCTCGCGGGTTCTGACGCTGAGCAGTTTCATTCCCGCCGATCAAGACCAGAAACTTGCTGCATTGGGGACGACGTCGCGCAGCCTGGATGCAGCTCTCAATCCCCGGAAACAACAACCTGCCCCAAGCGATCAGGAAAATATCACCGCGATCCGTACGGCAGCCGAGAGCCTCTCAAAGGCCGCGAGCAAGCAATCCGGACTCGCCGCCGAATCCGCTCGCCGTGTTTCCGGCTTGCTGAAGCGCCTTGCGAGCGCGGATGAGAGTACCCGGGGAAAGGCCGAGGCCGCCGTCGTGCCCGCCTTGATTTATGACCTCGACCGCGTGCGCAGCAGCATGACCCCTGCAGCAGTGACAATCAAAACGCTGCCACCGAATCTGGTCCGGGATTGGATATTGCCGGATGGCAGAGCTCGCATCGAGATTCTGCCGAAGGGTGATCCCAACGATACCACTGTGCTGAGAAGATTTGCCGGCGCGGTCCTTGGCGCGGAGCCCGAGGCCACGGGTCCCGCGATCACCTATTATGAATCCGGGCAAACCGTCGTCACGGCTTTTATCGAAGCAGGCGCCTTGGCGCTGATAGCCATCGCAATTTTGCTATTCGTCGCGTTGCGACGGCTAACTGACGTGCTGCTGACGCTGATTCCCCTGTTGCTCGCCGGCGCCGTCGCGCTGGAGATTTGCGTTCTTGACGGTCTCGCACTCAATTTTGCAAACATCATCGCACTCCCTCTTCTGCTAGGCGTCGGCGTCGCATTCAAGATTTATTACATCATGGCATGGCGCGCCGGCAAAACCGGTCTGCTTCAATCGACGCTGACAAGAGCAGTGGTCTTCAGCGCAATGACCAACGCGGTGGCTTTTGGAAGTATGTGGGCCTCGGACTATCCGGGCATGTCGAGCATGGGCAAGATGATGGCCTTGGCGCTGATGTGTACCATGGCCGCGGCGGTACTGTTTCAACCGGTTCTAATGGGGCGTCCACGGCAAACCAACGCCGCCTCGGAGACGGCCGGGAATTTGCGTGAAGCAGCAGAGTAAGCGCAGCGAGCGCGCATTCTGGCATGGCCGGGGGTCGCCAAATGCCAAAGAAAAAGGGAGATCGCTGAGAACGATCTCCCTCATCTCGCTGACCTTTCGCGCCGAGAGCCCCGGGTGACATCCCCACCCCTCCCCGCGCGACGACCAAATCTGTTTGACGCCACCTGTGTAACCGCCTCGCTGGGCCTGGAGAAACCCTGCGAGAGAATGCGCGGACCATAACAGCCGTTCCGCGATCTGAAACCCCATAGTTAATTTAACGTTAACGGCGTAAAGGCGCCCGCTTTGGCCCGAAAACGTGCCGGCGGCATGGACGCTGCAAAGCTGGTCTTGCACAACAATCCAGGGACTGCGCGTGCGTGAAATCAGGACAGATGTGTCCTTTAACGCCCGGCACTGGGGCAAGGCTTAAGTATGAAACATCCGTCAAATCGGGAATTTTTCGCGTATTGGGACGAGAAGCGCGGCACCGCGCGCGCGCCGGACCGCAGTGAGATCGAACCGGGTGCGGTGCGAGAACTGCTCGGCGATATCTTCGTGCTGTCGTATGACGCCGACGCCGGCTATCCGTTTCGCGTCGCCGGCACGCGGGTCTGCGCCCTGCTCGGCTGCGATCTGAAGGACCGCAGCTTTTCGGCGCTGTTCGCGCCGGATTGCCGCACCGAAATCGAGGGCGTCGTGGGCGCGGTTGCCGAGGAAATGCTGGCCGCGGTCGCCGGCATCACCGCGACAGCGCAGGACGGCTCGCTGGCGCATCTGGAATTGCTGCTGCTGCCGTTCAACACCCGCGCGCATGCGCCGATCAGCCTGACCGGATTACTGGCGCCGTTCGAAAGCGAACCCAGCCTGTTGCGGGATTTTCGGCTGACATCCTGGCGCTATCTGCACCAGCCGCAGCGTCTGGTTCCGCGCGCCTTGCGCAAACTGGCGATCGCGCGCGGCTTCATGGTCTATGAGGGATTCCGCTAGAGCATTTTCGAGTTAGGCTCTAATCGCCTTCCTGAAGCTTGACGATCAGCGGCCCCAGCAAATTGGAAAAATCGTCGCTCCAGGGATATTCTCCCGGCTCCGGTTTCTGCAATTCCCAGTCCTTCAGCAGACCGAAATCGTCGTTGTTGCGCGCCAATACCATGACGGTCGAAAATTTGATCATGGGATCGCCGCCCGGTTTTTCGTCTTCGTCGTAGAGCCTTGCAATCAGCTTTTCGCTGGCCGCCGTCTCGGTCACCACGCCCGTCAAATCGAGATGATTGTTGGAGATGTGCGTGACGATGATGCCGCCGGGATTGAGCCGCGACACATAAATTCGCAGCGCCTCGCGCGTCAGCAGATGAACCGGAATCGAATCCGATGAAAAGGCATCGACCACGATCACATCGTAGCGGGCGTCCTTGGCATCGGCGATCGTCAGACGCGCGTCGCCGAGGACGATCTTCGCGTCCGGTTTGCAATCGCGCAGGAAAGTAAAGCGGTTGGGATCCCGGGCGATCCGGATCACGTCGGCGTCGATCTCATAATAATCAAGATTGTCTTGCGGCTTCATCAGGCAGGCAATCGAGCCGGCGCCAAGACCGATCACGGCGGCGCGAATTGGCCCACCCTTCTTGTCCTGCACGGCGTCGATCGCTTCGGCGATCGGGGAGTCCGGATGGTAATAAGTCGACAGTTGCGGCCGGCCGGTAACCGGCTTGCCGTCGTCGGTGGTCAAGCGCTGCGCGCCATGCAGTTCCATGCCATGGCGCAACACACGAAAACGGCCGTCCTCCGTCACCTCGATCTTGTGAACCCCGAAAAAGCTGCGCACGGTCTCGAGGTGCCGCACATTCGGTGGATAGACCCGGGTGATAATAAACGCGGCGGCAAACAAGACGGCCAGCCGCAACGGCCAGTTACGAAATACGACGGCGCAGGCGACCAGCGCCACCACGGCGCCCCAGACGATCCAGCTATAGGGCGGAATAACCGAGATGTTTTCGGCCAGACCCGGCAGCGTCACGGCAATGACGACGGCAACGAGGCCGAGAAGGAGCCGGGTTTCCTTTGCCGTCGGCCACACCAGTCCTGGCCGCGCCAGTGCCGCCGCAACGATCAGCAGCGGGTATTCCGCAATCCATGAAAAGATGCGAGGCGCGATCAGGCCGGAAAAAATACCCCCGAGCACGCCGCCCAGCGACATGCAGAAATAGAATCGCGTCAGATAGGCCGCTTGCGGACGCGTGGCAGCCATCAACCCATGGCATATCATCGCCGTCGCGAAGAACGTCAGCAGATGAAGCGCCACATCGACGGTCAGCCATGTGCGGATATCGAGCGCCAGCGTCAGCACGATCAACGCCAGCAAAAACGGCTGAAGCTTGATCCAGGTCTGGCGCGAGACAAACTGGCGCTGACTGAACACGAGGATAAAGCTGATCAGATAGAGCGAGAGCGGAAGCACCCACAGAAACGGTGCGGCCGCGACATCGGTCGTGATGTGCGTTGTCGCCGCGATCATCAGCGCCGACGGCACGAAGGCGAGCGCCACCCAATAGATCAGGCGGCCCAACGCGGGTGCCGCTTCCGTCGACTGCGCAACCGGCAGGACGGCGTCGCCGTCGCGACGAAAGAACACCAGGCCGCCGCATGCGGCGATCAACGCGATCAAGAGATAATAGCCGAAACGCCAGATGCTGCCCTGAAAACTCAGCGTCAAAAACGGCTCGATCGCGAACGGATAGGCAAACAGCGCCAGGAGGCTCCCGGTATTGCTCGCTGCATATAAGAAGTAAGGATTCTCGGCCTGTCCCAAACCGGAGCGCGCGAACCACGCCTGCAGCAAGGGTCCATTGGCCGCCAGCGCAAAGAACGGAAAGCCGATGGAAACACCGAACAGACCGAGCAGGAATATCTGCTCATGTTCGGCGGGCGGCAGTCCCCAGCCCTGCGCAATGGCCAGCGGCAAAAAAATCGCGCCGCCCAACATGACGGCCAAGTGAATCAGCAACGCCAGCGGGCCACGCACAAAGCGGGTCAAGAGATCGGCATAGGCGTAACCCAATAGCAGAATGCCCTGAAAGAACACCATGGCCACGGACCACACGGATGCCGATCCGCCAAATCGCGGCAGCACCATTTTCGTGAACATGGGCTGGACCGCAAACAGCAATGCGGCGCTGAGAAAAACCGCCGCGGTATAAATTGTAATCAGGAAAAACGAGGAGCTGTTTGCCTTGGCATTGGTCTCGATATTTGCCTTGGTATTTGGCTCGGCAGACACCGCTTCAATCCGATTGCTCGCAGACATTCATACCACTCTATTAAATCGTTCTGATCTCGCGCTTACGTCACGGCAAGCCGATAGAACCATAGAGAGCTATTGCGGCACAATCCTTGAGTTCAACCGTTTCTGGAATTCGAGAGAGGATCGATCTTTGATCGATGACGCGGGGGATGCGTTTCCGGCATCCCCCGGAGCATTTCAGGTCATTTCAGCGATAGCGACCGCATCTCTGCATTCACGCCTGGAAATTGAACAGCTTCGCCGCGGTACGACCGATGATATCGGCCTTCTCATCATCGCTGAGCGTGGTCGTGGCGATAATATGGTCCACCGGGTGCAGCTGCCAGGGATAGGGATAGTCGCTGCCCAGCATCACCTGACTGGCGCCGACCTGGGCCACCAGATGGCGAAGCGCCTCGGGGGTGAAGATCAGCGAATCGAAATAGATCTGCTTGAGATATTCCGTCGGCGTCTTCTTGAGCGTGATCGCCGGGTTGCAGCCCTTGGGCCCGACCAGGCAGGGATGATCGGAGCGATCGGCGTAGGACCCGAGATAGCCGCCGCCATGCGCCGCGATCACCTTCAATCCGGGAAAGCGATCGAACGTCCCCTCGAAAATCAGATGCGAGAGCGCGATCGTCGTCTCCAGCGGATTGCCGATGGTGTTGGTGAGCCAGCCATTTCCGGACAGACGCTTCCTGAGTTCGGGTATCGCTGCCGGATGAATGAACAAGGGCACGCCGAGTTCTTCGGCCTTGGCCCACACCGGATGGAATTTCGGATCGGAGAATTCCACACCGTCCACGACGCCGCCGATCGCGGCGCCCTTCAACCCCTGCTTCTTCACCGCGGTTTCGAGTTCTTGCACCGCCAGATCAGGCGCCTGCAGCGTCAGCGAGGCGAAGGCGGCGAATCTATCCGGCTTTGAGGCGCAAAGTTCGGCCAGCTTTTCGTTCTGGATCTTGACGATCGCCCCGGCCAGATCGCGGTCGCGGTTGTACCAGAAAGGATTGATCGACAGGATCTCCATATCGACGGCCTGCGAGTCCATCACGGCGAGCCGCCTGCTCATGTCGATGAAGGCTTCGTCTGCGCCGTTGACCGGGACCTGCATGACTTTATCGGCGTCCGCGCCGAGCAGCGCGCCGGCTTCATGGAAGTGACAATGGGCGTGCACGTCGATCGACTTAATTCGCTTACCGCCGACCATCACGGGCAAGGTCTGGCGTGCCGGCTGCTGGCCATGCGCACTTTGCAGCATGCCACAGCTGCAGAAAACGGCGCCCATCGCGGCGGCCGCGGTACCGGTCTTTAAAAATTGACGGCGTGTAGTCATGAGATTTCCCCGGTGGCTGTTGTTCGCTGGCGTGGTTTGCCACCACCACGTCATGCTGTTTTTGGGTTGGAATTCCGCCGCCATGAAAATCCGGGCGGGGTCAGGTTGTAGCAAGGATCGTAGGACATGCCGCCAGCCGCTAGCAAGACGGCCGCACTTCGATTCCGCGTGAAGCGGCCTGAATTCGCGGTGCAATTGCGCGGCGATGAGGCCTTCCCGACATTCGGAACCGCCCTCGCTCCAACAGACCGCTCAAGCCGCGCAAAACGTGAATGCCCAACCTTGATGCAACCAATGCTAACCACTCGTTAACCCTGACGGCCGTAGGGTCAGGCGGCACCGAAAAGCCGGTTGCCGGGTGGCGAAGATGGCGTTAGCGCACAAAAAATCGATCCTGCCGGCCGCCGAAGAGCGGAGGCGTTTTCAGCGGGTCAAGGTTCATCTGCTCGGCCGCTATATGCTTCCGGACCGGCGTGAGTTTCCGTGCCAGATCATCAATATGTCGCCGGGCGGTTTGGCCCTGCTGGCGCCCGGCATCGGCAATGTCGGCGACCGCGTGATCGCCTATCTGGACCATATCGGCCGGGTCGAGGGCAAGATCACCCGCATTATCGACAACGGCTTTGCGATGAGTGTCGGCGCCACCGCGCGCAAACGCGACAAGCTGGCGGCGCAGCTGACCTGGCTCGCCAACCGCGACATTCTCAATCTGCCGGAAGATCGCCGCCACGACCGTATCATCCCGCGCAACCCGATTGCGCTGCTGACGCTCGAGGACGGCACCAAGATGACCTGCCGCATCATCGATATGTCGCTGTCCGGCGCCGCCATCGCTGCGGAAAACCGCCCGCCGCTGAAATCCCTGGTCCTGCTCGGCAAGGTCCAGGCCCGGGTGGTGCGCAAACTCGAGGAAGGCTTTGCGCTCGAATTCGTGCACGAGCAGCTCGCCGACGGGCTCGAAGACGCGGTTACCGCGCGGTAAACCGCGCGATACCCTTCAATCGATCTTCTCAATCAGTCTTCTCAATCAGTCTTGCCAGTTGATCTTGCCGATCAGTCGCCCCGCTTGGCCGGCTTCGACAAATACTCTTTCGACTGCGCCTCGCTTTTGAGCGGCGTCACTTTGTCGGGGTCGATCCGCACCATCAGATAGTCGATGTGATCCTCGATCCGGGTAAACCAGTGCCCGGTGCCGGCGGGGATCACGACCACGTCGCCGGCCTTGATCTCGTAGGCGATGCCGTCGCGGACTTCTGAGCCGTTATTTCCGGGACCGTTGAATTCGACCACCGTGCGCATGGTGGCCGGCCGCCGCTGCCGGTTGACGATATCGGGACCCAGCACCAGCGTCGCTGCCCCCGAGATCACATGATAGACCTCGCTGATCTCATCATGTTCGGCGACGGAATCCGGGGCCGGCCTGTCGAGCTTGCCGCGGTGGACCCGGCCGATGCCGATATGGGCCTTGCCGATGTCGATATCCCGCACTTGCTGATCCAGCAGCTTCTCCGCCAGCGCCTTGTCGGCATAGGCGTCGATCTCGCTTAACGGAATGTAAGTCCCCGGACACATGGCGCAGGTCGGCTGCGGATCGGTCGGATTGATACGGGCCTGATCGGCGGCCAGCGCCGGGACGCCCGTCATCAGGCACAGAATTGTCGGAACACTCCAGATAACAGATCGCCAGATAACAGATCGCCGGATAATGGATCGCATGATCACCTCGCTGTCGGGCCGGCATGGATGCACGGGACGCCCCGCTTTGCCAAGTTTTCCGGACCTCCGGCGGACAGCGTTAGCGCGCCGTAAAGCGCTGGCGTTAGCGAATCCTGATTTTCCTGAGGCGTGAGGGCGTTGCTCGCGGTGCTACCAGCGGTTTCAAGCGGTTTGCGGCGCTTCCGGTTGCGTTAACGCGGCCGGTCCCAGTGGCTGGAACCGCTGCAATGACAGGCAACCGCGCGTTAATGCGTAAAATTTGAATCAATTGCCGATGCTTAAAATTCTAATCAAATTTTATTCAAGTATAGATCGAATTCGCGTCGTCTTTTACTTGTATTCGTGTCAAATGTACTTGGCTTACTTAGCGGCGGCGCAAAACCTTTGTGCGAAACGTGGTCCCAACAAGAAACGGGGGCCACAATGTTTGGGATCACAGGACGGGGAAAGGGATTGGCTGCTATCGCCATCCTGATTGGATTGACGGCATCGGCGAAGGCGGCTGATGAACGCGCACTTTATGCAAGCCTGGGTGACAACACCCGCGCACCGATTGGATGGGTTGAGTTCTGTGCCGAAAACCCCGGCGAATGCCGCAGCGGTCCTTCAGAGCCGCGCGACATTGTCATGACGCAAGCCGCCTGGCGCGACCTGCTGCGGGTCAACCGCTGGGTCAACGAAACCGTCAAGCCGCTGACCGACATGGATCATTGGGGCGTCGTTGAAAAATGGTCGTTGCCGACCGACGGCTACGGCGACTGCGAGGACTACGTGCTGTTCAAGCGCAAGCTGCTGATCGACGCCGGATGGCCCCGCGAGGCTCTCCTGATCACGGTGGTGCGCGACCGGCAGGGTGAAGGCCACGCGGTGCTGACCGTCAAGACCGACAAGGGCGAGTTCATTCTCGACAACCAGAACGAAAGCGTCGTGGCCTGGACCGAGACCGGATACCGCTTCGTCAAGCGCCAGTCGCAGAAAGATCAGAACGTGTGGGTTTCGCTCGGCGACAACCGGCCTGCCCTCGCCACCGCCAGCGCTCGCTGACACACCAAGAGATAACGGAGACACGCGACCCGGTCACATCCCCACCCCTCCCCGTCCCAGACCGGATCGCGCGCGGCCAGCTCTCCCCCAAGAGCTGGCCGCAACTTTTTGCGGACGGCGCTGCCCGGGAAAAGTTTTTTTATGAAGGGGCTTTAGAAGTTACGCCCGTTGAGCTGCAACCGAAAGTGCCGGCTGGGAAACGCAAGCCTGGAAATCCCGGTTGGTCATGTCGTGTTCGAAAATGACAGCAACAGCGGCGTCGATGATGGAGAGCTTCTCTGCCTGTGCGGCATGGTACGCGCGCCAGAATTCCGCTGACATCCATAACGCGGATTGGCCTCTGGCCCCAGACCATCCAAGGCTGCCCATCGCTTCAAGAACCGCGAATTTGCGACTGAGCTGGCTTCGCGACAGATTGAGCCGCCGCGCCAAACCCGAAACCGACATCACGTCGGTTGGAATGCGTTCCAGACCGGCAGTATCCTGCGGACAACCGGCGATCAAGCGATCCATGACGATGCCGCCGTCATCGATCCATTTAAGCAGCGAGAACTTTTCCGCTGACCGCCTGATGGCACGAGACGCCAGCAGCCCGTCTGCGATCAGGGGCTGGATCGAACCGAATCTGGACGGTTGCTTGCGCAAGGCCGCCGACCGGCCGCCGCCGTCGAGCCCATCCAACGTCGCCAGGTGAACCGCGAGCCATTGCAGCGACATCGCCTGCGTGTTCTGTGACGGTTCAAGCCGCCGGTAGCGCTTGCCCTCGCCGTCTGCCACATGACTCACAATGCCGTATTTCCGCATTTCATTGATGAAGGCTGCTGCGGTATTTCGGCTGGCAAGATTGTGGCTCACGGCCATGTTGACGAAATGCTGCGAAAGCAGCCCGGAACCGGCCTCCCGAGCCTCGTTGCGAAAATAGGCGGCAAGTATCGCCTGCGTCATCAACCAGCGCTGCGGCCTCGCGAAAGGCGCCGCCGTTCGCGGACTGGCCTCCTGCATCAAGATCAGCGCCTCGGCCTGGGTTCGGACACAGGCCGCGAGTGTAGGATGAACCACGAT
Organism: uncultured Alphaproteobacteria bacterium; assembly: GCA_963790595.1. Classification (GTDB taxonomy): domain Bacteria; phylum Pseudomonadota; class Alphaproteobacteria; order Rhizobiales; family Xanthobacteraceae; genus Bradyrhizobium. The sequence goes on along the minus strand of CAWBPE010000044.1, from coordinate 54,548 downwards.
ATCGTTCGCGGTCATCGCCATTGGAACCGTTCGCCTCCTTGTTCACAAAGCCGGGGCGGCTTTGCGCGGGTAACTGGACACTGCGTTCAGCCCGTGGGCAGCATAGTGATTCACTGTCCGGCTAGTCCTGACGGCGGACCGTTGCTTTCTGAAGTTTTTCTGATATTTGAGCGTTTGGCGGCTTTTTACGGAGCGAATGCCGGCATTTGCTGCGAAATCGAATGGCCTGGGATCTCGCTATGGTGCTTCGGTTTGCCGGTTTTGAGTTGGATCGGCAGCGCGCCGAGCTACGCGGCCCCGACGGCGCCTCCATCAAGGTGCGACCGAAAACACTCGCTGTCATTGAAGAGCTGGCGACCAACGCCGGACGGGTGTTGAGCAAGCAGGATTTGATGCAGGCCATCTGGCCCAACATTCATGTGGGCGATGACAGTCTGTTTCAATGCATCAAGGAAGCCAGGACCATCCTGGGCGACGATCAGCGCCAGTTGATCAAGCTCGTGTCCCGTCGAGGCTATTTGTTCACCGCGGAGGTCTCGATCGATGCCGCGCCGGTGCCCGCGCAAACGCCTTTGACCTTTACCGATCCCTTGACCAATCCCTTGACCAATCCCTTGGCCGAGACAAATCCGATCCCCGAAGGCGTGCCGCCAAAAACGCAAAGCGCGCGCCGCCCCATCGCGTTCATCCTGGCCACTTTCTGCGCACTCGCGATCATCGCGGCAATCATTGCGCCTCGCGACCTGTTCGGCCGCAGGCTGCCGACCATCGCGGTCATGCCCATCGCAGTTACCGACGGCGATAGTGAAGCCGCAGCGATGGCGGCGGATGTGACAACGCGATTGGCCGACGGCCTGGCGAAGATCGAGACCATTCGCGTGTCGGCGCCCTCGACACCACAACAAGCCAACGGCACTGAGCGTTCGGATTTCGTGGTGCAGGGCGAGTTGAAGAAAACCGAGGCCGCATGGGACGTGCGGGCGCGCATGACCCGGGTGTCGACGGGCGAAATCGTCTGGACCGAGCCGGTGTCGGTCATGTCAGCCGATACCGACCTGCCGCTGCAACAATCCAGACTTGTCGCCGGCATCGGTCATCCACTCGCCGTCCGGCTTGCGGAACTGATGGCCAACGACGCGCCGCCAATTGCGGGAGGCGGCTCGCCGCGGGGCAAGAGCAACGTCGCCATCGAGCAGGCCACCGCTTCCATTATGAAGACAACGCGCGAGCGCTTTCTCGATGCGCAAACCATGCTGGTGAAGGCCGTTGCCGACGATCCCGACAATATCGCGCTCGCCGTGTCGCTCGCAGCCCTTCAACTGCGCGGCATTCAGATGGTCTGGTACAGTCCGGCGGACCGCGCGACGGCGCAGACCAACGCGAAGTCAGTCCTTGAGCGCGCATTGCGGCTCGAGCCGGGTTCTATTCCCGTCCTGGAAGCCTATTGCCGCTTTCTCAACGCGACTAACCAGTTCGTCGAGAGTCTCGTGGCCTGCGCGAGGGCCTTGAACGTAGACCCCTGGAATGGCATGGCGCTTTACCACATCGGTCTTGCCCAGCTTCAACTGGGACGCTTCGAGGATGCGCTGGCGACGTTTCAGCAAGCCGACCGTTTCGACACGCCGCGGGTGTCGCGCTGGACCTGGATGATTGGAGCAGGCTGGGTCAGTCTGCTGATGGACCGCAACGAAGACGCCGTAAAGTGGCTGCAACGATCTATCGCGGTCACGGCGGCATCGGGACGCACGCACATGCTGCTGGCCGTGGCCTACCTCCGTCTGGGCCGCCTGGACGAGGCACATGCCACCATGGCGGAAGCAATGGCGTTGCGGCCAGGCTCGACATTAGCCAACGTCGAAGTGCCCAAGCTGAATGCCAGCGAGGTCTACCTCGCCGGCAGCCGAAGGATTTTGCAACAATTGGCGGAGCTCGGATTACCCGACAAATAATGGTCCAATTCCCGCAAAGGCTGGCCGCAGCTAACGCGATCAGCCCGGCGCCCAGAACAGCGGCTCGTACGCGTAGGCCGTACCGGTCTTGGCGACATGGCCGATCCCTGGGAACGGCAAGTGGGCGCCGGCGACGGTCAGTCTGTCGGTCGACGTCATGTCGAACACTTTCTGACGGGTGGAAATAGCTGTCGCCGGATCGACGTCATAGGCGATCGCCCATTCGGGATGCGCGAACTGAAGCGCATAGGAGTGAATGATATCGCCCCAGATCAGAAGCGTGTCGCCGCCCGACGTGACCCGGTACATCGTATGGCCCGGCGTATGTCCCGGCGCCGCATGCGCGGTGATGCCGGGCACGACTTCCTGGCCATCGGCGATGAACTTGGTGTTTCCGGCCGCGATATAGGGCGACACGCTGGCGCGCGCCATGTCGAAGAACGGCTTGGCGTCGGCAGGCGCCTTGGCCGCAACTTCCTCGCTCAGCCAGAACTTGGTGTCCGCTTCGCTGATGACGAACTGGGCCTTGGGGAACGCGATCTTGCTCTCCTTGGTCAACAGCCCGCCGAAATGATCGGGGTGGGCGTGGGTCATCGCCACGACGTCGACGCTGGCCGGATCGACGCCGAAGGCGGCGAGATTGGCGGCAAAGCGTCCCATCGTCGGACCCATCAGGCTGCCGGTGCCGCTGTCGATCAGCACGAGCTTGTCGCCGGTGTTGACGAGGAATGCGTTGACCGCGGTCGGCGACTTGTCCGCCGGCAATGACCGGCCGGACAGCAACTTTCCGGCCTCGGCCGGATCGGCTTTCAGAAACATCCCGACCGGAATTTCGAGCATGCCATCATTGAGGGCGATGACCTCGAAACTGCCGACCGCATGACGATAGGCGCCGGTGACCTGATGACCTGACAAGGCCGCCTTGGCCCAGACTGACCCCTGTGTGGCGGACAAGGCCGCCGACCCGACCAGACCACCGACGACGAAACGACGAGTGAGCATCATTGGGAAACCTCCGATTGCGATTTTCATGTTGCGAGGATGGCAAAAGATCGATTGTTATCGCCGGTGTCCCTACCCGCGATAACGGCATTTGGAGCGCCGGCATTATCGAGTGCACCGCACTGGGTTTGTGAAGTTCAACGACGCCGCCGCAATCGCTCCCCGGTTCGGCAGGCAAACCTAGTCTTCCGATAATGGACCTATCAAGACAAATTCCCGTGCCGGTCCAGCGGGCGCGCGTTCGCGCGACCCGTTGGCTTGAAAACGCTCTAACCCGGTGCGCCGCCCGCAATTTTTTGCGCCATCTGTGAAGTGGATCACATCCGCGAGTAGTTTTCCGGGGCATGTATGGGCCTACCGGGCGGCGCAAGCCGATTTCAATGTCCGGGGCTGGCAAGGCCGTTGGCGTTATACTGCGCCGACGGCCTTGTTCTTTTATGGCCGTGGATTGTGGCTTCCGGCTTGGTCCGAGCTGCGCCAGCCTACCTGTGGTTGCGGCCGGCCGGATCCTCGCAGGCTGGTGATTTGCGTTCGGCGGGGATTTACCTGCTCTATGCGCTCCCCAACCCCAAGAACTGACCCGAGAGGAATCCATCATGAGTGCCGAACCCATGCTGACATCAGACGTCATTGGATTGACAAAAGTCGCGCCGTTCTCGCGCCGCGGCTTCATGACCGCCTCCGCCGCCGTCACGGCGGGCTACACTTTGGCCGCCGGTCCCGTGCGCGCCGATGTGATCACGACCAGCACCGACGGCCTCACCACCGGCGAAGCGAAGATCAAGGTCGCCGACGGCGAAATGCCCGGCTATTTCGCGCGCCCGGCGGGCGTGGCCAATCCGCCGGTCATTCTGGTGGCGATGGAAATTTTCGGCCTGCACGAATACATCAAGGACGTGACGCGGCGTCTCGCCAAGCTCGGCGCGCTCGCGATCGCGCCGGATTACTATTACCGCAAGGGCACCGACCTCACCAAGATCACCGACATTCCGGCGCTGCTGCCGATCGTCAATGCCAAGCCGGATGCGGAATTGCTGTCCGATCTCGACAGCACCGTCGCCTGGGCCAAAGCACAGGGCGGTGACACCGGCCGGCTCGGCATCATCGGATTCTGCCGCGGCGGACGCACGGTCTGGGAATATTCCGCCCACAGCAGCGAACTCAAGGCAGGCGTCGCGTTTTATGGCCCGCCGGTCGATCCGGCGAATCCGCTTTGGCCGAAGAGCCCGACGCAACTCGCGCCCGAAATGAAGGCGCCGGTACTGGGCCTCTATGGCGAAGCCGATACCGGCATCCCCGTCGCGACCGTCGAGGCATTGAAGGCCGCGCTGATCGCAGCCAAGAAGACCGCCGAATTCAAGATCTATCCCGGCGCGCCGCACGGCTTCCACGCCGACTATCGCGCCAGCTACCGCAAGGAAGCTGCCGAAGACGGCTGGAACCTGATGCAGGGCTGGTTCAAGAAATACAAAGTGCTGAGCTAAGAAGCACGGATTTCACAACACAAATTTCACGAAGGCGCGCGGTGTTGCCGCGCGTCTTTTATTTTGAGAAATCGGCTCAGGAAGACCCCGCCCCGCCAAAGTGATCGCTTCCGCGATGCGACTTGGCGTTTTGCTCGATCTCCCAAATCATCCACACAAAGGCCGTGCCGAGGCCGACAACGACGCCCAGGAACAATAGCGTCAGGCTCGGGGCTGTAATGGCGGTGAACATGGTCGGTATCCCCATGCTGGTGAACTAGTGATCAAGTGAATCAAAGCAAGCGCCGTAACAGTTCACATCATCGAGAAACGGCCTGAAACAACCCAAGAAAATGGCCCCGGTGCAATGAACACCGAGGCGATTTGATTCCACTAAAGATATTGATCAGCCGCAGACTTGAGTGGGCCGCAGACGCCAGCCGTACCGGGTGTGCACTCGTTGCTGCACGATGTAACAGCCGTTGCCGCTGTCATCGTCATAGTAGGAATTGTCGGTGTAGTAGGACGGATCGCCATAATAGCCATCGTCATAGGCATACGCCCCGTCGAATCCGAAGCCGCCGCCAAATCCACGCCGGTGGAATCCATGATGGAAGCCGCCATGCGCGCCGTTGAACGCAATGGCGCCGCCGCCAACAACCGCGGCTGAACGGGCAAAGTTACCACCTACCGCTGCCGAGCGGGCAAAGCCACCGCCGACCGCCGCTGAGCGGGCGAACCCGCCGCCGCCAAACCCGCCACCATGGAAGCCGCCACCGCCACCAAAGCCACCGCCATGGCCGCCGCCACCACCACCACCACCGTGGCCACCGCCGCCACGGGCCAAAGCAACACCTGGCGCCACTGCGGCCACAGATACGGCCGCCACCAAGGCGATCATCGTTTTACGTAACATGACTGGTCACTCCTCCGAGAAAAACTGCTCCCGGGACTAATGACGCTTTGACGACCAAATCGTTGCAAGATTTGGCGGTAACTTGGGGTCACGTCCACGCGACCGGAATGCGGATGCTGCCGATGCGACAGGTTTTGGCGAGGCGGATAATTGCAGATAAGCTTGGGAAAACCCGGCCAATTGCGGGAGCAGGCAGCGCATGCGCAAACTGATCGCCTTCGACGACGACACCGCGGACAAATTGACGCAGCTCGCGCGCGACCGGATGGCGACCTTTCAGGAGTTAGCCGATGAAGCCTTCGCCGACCTGCTCAAGAAGCACGGCATTCCGATCGACCTCAAGGACGCGCTGCGCAGGAGCGCTGACCTGACGAAGTCAAAGCAATCTCATCCAGCAGGAAAGCGGAAGTCATGACGTCAGATCCAGATCCGTTCGAACAGGGCCAGCAGGCGGCACGCGACAACATTCCCGCCGGCGGCAATCCGTATCAGGATGGCAGCGAACAACACGCGCTGTGGGCCGCCGGCCACGAACAGATCGCGGGCCCCGCCGAGGCCGACGAATCCGAAGACGGCTGAAGCAACCAGCTCACGCAGTCGTCTTCAGCCGATCTTCTTCAGGCCTTTTTTGAAGCGCGGCCCGTTACCGGCGTAGAATTTCGCCGCACTGCCCATCGCCTCGACCTGCGCCGGTTCGAGCGTGCGGATCACCCGCGCCGGTGCGCCGATGATCAGCGAATGCTCGGGAAACTCCTTGCCTTCGGTGATCACCGATCCCGCGCCGACGATGCTGCCGCGCCGGATCCGGGCGCCGTTCATCACGATCGAGCCCATCCCGACCAGCGCGCCGTCCTCCAGCGTACAGCCATGCAGGATGACGTTATGGCCGACCGTGCAGCCTTTGCCGATCACCATCGGAAAGCCGCGGTCGGTGTGGCAGGTCGAATTGTCCTGCACGTTGGAATTTTCGCCGACCTCGATCCACTCATTGTCGCCGCGCAGCACCGCGCCGAACCAGACGCTGGCGCCCGGCAGCAAGCGGACCTTGCCGATCACCGTGGCGGTGTCGGCGATGAAGTAGTTTCCATCGGCGGGAAGTTCGGGCGCCTGCCCGTCAAGTTCGTAGATCGCCATGCGCTATCGGTCTCCTGTGCGCGGAGACTCTGGCACAGCCAAAAGCTTCAGGCCAGCACGCCGGCGGCACGCAGCGTCATCAGAAAAAACGTGCCTGACATGAGGCTCCAGAATCCCGCCAGCACCGTCGCCATCATCACGAATTCGAAACGGCGGCGTTCGATCCGCGCGCCCCGCAGCGTATTGCGCATGATGATGAAGGGGGCGGCAAACACCAAAAACGGCACTGCGGCGAAGGTCTTTGGCGCCACACCTTCCTGCAGCAATCCGAAACCGGCCGGGCGTTGCACCAGGGCCTGATAGCCGCTGGCGAGCGCGCCAGCCAATGCGAAACCTATGCAAAGGGAGAGGAAGGAATTCAACGCATCAGGCGACATGACTGGACATCCGCTACTCAAGGAACCCGCAAAAACGCGCAAGGCCGCATTGGCATCGCAAAATTGGGGGCCGGCCGCCACACTATCCTTAAGGAAAGGTTAACATCAAAAGCCGGAACCGCGGCCCGGACATGGCTCGCGGGGCAGCCGCCCCCTCGAAAGCGTGCGGAATTCCGCTGCCGCGTGGCATATTTCGGCGATGATTCGGGGCTAATCCCCCGGACGTTTAATCACGACACCGGTTCATGACCCTGTTTTCGACCGCCCAGCACATTGCCCGCGATACACGCCGGGATCCCCGCGGCCATCTGGTCCCGATCGTGCTGGCTGGCGTCATCGCCGCCGGCGCGATTGCGCTCGTCGCCTATCTCTTGTGGCCGACCTGGACACCGGATGCTGTGAGCGATCCTGGACGGTTGCCGGTCAGCGTTGGCGGAAGCATTTTCAATGTCCCGCCCGCAGCGGTCCGCATGAAAATCCAGCGTCATTCAGGTCCGCAGGAACGCGTCGATCTCAGCTTCCTGTTTCCGTCGCTGGAGGCGCCTGACGGCACCAAACACGCGAGCGCGGATATCATGGAAGATGCGATCCAGCCGATCGACCGGATCTTTCTATCGATCGCGGCGCATCATGATGCGCTGGCGCCCGAGACCCGCGTGCGCACGATCTATCCGCGCTACCTCGAACAAACAGCACCGCCCGCACAGGACGGCTTGACGGTGCGCGCCTTTCGTGAGGGCTCACCCTATAGCGGTGAAGATCTTTTTCTGGGTGATACCCCCGCGCTCAGTGCGCGCTGCACCCGGGACGCCAAGACCCCCGGCATGTGCCTGAGCGAGCGCCGCGTCGAGGGCGCCGACCTGACGTTTCGCTTTCCGCGCAGCTGGCTCACGCATTGGAGCGACGTTGCGGAAGCGATGGACCGATTGACGGCACAATTGCACGGGCCGAAGGGATGAATCCTCATCCTGAGGAGCCGCGAAGCGGCGTCTCGAAGGATGAGCAACAATGACTCTTGTCATGGTTCGAAACGCGCCAAAGGGTCCGCGCGAGACGCGGCCCGATGATAAACTCCGGCCCGCTCCTCACCATGAGGATCTCACCCCTGATCGACCAGATCGTCCTCGAGGATCGCCATCTGGAACTGGAACGAGCGGTCGTCGTCTTCATCGTCGACGAACAGCACGCCGATGAATTCCTCACCGATATAGACCTCGGCGGAATCATCCTTCTTCGGCCGCGGCACCACGCGAATCTTGGGATTGCCGAAAAGGCGCTTGAGATAGGCGTCGAGCTTTCTGACTTCCTGAACGTCCACGGCAATCTCCAATACGATCTCTGGTTTTCCGGAAGTTTCTAGGACGAGACGGCGCGATCCGCCAGCCATATCCTTGGAAATCGAACAGGCAATTCGGGCAGATTACAGCTTGTCTCGGGGAACTAAAGTCCGATCGCGTTGATCATCTGATCCATGGTGCGCGACGGCTCGGCGCAGCCGGCCTCGCCGACGATCTTGGCGGGAACGCCGGCCACGGTGACGTTATGCGGCACGGCCTTCACCACCACCGATCCCGCGGCGATGCGGGCGCAATGGCCGATCTCGATATTGCCGAGAATTTTAGCGCCCGCGCCGATCAGCACGCCATGGCGAATCTTGGGATGGCGGTCTTCGTTTTCCTTGCCGGTGCCACCCAGCGTAACGCCGTGGAGGATCGAGACGTCGTCTTCGATCACTGCCGTCTCGCCGCAGACAAATCCGGTGGCGTGATCGAGGAAGATGCCGCGGCCAATCTTCGCGGCCGGATTGATATCGGTCTGGAATACCGCCGACGAGCGGCTCTGCAGGTACCAGGCAAAATCCTTGCGGCCCTTGTGATAGAGCCAATGCGCCAGACGATGGGTCTGCAGCGCATGAAAGCCCTTGAAGTACAGCAAAGGATCGATGAAGCGCGAGGTCGCGGGATCGCGGTCGTACACCGCGACGAGATCGGCGCGGAACGCGTTGCCGAGATCAGGATCGTCGCGCAGCGCTTCGTCAAAGGTCTGGCGGATCAAATCGCCCGACAGTGCCGAATGGTCGAGGCGCTCGGCGATGCGATGCACCACCGCGTCTTCAAGCCGTTCGTGATGCAGCACGGTCGAATAGATAAAGGACGCCAGTTCAGGCTCGCGGCGAACGATGTCTTCCGCCTCGCTGCGCACCCGATCCCAGATCGGATCGAGCGCCGCCAGTTTCGAGCCCTGCGGATTGATCTGATGCATTGCCATGACTGCTCTCGCCCACTTCTTTGCGGACACTATCTTAGCATGACGGCCGGACCGATGTCCCACAACACTTACGCAAGGGTGAACGCCGGACTAAGCTTCGAATGCCCGTTAAAACATTGAAATAACGTTGAATTTTACTCGCAGCCCGATACCAGCCCCTGCCCAAAGCGTGGGTTGAAGGTGGTTGGGAATTTCAGGAATTCAAGCGGCCGCAGGGTCACAATCAGGGACGTCGGGACAAAAATTCCAGCACGCCCGTCTTGTAGACCTTGTCGCCAACCGCCCGCATGTGGTCGCGGTTGGGAATATCCAGCACCTCGGCACCCGGAATGACTTTTCCAAGCGCTTGCGCCGAACCCGCGATCTCGTCTGATGTGCCGACCGCGATCAGCACCGGCACTTTGATCGCGGCGGCTTCCTCCCGCGTCATCAGCCGCCGCGAGCCGCGCAGACAGGCCGCCAGCGCGCGGCGATCGGAACGGGTCTGGTCCGCGAAGGCGCGGAACGTGCGCCCGACGGGATCGGTAACGTCCTCGAGCGACGGCGCCTCCAGCGCCTCGGCGACATTCTCGCCGGGCCCGCCGCCCTCGATCAGACCGATCCCGATGCCGCCCAGGATCGCGGAGCGCAGCCGCTGCGGCGCTTGCAGCGCCAATACCGCGGTCATCCGCGATCCCAGCGAGTAGCCCATGACATCGGCGCGCTCGATCTCGAGATGATCCATCAGCGCGCTGATATCGCCGGCCATGATGGCGATATCGTAGTCGGCGGCATCGTAGAGCTTGCCGGATTCGCCATGGCCGCGATTGTCGAAAGCGATGACGCGGCGGCCGTTTTTCTTCAGCTCCGACACCCAGGTCGGATAAATCCAGTTCACATTCTTCGACGAGGCAAAGCCATGCACGAGCAGGATCGGATCCCCCTCGCCTTCGTCGATATAGGCAATTTCAACAGCGCCGTTATGAAAACTCGGCATCGGTCATTCCATATGTCTGGGGATAAGAATGGGATGGAGGCAAGCGGCAGAACTAGCCGTTTCAGACGGCAGCCGCCACGGCCGGCTCCGCCGCAGCAGCCATCTGTTTTCGCAACCGCCGCGCCTTTTTGTGGTTGAGCCACGACTGGGTCGCGCGTTCGGTGGTGGCCTTGATCGACGACAGCACACCGAACAGTGCGAACAGCGCGCCGAACACCCACAGCGACAGATCGAAGGCGCCGGCCGCCAGCAATAACGCGCCGCGGCCGAGTATTTTCAGGATCGCGCGGGTCTGGCCACCCTTGGATTCCGCCAGCCGCGCCGCGCGCGCGACATCCGCCGGACCTTCGGCGATTTTCAATGTATCGAGCGCGCCGCGGGCGCCGGCCTTTTCGCCGACGCGTCCGACGTCTTTCGCTAACCGGACGAGCGCACCGGCCTTCTCGGCATGGAAGGCGGCCTTGATGGCGCTCACGGTCTGTCCCGGGCGCATCACCGAGCCCGATGCGACGGCTTCCTGCAGCATCGGCGTATCGACGAGATCGCGGGCCGATCGCCCGGCCCATTCGGTCAGCCCCTCGCCCAGCCGCCCGACCTTGCGGGCGTCCTTGACCAGCGTCAGGCCCGCGCGCACCGGCGCGGCGCCGCCGATCGTGACGTAAGTGGCGGCGGTCACGGCCAGGCCGGCGGTGGCAAGACCGAGCACCAGTTTGTCGGTGTCCTCGCCCATCGCCAGATGCTTGCTCTCGCGCACCACATCGCGGATATCGCCGAACACAAAGAGATCGCCGGCGACGGTCCCGGACAGGCTGCCGACGTCATCGGCATTGCCGGTCACGAGCCCGGTGGCAAAGCGTTTGGCAAAATGCGATGACGAATTTTCCTCGGCGATTGCATCGCTCACGCGCTTGGACAATTCCTCTGATAGCGCGATGTTCTTTTCCCGGGCGAGGTCGACAAAGCTGCCGGCAAGCCCGGCATCGTTGGCCGCGAGCGCAGCCTCGATATTGTCGACGAGAGCCGTCTGGCTGTTTCGCAGGGCAGAATTGAGCTGAACGTCGGACAGGGCCACCGGATCGTCCTGCGCCGCCAGGATGGCATAGGCGTCGCGGGCATGCGGCCACAGCGCGTTGAGCGCAATCCCGCTCACCGTCATGACTGCCAACGCCCAGGCGATCCGCGACCGATTCATCCCGAAAATCCGTTTGTCCCGCTTCCCTTCAAATGGTGTGCCGCTTTTAAGACACAACGGCCCCGACGAAAGGAGGGCTTCTCTGGGACGACAAGATTGTGTCGAATTTGCATGAGAATTACGCGGTTAAGGCGCTTGCAGGGTTCTTGCGGAGACTTGTCCAAAGGCGCTTCCAAAGGCTTGGAACTTGTGAGTTCCGACACTAGGAATCATCCGCCGCCGCCAGTATGGTCTGCCGCATTCCGGCAATGCGGGTCGTGTTGAGTGCGGGCGCGTGTTGATTGCGTATGTCTCTGTCGCTATCCAGGGTGAACTCGATGTCCGATCATGTCGTTCCGCACTTCCACAACGATGCCGGCGTTTCTGTCATCGAGATCGGCTCGCAGGAGTTCATGTGCGTGGGCGCCAATCCGCCCTTCGATCATCCGCATGTGTTCCTCGATCTCGGCAACGATAACGAGATCATCTGCCCCTATTGCTCGACGCTGTATCGTTATGCCGCCGATCTCAAACCCGGCGAAGCCCGTCCTCCCGAATGCGTGCTGAAAGACAAGGTCGCCTGATCGGCCGGTGGCGGTTTCACGCACCCTCATCGTCGCTGGTGCCGGTATCGGGGGATTGACCGCTTCGCTGGCGCTGGCGCGGCAGGGTTTTCGCGTCGTCGTGCTGGAGAAGGCCGAGCGGCTCGAGGAAGCCGGCGCCGGCCTGCAGCTCTCGCCCAACGCCAGCCGCGTGCTGATCGAGCTCGGCCTGCAACCAAGGCTGGCGTCCCGCGCGATTACCTCCGAAGCGATCAGCATCATCAGCGCGCGAAGCGGCGGCGAAATCGCCCGGCTGCCGCTCGGCGACGCCGCCGCTTCAAAGGCCGGCGCGCCCTATTGGGTGGTGCATCGCGCCGATCTTCAGGCGGCGCTGCAGGCGGAGGTCAACGACCATCCCGACATCGATTTGCGGCTCGGCTGCCAGTTCGAGGATGTCGGCACCCATGCCAAGGGACTGACCGTGGTCCAGCGCAGCGGCAATACGCGCCAGCAGGAAGTGGCGCTGGCGCTGGTCGGCGCCGACGGCATCTGGTCGGCGGTCCGACATCATTTGTTTCCGGATGTGCAGCCGCGCTTTTCCGGTTTGATCGCCTGGCGCGGCACGCTCGATGCGACGCAATTGCCGCGCGAATATACCTCCCGCCGCGTCCAGCTCTGGATGGGGCCGAACGCGCATCTGGTCGCCTATCCGATCGCCGGTGCGCGCCAGATCAATGTCGTCGCAATCGTACCCGGCACCTGGAACAGGCCGGGCTGGAGCGCGCCCGGCGAGGCCAATGAAATCAAGAACGCGTTCACCGCACGATGGCCGGCCGGCGCGCGGATGATGATCGGCGCGGTCGATGAATGGCGCAAATGGGCATTGTTCACCGTCCCCGATGGCGGCGAATGGACCTCCGGCGCGGTCGCGCTGTTGGGAGACGCCGCCCACGCGATGCTGCCGTTCGCCGCCCAGGGTGCAGGGATGGCGATCGAGGACGCCGCGGTGCTCGCCAAATGCCTCGGCGAGACCCAGCGCGAAGGCGGCCCCAGCATGACAAGCGCGATGCAAATGTATGCGCGCGCACGGCGCTCGCGCATCAGCCGTGTCCAGCGCACGGCGCGGCAGAACGGCCGCATCTATCACCTCACCGGTCCGATGGCGCTTGCGCGCGACCTCGCGATCAAGACGATGGGTCCGCAGCGCATGCTGGCGCGGCAGGACTGGATTTACGACTGGCGGGTGTGAGAATCTTTTTTAAGCGTCAATAGACTGCGCTGCCGGACCGAGAATGCGTCGGTTTGTCTTTTGCAGGCGGCGTGACGGCAGCCGTCGGCGTGGTCGCGGCAGGGGGCGTCTCATGGCATTTGTTGCGCCGCCAGGCTTCCTCGGCGAGTTTTGATTGCGCCCGCGCGGTGATGTAGTCGTTGCGATAGGCCAGTTCGCCGACCACCGAACCGCCGGCACCGGTTTCCGCCTTCGCCATCAATCCCTGCACTTCCGCCGTCCGGGTGGCGATGGCGCTGCGCTCGTTGAACAATTGCTTGCAATCGTAATAGTCATATCTGGCGGGATCGGCGAACGCCGACAACGCCATGTCGCCCATATCCGCGCAGCCGCCGAGCCCGGCACAAAGCGCGAGCACCGTCGCTGCGGCGACGGCGTGCCGCGACAGGCGCGAACGGGAAAGCAAAGAGATCATAGGCCCCTGATAAACCGACTCTGTTGAGATTGCCTAAAGCAGGCACAGGTGTCCGCATTGAGGCTTTGCCTTGTCGCCCGCGCTCGCCTATGGAGGGGGCGCGTTATCAGGCCCGGCCCAATTCCCCGGGGACTGGAAAACGTGCCAAAAAACAGGCCAAAAAATATGCTAAGTATCTGATCTGGCGACCAAAGCGGACGTGGCGGAACTGGTAGACGCAAGGGACTTAAAATCCCTCGATGGCAACGTCGTGTGGGTTCGACTCCCACCGCCCGCACCAGATCAATATCCGCACAGGCCCGATCGCTCACGCCGTCCGGCGACGGACATTCCCGTTGCGACTACCCCTAACGTTTGGACTTTTTTGCCTTGGTGGCCCGGCTAGACGATTTCTTCGGCGTTTTCTTTGGTGTCTTCGCTTTGGATTTTTTCGCGGTAGATTTCTTCACCTTGGATTTCGCCGCGGTTTTCTTCGCGGTTTTTACCGCCTTGGCCTTTTTTCCCGTTCGCGCGGCGGGCGACTTCTTGGCGGCCTTCGGTTTGGTCACAGCGCTTTGCTTCTTCTGCGCAGCGGACGAAGCTGCGCTAGACGAATTCTGCGGCGGAATCGGTTCATTCATCCAGAATTCCAGTTCCTGCGCACGCGAGCCGCCCGGTTTCCATCCATCGAGCGGCTTGTAAATCTGGTCGGCGTCACCGCCGCTGCCCAGGAAGGCCCGCCAGGAATACCCGTCGTAAACACCGTTGATGTGCAACGCGTAGGCCTGCGCCAGCTTCTTGTTGCCGCGGACGATGACCAGATTCTCGTCGTTCTTTTCCGACGCAGAAGCCGAGAAATTGTGCGAACCGGTGATGACGGCGCAGTCATCAGAGAACGGATCGATCACGATCGCCTTCGAGTGCACGATCGCCATCATATGCGCGGCGTGGATTTCCTGGACGTTGAATTCGGTTTCCTCCCAGGAGGGATGATCTTTGGCGCTGACGCCGTCCGGAAGCTCTACATTGTCGTGGAAAGACTGCGCCGGCGCTCCCGACTTGACGACCTGGCCGCCGACCGCGACGATATCGCCGTTGTTCGTCGGCATCATCGTCGAGATCACCCCGCGAACGTAGATGTCGTTTTGCTGGGACCGGCCGAGCAGCGCCTCGAGCAAAGGCGACTGTCCCGGCATGAACATCAGAAACAGGGCGCCTTCCTTGGCGCCGGCGATCAAGTCGAGAACCGGCTTGAATTCGGCTTGTTCGTTGGTTGCGGCGAAATAGAGCGAGATATTGTTGTCGTTTGTCGGCGTCGAATTGGTCGCAATCAGACTGGCCGGCATGTCGTCGCCGGCGGCAATCAATTTGCCCCACTGATCGAGGTAGCGGCTGGCGATGACGGCGTCTTCAATGATGAGGACGTTGTTCAACTGCGTGCAGAGCCCGGTCGTCGTCCAGTTCGTGCTGCCGGTCAGCACGCGGCTGGCGTTTTTGCCGGCCGCGTCACTCTCGACCACGAATTTGTTGTGCACGCTCGGCGAGGATTTGCCGTGATGCGACAGGTCGCGATGCTTGACGTCGAGCCCGGCCGCGACCAGCTCCGGCGCCACCGTCGGCTTGGTCCCGTCGCCATTGCCGAGCAGGATATGACCGCGGCTGCCGAATGGCTTGAGGGCGTCTATCAGTTCCTGGTCGTTCATTTCGTAGATGGCGGCATGGATCGCGCTGCCCCGCCGATCCGCATCGCGCAGGAACTGGAGGATTTGGTGCAGCGCATCGCCTGCCAGATAAAGCCTCGCCGGAAATCCGGGTGTCGCCAACTGGGTCAGGAAGTTTCGCAACGACGCGTCACTGACGTCGCCGTTGACGAAGCGGCTGACGATCTGGGACATCAGCGTCCCCCGATTGAAATAGGCCGACAGTCCGCCGCCGGCATCGCCGGAGGCGACCATCGGCGCGGTCCACGCCGACGCGGATGTTGCGTCTATTGTGAAGGGACCGTCCGCCGCACCGGTCATCGCGGTAACCCGATAGGACACGCTGTCGGTCGCCGCCACGCTATGATCGGTCCAGATGCAACGCCGGATCGGCGACTGCGCTGACGAGATGCCGGTCGGCTGAACCGGCCCCTGCCCCGCTTTCGGCGGAATGCGGTTCACCAACAGCGTGACTTGCTGGTTGGTGTCGTTGCGCCGTTCGATCTGAAAGCCCACCCAGTTCGCAGGCCATTGATCGGGTTGCCATGCAATCAACACATCGTCGGCATTGGCAAAAGCTTTTACGGTTATTGTCATGGATGCCTCCCCAGGCGCCGAACTTGAACAAACTCATTTGTCGGCTGGATGAATTGCAGCAACGTGTCGCGTTATATTTGCACAACTGAAAGGTGTCTGTCATCCCGCATAGCGAGGATGCGCCAAATGGCGGAGCTTTCCATTTACGCTTTGCCGGGTTGTAAGCTAGGCTCCTTGTATCAAAACCGGCGCGCAGGGATTCTGCGGCACCGGCGGGAGGACGCAAGATGCAGACGGCCAACCTCTCCTTTGAAGAAGCCCTCTCGTTTGAGGAAGCCCTCTCGTTTGAGGAAGCCCTGGATGAACGCGTCGGGGACATGCTCGACGCCTGCACGCGGTGCGGTAAATGCGTCGAGGCCTGCCCCAGCGTCAAACCCGCGGGGATCGCAGATGCGAAGTCCGAAGATGTCATCAGCGGTATCCTCGACATCGTGCGGACCGGCAAAGGCCTGGACGCGTCGCGCATCTGGGCGGAATCCTGCATGCTCAGCGGCGATTGCATCAAGGCCTGCGACGAAAACGTCAATCCGCGCTTCCTGCTGGCGATGGCGCGCGTCTCCCTTGCGAAAGCCAAGCACGAATTGCCGGAGCGCCGCCGCCAGGGTGTGCTGAAATACCACGAGATCGGCCGGGATGTGTCCGTGCTCTCCCGCATGCAGCTCGATGACGAAGTGCTGAAACGGCTGGGCCAGAAATCTGCTTCGGTGAAGACGACAACCGAGGTGCCGGACTTCGTGTTCTACACCGGCTGCAATGTGCTCAAGACACCCCATATCGCCCTGCTCGCCCTCGATATCATGGATACGATCGGCATCAGCTATCAGGTGATGGGCGGGCCGAGCCATTGCTGCGGCGTGATGCAACTGCGCCCCGGAGATGTCGAGATGAGCGGCCGCGTGGGCGAAAGCGCCATCGAAAAGCTGTCGCAGTCCAAGTCCGGCCAGGTGATCTCGTGGTGCCCGAGTTGCTACGTCCAGTTCACGGAAACGACGCTGCCGACGCTCGAGCGTCAGCAAAAGTCGCGGCCATTCGAGATGACGCCGTTCATGCGCTTCCTGGACGGCCGGATCAAGCAGTTGACGCCACATCTACGCAAGCCGGTGAACATGCGGGTTGCGCTGCACCGGCATCCCGGCGTATCCGGCGTCATCGAGGCCGCCATCGACATTCTGCAGGCCATCCCCGGCGTTGAGTTGATCGACCTGCAGCAGCCTGCGGTCGGTTTGCAGAGCGTCAATCTCGCCGTGCTTCCCGCCTTCAAACGCGAGTTGCAGCTCAACGAGCTGCAGGCCGCAAACGACGCCGGTGTCGACGCGCTGGTGACGGTCTATCATTCCGAGCATCGTGAACTCTGCGCGCACGAGCGCGACTGGCCGTTCCGGATCGTCAATATTCTCGAACTGGTCGGCGAGAGCATGGGGCTGCACCAGCGGGATCGCTTCAAGGAACTCAAGATCCTGCAGGATGCCGAGCTGATCATGTCGGAATGCAGCGACCTGATCGCGCATCATGCGATCGATGCCGGAAAAGCCCGCCAAGCCCTGGCCGCGATGCTCAGCGACCAGCCGCTGCCTTTAAAGGCCGCGCCGCCCCCGCCGGAACTGGCTGCAAATCCATAGCAAGTTTGGAGGTTTCAAGCCCGGGAACTTCGCAGCCGGAAAAATGTTGTCCTGCAGCAATTGGAGCATGACGACATGGCCAGCGAAAATCACGGCGATCCGCGCGCGGTAAAAAGCCTCGAAACCATCAAGGATTTGCGCGCAGTGGCAAAACCCTTGCCGCCGGGCAATCCGCCGATTCTGAACAACGGGCTGGAAACGCCGCGCAGCAGCCACTGCTGATCGGGCTTTCTCACTTCGCTACATCCTTCGAGACGCGAAGACCTCATCCTGAGGAGCATCGCGCAAGCGATGCGTCTCGAAGGATGGCCGCGAGTCCATGCGTTGCCGCCATCCTTCGAGACGCCATGCTTCGCATGGCTCCTCAGATGAGGCCGGAACTGGCTTCGCTGCGAATTCGAAAATCCGTCCTAACTATGCGTCGGCCAGTGCCGCTCGCGGAACCAGATGCGGTAATCCGACGACATCTTGGCGCGCTGCGCCTGCGGCGCGCGGCGCTTGCAGGTTGAGGCTTCCTGGCTGTTGTCAGGCGCACTCCAGCGCAGCTCCGCGCAGTCGTTCGGGTTGTAGGCCATCTCGAACTCCCCGGCCCGATCGAGCACGTCTTTCAGCGACAGCGTCCACGGCGATCCGTCGCTGCGCGTATAGGTTATTTTGCGCGAGGCCAGTTCCGATATCAGCACGCCCTGCAATTCGCTTTTCACCTGCTCGAGGCTCTTGCCGGCCGGCACCGCGAAGCGCGCCGCCCGTCTCACGACGCGGTCAGGAAATCCCCTGACAACATCGATCGCGATCAGCAGACGAAAATCGCGCGCCGGCGTGGAGAAATCCTCCCAGGCGCCGGTGGTCTCGAAGATCGATGCGCCGTTCGGCATCGCGATCTCGCCGGGCTTCTTTTCCTGATACTTTCGCCCGTTTTCAATGGATGTAACGCGCGTCTTGACCTGCTCCTCGAGGCTTGCGATCGCGTCGGTCATCGCTTTGACGGGGTCGAGCGGATCGGGCGACATCACGTCGTCCATGCGATCGTAGAACTCTTCGGCGCTGATCTGCGACTGATCGAGCGAAAAATCGCCGTAACCCGGATACTTCGCAATCTCGGCATTGGTCAGCCGCCGCAGCGCGCCGTCTTTACGCACGATCGGCCGGAAGCGTTTGAAGCCGGGACCGCCGAGTGCCGGATCGTGAACGAACAGGAAATTGCCGCGCCAGAAGCGCTTGCGCGTGATCGAGCCATCGGGCTCGGCATCGACCGCAAGGAAGACGCCGGGCTTGCCATCTATCTCGGGCACGCGATGCACCAGGATCAGCACGTGGCCATAGGGATCGGCATAGACCGTGCCCGGGCGCAATGCCTCCTGCGTCAGCGGAACGGTGTAGAAATCGGTGTTGTCGTCATTGCCCGACACGCGCACCGCGCCGGTATGCACGACATCGCCGATCTCCCGCAGATATTCGCTGACGTTGGTAGGGCGCTTCGGCTTCGGTTTTGGCGCCGGTGCAACGGCCGCCGCCGGCGCCGGCGTTTCGTCGGATGACTGTCCGCCGAACAATCCCAAAAGCTTCGACGTTGGCGCCGGAGCCGGAGTGGCCGGGGTCGCCGCCGCGGCTTCCTGTTGTTCAGGCGGCGGGGGCGGACGCGTCACCTCGGGATGTTCGACGTCGAACCACTGGTAACATTTTGGCGGCTTGCCGCCGGCGCCGCGCGAGCAGTTCGAATAGCCGAATGGCAGCCCCATTTTGTAGGCGAAATAGGCGCGCAGAAAATAGACGAAATCAGCGCAGTCAGGCTTAAGACCCTGCTGCGCATTGTCTTCACCGCGGCCCAGATGATTGAACAGGAAATTGCGCGATTGATCGCGCAGCACTTCGTGCCACACTTTCCAGGACAGGCTCTGGTCGATCGGCCCATCGAACAGCTTTTCAATCCACGCCGAGAACAGCGATTCCGTCGTGGCGTTCCAGCTGTTGCGCACTTTCCAGAAACTTCCCGGCGGCGCCGCCACAGGGGCCGGC
Source organism: uncultured Alphaproteobacteria bacterium (assembly GCA_963790595.1). Classification (GTDB taxonomy): domain Bacteria; phylum Pseudomonadota; class Alphaproteobacteria; order Rhizobiales; family Xanthobacteraceae; genus Bradyrhizobium. The sequence goes on along the minus strand of CAWBPE010000044.1, from coordinate 35,136 downwards.
TTGCTCGCGGCCACCGTGATGTCGCGCGTGATCGTGCCGCATCCTGCCGTCTGCTCGGGCACCAGCGTCGCATGCCAGTCGCCCGCAACCGGTTGCGCAACCTCGGCGAACCAGAAATAGGGCGGGCCGCCATGACGTTCGGGCGATTTGGCCGCGACGCTGCCGTCAGGCGCGATCAGCGACAGCACACCTTGAATCGGCTTTTCGATCACCACCATGACGCGCAGCGGCGCGCCCTTCCACGGCGACACCGGCGACGGCAATACCGAAAGCTCAGGATCCCCGCAGGCGGCGGCCGATTGGGCCGACGCGCCCACGTTTGAGAAAAGCAGCACTAAGGCCGTCGCAGCAGCAACCCGACTTGCGAGAAGCATTTTTAGCAACCTTCCTGAGGGAACCGCACGCGACCCGCCAGCGGGGCCGGATCGCAGGATAGCTGAATTGGCCGGCTTACGTCAGCACATTTGAAAGTGATTTTGCGACGCACGCGACGTTCGCCTGGACCCCACCGCAGCGCGACATCGCGCCACAGCCCCTGCTTCGACTTGCCCTACTCAGTCCTGCCCTACTCCGACTTGTCGATGTTCCAGAACACCGGCGTGGCCGGACCGTCGAGCACGCCGGTCAGTGATTTGCGCCAGGCGCTGGGGATGAGGTACTGGCCGAGCGGGATATAGATCACCTGATCGTAGGTTTCCTTCTGGATCGCTTCGGCGATCTTCTTCTGCTCGTCGGGCGAGGACGAGCGTGCAAAGGCATCGCGCAGCCCTTCCACCTTGGCGTCTTCAGGCCATCCGAACCAGCCACCATTCTTGCCGCGGCCGCCGACCGATACGTTGGCGACGGGATTGACCACGTCGGCGCCGACCCAGTTGGTGAAGAAGATGTTCCAGCCGCCTTCCTTTGGCGGCTTTTGGCTGGCGCGGCGGGTCACCACGGTCTGCCAGTCGGTCGCCTGCACATCGACCTTGAAGCCGGCGTCGCGCAGCAATTGCGCCGCGACGATCGGCTGCGCCTTCAGCGTCACGACATCGCCGGGCGCCATCAGCACCACCGGCGTGCCGTCATAGCCGGATTCGGCGAGCAGCTTTTTCGCCTCCGCCATGCCGTTGCCCTTGACCAGCGATTCCGAGCCTATATCCGATGCCAGCGGCGTGCCGCAGACGAACACCGCGCCGCAGATCTTGTAATATTCGGGATTGCCGACCAGCGCATCCAGCACGTCCTTCTGATTCATCGCCAGGAAGGCGGCGCGGCGGATTTTGACGTTGTCGAACGGCGGATAAAGGAAGTTCATCCGGCCGAGCGTCTGGAAGCCGAGCTTGTTCAACACCTCGACCTTGAGATCGGGATTGGCGATAAGCGCCGGAATGAAATCGAACGACGGGTTTTCGAGGAAGTCGATATCGCCGGACTGCACCGCATTCATCGCGGTCTGTGCATCGGCCATCGTGATCCATTCGACACGATCGACCTTCACGACCTTGCCGCCGGAGGTCCAGCTCGGCGGCTCCTTGCGTGGCACGTAATCCTTGTTTTTCTCATAGACCGCCTTCACGCCGGGCTGAAATTCGGCCTGCACGAATTTGAACGGACCGGACCCGATCTGCTCCTTGATCTGCTGGCCCGGCGGGGTCTCGGCCAGCCGCTTCGGCATCATAAAGGGCACCAGCGACGACGGCTTGCCGATCGACTCCAGCACCAGACCGTAGGGTTCTTTTAATTTCAGCGTGATGGTTTTGGCGTCGGTCGCCTCGAGGCTGGCGGTGAAATCCATCAGCTTCTGGCCCATGCCGTCGTTCTTGCCCCAGCGCTTGAGCGACGCCACGCAATCTTCCGCCGTGACCGGCGCGCCGTCATGCCATTTCAGGCCATCGCGCAGCGTGAACGTATAGGTGAGCTTGTCGTCGGAGACTTTCCACTCGGCCATCTGCGGCTGGATCTTGAAATTGGCATCCTCCGCCAGCAGCGTGTCGTAGACCATATAACCATGATCGCGCGTGATGTAGGCGGTGGTGATGCCGGGATCGATCACGCGCAGGTCGGAATGCATCACCGCCGTGATGGTCTTGGCATCGGCGGGCAATGATGCCAGCAGCGCCACGGAGAGTGCCAGCGCCGACAATTTGACCTTCGAGGCGATTTTGGGACATTGCCAACGCGAGATATGGAACATTGATCTCTCCTGACGTGAAACCGGTCAAATCCCGATCATTCGTTATGCATGCGGGCCGTTATTTAGGCGCACTAACACGCTGTAACTCCTGAATATTTGAGAGTTGCATCACGCACCCTGCGCGTCAATCGGCTTGTCGCGTCGGCGCATGCAGCCCGCCGCTCGCAGATGTTTCACTTTACAAATTCCCCGCCGGTCATTCTCGTAAGCGTCGCTGAAACCCTTCCGAATGCGAGAGCCACCCCGATGAACCCCGCTAATCTTCCCTTCGATTCCGAGGCCATGCTGCTGGGTTTGCGCGGCTGGGTGGAATGCGAAAGCCCGACCTGGGACGCCGACGCCGTCAATCGCATGCTCGATCTCGCCGCGCGCGAGATGGCGATCATGGGGGCGACGATCGAACGCATTGCCGGGCGGCAGGGTTTTGGCGGCTGCATCCGCGCCCGCTTTCCGCATCCCAAACAAGGCGAGCCCGGCATTCTGATTGCGGGCCATCTCGACACCGTGCATCCCGTCGGCACGCTGGAAAAATTGAAATGGCGGCGCGAGGGCAACAAATGCTTCGGGCCCGGAATCTTCGACATGAAGGGCGGCAATTACCTGACGCTTGGAGGCGATCCGGCAATTGGCGCGCGCCGCCTTCACGACCCCGCTGCCGATCACGGTGCTGTTCACGCCGCGACGAGGAAGTCGGCACGCCCTCGACGCGCGACATCATCGAGGCCGAAGCCGCGCGCAACAAATATGTGCTGGTGCCCGAACCAGGCCGGCCGAACAACGGCGTCGTCACCGGCCGCTATGCGATTGCGCGGTTCAATCTGGAAGCGGTCGGCAAGCCCGAGCCATGCCGGCTCCACGTTGTCCTCAGGCCGCTCCGCCATTCGCGAAATGGCGCGGCAGATTCTCATCATCGACGCCATGACGAGCGACGACTGCACCTTCAGCGTCGGCATCGTGCATGGCGGCCAATGGGTCAATTGCGTCGCCACCACCTGCACCGGCGAAGCCCTGAGCATGGCCAAGCGCCAGGCCGATCTCGATCGCGGCGTCGAGCGGATGCTGGCGCTGTCAGGCACCGCCAATGACGTGACGTTCAATGTCACGCGCGGCGTGACGCGGCCGGTGTGGGAGCCTGACGCCGGAACCATGGCGCTCTACGAAAAGGCGCGCGGCGTGGCGCAGGCGATGGGCCTTGAACTGCCCCATGGCAGCGCCGGCGGCGGCTCCGACGGCAATTTCACTGGCGCGATGGGAATCCCGACCCTCGACGGGCTCGGCGTGCGCGGCGCCGATGCGCATACGCTCAACGAGCACATCGAAGTCGACAGCCTCGCCGAACGCGGCCGCCTGATGGCCGGCTTGCTGGCGACGCTGGCGTAAGGAGCCTTCCATGCCGAACGCGCCGGCCAAATCCCGCACAGTTCCGTTTAAAACCATTCGCGCCAGGGCCGAGAAACGCAAGGGCGGTGCGAAGGAACTGGAAAAGCTGTTGCCGTCGAAACCAGACATGAAGACCGTGGCAAAACTTTCGGACGACCGCCTACTTTCCGAAATGACCAAGCGGGTGTTTTCCGCAGGCTTTGCCTGGAGCGTGATCGAGGCAAAGTGGCCGGGCTTCGAGAAGGCATTCCTCGCCTTCAAGCCGGCCAGGCTGAGCTTTCAGCCCGACGATTTCTGGGACGCCCTGTTGTCGGATACGCGCATCGTACGGAACGGCGCCAAGATTCAGTCGGTCCGCGAGAATGCAGCCTTCGTGCAGGAGATCGCCAGGGAACATGGCAGCTTCGGCAAATTCCTGGCAAAGTGGCCCTCTTCCGACCAGATCGGCCTGCTGGACCTGCTCGCCAAACGCGGCAGCCGACTCGGCGGCAATACCGGGCAGATGTTCCTGCGCTTCGTCGGCTGGGACGGATTTGTGACATCGCAAGACGTGGTCGGCTGCCTGCGCGATGCAGGGCTCGATATCGCGGCCGAGGTGAAGTCGAAGGGCGACCTCGCCAAGGTGCAGGCGCAGTTCAATGCCTGGGCAGCGGAAACCGGATTGCCCTACGTCCACCTGTCGCGCATCTGCGCGATGTCGGTCGGCGAAAATCATACGGCATGAAGTACCTTGAAGTGCTTATGCCCGGCCAATGGCATAGTGCTTGCAGCGTCAGGACTGACAAAAATGGCCGGGAATTCGCCGGACATTGGATCGACCAGGCAGCCGCATTCACAGTCTCGCCCTGAAAGTGTTGACCATTTCTGAGGTATAGACGTCACGATGCTCGGATACCTGCTTCGCCGCGTACTGGCCGCCATTCCCGTGATGGGCGTGGTGGCGCTGTTCGTGTTTCTGCTGCTGCGGCTGACGCCCGGGCGATCCCGCCGCGATCCTCGCCGGCGACAACGCCACGCCCGAACAACTCGAGCGCATCCGCACCTCGCTCGGCCTCAACCAGCCGCTCTACACGCAATTTTTCACCTGGATCGGCAAGCTGCTGCATGGCGATCTCGGCGTGTCGCTGATTTCCAACGTGCCGGTGCTGCAAATGATCGGCCAGCGCGTCGAGCCCTCGATCAGCATCGCGCTCGTCGACCATCGTTCTTTCCATCCTGGTCGCGGTGCCGCTCGGCGTCATCGCCGCGTGGAAGCACGGCACCTGGATCGACCGCTTCGTGATGGGACTGTCGGTGATCGGCTTCTCGGTCCCGGTCTTCGTGATCGGCTATGTGCTGATCCAGATCTTCGCCATCGACCTGCGCTGGCTGCCGGTGCAGGGCTTTCGCAGCATCACCGCCGGCTTCGGGCCGTTTTTCGATCGCATCATCCTGCCGACCGTCACGCTGTCCTTTATCTATATCGCGCTGATCGCGCGCATGACCCGCGCGGCGATGCTCGATGTGCTGGGCGAGGATTATGTGCGCACCGCGCGCGCCAAGGGCATCAGCGAGGCCGGCGTGCTGTTGCGCCACGCGCTGCGCAACGCCGCCGTGCCGGTCATCACCGTGATCGGCACCGGCTTTGCGCTGCTGATCTCGCGGCGTCGTCGTCACCGAGAGCGTGTTCAACCTGCCGGGCATCGGCCGCCTCACCGTCGATGCGGTGCTGGCGCGCGATTATCCGGTGATCCAGGCGATGATCCTGCTGACCTCGGGCATCTATGTCGCGGTCAATCTCCTGATCGACGTCGCCTACACCCTGCTCGATCCCAGAATTCGCTATTGAGGTCCGATACTGATGGCGATCGAGACCCTCCCCGAACCCGCCGTCCCGATCACCACGCCGGACCGGCTGGGGCTCGGATTTCTCACGGCGACGCCGATCATCACCGCCGCCACGATCTGCCTCGCGCTGGTGATCGCCTCCGCGATCCTGGCGCCCTGGCTGGCGCCGCACGATCCGCTGCTGCTCGCGCCGGCGCAGCGGCTGAAGCCGGCCAGCGCGCAATTCTGGCTCGGCACCGACGCCTATGGCCGCGATGTGCTGTCGCGCATTCTCTATGGCGGGCGGATCTCGCTGCTGATCGGCCTCGGCGCCGCCGTCGTCAGCATCGGCATCGGGCTCCTGATCGGCCTCGTCTCGGGCTTCTTCAAATGGATCGACGCGATCATGATGCGCGTGATGGACGGGCTGATGGCGATCCCGGGCATCCTGCTCGCCATCGCCGTGGTCTCGCTGTCGGGCGCCAGCCTGACCACGGTGCTGGTCGCGATCACCATTCCCGAAATTCCGCGCGTCGCGCGGCTGGTGCGCTCGGTCGTGCTGTCGGCGCGCGAGGAGCCCTATGTCGAAGCCGCGATTTCGCGTCGGCTCCAGCCTGCCGAAGATCATGTGGCGGCATCTGATGCCGAACACGATCGCGCCACTGATCGTGCAAGGCACCTATGTCTGCGCCTCGGCCATTCTCACCGAAGCGATCCTGTCGTTTCTCGGCGCCGGCATCAGCCCGGAGACGCCGACCTGGGGCAACATCATGGCCGAGGGCCGCGCGCTTTTTCCAGATCAAGCCGTCGCTGATCTTCTGGCCGGGCCTGCTGCTGTCGATCGCGATCCTCAGCGATCAATCTGATCGGCGACGCCGCGCGCGACGCGCTCGATCCCGCGCATGAAGCAGCGCGAGGGCGGCAAGTGACGCGATGACCGACCAGCCCGTCCTCGACATCGACAATCTCGTCGTCGGCTCTCGGCAAGAACGCCGACCGCGCGACACGCATCATCGACGACGTCTCGCTGCAGGTGCGACGCAGGCGAAACGCTGTGCCTGGTCGGCGAAAGCGGATCGGGCAAATCCGTCACCTCGCTGACCGTGATGGGCCTGTTGCCAAAGGGCTCGCTGGCGCCGACCGGCGGCAGCATCAAACTGGTCGGCGAAGAACTGCTCAGCCGCCAGCGACCGCGCGGCTGCGGCAATTGCGCGCCACCACGCATGGCGATGATCTTCCAGGAGCCGATGACCGCGCTCAATCCGGTGGTGCCGGTCGGCCGCCAGATCGACGAGGTGCTGCGCACCCACACCAATCTCGACGCGCCGCGCGCGGCGCCAGCGCATCCTCGCCATGATGGAACAGGTGCGGCTGCCCGAAGTCGGAGCGGATCTTCGCCTCCTACCCGCATCGGCTGTCGGGCGGCCAGCGCCAGCGCATCATGATCGCGATGGCGCTGGTGCTGGAGCCGAAACTGCTGATCGCGGACGAGCCGACCACCGCGCTCGACGTCACCACGCAGAAGCAGATCCTGACCCTGATCCGCGACCTGCAACGCGATCACGGCACCGCCGTGCTGTTCATCACCCATGACATGGGCGTGGTCGCCGAGATCGCCGATCGCGTCGCGGTGATGCGGCACGGGCGGCTGGTCGAGACCGGATCGCTCGACACGATCCTGCGCACGCCGACCATGGAATATACCCGCAACCTGCTCTCGGCGGTGCCGAGCCTGGTGCCGCGGGCGCCGCGCCCGGAATCGACGCGAGCCGGTGGTGCTGGAGGCCAACGAACTCGGCAAGGTCTATCGCGAGCGCTCGTTGTTCGGCAAAGCCCGCGAAGTGGCGGCGGCGCAGGACGTCACGCTGACGCTGCGCAAGGGCCGCACGCTCGGCATCGTCGGCGAAAGCGGCTCCGGCAAATCGACGGTGGCGCGCTGCATCGTCCGCCTGATCGATCCGACCTCCGGCGGCATTCGCCTCGGCGGGCCGCGAAATCTCCGACCTGTCGCGCCGGCTGCTGCAGCCGCACCGCAAGCGCATCCAGATCATCTTCCAGGACCCCTATCGCTCGCTCAATCCGCGCATCACCGTCGGCGAGACCATCGCCGAGGGCCCGATCAATTACGGCATGCCGCGCGCGCGAGGCGCTGGCGAAAGCGCGCGAACTGCTCGAACTGGTCGATCTGCCGGCCGACGCCGATCTCGCGCTATCCGCATCAATTCTCCGGCGGCCAGCGCCAGCGCATCGCGATCGCGCGCGCGCTGGCGCTCGATCCCGACGTGCTGGTGGCGGACGAAGCGGTGTCGGCGCTCGACGTCTCGGTGCAGGCGCAGGTGCTGGAACTGCTCGACGAAATCCAGACCCGGCTCGGCATCGCGCTGTTGTTCATCACCCACGATCTGCGCGTCGCGGCGCAAATCTGCGACGACGTCGCGGTGATGCAGCACGGCCGCATCGTCGAACAGGGCCCGGCCGCGCAAGTCCTGACAAATCCGCAAGTAGCCTATACCCGCGCGCTGCTTGACGCCGCCCCCGGACGGGAGTGGGATTTCGCCAACTTTCGGCCGGTGGCCGTGGCGGCGACTCCGTCACCGTCATCCTGAGGAGCGGCGTCTTCGCCGCGTCTCGAAGGATGAGAGCCCACGCCCTCTCATGGTTCGAGACGGCGCAAGCGCGCCTCCTCACCATGAGGACTGCTCGTCGCTCGCATCGCAAAATGAGTCTAACGTCGCGCGCGAACGCCTGATTGAGACGAATTGTATGACCCGTATCGCCGTTGGCGGCTTCCTGCACGAGACCAATACCTTCGCGCCGACGAAGGCGACCTATGCCGATTTCGTGCATGGCGGCGGCTGGCCGGCGATGGCGCAGGGCGCCGACGTGCTCAAGACCATGCGCAACATCAATGTCGGCCTGGCGGGCTTTATCGAGGAAGCCGAGCATCAACGGCTGGGAGCTGGTGCCGACCATCTTCTGCCGCGCGCCAGCCCCTCGGCCCATGTCACCGAGGACGCCTATGAGCGCATCGTCAAGGTGATGGTCGACGGCATCAAGACCGCCGGGCCGCTCGACGCCGTCTATCTCGACCTGCATGGCGCGATGGTCACCGAGCATCTCGACGACGGCGAAGGCGAGATTCTGCGCGCGCGTGCGCGAGGTGATCGGCAAGGATCTGCCGCTGGTCGTCAGCCTCGATCTGCACGCCAATGTCACGCCGCGAATGGTCGAGCATGCCGACGCGCTGATCGCCTATCGCACCTATCCGCATATCGACATGGCCGACACCGGCCGCGCCGCCGCGCAACATCTGGCGCTGCTGCTGCGCACCGAAGCAGCGCTTCGCCAAGGCGTTCCGGCAATTGCCGTTCCTGATTCCGATCAGCTGGCAATGCACCAACGACCAGCCGACCAAAGGCATCTACGAAAAGCTCGCGGCGCTGGAGAGCGACGCCGTGCCGACGCTGTCCTTCGCGCCGGGCTTTCCGGCGGCGGATTTTCCCGATTGCGGGCCGAGCGTGTTCGCCTATGGCAAGACGCAGGCCGACGCGGACGCCGCCGCGGATCGCGATCGCCGCGATCATCGCCGGCCACGAGAGACGATTTCGACGGCCGGATCTACACGCCCGACGAAGGCGTGCGCTATGCGATGGAACTGGCGAAGACGCGCGCACAAGCCGATCGTCATCGCCGACACCCAGGACAATCCCGGCGCCGGCGGCGATTCCGACACCACGGGCATGCTGCGCGCGCTGGTCCGCAACAAGGCCACCAAGGCCGCGATCGGCGTGATCTACGATCCCGCCTCGGCCAAGGCCGCGCATGCCGCGGGCGTCGGCGCCACCGTCACGCTTGCGCTCGGCGGCAAGTCGGGCATCCCGGGCGATGCGCCCTATCGAGGAGACCTTCATCGTCGAGAAACTGTCCGACGGACAAGTTCGTGGCGCCCGGTCCCTATTACGGCGGCCGCGACATGGACATGGGGCCGTCGGCCTGCCTGCGGATCGGCGATGTCAGCGTGGTCGTGAGCTTCGCACAAGGCGCAGCTCGCCGATCAGGCGATGTATCGCTATGTCGGCATCGAGCCGACGGAGCAATCGATCCTGGTCAACAAGAGCTCGGTGCATTTCCGCGCCGACTTCGAGCCGATCGCCGAAAAACTGCTGATCTGCGCCGCGCCCGGCGCGATGCCCGCCGACTACCGCCGCGTTGCCCTGGACGCGGCTGCGTCCGGGCATCCGCATCAAGCCGAACGGCCCCGCCTTTCGCTCCCGTCAAACCACGCTTCCCTCTCTCCCGCCATCGGATAACAGACATGCCCAACATCGACCGCATCGACGGCTTTGCCGACGAACTCACCGCGATCCGCCGCGATCTGCACGCCCATCCCGAGATCGGCTTCGAGGAAGTGCGCACCTCCGGCATCGTCGCCGACAAGCTGACGCAATGGGGCATCGAGGTGCATCGCGGGCTCGGCGGCACCGGCGTGGTCGGCGTGCTCAAGGGCAAGGGCAACGGCGGCAAGCGCATCGGGCTGCGCGCCGACATGGACGCGCTGCCGATGGAAGAGAACACCAACCTGAAATGGCGCTCGACCATTCCCGGCCGCTTCCACGGCTGCGGCCATGACGGCCACACCACCATGCTGCTCGGCACCGCGCGCTACCTCGCCGAGACCCGCAATTTCGACGGCACCGTGCACTTCATCTTCCAGCCGGCCGAAGAAGGCCTCGGCGGCGCCCGCGCCATGATCAAGGACGGGCTGTTCGAGAAATTTCCCTGCGACGAGATCTACGGGCTGCACAACGCGCCCGACCTGAACCATGGCGAGATCGCGATCCTGCCGGGCCCCGCGATGGCCGGCGCCGATTTCTTCGACATCACCATCCATGGCTACGGCGCGCATGGCGCGATGCCGGAGCGCTCAAAGGATCCCGTCGTGATCGCGATGACGCTCGGACAGGCGCTGCAGACCATCGTCAGCCGCAATGTCGATCCCGCTGCAATCGGCGGTGCTGTCGATCACGCAGATTCATGCCGGCTCGGCCTACAACGTCATTCCCGGCGAGGCCAAGCTGGCCGGCACGGTCCGCGCCTTCTCCGACGAGACCCGCGCGCTGATCCGCGAGCGGATGCGCGCGATCTGCGCCGGCATGGCCAGCGCCTTCGAGGTCGAGATCACGGCCGATATCCGCGACATCTTCAGCGTGCTGGTCAACCAGGAAGAGCAGTCGCAAGGTGGTCGAGGAAGCGGCCCGCACGGTGGTCGATCCCGCCAAGGTCTTCACGCGGTCGCGGCCGAAGATGGGCAGCGAGGATTTCGCCGACATGCTGCATGCCGCGCCCGGCGCCTATTTCTGGGTCGGCCATGACGGCTCGGTGCCCGTGCACAATCCCGGCTACATCCTCGACGACAAGATCCTGCCGATCGGCGCCAGCGTGTTCGCGCGCATCATCGAAACCCGTTTGCCGGTGGCCGCCCATGGATAAATCCGACAGCCGCAGGACAGCGTCACCGCGCTGCACGATCTCAGCGCCGTCGATCTGGTCGCCGGCTTTCGCGCCCGGCAATTCTCGCCGTCCGAAGTGCTGGAGGATGTGCTGGCGCATATCGCGGTGTGGGAGCCGCACATCAAGGCGCTCTACGCGTTCGATCCGGACGGCGCGCGCGCGACCGCCAAGGCCTCGACCGAGCGCTGGAACAAGGGCGAGCCGATGGGCCTGCTCGACGGCGTTCCCGTCACCATCAAGGACAATATCGCCACCAAGGGCACGCCGGTGCCGCTCGGTGCCGCGACCACCGATCTCGTGCCGGCGCCGGCGGATGCGCCGCCGGCCGCGCGCCTGCGCGAAGCCGGCGCGATGATCTTCTCGAAAACCACGATGCCGGATTACGGCATGCTGTCGTCGGGCCTCTCAAGCTTTCATCCCCTCACCCGCAATCCCTGGGATCTCAGCAAGAACCCCGGCGGCTCCAGCGCCGGCGCGGCTGCGGCGGGCGCCGCGGGCTATGGCCCGCTGCATCTGGGCACAGATATCGGCGGCTCGGTGCGGCTGCCGGCCTGCTGGTGCGGCCTGGTCGCGCTCAAGCCAAGCCTCGGGCGCGTCCCGATCGATCCGCCCTATGTCGGCCGCGTCGCCGGACCGATGACCCGCACCGTCGACGACGCCGCGCTGATGATGAGCGTGCTGTCACGGCCCGATCGCCGCGACGGCATGAGCCTGCCGCCCGACAGCATCAACTGGAAGGCGCTGGAAAAGTCGCCGCGCAAACTGCGCCTCGGCCTGATGCTCGACCTCGGCGTCGGCCAGCCGCTGGAGAAAGACGTGCGCAACGTCGCGGTGAAAGCCGCCAAAGCCTTCGAGTCCGCCGGCGCGGTGGTGACCGAAATCGACGGCGTGCTGACGCGCGAGATGCTCGAAGGCCTCGACCATTTCTGGCGGGTGCGGCTGTGGGACGATCTGTCGAAGCTTACGCCCGACAAGCGCGCCAAGGCGCTGCCCTATATCGTCAACTGGGCGGAAGCCGGCGCGAAAATTTCCGGCGTCGAGGCATCAGAGGCTTCAACACCACCATTCGCGATGCGCGCGGCGGCCGGCAAAGCTGTTCAGCGAGATCGACTATGTGATCTCGCCGGTCTCGCCGGTGGTGAATTTCCCGGCCGAGCTGGCCTCGCCGCTGAACGATCCCGACAAGCCTTTCGAGCACATCGCCTATACCGTGCCGTGGAACATGGCGGAAAATCCGGCGGTCTCGATCAATGGCGGCTACGACAGCAAGGGTTTCCCGATCGGCGTCCAGATCATCGGCCGCCGCTTCGACGATATCGGCGTGCTCGGCATGGCCAAGGCGTTCGAGAGTTTGCGCGGCGCCGCAAAAGCCGTGGCCGGTGGCGCCGAAGAATAAAACGGCATTCCGGCGCCACATATCAGGTCGTCATGCGCGGGCTTGACCCGCGCATCCATCTTCTTCGTAAGGGATGGATTGCCGGGTCAAGCCCCGGCAATGACGGCTAAAAATCAAAACACCACCCCCGAGGAAACCCCGATGGCCTATGAGACAATCACCTACGAGGTTGCCGAACATATCCTCACCATCACCCTCAATCGCCCCGACAAGCTCAACGCCTTCAACGCCACCATGCAGCGCGAGTTGATCGCGGCCTTCGATGCCGCCGACGAGGATGACGACGTCAGGGCCATCATCGTCACCGGCGCCGGGCGCGGCTTCTGCGCCGGCGCGGATCTGTCCTCCGGCGCCGACACCTTCGATCGCGACGCGCGAGCGCGGGCCGGTCAAGCGGCTGGCCAACGGCGCGGTCGATTACAGCGATCCCAATGTGCGCGACGGCGGCGGCCAGGTGACGCTGCGCATCTTCAAATGCCTGAAGCCCGTGATCGCGGCGGTGAACGGCCCGGCGGTCGGCATCGGCGTCACCATGCAGCTGGCGATGGATATCCGCATCGCCTCGGTCGACGCGCGCTTCGGCTTTGTATTTTCCCAGCGCGGCATCGTGCCGGAGGCCGCGTCGAGCTGGTTCCTGCCGCGCATTGTCGGCATCTCGCAGGCGCTGGAATGGTGCTACACCGGCCGGGTATTTCCGGCGCAGGAAGCCCTGGCCGGCCGCCTCGTCAGCAAGGTGGTGCCGCGCGGACGAATTAATGACGACCGCCCGCGCGCTGGCCCGCGAGATCGCCGCCAAGGCCGCGCCGGTGTCGGTGGCGCTGATCCGGCAGATGATGTGGCGGATGCTCGGCGCCGACGATCCGATGGAAGCCCACAAGATCGACAGCCGCGGCATTTATTCGCGCGGCCGCTCGGAGGACGTGAAGGAAGGCGTGGTGTCGTTCCTGGAAAAGCGCCCGGCGCAGTTCAAGAACAAGGTGTCGAGCGATATGCCGGATTACTTTCCGTGGTGGGAAGAGCGCGGGTATGAGTGAACTCTCGGTCGTCGTCCAGGCGAAGCCGGGACCCATAGCCACGGCTCGGTGCGAGGATGTCTACCACCGCGCCCTCTGATAGATCACGCGGTATGGGCGCCGTGTCCACCCGACGGACTCACCGCATCATCAGCGCCACTCTCCCGATCGCCTTGCGATCGATCAACAGCCGCATCGCTTGTGCGTAATCTTCCAGCGGCAGGCGATGCGAGATGTTGGGCCTGATGCGCCCGGCTTCCGCCCATGCCGTCAGCGCCTTCGATCCGCGCCTCGCCCAGCGCCGGATTTTTCCGCACCGCTTCGCCGGCGCGGACGCCGAGCACGCTGGCGCCCTTGATCATCAGCAAATTCGTGCGGGCCAGCCCGATGCCGCCGGTGAAGCCGATCACGAGAATGCGCGCGCCCCAGGCGATGCAGCGCAAGCTGTTCTCGAAAATCTCGCCGCCGACGGGATCGAACACCACATCGGCGCCGCGCCCGTCCGTCAGCCGCTTGACGGCGTCGCGAAACGGCTCGCGCGCCATAGAGCACGAGATGATCGGCGCCCTTGGCCTGCGCGGCCGCGAGCTTCTCTTCCGATGACGCCGCGGCGATCACGGTGGCGCCGAGCAGTTTTCCGATTTCGACCGCGGCGAGGCCGACGCCGCCACCGGCGCCATGCACCAGCAGCATTTCGCCGGATAGAAGCTGGCCGCGATCGATCAGCGCGTGATGCGCGGTGCCATGCGCGGCGAGAAATGTCGCGCCCTCGGCATAATCGAACGTCGATGGCAGCCGCATCAGTTGCGCCGGGGTCACCACGGCCTCATCGGCATAAGCGCCGTGGCGCAGTTTCAGGATGACCTTGTCGCCGACCGCCACCTCCGGCCACGCCATTCACCTCGATCACCTCGCCCGCCGCTTCGACGCCGGGCGTGAACGGCAGATCGGGCTTGAGCTGATATTCGCCGGCCGCCATCAAAATATCGGGAAAATTGATTCCGGCGGCATGAACCGCGACGCGCACCTGCCCTTGCGCCAGCGGCACCGAGGCAAATGTCTCGAGGCGCAATCGCTCGGGCGGCCCGAGTTCGCGGCAAATAACGGCTCTTCGGCATCAGGCCGCGCTCGCTTTGCGCCGTTGCAGCGCTTCGCGGATCAGCGGCAGGCGGTCATTGCCGAAATACATGTCGGTCTTGTCGAGAAAGATGGTCGGCGAGCCGAACCCGCCGCGCGCCATCACTTCGTCGGTATTGGCCTTGAGCTGGTCCTTGATGGCCTGGTCGCCGATCCCGGCAAAGAACTGTTGCGGATCGACGCCGATGCCCTCGCAGATATCCGTCAGCACCTCGTCCTTTGAAATGTCCTCGTCGTCGCCCCAATAGGCCTCGAAGACCGCGCGCGCGAACGGCAGCATTTCCTGGCCCAGATAGATGCAGCCGCGCATCGCCTTGACGCTGTTCACGGGAAACACCGTCGGCGGCATCTTGATCGCAAGGCCCGCCGAGCGCGCCCAGTCGCCGAGGTCCTTCTTCATGTAGCGCGCCTTCAGCGGCACCGGCGTGTCGCGCGAGGCATAGACGCTGGGATTGACCGAATTGAAGATGCCGCCGACCAAAATCGGCCGCCACGAAATCTCGGCGCCAAATTCCTTCGCCAGCGGCTGGATGTTGTGAAACGCGAGATAGGTCCAGGGACTGGAGCAGTCGAAGAAGAATTCGATCATGGCGTTTCCCTTTTTGTTTTAATTTGAACACTGATCCTCATCCTGAGGAGCGCGCTCTTGCGCGCGTCTCGAAGGATAGGCAGCGGAGCAAACTCATGGTTCGAGACGGCGCAAGTGCGGCTCCTCACCATGAGGGATAGAGTTATTCCGGCGCCACCGCGATCCTACCCCCTGCTTTGGTTGCCTTCCACCCCGCCCGAATGCCGTATACGACGCCCAGGAACATGGCAGATAGACCGCCAAACAAACCAGAAAACCCGAGGATACGCGCAAGATGCTGTTTCCAACCACGATCGCCGGCTCCTTGCCGAAGCCGGAATGGCTGGCCGAGCCCAATACGCTGTGGGCGCCCTGGAAATCCAAAGGCGACGAGCTGGCGCGCGCCAAGCGCGACGCCACCATGCTGGCGGTGAAACTTCAGGAAGACGCCGGCGTCGATATCGTCACCGAGGGCGAGCAGGCCCGGCAGCATTTCGTCCACGGCTTTCTGGAAAAGGTCGAGGGCATCGATTTCGCCCACAAGGTCGAGATGGGAATCCGCAAAGACCGCTACAAGGCGATGGTACCGCAGGTCGTGGCGCCGCTGCGGCTGAAAGGCCGCGTCCATGCCGACGAGGCCCGCGTCGCGCGCACCCACACCACGCGCAAGCTGAAATTCACCCTGCCCGGCCCGATGACCATCATCGATACCATCGCCGATCAATATTACGGCGACCGCGTCAAGATGGCGTTCGCCTTTGCCGAACTGCTCAACGAGGAAGCCAGGGCATTGCAGGCCGACGGCGTCGACGTGATCCAGTTCGACGAGCCCGCCTTCAACGTCTACATGGACGAGGTCAGTGACTGGGGCATCAAGGCGCTGGAGCGCGCCGCGCAGGGACTGACCTGCGCCACCGCCGTGCACATCTGCTACGGCTACGGCATCAAGGCCAACACCGACTGGAAGGAAACGCTGGGCACCGAGTGGCGCCAGTATGAGGATATCTTTCCGGCGATCGCCAAGAGCCCGATCCAGCAGGTCGCGATCGAATGCCGCAATTCGCGGGTGCCGCTGGAATTGCTGGGTCTATTGACCGGCAAGATCGTGCAGGCCGGCGTGATCGACGTCGCCAGCGACACCGTCGAGACCGCCGAAGACGTCGTCAAGGTGATCGAAGCCGTCTCGAAATTCGTGCCCAAGAGCAACATCGTCGCGACCACCAATTGCGGCATGGCCCCGATGCGTCGCGATATCGCCGAAGCGAAGCTGATGGCGCTGGGGGCCGGGGCGAGGCTGGCGCGGCAAAAGTTGGGGTGAGAGCTTTGCTCCGTCGTCAAGCCCGGCCATGACGAGCGACGTTACGCCACCATCTCCGCGCTCGGATGCAGCACCGGCCCGTATCCCGCAATAAACGCCCGCACGATCGACGGCGGCGTCAGCAGCATCGCGTCCTCGATCTCGCTCCGCACTTCGCGATAACCCGCCGGCGACCACACCAGCGCCCGGCCGCCGGCGATCAGAAAACTCTCCGCGCCCGCCTGCACCATCGCGCCATCAGGCAATTGCTCCCACCGCATCGGCAGCGGATGCAATCGCTTCTTGCCGCCATCAAGCCGCTCACGATGCAGCACCGGATCGATGTCGCGCGCCAGCACCTTCGTCGTGCCGTTACCTTCATCCCATGCCGCGCAAAACCGGTTGGCGTCGTCGCGGCGGCAGAAGAAACACGGGCGATGGCCGGCCGCGAACGCGGTGGCTTCGTCGAGGAAAAACAATTCGGTCCAGCTTCGCCCGCCCATCACCGCGCGCCGCCGTCCGCGAAATTCGCACACACAAGTGAGCCAGGCCTTGCTGGCCCAGCGCCGCGTCAGGGTTTTGGTGGCGGGATCGTGGATGATGCCGCGATTGCCGGTGAACAAGCCGCGATGCGGCGTCGCGATGATGTCGCCTGATGGCGTGACGCGGTTTTGCAGGGGCATTCAAAGCCCCGCTGTTAATACGTAGTCGTCATTGCGAGTGAAGCGAAGCAATCCATTCGTGCAGCAAAAAGAAAGAATGGATTGCTTCGTCGCTTCGCTCCTTGCAATGACGACCGAGATCACGCCGCGCCGTCGCGGATCGGGGGCTGGAACGAGAGCGCGGTGTCCCAGGGAAAGAAGATCCAGGTGTCCTGCGACACCTCGGTGATGAACGTATCCACCAGCGGGCGTCCTTTGGGCTTGGCGTAGACGGTCGCGAAATGCGCGTCCGGCATCATGTCGCGCACCAGGCGGCCGGTCTTGCCGGTGTCGACGAGATCGTCGACGATCAGCAAGCCCTTGCCGGTGCCGCCGCCGAGTTTGGCGGTGTCGGCCGAGATGCCCTTCAGCACCTGCAGTTCGCCCTGCTTGGTATGGTCGTAGCTCGCGATGCAGACGGTATCGATGATGCGCACGCCGAGTTCGCGCGCCACGATCGCCGCCGGCACCAGCCCGCCGCGGGTGATCGCGATAACAGCATGAAACGGGCCGACTTCATTGAGCCGCCAGGTCAGCGCCCGGCAATCCCGGTGAAACTGGTCCCACGACACCGGAAAGGCTTTTCCGGCCCGCTCCTGCGCGCTCAATTCCGGATTTTCTGCCATGATATCCCCCTCTACATTTTTCGAATGATGCCCCGTTTCGATCCGCTACCGGGTCACGTTCAGCCCCGCCAACATCTCCTTCACCGCCGTCATCGCGGCTACGAGCTTTTCCGGGTCGCGCGAACGGACCACGAGGTTGGTGTTGGGCTTCTTGTCTTCGTCCTGAAACGGATAGCTGCCGATGATGGTGTCGGGATGGGCGTTGGCGATGATCCGCAGGGGACCGCCGATGTCGCCTTCCCGCGCATTGGCGCGCACGGTTTCCGACAGCATCCGCACACCGGACTTCAGTTTGGGCGAAACGATGTCCATCATCGCCTGCATGATCGAGGGCACCCCGGCCATCACGATGACATTGCCGATCTTGAAACCGGGCGCCAGGATGGTCGCGCTCTGGATAAGCTCAGCGCCGTCGGGAATCCGCGCCATCCGCAGCCGCGCCTCGTTCAGCTCGCCCGGTCCCGAAAACCGCTCGGCAAACCGCGCCACCACTTCGGGATGGTGATCGATGCCGACGCCGAACGCCTTGGCGATGCTGTCGGCGGTGATGTCGTCATGGGTCGGCCCGATCCCGCCGGTCGTGAAGACATAGGTGTAACGGTGGCGGAGCGCGTCCAGCGCGGCGATGATCTCGGGCTCCTCGTCGGCGACGACCCGGACTTCCTTGAGGTCGATCCCGATATTGGTCAGGTATTCCGCGATAAAGCCGATGTTCTTGTCTTTGGTCCGGCCGGACAGGATCTCGTCGCCGATCACCAGAATCCCTGCCGTAATGATCTCGCTCATGACCTCTCCTCGTCTTGCGACGCAGCACAACTAGCCTGGTACATTTGGTGCCAGACGGCGCCAGCACGCCTTGCCACCGAAATAAGCACCCGTCAGCCGGTTTTTCGGGCAACATCCTGATCGTTCTTAGCAAATGGGCCAATGCAATGCATATCGCGCTGGCCCGGGCCTTGCTACCATCCCTTTAAGTCATGCACTGTCCTGCATGGCTTCGAAAAGCAGTCAGGATATATGGCAGTCGCGTTCGACGAAATGAATGGGCCCAACGGCGAGCTCCGCTCGGCCTACCTTGAACTCTCCCGCTGGCTCAAGGAGACGCCGCCGGACGCCCTGGAGTATCGCCGCCAGGAAGCGGAATTGCTGTTCCGCCGGATCGGCATCACCTTTGCCGTCTATGGCGACGCCGAGGCCCAGGAGCGGCTGATTCCCTTTGACGTGATCCCGCGGATCATGTCGGCCAAGGAATGGGGCATCCTCGAAAAGGGCCTCAAACAAAGGGTCCGCGCGCTTAACATGTTCCTGCGCGACATCTATCACGGCCGCGACATCCTGCGCGCCAACATTATCCCTGACGATTTGATCTTCCAGAACCCGGTGTTCCGGCCCGAGATGAACGGCCAGGACGTCCCGCACGACGTCTATGTCCACATCGCCGGCATCGACATCGTCCGGGTCGATGCGGAAAACTTCTACGTGCTGGAGGACAATGCGCGCACGCCTTCCGGCGTGTCCTACATGCTGGAAAACCGCGAAATCATGATGCGGCTGTTTCCGGACCTGTTCGCCCGCCACCGCGTCGCGCCTGTGGAAAAGTATCCGGACGAACTGCTCTCGGCGCTGCGATCGGTGGCGCCGCTCAGCGCCTCGGCCGAGCCGACCGTCGCGCTAATGACGCCCGGCGTCTACAACTCCGCCTATTACGAACATTCGTTCCTGGCCGACAAGCTCGGCATCGAGCTGGTCGAGGGCCGCGACCTCATCGTCAAGAACGACGAAGTGTTCATGCGCACGACTGAAGGCCTCAAACGCGTCGACGTGATCTACCGCCGGGTCGACGACGACTTCCTCGATCCCCTCACCTTCCGGCCGGATTCGGCCCTCGGCGTGCCCGGGCTGATGTCGGCCTATGCGGCGGGGAATATCACGCTGGCCAATGCGGTGGGTACCGGAATCGCCGACGACAAGGCCGTGTACTCGTACATGCCCGACATCGTGAAATTCTATCTCGGCGAAGAACCGATCCTAAAAAACGTGCCGACCTGGCGCTGCCGCGAGCCCAAGGACCTGTCCTACGTGCTCGATAATTTGAGCGAACTCGTGGTCAAGGAAGTGCACGGCTCCGGCGGCTACGGCATGCTGATTGGCCCGGCCGCCACCAAAGCCACCATCGAGGCGTTTCGCGACAAGCTTAAGCGTGAACCCGAGGGCTTTATCGCCCAGCCGACGCTGGCGCTGTCGACCTGCCCCACCTGCACCGCGTCCGGCCTCGCGCCGCGCCATGTTGACCTGCGCCCGTTCGTGCTGACCGGAAGCAACCATGTCACGATCATTCCGGGCGGGCTGACGCGCGTGGCGCTGAAGGAAGGCTCGCTGGTGGTCAATTCGAGCCAGGGCGGCGGAACGAAAGACACCTGGATATTGGATGAGTAAATCAAGCCACAAGAGAGCAATCAATACGCATGCTGTCGCGCACCGCTGAAAACCTGTACTGGCTCGCCCGCTACGTCGAACGCGCGGAATATCTGGCGCGCACCATCGACGCGACGTTGCGCGTTACCGCCCTGCCCAACGCCTATATCGGCAAGACCAATGAATGGGATTCGGCGCTGTTGACCGCCGGCGTCAGCGCCAGTTTCTACGAGGTTCACAAGGAAGCCAACGAACACAACGTCGTCGATTACCTGTCGTTCTCGGTGGACAATCCCTCCTCGATCCGCAATTGCATCGAGAATGCGCGGCTCAATTCGCGCTCGGTGCGAACGGCGCTGACGAGCGAGATGTGGGACACCATCAATTCGGCCTGGATCGACCTGCAGGAAGTCTGGGGCAAAGGCACCAAGACCCGCGAAGACCTGACCAAGTTCTTGCGCTTCGTGCAGGAGACGTCACTGCGCTTCGACGGCTCGGCCTACCGGACCATGCTGCGCAACGACGCCTACTGGTTCTCAAGGTTGGGCCTGCATCTGGAGCGCGCCGACAACACCGCGCGCATCCTGGACGTCAAATATCACGTGCTGCTGCCCGAGGAAGAACATGTCGGCGGTCCCTTGGATTACTACCAGTGGACCTCGATCCTGCGCTCGGTGTCGGCGCTGACGGCCTATCACTGGGTCTATCGCGAAACCCTGAAACCCTGGCTGATCGCGGATCTCTTGATCCTCAACGATTCGCTGCCGCGCTCGCTGGCGAGCTGCTATGGCAATCTGGTGCGCAATCTCGACCAGATCGGCGTCGCCTATGGCCGCCAAGGCGCCTCGCAGCGCCACGCCCGCGGCGTCCGCAACCGCCTCGAGCATAGCCATATGGACGATATCTTCCAGCACGGCGTGCATGAATTCATCCAGGAGTTCATCGCGGACAATGCAAGGCTTGGCGAAATCATCGGCAAGCAATATCTGATCTGATAGATTGATCACCACAGGCCGTCATGGCTGGCAGTCTCGGCCATGACGCCAACACCAACGGCGTCATTGCGAGCGCAGCGAAGCAATCCATACCTATTTATGCTGCACGATGGATTGCTTCGTCGCTTCGCTCCTCGCAATGACGGCGGTATAAGTCGAACTTTAGCTCCGTCCCGGTACCCGTCATGCGCCTGCGAATTGCCCATTCCACGACCTATCGCTACGAACCGCCCGCGACAGGCGTCATTCAAATCCTGCGGATGACGCCGTGCAGCCATGACGGGCAATATGTCGCCGAATGGCAGATCGATGTCTCCACGGATTCCCGGCTCGACGTGCATCGCGATGCCTTCGGCAATGTCACCCATGTGCTGACCTTCGGTCCGCTCGCCGACCTCACCATCCATGTCGAGGGCCTGATCGAGACCCACGATACCGGCGGCGTGCTCAAGGGCACCGACGAACAATTTCCGCCGGGCTTCTTCCTGCGCTCGACGCCTTTGACCGAAGTCAATCCGGCGATGGCGGCGTTTGCGCGCGAGCTGCGCTCGGAATCCGAAAACGACGTGTTGGGATTTCTGCATGCGCTGATGATGCAAATCAACGAGCACATGACCTTCGACGAAGACCCCACCAACAGCGGCACCTCGGCGGTGGAAGCCTTCGGCCTCAAGCGCGGCGTGTGCCAGGACTACGCGCATATCTTTATCGCCTGCGCACGCTCCGGCGGCGTGCCCGCGCGCTTCGTCTCCGGGCATTTCTTTCGGTCGGACGGCATGGTCAATCAGCAGGCCGGCCACGCCTGGGCCGAAGCCTTCGTGCCGGATTTAGGCTGGGTCGGCTTCGATCCGGCCAACGCGATCTGCACCACCGACGCCCATGCCCGCATCGCGATCGGCCTCGATTATCTCGGCGCCGCACCCGTACGCGGCACGCGTTACGGCGGCGGCATGGAAACGCTGACGGTCGCGGTCAAGGTCGATCAGGTCGGACGGCCCGGGCAATCGCAGAGCCAGTCGCAGTCGTAACACGCCGCGGAACGGCGCCGCCGTTTTGACGTTCTTTTACTCAAGGGTAAGATAGGAACGTCAGCAACCGTCCGACTCGTCAGGACGGTTCTCAAGCGGCGAAGGGCGATAGCGTGCAGCACTCATCGAAACTAAGGTCGCAGCCCAGGCTGCGGCACGGTTGGCTCGTCCTTGGCGCAATGGTTGCGCTGACCGGCCCTCTCCTCGCCACGACCGCCGCACAGGCCCAGAATCTCGATCAAGGCAAAACGGCGCCGCGGTTGTTCGCGGACAGTTGCTCGGCGTGCCATCGCAGCCCGCGCGGCCTCGCCAAAGGCCGCTATCGCTTTACGCTGATGATGTTCCTGAAGGAGCATTATTCGACCAGCTCGAACACCGCTTCGGAACTCGCGGATTATCTGGCCTCGGTCGATGTACCGCAAGGTCCCCCGCCGCGAGCGGGCGCGGGAAAGCCGCGTAAACCGCGGCCGCCGGCTCAGGCGCCTGCAAATCCGAATTGAGATAAGCCATCGGGTTTTCGCTTCGCTCAACTCATTGCCGCCGTTTCCGTGGCCTCATGGTTCGAGACGCGCCAACGGGTCCGCGCGAAGCGCGGCCCGATGATAAACTCCGACGCGCTCCTCACCATGAGGGTTCTCCGCCCTCATCCTGAGGAGCATCGCGACGCGATGCGTCTCGAAGGATGGATACACGCATTGAAGCGGAAATCGCTCAGGACGGCTCGGAGGCGCGCTGCGCGACGACGGTCGCGCCGCTCAGGCTCGGGATCACGACCAGGCGATTGACCTCGCCGTCATTGAAGGCCTTGAGGAACCGGTCGTAGTCCTTGATCGACACGCAGCCGTTTGAATCGCCGTCGCGGCCGAGCATGTAGCTGTGCACGAGCAGGCCCGAACGCCCGTAGATATCGCTGCCCTCGACCGGTGTCATGCGCAGCGCCGCAACGCCGTGAAACATCCTCTCGCGCGGCTTCAACTCATATTCCGCCGGCGGCGTCGCGCCTGTCATATGCACGTTCACATGATCGAGATCGTCCCGCATGCTGCCCATTCCCGAATGCGCCTCGAGAACGGCGCCGTTCGGCATGTAAACGGCGTGCGCCGTGATGTCGTAAACCGCGGTCACACCGTCATAGCCGAGCGCCGCGAGATCCGGCCCCTTGCGGCGGAACAACCC
The DNA here is from genome assembly GCA_963790595.1 of uncultured Alphaproteobacteria bacterium. Classification (GTDB taxonomy): domain Bacteria; phylum Pseudomonadota; class Alphaproteobacteria; order Rhizobiales; family Xanthobacteraceae; genus Bradyrhizobium. Next base: position 11,911 of record CAWBPE010000044.1, on the reverse strand, counting down.
GTCCGGCGTCAGCGAAGCCAGCGTAACCCGTCCGATGTCGGATATTTTTTGCGCCAGCGAGCGTTCGGCCGGGCGCGCGGGCGTGTCGGTCTGTGCCAACGCCAGCGCCTGTCCCGACGCCGGGCCTGCTGAAGCGAGGATGTCTGCAGCCGCCGGCCGGGAGCGCGGCAGCGGCACGCCGGTGGAAGCGGATGCCACGGGCCTGGTCTCATCGACCTTGCTGTCGGTCAACCCAAGGCGGAAATCCGGCGGCATCTGCTGCGGGCCCATCCCGTCCTGCCCGCGAAACTTCATCAGCAACGCGGCCACGGTGGAGCGATCGAGCGGCTGCAATTGCGCACGCACGGCAGGCGGCGGTGTCAGCGACTTCGGAAAAAAGCGATCCTCGAACGAGGCAAACGATCCGGTGCGGTCAGAATTTCCTGCGCCATTTCCAGGCAGCGCGGCCGAAGCGAACGCGAACAGATCGGAATTGGTAACCCAGGCCGCGGCGGCCAGCGACACGGTGACGGAGAACAGGCCAAGGGCTGTACTCGCGAACCAGCCCCTGCGGCGGCGCGGCACCCTCCTAACAGCTGTCGCTGCGTCGAAAGCCATCAAGTCCCCAATAACACCTGACCCAACGTCCTAGACAAATCCCCCCGGGATTTGTCGGGCAGCAGCTAATTATGGGGCTAAAAGTGAGGCATAATCGAGACAAGCGGCGATGTCCGCCCCCTGCTTCCGTCCGGAAAACCCCGATCCTGCCGTCCAGCCCCCACGGTAGTTCAACCCCTTTTACCCCTTTCGGACCGGCTGGGCCAGCCCCGGCCATGGCCGTTTTTCGGGTAAATAGGCTGATTTTACGGGCGCCCCGGACCGGTTTTGGAGGCGCGGATACGGCCGTTTTTAAACCGGAACGGACTTCGCGCCGCTTGCGGTCACCATCGCCGAAAGTCAGCCGTGCCGGTCCGCCCCGCGATACCAGATGCGTGCCGACGGCGGCGGACGCTGCGGCAATTTTCCGGTGAAGGTGATGAGCGCGCGCCAGCGTTCCATCCAGGGACGTGGGTGCACCATTTTCTTCAACTGCTGTTGCCAGCGGCCGGGGTGATAGACATCGACCGTGATCCGCCACGCATTGGACCTCTCATATTCGAGGGTCACAACTCTTCCGAACAGTTCCGTTGTTTGATCCGAAGCGTCGATGGTCAGCAGGACCCGGCTGCGCTTCGGATAAAGCGTGACGACGATGCCGCCCCGATCGGCCTCCCAGCATTGCCATTCGGTCCCGGCAAGTTGCGCGCGGCCGTAGCGGCGCAGAAACGCCAGCGCCAGAACCCGCGCCTCGTACAGGTCAGGCGCCCAATCCGGATCATCGGTAAGAATTCCCATGGCGCCTAATTGGCATGCCCGGCGATCGATTCAAACCGGCAAGCCGGCCTTCGAAGCACGTTAGAAAGGTTCCAGACAAAATCGTGAGGCTTCCGTGACCAAAAGGTCCATCGGATAGGGCGTGGCGTGGGTGCCATTGGTGACGATCGGCGTCTGGCCGCCTTTCTAAACCTCATCCTTGTAACTCAAGAACCGCTGTTCGAGGTAAGCTGCCTCGTGCGGTGGCGGACGAGAGACCGGCTCATCCTAGGGTGTTGAAGCCCGATCCTCAGCTTGGGACTTCGTCCGCCGTTCCATCGAACCCGAACAGTCGCGGGGGCCGCAGAGCGAGCCCGGTTGCACAAGGGAGGGATAGGATGGAGCACTTATTTGTCGGCATCGATGTCTCGAAGGATCGCCTTGACGTGCACGTGCGTCCAGGCGGCGAGGCGTTCCTGGTCAGTCGAGACGGTAAAGGGTTGGAACAGCTCGTCGAGCGGTTGCGGACAATCTCGCCGACGCTGGTTGCCGTGGAGGCGACCGGCGGCTTTGAGACGATCGTAGCGGCGGCGATCGCCGGTGCGGAGCTGCCGTTGGCGGTGGTGAACCCGGCCCAGATCCGTCACTTCGCGCAGGCTGTCGGCAAGCGCGCGAAGACTGATCCGATTGATGCTGGCGTCATCGCCCACTTCGCCGAAGCGGTGCGTCCGGCACCACGGACCCTTCCCGACGAGGCGTCGCGCCTGCTTGCCGAACTGGTTGGCCGGCGCCGGCAGATCATCGAGATGATGGTTGCCGAACGCCATCGCGAGAAGCGAGCCACCAACGTTCGCGTACGCAAGAGTTTGGTTCGTCATATTGCCGTGCTCGAAAAGGAGTTGAACGCGATCGATCAGGACATCAATATGCTGGTTCGCGGCTCTGCGGTGTGGCGCGCCAAGGAAGACTTGCTGGCCTCCGTACCTGGCATCGGCCAAACGCTCGCCCGCGCCTTGCTGGCCGACTTGCCGGAATTGGGAACGCTCGGTCGACGCGAGATCGCCAGCCTGGCAGGACTTGCACCCTACACGCGCCAATCAGGACGCTGGCGCGGCAAGAGCATGATCGGCGGTGGACGCAGCACGGTGCGGGCGGCCAGCTTCATGGCTGCCCTTGTCGCCAGCCGCCATAACCCGCCTCTCAAGGCCTTCTATCAACGCCTCCTGGCCGCCGGAAAACCAAAAATGGTGGCTCTGATCGCCGTCGCCAGAAAACTCCTCACTACTCTCAACGCCATCTTGCGGGACAATCGCCCATGGCAAAACGCTTGACTGACAAGACAGTCGCTGAGGAGCTTGCGAAGCAAGCGTCTCGAAGGATGGCCGCGGGTCCGAGTGGTGCATCTATCCTTCGAGACGCGCGCAAGAGCGCGCTCCCTAGGGTGAACGCAATCGCGTTCATCCCGGGGATGAGGTCTGAGGTAACGCGGACAATCGATTCCGCGCACGCCACGCCGCGTTGTCCCGGCATCGCCAACACGCGCGTTTCAGTCTGCCAATTACCCATATTAATCTTAAACAGCATCGCCGGTGCCTTTACGTAGTTCTGCGGATAAGAATCACGCACCGCGGCCTGTATGTACTCTTGCGATGCGTCCCAAATCGCTTTTCCCAGAACCGACCTGCCGCAAATGCAATACCGGCATGACGCTCGCCCGCGTCGTGCCCTGTGCCGAAGGCTACGCGATATGGTCCTATGGCTGCACAAATTGCAGCCGCACTTTCCATATGGTCGAGGCCCGGACAGCCGATAGTGCTTGCCTTTCCGAGAGGCGAGGCGTGCCACGGCATAACGTGATCATTCCCGGAACGGTCGAATGTGGCCGCGGCAAGTTCTCCTGCATGGTTCGCGACGTCTCTGCCGCAGGCGCGCGCGTGGATTTGACCGACCGTACGAAACTCCCGCTCCATTTCACGTTGATCGCCGAAGGATCGCATCTGCCCTGCCACCTGATCTGGCGCGACGGCAGACGGCTCGGTGTCGCCTTCAATTGAGCGAGCCGGCTGGCGTGCCGACGCGATCTCCAACCTCATCCTGAGGAGCGCGCCTTTGCGCGCGTCTCGAAGGATGGCCGCGAGTCCACGTGATGCATCCATCCTTCGAGACGCTTGCTTCGCAAGCTCCTCAGGATGAGGTCTGTGTTTGCTTCACAAGCCCCTCCCCGCTTCAATCGATCCACCTGACTACCCGACGGGCAAATCAAAGATTCCGCTGTCCCAGCCCTTCCCGATGTCCAGTGCCTTTCGGAAAAATATTCTGATTTTCAGAAATAGCAAATCATTGATATATTCTCAGCCATCCTGTTCCACATGAGGGGCGGTTCGCGATCGTCACGGACGCGGGACGGGATGCGGTGGACGCGGATGCGCCGATAACGAACAGCGCTGAAGCGGACGGCGAAGTCGTGTGGTCCTGACGCCTCGACGCTGGCGTCAAGTCTCGCGGAAGTGTCCGCGAGGCGACGGTGGCAAAAGAGCCCGATCGCCGGGGAGAGCACGAAATAAGCCGTAAACCATTGCGCGGGGAATGCCGGGTGTTTCCGGTGTGACCTGACTAACGCGTGTGCTTCTTACTTACGACCTTCGCACACGTGGCTTGCGGGCGCACCAGGCGTCCGGCATTCCCTGCGCCCTCTGAACGAGAAGGCGGAACGAGCAGAGCAAAACTCGGGCGAAATGCGCCGCGGGAATGCGGAGGTGTGTGTGGAATCTCCCCACATCGTCGTCCCTGCGAACGCAGGGACCCATAACCACAGGAAGTTGTGTTGCGCGAAAGTCGTCCAACAGCATATTTCAACGATAGGCCGCGGCGTATGGGTCCCCGCGTGCGCGGGGACGACGGAAGAGAACGCCATCTGCCTGCGACAAACCTATCCATTCACGTCAGGGAGCCAAAACCTCCGAATCGGGTTGGACGCCTCCCCTTAAATTGGCTACTAGTTTCACGCCGATGATCGCAAAGAATTCAGGGACCGGGAATGACCTATTGCTGCGGAGTGCTGGTGCGGGACGGGCTGGTCATGATTGCGGACACCCGCACCAATGCCGGTCTCGATAACGTCTCGACCTTTCGCAAGCTCCATATTTTCTCCAAACCCGGCGAGCGCATCATGGCCATCGCCAGCGCGGGCAATCTCGCGATCAGCCAATCAGTGCTCTCGACGCTGACCGAAGGGCTGGAGGATCCGCACACCGGCGACCTCGAGACCCTGCTGAACGCGCCGACCATGTTCCAGGCGGCACAGCGCATCGGCAAGGCGATCCGCGCGGTCCATGCCACCGAAGGCACCGCGCTGCAGTCCGAGGACATCAATTTCGACGTGTCGTTTCTGTTTGGGGGCCAGATCAAGGGATCGCGGATGCGGCTGTTCATGGTCTACCCGGCCGGCAATTTCATCGAATGCACCACCGACACGCCTTATCTGCAGATCGGCGAGCACAAATACGGCAAGCCGGTGCTTGACCGCGCGATGCATTACGATGTCGAACTCTATGAAGCGCTCAAGACCAGCCTGATCTCGATGGACTCGACGATGCGTTCCAATCTCGGCGTCGGCCTGCCGATCGACGTGCTGGTGGTGCGATCCGACGTTTGCGACGCCGATCTCAACCACCGCATCGAAGCCGGCGAGCCATATTTTCACGACCTGCGCTCGCGCTGGTCGGCGGCGTTGCGCGCGGCGCATCAGAATATTCCACGGCCGCCCTACAAGACCGAAACCCCAAAAACCTAAAAACACCAAAAACTTGAAATAGAGGCAGGAAACACATGACCGAAGCAAACAACAAGATCGCGGTAGTCACCGGCGCCGGCACCGGCGTCGGGCGCGCGGCATCGCTGGCGCTGATGAATGCCGGCTTCACGGTCGTATTGGCCGGGCGGCGGCTGGACAAACTCGAAGAGACCGCCAAGCTCGGCCCAGCGGGCAAGAGCCTCCCGGTGCCCTCCGACATGACCGATCCCGGATCGATCGCGGCGTTGTTCGCCAAGGTGATGGACACCTATGGCCGCCTCGATGTGCTCTTTAATAACGCCGGAATGGGCGCGCCGCCGGTGAACTTCGAGGATTTGAGTCTGGCACAATGGCAGGCGGTGGTCGCGACCAACCTCACCGGGCCGTTTTTGTGCACCCAGCACGCGTTCCGGATCATGAAGGACCAGACCCCGCGCGGCGGCCGCATCATCAACAACGGCTCGATATCGGCGCACGCGCCGCGGCCGTATTCCTCGGCCTATACTTCCACCAAGCATGCGATCACGGGTTTGACCAAGGCGACCAATCTCGACGGCCGCGGCTATGACATCGCGGTCGGGCAGATCGACATCGGCAATGCCGCAACCCCGATGACCGACCGCATGGTCGATGGCGTGTTGCAGCCCGATGGCCGCAAGATTCCGGAGCCGCGGATGGACTCCAAGGCGGTCGGCGACGCCGTCGCCTACATGGCCGGCCTGCCGCTCGACGCCAACGTGCTGTTCATGACGGTGATGGCCAGCAAGATGCCGTTCGTCGGACGGGGGTGATCTCTCGTGCCCCGGACGCGGCGCGGCATGAAATGCCGCGCTGCTGAGCCGGGGCCCATGTTAGCCATAAGTCCCGGCTCTGCGGAGCAGCGTGACGTACGCTGCACCGCGTCCGGGACACGCGCCCTACTCCAGCCGCTGCACATCGCGCAGCGCCGGAAACAGCTTCATCCACAACAGCGCGATCGCGACCGTCCCGATGCCGCCGAGCGCGGCCGCGGGCATCGCGCCGAACAGCGCGGCGGTGACGCCGCTTTCGAACTGGCCGAGCTGGTTGGAGGCGTTGATGAACAGGTAGTTCACCGCCCCGACCCGGCCGCGCATCTCGTCCGGCGTCGAGAGCTGCACCAGCGAGAAACGAATGACCACGCTGATGGTATCGGCCGCGCCCAATATCGCCAGCGCCAAAACCGAAAGCCACATCCACTGCGACACCGCGAACACCACGGTGGCTATGCCAAACACAATCACGGATTGGAACATCCGCATGCCGACATGGCGATTGATGGTATAGCGCGCCAAGACCGCGGTCATCAGCAACGCGCCGACCGCTGGCGCCGCGCGCAAAATGCCGAGGCCGAGCGGGCCGGTCTGCAGGATGTCGCGCGCATAGATCGGCAGCAATGCGGTCGCGCCGCCGAGCAGCACCGCAAACAGATCGAGCGAGATCGTGCCCAGAATGGACGGATTGTTGCGGACGAACCTGACGCCGGCAAACAGATCCGCCGGTGTGGCGGCGTCGCGGATCACGGCGGGTTTCGCGGTCTGGATTGCCCCCGTCGCGACCATGCCGAACAGCCAGAACACGGCCATCACCGCATAGGGCACGCTCGGCGCGATGGCATAGGCCAAGCCACCCAGCGCGGGTCCGGTGATGGTCGCGAGTTGCGCCGCGCCGCTCGAGATCGCGGTGGCGCGCTGCAGCGAGCCTTCGGGCGCGATCAGCGGCAGCATCGCGGCGATGGTCGGGCTTTCGAATGCACCGGCGGTGCCCAACACAGCCATCGCGACGAAGATCTGCACCACCGTGAGCGAGCCCGAATAGGCGCCCCATGCCAGCAACAGCGCGGTGATCGCCTCGACCAGCAGACAGACCTGCGCGACGCGCTTGCGCTCGTAACGGTCAGCGGTATCGCCGGCCACGAACACCAGCAGCAGCGTCGGCAGGAATTGAACCAGACCGACCATGCCGAGCGCGAAGGCGCTGCCGGTCAGGTCGTAGATCTGCCAGCCGACCGCGACCGAGGCAATCTGGCTGGAGAAACGCGAGAAACTGCGCGACAGCAGAAACAGCAGGAACGATTTGTGCTGAAGCAGCGCGCTGGAGCCCGCAGGCAGTGGGGACGATATCGCCAACCGGTTTCTCTACCTCCCATCGTGCGTCGTCGGGCGCGCCGCATCCCCTGTGATGCCGTGCCGCCTGCGCGGTTGTCAACGCCGACGGCTGCAGAGGTGGATTACGCATTGCGCAGAAGATCGCGCTGCGCTCATAATCGCGCGGCTTTGGGGGAATCATGTTGCAATTGCAGTCGGCGTTCGGGGTGCTGGCGTTGTTGATGATCGCCTGGGCGTGCGGCGAAAATCGCCGCGCGGTCTCGCTGCGGCAGGCGATGATCGGTCTCGCGGCGACCCTGATCACCGCCGTGGCGTTGATAAAATTGCCGTTCGTGGCGCATGCGTTCGGCGCCATCAACGACGCCGTCGGCGCAATCGCATCAGCCTCGCGCGCCGGGACTTCATTCGTGTTCGGCTATCTCGGCGGCGGCGCGCTGCCGTTCGACCTGAAAGCGCCTGGCGCGGATTTTATTCTGGCGTTCCAGGCGCTGCCGGTCGTGTTGGTGATGAGCGTGCTGACCACACTGTTGTTCTACTGGCGCGTGCTGCCGCCGATCGTACGCGGCATGGCATGGCTGCTGGAACGCACGCTCGGGGTCGGCGGCGCGGTCGGGCTGTCCACCGCCGCCAACATCTTTCTCGGCATGGTCGAGGCGCCGCTGTTCATCCGGCCTTATCTCTCGCAATTGACGCGCAGCGAATTGTTTCTGGTGATGACCGGTGGCATGGCGGGAATCGCCGGCACGGTGCTGGTGCTCTACGCGACATTGCTGGCGCCGTTGATCCCGGATGCCGCTGCGCATTTTGTCATCGCCTCGGTGCTCGGCGCGCCCGCCGCGATCCTGATCAGCCTGATCATAGTGCCGGAGACCGCCGACAAGCGCACCGGCGGCGCGTTGGTCGATCCCGACATGCACGCGTCTTCCACCATGGACGCGATCGTCAAGGGCACCACCGCCGGGCTCGAACTTTTGCTCAACATCGTCGCGATGTTGATCGTGCTGGTGGCGCTGGTGTCGCTCGCCAATGCGATCCTCGGGCTGTTGCCCGCCATCGGCGGCGCTGATATCTCGCTGCAGCGGATGCTCGGCTACATCATGGCGCCGGTGTGCTGGCTGATGGGCCTGCCCTGGCCACAGGCGATCACCGCGGGCAGCCTGATGGGCACCAAGACCGTGCTCAACGAACTGATCGCCTATGTCGATCTCTCGAAGCTTGGACTCGACGCGCTCGATCCGCGTTCGCGGCTGATCATGCTCTATGCGATGTGCGGTTTCGCCAATTTCGGCAGCCTCGGCATCATGATCGGCGGCCTCGGCACCATGGCGCCGGAGCGCCGCGACGAGATCAATTCGCTTGGATTGAAATCGATCGTCTCCGGCACGCTGACCACCTGCCTGATGGGCGCGATCGTGGGCGTGATGAGTTGACGCTATTTCAGCCCCAGCAACGGCACGACCTTGTCCATAACGTATACCGATCCCTCGGCGGTGAGATGGGCATGGTCCCATGCCAAGGGAATGCCGCCGTTAATCGTGAGGGGACATTGCCGCGCCGGGCAGACCGCATCGAGCACGGAGATATAAGAGAACTTCTCATGCGGCGGGAGTGCGGCCTTCATCATCCGGTCGAGCACGAAGATATCCGGCAGAATAAAATCATCCGGACGGGGATCGATGTTCCGCAGATGTGCGCGCATCAGCATCGACGGCAGTCGCGCGCGAAACTGCACCGCCGGGCCGAGCAGATCGACCGCGACGCCGGCGGCGTTGAGTTTTGCAATGGTCTGCCTGAGATCGGCGATCATGCCGTCGAAGCGCGGCGGGCGGGCATATTCCAGCCAGTCCGCCGAGAGGATCACGCGGTCGGGCTTGTGATCGCCAAAAAACATTTCCATCTGCGCCGCAACATCGCGGCAGGACACATTGCCCTGGGCGGCGGCGTTGAACGTCGGCATACAGGCCGCCTGCGTCGCCTGCAGGACGTTCACGGTCTGCGGATCGGTGATCTTCCCAAGCCCGTAAAAATAATGCGCGGCCAGGCTGTCGCCCCACAACAGGACGTTGGTTTTGCCCGGTGCCAGCGTGAGGCAATCCGCGCCGAGCACGCCACTGTCGGGCGCAAAGCAAACGCCGTAGCGATACAGCGGCTGATAATTGTAGTTGTTGTAGGACTCAAGCTGCAGCGCGGCGCGGTCGGCATCCGACGGAGCGCGGCTCGCGACGATTCCACCGATGCTGCCGGCCAGCAGCAGCGCCGTCGCAAGACCGGCGAGGCGGAACGCGGCGCTGCGCGTCGGCGCCCACGATTTCAGGCGGAACGGTTGCTCGACAAATCGCCACGACAGATACGAAATCAGGACCGTCAGCGCGAACAGCACGATCTTGTCGGTGGCATCCAGCACCAGGCTGCTTTTGGAGAAGCGCGCGAACGTAAACAGCGGCCAATGCCACAGATACAGCGAATAGGAAATCTGCCCGAAGAATTGAACGACACGCAGCGGCGAGTACCGGCCTCGCACCTGGCTCGGCACGCCGATGCCGCTCCACAGGAACATCGCCGCACCGATGCATGGCGCCAGCGCATTGAAACCGGGAAAGCCCGGCCCCTGCCGCAGCGAAAATATCGGTATCGCAATCACCACCAGCGCGATGCCGCGAACGATGTGTTGCGCCAGCGCGTGGCGCAGCACCGGAAAGCCAGGGGTTGCGATCAGTCCGCCGATCAGAAATTCCCACGCCCGCGGCGGACTCATGAAGAAGGCATTGGCGGAGCCGTCCGACTTCATCAGCCAGATGCTTAGCGCGAACGACGCCAGCGCCAGCGCACCCAGCACCACCGGCAGCGCGATACGCCCATCGCGCTTCACGCGCGAAAACCCCCACAGCAGCAGCGGCAGCGCCAGATAAAACTGCTCCTCCACCGCGAGCGACCAGGTGTGCAGCAGCGGCTTTTCCACCGCAGCGTGATCGAAATAGCCGGTCTGAAACCAGAAGAAGAAATTCGAGGTGAAGGTCACGACCGCCGCGATCGAGCGGAAGAATTCCTGACGCTCCGAGGTCAGGAGATAATGGAACGCCGGGATCGCGGTCAGCGCCACCATCGCGTAGAGCGCGGGCAGCAGGCGGCGCACCCGGCGCTCGTAAAATCGCGCAAAGGAGAAACTGCCGGCCTCGATCTCCGACTGGATGATCCCGGTGATCAGAAAGCCCGAGATCACAAAGAAGATGTCGACGCCGACAAAGCCGCCGAACACGGCCGGCGCCTCGAAATGAAATGCGACCACCGCCAGTACGGCGATGGCGCGCAGCCAGTCGATATCTTCGCGGTAGTCGCGCCTCACAATCGCTACGCCGCCCAAGCCTGATTGAAGATGGGGCGGCGCGCCGGGCACAAGATGAGACGCGCGCGCATCATGCCGCGAGTTCGACCGTCTTGAACTCCGCGGGCAGGATCACTTCGAGCAATTCGACATCGTCCGAATAGTCGAGGATCAGGTGCTTAATTCTGGGCGGCTGGGTCCAGGAACTGCCGGCCTTCATCAGGGTCTCGCCCGGCCCTTCGAGATAAGTTTTAACCCAACCCTTGAGCACATAGACCATCTGGAATTCAACGTCATGGAAATGCAGTTTTGAAACTTCGGCCGGATTGCAGGGACCGATCAGCCGGATCACGTGCGCCCGCGCTGCGCCCTGGCTCGCCGCGGCCACGCCGAGATCGCGGTAATGCGCATAGGCGCGCAGACCGTCGGCCTTGAAGTCTTCGTCGCGGTAATGACTGATCGCGATGCGCTGTTTCGGGCGGGTGTGTTTGGCGGCAGGAACGGCGCGCGCCTTTGTCTTCAGTTTTTTCCGCGCGGAGGATTTGACGGCGGTTTTGCCGGCAGGCTTGCCAGCGGCTTTGCGCGCCGGAGACTTCTTCTGTGCGCTGCTGCGGCTGGCGGCTCGTGAGGTCGGCTTCTTCCTGGCCATTGAGGTGCTCCCTTTCCGTTATGGGGAAAGGATAACACAGAATCATGTGCCGTGGTGCCGTAGGGTGGGCAAAGCGAAGCGTGCCCACCACTTACACCAACCGTGGATCGTGGTGGGCACGGCGCAAGCGCCTTTGCCCACCCTACCGACCTCTACTTTTCAATGCAGCCGAAACACGCCGTCGATGGCGCGAAGTTCGGCGGGCTTGATCAGCTTGGAATGGGCGACGGTGACCGCGAACAGGGGCCCCTCGAGCTTTTGCTGCCAGAACGAGAGGAAATCCTTCAGCGCCGGAAAATTCGGAAACAGATCATAATTTTGCCAGACGTAGGTTTGCAGCAGCGAGGGATGATCCGGCATGCGATAAAGAATTTGCGCCGTCGTCAGCCCATAACCCAGCACCTGTTTCCGGAAATCGTCCGAAACCACCCCAACCCGCGAGACCATGCCAACCTCCATTGCTGGAGCGCATTTTCCTAAAGTGGCCGCCGACCGGGAGCCACCCGGTGGAGATGCGCTCACATGAGAGAAATGTGACGCACGTGACCAACCCATCACAAGCCTAAAAGTTTAACGAACTGTTGATATTTCCAGCGTTGGCAGCGACTTACCGCATCTGCTAACAGCCCGTACCGCGCTCGATCGCCGGCGTTAACGATGCCGGATAAATCTGGCAGGCGTCATATTCG
>CAWBPE010000043.1:0-8851 GCA_963790595.1 uncultured Alphaproteobacteria bacterium | reverse complement strand
CCGCGGCGGTGCCGCAAACAAAACTGATCATGCTGCCGGGTGTCGGTCACATCGTGCAAAACGCCGCGCCCGAACTTGTGGTTCGCGAGGTCGAGGCCATGATCGGCAATCTGGCGGCGCACAGCACCGCGGCCGCGGATTCAAGCCTGCAAACGAGCCAGCCCTGACGCTTCACGCTGTCTCAGCGCCGAAGCCGAGATGATCGCGCAGCGTCGTTCCCTCGTAATCCCGGCGAAACAGGCCCTTGTCTTGCAGGATCGGCACCACGCCATCAACAAAGTCTTCGAACGTATCCGGCAGAAACGCCGGCGAAACCACGAAGCCGTCGGTCGCGCCGGAAGCCACGATCTCGGCCATCTCGTCCGCAATGTCCTTGGCGGTTCCGACAAGCCGCGGACACATCACGCCCCGGCCGTAAATGCGGCCGGCGTCCGCAATGGTGATCGGTTTACCCGCCGCAATGCTTTTCAGCGCCGCGATATTGCCCTGGCTGCCCGATGAGGTCACTGCCTCGACGCTGGCGTCGAGCGCGAGACCGGAAAAATCCGCGTTGGCATGCGCGCCGAGCGTGGAGAGCCCGACCAGCGGATCGACCAGGGAATCGTGCAGATCGCGCTTGTCTTCAGCCTCGGCCCGGCTTTCGCCGATGAACGGCATGATCGACATCAAGACCCGGCTGGCATCCTCGGCGCGCCCTTGTTGAGCGAGCGCAGCACGGACTTCAGCGGTGAAGATGCGCATGCGCTCCATATTGGGCTGCAAGGCGAAGATCACTTCCGACCAGCGCGCGGCAAAGGCCTTGCCGCGGCCTGACGAGCCCGCCTGGATCACGACGGGACGGCCTTGCGGCGACTGCGGAATGTTGAGCGGGCCGCGCGACTGAAACCATTTTCCGACGTGGTTGAGGTAGTGCACCTTGTCCGGGTCGGCATAGATGCCTCGCTCGCGGTCGAGCACCAGCGCGTCGGGCTCCCAGCTATTCCAAAGGCTGAAGGCCACTTCCATGAACTCGTCGGCGCGGTCATAGCGCTCGTCGTGACCGAGATGCGGCACGCTGCCGAAATTCAGCGCCTCGCCGTCATTCATCGAGGTCACCACGTTCCACGCGGCGCGTCCGGCCGAGATATGGTCGAGCGTGGCGAATTCGCGCGCGATATTATAGGGTGCGTCATAGGTGGTGGACCGCGTCGCGCCGAGGCCGATGCGGTTGGTCGAGGCGGCCAGCGCGCCCAGGATCGGCAGCGGATCCATCCGCGTGGCGTCCTGATCGCCGTGGCGAATGCCGGTCACATGACTTGAACCATAACGATCGGCAATCGCGAGCCGGTCGGCGAAGAACAGGAAGTCGAACCGGCCGCGCTCCAGCACCCTCGCGATATGCGCGTAGTGCTCGAGGCTGAGGAAATCCGTCTTGTGCTTCGGATTGCGCCAGATCGCATGGCTGTGGACCACCGGCCCGGCAATCAGAAAACCGCAAAGATGCATCATCCTGGAATTGGCCATGTTGTCCTCCTGGAAAGTTCTTGTTGCGTCGCGCCGGCGGCGGCCGGCGCGCGTATTGATATCGGCGCCTCAGGTCACGATGCCGACGATTTTGTTTTTGCCGTTCTCGATGACCTGATGGACGAACGAGCGGTTGAGCTGGTCGCCGCGCTCGTCAAAATCGACCGTGGCGCCGGCGCCGACGAAGTTGATCTTCTTGCCGGCCCTGATCATCGCAAGCGCGCTTAAGATGTCGTCGACCTCTTCGCCGGGCGGATTGCAGACCTCGCGGATCGATTTCGCCCACAGCGCCGCGTCCTGACTCTTGGCGTGCTCCATCGCCATGGCTGTGACACAGATCTGATCGTGGGTGTTGCCGGCAAACAGAAATACCGTGCCTTCGGGCGCGCCCATCAGCTTGACGAATTTCTTGTAGGCGGCGGAATCCATCGGCGGCGCCGGCTGAAGGTGATGAATGCCTTCGGAAACTTCCGGCGTGACGCTTTTCAGAAACGCGCCGTCCGCATCGGCGCCGGTTCCCAGTGACAGGATTTTCGACTTGAAGCCGCCGCGATAGACTTCCTTGGCGATGGCCACAAAGTCGGTCAGCAGCGGCAGGCAAAATACGCCTTCGGGTTCCGGGCCGAACGCCTTCTCGACTTCGGCGCGGTAGGACGGCTGATCCGGATTGTACACGACCACATCCATGACCTGGCCGCCGAGCTTCGCCATCTCGGCCTTGAACGGTTCGATCATCGAGATCACGAACGGGTTTTGCTGCGCCAGCACCGTCACCTTTTTCAGGTTCATCCCGGCCATGACCTTGGCGCCGGCAGGTCCCCACTGGCTGCTTTTCGCCTGGAAGCGGTAGACCAGTCCCTTGGTATCGCCATCGGTGATACCGTTCGCCGAGGCGGACACCATCTGCACCTTATTGGCGGCGAGGATCAGCGGCTTTGAGGCCAGCGCAATCGGGCTGCCCCAGAATCCGCCGACCAGTTCGACCTTGTTGACCTCGAGCAGTTTTCGCGTCGCGGTGACGCCGACGGTCGGATTGGTCTCGGAATCCTCGATGTACAGACGAAGCTTGCGGCCGCCGAGAATGCCGCCGCCGTCATTGATGATCTTGACGACGATATCGGCGGCTTTCTTCATGTCGGCGCCGTAGGGCCCGGTGGCGCCGGAGAATGGCAGCACCATGCCGATGGGCACTTCGGCGGCGTCCTGGGCGAGAGCCGATGCGCCGGAAAGGCCGACCAGTGACGAGGCGCCGAGGCCTGCGATCAATTGGCGCCGATCGGGCAGGCGATGTCGGTCAGTCATGGCTGGTCTCCATTGCGGTGGGATGCGCGGGATGAAAACTGAGTTCGCCGAGCGCTGCGACTGCAGCGCCGTCGTCGATGCTGAGCGCGTCGTTGAAGCGGTTGAAAAAGCCGGTCAGCGCGATGCGCAGCGTCAGTTCGACGATCTGCGCTTCGCTGAAGTGAAGCCGAAGCTGATTGAATACGCGCTCGGGAATGGTTCCTGAGCTTTGCGTCACCCGGGTCGCATATTCGATCACAAGGCGATCGACATCGTCGAACTCGGGGTGATCGCCATTCGGAAGCTGCGCGATGGCTTCCGCTGACAGGTTTTCGGTGGCCAGCACCGGCGAATGATGCGCCACGCAATAGGCGCAGGCATTCAGCTTGGATACGACGACGATGCTGAGCTCGATGTAACGCCAGGGTATTGCTTTACGGGCCTTCAATTCCATCAGCATCTGGCAGAGATGATCGAGCGCGGAGGGCACATGCGCCAGCACGGCAGCTTGGTCGGCGAACGGGCCATAGCCGGCGAAGCGTTCATAGACTTCGGCAATCGCGGGCGGCAGCGCCGTCGATGGCAGGGGAGTTACGCGTGGCATTGTCAAAGTCCTCCGTCGTCGGGAAAGAAATCATGGACGCGTCGCCGCGGCTCGGGAAACAATCCCTGTGGCCGCAGGATCAAAAGCAGCACAATGCCGACACCGATCGATCCAAGGCGCAGCGCCGCCAGTTGGGTGCCGTCGATCACCTGGATGGCATCTTTAAGAAAGCGGGCGGCTTCCAGCAGCGCCATGATGGTGGCGGCGCCGAACAGCAAGCCGATGTTGGAGCCGCGCCCGCCCGCGATCACCGCCATGAAAGCATAGGCAGTGATGATCGAGGTAAACTGGCTGGGATCGATATAGGTCAAATAGAACGCGTGCAGCGCGCCGGCGAGACCCATCACCGCGCCGCCGATCGCAAACGCTTTTACGCGCAACAGAAGCACCGGTTTGCCAAGTGCGGCCGCGACGGTAGCGTCGTCCCGGACCGCGCGCAGCACGCGGCCGAACGGCGAGCGCACCAGGATTTCCAGCAGCACGAACATCAGGGCGACGAGTACGAGGGAGAAACACAATAGAACAATATCGTAGTGCGCCGGCGAAACCAGACTGACGAATGGTCGCGGAATGTCCGCGATCCCAAGCGCGCCGCCGGTGAGCCAGCTTTCGTTCAATAAAAGTATGCGCACGACTTCGCCGAAGCCGATCGTCACGATCGCCAGATAATTTTCTTCCAGACGGATCGACAGCAGCGCCAGCACCGCACTCAGGACCGCGCACAATGCCGCGGCGACGATCATGGCGGCAAACCAGCCAAGCGCCGGCGCCAGCAACGCCGTCGCATAGGCGCCGAGCGCGACGAAGCCGACCACGCCAAAATTCACGAGTCCCGCCACGCCCCATTGCAGATTGAGCGCAAGACCCACCAGCGCGGAAATGGCGATCAGCACGACGAGGGTGGTGAGATAAGCGATCATTTGCGGATCGCCTTGCGGCCGAACAGGCCCTCGGTGCGCAGCAACAGCAATCCCAGGATCACGGCGAAGCTGACGATTTGTCGGTAGTTGGTGGGCAACACCAACGCCGAGAGTTCTTCCGCGAGCCCGATCACCAGCGCGCCGGCAATGGCGCCGGTCGGGCTGCCGAGCCCACCGAGGATCGCTGCTGCAAAGATCGGGATCTGGTAATTCCAGCCCAGCAGCGGATCGACCGCGCGATCGAGCGCAGCCAGAACTCCCGATAAAGCGCACAGCGATCCGGCCAGGCACCAGGTGATGCGCGCAATGGTCTGGCGCTCCACGCCGCGCACCGCGGCCAGCGACGGATTGTCGGCGACCGCGCGCATCGCGCGGCCCAGCGGCGAGGCATACAGCAGTAACTGGACCAGGATGACGCAGATGATGACGGTGGTTGCCGTGATCAACTGCTCCTGGTTGATGCGCAGTCCATGCCAGCGGATCGGGCGCGCGACGTCGAAGGCGAAATTGCGCGTCGCGTTGCCGAACGCGAAGCGGCAAATGTTTTCAAGGATCAGCGACAGCCCCATCGATGCCACCAGCAGCGTGATCGAGCCGCGGTCGCGCAGGCGCGAGAAAATCAGAACGTCTGACAGCATCGCGACCCCGGCCATCGCGAGCGCCGCGAAGAAAGCGGCAACCGCGAGCGGCATCCCGAGCAGGCTGTTGCCGATCCAGGCCGCATAGGCGCCTGTCGTCAGCATCGAGCCGATCGCGAAATTCGGGAATTTGAGGATGCCGAAGATCAGCGTCAGCGCCAGCGCCGGCAGCGCCAGCAGCAGGCCGGTGACCAATCCGTTGAGGGCGAGCTGCGCGATCATCAGGAAGCCTTCAATTCGGGCTTGCCGAAGAATAAATCGGCGAGATCCGCGGTCGAGACATTTCCGGCCGGTGCGCGCAGGCTTTGCCGGCCGGCCACCAGAACCATCACCTCGTCGGCGACATCCAGCGCCGCCGACACATTCTGCTCGACCAGCAGGACCGTGACGCCGGATTCGCGCACCCGCGTCACCGCCGCCATGGTTTCGCCGACGAATTTCGGCGACAGGCCGGCCGAGGGCTCGTCGAGCAACAGCACTTCCGGATTGGCCAGTAGCGCGCAGGCAAAAGCCAGCATTTGCCGTTGGCCGCCCGAGAGATTGCCGGCCAGCATTTTCGGCCGTGCGGCGATCTGCGGAAACAGCTCCATGACCTTGGCTTGTTGCGCCGGGCCAGCACCGGGCCGCCCGCGCAGGAATTCGGTCGCAAGCTGGAGGTTCTCGCGGATGGTTAGATTGCCGAAGATATTCGCTTCCTGCGGAACATAAGCCAGTCCGGCGACCACGCGCCTCGCCGGCGACAGATGGGTGACGTCGCGGCCGGTCACCGCGATGGTGCCGGCGCGCGGCCGCAATAGTCCCGCCAGCGTTTTGACGAAGGTCGACTTGCCCGAGCCATTGGGGCCGATGATCGCCAGAATAGTCTCCGGCGACTGGTCGAGATCGATGTTGCAGACGATGTCGCCGCCATTGCCGTAACCGGCCCGCAATCCTTGCACGGCGAGTGCGCAAGCCTTGGAGGTCGTGGTCATATCGCAAATCCCAGATAGGCGTCGATGACGCGGGAATCGGCGGTGACCTCGGCGAAGCTGCCGGACATCAGCGTCTTGCCCTCCGCCAGCACATGAACCCTGTCGCAGATTTCCCCGATCAGGTGCATGTCATGCTCGACGATGCCGAACGAGATGCCGTCGGTCTTGAGTTCGCGAATGAGCGCGATGATGTCCTTCAATAGCGGTGGGGCAACGCCGGCGGCGGGTTCGTCGAGCAATACCAGTGTCGGTTCCAGCAGCAGCACGCGGGCGAGTTCGAGCAGCTTCTTCTGGCCGCCCGACAATGCCGAGGCCGACTGATCGGCCAGCTTCCATAATCCGATCCGCTTGAGGATGGCGCGGGCTTTGATCGCGTTATCCTGTTCCTGGTGCCTGACAGTCGAGCGATCGAACAGCGTCCCGGAGATCGCTTCGCCGCGCTGATGCACCGGCGCCAGCAGCAGGTTTTCCAGCACGGTCAGCCCGCTCAATTCGCGAACGATCTGGAATGTTCGCACCAGACCGAGCGACGCCACGCGATGCATCGGCAGCGTGGTGATGTCCTGGCCGTCGAAATGCACTTTGCCGGTGTCGCATCTGACCAGTCCGGAGATGACATTCAGCAGCGTGGTTTTGCCGGCGCCATTCGGGCCGATCAGCCCGGTCACCTCACCTTTGCGAAGCGACAGCGAGCAATCGTCCAGCGCGGCGACGCCGCCAAAATGTTTACTGACATGCTGGACGTCGAGCAGCGGCGTCATGACGGCGACCGGCGCCGCAACAGCCCGGCAAGCAACCTAAAAAACCCGGAGTACTGTCCAATAAATAGGCGCATCTGCCCGTATGCTGTGCATAAGCTACTTATATCATTAAAGAATTATCCCGGCAGCCAATTCTATACAAGTTTATTGTGCTTCGCAAAAAGCAAAGTTTAGCTTATGTAAGATTATGCTCCGTCCGCTGGAAATCACGCTGCTTCGGACCTTCGTGATGCTTGTTGAAGAGCAAAGTATCACCCGGGTTGCCCGGCGCTTGCGCCTGACGCAACCGGCCGTCAGCCTGCAATTGGGTCGCCTTGAAGAGGCGGCCGGGCAGCAGATCTTCGAGCGCGACCGCCGCCATCTGCGTCTCACCCGCCACGGCGATATGCTGCTGCCCTATGCAAGGCTGATGCTCAAACTGCACGATGACGCGCGTGCCCGGCTGTCGGCGGAAGATGTCGCGGGCCGGGTGACGCTCGGCTGTCCGGATCTCTATGCTGCTTTTCTGTTGCCGCAGACCCTGGCGCGATTTCGCACCTCTTATCCCGGCGTTGAAGTCACGGTGCGCTGTGCCCTGAGCGCCCAGCTCGCGGAAGAAATCTCCGACGGGCGGATCGATATTGCGCTGGCGACGCGGATGCCGAATGTCCATCCCAATGTCGGCAGCATCACGCTGTTGCGTCACGAACCCTTGGTGTGGCTTGGCGCGGCGAACGGCGCGGCGTTCAAGGATCGCACGCTGCCGCTCGCCATGCTGCCGGAAGGCAATCTCTATCGCGACTATGCCCTCGCCGCGCTCAACCAGGTCGGCCGGCCGTGGCGGATCGCCTGCATCTCGGAAAGCATCGCCGGCATGGAGGCCATGGCGCTCGCCGATGCCGCGGTGATCGTGCTGGCGGAATCGGTCAAGGTGAATGGGTTGCGCCGTCTCGACGCCCAGGACGGCATGCCGCCTTTGCCGGAGGTCGATCTGATGTTGTGGCAGCGCGAGCCCGGCGTGCTGCCGGCGGCCGATCATCTCGCGGCCTATATCTCCAACGATGTTGGAGCCGGCATGTCGGAGGATATCGGCAGCAGCATTGGGATCGCCAGCTGACGCGGCGTTTATTTAGCTTGTCTTGTCGCTTGTCTCGAAGGCGATCGGGCGACCCTCCCGGAGGGTCGCCCAGCATCAACCTTACTTGATCAACTTATTTGGATTTTTACTTGGCTTTGATTTTGCCGTCCTTGTCGTATTGCGAGACATAGGCCCAGAGGTCGTTGACCTCTTGTTCCTTCTTGATGCCGGCGAAGGCCATCTTGGTGCCGGGCACTTTCGCCTTCGGGTCCTTGATGTATTCCTTGAAGTTGGCCTCGTTCCAGGTGATGCCGGAATTCTTGTTGGCGTCCGAGTAATTATAATCAGGCGCGGTGCCGGACTTGCGGCCGTCGAGGCCATTGAGCTCCGGGCCGACCTTGTTCTTGGCGTCTTCGCCGATCGCGTGACAGGCCAGGCACTTGTTGAACGACGCCTTGCCGGCCTCGGCGTCCTGCGCCAGTGCCGCGGAGGCGGCGGCCGACGATGCGATGATGACCAGTGCGCTGACTAACAATTTTTTCATTATCTGCTCTTTGTTGCTTCGGGTGCTTCGGGGGTCTCGACGACCGTTTGTGGCATAGCGCGCTTGCGATGGACAAGCCACGAAATGCTTGCTGGGTTCCTTTGCATCGCGCCTGCGCGTTTCAGGTGGTGAAATTCGCGGTCTGCCTAGCTCCCGGCGGCCTACCCAAAACGATCCAGACGTGCTTGATTTGTTGTGACAAATCAGGCCGGTCGCGGACCTGCTAGCATCACGGCGGCGAGAGTAATTCATATGACCATCATGATGCCCGCGCCGGATCAGGCGGTTCTGGCCCGGCGTGACGCCATCGTTGCTGCACTGCGAGCGATCGTGCCGGGCGAGGGCGTGATCGACAGCGCGGCCGAGATGCTGCCCTACGAGTCCGATGGCCTGATGGCCTATCGCCAGCCGCCGATGGTCGTGGTGCTTCCGGAGACCACCGAACAGGTGTCGCAGGTGCTGAAATACTGTTTCGAGCAGGGCATCAAAGTCGTGCCGCGCGGTTCCGGCACATCGCTGTCCGGCGGGGCTCTCCCATTGGCCGATGGCGTGCTGCTGGGCCTCGGCAAATT
>CAWBPE010000042.1:0-16873 GCA_963790595.1 uncultured Alphaproteobacteria bacterium | reverse complement strand
TTGGCCCATTTGCTAAGAACGATCAGGATGTTGCCCGAAAAACCGGCTGACGGGTGCTTATTTCGGTGGCAAGGCGTGCTGGCGCCGTCTGGCACCAAATGTACCAGGCTAGTTGTGCTGCGTCGCAAGACGAGGAGAGGTCATGAGCGAGATCATTACGGCAGGGATTCTGGTGATCGGCGACGAGATCCTGTCCGGCCGGACCAAAGACAAGAACATCGGCTTTATCGCGGAATACCTGACCAATATCGGGATCGACCTCAAGGAAGTCCGGGTCGTCGCCGACGAGGAGCCCGAGATCATCGCCGCGCTGGACGCGCTCCGCCACCGTTACACCTATGTCTTCACGACCGGCGGGATCGGGCCGACCCATGACGACATTACCGCCGACAGCATCGCCAAGGCGTTCGGCGTCGGCATCGATCACCATCCCGAAGTGGTGGCGCGGTTTGCCGAGCGGTTTTCGGGACCGGGCGAGCTGAACGAGGCGCGGCTGCGGATGGCGCGGATTCCCGACGGCGCTGAGCTTATCCAGAGCGCGACCATCCTGGCGCCCGGTTTCAAGATCGGCAATGTCATCGTGATGGCCGGGGTGCCCTCGATCATGCAGGCGATGATGGACATCGTTTCGCCCAAACTAAAGTCCGGTGTGCGGATGCTGTCGGAAACCGTGCGCGCCAATGCGCGGGAAGGCGACATCGGCGGTCCCCTGCGGATCATCGCCAACGCCCATCCCGACACCATCATCGGCAGCTATCCGTTTCAGGACGAAGACAAGAAGCCCAACACCAACCTCGTGGTCCGTTCGCGCGACCCGGAAAAGCTCGTAGCCGCGATGACGGCGGTGAAGGAGATGTTGGCGGGGCTGAACGTCACCCGGTAGGTCAAGACCCGGAAAAGTGGGAACCGGTTTTCCGGACAGGCCATGACTGATTAAGACAAAGCGAGAGCGGCATCTTGGACAAGAATTCGTTTTTCTGGAAAATCGTCGACGGCAGCCTGCCGCCGCCGCCTTGTGCCAAAACGCTGGGGTTCGGCTTTGTCGAGATCGACGGCGAGCGCGGCACCATCGAAACAAAATTCGAAGCGGTCGAAATGTTTCTCAATCCGGCGGGCAATGTGCAGGGCGGATTTTTGGCGGCGATGCTCGACGACACCATGGGCACCGCCTTGTCGGCGACGCTCGACGGCGGGCAGTTTGCGCCGACGGTTAATCTCAACGTGCAATTTCACCGGCCGGCGCGGCTGGGCTCGATCAAGGGCCTCGGCCGGGTGGTGATGCGCGGCCGCGAGATGTGTCACGGCAGCGCCGAACTGTGGCAGAGCGACAAGGTGGTCGCGACCGCCACCGGCACATTCGTCATTCGGAAAATCTAGAGGGGGATCATCATGGCAGAAAATCCGGAATTGAGCGCGCAGGAGCGGGCCGGAAAAGCCTTTCCGGTGTCGTGGGACCAGTTTCACCGGGATTGCCGGGCGCTGACCTGGCGGCTCAACGAGGTCGGCCCATTTCATGCTGTTATCGCGATCACCCGCGGCGGGCTGGTGCCGGCGGCGATCGTGGCGCGCGAACTCGGCGTGCGCATCATCGATACCGTCTGTATCGCGAGCTACGACCATACCAAGCAGGGCGAATTGCAGGTGCTGAAAGGCATCTCGGCCGACACCGCGAAACTCGGCGGCGGCACCGGCAAGGGCTTGCTGATCGTCGACGATCTCGTCGACACCGGCAAAACCGGCCGCCTGGTGCGCGACATGATGCCGGACGCGCATTTCGCGACCGTCTACGCCAAGCCCAAAGGACGCCCGCTGGTGGATACGTTCATCACCGAGGTGTCGCAGGACACCTGGATTTTCTTTCCCTGGGACACCGCGCTCTCGTTCCAGCCCCCGATCCGCGACGGCGCGGCGTGATCTCGGTCGTCATTGCAAGGAGCGAAGCGACGAAGCAATCCATTCTTTCTTTTTGCTGCACGAATGGATTGCTTCGCTTCACTCGCAATGACGACTACGTATTAACAGCGGGGCTTTGAATGCCCCTGCAAAACCGCGTCACGCCATCAGGCGACATCATCGCGACGCCGCACCGCGGGTTGTTCACCGGCAATCGCGGCATCATCCACGATCCCGCCACCAAAACCCTGACGCGGCGCTGGGCCAGCAAGGCCTGGCTCACTTGTGTGTGCGAATTTCGCGGACGGCGGCGCGCGGTGATGGGCGGGCGAAGCTGGACCGAATTGTTTTTCCTCGACGAAGCCACCGCGTTCGCGGCCGGCCATCGCCCGTGTTTCTTCTGCCGCCGCGCCGACGCCAACCGGTTTTGCGCGGCATGGGATGAAGGTAACGGCACGACGAAGGTGCTGGCGCGCGACATCGATCCGGTGCTGCATCATGAGCGGCTTGATGGCGGCAAGAAGCGATTGCATCCGCTGCCGATGCGGTGGGAGCAATTGCCTAATGGCGCGATGGTGCAGGCGGGCGTGGAGAGTTTTCTGATCGCCGGTGGCCGGGCGCTGATGTGGTCGCCGGCGGGCTATCGCGAAGTGAGAAGCGAGATCGAGGACGCGATGCTGCTGACGCCGCCGTCGATCGTGCGGGCGTTTATTGTGGGATACAGGCCCGTGCTGCATCCGAGCGCGGAGATGGTGGCGTAACGTCGCTCGTCATGGCCGGGCTTGACGACGGAGCAAAGCTCTCACCCCAACTTTTGCCGCGCCAGCCTCGCCCCGGCCCCCAACGCCATCAGCTTCGCCTCGGCGATATCGCGATGCATCGGGGCCATGCCGCAATTGGTGGTCGCGACGATGTTGCTCTTGGGCACGAATTTCGAGACGGCTTCGATCACCTTGACGACGTCTTCGGCGGTCTCGACGGTGTCGCTGGCGACGTCGATCACGCCGGCCTGCACGATCTTGCCGGTCAATAGACCCAGCAGTTCCAGCGGCACGCGTGAATTGCGGCATTCGATCGCGACCTGCTGGATCGGGCTCTTGGCGATCGCCGGAAAGATATCCTCATACTGGCGCCACTCGGTGCCCAGGGTTTCCTTCCAGTCGGTGTTGGCCTTGATGCCGTAGCCGTAGCAGATGTGCACGGCGGTCGCACAGGTCAGTCCCTGCGCGGCGCGCTCCAGCGCCTTGATGCCCCAGTCGGAGACCTCGTCCATGTAGACGTTGAAGGCGGGCTCGTCGAACTGGATCACGTCGACGCCGTCGGCCTGCAATGCCCTGGCTTCCTCGTTGAGCAGTTCGGCAAAAGCGAACGCCATCTTGACGCGGTCGCCGTAATATTGATCGGCGATGGTATCGATGATGGTCATCGGGCCGGGCAGGGTGAATTTCAGCTTGCGCGTGGTGTGGGTGCGCGCGACGCGGGCCTCGTCGGCATGGACGCGGCCTTTAAGACGCAGCGGCGCAACGACCTGCGGTACCATCGCCTTGTAGCGGTCTTTGCGGATTCCCATCTCGACCTTGTGGGCGAAATCGATGCCCTCGACCTTCTCCAGAAAGCCGTGGACGAAATGCTGCCGGGCCTGCTCGCCCTCGGTGACGATATCGACGCCGGCGTCTTCCTGAAGTTTTACAGCCAGCATGGTGGCGTCGCGCTTGGCCCGTGCCAGCTCGTCGCCTTTGGATTTCCAGGGCGCCCACAGCGTATTGGGCTCGGCCAGCCATTCCGGCTTCGGCAAGGAGCCGGCGATCGTGGTTGGAAACAGCATCTTGCGCGTATCCTCGGGTTTTCTGGTTTGTTTGGCGGTCTATCTGCCATGTTCTTGGGACGAGGTACATGGCATTCGGGTGGGGTGGAAGGCGACGAAAGCAGGGGGTAGGATCGCGGTGGCGCCGGAATAACTCTATCCCTCATGGTGAGGAGCCGCACTTGCGCCGTCTCGAACCATGAGTTTGCTCCGCTGCCCATCCTTCGAGACGCGCGCAAGAGCGCGCTCCTCAGGATGAGGATCAGTGTTCAAATTTAAAACAAAAAGGGAAACGCCATGATCGAATTCTTCTTCGACTGCTCCAGTCCCTGGACCTATCTCGCGTTTCACAACATCCAGCCGCTGGTGAAGGAATTTGGCGCCGAGATTTCGTGGCGGCCGATTTTGGTCGGCGGCATCTTCAATTCGGTCAATCCCAGCGTCTATGCCTCGCGCGACACACCGGTGCCGCTGAAAGCGCGCTACATGAAGAAGGATCTCGGCGACTGGGCGCGCTCGGCGGGCCTTGCGATCAAGATGCCGCCGACGGTGTTTCCCGTGAACAGCGTCAAGGCGATGCGCGGCTGCATCTATCTCGGTCAGGAAATGCTGCCGTTCGCGCGCGCGGTCTTCGAGGCCTATTGGGGGGATGACGAGGATATTTCAAAGGACGGGGTGCTGACGGATATTTGCGAGGGTATTGGTGTCGATCCGCAACTGTTCTTTGCCGGGATCGGCGATCAGGCCATCAAGGATCAGCTCAAGGCCAATACGGACGAAGTGATGGCGCGCGGTGGGTTCGGCTCGCCGACCATCTTTCTCGACAAGACCGACATGTATTTCGGCAATGACCGCCTGCCGCTGATCCGCGAGGCGCTGCAACGGCGCAAAGCGAGCGCGGCCTGATGCCGAGAGCCGTTATTTGCCGCGAACTCGGGCCACCCGAGCGCTTGCGGCTCGAGACATTTGCTTCGGTGCCATTAACGCTAGGGCAGGTGCGTGTCGCCGTGCATGCGGCCGGGATCAATTTTCCCGATATTTTGATGGCCGCCGGCGAATATCAGCTCAAGCCCGATCTTCCATTCACGCCCGGCGTCGAAGCAGCGGGCGAGGTGGTTGAGGTGAACGGCGTGGCGGACGTTGTTGTCGGCGACAAGGTCATCCTGAAACTGCGACACGGCGCCTATGCGGATGAGGCCGTGGTAACTCCGGCGCAGTTGCTGCGGTTGCAATCGACATTCGATTACGCCGAGGGCGCGACATTTCTCGCCGCGCATGGCACCGCGTATCACGCACTGATCGATCGTGGCCAGCTTCTATCAGGCGAAGTGCTGCTGGTGCACGGCGCCGGTGGCGGCGTCGGGCTCGCCGCGGTCGAGATCGGAAAATTGCTCGGCGCCACCGTGATTGCCGCCGCGTCATCGGAAGAGAAACTCGCGGTCGCGCAGGCCAAGGGCGCCGACCATCTGGTGCTCTACGCGCGCGAGCCGTTTCGCGACGCCGTCAAGCGCCTGACAGATGGGCGCGGCGCCGATGTGGTATTCGATCCTGTTGGCGGCGAGATCTTCGAGCACAGTTTACGCTGCATCGCCTGGGGCGCGCGCGTCCTCGTGATCGGATTCACCGGCGGCATCGGGCTGGCCCGGACGAACTTGCTGATGATCAAGGGCGCCAGCGTGCTCGGCGTCCGCGCCGGCGAAGCGGTGCGGAAAAATCCGGCGCTGGGGGAGGCGCGGTGGAAGGCGCTGACGGCGTGGGCGGAAGCCGGGCGCATCAGGCCGAACATCTCGCACCGGCTACCGCTGGAGGATTACGCGGAAGCGATGCGGCTGTTGATCGATCGCAAGGCGATCGGGAGAGTGGCGCTGATGATGGGGTGAGTCCGTAGGGTGGACAAAGCGCAGCGTGCCCACCACAGTGGATCAGATAAAAATGGTGGGCACGGCGCAAGCGCGCCTTTGCCCACCCTACGACCCGACCATCCCCCTCACTCATACCCGCGCTCTTCCCACCACGGAAAGTAATCCGGCATATCGCTCGACACCTTGTTCTTGAACTGCGCCGGGCGCTTTTCCAGGAACGACAGCACGCCTTCTTTCACATCCTCCGAGCGGCCGCGCGCAAAAATGCCGCGGCTGTCGATCTTGTGGGCGTCCATCGGATCGTCGGCGCCGAGCATGCGCCACATCATCTGCCGGATCAGCGCCACCGACACCGGCGCGGCCTTGGCGGCGATTTCTCGGGCCAGCGCGCGGGCGGTCGTCATTAATTCGTCCGCCGGCACCACCTTGCTGACGAGGCGGCCGGCCAGGGCTTCCTGCGCCGGAAATACCCGGCCGGTGTAACACCATTCCAGCGCCTGCGAGATGCCGACAATGCGCGGCAGGAACCAGCTCGACGCGGCCTCGGGCACGATGCCGCGCTGGGAAAACACAAAGCCGAAGCGTGCATCGACCGAAGCGATGCGAATATCCATCGCCAGCAGCATGGTGACGCCGATGCCGACAGCCGGTCCGTTCACCGCCGCGATCACGGGTTTCAGGCATTTGAAAATGCGCAGCGTGACCTGGCCGCCGCCATCGCGCGCATTGGGATCGCTGTAATCGACCGCACCATTGGCCAGCCGCTTGACCGGCCCGCGCTTGGCGTCGCGGTCGAAGGTGTCGGCGCCGGAGGACAGATCGGCGCCGGCACAGAAGCCGCGTCCCGCGCCGGTGACGATGATGGCCCTGACGTCGTCATCCCCATCGGCGGCGTCGAAGGCCGCGATCAACTCGCGCTGCATGGTGGCATTGAACGCGTTGAGCTTGTCGGGACGGTTGAGGGTGATGGTGAGGATATGTTCGGCGACCTCGTAGGTGATTGTTTCGTACGCCATCGGGGTTTCCTCGGGTGGTGTTTTGATTCTTACCTCGTCATTGCCGGGCTTGACCCGGCAATCCATCCCTTACGAAGAGGATGGATGCGCGGGTCAAGCCCGCGCATGACGACCTGACGTGCGGCGCCGTCTAACTTTATTTCGGCGCCACCGGCCACGGCCTCTGCGCGCCGCGCAAACTCTCGAACGCCTTGGCCATGCCGAGCACGCCGATATCGTCGAAGCGGCGGCCGATGATCTGGACGCCGATCGGAAAACCCATGCTGTCATAGCCGCCATTGATCGACACAGCCGGATTTTCCGCCATGTTCCACGGCACGGTGTAGGCGATGTGCTCGAACGGTTTGTCGGGATCGTTGAGCGGCGAGGCCAGTTCGGCCGGGAAATTCACCACCGGCGAGACCGGGGAAATTACATAATCGATCTCGCTGAACAGCTTTCCAGCCGCGGCGCGCATCGCGAAGGTGGTGTTGAAGCCCCTGATCGCCTCGACGCCGGAAATTTTCGCGCCGGCCGCCGCCCAGTTCACGATATAGGGCAGCGCCTTGGCGCGCCTGTCGGGCGAGAGTTTTGAGAGATCGTCCCATAGCCGCACCCGCCAGAAATGGTCGAGGCCTTCGAGCATGTCGCGGGTCAGCACGCCATCGATTTCGGTAACGACCGCGCCGGCGGACTCGAATGCCCCAGCGGCTTTCACCGCGACGTTGCGCACGTCTTTCTCCAGCGGCTGACCGACGCCGAGATCGAGCATCAGGCCGATGCGCAGTTTGCGCGGAGATTTTTCCAGCGCCTTCCAGTTGATGCCGTCGGGCGGCAGGCTCATGCCGTCGCGGCGATCGGGCCGTGACAGCACGCTCATCATCAGCGCGGCGTCATCGACGGTGCGGGTCATCGGCCCGGCGACGCGGCCGACATAGGGCGGATCGACTGGAACGCGCCCAAGGCTGGGTTTCAGGCCGACCAAACCGCACCAGCAGGCCGGCAGCCGAACCGAGCCGCCGATATCTGTGCCCAGATGCAGCGGACCGTAGCCCGCCGCGCCCGCCGCCCCCGCGCCGGCGCTGGAGCCGCCGGGGTTCTTGCCGAGATCCCAGGGATTGCGGGTGAGGGGATGAAAGCTTGAGAGGCCCGACGACAGCATGCCGTAATCCGGCATCGTGGTTTTCGAGAAGATCACCGCGCCCGCTTCGCGCAAGCGCGCCGCCGGCGGCGCATCTGCAGTGGCCGGCACGAGATCGGTGGTCGCCGCACCGAGCGGCACCGGCGTGCCCTTGGTAGCGATATTGTCCTTGATGGTGACGGGAACGCCGTCGAGCAGGCCCATCGGCTCGCCCTTGTTCCAGCGCTCGGTCGAGGCCTTGGCGACAGCGCGCGCGCCTTCCGGATCGAACGCGTACAGCGCCTTGATATGCGGTTCCCACACCGCGATATGCGCCAGCACATCCTCCAGCACGTCGGAGGGCGAGAATTGCCGGGCGCGAAAGCCCGCGACCAGATCGACGGCGCTGAGATCGTGCAGCGCGGAGACGCTGTCTTGTGTGGCTGATTTATCCATCAGTTTATCCTTGAACTTATCCTTGAACTTATCCTTGAACTTATCCTTGAACTTATCCTTGAATTCATCCTTGGGCAGCCACCGGCAAGCGGGATTCAACGATGCGCGCGAACACGCTGGCGCCGATCGGCAAAATCTTGTCGTCGAGAATGTAGCCGGGATTGTGCACGGGCACCGAGCCGTCATGGCCGATCCAGAAATAGGCGCCGGGCGCGACATGCAGCATGTCGGCGAAATCCTCGCTGCCCATCTTGGGCCGCGATCGCGTGAAGACCTTGGCAGGATCGACCACCGTGCGGGCCGCTTCCTCAACGACCTTCGATTGCTCTTCCTGGTTGACCAGCACGCTGAAAATGTCGCGGATATCGGTAGTAATCTCGACCTCGAAGGCGTTGGCGATTCCGGCACAGATCGCGCGCATGCGCTCGCGGATCAGCGTACGGGTCTTGTCCGAGAACGCGCGGACCGTGCCGGCCAGCTTGGCCTCGCCGGGGATTACATTATAGGCGGAGCCCGCGTGAATCTGCGTGATCGACAGCACCGCCGATTGCAGGGGATCGACATTGCGGCTGACGATGGTCTGCAGCGCCTGTCCGAGCGCCATCGCGATCACGACGGGATCCTTTGAACGCTCCGGCATCGCGCCATGCGCGCCGTAGCCGTGGATGGTGATATCGAAAAAGTCGGCGCCGGCCATCGCGGGGCCGGGCAGGATCGCGATTTCGCCATGGTTCAGGTCGGGCGCGTTGTGCAGCCCGTAAACCTCGTCGCAGGGAAATTTCTGGAACAGTCCGTCCTTGATCATGGCGCGGGCGCCGCCGAGGCCTTCTTCCGCGGGCTGGAAGATGAAATGCACGGTGCCGTCGAAATTGCGGGTCTCGGCGAGATAGCGCGCAGTGCCCAATAACATCGTGGTGTGGCCGTCATGACCGCAACCATGAAAACGACCGGGAATGGTTGAGCGCCATGTCAGATTGGTGTTCTCCTCCATCGGCAGCGCGTCCATGTCGGCGCGAAGCCCGATGCGCTTGCCGCTATTTCCCTTGCCCTTGAGCACGCCGACCACGCCGGTGCCGCCGAGCCCGCGATGAACCTCGATGCCCCATTGGGTGAGCTTGTCGGCGACGATGCCGGAGGTGCGCACCTCCTCGAAGCCGATCTCGGGATGGGCATGCAAATCCCGGCGGATGGCGGTGAGTTCGTCGGCAAAGCCTTCGATGCGGTCGATGTTGGGCATGTCGGTTATCCGATCGCAGGTGAGAGGGAGACTGGTTTGACGGGTGCGACAAAGGCGCGGCCGTTCGGCTTGGTCCGGATACCCGGACGCAACCGCGTCCATGGCAATGCGGAGGAGTTGGCGGGCATCGCACCGGGCGCGGCGCAGATGATCAGTTTTTCGGCGATCGGCTCGAAGTCGGCGCGGAAATGCACGGAGCTTTTGTTGACCAGAATCGATTGCTCCGTGGGCTCAACGCCGACATAGCGATACATCGCCTGGTCGGCGAGCTGCGCCTTGTGCGAAGCCACGACCACGCTGATATCGCCAATCCGCAGGCAGGCCGACAGTCCCATGTCCATATCGCGGCCGCCGTAATAGGGGCCTGTTGCGACGAACTTTCCGTCGGACAGTTTCTCGACGACGAAAGTTTCTTGATACGGCGCGTCGCCTGGGATGCCCGACTTGCCGCCGAGCTCAAGCGTCACGGTGGCGCCGACGCCCGCGGCATGCGCCGCCCTGGCGGAGGCCGGATCGTAGATCGCGCCGATCGCGGCTTTGGTGGCCTTGTTGCGGACCAGCGCACGCAACATGCCCGTGGTGTCGGAATCGCCGCCGGCCCCGGGATTGTCCTGGGTGTCGGCGATCACGATTGGCTTGCGCGCGGTTGTCGCCAGTTCCATCGCATAGCGCACGCCTTCGTCCGGCGTATAGAGTCGGCCGTCGAAATCGTCCTCGTGGCCGGCAATGATCGCGGTGATGTGATCCGCGGCCTTGTCCGCGTCGGCCTGCGTCTTGCCATAGGCGAACACGCTCGGCCCGCAGTCGGGAAAGTCCGCCGCCGGAAAGCCCGGCGCGTAGGACAGCGTCGGCACAGCCGCGCTCTCAAGGGCTGCGAGTTTTTGATAGATGCCCTTGGTCGGCTGGTCAGTGGTGCATTGCCAGCTCAGCGGAATCAGGAACGGCAATTGCCGGAATGCCTTGGCGAAGCGCGCTTTGGTGCGCAGCATCAGCGCGAGGTGTTGCGCGGCGGCGCGGCCGGTGTCGGCCATGTCGATATGCGGATAGGTGCGATAGGCGATCAGCGCGTCGGCATGCCCGACCATTGCGGAAGTGACATTGGCATGCAGATCGAGACTGACGACTAGCGGCAGATCCTTGCCGATCACCTCGCGCACGCGCCGCAAAACTTCGCCTTCGCCGTCGTCGAGGTGTTCTGTCACCATCGCGCCATGCAGGTCGAGATAGACGGCGTCGATTTTTCCGGCGTTCTTGATGCCGTCGATTATCACCTTGACGATGCGCTCATAGGCGTCCTCGGTCACGTGGGCCGAAGGGCTGGCCGCGGCGAAGATGCTCGGTATCAACTCCCAGCCGTTGATGTCGGCTTCCTCGATAAAACCCGCCAAGCCGACATTGATGTTGCGGATGGTCTTGAGCACATCAAGCCCTTGCACCATTGCCGGCCAGCCGCCGCCATGCACGAAATCGGCATAGGTCGCCTTCGTCGGCGCGAAGGTGTTGGTCTCGTGCAGGAAGCCGCCAACGGCGATACGGGTCATACAATTCTCTCAATCAGGCGTTCGCGGGCGACGGTAGACTCATTTTGGATGCGGTACGAGTGGTCCTCATGGTGAGGAGGCGCGCTTGCGCCGTCTCGAACCATGAGAGGGCGTGGGCTCTCATCCTTCGAGACGCGGCGAAGACGCCGCTCCTCAGGATGAGGGTGAGGGAGTTGCCGCCACAGCCACCGGCCGAAAGTTTGCGAAATCCCACTCCCGTCCGGGGGCGGCGTCAAGCAGGGCACGGGTATAGGCTACTTGCGGATTTGTCAGGACTCGCGCGGCCGGGCCCTGTTCCACGATGCGGCCGTGCTGCATCACCGCAACGTCATCGCAGATTTGCGCGGCGACGCGCAGATCATGGGTGATGAACAACAGCGCGATGCCGAGCCGGTTCTGGATTTCGTCGAGCAGTTCCAGCACCTGCGCTTGGACGGAGACATCGAGCGCCGACACTGCTTCATCCGCCACCAGGACATTGGGATCGAGCGCCAGCGCGCGTGCGATCGCGATGCGCTGGCGCTGGCCGCCGGAGAATTGATGCGGATAGCGCGAAATGGCGTCCGTCGGCAGATCGACCAGTTCGAGCAGTTCGCGCGCTTTGGCCAGCGCCTGCGCCCGTGGCATGCCGTAATTGATCGGGCCTTCGGCGATGGTCTCGCCGACGGTGATGCGCGGATTGAGCGAGCGATACGGGTCCTGGAAAATGATCTGGATGCGCTTGCGGTGCGGCTGCAGCAATCGGCGCGACAGTCCGGAGATTTCGCGCCCCACAAGCCGAACACCGCCGGAAGTCGGGTCGATCAGGCGGACGATGCAGCGCGCGACGGTCGATTTGCCGGATCCGCTCTCGCCGACAATGCCGAGGGTGCGGCCCTTGCGCAGCGTCAGCGTGACATCTCTGGCCGCGACCACTTCGCGGGTTTTGCCGAACCACGAACGCTCGCGATAGATCTTGCCGAGTTCGTTGGCCTCCAGCACGACAGGTTCTCTGGATTCCGGACGCGGCGCCCGCGGCACCAGGCTTGGCACGGCCGAGAGCAGATTACGGGTATAGTCCATGGTTGGCGTGCGCAAGATACTGTCGAGCGATCCGGTCTCGACCAGCCGCCCGTGACGCATCACCGCCACGCGATCGGCGATCTCGGCGACCACGCCCATGTCATGGGTGATAAACAACACCGCTGTGCCGTGATCGCGTTGCAGGTCGCGGATCAAAGTCAAAATCTGCTTTTGCGTGGTGACGTCGAGCGCGGTGGTCGGCTCATCCGCGATCAGGAGTTTTGGTTCCAGCACCAGCGCCATCGCAATCATGATGCGTTGGCGCTGACCGCCCGACAGCCGATGCGGGTGAGAGGCAAAGATCCGTTCCACTTCAGGAAGGCGCACCTGTTCCATCATCTCGAGGATACGCCGACGCCGGGCGTGGGAATCGAGATTGGTGTGGGTGCGTAGCACCTCATCGATCTGGCGGCCGACCGGCACCACCGGATTAAGCGCGGTCATCGGTTCCTGAAAAATCATCGCCATCGTGGTGGCGCGCAATTGCCGCAGCCGCCGGACGCTGGCGGTGAGAAGTTCTTCGCCGGTCAGCTTGATGCTGCCGCCGGTCGGCGCCAGCGAGCCCTTTTGCAAGAGGCCCATCACGGTCAGCGAGGTGACGGATTTTCCCGATCCGCTCTCGCCGACCAGGCATAGGGTTTCGCCGGCGTGAACCTGCAGCGAGACATCGTCGATGATGCGGTCGGCGGTCGGGTTTTTGCCGAGGCCGACGGTGAGATGGTTGATGTCGAGGACGATGTCGGTCATGTCAACGAGCTCCGCCCTCATGGTGAGGAGCGCGCTTCTTGGCGCGCGTCTCGAACCATGATGCCGGAACAATCATCCTTCGAGACGCGCGCAAGAGCGCGCTCCTCAGGATGAGGCCAGGAATATGCTTTTGCATGCTTCGCGCGCAATGACGGAGTGAGTTCATCACTTCCCCTCCCGCTGCTTCATGCGGGGATCGAGCGCGTCGCGGGCGGCGTCGCCGATCAAATTGATGCTCAGAATCGCGATCGACAACAGCAGGCCCGGCCAAAAGATCAGCGACGGTTTGATCTGAAAGAAAGCGCGGCCCTCGGCCATGATGTTGCCCCAGGTCGGCGTCTCCGGGCTGATGCCGGCGCCGAGGAACGACAGGATCGCTTCGGTGAGAACGGCGGAGGCGCACACATACGTTCCTTGCACGATCAAGGGCGCGATCGTGTTGGGCATCAGATGCCGCCACATGATCTTGGGCAGGCTTGAGCCGACGGAAATCGCAGCTTCGACATAAGGCTCCTCGCGCGCCGACAGTACCACTGAACGCACCAGCCGCGCGACGCGCGGCACTTCGGGAATCGTGATCGCGACCAGAACCGTGGTCAGGGTGGCACCCGACAGCGACACCACGGCGATGGCCAGCAAAATGCCCGGGATCGCCATCAGCCCGTCCATCACGCGCATCATGATCGCGTCGATCCATGTGAAGAAGCCCGAGACGAGACCGATCAGGAGCCCGATGCCGATGCTGACGACGGCGGCGCCCAAACCAATAAGCAGCGAGATCCGCCCGCCATAGAGAATGCGCGACAACACATCGCGGCCATAGGCGTCGGTGCCGAGCCAGAACTGCGCGCTCGCCGGCTTCAGCCGCTGCGCCGGTGCGAGCAGCAGGGGATCGTGCGGCGACAGCCAGGGCGCCAGGATCGCGGAGGCGATCACCAATGCGAGGCAGATCGTAGCGGCGGTGATGATCGGCGACGCCGTGAGAAATCCAAGCCCCAGCCGGTCCGGTGTGGTCGTTCTGACGGTGGGTTCGGGGAGGGTCTCAATCGCCATCAGTAGCGGACCTCAATAGCGAATTCTGGGATCGAGCAGCGTGTAGGCGACATCGATCAAGAGATTGACCGCGACATAGATGCCTGAGGTCAAAAGGATCATCGCCTGGATCACCGGGTAATCGCGCGCCAATACCGCATCGACGGTAAGGCGGCCGATGCCCGGCAGATTGAACACGCTCTCGGTGACGACGACGCCCGAGATCAGCAGCGCAAATCCCGTCCCGATCACGGTGATAACGGGCACCGCGGCGTTGCGCAGCGCGTGGCGCAACAGCACGCCGGCCTCATTGATGCCCTTGGCACGCGCGGTGCGCACGTAATCCTCGCCCAGCACGTCGAGCATCGCCGCGCGGGTCATGCGTGCGATCAGCGCGATATAGATAAAGGACAGCGTGACGCTCGGCAGGATGATGCGATCGAAAAACGGCCCAAACCCGGCGGTGATGCTGCGAAAGCCCTGCACCGGCACCCAGCGCAGGTCGATGGCAAAGATCTGGATCAGCACATAGCCGATCACGAAGACCGGGACCGAGAAGCCGATCACGGATAGTCCCATCACGAAACGGTCGATCCAGGTGCCATGTTTCCACGCGGCGATGACGCCGAGCGGCACCGCGACCAGGATGGAAATGAGCGTGGTCGACAGCGCGATGCTGATCGAGGGTTCAACGCGCTGGCCGATCATTTGCAGCACCGGCACATTGGAAATAAGCGATACACCGAGATCGCCGTGCAGCAACTTGCCGATCCAGGTGAAAAATTGCGTGTAGAGCGGCAGGTTGAGGCCCAGTGACGTGCGGATGCGCTCGAGTTGTTCGGGCGTGGCGTTGTCGCCGGCGAGGATCGCGGCGGGATCGCCCGGGGTCAGCCGCAACAGCAAAAACACGAACAGCGCCACCACGCCCATCACGGGAATGGCGGCCAGTACGCGGCGAAGCAGGTATCCGAGCATCGTGACGTCTATACCTCAGAAATGGTCAACACTTTCAGGGCGAGACTGTGAATGCGGCTGCCTGGTCGATCCAATGTCCGGCGAATTCCCGGCCATTTTTGTCAGTCCTGACGCTGCAAGCAATATGCCATTGGCCGGGCATAAGCACTTCAAGGTACTTCATGCGGTGTGATTTTCGCCGACCGACATCGCGCAGATGCGCGAGAGGTGGACGTAGGGCAATCCGGTTTCCGCTGCCCAGGTATTGAACTGCGCCTGCACCTTGGCAAGGTCGCCCTTCGACTTCACCTCGGCCGCGATATCGAGCCCTGCATCGCGCAGGCACGCCGTCACGTCTTGCGATGTCACAAATCCGTCCCAGCCGACGAAGCGCAGGAACATCTGCCCGGTATTGCCGCCTAATCGGCTGCCGCGCTTGGCGAGCAGGTCCAGCAGGCCGATCTGGTCGGAAGAAGGCCACTTTGCCAGGAATTTGCCGAAGCTGCCATGTTCCCTGGCGATCTCCTGCATGAAGGCTGCATTCTCACGGACCGACTGAATCTTGGCGCCGTTCCGTACGATGCGCGTATCCGACAACAGGGCGTCCCAGAAATCGTCGGGCTGAAAGCTCAGCCTGGCAGGCTTGAAGGCGAGGAATGCCTTCTCGAAGCCGGGCCACTTTGCCTCGATCACGCTCCAGGCGAAGCCTGCGGAAAACACCCGCTTGGTCATTTCGGAAAGTAGGCGGTCGTCCGAAAGTTTTGCCACGGTCTTCATGTCTGGTTTCGACGGCAACAGCTGTTCCAGTTCCTTCGCACCGCCCTTGCGTTTCTCGGCCCTGGCGCGAATGGTTTTAAACGGAACTGTGCGGGATTTGGCCGGCGCGTTCGGCATGGAAGGCTCCTTACGCCAGCGTCGCGAGCAAGCCGGCCATCAGGCGGCCGCGTTCGGCGAGGCTGTCGACTTCGATGTGCTCGTTGAGCGTATGCGCATCGGCGCCGCGCACGCCGAGCCCGTCGAGGGTCGGGATTCCCATAGCGCCAGTGAAATTGCCGTCGGAGCCGCCGCCGGCGCTGCCATGGGGCAGTTCAAGGCCCATCGCCTGCGCCACGCCGCGCGCCTTTTCGTAGAGCGCCATGGTTCCGGCGTCAGGCTCCCACACCGGCCGCGTCACGCCGCGCGTGACATTGAACGTCACGTCATTGGCGGAGCCTGACAGCGCCAGCATCCGCTCGACGCCGCGATCGAGATCGGCCTGGCGTTTGGCCATGCTCAAGGCTTCGCCGGTGCAGGTGGTGGCGACGCAATTGACCCATTGGCCGCCATGCACGATGCCGACGCTGAAGGTGCAGTCGTCGCTCGTCATGGCGTCGATGATGAGAATTTGCCGCGCCATTTCGCGAATGGCGGAGCGGCCTGAGGACAACGTAGAGCCGGCGTGGCTGGGTTTGCCGACCGCTTCCAGATTGAACCGCGCAATCGCATAGCGGCCGGTGACGACGCCGTTGTTCGGCCGGCCTGGTTCGGGCACCAGCACATATTTGTTGCGCGCGGCTTCGGCCTCGATGATATCGCGGGTCGAGGGTGTGCCGACTTCCTCATCGGGCGTGAATAACACCGTGATCGGCAGCGGGGTCGTGAAGGCGGCCCGCGCCAATTGCCGGATCGCCTCCAAGGTCAGGTAATTACCGCCCTTCATGTCGAAGATTCCGGGCCCGAAGCATTTGTTGCCCTCGCGCCGCCATTTCAATTTTTCCAGCGTGCCGACGGGGTGCACGGTGTCGAGATGGCCCGCAATGAGAATGCCGGGCTCGCCTTGTTTGGGATGCGGAAAGCGGGCGCGGATGCAGCCGCCAAAACCCTGCCGCCCGGCAATGCGTTCGATCGTCGCCCCCATGATCGCCATCTCGCGCGCGGCGAGATCGAGCATGCGATTGACGGCGTCGGCGTCCCAGGTCGGGCTTTCGCATTCCACCCAGCCGCGCAAACCCAGCAGCATGGCCTCGGAATCGAAGGGAAGATTAGCGGGGTTCATCGGGGTGGCTCTCGCATTCGGAAGGGTTTCAGCGACGCTTACGAGAATGACCGGCGGGGAATTTGTAAAGTGAAACATCTGCGAGCGGCGGGCTGCATGCGCCGACGCGACAAGCCGATTGACGCGCAGGGTGCG
>CAWBPE010000041.1:0-15103 GCA_963790595.1 uncultured Alphaproteobacteria bacterium | reverse complement strand
AGGGAATATCGGACGGCTCTTCTCTAGGGAGCGGTCCCGCAAAGATGTGCTAAGTAAGCGCATCTGGCCGTAATCGAGAAATGCCCAGCCGGCAACCGTAGAGCCGGCTGATGCATGACTGGGGCTCTTATTTGGCTTGCGCGTTGGTCGCAGTCACCGTCATCTGCCGCGCGTCGCGCTTGGCGACCATGGTGCCGGTGGTGGCCGCATATTTCTTGAAATGGTCGGTGACGCGGTGGGCCTGGAATGCGGCTTCGCTGTCGTAGACTTCGTAGAGCAGGAAGTGGTTCGGATCGCTCTTGAGATTAAGAATATCGAACCGGCGGCAGCCCGGCTCCGTAACCGCGGCCTTGCCGTTCTCGGTGAGGGCGACGAGGAACTTTTCCCGCTCGGCCGGGACGATATCGAGATCGACGGCGTTGACGAACATTCCGGGCGATTGTGCCGCGACGCGCTGGCCCGGCGCCGGCAACAGGATGGCGCACGCAGCCACCAATGCGATCGCGGCCGTGGGCACCCAGACTGATTTGGACATTCGATGATCCTCCCCTGATGGCCCCGGAATTATTTCCGGTGGCACGCGCCAGCCAGGCCGCCGTGTGGCGAACCGGGCTTTGCGCCTTGGCCATATCCATAACCGATTGATCAGGTCCGGGTAAGTCTGTGCCGGGCCGCTTCCTCAGGGCTTACCCGGTCTCTCAAAACTTGCTATGGCTGGCACCCGCAAAAGGCGAACATAATAAACAACACATCGATAGGGAGTGCAGCCATGACGATATCCCCGGTGACGCGGTTTGCGGCAGCGAAATTTGCGTTCTGGATTGCGGTGCTTGGGATCGTCGTGTCAGGGGCGGGCGCGGTGAATGCGCAAAACATGACTCTGACAAGCCCCGACATCGCCGAAGGCGCCACGATTGCCAACGAACAGGCGCTGAACGGATTCGGCTGCAGCGGCGGTGACATCTCGCCGGCGCTGAGCTGGAGCGGGGCGCCGGCGGGCACCAAGAGCTTCGCCGTCACCATGTTCGATCCGGATGCGCCGACCGGCAGCGGTTTCTGGCACTGGGTCGTCTTCAATATTCCGGCCGCCACGACATCGTTTCCAAAGGGCGCCGGGAACGTGAAGAAGAAGCTGATGCCCAAAGGGGCCATTCAGAGCCGGACTGATCTGGGCACCGACGGCTATGGCGGCCCGTGCCCGCCGGCCGGCGACAAGCCGCATCGCTATCAGATCACGGTCTTCGCGGTGGATGTCGACAAGCTGCCATTTGCCAAAAATCACAACGCATCGGGCGCGATGGTCGGCTTCGATCTGCACTTCCACACCCTTGCGAAGACGACGCTGACAGGTGTCTTCGGCCACTGAGATTGACCGGCCTGTGCGGCTGCTGTCATCTTCGCTCTCTCGGCATACGCTGACATCAAGATCAGCTTTCATCGCCGACAAGGGAGTTTGATGATGATCCGCAAAACATTTGGCGCGAAAATACTCTACGCGAAGATGATTGGCGCGCTCGGCACCATGCTGTTCGTCACCTGCAGCGCCGGCGCGTCCGATATTCGCCGCGTCGTCACCGGCCTTGATGCCAACAATAAATCGGTCGTGATGTTTGACAACCGGATGCCGCTGCAGAGCGGGCCCTACGGTTTGAACGCAACCAATTTGTGGGTCACCGATACCTATCCGCTCGGCTTTTCCTTCAAGGACGATACCTCGGCGATCCCGGTCGGCGTCTCGCCGCTTGAGAACGGCACCAAATTCCGCGTGGTCGAGTTTCCGCCGCTCGACGCCGCGACCGAAGCCAAGATGGAACCCGGATTTCTGATGAAGACGGTTGGGCCAGCGGCACCTGCGCGTGGCCTTCCGGTGACGCATCCCTTGATGCACCGAACCCGCAGCGTCGATTATGCCGTGGTGCTGTCCGGCGAGATCGACATGATGCTCGATGACAGCGTGGTCCATCTCAAGCCCGGCGATACCATTGTGCAGCAGGCGACCAATCATGCCTGGGTCAATCACGGAACCGAGATGTGCCGGATTCTGTTCGTGCTGATGGATTCTAAGCAGCCGTAAAGCAGGACAAAGCGGCGGCGGCCGTCGATTACAAATTGGTTATGAGCAGTATTCCGGCTTTCCCGCCGCGGTAGAGCGCGTATATCCTTGTCAGATGTACCGATGCGTTCGGCAATGTTCCGCCGCGGTTCGGCCGTTGGCCTCAATGAAACCCGAAAGGTGTTGTGGGCTTCCGGCCAGACGGATGTGCGAGATGCTTATTTTTTGGCCAGACGCGGCCAGCAACTGACAGCGAGAAGGTTTGCCAACCATGCGCAAGAATTCGATGTTTTTCTTAGGCTCCGCGGCCGGCATCTGCCTGACCCTTCTCGTGACCGGGCCGCAGGGTTCGCAATGGGTCGCGGCAGCCAAGGCCGCGGCCAATGGCGATACCTATTCGCAGCTCAATCTGTTCGGCGAGGTGTTCGAGCGCGTCAAGACCGACTATGTCGAGAAGCCCGATGACGCCAAGCTGGTCGAGGGCGCGATCAACGGCATGATCACCTCGCTCGATCCGCATTCGCGCTACATGAACGATAGTGCATGGCGCGAAATGCAGGAGACCACGCACGGCGAGTTCGGCGGGCTCGGCATCGAGGTCACGATGGAGGACGGCCTGATCAAGGTGGTCGCGCCGATGGATGACACGCCGGCCTCGAAAGCTGGCATCCTGTCGGGCGATCTCGTCACCCAGATCGACGACGAGGCGGTCCAGGGGCTCACGCTCGAGCAGGCCGTGAACAAGATGAAGGGGCCGATCAATACCAAGACCAAGCTGACGATCATCCGCAAAGGCAAGGATGAGCCGATCGTGGTTTCGATCGTGCGTGAAATCATCCGCGTGCGGCCGGTCAGCTATCACGTCGATGGCGGCAACATCGGCTATGTCAGGATCAGCTCGTTCAACGAACAGACGACCGATGAGTTGAAGGCCGCGATCAGCGACATCTCGAAACAGGTTTCGTCGGACAGCCTGGCCGGTTATGTCGTCGACCTCCGGAACAATCCGGGCGGATTGCTCGATCAGGCGGTGTCGGTTTCGAGCGCGTTCATGGCGCGGGGCGAGGTGGTCTCGACGCGGGGCCGCACGCCGGAGGAAACCCAGCGCTTCACCGCGCGGGGCGGCGATCTCATCAAGGGCAAGCCGCTTGTGGTGTTGATCAACGGCGGTTCGGCATCCGCTTCGGAGATCGTGGCCGGGGCGCTGCATGACCACAAGCGCGCAACTTTGATTGGGACCCGCTCGTTCGGCAAGGGCTCGGTACAGACCATCATCCCGCTCGGCGCCGGCAACGGCGCTTTGGCGCTCACCACCGCGCGCTATTTCACGCCGTCGGGCCGATCGATCCAGGCCAAGGGCGTCGCGCCCGATATCGAGGTGCTGCAGGAGGTGCCTGACGAATTCAAGACCCGTTCGGAGACCAAGGGTGAGGCGTCGATGCGCGGTCACTTGTCCGCCGAAGGCGCCGAGCAGACCGGTTCGCAATCCTATGTGCCGCCGGTCGAGAAAGACGACAAGGCGCTGGGTGCGGCCTACAATCTGCTGCGCGGCGTCACCGTCAATGCCGGCGTGCCGGCGTCGAAGACGGCGGTTCCGAACTGATCCGGGATATCATGGGATCAAATACGATCGGGGCGGCGAGACCGCCCCGATCCGTTTCGGGTTTCTAGGCCACCGCTGCGGTTTTGGCGCGGTGTCCCAACAGCAATTGCCTGATCTCGGCGGCCGGCTTCGGCGGGCTGAAAAGATAACCCTGCATTTCCGTACATCCGAGCGCACGCAGCAAGTCCTGCTGCTCCAGCGTTTCGACGCCTTCCGCGGTGGTTGTCATATGCCGCTCGGCGGCGATGTTGACCACGGCCCGCACGATGCCGGACGATCCGCTGGGTTTGGCGATATCGGTGACGAAGCAGCGATCGATCTTGATCTTGTCGAACGGGAAACGCTGCAGATAGCTCAGCGAGGAATAGCCGGTGCCGAAATCGTCGAGCGCGATCCGCACCCCGATGGCGCGAAGCTGATGCAGAATCTCCAATGCGGCTTCGTCATCGCGGATCAGGACGGCCTCGGTGATCTCGAGTTCGAGCCGGTGGGCCGGAAGACCGGATGCTGACAGCGCCGCGACGACCTTCAAGGCCAGCGTGCCGCTGCGAAATTGAACCGGGGAGACGTTGACCGCGAGCCTGGTATCGTCGGGCCATTTCGTGGCTTCCGCGCAGGCGGTGGCCAGCACCCATTCGCCGAGCTGGTTGATCAGGCCGGTTTCTTCCGCGATCGGGATGAATTCGACCGGCGAGATCATGCCGCGTTCGGGATGCCGCCAGCGCACCAGTGCCTCGCAGCCGTTGATCGTGTTGCCCTGAAGGCCGACGCAGGGCTGATAGTAAACCTCGAGCGCCTCCTCGGCGATCGCCTGGCGCAGATCCGTCTCGAGGATGCGGCGGGCCTTCACCTGCGCGTCCATCGCCGGCTCGAAGAAACGATAGGTACGCCGTCCGGCCGCCTTGGCCGCATACATCGCCATGTCCGCGTTTTTGAGGATTTGATCGAGGTCCGCGCCGTGCTGCGGGGCCAGTGCGATGCCGATGCTGGCGTCGGTGGCGACCCGGTGGCCGAGGCATTCGTAGGGCGCGCGGATCGCCTCGAGGGCCCGCTCGACGAGGTCCGTGACGTCGGCCTCGGTCTTGACCGCGGTCATCACGATGGCGAATTCATCGCCGCCGAGCCGGGCGACGAAGTCGGCGCCGCCGATGCAGCGGCGGAAGCTGTTGGCGACCGATTTCAGCAGTTCATCGCCGATCATGTGTCCAAGTGAATCGTTGACGCTCTTGAATTCGTCGATGTCGATATACAGCACCGCCAGTTGCTGGCCAGGGGCGATCTCGGCCAGTTCTTTTTTCAGCCTTTCGCGAAACAGCGCGCGGTTCGGCAGATCGGTCAGCGCGTCATAATGCGCCAGATGGGTGATGCGTTCTTCGGCGTGCTTGCGCTCGGTAATGTCCTCGTGGGTCGCGACCCATCCGCCATCGGCCAACGGCTCGTTGATGATGTGAACGCAGCGGCCGTCCGAGGTTTCGATCGTCATGGCGTTTCGGTACGGGATTTCGCGCAGCACGTGCGCGCAGTATTCGTCGACATCGCCGAGGAATGATCCGGTATCCCTGCGATGCCTAATGACGTCGTGGAAGGTCAGGCCGGGTTTGAGGACATCCGCCGACAGGCCATACATCTCGATATAACGCTGGTTGCAGAC
The DNA here is from genome assembly GCA_963790595.1 of uncultured Alphaproteobacteria bacterium. GTDB lineage: Bacteria > Pseudomonadota > Alphaproteobacteria > Rhizobiales > Xanthobacteraceae > Bradyrhizobium. Next base: position 9,796 of record CAWBPE010000041.1, on the reverse strand, counting down.
CACGAGCCGCTGCGAAGAATCGAACAGCAGCAGGCCCTGCCTCATATTGTTGATCGCGGTGTCCAGCCGCTGCTTCTCCATCTGATGCTGCTTCGACAGCTTGCGCACGACGAGAAACAGCAGGGCCGCTATGAGGATCACGAACAGACCGGCGATCGCGATCAGCGATCGCGTCTGCTCGCGCCAGTCTTCCAGCGCCGCCGCGACGGTGGTGGTGGCAATGATGGACATCGGAAATCTGGTCAGCGTACGCGCGGCCGCCAGCCGGTCGAGACCGTCCATCGGACTGGCGAGGCGCGTCGTGCCATGGTCGGTGTGTGCGAAAATCTGCTGATGAATGACGCCGCTTTTGAAGTTCCGGCCGATCAGCGGCTCGATATGCGGATAGCGCGCCACCAGCGTGCCGTCGCGAAGATACATCGTGATCGCGGCACCCTCGCCAAGCGCCATGGATTCGAAGAATTTCTCGAAACTGGCCGGTGCGATGCCGCGGGTGACAACGCCGACAAATTCGCCGTTCTGCCCGACCAATTTCTGGGCGAGGATGACAGCCCAGCCTTCGCCGAAACGGGCCGGCGCCAGTTCGATCAGAATTGGCGAGGTCGGCGCGCCCGATTTGAATGTCTTGAAGGAGGACCGATCGGTGATGGAAACATCCGGAACCGGCCAGACGTCGGACGAATTGACCAGACTTCCCTCAGCGTCGAACACGTGGACGCCCGCCATGTCGGTTTGGGAGCCGACTTTGGCCTTCAGCATTTCGTGAAATTCAGGGTTCGCCAATTTCGCCCTGAGCGTATCGGGCGTAATCCCGGCCGACAGGATTTGCGCGGCAATGTCCTTTTCGATGATCGTGAAGTCTTCGAGATGCTGATCGAATTGACGGGTCAGCAGCAACACGGTGTTTTCGAGTTCGCGTTCCCGGCTGTTCAGCGCGCGTTCGCGAAAATTGTCGGCCATGATCGTGGTACCGATCGTGATCGCTGCAATCAGGAAGACGCCGCCGACAACGAGCCAGCGGATCGGACCTGTACGAAAAAATGCTTTGATATCGAAAGAAGTGCTGCCGTCTGCCGTCATGGTCTGGATCGCTGCCAAAGCTGAATTGAGAAGGCTTGACTGAAAGGGCTGAACCGAAAAGGCGGAACGCCGAAGCAGTTTGCTGCGCCCGGCACCACACAACTACTTTACCGATGTGGAAACGGCGTTAGGAATTTGGGTTAATGCCGGGTTAAGGATCGATGTCGCGGCATCATTTGCCGGTGCGGGCGGGATTCAACCGGCACAGGATTCCCGGTGCGCATTTGATCAAAGGAAATTTAACCATCTAACGCGCTGACAGCATTCATGGCGGCACTGGCACGCGATTTGCGAGTTCGTCCTGGTGTTCCTTGAATGCGAAGCTGAGGCGTTAACAATGACAAAACTGCTGAAGGACTTTCTCGCGGATGAATCCGGTGCAACCGCGATCGAATACGGATTGATCGCCGCCGGCATCTCGCTTGCGATTATCGCCGCCGTGAACGGGCTCGGCACCAAGCTCAACACCAAGTTCACGTCGATCAACAGTTCGCTGAAGTAGCCGCTTGGGTCAATCCTTGGCGCGGTAATGCCCGGACTTGCCGCCAATCTTCTCGATCAGATGAATGCCTTCGATGCGCACGCCGCGCTCGGCTGCCTTGATCATGTCGTAGATCGTGAGACACGCGACCGATACCGCGGTCAGTGCTTCCATCTCGACGCCGGTCGGGCCGGTGACCTTGACCGCGGCGCGGACGATGCAGCCGGGCAGCTTGGCGTCGGTCGTGATGTCCAGCGTGACTTTTGACAGAGCGAGCGGATGGCACAGCGGAATAAGCTCGGAGGTGCGTTTCGCCGCCATGATGCCGGCGACGCGCGCGGTGCCGAGCACATCGCCTTTTTTCGCGTTACCGGAAACGATCAGCGCGAGCGTCGCCTTGCTCATGATGACGCGGCCTTCGGCGACCGCGGTCCGTTCCGTCGCGGGCTTGGCGGAGACGTCGACCATCCGCGCATCGCCCTTGCTGTCGATATGGGTGAGGGCGGGTTTGTTCTTGGTTGAACCGCGCGCCATGCGTCAGCGTGTCCCGGTCGCCGTGGTGCTGCCGCCGCGCGCGAGCAAGGCGCGGGTCGCCGCCGTCACATCGGCCTGCCGCATCAGGCTTTCGCCGACCAGGAAGGTCGACATGCCCACATGCGCCAGCCGCGCAAGATCTGAAGGCTGGAAGATGCCGCTCTCGCCAACCATCAGGCGATCCCCGGGGATTAACGGCGCCAGCGTTTCGCTGGTCGCCAGCGTGGTCTCGAAGGTGCGCAGATTGCGGTTGTTGACGCCGATCATCGGGGAGCGAAGTTTTAAGGCACGGTCGAGTTCACTGCGGTCATGGATCTCGATCAGGACGTCCATGCCGAGCGCCATCGCCGTCTGCTCGATATCTACAGCCGCGGCGTCGTCGAGCGCCGCCATGATGATCAGGATACAATCGGCGCCGTGGGCGCGGGCCTCGACCACCTGATAGGTGTCGTAGATGAAATCCTTGCGCAGCACCGGCAGCGCGGTAGCCGCGCGCGCCGCCACCATGAAATCGAGATGGCCCTGAAACGAGGGCGCGTCCGTCAGCACCGACAGACAAGCCGCACCGCCGGCTTCATAGGCCCTGGCGAGCGCGGGCGGATCGAAATCCGTCCGTATGAGGCCTCTGGACGGCGAAGCCTTCTTCACCTCGGCAATCAGCGCGTAATCGCCCTGCGCGAGTTTCCGGCGGATCGCATCAATAAAACCGCGCGGCGCGGATGCGGTCTTGGCTCTGGCTTCCATGTGTGAGAGCGGATGCGCGCGCTTGGCGGCGGCGATCTCGTCGCGCTTGTAAGTCTCGATTTTGGTCAGGATGTCCGACACGCTAGATCCGCCGATCGTTGGAAACCGCGATCAGCTGTTTCAGCCGCGCGGCGGCCGCACCGCTATCGAGTGATTGGGTGCCGAGCGCGACGCCTTCCTTCAGATTTGCGGCCTTGCCGGCCACGATCAGCGCGGCCGCGGCGTTGAGCAGCGCGACATCGCGGTAAGGGCTGGGCTTGCCGTCGAGCACGCCCTGCAGCGCGACCGCGTTGGCATTGGCATCGCCGCCTTTCAGCCCATCGCCGCCGGCGCGCTTCAGGCCGGCTTCTTCGGGCGTGACATCGAAGGTGCGGATATTGCCGTTCTCCAGCGCCGCAACGAAGGTCGGGCCGGTGAGGGTGATTTCATCGAGGCCGTCGGAGCCATGGACCACCCAGGCGGATTCCGCACCGAGGTTCTTGAGCACCTGCGCCAGCGGCAGCACCCATTGCCGCGAGAACACGCCGACCATCTGCCGCTTGACCCCGGCCGGATTGGCCAGCGGCCCCAGCAAATTGAAGATCGTGCGCGTCGCCAGTTCGACCCGGGTTGGACCGACATTCTTCCAGGCCGGGTGATGCGACGGCGCAAACATGAAGCCGATACCCGCCTCGGTAACGCAGCGGCCGACCTGTTCGGGCGTGATGTCGATTTTTACCCCGAGCGACGACAGCACGTCGGCCGCCCCCGAGCGTGACGAGAGCGCGCGATTGCCGTGCTTGGCGACGGGCACGCCGGCGCCCGCGACGATGAAGGAGGCGCAGGTCGAGACATTGACCGAGCCGGAGCCGTCGCCGCCGGTGCCGACCACGTCGACGGCGTCGGCCGGCGCCTTGACGCGCAGCATCTTGGCGCGCACCGCGGACACCGCGCCGGTGATCTCATCGACGGTTTCGCCGCGCACCCGCAGCGCCATCAGCAATCCGCCCATCTGCGAGGGGGTGGCCTCGCCGGACATCATGCTGTCGAAGGCCGCCGCTGACTCGGCACTGGACAGCGTCGCGCCGGTCGCGACCTTGCCGATGATAGATTTGAGATTGTCCATCACGTACTTTCAAACAAATCTAAATGCCTCATGGCCCGAAGGCGCTTTCGCGCCGTCTCGAACCACGGGGGTGTCCTCAGTTGTTGCTGGTATTCGCGCCGGTCGCCAGCGCGAAGGCTTCCTCATTGATGCTGGTGCCGATCTGCGATTCGATCTTGGTGATGTATTGCGCGAGCTGTTCATCGGTCTGCGCGCGCAAAACGGTATCCTTCAATTTCTTCAGGTCGTCCGAGAGCGGATCGACCGGCGGCACGCTGACATCGGTCACCCGGAACACGATCCAGGCGTTGGCGCTGGCGTCGGGGGTTTGCCCCACGCCGTCCTTGGCGGTGCGAAACGCAGCCGCGATCACGCCGGCGGGCACGCCGGGCGCAGAGCCGTCGCGCTTGAACGCGCTGGCGGTTTCGACCTTCAATCCCGCGGCGGCGGCTTCATCGGCGAGCTTGCCGCCCTGATCGAGTTTTGCGACCATCTCGGTCGCCTTGACGCGCAACCGGCTGATGATCTGGTCGTCGCGCCATTTGGTCTCGACCTGGTCCTTGACCTCGTCGAGCGTGCGTTCGCGCGACGGCGTGATGCCGAGCACGTCGAACCAGACATAGCCGCCATTATACTGAATCGGGTCGTTGTCGACGCCGACATCGCTGGAGAAGGCGGGTGCTACGATTTCGAGGCCGCGGGGAATGCTGGGCGCCGGCTGACCGGTGGGCAGACGCCCGGAGCGATCGACGGCGTCGACCGTGACGGCGGTGAGGCCCAGTTTCTGCGCGGCTTCGATCACGCTGGCACCGCCGCCACGCTCGTCTTCCATCTTGTCGCGCAATTCCGCGACCTTGGTGCGCGCGCGTTCGACCGCGATCTCCTTTTTGAGATTGGCGGCGCTGCTCGCATAGTCCGGCTCGACGCCGGGCTCGATCTTGCCGATCTTGACCAGCGCGACGCCGAACCGGCCCTGTGCCGGCTGGCTGACCTCGCCGGAGGGCAACGAGAAGGCGGCGTCCGCGATCGCGGGATCGCCAAGCGCCGATTTCGTGATCGAGCCGAGGTCGATGTCGGACGGGGTGAGGCCACGCTCCTTGGCCAGATCCTCGAACGACGTTCCGGACGCGATGCGGCTGCGCGCTGCGGTGGCCTCGTCGGCGTTCGGAAACATGATCTGCGACACTTGCCGCCGCTCGGGCGTGCCAAGCTGGTCGCGGCGTTGCTCGAAGACCTTGCGGGCGTCGTCGTCGGAGACCTCAGACCATTTGCCGACATCTTCCGGGTTGATCGCGACAAAGGATATTTTGCGATATTCGGGGGCGCGGAACTGAACTTTGTGGTCTTCGAAATAACCGGCCAGCGCTTCCGGCGACGGCGGGTCGATCGTTCCGGCCTGGGCGGCGTCCAGTTTGACGTAGTCGATGCTGCGCTGTTCGTTGGCAAAGCGGGTGAGGGCGTCGATCAGGACTTTCGGCGGCTCAAGGCCTGACGAAACCGAGCCGGCGATCTGACGCCGCAGCGACACCTTGCGCTGTTCGGCGATGTAGCGCTGCTCGCTGAAGCCGAACTGCCGCATCATGAGCTGAAAGCGGTTCGGGTCGAACGCACCGTTGACGCCCTGGAAATTGGGATCGGTGTAGATCATGTGCATGGTTTCGTCGTTGGACTGGCCAAGACGCAGCCGCCGCCCTTCTTCATCCAGTGCCGCTTCGGCAATGGTCTGCTGCAGCACCTGCCGATCGAGCCCGAAGGCGCGGGCCTGATCCGCGGTCAACGGGCGGCCGAACTGGCGGCCGATCTGCTGCAACCGGTCAGTATAGATCTGGCGGAATTGTTCGGTCGAAATCTCGGTGCCGCCGACCTTGGCCAGCGTCGATTGTCCGAACCCCCTGAAGATATCGGCGATGCCCCAAACACCAAAACTGATGATCAATACGCCCATCACCGTGGCCATTATGATTTTGCCGAGCCAGTTTGATGAGGCCTTGCGCATTCCTCGAAGCATGGGTCCGTCTTCTATTTAATAATTAAGGGGCTGATTTTATTGGCTTTTCCGGATTTTAGCCCGCGCCTCAGCCGAAGGTGCGGAATAGATATTTTATTTTCCGGTCTCGGCACGATCTAACTTGCCGATGGCCCCCGCCGCAAGCCTGCTCCGGTACGCGCTTTTGGCCTAGAGGGGCCCCATCCGTATCCGGGAATAGCCGAAAACGGCCCCTGGCGCGCGCTCAGTTGCCCCGTTCCCGGCGGTTCGTATGGCGGGCGTCTTGCCGGCCGCCTGGGGCCGGTTTCAAGACAATCCCGGCGCGAAGGTCAGGCGACCTGTTGCGACATCCTGACCTTTGAGGCGCGGTGTTCGCCGGCGAGCACCGGTGCATGCCTGGCGCCATCGCTCGCCGACATGCAGGTCGGGATGCAGCGGATCAGGGCGTCGTAATTGGCGTGCGCGAAGTACGCGACGGACAGCCGGCGCGTCGACTGGCCCGGGCTTGCCGGCGGATTGCTGACGCGATGAATGTTGGACACCCAATGATCGTTGGTCCACATCGCCATCAAGTCGCCGATGTTGATGATGAAGGCGCCCGGACGCGGCTCGACGTCGACCCAGCCGCCATTGCGCAATTTGACCTGCAATCCGCCGAGCGCCTTTTCGGCGCGCAGGATGGTCAGGGCGCCGTAATCGGTGTGGGCCCCCGATCGCGTCTGCGCCGCATCGACGCGCATGGCACTCTGGTCCGGATAGTTGATGACGCGCATCACGCTGGTATGCTTGTCGAAGTACTCGGCGAAGAAATCCCGCTCGACGCTCAACGCGCCGGCGAAGATTTGCAGCAGGCTTCGGCTTAAATTCTCCATGCACCGGTAATAGAGCCGGATGTTCTCCGCGAAGCCCGGCGGCTCGTCGGGAAGGATATTCGGCTCAAACGCGGTCGCAGCGAAGGCCTGCTGGTAGTAGGGCGTTGCCGGCACATCGAAGCGGCCGAAGGCCAGCTGCTCCTTGATATCGACCAGCGCGGCGCCGTTATGCGTGCGTCCGAGATTCTCCCGACCCACCCCGACATATCCGCGGCTGATGCCGCCACGGGGGTTGCTGCAGCGCTGCTTGTCCGTGTCCGGCAGGTCGAAGAACGTCTTTGCGGTTGTCGATAATGTCGACGTGACCCGTTCGTCGATACCGTGCCCGACGACGGTGAAGAAGCCAATCTCCCGCAGGGCCTCGTTGACCTGATCATAGATGCGGCGCGCCGCGATCGGGTCGTTGCCGAGAAAGCCCGCGATGTCGATTTCCGGTATGCTCATGGTGTCACCTGATTGAGTGGGTAGCTTTAGCCGGGCAAAGCCAGATTGCGTTCGTTGGCGGGGGGCAGGAAGGCCGGATCGAACACCTCGTCCGGCGCCGGCGTGCGCGGCAGCTGGTAGCCTTCGACCACGGCCTTGATTGAGGTTTCGAGCTTGACAGGATCGACGCCGCCAAAGCCGTTGGCGCGGGTCCAGGGCGTTCCCATGTCGTGGCGCAGCGTGTAGTCCAGGCGTTGCTTCTCGACATTGGTATTCAGCAACGGTTCGACCGCCAGCATCGACTTGATGGCGCCGTCGGTGTCGGCGATCGTCGCCTTGAAGCCGCGATGGACCGCGCGGACCAGGCCGCGCACCGCGTCCGGATTGTTCTTGATAAATGCTTGCGAGGCCATGACGCCGTTCGAATAGAGATCAAGGCCGAAATCCGAATAGCTGAACCAGCGCGCGTCCTTGTCCGGATCGAACTTCGCCTGCATCAGATTGACGTAGATCGAGTAGTCGAAGCCGAGTATGCCGTCGAGTTTTGAGCCGATCAGCATCTGCTCCTGCAAGTTCGCCGCGACGTTCTGCTTTTCGATCTTGTCGTAGTCGATGCCGTTGATGCGCGCCAGAAGTGGCAGCAGACGCGCCGAGGCGCTGCCTACGGGGGCGCCGACTGTGCGGCCTTCGAGATCCTTGAGGGTCCTGATCGGCCCGTCAGCGCGTGTCACCACAACGGATGGTCCGCGATTGTACATCTCGTAGATCATGCGCGGCGCCTGTTCGGGCTTCTGCGCGGCGGCAGCGATCAGGGCATTGATGTCGCCGAACCCGGCCTCATAATTGCCGGTCATGATGCGCGATATCGTCGCCGCCGACCCTTCGCCCTGATCGATGACGACCTCGAGCCCTTCGTCGCTGAAATAGCCCTTGTCGCGCGCCACATAAAACCAGGCGTGAACGCCCTGGTATTTCCAATCGAGCGTAAAGCGGATTTTCGTCGGCGCCGCGGCGCGCGCCCGCGCGAAAAACGGCAGCATGACCCCGCCGACAACGGCCGAGCGGCGTGTGATCGATTTCATAACCAACTCCCTCTCGCTGGCGCGCGCCGGATGTCCGCGCCCCGCCGCAAGTGATGCAAGTCATATGCCGACAAAATAGGTTTTATCGATAAAGTCAATTTTATCGATTATATTTGGATTTTACTTCGCGGCCGGAAACGGACCGCGTATAGTGAGGTTCCCTGCATTGCCGTCGAATCGAGCGACCCGATGAAAGTTCAATCACGCGCACGGGCAGAGCCCGAGCTGCCGAAACCGATGGCGGCCGACCCCTTGTCGGCGCAAACCTTGACCGAACATGTGTTGCAGCGGCTGCGTGACGATATCGTCAGCGGCACGCTGGCCGCCTCGGAAAAGCTGCGCGTGCAGGATCTCAGCCGCCGCTATGGCGTCGGGGCCTCGCCGCTGCGCGAAGCGCTGTCGCGGCTGACCGCGGATGGGCTGGTTGCCAACGAGAGTAACCGCGGATTTCGCGTGGCGCCGATGTCGGTCGCTGAATTCATCGATGTGGCCGAAAACCGCCGGCGCATCGAGAGTCTCGCGCTCGAGCAATCGATCAAGGCCGGCGACGACGCGTGGGAAGGCCGCCTGATCGCCGACTATCATCAGCTGCGCAAGCTCGAAGCGACCCATCGTCCGAACTCGAAGCTCAACGAGCCGACCTATGAATGGGAGCGGCGGCACCGCAGTTTCCATCGGTCCCTGATCGCCGCTTGCCCGTCGCCCTGGCTGTTGCATTTCGACTGGCTGTTGGTTTGCCAGTTCGACCGCTACCGCCGGTTGGTCACCCTCAATGCCGGTTCAACGCGCGCCGGCCGCCAGCAGGAGCAGGCCCTGGTCGACGCAGCGCTGACGCGCGATGCGAAAACCGCAGTCCAGGTCCTCTGCCAGCATATCGACGATTTCGCGGCTCAGATCGTGCGGCAATTGCGTGAGCGCCTATAGCGAGGGAACCGGCCAGTATCTGGCGGGGCTCGGCCGGCTCTGCTAGCGCTTGGGCCGACCCAAATCTCAGGGAATTCGATATGAGCAATACCCCTCGGCCGCTGATCGCCGGCAATTGGAAAATGAACGGTCTCAAGGCGTCCATGGCCGAATTTGAGGCAATGCTGGCGGGTGCCTCCGAAGTTACCGGCAAGGCTGACTTGCTGGTTTGCCCGCCGGTGACGCTGATCGCGGCCTTTGCCGACAAGGCGCGGGGCTCAAAAGCCTTGGAAATCGGCGGGCAGGATTGCCATCCCAAGGCGTCGGGCGCCCATACCGGCGATATTTCAGCCGAAATGCTGGCGGATGCCGGCGCCAGCGCCGTGATTGTCGGTCATTCCGAGCGGCGCGCTGACCATGGTGAGAGCGATGCACTGGTCCGCCAGAAGGCCGAGGCTGCCTGGCGCGCGGGCCTGGTGGCCATTGTCTGTATCGGCGAGACCCAGGCGCAGCGCGATGCCGGGCAAACCCTCGATATCTGCGGCAGCCAGCTCAAGGGATCGCTCCCGGATGGCGCCACCGCCGCCAACCTTGTGGTGGCGTACG
>CAWBPE010000040.1:0-38806 GCA_963790595.1 uncultured Alphaproteobacteria bacterium | reverse complement strand
CTCGACCGCGTCAATGGAGCCGGCCGTAATTTGCGCAAGATCGCGCTTTTGCCCGAGGCAGCGTCACGACTTTGTCATAGCCGCAATATCAGGCTGATTTACGGGTTAACACCTGCTGCGACGCGTCTCGCGCTACAGCCCTTAACCCGTCCAGGGTTACATTGCCTTTTTTTGGCACTTTGTATCAGCTTTCTGGCGAGATGTTTTCGGCTCTCGTGATCTCCGCCGTGGGGCACGCCTGCGAACACCTCTTCCAGCGCGACGTCCATATTTGCGGTTGCGCGTTCGTCAAGTTCGGTCATCAGACATCTCGCCTGACGGGAGGAGCCGATTCCCTGACGCGCGATGGAATCGCAACAGGGTTGCCCTGGCTTGCGTCATTTTGCTCAAGCTCGGGCGACTCGTCGTAGCCGTAACGGCTGCTGTAGAACAGCAAGCCCATCAGCCCCACGCCAATCAAGAGCGCAAAAATGATTCCGAGAGCCATCGCGAGGTAGCCCGATTCAGGAACATCGGTACCTGCCGCGGAGGTCCAGCCATAGTAAGAAACAACAATGGCAAACACGAGCAACGAACCCAGGACCAGAAGCTGCGACCAGTTGGCGAAGCTCAATCCAGCTACAGCCAACTTGAACGTGGCGAATGGCGTCGCTTTCCTTTGAACACCCATGACGAATCTCCTGCCTGTGCGTTGACGGACGGCTTCCTCGATTCTCAGTGTTGCATGCGTCCGCGTGTCGGGAAATTATACGGGGGTGTTATCGGTCCTCACCTTTAAGTCGCCGAAACCTCGTCACAGTTTTCTCGGTCTAATTCACCGTGCCCGCGGAATAAATCCGGGCACGCCGGTCTCCACCACGGAGTTGAATCTGACGTTTGTGGTGATGCGCTTCCGAATCTCCCGCATGGCGTCTTCAGGGAGAGCCGAAATCTCAAAATTCTCCCGGATGCGATGAGGTTTGGTCGAGGTGGTCAGGAACGCGGTCCCGCGCTGTATCGCCCAGGCCAGTGCAACCTGAGCCGGCGTCTTGTGCACACGCTGCGCGATGGCTGTAATCACCGGGTCTTCCAGCAGGTTTGGCTCCATGGCATGTCCCACCGCGGCAAACGCCTGCAGCACGATGCCATGCTTCCGGCAGAAATCGAGCAGTTCCCATTCGGGAAGATAGGGATGAGATTCCACCTGCACGACGGACGGCTTGATCCGCGCAGCCGAAACGATCTCCCGCAGCTTCTCCAACGTAATGTCCGACAGGCCGATCGACCGGCAGTCCCCCTGATCCACAAGGCGCTCCAGCGCCTGCCATGTCTCCAGTAACGTCACGCCGGAATCGTAAATCACCCGGCCTTGCTCGTCCCTTGGATCCTGCTCGTCGCCGGGTTTGAAGGCGAAGGGAGTATGGATAATGTAACAATCGATGGTATCCAGCCTCAATCGTTGACGGCTCGCGTCAAAGGCAGGTTTGACCCGCTCCGGACGATGGTTGGTGTTCCACAGCTTGGTGGTCACGAACACGTCCTCGCGCCGGACGGTCCCTGCCCTGAACACTCCCTGCATCGCCTCGCCGACCGCTGCTTCATTGCGGTAGCGTTCTGCGCAATCGAAATGCCGAAATCCCACTTCCAATGCCGTCTTGGTCGCTTGTTTGGTCACCACGGAATCCGGAATCAGGGTGCCAAACCCCGCCGCGGGCATCAAAACCGTTCCATGGTTGAGGCGGATATTCGTATGGCGAAGCGTGTCAGACGTTGTCATGGGAATACTCCTTGATTTGATGCAGAGAACGCGCATGCGCGCGACGCTTTCGGTGTCAGCTGGCCGGCCTCGGCTTGCGAAGAAACAGCACGAGCGGGCTCACGATCAGCATGGCGCACATCAGGATCTTGAACTGGCCGATGACGGCCACGACCGCCGCCTGCTGGGTGATCATGTCGTTGAGCGCTGCAAGGCCCGGCTTGGCGATTGAACCCGCGACGTGAGCGGCGGTGCGATAGGGTGCGAGGTTCTTCGCCAGCGCCAGGTGCATGGCCTGGGTGTTGTTGTAGAAAAAGATCTGGACGATCGCGATGCCGATCGCGCTTCCATAGGCGCGCGACACGCTAAAGAGCGCGTTGCCTTCCGGGTGGAATGTCGGATCGAGCGTGCCGAACGCCGCCTTGGTGAGGGACGGAAGCAACATGCCGAGACCCGCCCCCTGGAACAGGATCGCCACGATCACCGGACGCCTATCCATCGCGGGTGAATAACCGAGCATCGACCAATTGGCATAGATCACCAGCGTCATGCCGGCGATCACAAACAGCCGGTTATCGATCCGAGCCGGAGCGAAACTCATCAGCACCACCGCGCCCACGAGCGTGACACCGCGCGCGAGCGTCAGATACCCGGTGGTATCAACGGGATAATTGAGCAAGGCTTCCAGCATCGGCGAGGTCAACGCCAGGGTCGGCAGCAGAACGAAGCCGACGGCGAAAAACATGATCGCCGAAAGCACAAAATTGCGGTCCTTGAACAGCGCCTTGTTAAGAAAATGCACATCCGTCGTCATGATGTGCACGACGAAAAGATAGAATCCCAGCACCGATGCGATCGCTTCGACCCAGATTTCCGGCGAGGCGAACCATTCCAGCCGCTCGCCACGGTCAAGCATCATCTGCAGGCCGAGCATGCCGAGCGAGAACAGTGCCAGGCCGAAGAAATCGAAAGGCGGATTTTGCGGCGCTCTCTTTTCGGGCAGCGAGAGCGCCATCGCGAGAGCGATGAAGCCGGCGATCGGCAAGCTGAAATAGAAAATCGAATGCCAGCCGTGATATTCACTGAGCCAGCCACCGATGCTCGGTCCGGTACTGATGCCGAGCAGGAAGCACACGATCCACACGAGGCCGATCCGCTTGTGGCGCGCCGGAGGCAGTACATCCAGCAGGGTCGCCAGCGACAGTGGCGCGAGTGGGCCGCTCGCGGCCCCCTGGACGATTCGGGCAAATACAAACTGGATGGGAGTTGTCGCCAGCGTGTCGAGCATCAGGCCGAGCGAGAACACCGTCAGGGACACCAGATAGACCGTCTTGCGGCCATAGCGCCCCGCGAGCCAGCGCGCCATCGGCATCACGGTCGCGCCCGCCGCGATATAGGCGGTAAACACCCAGCCAGCCTCGTCGTCGCCCATCGATAGCGTTCCCTGGATATGCGGCAGCGCCGCATTCGGGATCGAGATGTTCACCGACTCCATAAAAGTCGCCATCAGCGCCGCCACGATGATCGCGCGATGGCGGTCGACTGCAACGCTCGATGTGAGGGCGGCGCTCACTTCGTCTCCATCGCCAGCACAGGCTGCAGCGGGTGACGCCAGGTGCGGCGATGGCCCGTGTCAACCCGCGCGGTGACACTGATGCCGGAAAACAGCGGACGGTTCGGATCGACCTCATCGAGCTCGATACGCACCGGCAGGCGCTGGACAACCTTGACCCAATTGCCGGTGGCATTCTCCGGCGGCAGCACCGCGAAATCCGATCCGGTGCCCGGGCTCATGCTGACGATGTGCGCCTTGAAAGTACGGTCCGGGTAAGCGTCGACATCAATCGTCGCCTCCTGACCTGGACGCATGTGGGTCAGACCGGTTTCACGAAAATTCGCCTCGATCCAGATGCGGCGGCTCGACAGCAGCGAGAACACGGCGGCACCGGGATTGACGAAACTACCGACCTGGAGGTCCTCGACCCTGGTCACGATACCATCGTCGGGCGCCGTGATCGTTGCATAGGACAGATCAAGCCGCGCACGGTCGAGTTGCGCCTTGGCGGCGCGAACGGTCGGATGGCTGTCAATTTCAATGTTCGGATTGCCGTTCAGCGCGACGACGGTGTTGGCGATCTGCTGCTCGATCGATGCGACGCGCTGGCGCGCCACCTTGAGATCGGTCTCGGTCCGGTCGAACACTTCGCGCGGAGTGAAATCGTTGGCGACCAGTGCCTTCTTGCGATCATACTCACGCTCGTCAAAAGCCGCCGAATCCCTCGCCGACTGCAGTTCGGCCTGCTGCTGGTGATAGGTCGTTTTGAGCGCTTCGATCTGGAGGCGCGCGCTCATGAGCCGGGCCTCGGCCTGATCGATCGCAATCTGGTAGGGCTCCGGATCGATTCGAAACAGGATCTGTCCCTGCCGGACCCGCTGATTGTCCCGCACGGCGATCTCGACCGCCTGGCCCGCCACCCGGGCATTCACGGTGACCTTGGCGGCGCGAACGAACGCATCGTCGGTCGAGACATAAGGTTCCTCGACGACATACCAGGCGGCGCCGAACGCCGCCGACAGGATCGGCACCGCCAGCAACAGGGGCCGGCGCAGCCGCTCCCTGATTGTTTTCTTGGGCATTGCGACCACCCGGTCGGGCGCCGGGCCATCGACAACGCGATCGAATTGCGTCTCCATCGCGACATTAATCCCCATGGTAAGCCCACACCTCTTGTATTTTGTAACGTTTCATACAAATAAGGGGCGACGGCGCCGCGATCAAGGTGGTTGTCGATTTATTTTGTAGTGATTCATACAAATATGGTATGGACCCACAGCAACCAGGATGTTTGGCGACATGGCACGAAAAAACAGCGAAACCGGACCAGCGCGCCGAGGACGGCCGCGCGCCTATGACGCCGACACGGCGCTCAAGCGCGCAACGGACACCTTCTGGCGAACCGGCTACTCCGGGACTTCCCTTGACAGCATTGCTGCCGCGACCGGCATGAATCCCCCGAGCCTCTATGCGGCCTTCGGCAACAAGCGCGCGCTCTATCTCGAGGCGCTCGCGCATTACTGGGAACGCAGCCTGGCGGCGACCCGTGAGGCTCTTGCCGAGGACCGTCCTTTGGCCGAAAGCCTGATGGCGGCCTACGAGGCGGCACTGTCGATCTATTTTTCTGGCAAAGGAACCGCGCGCGGATGCTTTGTGATCGGGACCGCAGTCACCGAAACCGTCGACGATCCGGACATCCGCAAGAGTGTCGCGACGGGACTTCGTTTGATCGACGCCGATTTTGAAGCACGCTTCAGCGCGGCGCGCGATAAAGGCGAACTGAAAGACGATGCCGATCCCGCGGCGCTTGCCATCCTCGCCTCCGCGACGATGCACAGCATCGCTGTCCGCGTCCGCGCCGGTACTCCCCGCGCCGAACTGCGGGAGATGGCGCGAAAGGCAATCAGTGTGATCTGCGGATAACAAGTGGCTTCGAGTTAGAAAGTGGCTCCGGTTTGAAAAGTGGCTCCGGGCTGAATGAATCAGCGCGGCCCGTGCGGCTGTTTCGCGCAAGCCCCGCCGGGTCCGCGATGAGAAAGGCCTGCACATCTCGATTCGTCCTCTGTTGACGGGTCAAGCCATTGTGCAGTCCACCGGCGTGCTCGACCATCCAACACTAGGGCAAGCCGGTCATATCAAGGTATGAGCTGATATCACGAGGCCACGACTGACCAGATGAGCGGTTATAGAACGGGCGCCCGCGCTCGTTATTCGCCGCCGATGCGGGCGCCTTTTTCAGCCACCGAACGCTTCATCAGCAGCACTGCGAGTAGCGGCACTATCGTCGCCAGGGCCAGCAGTAAAAAGACATCAAAATAAGCCAGTGACGATGCCTGCTGCTGCCGCAAATTCTCCAGCGTCTGCAAAGCAGACTGCTGCGCAATAGACGCGTCGCCGCTCTGCTGCAGGAAAACGCCGCGGGCCTGCGCGAGGAAAGAAACCACACCCGCATTGAACGAATCGAGGTACTCGCCGAGCCGCAGCACGTGAAATTGCTCACGGCGCTCCTGCATGGTCTGCGCCATCGAGGTGCCGACACTGCCTCCCTCGTTGCGCAACAGACTGAGCAAACCAACCGCTGCTCCACGCAGCGACGGCGGGATATAGAGGTAAGCCGCGACATTGGCAGGCGCAAAACACATCGACAGCCCAAACACCAGCATCACCCGGGGCCAGACCACCTGGCCCGGGCTGATCTCGAGATTCATCTGCGACATCCAGTAGTTTGCGACCGCCATCGTCAGCAAGCCGCCGGCGAGCAACCATCGGGCATCGGCTCCCTTGCCAAGGGCCCGGCCGACAAATGGCATCGCCAACAGCGCGCCGAACCCGGCCGGCGACATCACCAGTCCCGCGCTGAGAGCATCATAGCCAAAGAGGGATTGAAGCAGCGCCGGCAATGATGTGCTGGCGGCGTAAAGGATGGCGAAAGCGCCGAAGATGATTACGCAGCATGCGGCAAAATTTCGTTCCTTTAAGGGGCGGAAGTTGACCACAGGATTGGGGTTACGTAATTCCCAAAAGATCAGCGCGATTAAACCCAAACCGAAAAAAGTCGTCAGCGTCTGCACCCGCCAGAACGGATCGCTGAGCCAGTCCCACTCCTGTCCCTTGCTGAGCATCACCTCCCAGGAGACCATGACGATCACCAGCAATGACAGGCCGATTCCGTCAAAACGCAACGGCTGCTTCCGCAACTCCTGACGTTCTTTGACGAGGTATTCCGGATCGTGCAGCAGAACATAACACGCACCAAATGCGATGAGGCCAACCGGGAGATTGATAAAGAACACCCATCGCCACGAATAACTGTCCGTGATCCAGCCGCCGAGCGTCGGACCGACCACCGGCGCCAACAGCGCAGCCAGGCCAAACAGCGTCATCGCAATGCCCTGCTTCTCCACCGGAAAGGCGTCCAGCAGCACGCCCTGACTGGACGGCTGCAGACCGCCGCCTGCCAGGCCCTGCACGACGCGAAATACGATCAACTGACCGAGGCTGGTGGCCATCCCGCATGCGCCCGACGCGAGAGTGAAAACGGCGATCGACAGCAGGAAGTAGTTCCGCCGTCCGAGGCGAGCCGACAGCCAGCCGCTGATTGGCAGGATGATCGCATTGGCGGCGAGGTAACTGGTGATGACCCATTCGCCATCATCGACCGTGGCCGAGAGGCCGCCGGCGATGTATCGCAGCGCGACCAGAGCGATGGTGGTGTCGAGCACCTCCATGAAGGTCGGTATGATGACCACGGCTGCTACAAGCCACGGGTTCACGGCGGCCCGTGACCTTGAAGCTGAAAGGGCGAGGTCCGTCATTTGCCATTGCCTGACGCGCTCGCGGCCGAAGCGCTGCCGGCCGATTGCGGCAGGGAGGCCTGAAGGAATGCGCCGGCATTCGGTCCGCTCAGCGGTTTGTTGAGATAGACGTAGGGCACGACCGATGCGCCGATGAACAGCGGCTTCTTGTCCGGATCGTAACCCTCAAGCTCGATCCGGACCGGCAGCCGCTGGACGATCTTGATATAGTTGCCCGTGGCATTCTGCGGCGGCAGCAATGCGAGCGTCGATCCCGTGCCTATCGTAAACCCGGTGATCCGGCCGCTGAATACCTGCTTGTCGCCATAGATGTCGACGTAGACATCGGCAGCCTGGCCGATGCGTAGGTCGCGCAGTTGCGTCTCCTTGAAATTGGCGTCGATCCAGATCTCGCTGAGCGAGCGGATCGCCATCAAGCTCTGTCCGACCTGAACGTCGTTGCCGGGATTGACGTTTCGACGCGTGACGACGCCGTCGATCTCCGCGACGACGTCACCATAGCGAAGGTCGAGTTCAGCCAGAGCCAGGTCGCGCTTGGCGGCTTCGAGTTTGGCTTCGGCTTGCTTGACGGCCGGCGCCACGGGGGCCAGCTGATCGAACGTGCGATCAACCCCGCCCTTTTCGAACGTTTCGAGCATCTGCTTCGGAGACTGATTGTAGGAATGCACAACACCCAGTTCAGCCGCGGCCTGAATCAGTTCCGCCTGCGCCTGCAGGACCGAAGAAAACGTCTCATCGAGGTTGGCCGGTACCCGGTCGAGCTCCGCGCTATCTTCGGGCTCCGTCTGCAGGCCCAACGAGACACGGATCTGGTTCGCATCCGCCAAGGCTTGGACGACCCCTGCCCGGGCAATCGACAATGTCGCCTGACGCTGGTCATAGAGCTCGCGGCTCGCCGTCTCGGATACGACCAGCTGCGACGTCCGGTCGAACTCCTGCTGCGCCAGTATCAGCGTTGCCTTGGCTTTCCTGAGCGCGGCGACCCGGGCATGCAGCAGGCTTATCTGGTTTTCGACGTTCTCCACGGCTTGCTGCAGTTGCCAGCGGCGGCTCCAGGCCTGGGCTTCAATACCGCGCACCGTGGCCCTGGCTACCTGGAGATCCGCCGCTGCGGTATCGACGGCCGCCTTCTTCACGGCGACGGCGTCCCGAAGCGGTTCCTTATCCAACTCGACAAGAAGGTCCCCCTTGTGCACGCGATTATTGTCATCCACCAGAACCCGGGCGACTTGACCATGGACGCGGGGGGCGACGGACGTCACATGCCCGTTCACGAAAGCATCGTCGGTCGAAACCGTGCTGAGCACGAACCGGATCCAGGGAATGCCGAACACCGCGGCCGCGATCACCGCAGCGCCGAGCGCGCCGATCAGCATTGTTCGGCGCGTGATCCGCTGCCTGGAGACTGGCTTTGAACCGGTATCCATCCCCGGTCGCGTGGCGTCACGGTCAACCGTCGTATCCGCACTGCCTGTCCCCGGGGTTTGAATGAAGGCGGCCCCGCTTTTGTGGTCGATGGTTTCGGTCGGCATCGGAAATTTCCTCCCAAGGAAGATCGCTTCTCAAGCAAATCGGTTCCGCAAATCACTCGGCTTTATCGACAACGCTGAGTTCGGGCGGTGCGAGACGCGTCGACGGTATCGCAGGCGCGCTACGGGGATTGGTCTTGTCGTTGCCGATATCCCTTGCCATTTCCAGACAGGTGAGCAGTTCGACATAGCTTGCAAAGCCGGCAACCGTTGCTTCGACCATGCAGGAGGTTCGGTCGGCGCCACCAAACTGCGGCCACTCCGTTTCAAGTTGCCTGAGCGCGTCGCCTTCGTCACGTGAGCACCGGTCGAAGGCTCTGGACGACTCACTTTCGAAACGGCACTCCTTTGCGATATCGAACCTGGGGGGCGTATCGGAAATGGCGACGGGTGAAAGCGTCGTCAGGATGACGATTGGCAACTGAAGCAGCATTTCAACCTCCTTGAAAAGCGTGCTCCGAGCCGCCGCATCGACGACTTCCAGGGCAGACGCTTCGGGTATGGAGCGATCCCGACGCGATTTGCTCAGGTTCCCTCGATCTCAAGGCAGGGATATCCGCAACGCCACGGCCGGGCCATCCAACCCTAGGCGGAAGCCGATCATATCAAGGTATGAGGGGGCATCATGAGGCGGTGACTGGCGCGATCGGCGCTCTATGCCCGGCGCGTGGCCACTATCAGTTTAGTGATTTAACTTCGCCAACCACGCGAAGGTTGATCCTGCCGATCAGATTCGAACGGAACGCTTCGGCCGCGGCCATTGCGGCCTGCGTCTGTTGCAACGTGCTGATGTTCGACCCGAGCGACACGATCCCGCCCAACACGACGGCAATCGATCCGATCGCCGCGACCTGGCTGGATCCGAACAATCCGAGCACCATCAAGAGCAACAACGCGGCGCCGCCAGCGATGGCTATCTTGGAACCCAAGATAATCTTCCGGCATCGCTCAGCGACCTCGGCAAGCTCCTCGAGCCGCGCTTCGATCTGCGAAATCTCGTCGATCTCTTCGTCATCGTCCGTCAGATTCAAGATCACGATCCGGTAGATTCCCTGCCGCGCGCGCTGACACCATCAATCGATCTCGAAGAGCATCTTCTTCGTCTTGTGAAGGCACTCGCCGGGACCATTTGCCTCGATCATATAGTTGTCGCAGATCACTGCAAACAGGGCGGGCGTTTCATATCCGGGATGAACCGCAAGACACATGCCTTCGCGCAGTGTCATATCGTCGTCCTGACGAATTAAAGGACGCTCAACCATATCGTAGCCCTGGCCATGCGCATATAGACGGGTTTCGGCCGGCAAGCCGTTTTCCGCCATATATTGATTGTGGCTCGCGAAGATATCGCTGACCTTCGTGCCTGGCTTCATGATGCTGAGGGAGTAGTCTTGTGCGGCCTTGACCGACGCAAAGGCATCCTTCAGCTCTGAGGAAGCCTTGCCGAGCACGACCGTGCGCGCAATCTCCGTATAGAAACCGCCGGCGCCGTTGATTTCGATCAGGAGCGACAGATGATCGCCCTTTTCCAATCGCCTCCCCTGCATGTAGCGCGGGACGAAAGGCGATCTGATTCCGATGGGTGATGAACCGCCCAGGAATATCCCCTGCTCGCTGCCCAGCAACTGCCCTTTGCGCTGCGCGATCGAGGTGATGTCGATGTCGCGCAGGCCGGGGCGAATTTCCCTGAGAACTTCGGCGAACACCTCGTCCTGCAGATGCGCGGTCTGCCGGATCAGGGCGATTTCCTCCGCGCTTTTGATCGCCTTGATCGCATCGATATCGGGCGTGACGTCGATAAATGTCGCATTCGCAAATGCGTCCTTCAACGCAGTGACAAACGCGTAAGGCAGCACGCCCGGTGTAATCAAACCGATGGTCCGATGGGAATGACGGCGAAGCGCGTCGATGGCCAATTGCGCATCGTCGCGGTCGGTATAGCCGATCGAGGTGAACGACGGCGTATGCAGCATCTCGCCGACGCCGCGATGCAGCGTTTCGTCAGGGGCGAATGTCCGCCGGATATTCGAGGGCCCCATCTCGACCACGCTCATCGGAGCATCCGCGTGAAAGACAACGGTCCGTGGATAGCCGTTGTTGGCCGGCAAATCGGTGAACCACTTCACATAGCCGCCAAGCCAGTCGTTGCTGTTCTGCATCACGACAGCGTCGATGCCGCGCTGCTTCATCACCTGACGAACCACGTTCCAGCGCCGGGTCAGTTCGGCCTGGGAAATTCGCGTCAGGATGCGGCTTGCGGGATCAACCATGCCGGTCATGCGGATCTCCCCGAACGATCGATGACGTTGGTCATCCGGGCGATATCGCCGGAAAGATAGGCCCTCATGTTGCCTGTGATCAGGGGCGTCGCCATCTGCTGATATTCCTCGAACAGGCCCCCGATATGCGGGCTGATGAAAACATTGGGAAGGTCCCATAGCGGACTCTCGGCCGGCAACGGTTCCGTGGCGAAAACGTCGAGCCCTGCACCCGCAATCTTCCCACCCTTAAGGGTCTCAATCAGTGCTTCCTCATCGACCGTCTCTCCGCGTCCGACATTGATGAAATAGGCGCTCGGCTTCATGCGCGCAAAGACATTGGCGCCGACGATCTTACGGTTGGCTGCGCTACCTGGCAGCACATTGATGACATAGTCCGCCCCTGCGGCAACCAGCGGCAATTCCTCTTGCGGCATCACGACGTCAAATCCCGTGACGTTGCGCGGCATCCGGCTGACCCCGATGACCTTCATGTCAAGGGCCTGCAACACGGCGCCGATCGCTGAGCCAGCGACACCGCTGCCGATCACGACCGCTGTCTTGCCGGCGAGCAAAGGCCACGCGCGCCGATCCCAGCGGTGAATGTCCTTGTTGCGGACCAGGCTGTTGCTGTCATGGTTGATCGACAGCATCAGGTGCAAAACGGCTTCGCGCATCGCAGGGCCGTGGATGCCCCGGCCGCTGGTAAGAATAACGTCGCGGGCCAGGGTCTGGCTGCGCAGGAAATGATCGACGCCGGTCGCCAGCGACTGCACCCATTTCAGCTTCGGCATGCGCGCGAACAGCTGGTCCGTGATGCCCATGCCGAACGCGATCAATATCTCGGCCTTGTCATACTCGACGTGGGCATCGGCGGCCGATTGTGCGACCTGCAATTCCAGGCCAGTGAATTTTTCGCGCAAGGCGGCGGCATAGGCCTCCGCGTGGGTTTCAACTATCAGGACATTGGTCATGGGCGTCATCCATACAACAGTTTAGGAAGCCACAGCGCAAGGCTCGGAAACAGGAACAGGAAGATGATGAGGACGAGCGGTGCGAGCAGGAACGGGACGATGCCGCGATAGATGCTCGTGATCTTTACATCGGGCGCCTGCGCCTGGATCACGAACAAATTCATGCCAACCGGCGGATGAATGAGGCCAACTTCGACCACGATCACGACGAGGATCGAAAACCAGATCGGGTCATAGCCGAACTTGACCACCAGCGGCAGAAACACCGGCACCGTGATCAACACCATGCCGATGCCCTCAAGGAAGCAGCCCATCACGATATAGGCCAGCACGATCATGATCATCACCGCCGGCGCGGAAAGATTCATCGCGCTGGCGCCGTCGGCCAGCATGGTCGGAAACTGGGTCTGTACCATGAACGACGAAAACAGATTGGCGCCGATGATAATCACGAACAGCAGGCAGCTCGTGGTGATCGACGTCTCGATCGAGCGCCATAGCGTCGCCCAGGTCAGACGACGCCCGATAAAACCGAGCACGATGCTGCCGAATGCGCCGATCGCCGCCGCCTCGGTCGGGCTGAAGATGCCGGCATAGATGCCGCCGATGGTGACGATGAACAGCAGGATGAACTGCCACGGACCCGCCAATGCTTTCAACCGCTCCTGCACCGACGCTTTCGCGACGCGTGGCGCGTAATGCGGATAGACCACGGCGATGCCGATCGCGACGGCCATATAGAGCGCGGTCAGCAGCAGGCCCGGCAGCAACGCCGCGGCAAACAGCTTCGGTACCGATTGCTCGGCGATCGACGCATAGATCACCAGAATGATCGACGGCGGGATCAGGATTCCGATACTGCCGCCCGCCGCCAGTGCCCCGGTCGCCAGCCGGTCGTCATAGCCGGCCTTGCGCATCTCGGGCAGCGCGATCCGCGTCATCGTTGCCGCCGTGACGATCGACGATCCGCAGACCGCGCCGAAGCAGGAGGACGCCGCGATCGTGGCGATCGCAAGGCCGCCGCGGACGCCGGACAGCAGCAATCGCGCCGCGTTGAACAGATCGGCCGAAAGCCCGGTGTTCGACGCGACCTCGCCGAGCAGCACGAACAGCGGGATCACCGAGAGCGTGTAGGCGGAAGACGCATCGAAGGCGGACGTGCCGGTCAGACTCAACGCGCTGTGCAGGCCCGACAGGATGCAGTTGCCGGTGAAGCCGACCAGCGTCAGGGCGGCCCAGACTGGGACGCGCACAAACAGCAACAGCAACAGCGACAGGATGCCAATGGCGCCGACAATAGCGGGACTCACTTCTGTCTCCGGAATTGGCGCAGGGTAATGTGGGTAAACGCGGCGATGGTGCATACGAGCGTACCGAGCAGCCCCGCCAGCGCGAAGCCCCACAGCACGTATAGCGGCACGCCTAATTCGAGCTTGCGGTCGCCATATTGATAGGCCTGTGTGGCCGGTTCAAACATGCCCCACAGAAACAGCACCAGGCACAGCACCGAAACAATGTCGGCACATACCGCGAGCACGCGCAGAACACGCGGGCCGACCAGCCCATCGATCACGTCGATTACGATGTTGCGGCGGGCGAGGAATACGCTGGATATGCCGTGGAAAACATAAATCACCAGCATGCTCTCGACGAGATCGTAGGAAATCCGCAGCGGCTTGTTGAAGGCGTAGCGAAAGAACACGTCCAGCACCGTTCCCAGCATCATGGTTATGAGAGCGATCGCGGCCAGCCGCAATTGCGCGGCTTGCAGCCACTGGACGGCGTCTGGCGGCTTCGAGGACGGGAGGGCCTGTTCGGTCATCCGGACTACGCCAAGTAGGCGTCGAAGAACTTGCGGCCGGGCTTGCCCTGTTTTTCGACCTCGGCCACCGCGGCATTGAGCTGCGGCCGGAAGATTGCTTTCATCTGCTCAAGTTGATCGCTGGCCAGTGCGGAAACCTGCGTGCCCTTTGCCAGCATCGTGGTCTTGCCTTCCGTTTCAGCCTCGTCCCACATCGCGCCGAACTTGGCCGCGGCTTCCGGATTGGCCGTCTTGTCGATCAGGGCTCTGAGATCATCGGGAAGACCGGCATATCTGGCCGGGTTCATCACGACCGCGAAGGTCGCGGCGCTGACCCCGGGCTCCAGCGTATTTTTGGCCACCGTGGCGATATCGAAGCTCGCCGCGCCTTCATAGGGAAAGGTCGCCGCGTCGATGATGCCCTTGGCCAGTCCGTCCTGGGTTTCCTGCGGAGGAACCAGCAACGGAACGGCGCCGAGGCTGTCGATGATGTTCTTGAACTGCACCCCGGCATAGCGGATGCGCTTGCCCTTGAAGTCCGCGATGGTGCGGATCGGCGTCTTGCTATGAAACATCAGCGGCGGGGTTGCGGCCATCCACAGGATGCGCAGGCCCTCATGCTCTTTCGCCAGATATTCCGGCGCCAGTTCGCTCAGCCGGCGCGACGTTGCGGTGCTTTTATTGCCGGTCGAAGGTGCGACGAATGGCAGGCTCGCGAGTTCGGTCGTGGGATAACGACCGGGCGTCGCGCCGTGCAGGCTGATCGCGATATCGACGACGCCGTTTCGCGCCGCATCGAACTGCCGGTTGGGTCCGCCGCCGAGCTGGCCGGCCGGATAGATTTGCAGCTTCAGCCGCCCCGCCGACTGCTTCTCGAGCTCGTCACTCCACATCACCATCGCCTTCTGGAAGGTGTGGTTCGGCGGCAGGAAATGAGACACCTTGAGTTCGGCGGTCTGTGCGGACGCCGAGCGCGATGTGATGACGGCGCAGGCGCCGGTTAGCGCAAACGTTCTGCGGGATATGGCGATCGTCACGTGTTCCTCCGGTATTGTGGATCCTTCCGGTCTTGTCGCCGGCTTGGGACGGTGGCTGGTTTCCTTACAGTTTCAGAATTTGGGCCGCATTGTTGAAAGCGATATCGGCGCGTACGTTCTCAGGCAGCGCGACCTGATCCATGAAATGTCCGGCCTCCTCGGCCGACTCGAACGGATAATCGGCCGAGAACATCACCTGCTCGTGGCCCAGCGCCGCCATCGCGCACGCCAGCGGCTCGGCGGAAAACATGCCTGATGTCGTCACGACAATATTGGACTTGATGTAGCTCGATGGCGGCCGGGGCAACTCGACGCCGTAAAGCTTCGCCCGGCTGTCGAAGCGCCATAACAGATACGGCAGCGTCTCGCCGAGATGACCCAGGATCACTTTCGCTTCGGGGAAACGCGCGAATACGCCGCCGAAAACGAGGCGCAAGGCGTGCGATCCCGTCTCAAATCCCCATTCCCACGTCGCGCGGCGCAGCGCCGGGTGTCCGTCAAGCACTGGACTTGGTGTCACCGGATCGGTGGGATGGATATAGACGGGTGCACCGAGCGCGGCGGCCCGTTCCCAGAACGGCGCCAGCGAGGGATGGTCGAGATATTGACCATTGGTGTGCCCGTTGATCATCACGCCCTTGAAGCCGAGATCGCGCACGCAGCGCTCGAGTTCATCGGCCGCTGCCGTCGCATCCTGCATCGCGAGATGGCCGAACCCGGCATAGCGATCGGGCCGCTTTTGAATCTCCTTGGCCAGATAGTCGTTGGCGCCGGCCGCCATCCGGATCGCGATGGCAGCATCGGGCTCGACCTGCACGCCCGGCCCCGCCAGAGCAAGAACCGACTTGGCAATCCCCGCTTTGTCCATCGGCTCAATCCGGCTGTCGCCGAAATCCGACAGCCGCGCCGTGATGCGCTTCAAAGCTTCCGGCGCGACGCCGCTGACGGTTGAAGCCCAATATTTGTCGAAACCCGGACACAGGAAATGTTCTTCGAGCGCGATTTTTCTAACCAACGGTGTCTCCTCGTTCGGCTCTGAGTTTAGATTGGCGACAACCGTCTCAGCGCTGGCGCGGCAGAAGACCTGTCGGCAAAACACTTGGCGACAGAGATATGTGGTGCAAAGAATATGCGCTTGCGCGACCGCAGCGAATTGAAGGGATTCCCGTCACCACTTTTTCCTCCGTCTTGTTATTGTACCGTATTGTGGTACATACTGTATCAACATGTGAGCCTCCTCGCAAGGGGATGCCGATCGCCGCGCTTGAGATTGTCCGGAGCCACCATGAAGACGATAGAAACCAACGAGAAAAGTCAGGTCCAGGTCATTGCGCGCGCCGTCGCGATCCTGCGGGCGCTGGAGCATGAGAACGCCGGCCTCAGTCTCGGACAGATTGCACAGCGAGTTGACCTGGCGCGATCGACGGTGCAGCGCATCATCGCCGCGCTGGAAGTCGAGAAGCTTGTCATCGCGGCGTCACCCAACGGAAAGATGCGGCTTGGGCCCACGCTCCTTCGGCTGGCGGCGTCGGTCCGCACCGATTTTGCATCGCTGGCGCGGCCGTTCCTCGTCACTTTGTCGAAAGAACTCGGGGAGACGGTGGATCTGTCCATTATCAAGAAGGATCAGGTGGTCTTTATCGACCAGGTTACCGGCCCCCACCGGCTGCGGACGGTTTCGGTCGTGGGAGATTCCTATCCGCTGCACTGCACCGCGAACGGCAAAGCCTATCTCGGCGAGATCGATGACGCCGCGGTCGTCGACCTGATCGGCCGGAAATACCAGCGCCGTACCAAAAATACAAAAGTCACCTTCGCCGAGCTTGCGGCCGAGATGAAAACCGTACGCCAGACCGGCGTTGCCGTTGACAACGAAGAACATTCGTCGGGCGTGTGCGCGACCGGCGTCGCCTTGCGTGACCCCGCCGGAAATTACGTTGCGATCTCGGTGCCGGTGCCCAGCCAGCGCTTCAAGGATGAATACAAGATGATCGCGCGGCGGTTGCTCGAAACCAAAGCGGCGCTGGAAAAGCAGATCATTTCCACACACCTCTGACGAAATTTCAAATGCCTGGTGAAGGCGATGCCCGGCGCATTTTTGCGCCGCAGCAAACGTGTGCGCGCAGGCGACTTGTGTTTTCAACCAATATACGATACAGTTGTATCGCAATGTGGTACAGTCAGAAGAGGCGCAATGACGCCTCGATCGGGAGGAAACTCAAGTGGTCAAGATCCGCGGCATTGAATTCCAGGCAAACACCGACAATCCGATGGGATTGGAATTCTACAATCTCTCGCACCGCTTCGGATTCCAGTCGCCGAACTGGCCCTACTTCGAAGACGTCAAGATCGAACGCATCCACTACATGGCGAAGTCGGGTGTGCTGTCGCAGCGCATCACGACCAGCATGCACAACACCACCCACATCGATGCGCCTGCGCATGTGGTCGAGGACACGCCGTTCATCGACGAGGTGCCGTTGCCGCACTTCTTCGGTTCCGGCCTCGTGGTCCCGATTCCCAAGAAGATGTGGGAACCGATCACCTATGACGATCTCGAAAAGGCCGCCGGCAAGGCCGTGCGTCCCGGCGACGTCATCATCGTCAATACCGGCTGGCACCACAAATACCGCGACAGCGAAGAATATTTCTGCAAGTGCCCCGGCTTCGTGCCCTCGGCCGCCGACTGGTTCGTCGAAAAGAAGGTGAAGGTTGTCGGCCACGACACCCAGGCCAACGATCATCCGCTGGCGACCGCGATCGGCCCGCATCGTAACGGCCCGTTGCATCCGCATCTCGCCGAGGAATTCAAGCAATGGTCCGGCGGCATCGACTGGAAGCAGGCCCATCCGGAATGGGAGCCCGTGCATCGCAAGCTCTTCACCAACGGCATTCTCGGCATCGAGAACGTCGGCGGCGACCTCGATGCGGTCACCGGCAAGCGCGTGACCTTCGCCTTCTTCCCCTGGAACTGGGATCGCGGCGACGGCTGCATCATTCGCCTGGTGGCGATGATCGACAAGAGCCAGAACTACCGGATCGAAAAGGGCACATCGTTCTGACGCCAACAGGCCGATAAGGGCAAGGTCCGGAGAAACAGGCCACCCGACACGCGAGGAAACGCAATGCACGTCAAGCGCTACCAGGATGCCAAACCGTATGACGCCCCCAACCATCGGGGTGTCGTCGGGCTGCGGCTACAGGGCTTCGAGCCCAACGGCCCGACCAACCAATGGGTCGGCTTCTCGCTGTTTCTGCCCGGTGGCGGCGCGGGACCGGATTCCACGCCGTTCGAGAAAGTCTATGTCGTCATCGAAGGCCACATGACCGTCATCGTCGGCGGGACCGAGACCGTGCTGGGTCCGATGGATTCCTGCACCATCCCAGCGGGCGAAGTGCGCGAGATCGTCAACCGCACCAATTCCGTTTGCAAAATGCTGGTCGTGATTCCGTATCCGCCGGGAGTGAAACCATGACATCGGGCCTCGCCAATCCGCACGCTTTGTTCGACGTGAAGGGCAAAGTCGCCATCATCACCGGCGCATCCGGCGCTTTCGGCGCCGTCGCGGCCGAAGTTCTGGCGGCGGCGGGCGCGAAACTCGTGCTGACCGCGGGTAAGGCCAAAGAGCTGGAGCAAATAGTCGCCAAATGCCGGGGCCTCGGCGCGGACGTCGAGCCGATCAACAAGCGGCCGTCCTCCGAGAAAGAGTGCGAAGGAATTGTCGAGGCTGCCAAACAGCGATTTGGCCGGGTCGATATCCTGGTCGTCGCGTCCGGCAAAAACGACGTGTCGAAAATCGTCGAAATGACACCCGAGCGTTTTCTTGACGTGATGGACGCCAATGTGACGCAGTCCTGGCTGATGGCGCGCGCGGTCAGCAAGCAGATGCTGGCGCAGGGCGACGGCGGCAAGATCGTGTTGATGTCATCCGCGCGCGGGCTGCTCGGCCATCCCGCGGGCTATACCGCCTATTGCGCCTCGAAGGCTGCGATCGACGGTATCACGCGCGCGCTGGGCTGTGAACTCGGCCCGACCGGCATCACCGTCAACGCAATCGCGCCGACAGTATTTCGCTCGCCTCTCACCGCCTGGATGTTCGCCGACGACGACAAAGCCAAGGCGACGCGTGCAGGCTTCCTGGCGCGCGTGCCAAAGGGCCGCCTCGGCGAGCCCGAAGACCTCGCCGGCCCGCTGCTCTTCCTCGCTTCTCGCGCTTCCGATTTCTACACCGGCCATACGCTCTATGCGGATGGCGGCTACACGGCGGGCTGAGCGAATGGTGGAGAAACCCGCCATAACGGTGATTGGCGCCGGCCTGATGGGTGCTGGCATCGCGCTGGTTTTCGCCGCGGCCGGTCACCGTGTCGAGCTGTTCGACGCCCTCGAAGGCGCGCGGACAACCGCGTTGCCGCGCATCCGCGACAATCTCAAGGCAGTCGGTCTCGATCCCATCGCTGCCGATGCGATAAATCTGCACGCCCAACTGGCCAAGGCTGTGGCGGATGCCGATTTTGTTATTGAAGCAGCTCCAGAGGATCTTGCGCTCAAGCAGGCGCTGTTTGTCGAAATAGAGGATGCGGCGAGGCCGACCGCCATTCTCGCCTCGAATACCTCGGTGATTCCGATCACCGCCATCATGGCGAGGCTGCGCGACAAATCCCGCGCCCTGGGAACCCATTGGTGGAATCCGCCCTATCTGGTGCCGCTCGTCGAAGCCATCCGTACTGTCGATACTTCGGACGCCGCCATCGACGCGACGCTAAAACTTCTTGTCTCGGTCGGAAAAACCGCGGTCGAGGTCAAGAAAGATGTCCCGGGCTTTATCGGCAACCGTCTTCAACATGCGCTGTGGCGCGAGGCTGTATCGCTCGTTGCCGACGGCGTTTGCGATGCGAAGACCGTTGATGATGTCGTCAAGGCCAGTTTCGGCGCCCGCCTGGCCGTTCTCGGCCCGCTGGAGAATGCCGATCTCGTCGGCACCGACCTGACAAGGTCGATCCATAATTACGTGCTGCCCGCACTCGACCGTTCCACGGCCGCCTCGCCCTATCTCGACCGGCTGGTCGAAACCGGCCGGCTCGGCTTCAAATCCGGTGAGGGATTTCGCAGCTGGTCGCCTGAGCAACAGGCGGCCTTGCGCGAGCGCGTGACAAATCATCTACGGGCGAGTTTCGGCGCACCGGTATCGGCGAGGGAGTAACGGCGTTGGTGAAGCCCCGATCGGAAAAAGTCATCATCACCTGCGCGATCACCGGCGGAATTCATACGCCGACGATGTCGGATGCGCTGCCTTTTACTCCCGGCGATATTGCGGCCCAATCGATCGCCGCCGCCGAGGCTGGCGCCTCAATCCTCCATTTACATGCCCGCGATCCCAAAGACGGCCGGCCGACGCCCGATCCCGCGGTGTTCATGCAATTCCTGCCGCGTATCAAGCAGGCAACCGACGCGGTCATCAATGTGACAACCGGCGGCAGTCTCAACATGACCGTCGAGCAACGGCTCGCGGCGCCGCTGGTCGCCAAGCCCGAAATGTGCTCGCTCAACATGGGCTCGATGAACTTCGGCATCTTCGGGTTGGCGGATCGTTACAAGACCTGGAAATACGATTGGGAAGAGCCTTATTTGCGCGGGACCGACGATTTCATCTTCCGCAACACCTTCCGCGATATCGAACGTATCCTGAAAATGCTCGGCGAAGAGCACGGCACCCGCTTCGAGCATGAATGCTACGACATCGGGCATCTCTATAACCTCGCTCATTTTGTCGACCGCGGGCTGATCAAGCCGCCATTTTTCGTCCAGACCATTTTCGGCATCCTCGGCGGCATCGGCGCCGATATGCGCAATCTGATGTTCATGAAGGAGACCGCCGATCGGCTGTTCGGCAGGGATTATCACTGGTCGGTGTTGGCGGCCGGGCGCTTCCAAATTCCGTTCGCGACCCAGGCCGCGATGATGGGCGGCAATGTGCGCGTCGGCCTCGAAGATTCACTCTTCATCGGACGCGGCAAGCTCGCCACGTCAAACGCCGAGCAAGTCGCCAAGATCCGCCGAATTCTCGAAGAGCTTGGCCATTCGATCGCCACGCCAACGGAAGCGCGGGAAATGCTGGCCCTCAAAGGCGGCGACCAGGTGGGATTCTAGAACGACGTTCAGATCAAGCGAGGCAAAGGCACATGCGATTCGAAGATGCGAACGAGATGTTGAAGCCGGGCTATCTTCCTTTTGAGTCCGGTTATCAGGAAATCGAGGACGGCAAATGGGTCGTTGCCGGCCTGACCCGCATGCCCGGATGCCGGGCCAAAATGGTCGACTGGTGGTTCGGCTGGCTCGGCGACATCGAATGGTACCGCCTGTGGCATCCGCGCGATCATGTCTATAGCGGCTGGGAAAACCGCGTGAATGGCAAATATATCGGCGCCTCGCATCTGGTTCACGAATATCTCGCGGGCAAGGACGGACCGCTGTTCAAATTGCGGATCGATTTCCACGATCCTTCGGAAACCTTTGACGCCAAGCTCTACAAGCAATCCGGCGCGCTTGCGGTTTGCGCCAAGCCCGGCCTGCTCGAAGCCCCGATCAATGTCGGGCGCATGACGCACTTCATGCGCGACACCGATTACGGCTGCGAGATGCGCTCGCGCTTCTGGCTCGGGCTGATCTCGCACCGTGATCCCGCGATCACCTTGCCGGAAGCGCAAGTGCGCGCGATGCGCGCGGAAAACCTGAACGCGGAATTCGCCCGCCGCCTGCATCAGCATTGCGTCGAGGAGATGGGATATCTCGCCGAGATTCTGCCCCTGCTCTATCGCCGTATCACGCTGGACGACTCGTACTGACGCCTCAAAACAAAATCGTAGAACTGCCAAACATAACAAGGGGAGGATTATTTCAATGCGGAGTTTGAAAGGCTTTATAAGAGCCGGCGCGTGCGTCGCCGGTATTTCCATCGCCCTCGGCATGGGCGCCGCGCGCGCCGATGAAATCGTGATCGGCGCCTCGCTGCCGCTGTCGGGTCCGCTGGCCGGCTTCGGAAGCTTCCAGCAATGGGGCTACAAGCGCGCGGTCGACGAGGTGAACAAGGCCGGCGGCATTTCGATCGGCGGCGCCAAGCAGATGGTGAAACTCATCATCCGGGACGACAAGACCGATCCCAACGCGACGGCCTCCAATACCGAGACGCTGATTTCCCGCGACAAGGTCGTGGCGATGCTGGGATCCTGCACGCCGGCGCTGGTCAATGCCGGTGCGCTGGTGGCTGAGCGTGCCAAGAAACCGATGGTAACCGGTTGCGATCCCCTCGAAGTTTTCACCTCGGTTCGCAAATGGAATTATGTCTGGGATATCTTCTTCTCGGTGCCGGATCTCGCGATCGCGCAATACAAGGCCCTCGCCGAACTCGGCATCCAGACCAACAAGAAGATCGCGCTCTGGCACGACAATGGTCCCGACGGACAGGCCATCGGCGGCAAGATCTGGCCGGCGCTCGCCAAGGAATTTGGCTACGAGGTCGTGCAGAATGCCGAATTCCCGGTGGACAACACGCAGTTCACATCGATCATCGGTGAAGCCAAGAGCAAGGGCGCCGAAGTGGTGCTCGTCGATGCGATCACGCCGCAGGCTATCGCGATCCGCAAGCAGATGGCGTCGGCCGGCTATACGCCGAAAGTCCTCAATATCGAGAAGGGTGCCGAGCCCGTGCAGTTTGCCGAAGCGCTCGGCAAGCTAGCCGACGGCATCCTGGTCGGCGGCTATTGGGATCCGACTTTCCCGTTCCCGGGCGCGGCCGACCTCGCCAAGGCATTCGAAACCGAGACCAAGCTGACCAGCAGCCAGCACATCGCGGATTCCTATGCGGCCGCACAGATTCTGCTCGATGCGATCGCGGCGGCGGGCTCGACCGATCCGGAAAAAATCAACGCGGCGATTGCCAAAACCAACAAGACCTATGTCGTTGGACCGGTGAAGTTCGACGAGAACCACACCTCCAAGCTGCCGATCGTCTCGTTGCAATGGCAGGGCGGCAAGACCGTGATCATATGGCCGAAAGCGTCCAAGACCGGCGACATCCTCTTCCCCCTTCCTTGATCTGAAGGGACCAGCTTCATGCCCGACGTCGGCACTGTATTAAGCACGATCGTTTCGGGCATGTTGCTGGGCGGGATGCTCGCGCTCACGGCCCTGGGACTATCCATCGTCCTCGGCGTGATGCGGCTGGTCAATCTCGCCCACGGCGATTTCCTGGTGGTCGGCGCCTATGCCGGCCTCTTTTTTCTCAAATTCACGGGCGTCGACCCGCTGCTCGGTCTGCCCCTGATTGCGCTCTTTGTCGCTGCGCTCGCGGTCCCGCTCTACCGACTGCTGCTGGCGCCGCTCGCCGATCGCGGGGCCGAGGCGCAGATGATGACGATGTTCGCGGTCTCGATCATTCTCGAAAACGCCTTTGTCCTTGCCTTCAGCGCCGATACGCGCTCGATCGAACGGGATTACGCGACGCTCCCGCTGACGCTTGGGCCGGTCACCGTGCCGCTGATCTATGTCATCGGCTTTGTAATCGCCGTGGCATTGATCCTCGCCGTGCACTGGTTGATTTCGCGAACCCGCTTTGGTCGCGATTTGCGCGCCAGCGCAGCCGATGCCCAGGCGGCTGCGACCCTCGGCGTCGATGTCAAGCGCGTGCAGATGGCCACCTTCGCGCTCGGCGCGGCCTGTGCCGGTGTCGGTGGCACGCTGATCGGCGCGGCGTTTCAATTCGGTCCTTCCAGCGGCGGTGCTTATCTGCTCAACAGCCTCGCGATTGTCGTGCTCGGCGGCCTCGGCAATGTGCTGGGCACGCTCGTCGGCGGGTTGGCGCTCGGTTTCCTGCAAAGCATCGGCGGCCTGACGCTCGGCGACGGCTACCGTGATCTCGTCGGCATGGCGCTGTTTCTATTAGTGCTGGCGTTCCGGCCGGATGGCTTTCTGGCGCGGGGGCGATCATGAAGGCCCTGTCGGGATTTGTGGAAGCCAGCGCGATCATCGGCGCGTTCGTTTTGCTCTGGTTCGCGTCCGGCTTCATCGGCGACTACGAATTGCAGATCGCCTTTCGCGTGCTGATTTATCTGACGCTCGCCGAAAGCTGGAACTTGCTGGCGGGATCTGTCGGCCTGGTTTCGCTCGGCACGTCCTGTTTTGTCGGCCTCGGCGCCTATGTCGCGTTCGGTCTATCGAATGGCGCCGACATCCCGCTGCCGCTGGCCCTGCTCGCTTGCGCACTGGCTGGCGGCGCGCTGGCGGCGCTGGTTTCGCCGGCGTTGTTTCGCCTGCGCGGTCTCTATTTCACCGTCGGCACGCTGGCGCTGGCGGAGCTGCTGCGGCTGACCATGATCAATGTCTCCGCTTTCGGCGGCGCCACCGGAATCTTTTTGCGCGAGGACCCGCCGCCACTGACGGAACTCTATCACTACGCCCTAGGCACCGCGCTGATCGCGTCTCTCGCGATCACGGCCTGCCTGCGCACCCGCGCTTCGGTGATCCTGCGCGCGGTGCGCGACGATGAGGACGCCGCTGCCCAGATGGGCGTGCGCCCCTATCGCGTCAAGCTCGGCGCCTTTGTGCTGGCGAGTGCCTTGATGGCCATCGCCGGAGGCGTGCAGGCCATCAAGCTCGGCGCCATCGAACCCTACGGCATGTTCGGCGTTCAGTGGTCGATCGACGTGCTTTCGATGGTGATCATCGGCGGCGTCGGCTTGCGGCTGGGTCCGCTGGTCGGCGCGCTGTTCGTGGTCGCACTCGGCGAGGCACTGGCCGATTACCCCGAGGCGCATGTCGCGATCGCGGGCGTCATTCTGATCGTTTTGATCCGGTTCGCGCCACGGGGCGTTGTCGGATTTGCAACCAATCTCTCTGCTCTCGCCAGGAAGAGAGCAGTGGCATGACTACGCTGGACACGCCGCTTCTCGAAGTCTCCGGGATCGTCAAGCGCTACGGCGGCCTGGTCGCGATCGATCATGTCGATCTGCAATTGCAGCCGGGAACGATTACCGGCGTCATCGGCCCGAACGGTGCAGGAAAATCGACCCTGATCGGCCTGATCGGCGGCGCGATCGCCGCGAGCGAAGGTTCAGTCCGGCTCGATGGCCGCGATATATCCCGCCTACCCGCCTCGGAGCGCGCCCGCGCCGGCATCGGCCGCACCTATCAGATTCCACGTCCTTTCCTGGACATGACCGTCGAGGAAAATCTGGAGGTCGCGCAGTATTCCATTCAGCCCTTCATCCGCGCAGCTGTTGCAAGGGACGAGCGCGCTACGCTGCTGGATCGCACCGGTTTGGCTGATGTCGCCAATCTGCCGGCACACGCCTTACCCTTGCTTCGGCGTAAAAGGCTGGAGGTCGCGCGTGCGCTGGCGCTGCGGCCGCGCATCATTCTGCTCGACGAAGTCGGCGCCGGTCTCGTCGACAGCGAGATCTCCGAGCTGATCGCGCTCATTCACTCGATCGCCGACCCACGCACCGCGATCGTCATCGTCGAGCACGTGTTGCGCGTTGTCCGGGAATGCTGTGCGCGCTCGATGGTGCTCAACTTCGGCAAGAAACTGGTTGAAGGTCCGACGTTCGAGATTTTTGCCAATGATGAGGTCGCCGCGGTCTATCTCGGTACCGGTACATCCCACGCGCCTAGGGCGAGCCCTGCACCGGCGACGGAAGCTGAAACGCAAAGGACCGAGCATGTTGTCGAGCTGGCCGCCGAACGCCATGTGATGTCGTCCCTGATCGCCCCGCCCTCGGTCAACGGCACCGGGGCCGCTTTGCTGGAACTGCAGGGAATATGTTCGGGCTACGGCCAGGCCCGCGTACTCAGGGGCATCGACCTGACCATCCCGGAAGGACAGGCCGTCGCTATTCTCGGCGCCAACGGCGCCGGGAAGACTACGCTCGCCCGAACCATCAGCGGCGCCATCGCGCCGACCTCGGGTCGCCTGCGGATCGCCGGTGAGGACGTCGCGGGCCGGCCGCCGCACCGCATCGCCGAACTCGGCATCGCCCATTGCATGGAGGGCCGCCGCATTTTTCCGACGCTTTCGGTCCAGGAAAACCTGCTGATCGCGGCGCGTAACGCGGACACTTCGGCGATGCGCGAACGCCTCGATGCGGTCTACAATCTGTTTCCGGTTCTCGCCGAGCGCAAAAACCAGAGCGGCACCTCGATGTCGGGAGGCCAGCAGCAAATGCTCGCGATCGGACGCGCGCTGATGGCCCGCCCGCGCCTCATCATCTTCGACGAAATCAGCCTCGGCCTGGCACCGGTCGTAATGGACAAGCTCTATGAAGCCCTCGCGGTGCTCAAACAGGCCGGGATGACGCTGATCATCATCGAGCAGGATGTCGATCGCGCTTTGGCGCTCGCCGACCATGCCTATGTGCTGGAACATGGCGTATTCGCTCTCTCAGGCACGCCCGGCAAGATCGCCGCCGATCCGCGCTTGCGTCACATCTATATTGGAACGGCTGACTAGAGCGTTTTCGAGCGAAGTGGATACCGGTTCGCGTTAAGAAAACGCGTCAAACAAAAGACTCCTAAGGAGAGATCGATGCGCCTCGCTGACGCGAATGATCTGCTGGCTTCGCCGATCTCCCCGTTCGAAAGCGGCTGGATACGTCACCCCGATGGCCGCGCCCATGTCGCCGCACGCACCCACATGATTGGATGCAAGGCGCGGATGGTAGAATGGTGGTTCGGATATGTTCACACCACCGAGCATTACAAATGGTGGCATCCCCGCGACCATGTGTTCAGCGACTGGATCGGCGAACGCGGAACCGGCCGCTACATCGGCGGCACCCACATCGCGCATGAATATTTTGGTGGCGGCCCGACGCTGTTTAAACTCAAGATCAATTTCCGCGACCCCAAGGCGATTCTGGATACGTCCCGCTTTGAGAAAGCCGGCGTCCGCGCGGCCATCTATGCGCGCACGGGGCCGGTGGATCGGGATATCTGGGTCGGCCATACGCTGCATCTTGTGTATGATACGGCGGAGGGTTGCGTAATGCGCTCCCGGTTCTGGCTGGGCGAACTTGACCCGATGCCATCACACATATCACCGGAAGAGATGAAGGCCCTCGTTCCCGACGAGCGCGTCCAGGGATTGCACCAGCATGCCTCCGAGGAAATGAGCATACTCGGCGGTTTCCTCCCCACGCTGTATCGAATGAGCAAGGGCGAAACTGAATAAACGCTCGCATTTGCCGCAGATCGGCTAACCCAACTTTGACGCCACGAGATATCCAGAGTCGCCCCCGAGGCCGGGACCTGGATGCGTGGAAGCGCCGATTTGATGGAGATCGCGCACATGGGTGCGATGGTTTACC
Source organism: uncultured Alphaproteobacteria bacterium (assembly GCA_963790595.1). Classification (GTDB taxonomy): domain Bacteria; phylum Pseudomonadota; class Alphaproteobacteria; order Rhizobiales; family Xanthobacteraceae; genus Bradyrhizobium. The sequence continues at coordinate 11,745 of CAWBPE010000040.1, read as the reverse complement.
GTTGTCGTGAATGGACGCCACAGAAAGAATTGATCGATACTGCAGGACCCGCCATATGGATCGCCCCCAACGAGGTTGATGTTCATCGCCGCAAGATCAGCTGGCGAGTAAGCGCGTCGGGCAAGAACCGTCTCGCGAAAGCCATCGATATGCGCGGCCAAAATGGCCTCAACGCGATCCGCGTAACGTTCTCGAACATCCTCGGTCCAGGCGCCGTCCTGGGGGACCTCAATCGAGCCGCCGGCATCACCTTTCAGGGTGCGCGGCGTCTCGAGCAATTGAAGCCAAAGTACCGATCGACCGGGCGGCACGCGGGTTGTGTCCACAGCCGCAGGCTGCCCGACACAGATCGTAGGCACGGCCGGCAGCATCGAACGAGTAGCTTCATTCGCCGCTCGCGACACGCCATCGAGGCCAGAGGTCAGATGCAGAATCGCAACTCGATCGAGCCCGGCCGTCTTCCATTTCGGCGGCGACGAAAGCGCGTAGTGAATTTGCATGTCGCCTCTGCCGTAACGATATTTGGTCACGGCGCTCGTCACTTCGGCAGGAATTTCTGTATCGCGTAACAGACGGCCATAGAGCTGGTTTGGCGTAACCGAGCAAATGACCCCTCTCTCTGCCCGATAGATTTGTCCATCGACAGCACGAACTGCGCACGCACGCCCCCGCTTCAACATCACGCGGTCCACGTCTGTATTCGTCAGCACCGTGCCGCCTTGCGTTTCAATCAGCCGGCGAAAGGCCTCGACAAGGTTTCGGACTCCCCCTTTCACGATTGGACAACCGGCGGCCTCAATCGAGAAGGCCATCACTTTTGCCATCTGCCCGGAGTATGCGGCCTCAGGCTCGAGCCCGGTGTGGAGCACCCATGGCGCCCACACGGCGCGGCTTACCTCAGACCGATAGGTGCTATCCAGATGAGCTCGTGCGCTCCCGATAGCTTCGCCGAGGAAGGCCGCCAATTTGCGAGGGCCACGTTTCATCGCCTGCCAGAGCAGCGTTCCAAGCATGCGTCCGGACCATAGCGAGGTTCCCAGGATGGAAAAGATGAACGGCGCATCCCGGTCCAGTCCTTTCATGGTTTCTTCGTATGCGCTTCCGTCACCCGCCGCGAGCGCATCGAACATCGCCACATTGGTTACCCTATCCATGGATAGGACGGCGGCTCTGCCGTCCGGCAAAAGCACCCCAGTCGGCCTTTCGCTCCTGAGTATCTCCAATCCGTGCTTGCGCAAATCACTTCCAAGAAGCCGGTAACCGGGCGATTGCAGGAAGGGCAGGACGGTCATCGCCATGACGTCATGAACAAAGCCGGGTTGCGTCACTTCCTCTGTTCTCAAACACCCGCCGAGCTCGGCATTGCGCTCGAGCACAAGAACCTTATGTCCTTTCCTTCCCAGCATTGCCGCCGCGACAAGCGAATTTATGCCGCTTCCGACGATGACGTAGTCGAAATCACTCGTATCGGCGATCGTCGACTCGTCTGGCGTCGATTTCATCATTTAACACTGCAGCCTGGTTAAGATGCGCGACGAGGCTACTTTATCTCGATCAGAATATTCCGGTATTGCCAATCGCTGACATTCAGCAATTCGTGCGGCGCGCCGGCTTCACGCCACAGCACGCCGCCCACGGTCTCATTGGTCTCTTTTTCGCGACCATCCTCGAAATACATGATGTTCTTGCCCTCGGTCATCGGAACGATGACGTAAGGAAGATCATGTTTATGCCATGCCTGACGTTGATCGGGATCGAGCTTGATGCTCCAGATCCGAACGCGCTCGTTCTCGAACAATATCTTGTCCCCAATCGGACCGAGTTCCGGTCCGCGCGGCGATGGGCCTTTCATGTCGTGGTCTCCTTTGCGAGCCTTTCGGGATTGTCACAGAAAATTCGCTTGCGACGGCGCTTGTCGAGCGACGCCAACTGCGCGTGAGGCTCGATAAGCCCCATCGGGAACGGCCAGTCGGAACCGAAGACGACATTGCCTTCGCCAAATGTCTGCTCCGCCAATGCCAAAGACGCGGCGTCATGCGCGATACAATCGACGCAGACGTTCCGGAGTATAGTCTTCGGTGACAGCCGCTTGGTATCGATATCGGGCCGCGCCGTATCGAAGCCGCGTTCAAAACGGCCCGCGACCATCGGGAGTACGCCGCCCGAATGGGCAAAACAGAAGCGAATATTGCCGAAGCGCTCAAACACGGAACCAAACGCAAGATGCGCGATAGCAACCGCCGTCTCGTAAGGATTTCCCAACAGATTGGACAGATAAAACGCGGTCAATCGGCCATCGGCGCACTCGCCCGGATGAAAGAATACGAAGGCCCCCGCGGCATCGAGCACCTGCCATAGGGGGTCGTAGACTTTATCCGAGAGGACCTGATCGCCATGGCCGCCTGACGGCGCGCCAAAGCGGCGATGACCGCGTGCAATCCATTCCCTGGCTGTCGCGAGAGCAACGTCCGGCGCTTGCAACGGCAGATGAGGCAGCGGTGCGAGACGATCGGGATATTCGGTGGCGATGCCAACAAGTCCGTTGTTGGCATAAGCCACCCAGGCCGATGCGTCTTTACCCTGGAGGTGCGCGCGGTAGAGCGGTGGCGGGATCGAAATCCACGCCTTCGCCACGGCGGTGCGGTCCATCCAGGCGACGAGCGCCGCCGGATCGAACAACGGTTTCATACCAACGGCGTGGCCGTCGACCACCAGTGTCTGCTTGTCAGTCTGCCACGTCACGCCATCGATCGAGGCTAGTTTATCAGGCAGGATCGGCACCAGATGAGTATGAACATCGAGAGCTATGCGTTCGAGGGGTTCGCTCATTTTATGCCTTAACCGCCAGTAATCCGTTTGTAGACTTCTTCGATCGCACCATCGCGCATCGGCAGGATGGCGGCGATGTGATCGTCCGGCCGGATCAGCATGACCGTGTCGGTTTCACACCCTGCCCGCCGCCGGAAATTGTCACCGATATCGAACAGCGACCGTTCGCGAAGACCGGAGTCGAGGGGCGCATCGCGTCGCGACACGACAAGGTGTTTCAGGCCCGGCTGGTCGGCCGGAAGCGGCGGTCTGCGGCGCACGTCGGTGAAGTACAGCGCCAGGAAGGTATCATCGATGAGATCGTGCAGCCGCGTGGGCTTGCCGTTGCCGGCATGCAGTAACGCATCCGGCACGCGCTCGCCGACGCGTAGCGGACCCATTTCGGTACGCACCATCGACCAGTCGCTGGTCTGATCAACGTCGAGCCTGACGCCCAGCATCGTCCGGGTCAGAGCATTTGCCCATTGTGCGCCCGACATGGCGCGAACAGCGTCGTTCTGGCCCATCATATATTTACGGGCGGCTTCCGCCATTTCGCCGGAGCCGTGCACCGCAACCTGCCGCTGCTCGCGTACATAACCGTCGAGTAACGATGGCTGGGCCCAGCCGCGCATATGCCAGGCGAGACGCCATGGCAAATTCGCGGCGTCGAGTATGCCCGTGTTCAAGCCGAGCGCCCACATCGGCGTGATCAGATGCGCAGCATCGCCCATCAAAAAGACGCGGCCTTCCCGCCATTCCGTCGCGATGCGGTGATGGATGCGGTAGACAACCGTATTGATGATTTCCAGTTCGCTCACCGGTCCGATGAAGCGCAAGATCTTCTCGCGAAACTCTTCGTGCGTTGGCTCCGCCCGGTTGGCAGCCAACGGAAACAGGAATCTCCAGCAGTGCGGCTGCCGGACAAGGATCATCCACTCGGTCGGATCGGCAAAATAGGCCAGATAAGGATAGTCGCGAGGGTTTTTGACATCGAGGTCGACTTTCACGTCGACCAGTATCGTCAAGACGTCGAGAGACTCTCCCTCCACAGAGATGCCAAGTTGACTACGGATGGTGCTGCGGCCGCCATCACAGGCCAAAAGGTAGGAGCCTTCGACCTCCCGTTCGCCGTCCGGCGTATCGAAGATTGCGATGACACCGTCGTCGTTCTGACGAAAGCTTTTCAATTTGTGCTGGAGATGGACGCATCCCGGATATTTTTCGTTGAGCGCCTCATGCAGGATCGGCTCAAGGTGATGTTGCGGCAGGTTGATAACGAAGGGATAACGCGTCTCGTCGGCCAAAAGATCTATGTTCACCGACGGCCGGGCAATATTCGTCGCACGTTCGACGTCGCCGATCTCATCGATCCGCAACGCTTTTGAGAGCACCTGATCGGCTACACCGTATCGCCGAAACGTCTCGACTGTCCGCGTCAGTACCGTGCCGGCCTTGGTATCGCTCGACAGCGTGGCATCGTCCTCGAAAAGCTGGAAAGGCAACCCATAGAAGCCAAGACCGAGCGCCGTCGTGAGGCCTACCGGACCACCGCCGACGACAATGACCGGCTTGGTGAGCGCACCCTTCTCAGCCATGATCCGGTTCCTTCGCGGCGTAGGCCAAATCACGTGAGAGCAGCGATGCCGTCATCGTGCTGGCATCGGAAAGCAGGAACAACAACGGGCCAACAACATCCTCCGGTGACCCCACACCGGTCGAAGCCAACCACCTCTCGTGATCGACCCCCTCATTCGCAGCGCGATACTGCACCGTGTCAATGACGCCGGGGGAAATCAGATTGAACTTGACGCGATGCTGGGCAACTTCCTTGGCCGCACTCTTCGTGAAGGCGATCAGGCCTGCCTTGGTTGCTGCATAAGCCGAAGCTTGCGGCCAGCCCTGGCTGGCCAGTCCTGACGTGAATGCGACAATACTTCCCTGCCGGCGAGCGATCATGCCCTCGATAACGGCTTGATAGCACCACACGACACCATCGAGATTGACCGCCATCACACGACGCCATTCCTCGGGGGACGTTTCATGCACGAGATGGCGCGGCTGGATCGCCGCGGCGCAAACCAGCCCGTCGATACGACCATAATCCCGCTCGATCTTGCCGAACACCGCCATCACCGCTTCGCGATCGCCGACATCCAGCGTCTCAACGGCTATGTTGCCATGCTCCTTCGCAACCGTTTGCATCGGTGCAGCATCGACATCGCAAACAACGACCTTCGCTCCGATGCCGGCGGCGGCAACGGCGATCGCGCGGCCGATGCCGTTGGCGCCGCCGGTAACGACGATCACTTCTCCACTGGCCTCGAAACGGGCTTTCATATCTGCGTCAGCCGTTCGGAAGCACAGCGATGGCGTTCATCTCAATCAAATATTCCGGCGAGGTAAATTTGCAGACTTCGACCATGGTCGAGGCCGGCGCGATGCCGGTGAAATATTCACGGCGCACCTTATGGATGATATCGAAGTGCTCCATGTTGCGCACATACACGTCGACGCGGCAAATGTCGTCGAGCGAGCCGCCCGCCTCTTCGACGGCCGCCTTGACGTTTTCGCAAACCTGGCGCGTCTGCGCCTCGATATTTCCGAGACCAGCGATCGAGCCGTCCGGCACACGCGCGGTCATCCCGGAAATGAAGACGAGCTTGCCCGCAGCAGCAATCGATGTCGCCTGCGAGAAGTGACCGTTGGGTTTGCGCAGCTTGCTGGAGGTGATTTGCTGTTTCATGTCTGTCCTCTCGGATGGTTGACTCAAAAAAGTGTATCGACTTGCAGGCCGGTGCTGTTCGCCGCGGCCACAAAGCTCTCAAACGTCTGGCGGCTGAGCGTTACCGTGCCGGCATTTTTTTCGCGCGTGGCGTATGACAGCTCGCCCGGCGCGTAGACCCGCTCAACGCCCGGAGCGCGCTTCGAATGCCTCACGCGCTGGACTTGTTCGTTGACGCGCTCGGCGAACGCATTCGGATCTGTAAAATTTTTGACGTCTATTGCCATGAACATTTGACTGCAGCGATACGGCAGCGAGGCATCGCCATAAAGAGGCCGCACCTCGGCGCCAATCGCGCCCTCCGACAAGCCGCCGCACAAGAGATCAATAACGAAAGCAAGGCCGAAACCCTTTGACCCGGCTGCCGGAGCCAACATGCCTTTGATTGCTTCATTCGGGTCCGTGGTCGGGCTTCCGTCGGCTGCCATGGCCCAACCCGCGGGAATTGGTTTGCCGGCGCCGGCGGCGAGACGGATCTTGCCCATCGCCGTGGCGCTCAGGGCCATGTCCACCTCGACTGGCTGCGCGCCACTGCTCGGCACTGCGACGGCGATCGGGTTGTTGCCGGTGATCGCTTCGGCGCCGCCGGGTGCCGGCAACAAGGGCCGCGTGTTCGACATCACGATCCCCACGCAGCCTTGGTCGGCAATGAGGCGGGCATAGCGGCCGGCGGTACCAAAGTGAAACGCGTTACGCACAGCAACCGTCGCCATGCCGTGCTCGCGCGCGCGCGATGTCACGAGGTCGACGGCCTGATGCGCCGTCAGTTGGCCCAACGCATCATGTGCATCAATGACGATGCTTGTCGGTCTATCGACGACAAGCGTACCGGCGCTCCCTTTCGAGACAGAGCCTTTTTGCAGGCGCTCGACATACATCGGCAGCAGCATCACGCCGTGCGAGCCAACGCCTTCCAGATCGGCCAACACCAGATCTTCGGCAACGACTAGCGCATCCTTCACCGCGACGCCGAGTGCAGCGAACACGTCGGCAACAATTCCGGTCAGTCTATCGGCATCAATCCGGACCGGAGGCGGCGTGGTATTGGCTGATGACGACATCAGCGCGCATCTTCTTCGTTGGTGTACCAATCGGGCTTAATCGGGTAGTGCGGACCGTCATAGACTTCGACGACAATGGTGTCTTCATGCGCGATCGCAGGTCCATGTATATTGCCTTTCGGGTTCCAGTAAAAACTCCCCGCCGTTAGGACCGTACCCGTCTTGGTGTATTCGTATTTTCCTTCCAGGCAGACCATGAACTGATTGGATGCATGGCTGTGCGGCGCAGGAATGCCCGCTCCCTTGGCGAAACGAATAAGGGCGATCGACGCGCCGGTTTCCTCGTTGCGCCACAGCATTTTTTCCGAGATGCCCTTTAGAGACTTCTCGCGCCACGGCAGATCTTTGCTTTGCAGCAGCACCTCATCGAGGTTGGTCAAGCCGCCAAGGGGAATCCCCGAAAACGCATCGCTCATGTTCGTCTCCTCATATGTTTATTGTGGCGACCGCAAAAACGGGCGACCGCTGTTGATATTTTGCGCGCGCATGAGACGCGCACGGAGGCTCTCAATATGGGCCCGTACCGCCGAGGCCGCGGCCTCGCCATCGCCACGCGCGATGGCGTCGGCGATCGCCGCATGTTCGTTACCGCTCGCGCGGCCGTCGAATGTCTGCCACAGATGAAGGTACCAATATCGTATCGAGCGATCATGCAGCTTGCGGGCAATGTCGCTCATGACCTGATTGCCGGCCAGATCGGCGAATCGGCTATGAAACGCGCGGTCGGCCTCGACGAAATTATCGAGCTGCGACTGTCCATCGCCGCTGACCTTGACGCGCGCCAGCTTCCTCAGGGCCTCGGCCTCTTTCGGCGTCGCGTGGCTCGCCGCGTTGCGCGCCAGATCGGCTTCAATCGTCATGCGCGATTCGAGAATCTTCAGGATTTCGGGAATGCTGCCGGGCTGAACGATAATGCCCTTGCGCGGCATGACCTCGACCAGTCCCTCATGCTGCAGTCGCTGAAGTGCCGTGTGCACCGGCGTCCGCCCAACATTGAGGAGTTCGCATAGCGCCCCCTCATTCAGGTATTGCCCGGGCAGAAAGTAGAGCTTGAGGATCTTCTCTTTCAATGCCGTATAGGCCGCGTCAGCCAGCGAGCCCTCTTTCGCCGGGCGAGCCTGTGCTGACTTCTTCAGCACGACAACTTTCGCAGTTTTTGTTTTCTTCGCCATGACTTCTTCCTAGTGCGGCGCCGGCGGCAACCAGGGCGCAGCCAATCGCTCGGCGCCTTCAACAAGGAGGTAAAGTAAAATGCCCAGCAGCGAAAGCGCGATCAGTGCAGCGAATGCGAGCGGCGTATCGAGCTGAGATGTGGCCGTCAGCAGAAGAAAGCCCAGCCCCTCACTAGACCCGACGAATTCACCGATCACTGCGCCGATGACCGCCAGAGTTATCGCAACTTTCGCGCCCGTGAAGATGAAGGGTAAAGCTGCCGGCAGTTGCGCCTTGACCAGGATTTGCATTGGCGAGGCACGCAGGCTGCGCGCCAGTTCGAGCAATTCGCGGGGCGTCGAGCGCAATCCCGCGACGGTATCGACGATGATTGGAAAAAAAGCCACAAGCCAGACGATGGCGAGCTTGGATTGAAAGCCGGTGCCGAGCCAGACCAGGATAATGGGCGCGAGCGCCACTTTTGGAACCGACTGCAATCCGACCAGAAGCGGGGAAAAGATCAGGTTGATCGTCTTCGAATTGGCCACCAGCACCGCCATCGGAATACCGACAACGACGGCAAGGATAAAGCCGCAGATGGTCTCTTTCAGCGTCACCCAACCTTCTTCTGCAATGAGGTCGATGCGACCGATCAACGCATTCACCACCTTGTCCGGCGTTGGGAGCACGACCGTCGGAATGCGAAGGCCGAGGCAAAGCAACCACCACAACGCAATTAAAACCACGAGGCCAATGACCGGATAAAGGATTTGAATTGCCGCGCGGCCGATCATATTGCCGCCTCCCTGGCTTCGGCTGGCGAAAGTATCCCGAGAGCCTCACTCGCCAGCCTCTCAGCTCTCGTGAACTCCGGCGTAAATCGGGTCAACTGCGTCCGTGGATAAGGCAGCGTATTCGAGATCCTGGTCGCAACCCGCGCCGGGCGCCGGCTAAACACGACAATCTGATCCGAAACGTAGACGGCTTCCGAGATCGAATGTGTGACGAACAGCACCGTGGCCCCGAACTCCTTCCGGATCCGCAGCAGAAGGTCGTTCATCTCAAGGCGTGTGAGCTCATCAAGCGCGCCGAATGGCTCGTCCATCAGGAGCATTTTCGGCTGATGAATAAGCGCGCGGCACAGTGCGACACGCTGTTGCATACCACCCGATAGTTGATGCGGACGAGCGCGAAGAAAATCGCCTAACCCGACCATTTCGAGCAATTGCACCGCGCGCACCCGGGCCGCTTTGTCGTTGCGACGCAACACTTCCATCGTGAACAGGACGTTGTCCAACACCGTTCGCCACGGCATCAGGCTGGGGCTTTGAAATACAAAGCCATAATCGCCAAGCGGCTCCGTAATCTCCCGGCCGCCAATGACGACCGAACCCGAAGTTTTTTGGATGAGCCCGCCTACGATACGCAAAAGCGTTGTTTTGCCGCAGCCACTCGGCCCCAGCAGCGCAACGAGCTCACCTTCGTTGAATTCGAAATCGGCATCGTCCAGTGCAACGACCGGTTCAGCCGAGCGCCGGTTCAACTCGTTTGCCGAAAAGACCTTCCTTACATTTTTGATCGTTCCGAAGGCCATGCTTGCCACTCTTTTGACCTTTTCCAGCAAGCCCGGCTGATATGTAATTGCCAACGCGCGCTATTGGAGGGCGCATCGCCATCAAGGGAAATCGAGACCGACCGTCGGCAATTTCCCATTTGTCATCTCATGTGAAATATCTTATGATATTTCTGTTGTCAAATTGCGCGTATGCCGCACCCGGCTGACGCGAGGGGGAGAACGGCGATGATTAAGCGATTGATGGCGGTTGCTGTGGCTTTGGGATTGTCGGCATCCGCCGCGGTCGCGCAGGAGCGCGATGTCAAGTTCGTACTCGATTTCATTTCTCTGGGCCGCCATGCGCCCTGGTACGTCGCGCTCGGCAAAGGCTACTTCAAGGAAGAAGGCCTGAACGTCACCATCATGCCGTCGAAAGGCACGGCAGATGCGATCCGCACCGTTGTAACTGGCGGCGCCGAGTTCGGTTTCATCGATATACCGAGCCTCGTCGCGGCTGGCGGCGTGGGCTCGGTTGTGAAGATCGTGGCCGCAAATTATCAGAAGCCGCCCTATTGCGTCTTTAGCATCGACAATGGCGCCAATATCGACAGTGCGAAGAAAATGGCCGGATTTGAACTGGGTTCAAGTTCCGCCTCGTTCATGCCCAAGATCTGGCAAGCCATTATGGAAATGAATGGCATCGATTTAAAAACGATGAAGATCGTCAACATCGATGCGCCGGCCAGAGTGCCGATGTTGACCTCACGAAAGGTACAGAGTATCGATTTGTTTTTGATGAGCGAACCTTCTCTCAAACGCGCAATCACCGATGGCAAACCGGTCTGCCTGTTCGCGGGCGACCTCGGTCTTGAAATCTACGCGAATTCGATCGGCGTTCACGAGGATTTCCTGAAGAAGGACCCGGAAGTCGTCAAGAAATTCGTGCGGGCGGCGTTGCGCGGCTGGAAATACACGTTTGAGCACCCGGATGAAGCGGCGCAAATCGAGCTTCAGTATGTCAAGGCACTCGACCCCAAGATCATCGTCGAGGAGATTGAAATCCTTCGTCGCGTCGCGATCACGCCGGAAGTGCAGAAGAATGGCTACGGCAGCATGACGCTCGAGCGCATGAAGACCACCGTCGATTTCATCAACAATCACATCGATGTTCCCGGCGAGAAACTGACCGCCGAGCAGATCTACGCACCGGGCTATTTGCCGGCAACGCCGATCACGCCATAGACCTGCGCCCGATGCCCGAAGCATTCCGGCTTGGTTTTTGATGACGCGGCGCCCGGCCATTCGCCAGCAAGGGATTGTCATGCGCCGCGTCATTCTTGCGCTGCTTCTGGCGATCGTCCCGCTCGCCGGGACACGCGCCGCCGAGTTTCCATCGCGAACCGTGACGATTATCTCGCCCTATCAGGCGGGTGGCACCAGCGACATTATCGCGCGCGTGCTGGCGCAAAAGCTCGGGGAGCGCTGGGGCAAGCCCGTAATTGTCGAGAACAAGCCCGGCGCGAACGGTGGCATTGGCGTCAATGCCGTCATCAATGCTGCGCCGGACGGCCATACGTTGCTCGCCGTCGCGTCGAGCGCGCTGACACTCAATCCCCTTTTCTATCCGGAGCTTAATTACGACCCCGTCCGCGATCTCGCACCGATCACGCGCACCGGCGCGGTCACGAACGTTCTCGTCGTAAATCCTGCAGTGCCCGTCAAGGACGTCAAGTCGCTCATCGAGCTGGCCAGGGAAAAGCCGGGAATGCTGACCTTTGCCTCACAAGGCATCGGTTCGAATGGGCATGTCACAGGCGAATTCTTCAAGCAGCGCGCGCAGATTAAAATTCTTCACGTGCCATACAAAGGAAGCGCTCCCGCTGTTCAGGATTTGCTCGCCGGCCACGTTCAAATCATGTTCGACAATCTGCCGTCGGTGCTTCCGCTAATTCGTGCCGGCGAGCTCCGCGCCCTGGCGGTCACGACGCCAGAGCGTTCCCCCGAATTGCCCGACGTTCCGACCATCGCAGAAGCGGCGTTGCCAGGCTTCAATACCAGCGCGTGGTTCGCGCTTCTGGCGCCGAAAGGCACGCCCGCCGAGGTCATTCAGGACATCGAGCGCACGGCCATTACCGTACTTGCGTTGCCGCAAACGCAAGAGCGCTTGAGGTCTGCTGGAGTGGATATCGTTGCCGACGGCTCTTCAGAATTGCTGAAACGCATCACGACCGAAACGGCCGTGTGGCGAGAAGTAATCACAAGAGGTGGAATAAAACCTCAATGAAAATTTGAGCCGGCGCATTCGGCACCGCGCATTTTTGACGTCGGAGAGCGTTCGCGCCAGCCCCGACAAAACGTCACGCTGACCCCGGCATCTAACTGGT
>CAWBPE010000039.1:0-7342 GCA_963790595.1 uncultured Alphaproteobacteria bacterium | reverse complement strand
GACCGATTCAGTCTACTGCCGTCCCAGATGCGTCGCGGTCGCGACCCGGTCGAACCGCTCCAGAGAAAGAATGGCATCCGCCAGCTGATCGGCACGGTTGTGCAACACCGGGCGGGCCAGCGTCAGGAATTTCTGCGCCATCGCCTGCGCGTCGGGGAACGACCCTGGCTCGCCCGAGGGATCGGGATAGAGCCGCTCATGCACGCCGTCATCGGTGGTGATGCTGACCCGCGCGCCGAACGGATGGGTGCGGCCGACTTCGAGACGATCATCCTGCACGACGTCGAACTTGTCGGCCAGCGCATCGACAGCGACGTCGCCAAGCCGCTCGTAATCGTCCCAGCCGAAACGGCCCTGATCGAGCGCGACGGCCCCGGTGAAGAACATCGAGAACTGCCCGCCGACGATGGAGGTCGGATGCCGCTTGGTGGCGGCGTCGCCGGTCAGCGTGATGCCGTTGCGGTGCAGGCCGATCTCGACGCGCTTGATCTGCTCCGGCGTCAGATTGTGTTCCCTGCGCATCGCGATCAGCGCATCGAGCGCGGCATGGGTATAGCGGCAGCTCGGGTAGGGTTTTACGCCGATCTTCATGGTCTCATAGATTTTGCCGAGTCCGGCAACGGCCTTGTCCGGATGCGCATTGTCGCTGTAGCCGACCAAGAGGCCGTGCTTGCCCTCGACCGATTCGCTGGAGCCGACGAAATCATTGCGCGCCAGGGTCGCCGCGATCACGCCGTTCATCGCCGCGGCGCCGACCTGATAGCGCTTGTTCCAGGCGCCATTGACCAGGAACTGCAGCGAGCCCGCGGCCTGGCTGCCGGAAACACCAAACGCCGAGATGATCTGTTCTTTCGTGAGACCAAACAGCTTGGCTGCCGCCGCCGCCGCGCCATAGGTGCCAGCTGTCGCGGTGGGATGGAAACCGCGGGCGTAATGCGAGGTCGGATCGAGCGCGTTGCCGAGCCGGCAGCACACTTCATAACCGGCAACGATCGCGGTCAGCACCTCGCGGCCGGAAGCGCCGACCAATTCGCCGACCGCGAAGGCGGCCGGCACCACCGGCGCACTGGCATGCAGCGAGGAATCCGCGTGGGTGTCGTCGAAATCCAGGGAATGGCCGAGCGCGCCATTGAGCAATGCCGCGACCGCGGGCGTCCAGGTCTTGGTGTCGCCGAACACGGTGGATTCGCCGGTGCCGTCGAGCTCGAGCGCTTCCAGCATCTTGATCAGTGAGGGCGTCGATTCCGCATCGCGGCGGGCGCGAATGGCGCTACCGAGGAAATCCAGTGTCAGTACCTTGGCGCGCTCGCGGACCTCAAGCGGAATGTCGTCGAATCTGAGATCGGCGACATAGGCGGCAAGGGTTGCGGTTTCTTCTGCCATGGCGTTGCCTCGGTTTTTCTTGCTTGTTCGTCCCCACGCTGGTTTTGGTACGGCTGCCGTGGCGCGCCGTCAACATCCGCTGCGGCGGGTCAGCCCCTTGCGCGGGTCAGGCTGCGACCTGCCGCAGCAAGGCGCGGACGACGAGGCGATGAAATGGCATGATGACCGCGAGATAGATCCGGCCAAGCCAATTATGCGTCAGCACGACCGTCGTCGCGGTGACGCGCTGGCCACGCCCGGACGTGGCGACATCTACCACGACGCGAAAGTCCAGGTGCCGGTCGTTGAGGCCCGCGACAAGGCGGCCCGGGGTTTCGCTCAGAACCGGAAATATCCCGATGGTATCGGTGGCACCGATCCGGCCGGGAACCGGCTTCTTCAAACCAAAGGGCGTGATCAGAAAATTACGGAGCGCGAGCAGCCGTTCGATCCATCGCGGCGAGTGCGCGAACATCTTCTCGGCCGCGCGCCGCGCATCGAGCGCCACACCGTCTACCAGGACGCTGAAGGCATCGCTGAACTGCGCACCGGCCAACAATTCGCCGGTCGTACCATCGGGCTCGATTGTCTGAACTTGCATCGCCAACCCCTTGCCGTGTGGCAGTCAGGAGCGTTGTAGCCAATCACGGTATCCGCGAAACCACGCGATCGGCCAGCCGCCGGAAACGCAGCACGAGCAAAACCGCATAAACCGCCGTGCCGCAGGACAGCCCGATCCAGACGCCGACTCCGCCGAGGCCCATCCGGAATGCCAATTCATAGGCGGCGGGGAATCCGATCAGCCAGTAGCTGGTCACCGCAAACAACAGCGGTATTCGCGTGTCATTCATGCCGCGCAGCGCGCCTGCCGCGACCGTCTGGATGCCGTCGGCGATAAATAACGTCGCGCCGACCATCAGAAGCATCGCGGTCAGCTCGATCACGCCGCCGCCGCTCTCGACGCCATCGCCGAAGAAGAACCGCGCGATCGCAAACCGGCCGAGGATCACCACCAACGTCATCGCGGTCATGAAGACAATGCCGAGACTGGTCGCGACCGATCCGGCGCGATGGACCGCTGGTGCGTCGCCGCGCCCAACCGCGTGACCGACACGCACGGTCGCGGCCATCCCGATGCCGAACGGCACCATGAACAAAATCGCCGCGATCTGCAGCGCGACCTGATGCGCCGCCAGCGCCGTGGTGCTGATCAGGCCCATCAACAATCCCGCGGCGCCGAACAGGCCATATTCCAGCAGAAACGACAGCGAGATCGGCGCGCCTATGACAATGAGTTGCCGCATCAAGGCCCAGTCGATGCGCCAGATGCGGCCCATCACATGATACTTTCGGAACGGCGAGCGTTGCGTCACGAACCAAAGGCCTGCGAAAAACATCCCGAAATTGACGATCGTGGTCGCGAGGCCGGCGCCGAACAGCCCAAGCCGCGGTAATCCGAATTCACCGTGGATCAGGAGATAGACCAGCACCGCATTGGCCGGGATCGCGGCAAGCGTGATCCACAATACGGGCTCCGGCCGGTTGACCGCGCCGGTGAAGCCGCGGATCGCCATAAACCACAGTGCCGGCGTGATGCCCCAGGTGAGACCCCATAGATAGTTTTGCGCCAGATGCGCCGTCTCCGGCGCCTGGCCCAGCGCCAGTAATATCCGTTCGCCGTACAGCGGAAACATCATAATGGGGAGGGAAATCGCCAACGCGGCCCACAGCCCGACGCGAAGCGCCCGCCGCACCTGACGTGGATTGCGCGCGCCAAAGCCCTGCGCGGCGAGGGGTGCGACGGCAGAGACCAATCCCATGCCGAAGGTGAAGCTGAAGAAAAAAACGGTATGCGCCAGCGCCGCCGCGGCGACAGCGACATCCCCGAGCCGGCCGATCAAGGCCAGATCGGTCGTCATCATCGCGATCTGGCCAAGCTAAGTCAGCGCGATCGGCACCGCCAGCCGAAGCGTCTCGGTCAACTCGACCGCAAACTCATGGCCCGAAGCGCCGGCGATATCCGCCGTGACGCTGCGTCTGCCTTCGATTTTATCAAGCGATGTCATGGAACAAGACTAGCACTGCCGTTGGGTCGAAATGGTGACCATCGGCGCGTCTACCCTCAGCGCGCCGGCACGCGGGTGATCCGGGCGCCGAGCGCATTGAGCCGCTCGTCGATGCGCTCATAGCCGCGCTCGATCTGATCGGCATTGTTGATGGTGCTGACGCCCTTGGCGCACACCGCGGCCAACAGCATGGCCATTCCGGCGCGAATGTCCGGCGACGTCATCAAGGCGCCCCTGAGCCGGCTCGGACCCGCCACGATCGCGCGGTGCGGATCGCACAGCACGATGCGGCCGCCCATCGCGATCAATTTGTCGACAAAGAACATCCGGGATTCGAACATCTTCTCGAACATCAGGATCACGCCGTCGCACTGCGTGGCGGTCACAATCGCAATCGACATCAAATCGGCCGGGAAAGCCGGCCATGGCTGGTCCTCGAGCTTCGGCACATGGCCGCCGAAATCGTCCCTGATCTTGAGCGTCTGGCCGGAAGGGACGATGAGATCATCGCCCTCGACCTCGCAGACGATGCCGAGCCGCTCAAAGCCCATCCGGATCGAGCGCAGATGCTCGACCCCGGCCCGCGCGATGCGCAGCGGCGAGCGCGTCACCGCGGCGAGCCCGATCAGCGAGCCGACCTCGATGTGATCGGGGCCGATCGAGTAACTCGCGCCGCCAAGCGTCGCCGGTCCATGCACGATCATGGTGTTGGTACCGATCCCCTCGATGCGCGCGCCGAGCGCAACCAGAAAATGCGCGAGGTCCTGCACATGCGGCTCGGACGCCACATTGCGCAAATAAGTGACGCCATGCGCGGCCACCGCGGCCATCAAAGCGTTTTCGGTCGCGGTCACGCTGGGTTCATCCAGAAAGACGTCCGCGCCATTGAGGCGCGATGCCTTGAATTCCAGCCGGTCGGAAGCGGTAACCGTGGCGCCGAGTTGCTCGAAGGCCAGAAAATGGGTGTCGAGACGACGCCGGCCGATCACATCGCCGCCGGGCGGCGGCAGCGTCACCTCGCCGCAGCGGGCCAACAGCGGTCCGGCCAAAAGAATCGAGGCGCGGATCCGTGCGCATAGTTCCGGATCGAGGTCGGCGGCGCGAATCTTCTTGGCATGGATCGCAAGCGTATTGCGTGACTTCCATTCGGCTGACGCGCCGACCGACTGGATCAACTCCACCAGCGTTTCGGTGTCGCGGATGCGCGGGACGTTTTCGAGTGTGACCGGGTGCTCGGTCAGCAACGCCGCCGCGATGATCGGCAAGGCAGCGTTCTTGTTGCCGGACGGCTCGATGGTGCCGCTGAGCCGGTGGCCGCCTTCAACGATGTATTGGAGCGGCACGTGTTTTGTCCTGCATCTTATTTTTGAGCTGGTTTATCGAGATTTTCGAGTGCCCGATTATAGTAGGAAAGATCAAGATATTTCTCCGGCGCCGATGGGCTCTTTCCTTCATAGGAAGCCCGCAGTGCAAGAACATTACGAAATCCGGCCATATCGAATTTCCCGTCTTTCGCAAATCCTTCGGCATCTCCGGTAATAATATCGAAGACATCCGAGGCGAGATCAGGCGCCAAAGACAAGCGTCGCCGAGAATTTCCTTTGCCTTGGACTGATTGTTCTTATCCAACGTCCACCTGACCGCCTCTATGTAGGCCTCCAAATACTCAATTAGCGTCTCTCTGTGCTCCCTGGCCCATGATCTGAGCGTGTAACCCGCCGGACCTTGATAGGGGCCGATCATCGAAACCACTGACCCCAGATCGTTAAGGCCGGCTCGAATGGCTTGAACTGAAAAGGGTGGATTGATGAGCCCCGCCGAGTTTGTGTTGTCGTTCATCAGGGCCTCTAATCTCTTTGGCGTGGCTCCCACCAGTTTGAGATTATAATCACCCTTATTCAGCCCGGATCGTTTCAGGATTGAATAGAGGACATAAGCATAGCCGGTATCCGCACCATCGAGGACAATCGTCTTTCCCCTCAAATCGGAAAACGATTTGATCGATTTCTGAGAAATAATGTGATTATGGGCATTGTCTCCCCCGATCACCAGGGCAACGTCGACACCATCGACGTCATGTATTTTTACGGCATTGTCCGAGGTGCTATGAATAATTTGCCAATTTCCACCTGTTAGGCCTGGTCCCAACTCGTCAGAGTTCTGTGCATTGATCAAATCAACATTCAACCCATGCTTTTTGAAGAACCCTTCCTCTTGAGCGACAAATAGCGGAAGATTTTGCCCCCCTCTGTAGACCATCACCTTCAAATTTATTTCAGCGGCAGTCACACTCAGCACGCCAAAAATATAGATGGCGGAGAATGCGAATATTAATTTCGCCGACCTCTTCATTTCGCCGACCTTTGGAGTCCACCCAACATATTACAAAAGTCGCCGATGTTATCGACTGCGCCGGGCTCGATTTGGGCACTCACGTAAGAATTGTGGCTATGAAGTGAACCTGTACGAACGAGGCCAGAAATCGCGCCTCACACATCCACGGTGGCGCTGAGGGAATTATCCTGGATGAATTCGCGGCGCGGTTCGACCACGTCGCCCATCAGCTTGGTGAAGATGTCGTCGGCCTCGTCGACTTCCTTGATCTTCACCTGCAGCAGCGAGCGCTCGTTGGCGTCGAGCGTCGTTTCCCAGAGCTGGCTCGGGTTCATCTCGCCGAGGCCTTTGTAGCGTTGCAGCGAAACGCCCTTAAGGCCGGCGTCGGTCACCGCTTCAACAGGCCGCCTGCCCGTGGATCGCGGTCTCGGTATCTTTGCGGCGCAACAGGCCGGGCTTCGGATAGGCTTCCTGCAGCTTGGCTGCTATCGTCGAGCTTGCGCGCATCGGCAGAGCCGAGCAGCGCGTCATCGATAACAGCGACATCCTTGACGCCACGCACGGTGCGCTCGAACGAGAAACCCTCGCCTTCGGTAAAGCGCCCGACCCAGCCGCGCTCGACTTCATCAGCCAGCGCATCGAGCCGCCGCGCAATATAGTCCGCCGCCGCATTAGCGGTCGACATCGCTCGTGATTTTCGGATTGAGCACGCCGGCGATCGCCGCCTGCTCGACCACCTTGCGGTTATAGCGGCTGTGCAGATTATGCAGCGTGCTGCGGATAATGCGGGCATCCTCCACCAGCGCCTGCAGATCGCGGCTGCTGCGATCTTCGCCGGAAGCCAGCTTGAAGACACATCGTCGAGACTGTCTTGATCAGGTAATCTTCCAGCGCGCGCTCGTCTTTCAGATACTGCTCGGACTTGCCGCGGTTGACCTTGTAGAGCGGCGGCTGCGCGATATAGAGGTACCCGGCATCGATCAGCGACGGCATCTGGCGAAAGAAGAACGTCAGCAGCAGGGTGCGGATATGCGCGCCGTCGACATCCGCGTCGGTCATCAGAATAATTTTGTGATAGCGCAGCTTTGACAGATCGAAATCGTCGCGGCCAATGCCGGTGCCGAGCGCCGTGATCAGCGTGCCGATCTGCTCGGAGCCCAGCATCTTGTCGAACCGCGCGCGCTCGACATTAAGAATCTTGCCGCGCAGCGGCAGTACCGCCTGGAACTCGCGGTTACGGCCCATCTTGGCGCTGCCGCCGGCCGAGTCACCCTCGACGATGAACAGTTCTGACTTGCCGGGGGTCTTTTTCCTGGCAATCGGCGAGCTTGCCGGGCAGCGACGTGTAGTCGAGCGCGCCCTTGCGCCGCGTCAGCTCACGCGCCTTGCGCGCGGCCTCGCGGGCGGCGGCGGCTTCCACCACCTTGCCGACGATGACCTTGGCCTCGGCGGGATGTTCCTCGAACCACGACGCCAGCGCCTCGTTGAGAACGTTCTCAACCACCGGGCGCACTTCCGAGGACACCAGCTTGTCCTTGGTCTGCGAGGAGAATTTTGGGTCGGGCACTTTCACCGAAAGC
>CAWBPE010000038.1:0-30398 GCA_963790595.1 uncultured Alphaproteobacteria bacterium | reverse complement strand
CGGCCAGCGCCTTCATCTGGTCGGGCGAGGGCATGCCGCCGCCAAAACCCATTGCCTGCGCGATGCCGGCCATCGGGCCGCGCTTGCCCGAGCCCATGGCCTTCATCATGTCGGCCATGTTCCGGTGCATCTTCAGCAGCTTGTTGACTTCTTCGACCTTGAGGCCGGCGCCGGCGGCGATGCGCTTCTTGCGGCTGGCCTTGAGGATATCGGGATTCTTGCGTTCCTGCCGCGTCATTGAATCAATCACGGCGACCTGGCGCTTGAGA
Source organism: uncultured Alphaproteobacteria bacterium (assembly GCA_963790595.1). Lineage (GTDB taxonomy): Bacteria > Pseudomonadota > Alphaproteobacteria > Rhizobiales > Xanthobacteraceae > Bradyrhizobium. The sequence continues at coordinate 30,129 of CAWBPE010000038.1, read as the reverse complement.
ATCCTGTCGTCGAGGCCGGCATTGGCGATCTGGTTTTTCATCTTCGCGATGCCCGGCATCATGCCCATCAGCCCGGAGATGCCGCCCATGTTGGACATCTGCAGCAATTGCTCGCGCATGTCGGACAGATCGAACTGGCCCTTGCGCATCTTCTCGGCGACGCGCGCGGCTTTCTCCGCGTCGATATTGGCGGCGGCGCGTTCCACCAGCGACACCACGTCACCCATGCCGAGAATGCGTCCCGCAATCCGGCTCGGATGGAAATCTTCCAGCGCGTCGGTTTTTTCACCGGTGCCGATCAGCTTGATCGGCTTGCCGGTGACCGCGCGCATCGATAGCGCCGCACCGCCGCGACCGTCGCCATCGACGCGCGTCAGCACGATGCCGGTGAGGCCTACGCGCTCGTCGAACGCGCGCGCCAGATTGACCGCGTCCTGGCCGGTCAGCGAATCCGCGACCAGCAGTACTTCATGCGGATTAGCCGTGGCTTTGATCTCCGCGGCTTCGCTCATCATCTCTTCGTCGAGCGTGGTGCGGCCGGCGGTGTCGAGCAGCAGCACATCATAGCCACCGAGCTTTGCGGCTTCGAGCGCGCGCTTGGCGATCTGCGCGGGCTTTTGTCCGGCGACGATCGGCAGGGTCTGGATATCGAGATCGCGCCCGAGCACCGCGAGCTGCTCCATCGCGGCCGGGCGATAGATGTCGAGCGAGGCCATCAGCACCTTGCGCTTGTCGCGCTGGGTCAGGCGTCGCGCCAGTTTGGCGGTGGTGGTGGTTTTGCCGGAGCCTTGCAGGCCGACCATCATGATCGCGACCGGCGGCACCGCATTGAGATCGATGGTCTGGCCGTCCGCGCCGAGCGTGGCGACCAACTCGTCATGGACGATTTTCACGACCATCTGGCCCGGGGTCACGGATTTGACCACCGTGGCGCCGATCGCCTGCTCGCGAACTCGTTCGGTAAAGCTGCGCACCACGTCGAGCGAGACGTCGGCCTCGAGCATCGCGCGGCGCACCTCGCGCATAGCGGCATCGACGTCAGCCTCGGTCAGCGCACCGCGCCGCGTCAGCCGATCGAGTATGCCTCCAAGCTTTTCCGACAGATTGTCGAACACTTGACTTCTTCCTGTTGCCTCACCCTGAGGAGCCGGCGCAGCCTGCATCTCGAAGGGTGGCGGTTCTGCCGTAACCCCATCCTTCGAGACGCCGCTTCGCGGCTCCTCAGGATGAGGTGTAACCAAACAATTTTGCGCCCGAGGGCGCATCGCGCTGTCGGGCGTTGACCTCCGGCCTCAGGGGCCGGGCGGCGGGTCGAAAAGAACGTCTTTCCGAGAATTGCGGCGGTTAAACCCCCGAAAGGCCCTTAAGTCAAGAAACGTCACCGAAGGCGGTATCTCAGTAAGCCTTGCGGGTGGGCTATCCCTTGCCCAAATGCAGGTCTGCCCTGGTTCAGGTCTTGGGGCCAATCGGGCATGAAAACCACCCGCCGCCGTGTTCTCGGGCTTCTCGCCAGCGCCGCCACCGTCGCGGGCCTTTCGTCCTTTTGGATTTACCGCATGAAAACCTATGCCGGCCCGCCGTCCGATCATTTCGACGGAACGCATTTTTTTGATCCCGATGGCTCGCCGCCAAAATCATTAGGGGAAGTGCTGCGCTGGCAGTTCGGCCGTGACCGGCAGCGCCTGGCATGGCCCGAATGGGTGCCGAGCCCCCACGCCGATACGCCGCCGCCGCGCGTGGAGGGCGACAAGGTGCGGCTGTCGTTCGTCGGTCATGCGAGCTGGCTGATCCAGACAGCGGGGCTGAACATCCTGATCGACCCCGTCTGGTCGGAGCGCGCCTCGCCTTTTGCCTTTGCCGGACCGAAGCGCCACAACGATCCCGGCATTGCGTTCGACAAGCTGCCGCCGATCGACATCGTGCTGGTGTCACACGGTCATTACGACCATCTTGACGTCGCGACCTTGTCGAAGCTCGCCGCGAAATTTTCGCCGCGCGTCGTCACCCCGCTCGGCAATGATATCACCATGCGCGAATCCGACAGTGCGATCAAAGCCGAGGCGTTCGACTGGCATGACCGCGTCGAACTCGGCAACAACATCGCAGTGACGCTGGTGCCGACGCGGCACTGGTCGGCGCGGGGATTGTTCGACCGCAACAAGGCGCTGTGGGCGAGCTTTGTGCTGGAGACCCCTGCGGGCAAAATCTACATCGTCTGCGATTCCGGGTATGGTGAAGGCAAGCACTTTCGGCGCGTGGCGGAGGCGCACGGGCCGTTGCGGCTGGCGATCCTCCCCATCGGCGCCTACGAGCCGCGCTGGTTCATGAAGGATCAACACATGAATCCGTCAGACGCCGTGCAGGCGCTGGCCGATTGCGGCGCGCAGCAGGCATTGGCGCATCACAACGGCACGTTCCAACTGACCGACGAGGCGATCGACGCGCCGGTAATAGCGCTGGGTGTCGCGCTCGACGAAGCGAAGATTCCGCGCGAGCGGTTTGTCGCGCCGAAGCCGGGGCAGGTGGTGGAGATTTAGGGCGCTTTATAATTCCTCATGCTGAGGAGGCGCTTTAGCGCCGTCTCGAAGCATGAAGGCCCGTCTCCATCCTTCGAGACGCGCGCCATGCGCGCTCCTCAGGATGAGGCCTGTATGCGCAGCCAAAATTATTGCTCCGGCTTGATCGCCCAGGACACGCTCACCGTGATCCCGATGGTCTCTTCGCCCTGCGCCACCGGCGCCGAGGCGGCCATGGGTGCCGCCAGTTTGCGGAATTGCATCGGGGCGGGCGAGCCCTCTTCTGAAATGCTGATCGGCGCGCCGAGCGTGACGCCGGCGGTCTTGGCGTAGATCTCGGCCTTGCGGCGCGCATCGGCGATCGCTTTTTCGCGGGCCTCGTCGAGCAGTTTCGAGGCCTGCGACACCATGAAATTGATGCCGCCGATATCGTTGGCGCCGGCGCCGACCAGCGTGTCGATCACGTTGGCCACTTTGGTGACGTCGCGCAGCCGGATCGTCACCCGGTTGCTGGCGCGGTAGCCGACGATCACGGGCGGACCACTGGTGCGGTTCGGGGTGCTTTGCGGCTGCAGTGATAGCCGCGAGGTCTGGAAATCCTTCTCGTCGATGCCGGCGCCCTTGAGCGCCAACAGCACCTTGCCCATCGCCGCATTGTTGGCGTCCGAAGCCTCGCGCGCGGTCTTGGCTTCCGAAGTAACGCCGCCGTCGATCTGCGCCAGATCGGGGGGCACGGATATAGTGGCTTCGCCGGTGACGGAGATCATCGCTGGCAGCGCGTTCTGCGCCAGCGTAGGGGCTGCGAACAGCAGGCCCGCGATGATTGAAGTCGTGAAGAAAACGCGATGCTTCATCTGTCTCACTTGTCTCACTTCAGCGGCACATAGACATTGATCACCAGCTTGTCCTCCGCCGTCTTCAGCGGGTCGGTGATGTATTCCTCGATGAAAGTATCCTTGGCCTCGAGCTTCTTGTCGTCGAGGTGATTGGTGATCGCCTCATAGGTGTTGTCCATATTGTCGTAGGAGCCGCGGTGGACAAATTTCAACGCCTTGCCCTCGGGCGATTTGCCCATGCTCATCGCTTTGGTCAGGTTCTTCGGTTCTTGATCGACGGGAATTTCCGCCAGATAGGTGAAGCCGGTATCGTCGGTGGAGGTATAGACGATCATGAAATTGCCGGCGGGCTTGATGCCCTGCTTGTCGAGCAGCGTCGCCAGCGTCTTGAGAGATTCGACGAGGGTGTCGAACGCGGAATCCCAATTGGCGTTGCCCTTGGCGATGACGACCGTTTTCGGCGCCAGCGCGATCTGCTCGCCGAACGGGTCGGCGGTCTGAACCGGCGCGGGGTTGGCCGGCGGTGTTGCCGGCGCTTCGGCGGCCGGGGCAGGCGTTGGGCTAGGCGTCGCGCTTGGTGCTGGAGCCGGCGTCGCCGGGGTGCTCGCGGCGGGGGGCGCCGCGGCCGGGGGCGATTGCGCTATTGCCGCACCCAGCCCCAGTGAAATCGCGGCTGCCGGGACCAGCGCGACCATAACGAGGCGGCAAAAGCGGTGGAAATTCATTCGGTATTCTCCTTGGCCGTGATCAGCGGTCGTGCCTCGCCCGGATATCCCGGTTGATGTTGGCGAAGCAGTGGCACGTTAACACGCAGGGGCGGTTTTCGTCCCATGACAGATATTTCATGGCCCTCCCTTTGAGATGCAGGGACACGATTTGGCCGCACTGGCCAATCTGCCGTCATTCGCCATATAAGACGGGCACAGACCGGGAAATTCCAAGCCTGTAAATTTCAAGCCTGTAAATTTCAAGCCAGGAAATGATGAGCGCGCTCGCCAACCATAGCTTTGCCAAGATGAACGGCATCGGCAACGAAATCGTCGTGGTCGACCTGCGCGATCAGCCCGCCGCGGTCACGGCGGAAGAGGCGCGTGCGGTGGCCTCTCCGGCGGGCGTGCCGTACGACCAGCTGATGGTGCTGCAGCCACCGCGTTTGGCCGGCACGGAAGCCTTCATCCGTATCTATAATAATGACGGCTCGGAAGCTGGCGCCTGCGGCAACGGCATGCGCTGCGTCGTGCGCCGGCTGTTCGAAAAGACCGGCCAGACCGCCGTGACGTTCGAGACCAAGGCCGGCCTCCTGAATTGCTGGCAGGGCCCGTCAGCCGATCTCTACACGATCGACATGGGGCCGCCGAAGTTCGGCTGGCAGGATATCCCGCTCGCGGAGGAGTTTCGCGATACGCGCTCGATCGAGCTGCAGATAGGTCCGATCGACGCGCCGATACTCCATACGCCGTCGGTGGTCAGCATGGGCAATCCGCATGCGATCTTCTGGGTCGACGACGTCAACGCCTATGATCTCGGGCGCTTCGGGCCGTTACTCGAAAATCATCCGATCTTTCCGGAGCGCGCCAACATCACGCTGGCGCATATCGTCGATCGCGATCACATCACGATCCGCACCTGGGAACGCGGCGCGGGACTGACCAGGGCCTGCGGCTCGGCAGCCTGCGCGACCGCGGTCGCCGCGGCGCGGCTGCGGCGCGCCAATCGTGCGGTGCAAATCACGCTGCCCGGCGGCGATCTCTCGATCGAATGGCGCGAACGCGATGACCACGTGCTGATGACCGGCACAGCTGATTTCGAATATGAAGGCCGCTTCGATCCCGCTTTGTTTGCGTCCGTCGCTTAAATCATGAGCGTCGACGTCATCACCTTCGGCTGCCGCCTTAACGCCTTCGAATCCGAGGTGATCGCCCTTGAGGCGGAGCGCGCCGGGCTAACTGAGACCATCGTCATCAATAGCTGCGCGGTCACCAACGAGGCGGTGGCTCAGGCGCGGCAATCGATCCGCCGGCTGAAGCGCGAGCGGCCGGAGGCGCGCATTGTCGTCACGGGTTGTGCAGCGCAGACGCAAGCGCAAATGTTCGCCGGCATGGCCGAGGTCGATCGGGTCGTCGGCAATGACGACAAGATGCGTGGCGAAGCGTGGCGCGAGGCGCGCACGGCGTTCGACGCATCACCGGCGTTCGGAATTGCTACCAGCGAAAAGATCGCGGTCGCCGACATCATGGCGGTGAAGGAGATGGCGCCGCATCTGCTGGAAGGGTTTCAGAGCGGCCTGCCGCGGGTGTTCGTGCAGGTCCAGAACGGCTGTGACCATCGCTGTACCTTCTGCATCATTCCCTATGGCCGCGGCAATTCGCGCTCGGTCCCGATGGGTGCCGTGGTCGATCAGGTTCGTGCACTCGTCGCGCGCGGCCATACCGAGATCGTGCTGACCGGCGTGGACTTGACCAGCTACGGCGCGGACCTGCCGGGTACGCCGAAACTGGGTCTGCTGACCAAGCAGATTCTGCGGCATGTGCCGGAATTAAAGCGCTTGCGAATTTCGTCGATCGATCAGGTCGAAGTCGACCGGGATTTGCTCGACGTGATCGCCGACGACGAACGCCTGATGCCGCATCTGCATCTGTCGCTGCAGTCGGGCGATGATCTGATTCTGAAGCGGATGAAGCGGAGGCATCTGCGTGCCGACGCCATCGATTTCTGCAGCCAAGTTCGGCGGCTGCGGCCGGACATCGCGCTCGGCGCGGATATCATTGCGGGCTTCCCGACCGAAACCGAGGACATGTTCGCGCGCTCGCAGGATCTGGTTGAGGAATGCGGCCTGACCTTCCTGCATGTGTTTCCTTACTCAAAACGCCCGGGCACGCCCGCAGCGCGAATGCCGCAGGTCGCCGGCGACAAGATCAAAGAGCGTGCCCGGCGCTTGCGCGCTGCGGGTGAGGTCGCGCTGCAGAAGCGGCTCGCTTCAGAGATCGGCGCGACGCGTCATGTGCTAATCGAGAGCGCGACCCAAGGCCGCACCGAGCATTTTCTGCCGGTGGCGATCACGGGAGACACACCCGGCGCGGTGCGGGCGCTGACGATTACGGGTGATGATGGCGCGCGGTTGAAGGTGTGAGTTCTTTTTCCCTTCTCCCCTTGTGGGAGAAGGTGGCAAAAGGCGGCCTCGGCCGCCGTTTTTTAGAACGCCGATGCCTTGCATCGGCTATGGCGCCGGATGAGGGGTCTGTATCCGCGGAAAGAACCCCTCACCCGTCTCGCATCTGACGATGCGAGCCACCCTCTCCCACAAGGGGAGAGGGGAAGGAGAGCGGTTGCTTATTCTTCCCCATCCCACCCGCACGCCCGCAATCGCTCCTGCAAATGCGCTGGCGCCGGCGCGGTCACCCGCACCGGGTCCTTGTTGCGGGAGATCGGGATCACGATCTCGCGAGAATGCAGATGCAGGGTCGGCTCGCCGAAGCGCGGGCCGTTGCCGTAGATATTGTCGCCGACAATTGGCCAGCCCATCGCAGACGAATGAACGCGCAATTGATGGGTGCGGCCGGTGACGGGTTCGAGCGCGAGCCAGGCGAGGCCGTCGCCGCGCCCGCGCACCTTCCAATTGGTGACCGCCTTTTGTCCTTCGGGATCAGGCTTCTGCCACCAGCCGCGCTCGGCGTTGAGGCGGCCGAGCGGCATGTCGATGGTGCCTTCGTCCTCAACAGGTCCGCCTTCGACCACCGCCCAATAGGTCTTGGAAATCTTGCCATGCTTGAACAGCAGGCCCAGCGACGCCGTCGCCTTGCGATGGCGTCCCAGCACGAGGCAGCCGGAGGTGTCGCGGTCGAGCCGGTGGGCCAGCACCGGCGGACGCGGCAGGCCAAATCGCAGCGCGTCGAATGAGGATTCCAGGTTGGCGCCGCCCTTGGGGCCGCGATGTACGGGCAACCCTGCCGGCTTGTCGATCACCAGCATCAGCCCGTCGCGATGGAGCACGCGGGCCTGAATTTCTTCAGCCGTCAGTTCCGCAACATCTCTCGATCGGTCAAGACTTTCGCTCATGCCGCGAAACCGCTAACACACCCCCAACATGAGCGATACCACCCCGGAAAAGACCAAGCAGAGCTGGTGGCGGCGGCTGTCCAGCGGCCTCAAGCGTACGTCGAGTTCGCTCGGCACCGCCGTGGCCGATCTCGTCACCAAGCGCAAGCTCGACCGCGCAATGCTCGAGGATATCGAGGACGTGCTGCTGCGCGCCGATCTGGGAACCGAGGTGGCGGCGCGGATTGCCGCGGCTGTCGGCACCGGGCGCTACGACAAGGCGATCTCGGCGGATGACGTAAAATCGGTGGTCGCGACCGAGGTCGAGAAAGTTTTGGGTCCGGTCGCAAAGCCACTGGAGATCGATGCGGCGCAGAAGCCGTTTGTAATCCTGGTGGTCGGCGTCAACGGTTCCGGCAAGACCACCACCATTGGCAAGCTCGCGGCCAAGCTCTCCGCTGAGGGCCGCAAGGTGATGCTGGCCGCCGGCGACACGTTTCGTGCCGCCGCGATCGAGCAATTGAAGGTCTGGGGCGAGCGCACCAAATCGCCGGTCATTGCGGCCGCGCAGGGATCGGATTCCGCGAGCCTTGCCTTCAATGCGTTGTCGGCGGCACGCGAAAGCAAGATCGACGTGCTTCTTATCGACACCGCGGGCCGCTTGCAGAACAAGGCCGAGCTGATGAACGAACTCGAAAAGGTGGTTCGCGTCATCAAGAAGATCGATGCGTCGGCGCCGCATGCCGTGCTGCTGGTGCTCGATGCCACCGTGGGACAAAATGCGCTGTCGCAAGTCGAGGCGTTTCATCGTACCGCAGGCGTCACAGGCTTGGTGATGACCAAGCTCGACGGCACCGCGCGCGGCGGCATCCTGGTGGCGCTCGCGGAAAAGCACAAACTGCCGGTGCACTTTATCGGCGTCGGCGAAGGTATCGACGATCTGGCCCCGTTCACCGCGCGCGACTTCGCGCAGGCGATCGCGGGGATTGAATAAGTTCATCCTTCGAGACGCGGCCAAGAGGCCGCTCCTCAGGATGAGGATAACGGACAGCCCTCATTCTGAGGAGGCGCGAAGCGCCGTCTCGAAGGATGGTGGCACAATGAATTGACGGGTTTACTAATGGACAAAACCACGCCGCATCCGCTGTTCAAGCTCGCGACCGAACTCGGGCCGCTGGTGGTGTTCTTTGTCGCGAACGCCAAATTCAATCTGTTCGTCGCGACCGGCGCTTTCATGGTGGCGATTGTCGCCGCGATGATCGCGTCTTACGTGGTGACGCGGCACGTGCCGATCATGGCGCTGGTCACCGGCGCGGTCGTTATCGTGTTCGGCACGCTGACGCTGGTGCTGCACGACGAAACCTTCATCAAGGTCAAGCCGACCATCATCTATTGTCTGTTCGCCGGAGTTCTCGGCGGAGGCCTGCTGTTCGGCCGCTCCTTTATTGCGATCATGTTCGATCAGATGTTCAATCTGACGCCGCAGGGTTGGCGCGTGCTGACGCTGCGCTGGGCGCTGTTCTTTTTCGCATTGGCGATTTTGAACGAGATCGTCTGGCGCACCCAGAGCACGAATTTCTGGGTCGACTTCAAGGTGTTCGGCGTAACACCGCTAACGATGCTGTTTGCGATCACGCAGATGCCGCTGATCAAGCACTACCATCTGGAGCCGGCCTCACTGGAAACGAGCGAGGCTGAGGCGGGAGATGTGACAAAGGGGTGAGGGCCTCAGCTTCCCGCCAGCGCCTTGTCGATCTCGACCTTCAATACGGTATTGATATTTTCCGGAGTGACCGGGCCGACCATCTTGTAGACGATAGTGCCCTGGCGTCCGACGATGAAGGTTTCCGGCACGCCGTAAACTCCCCATTCGATCGAGGCGCGGCCGTTGCCATCGACGCCGACAATGCCGAACGGATTGCCATAGCGGCCGAGGAAGCGCCGGGCATTGTCGGGCGCGTCTTTGTAATTGATGCCGACAATCTGCAGCCGGGTGTCCTTGCCGAGTTCAGTCAGTAGCGGTGCTTCATCGTGACAGGGCACACACCACGACGCCCAGACGTTGACGACGCTGACCTTGCCCTTGAACACTGTGGGGTCGAGCCCGGGAATCGGTCCGCCATTGTTGACGAGACCCGTCAGCGCCGGTAGCGCGGTTTGCGGCGCCGGATGGCCAATCAAGGCGGACGGAATGCGCGAGGGGTCGGTATTGCCGAGCCGGAACCAGAAGATCGCGGCCAGTGCAGCGAACGCGATCAGCGGCGCCGCCATCAGCCAGCGCGAGGTTCGCGGCGCGGTATTCGGTGTGGTCGATGGTTCGCTCATGTGATGTCCGTCGCGCTTCGGCCGGAGCGTCGGGCGATGCCGCCGGCTTCGAGTTCGTGCAGGGTCTGCTTCTGGCGGCGATAATCGATCGCAATCCAGACGATCAGCAGCAACACCACCGCCGCCACCAGCAGATAAGACGTCACGATAAAGGACGCGTAGGGGCCAAGCGACATCGCGGTCATGCCGAACGCTGGCTCGATTGCGCCACTTGCATCATCTGCAGCGTGCGTACCCGGCGGCGCAGGATCTCATTGCGCATCGCCGCCAGATGCAGCGTGATGAACAGCAGCGAAAACGCCACCGCCATCACCAATAGCGGAATCAGGAAAGCGCGGTCGAGCGTGCTGCCGCCCATCCGCATCACCGACGCCGGCTGATGCAGCGTGTTCCACCAATCCACCGAGAATTTGATGATCGGCAAATTGATTGCGCCGACCAGCGTCAGGATGGCGGCGGCGCGCGCGGCACGGGAGGGGTCTTCGACCGCGCGCCACAGCGCGATCAGGCCGAGATACATCAGGAACAAAATTAATACCGAAGTCAGTCGCGCATCCCATTCCCAATAGGTGCCCCACATCGGCCGTCCCCACAGCGAGCCCGTGACCAGAGCGAGGAACGTGAAGGCAGCCCCGATCGGAGCTGCGGCCTTGGCCGCGACGTCGGCCAGCGGATGCCGCCACACCAGCGTGCCCAGTGCCGCCAGGCTCATCACGCCCCAAACGAACATCGACAGCCACGCATTCGGCACATGGATAAACATGATCTTCACGGTGGCGCCCTGCTGATAGTCGTCGGGCGCCATCGCGGATTGATAGAGGCCGATCAGCAGCAAAATAGCGGTTGCTGCAGCAAGCCATGGCAACAGGCGCGCGGTGAGCGACAGGAACCGGGTGGGATTGGCAAGATCGATCAGCGTCATGACATCCTGATAGTCATCGTTGCGGTCGCAGGCAATGCGGCACGGTTTGTCTGATGCGAGATTTGATCATGGCTAATCCAGACCTTGCCGCAGACTAGCTGCGGCGGCGAACGGTCCCACGACAAAACTGATCAGCGAGAGCGCACACAGGATCGAGAACGGCGCGCCGAACGGCAGCGGTCCCGTGATCGCCGCCTCCGAGGCGGCGACGCCGAAGATCAATACCGGAATCGACAGCGGCAGCACCAGTACGGCCAGTAAAAGTCCGCCGCGGTGCAGCGTGACTGCCAGCGCGGCCCCGATCATGCCGGTAAATGTCAGCGCCGGCGTGCCCACCAATAGCGTCAACGCGACGGCCGATGTCGCGGTCGCATCGAGATTCAACAGCAGGCCCAACACCGGCGTTGCGATCACCAGCGGCAGTCCCGCGGCCAGCCAATGCGCCAGCGCTTTCGCCGCGCAGGTCAGTTCCAGCGGGGTGCGGCTCATCACGATCAGGTCGAGCGAGCCGTCCTCGTGGTCGGCCATGAACAGCCGATCCAGAGTAAGCAGGCTTGCGAGTAGCGCGCCGAGCCAGAGAATCGCGGGCCCAAGCCGCGTCAGCAGCGCCAGATCGGGCCCGACCGCGAACGGCATCAGCACCACGACGGTCAGAAAAAACAGCACGCCGATCAACGCGCCGCCGCCGACGCGCAGCGCGATGCGGATATCCCGTCGAATCAGCGCGCCGAGAGCGGTCACGAGGTGCACCATCTCTTCCTGCTCCCTCCCCCCTTGCGGGGGAGGGTCGGGGAGGGGGGTAGCAGCGGAAAAGGTGTTCGAAGGAAACACTCCGCCGACTGCAAGAGTGGGTTGCTGCTGAGTAGAACGATAGAGCACGTCGTGTGGCACCCCCCTCCCTGACCCTCCCCCGCAAGGGGGGAGGGAACGGAGAGATCATCGGCGCGTGGCGTGAAACGCTGAATCACGACGCGCCCCCGATCCGCAATTCCCGGGCCGGCAATCCCAGCGGCGCATGGGTGGCGGCGATAATTAGCCCGCCGCGCGCGAGGTGATCCTGCATCAAGCCCGCAAACAGGCCTTGTCCGGCGGTATCGAGCGCGTTGGTCGGCTCATCCAGCAGCCAGACCGGCCGCCGCACGGCGAGTAAGCGGGCGATCGAGAGCCGTCGCCGCTGGCCGGCCGACAGATAGGCGGCCGGCAGCCGGGCGGCATGATCGAGCCCGACCGCCGCCAGGCTTTCGGCGGGATCGAATGCCTCACCGCCCAGAAAATCGTGCCAGAAAATGAGGTTTTCCAGCACGCTCAAAGCCGGTTTCAGCGCGTCGCGATGGCCGAGATAATGGGTCTGTTCGGGCAGGCTCAGCTCGGTCTCGCCGCCTTCGAGATCAATGGAACCCGCGGCCACGGTCAAAAGGCCGGCGATCAGCCGCAGCAGCGAGGTTTTGCCGGCGCCGTTGGGACCGGTAATGGCCAGGGCCTCGCCGGAAGCCGCCTCGAAATCCAGCGCCGCGAATACTTCCCGGCCGCCCCGTACACATCTGATGCCACGTCCCGAGAGCCGCATTTCGTCCCTTCACAGCCCTCTGGAAACTTGCGGGTACCGCATCAGAATTTGTGGGTGCCGTATTGCTGCGGCATGATTGTCGGTGTGGCGGTGCTTCTAGAAAGATTCTATAAGCCGGAACTTGATGCAGCACACAATCCGCGGCTGCAAGTTAATCGGCCAACCTCTCCGCCGGTGTTTTGATACCCTTGCCGGGTATAACTGACAATTGGGATTGCCACACATGACCTCGCTCGACAGCTTCAAATGCCAAAAGACCCTCAAGGTTGGTGGCAAGACCTACGTCTATTACAGCCTCCCCACCGCCGAGAAAAACGGTCTCAAGGGAATCTCAAAACTCCCCTATTCGATGAAGGTGCTGCTGGAAAACCTGCTGCGCCATGAAGACGACCGCAGCGTCAAGAAAGCGGACATCGTCGCGGTTTCGAAATGGCTGAAGAAGCGCGCGCTTGAACATGAAATCTCGTTCCGCCCGGCGCGGGTGCTGATGCAGGATTTCACCGGCGTGCCGGCGGTGGTCGATCTCGCGGCGATGCGCAATGCGATGCAGGCGCTCGGCGGCGATGCCGAAAAAATCAATCCGCTGGTGCCGGTCGATCTCGTGATCGACCACAGCGTGATCGTGAACTTCTTCGGCGACAACAAGGCATTCGGCAAGAACGTGGTCGAGGAATACAAGCAGAACCAGGAACGTTACGAATTCCTGAAATGGGGCCAGAAGGCATTTTCGAATTTCTCCGTGGTGCCGCCCGGCACCGGCATCTGCCATCAGGTCAATCTCGAATACCTCGCGCAGACGGTATGGACCCGCAAGGAGAAGATGACCGTCGGCAAGAAGAAAGGCACCTTCGAGGTCGCCTACCCCGACACGCTGGTCGGTACTGATTCGCACACCACGATGGTCAACGGTCTGGCCGTGCTCGGCTGGGGTGTCGGCGGTATCGAGGCGGAAGCCGCGATGCTCGGTCAGCCGCAATCGATGCTGCTGCCCGAAGTAATCGGCTTCAAGCTCAAGGGTGCGCTGAAGGAAGGCGTCACCGCGACCGACCTCGTGTTGACGGTCGTGCAGATGCTGCGCAAGCAGGGCGTGGTTGGCAAGTTCGTCGAGTTCTTCGGCCCCGGCCTCGATTATCTCTCGGTCGCGGACAAGGCGACCATCGGCAACATGGCGCCGGAATATGGCGCCACCTGCGGCTTCTTCCCGGTCGATGCCGCGACCATCGATTATCTGAAAACCTCGGGCCGCAAAGCCGATCGTGTCGCGCTCGTTACGGCCTATGCCAAGGCGCAGGGCATGTTCCGCACCGCGAAATCGCCGGATCCGGTATTCACCGCGACCCTGACGCTTGATCTCGCGGACGTCGTGCCCTCGCTGGCCGGACCGAAGCGTCCCGAAGGCCGTGTCGCGCTGCCGGCGGTTGCGGAAGGTTTCGCCGCGGCGATGGCCAGCGAATACAAGAAGGCCGCCGACATCTCGAAGCGGTATGCGGTCGAGAACCGCAATTTCGATCTCGGCCATGGCGATGTGGTGATCGCGGCGATCACCTCCTGCACCAATACCTCCAATCCCAGCGTGCTGATCGGCGCGGGACTACTGGCCCGCAACGCCGCTGCCAAGGGCCTGACCGCGAAGCCCTGGGTCAAGACCTCGCTGGCGCCGGGCAGCCAGGTGGTTGCGGAATATCTTTCCAATTCCGGACTGCAACTTGATCTCGACAAGGTGGGCTTCAACCTGGTCGGCTTCGGCTGCACCACCTGCATCGGCAATTCGGGTCCGCTGCCGGAAGAGATTTCAAAGTCGATCAACGACAATGGCATCATCGGCGCCGCGGTCTTGTCGGGTAACCGAAACTTCGAAGGCCGCGTCAGCCCTGATGTGCAGGCCAACTATTTGGCTTCGCCGCCGCTGGTGGTCGCCTATGCGCTGGCGGGAACCGTGACCAAGGATCTCGTGACCGAGCCGATCGGCAACGGCAAGGACGGCAAGCCGGTGTACCTGAAGGACATCTGGCCTACGTCCAAGGAAATCAACGCCTACATGAAGAAGTTCGTGACCGCCGCGATCTTCAAGAAGCGTTACGCCGATGTGTTCAAGGGCGACACCAACTGGCGCAAGATCAAGACGGTCGAGAGCGAAACCTATCGCTGGAACATGAGCTCCACTTACGTGCAGAACCCGCCGTATTTCGAAGGCATGAAGAAGGAGCCGGAACCGATCGTTGACGTGGTCGACGCGCGCATTCTGGCGATGTTCGGCGACAAGATCACCACCGACCACATCTCGCCGGCCGGTGCGATCAAGCTGACATCGCCCGCCGGAAAATATCTGTCGGAGCATCAGGTGCGTCCGGCCGACTTCAATCAGTACGGTACACGGCGCGGTAACCATGAAATCATGATGCGCGGCACCTTCGCCAACATTCGCATCAAGAACTTCATGCTGAAAGGCGCTGACGGCAACATTCCCGAAGGCGGCCTGACCAAGCATTGGCCCGACGGCGAGCAGATGTCGATCTACGACGCCGCGATGAAGTATCAGGCCGAGCAGGTGCCGCTGGTGGTGTTCGCCGGCGCCGAATATGGCAACGGCTCCTCGCGCGACTGGGCCGCAAAGGGAACGCGGCTGCTCGGCGTCCGCGCCGTGATCTGCCAGAGCTTCGAGCGCATCCATCGCTCCAATCTCGTTGGCATGGGCGTGCTGCCGCTGACCTTCGAGGACGGTGCATCCTGGCAGTCGATCGGCCTGAAGGGCGACGAGACCGTAACAATACGGGGGTTGCAGGGCGATCTGAAGCCCCGGCAGAAGCTGACGGCGGAAATCGTATCCGGCAACGGCTCGCTGCAGCGCATTTCGTTGCTGTGCAGGATCGATACGCTCGACGAACTCGAATACTACCGCAACGGTGGCATCCTGCATTACGTGCTGCGCAAGCTCGCGGCCTGATGCGATCGTGATTGCATGATGCGATCGTGATCGATGGCTCACTGCGAAGTGAGTGGCGATACAACAGAAGGCGGCCTAAAAAGAGCCGCCTTCTCGCGCTTGAAGGCACGGGGCGCTCGATTGCTGCAATGCGTTAACGTCGGCAGCGCAATGTCTGGGTTACCAGTATGACAGCGATGATGGCCTATCATTCTATTTCGAAGTGGTCGGGCGCACTGTGGACCGGCGCACTTTCAGGCGCACTTGGCGTCTGCGCGATCGTGGCCATCGTCCGGCCCGCGGTTGCCGATCCGCGTGCGGTTGTGGAACTGTTCACGTCGCAAGGTTGTTCTTCGTGCCCGCCGGCCGACAAGGTTATCGGCGAACTCGCCAAGGATCCGTCTGTCATCGCGCTGAGCATGCCGATCGACTACTGGGATTATCTGGGCTGGAAAGACACGCTGGCCGATGCGCGCTTCAGCGCGCGTCAGCAGGCCTATTCGCGAGTCCGCGGCGATCGCGGTGTCTACACGCCGCAAGTCGTCGTCAACGGTTCCGCGCATGTGATCGGCAGCGATCGCGAAGGTATCGAGGAAGCGATCGACCACAAGGTCGAGGGCGTGATGTCGGTGCCGGTCTCGATGTCGCAGGCAGGCAAACAGATTACGGTATCGGTGGCAGCGTCCAACAAGTCACCTGCCGCAATGCATGGCGAAGTGTGGATCTGTTCGATCTCGAAAGAAGTGTCGATCGCCATCGGGCGCGGCGAGAATCGTGGCCGCGAGATCACCTACCACAATGTCGTGCGTAACCTTCTGAAGGTCGGCGACTGGAACGGCAGCGCCGGCAGCTGGACCGTGCCGCTGGAAAATATCTCCCGCGATGGCGTCGATGCCGCGGCGGTCTATGTCCAGGACGGCAGCCGTGACAGGCCGGGTCCCATGCTGGGCGCGGCGTACACGTCACTTCACTAAATCATTCCATTTCTGGTGATGAGGCGGCCGCCTGACGGGCGGCCCGGGCGCGTCGCTATTTTCCGCGATGCGGGAAAACGTCAGGCCGCGCCGAAGATGCACCGCCCGCAAAGATCAGTCGCGCGAGAATCAGCTGCGAAAATCAACTGAATGTCTGGAGCCCCAAAAGAAAAAGGACCAACTCTCGTTGGCCCAGTATGGGGATAAACTATCCTGCGAACAGGCCCGATCCCGACGGCCCCGGGGGGCTGGGGGCTGAGGAATCCGGTGCCGAAAGGACCGGGCCAACGCAGTATCTTCTTCTCGCAACCCGGAAGGGCGGGCGAAGGGCAGAAGTAGGGCGGTATTATGATTCTGCTAACGTTCCCGTGACGCTGTGTTTCCGGCCGGAAATGAGCTGCGGACGATCCGTCGCGCGGCGAAGCCGGCACGGCCCTCTTGCAGAGGAAGTCAGTCGGCGCGATCATGTCGCTTGGGCATGATCCCGAAAAGTGGAATCCGGTTTTCGGATCAAGATCATGCCTGTCTGTAATGACAGGAGGCGGGACATGAGTTCGACATCGGAGGAAACCGATCCAAGCGAGAGCCGCGCAGCGGTGCGCAATGCCGCTGCGGGTTCTGCGCCAAGCCGGGTGACGTTCAATCGCCTCGAACTCAATCGCATTCTCAATCTGTATGGACGTATGGTCGCCGATGGCGAATGGCGCGATTATGCGATTGATTTCCTGCGCGACCGCGCGGTGTTCTCGGTGTTCCGCCGTGCGTCCGAAGTGCCGATCTACAGAATTGAAAAAGATCCGCGCCTGGCGCGCAAGCAGGGTATGTACAGCGTGATCTCGGCGAGCGGACTGATCCTGCGCCGCGGCCATGAGCTCGATCGGGTGCTGTTGGTGATCGACCGCAAGCTGGCGGTGGTCTGATCCTCATCCTGAGGAGCGCGCACTTGCGCGCGTCTCGAAGGATGAGCGGTCCCGGGCTCTCATGGTTCGAGGCGGCGCAAGAGCGCCTCCTCACCATGAGGGATACCCATCTACGTTGCAGCTGGCACCGAGCCGGCGCCGTCGCCGAGCGGCAGCTGCATCATCACGGTGTCGAGCCAGCGGCCGAATTTGAGGCCGACATTCGGGTGCGTTCCGATCATCTGGAATCCGCATCTGGTATGAACGCCGATCGACCCGGCGTTGGCGGAATCGCCGATCACTGCGATCATCTGACGATAACCTCGGGCTTCCGATTCCACGATCAGCCGCTGCAGCAATTGCAGGCCGATGCCGCGGCGATGCGTAGCCGGCTCCAGATAGACCGAATTCTCCACCGTGAAGCGATAGGCCGGCCGCGGCCGGTACGGCCCGGCATAGGCGTAGCCGACCACACGGCCTTCGAGGATCGCGACGAGATAGGGGAAGCCGCCGTCCATCAGCGCGTTGAAGCGCCGGGTCATCTCGGCAAGGTCCGGCGGGGTCAGTTCGAACGTCGCGGTGCCAAATCGGACCGCGTGCTCGTAAATCCCGGTAACGAAGGACAGGTCGGCCGCGACGGTGGGCCTGATTTCAAGCGCTGACATGAAGCGGAGATTATTTTTGCTGGGCGCAAAAGAAAAGCCCCGGCCGCGAGGCCAGGGCTCGAATTCTCTTGGCTGGTTGTGACCGGTTAGTCGCGCTGGCCGAGCAACTGCAGCAGGAGCGTGAACAGGTTGATGAAGTTCAAGTACAGCGACAATGCACCTGTGATCGCCGCACGTTCCGCGATGTCACCGCCCTGCGAGGCATAGCCGTAGATGTAGTCGTTCTTCAGCCGCTGGGTATCCCAGGCGGTGAGGCCCGCGAACACCAGCACGCCAACCACCGACACGATGAACTGCAGCATCGAAGAGGCGAGGAAGATGTTGACCACGCTCGCGATGATGATGCCGAACAGGCCCATCATCAGGAACGAACCCATGCCGCTCATGTCACGCTTGGTGGTGTAGCCATAGAGGCTCAACGCGCCGAAGGTCGCCGCGGTGATGAAGAACACCCGCACGATCGAGGTGTGGGTATAGACCAGGAAGATCGACGACAGCGAAATGCCCATCAGCGCGGAGAACACCCAGAACAGCATCTGGGCGGTCGCCGGTCGCAGCCGGTTGATGCCGGCCGAGATCACGAACACCATCGCCAGCGGCGCCAGCATGAACAGCCATTTGAGCGGGCTCACGAACATCGCATAGCCGAACGGCGTCAGATACGAAGTGCCGATCCGCACCGCGCCGGCCGAAGGATCCGCCGTCACCGCCGCCATATAAACGCCGAGCGCGGCAAGGCCGGTGATGGCCAGGCCGATGCTCATGTAATTGTAGATGCGCAGCATGTAGGCGCGCAGGCCGGCATCGACGGTCGCAGCATCAACGCGCCCGGCGGCCCGGCCGAAAGGAGAAGCATAATTGCGGTCTAGGTCCGACATGGTCGAACTCCCGTTGGTTGTCCGGCGAGCGCAAAGGGTTTGCGGCGCAGGCGAAGAAAATCTATCCCAGATTAACGCCGGTTGCTGACATTAATTTTAAGTCATCAAACCCGCGTCTGGCCCTGTCTGATATCTGGTAAACTAACACATTCCCCGCAAGCTTCCATGCGCGGCTGAATGTCGCTCCGTAGGTACGATTTCGGGCCAAAGCCTTAACGCAGCGGGATTGTTTCCAGTTTGTCACAAATTCCGCAAAACGGTGGCCGGCTTCTGATTCAGCGCCAGCAGGGTGCCGGCGAGACCCAATCCGACGGTGACGATCAGCGCCGCCGCGACGACCCCGGCGGCGCTGCCTGCCTGCCAGATGAAACTGAGTGTCATCAGTCGGGTCACGATCAGCCACGCCGCAACCGAGCCGGAGATGACTCCAAAAATGGCGGTGGCAAAGCCGATCATCAGGTATTCCAGCGCATAGGCCCCGAGCAGCCGCGCTCTCGTCGCCCCCAGCGTCTTGAGAATGACGGCGTCGTAAACCCGATGACGATGGCCGGCGGCGAGCGCGCCGCCCAGCACCAGAATCGCCGAAATCAACGTGACCGCACTGGCACCGCGGATCGCCAGCACGAGGTTGGTGACAACCGCGCCGATGGTTTCCAGGGCTTCGCGGACCCGCACGCTGGTGACCATCGGGAAGGCGTCAGCCACCGACTTAATGATCCGGGCGTCGCCGAGGGCGTCCGGATGGGTCTCGGTCAGCGTCGCGACATGGGTATGCGGCGCGCCCCGGAAAGCGTTTGGCGAAAACACCAGCACGAAATTGATGCCGAGGCTCTGCCAGTCGACCGTGCGCAGATTGCCGATCCTGGCCGGGATATCGCGGCCGAGCACATTGACGACGACCTCGTCACCGATCTTGAGCTTGAGCCCGTCGGCGATCTTCTTTTCCATCGAGATCAATGGCGGCCCGTCATAACCGGCGCCCCACCATTGGCCTTCGACGATCTTCGAGCCCTTGGGGATTTCGCCGGTATAGGTGAGGCCGCGGTCGCTCTGCAGCACCCATTCGCTGTCGGTCGAAGGTTTCAGGTCTTCCGCCTTGACGCCGCGCGCCGCGACGATGCGCCCGCGCAGCATCGGCACGTCCTCAATGGTCGATTGCGGCTCGGTCTGCTTCAGGAAGGCGCTGAAGCGGTCGGATTCGGTGGAGGGGATGTCGATGAAATAGAACGACGGCGCCCGGTCCGGCAGCGCCGCCAGGAATTGCCGGCGCAGATTGCCGTCGATCTGGGTGATCGTGACCAGCACCGCCAACCCCAGCCCCAGCGACATCACCACCGAGGGCGTCAGCGCGCCCGGCCGGTAGATATTGGCGATCGCCAGCCGCAGCATGGTGAAGCGCGTGCGGGGCAGGCGGCGCGCCAGCGCCATCAGGCCGGCGGCGATGCCGCGCAACAGCGCGAACACCAAGACCGAAGAGGCGACGAACACGGCCGCGACGCGCTTGTCGTAAGCGAGCCCGACCACCACGGCGATCAGCACCGCGATCACCAGGGCCATCAGCGCGAGATAGCGCCAGCGCGGCCGGTGCCACTCGCTGACCACGGCCTCGCGAAACAGCGCCGCCACCGGCACATCATGCACGCGGCCGAGCGGCCACAGGCCGAAGGCGAACGCGGTCAGAAGACCGTACACCAGCGACAGCAGCAATTCGTCGGGATGCAGTGCCGGCACCACCGGCAGCGGCAACAATTTGCCGAACACTCCGACGATGATGAACGGCAGCGCTGCGCCCGCGATGAGGCCGATGATCGAGCCGATCACCGCGAGCACGGTCACCTGCGTCAGATAGATCGCAAACACGTCGCGGCCGGTGGCGCCGAGCGCCTTGAAGGCCGCGATGACGTCGCGGCGGCGATCGATGTGGCTTTTGACCGCGTTGGCGACGCCGACACCGCCGACCAGCAGCGCGGCAAGGCCCACCAGTGTGAGGAATTGGGTGAAGCGGCTGACGGTACGCTCCAGCTGCGGCGAGGCATTGCTGCGGGAACGGATTTCCCAGCCCGCTTCCGGCACCGCGTTGCGCACATCCTCGGCAAGTGCCGCGGCGCCGCGATCGGTGGCGAGATTGTCAGGTAGTTTCACGCGATAGGTCCAGCGTACCAGGCTGCCCGGCTGCAACAATTGCGTGGCGCGCAAAGCTTTCTCGCTGACCAGGAATCGCGGTCCGAACCCGACGCCGCCGGAAAGCTTATCCGGCTCGCCGTCGATTACGCTTCGGATTTGAAAGCTCGCGTTGCCGACGGTGACGCGGTCGCCGACTTTGAGATCGAGCCGGGCCAGCAAGGTCGGATCGGCCGCCGCGCCAAAAGCGCCGTCGCGCTCGGCCAGCACATCGGCCACAGGCATTTTCGGTGCCAGCGTCACTGTACCCAGCATCGGATAGGCATTGTCGACCGCCTTGAGTTCGACCAGCGCCAGCTTGCCGTCGCCGGTGCGCGCCATGCCGCGCAAGGTGGCTGCGACCGAGACCTCGCCGCGTGAGCGCAACAGCGCGACTTCGTCCGGCTTGGCCTCGCGCTGGATCAACGAGAACGCCACATCGCCGCCGAGCAGCGTGCGGCCCTCGCGCGCCAGTCCCTCGCCAAGGCTTGCCGCGACCGAGCCCACACCGGCGATCGCCATCACGCCGAGCGCAATGCAGGCGATGAAAACGTAAAAGCCGCGCAGGCCGCTGCGCAGTTCGCGCAAGGCGTAGCGCAGCGGCAACGATGCGGTGCGGCCGCGCGCGATCGGTTCGGAAATGGATGTCATGAAATGCTTCTGGTCATGAAGCGGTTTCGCGCTCCGCAATATCGATGCGGCCCGAGCGCAGCCGCACCACGCGGTCGCAACGCTGCGCCAGCGAGGTATCGTGGGTCACCAGCACCAGCGTCATGCCGCGCTCGGCATGTTTGGTGAACAGCAGATCGACGATCTGCTTACCCGTGGCTTCATCGAGATTGCCGGTCGGCTCGTCCGCGACCAGGATCGCTGGATCAGGCGCCAGCGCGCGGGCCAACGCGACGCGCTGTTGCTCGCCGCCCGACAATTGCGTGGGATAATGGTGCAGGCGCCCGCCGAGACCGACCGAGGTCAGTTCTTCCGCCGCGCGCTTGGCGGCATCGGGATTGCCGGCCAACTCCAGCGGCACCGCGACGTTTTCCAGTGCCGTCATGGTCGGGATCAAATGAAACGACTGGAATACGATGCCGACCTGGCGGCCGCGAAAGCGGGCGAGGGCGTCCTCGTCGAGGGCATTGAACGGGGTGCCGTTGACCACCACCTCTCCGCTGTCAGGCCGTTCCAATCCCGCCATCACCATCAGCAGCGTGGATTTTCCCGAACCTGACGGCCCGATCAGTCCGATCGCTTCACCTGAAGCGACGCGCAGGCTGATATCCTTGAGAATGTGAACGCGTGCTGCGCCCGCGCCGAGCGAAAGATTGACGTTCGAGATGGAAATGGTGTCCGGCTCGATGCCGGCCAATGATGAGGGTTCGATGAGACTGTCCATGCATCGGTCATATGGCACTTCCGGCGGCGCGGTCGAGAGGCGGTTGCGAATGTTCGTGCACATGCTCGTGTTGGGTATGGCGATGATGGCAATGGAACCTGTCTTTTTCTTCCAATCAGTTTTCGCCCAGACTCCGGCCGTGAGCGCGGCAAAACCGATCAAGATGGTGGTGCTGGGGGATTCGCTGAGCGCGGGCTACGGTCTGCCGGCGCCCGCAGCGTTTCCGGCGCGCTTGCAAAAAGCTTTGAAAGCCAACGGGATAGAGGTGGAGATGATCAATGCCGGGGTATCGGGCGATACCACATCGGGGGGCCGCGACCGGCTTGACTGGTCGGTCCCGGAGGGTACCCAGGCTGTGATCGTCGAACTCGGCGCCAATGATGCCATGCGCGGCACCAATCCCGACGTCACCCGCGCCGCATTGACCGACATTGTGACCCGGCTGCAGGCGCGAAAAATATCGGTTTTCGTGTGCGGGATGCTTGCCCCGCCGAATTACGGCAGGGAGTTTTCTGCCCGTTTCGACGCGATCTATCCGGACCTCTCCAAATCGCTCGGCGTGCCGCTGTATCCGTTTTTCCTCGAAGGCGTGGCCACCGATCCCAAGCTCAATCAGGCGGATGGTTTGCACCCGACAGCGGAGGGCGTTGACGTGATCGTCAAAAACATCTTGCCTAGCGTCGAGGCATTTCTCGGTACGATATCCAGGCAACACAGTTGAAAAACGGGCAACGATAACCCTAACTTCAGATGTTGCCGGACCGTTAACGCGGGATGCTTCGCAGAGTCACATAAGTCATGTAGAAATTAGTGATCGGTGATTCGTACCGGGTTTCAGCATCGGGAGTCCTGCGATGCCGCGTTTGTTTACTGGACTGGAAATTCCGGCCGAGATCGGCCAGACGCTTTCCAATTTGCGTGGCGGCCTTCCGGGCGCACGCTGGATCGATCCCGAAAATTATCACGTCACCTTGCGCTTCATCGGCGATATCGATGGCCTCGCCGCCAACGAAATCGCCTCGCTGCTGATCCGGGTCAACCGCAAGCCATTCGAGGTCGCGCTGCAGGGCCTCTCGAGCTTCGGCGGCAAGAAACCACGCGCGGTGGTGGCCTCGGTGGTGCCGAGCCGGCCGCTGATCGAGTTGCAGGCCGAGCTGGAACGCCTGATGCAGCGCATCGGGCTTGATCCCGAGGGCCGCAAATTCACTCCCCATGTCACGCTGGCGCGGTTGCGCGATGCGTCCAATCAGGATGTCGCGGATTATCTGTCCGTGCGGGGCTATTTCCCGACCCGGGTATTCACGGCGTCGCGGTTCGTCCTGTTCTCGTCGCGGGCTTCCACCGGCGGTGGGCCCTATGTGGTCGAGGATTCCTACGCGCTGAGCGCCTGAGGGGACGGTCCGCGCATAGCCGCTGCACCAATTCGCAGCTTGCAATTTTCGCGCGGCTGGGGCCGTAAGGTGGGGCCATGCTGTCCACCTCGCCCGCCTCGTTCCGCACCCATTACCAGGCTCTCGTCTCCTCGGGCGCGATCGAGCCTGATGTGGCGCAGGCGGCGGCTGCAGACGCCTTCGCGGATCTCGAACAGCGGCTGGCGCAATACAAGCCGGTCCGCAAGCAAGGTCTGCTCGGCCGGCTGTTTGCCGACAAAAACGACGCGCCGCCGCGCGGTCTTTATGTCCATGGCGAAGTTGGCCGCGGCAAGACCATGCTGATGGATATGTTTTTCCAGCAGAGCCCGGTCGAGCACAAACGCCGGGCGCATTTCCACGAGTTCATGGCCGAAGTGCATGAGCGGATTTTTGCCTTGCGCCAGAGCATCGCGCGCGGCGAAACGCCTGACGGCGATGTGATCGGGCTGACCGCCGCGGGAATCTTCGACCATGCATGGCTGCTTTGCTTCGACGAATTCCACGTCACTGATATCGCGGACGCGATGATCCTCGGGCGGCTGTTCGCAAAACTGTTTGAGCTTGGCACCGTGGTGGTCGCGACTTCCAACGTCGCGCCGGACGATCTCTATAAAGGCGGGCTGAATCGGGCACTCTTCCTGCCGTTCATCGCGCAAATATCAGATCATATGGACGTGCTGCGGCTCGATGCGCGCACGGATTTCCGGCTGGAAAAACTGGCCGGCGTGAAAATGTGGCTGGTGCCGGCGGATGCCGCCGCCGATGCCGCGCTCAATCAGGCCTGGGTGCGGATGACCGGCAACGCACCGTGCAAGCCGCGCGACATCACCATCAAAGGCCGCGTCTTGCATGTGCCGTGTTCGGCCCATGGCGTCGCGCGGTTTTCATTCGCTGATATCTGCGAACAGCCGCTCGCCGCCTCCGACTATCTGCGGCTGGCGCGCGACTATCACACCATCCTGGTCGACCATATACCTGTGATGGATTATGCCGAGCGAAACGCGGCCAAGCGTTTCATCGCCCTGATCGACACGCTCTATGACAACGCCGTGAAGCTGTTGGCCTCCGCGGCGGCCGACCCGGTATCGCTCTATGTCGCGAGCGAGGGCAATGAAGCCAACGAATTCAAGCGGACATCGTCGCGGCTGATCGAGATGAGTTCGGAATCCTATTTGGCGCTGCCCCACGGCCACAAGGATTCCGCGGCGAGCGGGTCGAGTACCGGGCTGGTGGAGACGTAAAATCCGTCATTGCGAGCCAACGGGTCGCGCGAAATGCGCGCCCGATGACAGGCTCCGCGAAGCAATCCATGACCAGACGAGCCTCTGGATTGCTTCGTCGCTCCGCTCCTCGCAATGACGATGAGGCCCGAAATCAAGGCAAGGCTGCCAGTCCTGATCGACAATTGAGCATGCTCCCGCTTGAACGTATCAGGCGAAAGGGATAACCAGCGAGTAGCTTCTTTCCATCCCCTCCTTCGTGTTCAAAAGGACAGATTTCCCATGGCGCGCGACAAGATTGCTTTGATTGGCTCCGGCCAGATCGGCGGAACGCTGGCTCACCTCATCGGCCTCAAGGAACTCGGCGACGTCGTGATGTTCGACATCGCCGAAGGCGTCCCGCAGGGCAAATCGCTCGATATCGCGCAGTCCTCGCCGGTCGACGGTTTCGATGCGCATTTCACCGGCGCCAATTCCTATGAAGCGCTCGACAACGCCAAGGTCTGCATCGTCACCGCCGGCGTGCCGCGCAAGCCCGGCATGAGCCGCGACGATCTCCTGAGCATCAATCTCAAGGTGATGGAGCAGGTCGGCGCCGGCATCAAGAAATACGCCCCCGACGCGTTCGTCATCTGCATCACCAACCCGCTCGACGCGATGGTTTGGGCGTTGCAGAAGGCCTCCAACATGCCGCACAAGAAGGTGGTGGGCATGGCGGGCGTGCTGGATTCCTCGCGCTTCCGCTATTTCCTGGCCGACGAATTCAATGTCTCGGTCGAAGACGTCACCGCCTTCGTGCTCGGCGGCCACGGCGACACCATGGTGCCGCTGGTGAAATATTCCACGGTGGCCGGCATTCCGCTGCCTGATCTCGTGAAGATGGGCTGGACCTCGCAGGCCCGGATTGACGAGATCGTCGATCGCACCCGCAATGGCGGCGCCGAAATCGTCAACCTCCTGAAGACCGGTTCGGCGTTCTATGCGCCGGCCGCGTCCGCGATTGCGATGGCCGAGAGCTATCTGCGCGACAAGAAGCGCGTGATGCCCTGCGCCGCCTATCTCAACGGCGAATACGGTGTGAAGGACATGTATGTCGGCGTCCCCGTCGTGATCGGCTCGAAGGGTGTCGAGCGGATCGTCGAGATCGAACTGGCCGGCAAGGACCGCGAAGCCTTCGACAAGTCAGTCGGCGCGGTGCAGGGTCTGGTCGACGCCTGCAAGAAGATCGCGCCGGATCTGCTCGGCCGCTAAGCGTATTCAGTTACCGCTGAAAATCGCGCCGATCGATTTCCAGCGTCACTTTTCGAGGTTCGCGGGCTTTTTGGCGCGGATCTCGGCCATCTGAGACAGCGCAACGCGGTGAAATTCTGAATTTGCAGTTCCTTTGGTATATGGTATGCCAGATGAAAGCTGATTGGAATTCTCAGCGCACCAAGGTTCGGGAAACGCCCAAATGAACATTCATGAATATCAGGCCAAGGCGCTGCTGCATCAGTTCGGGGTGCCGATCTCGAAGGGCGTTCCGGTCTTGCGGGCCTCGGATGCCGATGTGGCAGCGAAGACCCTGCCGGGTCCGATCTGGGTGGTGAAGAGCCAGATCCATGCCGGCGGCCGCGGCAAGGGCAAGTTCAAGGAAGCTTCCGCCGGCGACAAGGGCGGCGTGCGGATCGCCAAATCGGTCGCCGAAGTCAATGAATTCGCCAAGCAGATGCTCGGCGCCACACTGGTCACGGTGCAGACCGGGCCGCACGGCAAGCAGGTCAACCGGCTCTACGTCGAAGAAGGTTCCGACATCGACAAGGAGTTCTATCTCTCGATCCTGGTCAACCGCGAAACCTCCGAAGTGTCGTTCGTGGTGTCCACCGAAGGCGGCGTGAACATCGAGGATGTCGCGCACAACACGCCCGAGAAGATCGTGACCTTCTCGGTCGATCCCGCCACCGGCATCATGGGCCATCACGGCCGCACTGTTGCGAAAGCGTTGGGCCTGACCGGCGATCTCGCCAAGCAGGCCGAGAAACTGGTGACGCAGCTCTATACGGCGTTCACCGCCAAGGACATGGCGATGCTGGAAATCAACCCGCTGGTCGTGACCAAGCAGGGCGATTTGCGCGTGCTCGATGCCAAAGTCTCGTTCGACGGCAATTCGCTGTATCGCCATCCCGACGTGGTGGCGCTGCGCGACGAGACCGAGGAAGACGCCAAGGAGATCGAGGCTTCCAAATACGATCTCAACTACATCACGCTCGATGGCACCATCGGCTGCATGGTCAACGGCGCCGGTCTAGCGATGGCGACCATGGACATCATCAAGCTCTACGGCATGGCGCCGGCGAACTTCCTCGATGTCGGCGGCGGCGCCGACAAGACCAAGGTCACCGCGGCATTCAAGATCATCACCGCCGATCCCAACGTGAAGGGCATCCTGATCAACATCTTCGGCGGCATCATGAAATGCGATATCATTGCCGAAGGTGTGGTCGCGGCCGTGAAGGAAGTCGGCCTCAAGGTGCCGCTGGTGGTGCGGCTTGAGGGCACCAATGTCGACGCCGGCAAGAAGATCATTCGGGAAAGCGGCCTCAATGTGCTGCCGGCCGACGATCTCGACGACGCCGCGCAGAAAATCGTCAAGGCCGTGAAGGGATAGATCGATGGCTGCCGACCATCTCGCCGCACCGACGCCGCTCGATGAGCACCGCAAGCTTGCGGTGTTTGCCGGCGAGTGGACCGGCGAAGAGAGGGTCTATCCGTCGCGCTGGACCGCGGGCGGGCCTGCCACAGCGAAGGTCACGGCGCGCATCGATCTCAACGGCTTTTATCTCATTCAGGACACGGTTCAGCTGCGCGACGGCAAGGAGACCTTTGCCACGCACGGCGTGTTCACCTACGACCGCGACGACCGGCTTTACAAATTATTCTGGCACGATTCGCTCGGCTATTATCCGCCGTCGCCGGCCTCCGGCGGCTGGAGCGGCAACAGCCTGATCCTGGTGCGCGGCTCACTGCGCGGCAATGCGCGCCATGTCTACGAAGTCATCGACGACAACAACTACACGATGAAAATCCAGTTCTCGCCGGACGCGGAAGGATGGGCCGACGTGCTCACCGGCGTCTACAAGCGCATTCACTGATCCCGTATCGATCGTTTCGCGAAAGCAGTCCCAACCATGTCCATCCTGATCGGCAAAAACACAAAAGTCATCTGCCAGGGTTTTACCGGCAAGAACGGCACGTTTCATTCCGAGGCGGCGATCGCTTACGGCACCAAGATGGTCGGCGGCACCTCGCCGGGCAAAGGCGGCGCGACCCATCTCGGCCTGCCGGTGTTCGACACCGTGGCCGAGGCGCGTGACAAGACCGGCGCCGATGCATCGGTGATTTATGTGCCGCCGCCGGGCGCCGCGGACGCGATCTGCGAAGCCATCGATGCGGAAATTCCGCTGATCGTCTGCATCACCGAGGGCATCCCGGTGCTCGACATGGTACGCGTCAAAAGGTCGTTGAGCGGATCGAAGTCGCGGCTGATCGGGCCGAATTGCCCCGGCGTGATGACCGCGGGCGAGTGCAAGATCGGCATCATGCCGGCCAACATCTTCAAGCCCGGCAATGTCGGTATCGTCTCGCGGTCGGGCACGCTGACCTATGAAGCCGTGTTCCAGACATCTCAAGAAGGCCTCGGCCAGACCACCGCGGTCGGCATCGGTGGCGACCCGGTCAAGGGCACTGAATTCATCGACATGCTGGAGATGTTCCTGGCCGACCCCAAGACCACCTCGATCGTCATGATCGGCGAAATCGGCGGGTCGGCCGAGGAAGACGCCGCGCAGTTCATCAAGGACGAAGCCAAGCGCGGCCGCAAGAAGCCGATGGTCGGTTTCATCGCCGGCGTCACGGCGCCTCCCGGCCGCCGCATGGGTCATGCCGGCGCGATCATCTCTGGCGGCAAGGGCGACGCCGGTTCCAAGACCGCGGCGATGGAAGCGGCGGGAATCACGGTCTCTCCGTCCCCGGCCCGGCTTGGAAAGACCCTTGTCGAAAAATTGAAAGGCTAATTCAGTTCTTGGTTCTTTTCGGGGCGCACATTCACCCTAAATAGGGTAAAAGGCCTCTTATCCCGCTGGTCCGGTACCCGGATCGGCTGATGCGCCGTTTTCCATGCGCGAACCGAAATCACCAGGACGCAATCATGTCTCGCCAAGACGCGAATGCCGCATTTGCTCTCTCTTCCTTTCTGCAGGGCACAAACGCCCCCTACATCGACGATATCTACGCCCGTTATGAGAAAGACCCCTCCTCGGTCGATGCCGAGTGGCAGGAGTTCTTCAAAAGCCTGAAAGACCAGCCCGCGGACGTGATCAAAAACGCCGAAGGGCCGTCCTGGGGGCGGGACAATTGGCCGCTGACGCCGCGCGACGATTTGACCTCCGCGCTCGACGGCAATTGGGCGCAAGTCGAAAAGGCTGTCGGGGCCAAGCTGGCGGCCAAGGCGCAGGCCAAGGGTGCTGAATCGACATCGGCCGATGTCCATCAGGCGACCCGCGATTCGGTCCGCGCCTTGATGCTGATCCGGGCCTACCGCATGCGCGGTCATTTTCACGCCAATCTCGATCCGCTAGGCATCGAAGCGCCGCGCGATCGTGAAGAACTCGATCCGCGTTCCTATGGTTTTGCGGAGGGCGACTTCGACCGCAAGATCTTCCTCGATCATGTGCTCGGCATGGAATACGCGACCTTGCGGGAAATCGTTGCGATCTGCGAGCGCACCTACTGCCAGACGCTCGGCGTCGAGTTCATGCACATCTCCAATGCAGCCCAAAAGAGCTGGATCCAGGAGCGCATCGAGGGTCCGGACAAGGAAATCAGTTTCACCCGCGAAGGCCGTCGCGCCATCCTGATGAAGCTGGTCGAGTCCGAAGGCTTCGAGAAATTCTGCGATCTCAAATTCACCGGCACCAAGCGCTTCGGCCTCGACGGCGCGGAATCGCTGATCCCCGCGCTGGAGCAGATCATCAAGCGCGGCGGCAATCTCGGCGTGAAGGAGATCGTGGTCGGCATGCCGCATCGCGGCCGCCTCAATGTCTTGACCCAGGTGATGGGTAAGCCGCACCGCGCGCTGTTTCACGAGTTCAAGGGCGGCTCGGCCAATCCAGACGCGGTCGAAGGCTCCGGCGACGTCAAATACCATCTCGGGGCCTCGTCCGACCGCGAGTTCGACAACAACCGGATTCATCTTTCGCTCACCGCCAACCCGTCGCATCTGGAAATCGTCGATCCCGTGGTGCTCGGCAAGGTGCGCGCCAAGCAGGACCAGCATGGCGATCCGCCGGACCAGCGCATTTCCGTGCTGCCGCTGCTGATGCATGGCGACGCGGCGTTTGCCGGACAGGGCGTGGTCGCGGAATGT
>CAWBPE010000037.1:0-10416 GCA_963790595.1 uncultured Alphaproteobacteria bacterium | reverse complement strand
AACCCGGTCGGCCTTAAACTTGCCGGGAAACCGGGGTTTGTCCGCGCATGACCGCTATCAGCGCACAGAAGCTTGAGTTCGAAGTCGCGGATGCCGGTTCGGTGTCCGCGCTTCTGACCAGTCCCGCCAAAGCACGCGCCTGTTACGTCTTTGCCCATGGGGCAGGGGCGGGGATGACCCATCCCTTCATGGAAACTTTTGCGGCAGGCCTTGGCGAACGCGGCGTCGCGAGCTTGCGCTATCAGTTTCCCTATATGGAAAAAGCCAGCCGGCGGCCCGATCCGCCTGATGTCGCGCATGCCGCCGTGCGTGCCGCGGTGGCGGAAGCCGGACGCCGCTGTCCGGGATTACCCTTGATCGCGGGCGGCAAATCCTTTGGCGGACGCATGACGTCGCAGGCGCAGGCAATTGCGCCGCTCGCTCGCGTCCGGGGTCTGGCCTTTGTCGGCTTCCCGCTGCATCCGGCAGGCAAACCATCCAGCGACCGCGCCAGGCATCTTGCTGACGTGAAAGTGCCGATGCTGTTTCTGCAGGGCACCCGCGACAGCTTGCGGAATTGGCGCTGCTGGAGCCTGTGGTCGCCGGCCTCGGTTCGCTTGCGTCGTTGCACATCGTCAAGGAGGCCGATCACTCCTTTCACGTACTGGCGCGTTCCGGACGGAACGACCGCGAGGTCATGGCCGAAATCCTGGATGCGTTTGCGAGTTGGATCGACGCGATCGTCTAGAGACTGCTCAACAGCCCCGGCAGATATTGTGCAGCTGCCTGTTGAGCTCCATGTCTTCGTGCTTCATCTGCTCCAGCGATTCCATGCCCCTGGAATTTTCGGAAGCGCGGTTGGCCTCCTGCTGGCGCTTTTCGGCCAATGCCGCTTCCTGGCGCCGATAGCAGGCCTCGCGATCCGGTTTTGCCTGGATGAAGCGGCATTGCTCCACTTCCGCCACAGCGGGGGCGATGCCGGGCATGAGCGCGAGCAAGGAAGCAAGCATGGCAGGTGCAAAAAACTTCAAATCCAATGATCCTTTAAGGGAGCGCACTTCTTCCATCGAATAGACCTGAGCAACATTACGACTGCATGTCAGCCTTGATGTCAGCCCCGTCGTTGAACGCCATAGGTCTTGTCGCGCAGCCGCCGCATTCCCGCCAGCCAGCGGTCGATGTTGGAGGCCTTGCGCTGCATATACTCATGGACGCCAGGATGGGACAATATCAGGAAGCGCTCGGCCTCCATCGCCTCGATGACGATGCGCGCCACTTCAGCTGTCTGCATCACGCCGTCGACCCGCGCCGCGCTCGGCCCTGGCGTCGACATGCCGGTCTGCACCGATTGCGGACACAGCACGGAGACCCGGATGCCGCGGTCGCCATATTGAATTGCCAGATGCTCGGCCAGCGCCACGGCGGCATGTTTGGTGACGCCATAGGGCATCGAATTCAGTGACGCCAACAGACCCGCCGCGGAGGCGGTGTTGAGCAGATAGCCGGAGCCTCGCGCCAGCATGCCCGGCACCAGCGCACGCGCCGCGAACACATGGCTCATGACATGCACGCGCCAGCTCACCTCCCAATCGGCATCGGACGCGCTCTCCTGTCCCTTGCGCGACAGGCCGGCATTGGAAAAGAAAATATCCACCGGTCCGAACCTGGCTTCAGCCGCGGCGATCAGCGCCCGCACATCGGCTTCCTCGCCGACATCGGCGGTGACGGCAAAACCGTCGATATCGCCGGCGACGTTGGCGAGCCGCTCGCGCGAGGATTTGAGATCGGCCACGACAACGCCGCGCGCGCCGGCCTGCGCATAAGCCCGCGCCACCGCCTCGCCGATCCCGCTCGCGGCGCCCGTGACGACGCAGACTTTATCCTTGACGTGCATGATGCCGGTTCCAGTTCTCGGATAACTACTACGCTTGAATTGAAGCATTGGTTAGGTGAAGCGGCAAACGACGGTGAGCTCCCTCCCCCCTTGTGGGGGAGGGTTGGGGAGAGGGGTGCAGTCTATCGATAGACCGTAACCCCTCACCCGGCGCTACGCGCCTACCTCTCCCACAAGGGGAGAGGTTGCGGCGTGCTGTTCGAAGAGTGGTGCAAAAAACCAGCGCTCACCCCCGATAAAGCCCCTTGTCGCGCGCCTGACGGACGGCAAGCGCGGCCATCATGTCGAGCATCGGTGTCGACAATCCGGCGGCTCGCGCGAAGGCGGCGGGGGCGCGGACCAGCACGTCGATCTCCATCGCACGGCCGAGTTCGTAGTCTTGCAACAGCGATGGCTTGTGATTGGGAGCCGGCCCGTTTCGAGGGACCCGTTTGATGTCGGGGAAACAACTGCGCGCGATGCTGTCGGCCTCGTCCAGCAGCCGCGGCACGACGTCGGCGAGAGCGGGGTCTTCCCGAACGGCGCGCGCGGTTTGGCCGGTCAACAGGCACAGCACCGACATCGACATGTTGGTCAGAAGCTTGGACCAGATCGCCTCCCGGATGCGCGGCACCGGCGGCGACTGCAGCCCGGCCTCCTGGAGCAGGGTTCTCAGCCGTTCGATCCGCTCGCCGGCGCGGTCATCGCATTCGCCGACCTGCAGGACATTCCGATCCGGCGTCAGATTTGCAACGATGCCGGGCGCGACCACTTCATTGGATGAAAAAATCACGCCACCGATGATGCGCTCTTGCGAAACCGCCGCGCGCAGCGCGCCGTTGGAATCGAGAAAGGCGAGGTCCGGCGGCGGCGGATGATCGGGCGAGAGTCCGATATCGTACCACCAGGGAATCCCGTTTTGCGCGAACACCACGGCGGTGTTGTCGCGCAGCAACGGTCCCAGCCCGGTCGCGAGGCTACTTAAAGCGGTAGCTTTCAGCGTGCTGATGACGAAATCCTGCGGCCCCAATTTCGCCGGGTCGTCGGACGCCGTTACCTGGGCTGAAAATTTGGCGGCGCCGGCGCGAAGCGTCAGGCCGCGTGCCTTGACCGCCTCGAGATTCGGCCCGCGCATCACGCAGGAGACGTTATGTCCGGCCCGAGCCAGACGGACCGCCAGATGACTGCCGACGGCACCGGCGCCGAAGATGCAAATGCGCATGGGGGTGAGGTTCCTGTTTGGGGTATGTCCTCATCCTCGGGGAGCGGCGTCTTCGCCGCGTCTCGAAGGATGCCGATTGTGGCTTCATGGTTCGAGACGGCGCAAGAGCGCCTCCTCACCATGAGGGAGATCGAGCCAGTTTCCACAAGCTTGCGTCCTCGCGCAACCGTGGGGATTTCCGGATACCGCGGTTTTGTCCCCGAAAATGGGGACAGGCGAATATTGCGCGCCGACCTATAGTCGGTTCCACGGACGCCAAACGAATCCGGCTGATTTTTCGAGGAGATGACCCATGCGCGCTGTCCCGCTTCGTTCTTCAGTTTCAGTGTTGCTGGCCGGCATTGCGGCCTGCGCGATTAACCATGCCCAGGCGCAATCGGCCGTCGATCTCGATCATCTGACCGCAACGCAGGCGGCGGCAGATCTTTGCGCCGGTAAATACACCAGCGTGGCGCTGGTGACGGCGGCGATCGAACGGGCGAAAGCCCGCGCCGAACTGAATGCGTTTATTACGCTCGATGAGGCCGGCGCGATGAAGGCCGCGCGCGCCTATGATGCCGCGCACGGCCGGCGCACGACTTGTAAGCCGCTCGGCGGTGTGCCGATCGCAATCAAGGACAATATCGAGGTGGCCGGTCTGCCGGCCTCGGCCGGGACGCCCGCGTTGAAGAGCTATGTGCCGAAGGACGATGCGCCCGTAGTGGAAAAATTGCGCGACGCTGGTGCAATCATTATCGGCAAGACCAACATGCACGAACTGGCGTTCGGCATCACCGGCTACAACACCGGTTTCAAGACCGGTGCGGAATACGGCGTACGCAACGCCTACGATACCTCAAAGATCGCGGGCGGCTCGTCATCGGGCAATGGCGCAGCGATCGGGGCGCGGATTATCCCGGCCGCTGTTGGCACCGACACCGGCGGGTCGGTCCGCATTCCCTGTGCATTCAATGGCTGCATGTCGTTGCGGCCGACCGTCGGCCGCTATTCGCGCGTAGGCGTGGCGCCGATTTCCCATACCCGCGACACGCCGGGACCGATGGCGGGCTCGATGGGCGATGTGGCGCTGCTCGATCGCATCATTGCCGGCGGGGAACCAATCGAGGCCGCCAGCCTGAAGGGCGTCCGGCTCGGCGTGGTCGCATCGATGATGGCCAACCTCGATGACGACACCAAATCGGCCTTCACCGCGGCGCTCGACAAGTTGAAAGCGGCCGGGGTCACCGTGATCGATGTCGACATGGCGAAGCTCGGCGAGCTAAACAGCCAGGTCGGTTTTCCCGTCGCGCTCTATGAGGCCTATGACGACATGGTCGCCTATCTCAAGCGCGGCCCGAAGATTTCGATCGAGGAACTGGCCAAGGGCATCTCCAGTCCCGACGTCAAGGGCACCTATGATGGTCTCGTGATTCCGCGCAAGCTGCCGGGGCCGAACAACACGCTGGTCGATGCGAAGCCTTTATATGACGCCGCGATCAAGACCGCGCGGCCGGCGCTGCAGCAGCTTTACCGCGAGACGTTTGCGAACAACCATCTCGACGCGATCGTATTCCCGACCGTGCCCAAGGTGGCCGTCGCCGCGAATCCCGATTCCAGCAGCCTGGCGAATTTCGGTCTCTATATCCAGAACACCGACCCCGGCAGCGATGCGGGTATCCCCGGCATTCAAATCCCGATTGCCTTGGGTGCGACCAGCAAGCTGCCGGTCGGAATGGAACTGGACGGCCCCTCCGGCAGCGATCGCCGGTTGCTCGCGATTGGCTTGGCTTTGGAAAAATTGCTGGGGCGAATTCCGCCGCCGGCCAAACTATAACGAGCGGCGTTATCTGTGCTTGGCAAACGCCGCAGCGATCCCGCTGCGGCGATGGACGCCGAGCTTGTCGAAAATGCGCTTCAAATAAGTGCGGATCGTCGAGGGCTCAACGCCAAGCCGATAGGCAATGATCTTGTCGGGCAACCCCTCGCAGATCATCATCGCGACTTCAAGCTCGCGCTGCGACAACCGTGGTCCGCCGATCGGCTCTGCCGCCGCGGATGTCAGGGTGCCGCCCGCGCGGATCAATGCTCCGGTAAAGGCCGGCTCGACCAGACGCAGCAGTTCGAGCGTTCGCATGTCGAAATTATCGCGGTGGCGGCCGCGCCAGATCCTGAGGTCGCCGATGTTGCGCTGCCCGGCATAAGAGAAGACGTTGACGCCCCAATGCAGGCCGTCGCGGGCGAGGAAGTCGTTGAAGAACTCGGTTCGCATCAGATCGCGCTGCGGCATGATCTGGGTCACCAGCGTCGGCTCGCGATGTGCCTGCAGTTTCAGGGTGATCGGGTCGTTGTACTGATAATAGGCGTCGTAGCTGGCCAGATTGTCCGGGCTCATGTTCAGCCACACCCCGCTGCCGAAGCTGCGCGACGGCGTATCCCAGACGAACGAGGCGTAATAATCCGCCGACAGCAATTCGAGCAGATGATGCCCGATGCGTTCACGGACTTCGCGCTCCGCGAGGTCTTCGGCCAGCAGGCCGAAAAGATGCGACAAAGCGCGGCTCTCTTGGGCGGTGACGTACATGTGATGATGCTAGTTCAGCGCCGTGGCGGACACAATTGCCTGAACCGGCTTTTGTAGCGGGCCGGGGTGCTGTACCAGCGGCGGCGTGGCGGCTAAAACCCAACGCTCGCCCGCATACGAACCTGGAACCCCGCTTTGCCCGCTCGCACCATCGAAGAACCAGCACGTCAGGTGCCGCTTTACGGCGAGTATGAAGTCGCCGTGCTCGGTGGTGGCCCCGCGGGGATTGCAGCCGCGGTCGCCGCGGCGCGGGCGGGGCGGCGTACGCTGCTGATCGAGCGGTATGGCTTTCTCGGCGGTATGGGGACGGCCGCGGGGGTGACGAATTTCTGCGGGCTGCACGCCAATGTGCATGGCGAGATGCATCGGGTGGTGCAGGGCATCGCGTCGGAATTGTTGGTACGGATCGACCGGCTGGGCGGGCTCAACGCACCGCATCTCATTCTCGGCAAAATCCTGGCGCAGGCCTACGACGCCGCGGCCTACAAGATCGCGGCCGATGATCTGCTGGC
Organism: uncultured Alphaproteobacteria bacterium; assembly: GCA_963790595.1. Classification (GTDB taxonomy): domain Bacteria; phylum Pseudomonadota; class Alphaproteobacteria; order Rhizobiales; family Xanthobacteraceae; genus Bradyrhizobium. The sequence continues at coordinate 4,270 of CAWBPE010000037.1, read as the reverse complement.
GAGCCACAAGGTGGATGTTCTGTTTCATGCGCTCGGCGCCGGCGTGATCATGCATGACGCGCGTCGCATCAACGCGCTGATGGTCGAGACCAAGGCCGGGCGTCAGGCGGTGTGCGCGGACGTCTTCATCGATTGTTCAGGGGACGGCGATCTCGCGGCCTGGGCCGGCGCGCGCTACGAGGTCGGCGATAACAACGGCAGCATGCTCTATCCCTCGATGATGTTCCGGCTCAACGGCATCGATCCCGACAAGGCCGGCGAGGCCTGGCGAACGATCCCCGCATTGATGGAAGCGGCCGAGGCCGGCGGCACGCATCGCTTTCCGCGCAAGGCCGCGATCGTGCGGCCGCAGCGCTCGCCGGTCGAATGGCGGGTGAATTTTACGCAGCTGGCGCGCGCGGACGGTACCGCGATCAACGGGCTCGAGCCCGACGATCTCACCCGAGGGGAGATCGAGGGCCGCCGCCAGGCGGTCAACGCCTTCAATTTTCTGCGCACCGTGCCGGGCTTCGAGAAATCCTACATCGTCGACCTGCCGCCGCAACTCGGCATTCGCGAAACCCGGCGCATCGTCGGCGGGCATATGCTGTCGGGCGAGGATGTGCTGGGCTGCGCGTCGTTCGATGACAGTATCGGCGTCAATGGCTGGCCGATGGAATCCCATGTTGCCGGCGACGTGATCTTCAAGTTCCCGCCGATCCCGGAGTTGCGCGGCTTTAATGAACTGCCCTATCGGATGCTGACGCCTGATGGCCTCGATAATCTACTGGTGGCCGGGCGCTGCGCCTCGATGACGCATGACGGCCAGTCCGCCGCGCGCGTCTCCGGCGCCTGCTTTGCAATGGGCGAAGCGGCCGGTACTGCTGCCGCCCTCGCACTCGACGGCAACGCGACGCCGCGTGACATCGCGCTCGATACATTGCAGAACCAGTTGAAACAACAGGGAGCCTTTATCGGGCGCGATCAGGCGGTTCCGGAGGGGCTTTAGACTGCGATCGTGGATTTGAAATCTTAAACATATTCGGTGCACACCTCTCCCCCTTGTGGGAGAGGTCGGATTGCATCGCCAGATGCAATCCGGGTGAGGGGTTAAGCTCTACCGATGGACCTGAACCCCTCACCCCAACCCTCTCCCACAAGGGGAGAGGGGGCTCATCGTCTTTGTTGAGACACTGCATCAATGCTTCGAACAAGATAAATAGAGAGACGGAGAAACTGGATGACGTCGTGGTATCGCGTCGGTGTGTTGCGGCTGTTCGTGGGGATGCTGGCGATGGCGTCGCTGCAAGCCCGCGCCGACGATCTGTTAAAGGCAAAAGTCGGCGTGCTCCGGCTGTCGTCGTCGGCACCGGTATTCATCGCGCAGGACAGGGGCTATTTCCGCGACGCCGGTCTCGATGTCGACTTGAAGTTCTTCGATGCCGCGCAGCCGATCGCGGTCGCGACCACGTCCGGCGATGTCGATTTCGGGATCACCGCGTTCACTGCAGGACTTTATAATCTCGCCGGCAAGGGCACGCTGAAGGTGATCGGCGGCATGAGCCATGAGAAAGCCGGATATCCGCTGATCGGCTATTTCGCCAGCAATAAGGCCTATGCGGCCGGCCTTAAAACGCCGCGCGATCTCGCCGGCAAGCGCATCGCGATGACGCAGGTCGGTTCCAGCTTCCACTATTCGGTTGGCCTGCTCGCCGACAAATATGGTTTCAAGCTTGCCGACGTGAAACTGCTGCCGCTGCAATCGCTGTCGAACGTCACCGCGGCGCTGAAAGGTGAGACGGTGGACGCGGCGCTGCTGCCGATTTCCGCCGCGCGCAAACTCGTCGACGATGGTGAGGTCAAACAACTCGGCTGGGTCGGCGATGAGACGCCGTGGCAGGTCGGCGCGGTGTTCGCGTCGCCGAAAACCTTGATCAACAAGCCCCTGGTGACAAAGCTTCTCACCGCGCTGGAGCGGGCCGACCGGGAATATCACGATGTGATTCTGACCGGTGTCGCCGACGGCAAGGCGCCGATCAATGAACGGACCAAACCTTTGCTGGAGATCATCGCGAAATACACCAACCTGCCGCTCGATCAGGTAGTCGGCAATTGCGCCTATATCGATCCTGAGGGAAGGCTCGACGTGAAGAATGTCGCCAACCAGATCGAGTGGTTCCAGGCGCAGGGGTTTGTCGACAAGGGTTTCGGTGTCGATGCAATTCTGGCAAAGGATTATGTAAGGCCGGATTGAGGCTTCATCCTTCGAGACGGCCGCGTCGCGGCCTCCTCAGGATGAGGTCCAAGCCCCTATTCTCCAAACCCTCATGGTGAGGAGCGCGAAGCGCGTCTCCGGACGATGCTTCGCATCGCCGGGAGAACCATGAGGCCACCGTGTAGATGTTCGAGATTCGGCTTAGAGTACCCCCATGGACCTGATCGCCGACCACATCACCCATCGCTTCGGCGCGCTCGACGTGCTCGGCGACGTATCGTTCACGGTCGGCGCGGGCGAAGTTGTCGCGGTCGTTGGTCCCTCCGGCTGCGGCAAGAGCACGCTGTTGTCGATTCTCGGCGGGTTGCTGCAGCCCAGCTCAGGCTCCGCGCAATTGCGCGCCGCGCCGCCGTCGGAAAGCCTGAACCCGCTGACCTTCGTGTTTCAGGATTTTGCGTTGTTGCCGTGGTGCACGGTTGAGGAAAATGTCGAATTCCCGCTGTTGCACACGGCTCTCACTTTGAGCGCACGCCAGGCGATTGTCGCGGATGCGCTGCGCCGCACCAGTCTGGCGGATTTTCGCGGCACCTATCCCAAGCAATTATCCGGCGGCATGCGCCAGCGTGTCGGCATTGCGCGGGCGCTCGCGGTGCGGCCGGCGATCCTGTTGATGGACGAGCCGCTGTCGGCGCTGGATTCGCAAACCCGCGAATTGCTGATGGAAGATTTTATCGGCCTGCTCGCCGATGGATCGATGGGCGCGGTCTATGTGACGCATAATTTGGAGGAAGCCGTGCGGCTGGCGGATCGCATTGTGGTGCTGTCGCGGCGTCCCGGCCGCGTCCGCGAAGTCGTTACCATTCCGATGACGCGTAACGAACGTGGCGGCCTGCAGGCCCGTGAAAAGCTGCTCGCACTGCAGAATGAGCTGTGGTCGTTGATCCGTGAAGAGGCGATCGATGCCGCGCGCGAGGTCCAGCATGCTTGATCGCGCCAACGATCCCGCGAGTCCGCCACCAGCCGAGCGGACTGAGCTGCGGCCGGTGACTTTTCGTGGCGCGGGCTTTGCGCCCAAAGTAGGCCGCTTTGCCGGCTGGATCGCGCTGGTACTTGCGATTGGCGTGTGGCAATTGGCCGGCAGTATTGGTCTCGTCAATTCGCTGTTTCTGCCGACGCCGGTCGCGACGGTCCGCGCGATCTATCAGCTCGCGCTGTCAGGAGCGCTCTGGCAGCATCTGTCCTGGTCGATCATGCGCATCGGCAGCGGATGGATTCTTGGGACACTGGCGGGGGTGATCGTCGGCTTCGCGATCGGGCTTTCGAGTTTGGCGCGCGGCGTCGGCATCACCTTCATCTCGGCGCTGTTTCCGATTCCGAAAATCGCGCTGCTGCCGCTGCTGATCCTGTGGCTCGGGATCGGCGAGGAGCCGAAGATCGCAACCATCGCGCTCGGGGTGTTCTTCTCGACCGCGATCTCGGTCTATAGCGGCGTCGATGCCGTGCCGCGCAACCTGATCCGGATGGCGCAGAGCTTTAATGTGCCGTTCCGCTCTATTGTGATCAGAGTGATCTGGCCGGGCGCGCTGCCATCGATCCTCGCGGGATTCCGCATCACGGCTTCGATCGCACTGCTGCTAGTGGTCAGCGCCGAAATGATCGGCGCTCAATTCGGCATCGGCGCGTTTGTGTTGCAGGCCGGCAATCTGATGCAGACCGATCAGCTATTGGCGGGCGTCGTGATCCTGTCGCTGTTCGGCTTGGCGGTGGGGCGGCTGATCAATTGGCTGGAGATGAGGTTGCTGCACTGGCGGTGAAGCCGTCCAACCATAATGCATTGGTTCGATATTTCAGCGATTACGGTGCGCTCCCTCTCCCCTTGTGGGAGAGGGTTGGGGTGAGGGGTCACGGTCTATCGATGGGCCGTAACCCCTCACCCGGATCGCATCTGCGATGCGATCCGACCTCTCCCCGCAAGCGGGGCGAGGTGAAGTCGTCGCTTCAACGTCGGCCCTCACGCATTCCCGCGATCTTCGCGGAACAGGTCGAGCTTCTGCTGCACCGGGCGATCCGAAAAAC
>CAWBPE010000036.1:0-12171 GCA_963790595.1 uncultured Alphaproteobacteria bacterium | reverse complement strand
GCGCCTAAATCGCTTCACCCTTCGAGACGCGCGCAAGTGCGCGCTCCTCAGGATGAGGTCCGAGCCAGCATGAGATCCGAGCCAGGACGCGCTCTTAGACCCTCATGGTGAGGAGCGCGTCTTCGCGCGTCTCGAACCATGAGGCCCCCGGAACCAACAACGCTTAAATCTTCTCAATCGCCCCGCTCACGATCGATCGCTGGATCGCCTCGAAACTTCGCACATTCGACAGCATCTCCTCATGCGTCACGGGATACGCCGCTTCACCCACCACCGCGCGCCCAAACGCTTCGAGATTCGAGCGCACCGCCGGATGCGGCCCGAAGAACGAGGTCACCGGCTCCGCATTCTGCAGTACGCGGGTCACGTCCCATCCGGTTGAATTCTGCGGATGGCTGCGGTCGCGGATCTCCATCCAGCCTTTCGAGCCCAACAGTGCCAGCCGTCCCATGAACGGCGTTGCCAGCACCGCGCCGAGCAGGGCCGTGGCGCCGTTCTCGAACCCGATTGTGATCGCCAGCGTATCGCCATTCTCGAAATGGCTACCGAGTTGCCCCAGCCGCGCCCAGACGCTGGTCGGCCGTCCCAATAGTGCAATCGAAAGATCGACCACGTGAATGCCGGTGGCCGACAACGGCCCGGCCGGATTGATGGCCTTTGATAACCGCCAATTGTCGGGCGGCAGTTTCAGGAACAGGTCCTGGCTGAAATTGCCTTCCACCAGCAGCGGATTGCCGAATTCGCCGGCCGCAAAACGCTTGCGCATCTCAATGACGGCAGGCTCGAACCGGCGCTCGTGGCCGATGCCCAGTTGAACGCCGGCTTTGGTCACGGCGGCAATCGCGGCTTCCGCATCGGCAGCGGTGGTGCACAGCGGCTTTTCGCAGAACACATGACGGCCCGCTTTGGCGGCCGCGATAATCTGTTCGGCATGACGTTCCTGCGGCGTCGAGAGAATGACGGCCTGAACCTTGGGGTTGGCCAGCGCTTCCTCGAAACTAGCGGCGGTCTCGACGCCGAGTTCGGCGGCTGAGGTGCGTGCGGAGTCCAGGGGGTCCACGCCCAGTATGGGCCGGATGATCTCACTGTCGCGCAAATTCCTGAGGATATTCTGTCCCCACCAGCCCAAACCGATCACGGCGGCATTGATCATGCGCGGCTTCCCGTCCCTGGTGTTTTTTGTTTATGTGGCTTTGGCCATTTCGGCGCGGTACCAGTCGCCGATCTCGCTCGCGGTCATCAACGCCACGCCGTCATGGCTGATGACGTAATCAAGCAGCGCTTCCAGATATTTGATCCGGTGCGGCACGCCGGTGATGTAGGGATGCACCGAGATCGCCATGATCCGCGCGTTGGTATCGCCCTCCAGATACAGCCGGTCGAACTGATCGGTGCAGCGCTTGAGGAACTGCTCGGACGGCAGATGCTGCAGCGCATGAATCACAATGTCGTTGGTCTCGACCGAATAGGGAATCGTGGTCATGGTGCCATGGGGCGTCGCGATATCCTGCGGCAGATCGTCGATCACCCAATCCGCCAGATATTCGATCCCATTAAGACGCAAAAGATCGATCGTTTCGTTGGTCTCGGTCAGGCCCGGGCTTTCCCAGGAGCGCGGTTGCTTGCCGGTGAACTTCGCAATCGCATCGACGGCGCGCTTGATCGCGTCGCCCTGGTTCTCAAGTTTGTGCATCGGGCCCTGCAGAAATCCGTGGCCCATGAATTCAAACCCGGCCTCCAGCGCCGCCGAGGCCACGCGCGGGTATGATGTGCAGACGCTGCCGTTCAGCGCCAGCGTCACCGGCATGTTGCGGTCGGTCAGCGCCTTGAACTGGCGCCAGAAGCCGGCGCGCATGCCGTATTCGTGCCACGACCAATTGGGCACGTCGGGCAATAGCGGCTGTCCCATCGGCGGGCTCAGCACGGTGCGCGGCATCGCGTTCTCGATCCGCCATTCCTCGACATTGAGGATGACCCACACCGCCAGCTTCTTGCCGCCCGGCAATTTCAGTTTTGGACGGTCGATTTGCGCCTGATAGGGAATGCGATCGGTAAGGGCCACGGCAGTTCTTCTTTTTGCGATGTGATGTTGGGTGCGGATTTGGCGCTGCGGATTATTCCGCCGCGCTGGATTTTTTCGAGGAGGCTGCATTGATCTGCGGCAAGACCTTCTCAGCCATCAGGATCATGGACTGGCGTCCAAGCTCGCGGTCCTTCCAGTCCTTGCCGGCATACAACAACGTGCCGAACTCGCCGACTTCCTGCTGGAACGCCAGCAACTGATCCGCCACACTGTCCGGCGTGCCGTAAATAATCAGCTTGTCGCACACCATTTCCAGCGTCACTTCCTCGTCGGGCTGGTCGCGGCGGGTTTTGAACAGTTCGATGCGGCCGTTCTTCTTCAGCTTGGTGAACAGCGAACGGTAGTAATAATAATAAGGTCCGTCCGGATCGGTCGCGTAAGTCTTGGCGGTCGCCGCATCCTTGGCGACGAACACGCTCTTGGCGACGCGCCAGTTGGCGGGATCGGCCGGCCGGCCGCCGCGCTCGCAGCCTTCGACATATTTCGGCCAGTGGCTTTTGACCCAGGCCGGCATCAGGAAGTTCGCCGAAATCGGTTCCCAGCCGCGCACGGCGGCTTCGGTGACGCCCTTGGAGAACGGCGCCACCGCGGTCACGACGATCGGCGGATGCGGCCGCTGCAGCGGGCGCGCAATAAAGCCCTGGCCGATTTCCTTGATCAGGGTTCTTTCCGTCGAGACGTTCCAGTATTTGCCTTTCAGATTATAAGGCGGCTCGTTGGCCCAGATTTCCAGAACCTGATCGATCGATTCGAGAAACATCTCGTTACGGTTGGCGTCGAGATTGCCGAACAATTCGGCATCCGATAGCAATCCGCCGGGGCTGATTCCGAAGATCAGCCGGCCGTCGAGCATGTGATCGAGCATCGCCAGGCTGGACGCGATGGTGGCCGGGTGGGTGTTCGGCATGTTGATGGTGCCGGTGCCGAGCTTGATCTGTTTGGTGGCGGCGGCGATCCAGGCCAGGAACGCGACACAGGAAGTGATATTCTCCGCCTTGTCGGTGACGTGTTCGCCGACATAGGCCTCGGTGAACCCGAGTTCGTCGGCCAACAGGAAGGCTTCGCGATCTTCGCGCAGCGATTGCCGCCAATCCTTGTCGAGCGGATGGATCGGCATGGTAAAGAAACCGAGATTCATGGTCTGTCTGCTCCTCCCTGGAGCCGATTTTGCTACGCGCTGAACCGCGCGCGTTTGCGACATTATGACTAATCCGAAAGTCGAGTCATCAGAAATAATCGTTCGATAAACAAACTTGACCTTTGGGGGGCACCGCCGTCTAATCCCAAAAATATACCCAATTTTCGGCCGGGGAGGTCACATCCATGAAAGCCTCGGCTTTCAGTTACGCCCGTGCAACCAGCGTGATGAACGCGATCGAGTTGCTCGCAGAACATGGCGATCGGGCGAAGGTGCTTTCGGGCGGCCAGAGCCTGATGCCGGCGATGAATCTGCGTCTGATTTCTCCGGAACTCATTGTCGATATCGGCGACCTCACGGAGCTGCGCGGCATTGCCGTGAGCGGCGACAGGTTGCGGATCGGCGCGTTGACGCGCCATGTCGATATCCTGAACTCGTCTGATATCGCCAAACACGCGCCGTTGATCAGCGAGGCCATCACGCATGTCGCGCATGCAGCGATCCGTAATCGCGGCACCATCGGCGGCAGCCTCGCGCATGCCGATCCCGCGGCGGAATTGCCGGCCTGCATGGTGGCGTTGAATGCGACAATTATCGCCAAAGGTCCGGCGGGTGAGCGCACGATTGCCGTCGAGGATTTCTTCACGGGAATTTATGAGACGGCACTGGAAGTGGACGAGTTATTGGTCGCCGTCGAGATACTCGTCGCGCGACAACATTCCGCGCATTACTTCAGCGAGTTCGCGCGGCGGCACGGCGATTACGGCATTGTCGGCCTCGCCGCGCAGGCGATGGTCGAAGGCGACGTCCTGACCGATCTGCGGCTGGCCTATTTTGCCGTCGGCGATAAACCGGTATTGGCCACGGCGGCGATAAAGCTACTCAATGTCGCCGTCACGCCGGCGGTGCTGGCAGAGGCCTCAGTGGCGCTGGGCGAAGAGCTCGATCCGCAGGAGGATCAACAAGCCAGCGTGCCGATGCGCGGGCATCTGGCCAAGGTGTTGCTGGCGCGCTGCGTGGCGAAGCTTGTCGGCCGTCCTGAACTCGCCGCCGGGGAAGTTTCGTGATCGCCCCTGTGTCGATATCTCTTCAGGTGAACGGCGAGCGCATCGAGGCACATGTGTTGCCGCGGCTCAATCTGGCGGACTTCCTTCGTGAACATTTGAAGCTGACCGGCACGCATGTCGGATGCGAACACGGGGTGTGCGGCGCCTGCACCGTGCGCGTCAACGGGGACATCGTTCGCTCCTGCCTGATGCTGGCGGCGCAGACCAATGGCGCGACCATCGAGACCATCGAGGGATTGTCCGACAGCGGCGAAATCGCCGATCTGCAGGCGGCGTTCCGCGATCGCAACGCGCTGCAATGCGGCTTCTGTACTCCCGGCATGCTGGTGGCGGCGCAGGATTTGCTGCTGCATGATGCCGAGCCGGATCGCGAACGCATCCGCGAACATCTCTCCGGCAATTACTGCCGCTGTACCGGCTATCAGGCCATTGTCGATGCGGTCGAGTCCACCGCGCGGGCGCGCGCGGGGCGCAGCGCATGAGCGCTACAGTGACCTCGACGACTGCCGCCGAAACCCTCTCGGTGCTCGACCGGCCGAATTCCTATATCGGCAAGACGGTGCCCCGACCCAATCTCGACCGGCTGACGCAGGGGCGCGGGCTCTATGTCAGCGACATGGAACTGCCGCGGATGGCGCATGTGGTGTACCTGCGCTCGCCCTATGCACATGCGAAGATTATAGGTATCGACGCGGCTGCGGCAAAGCAAATGCCAGGGGTCATCGCCGTGGTGACCGGCCCGGAGCTTGCCGCCGTCATCACGCCATGGGTCGGCGTGCTCACGCATCTCAAGGGCCTCAAATCGGCGCCGCAAAGCGCGATCGCGATCGATCGGGTGTGCTGGCAGGGCGAAGCCGTCGCGGCCATCGTCGCGACCAGCCGCGCGGTCGCGGAAGACGCGGCTGAGCTTATAGCCGTTGACTATGAAGAACTGGATGCGGTGACGGATATGCGCACCGCGCTCGATCCGCAGACGCCGGTGATTCATGCCTCTCTCGGCGATAATCTGGCGTTCGAGCGCACGCTCGATGCCGGTGCCGTCGATGCGGCATTCGCCGAGTCCGATGCGGTGGTGGAAGCCGACTTCGTGTTCGGCCGCCACACCGGCGTGACGCTGGAGCCGCGCGCGGTCTTGGCGGACTGGAATCCCGGCGAGGCGCGGCTGACGATCTATCAGGGCACCCAGGCGCCGCACATGGTGCAGAATATCGCAGCGCTTCATCTGGGCCTCGAAGAGTCGCAGATTCGCGTGGTCTGCAAGGATGTCGGCGGTTCCTTCGGCATCAAGGTGCATGTTTACGCTGATGAAATGGCGACCTATGCGCTAACCAAGCTGCTGCGCCGGCCGATCAAATACGTCGCCGACCGGATCGAGAGCTTCAATACCGATATCCACGCCCGCGATCATCGCTGCAAGGGCAAGATCGGTGTCAAGCGCGACGGCACCATCCTGGCGTTCGAGATCGACGACCTCACGGGTATCGGGCCGTATTCGATGTATCCGCGCACCAGCGCCATCGAGGCCAACCAGGTCGTCAATCTCGTCGGCGGGCAATATACGACCAGGAACTATCGCGCGCGAACCCGCGTCGTATTCCAGAACAAGAACGTGATGTGCCAGTATCGTGGGGTCGGCCATCCCATTGCTTGTTCAGTAACCGAGGGCCTGGTCGATCTCGCGGCGATGAAAATTGACATGGACCCGGTGGAAATCCGCCGCCGCAACCTCATTGCGGATGACGCCTATCCCTGCGCTTCGCCCTCCGGCCTGAAGTTCGAATTATTGTCGCATCATGCTTCGATGGACAAGCTGATCGGCATGATGAATTACGACGCGCTGCGCGCCGAGCAGGCGGCGCTGCGCAAGAAAAACATTCACCGCGGCATCGGCATTGCGAGCTTTATCGAGGTCACCAATCCCAGCGCGGCGTTTTACGGCGTCGGCGGCGCGAAGATCTCGTCGCAGGATGGCGTCGCGGTGCGGCTCGACGCCCAGGGTTCGGTGATCTGCCAGACCAGTATCACAGAACAAGGGCAGGGCTCGGAATCGCTGACCGCGCAGATCGTCGGCAGCGTGCTCGGGGTCTCGATGTCAAAAGTACGCGTCATTCTCGGCGATACGGACAACACGCCCTATGGCGGCGGCACCTGGGCCTCGCGCGGGGCCGGGATCGGCGGCGAGGCTGCGCTTCAGGCCGCCAAAGTATTGCGCCGGAATGTTCTCGATGTGGCCGCCGCGATTCTGCAGGCCTCGCCTGGAGAACTCGACATCGTCAACAATGCGATCGTGAATGTCGATGATGGCGCGGTGCGCATCGAACTGCGCGAACTGTGTCGGATCGTCTATTTCCGCCCCGATACGCTGCCGCCGGGCATCCAGCCCGAACTGATGGCGACGCGCCATTTCGTGCCTCGCGAATATCCGTTCGCGTTTACCAACGGCGTGCAGGCCGCCTGGATCGAGGTCGACACCGATACGGGCTTCGTCAAGCTATTGCGGCACTGGGTGGTCGAGGATTGCGGCACCATCATTAACCCGCAATTGGTCGACGAGCAGATCCGGGGCGGGGTGGTGCAGGGGCTGGGCGCGGCGCTGTTCGAAAAATGCATCTATGACGAACGCGGCCAGCTCACCAACGCCAATATGGCCGATTATCTGGTGCCGATGTCCGGCGAGATGCCTGATATCGATATCGGCCACGTGGTGTCGCCGACGTTCGAGACTGAGTTGGGCGCCAAGGGGGCCGGTGAGGCCGGCACCGCGGGGGCGGCGGCGGCGGTGTCGAACGCCGTTAACGATGCCCTGAAGCCGTTCGGCGCGATTATTACCGAGATCCCCTTGACGCCGCAGGTTATCCTGACGGCGCTAGGACGGATTTGACGCGGCCCATGCCAATAAACCAAATGCTGAGGGCTCTGGGGGCCAAGGGCATGTTGTGATGTCCGCTTTGTTCATCCAGTATAGCCTCAAGAAATGGGACAAATGGGAGGATCATCAATGAAACGCAGGACATTTCTCGGCGGCACGATCGCCGTCACCACGCTTGGGCTGGCCTCTCGCGCCGGCGCGGACCAGCCGCCGATCAAGATCGGCCTGAGCATGGCGCTCACCGGTGGTCTGGCGGGCGGCGGCAAGGCTTCGCTGCTGGGCACTGAAATCTGGCGAGACGATATTAACGCCCGGGGTGGGCTGCTCGGCCGCAAGGTTGAGCTCGTCGTCTATGACGACAAATCGAGCGCGTCCGAAACGCCGGCGATCTATTCGAAGCTTCTGGATGTCGACAAGGTCGATCTCCTGTTCGGGCCCTACGCCACGGTGCCGACCGCACCGATCATGCCGCTGGTCAAGCAGCGCGGCATGGTCCTGATCGGCAACTTCGCATTCCAGGTGAACAGCAAGGTCGGCCACGACATGTGGTTCAATGTTGCGCCGTGGGGGCCGGCCGATAGCTGGGCCGCATCGTTCCTTGACATCGGCCAGAAGGCCGGCGGCAAGACCATGGCGCTGCTCGCGGCGGACCAGGAGTTTGCCCAGAATCTGGCAGTGACCGCGCGCGACGTCGCCAAGAAATTGAACATGCCGATCGTGTTCGATCAGTCCTATCCGCCAACCACGGTGGAATTCTCCGGCATCCTTCGCGCGCTCAATGCCGCCAAGCCCGACATCGTCTATGTCGCGTCCTATCCGCCGGATTCAGCGGGAATTTTGCGCGCCGTGAACGAAATTGGCGTTGGCGATAACGTCAAGGTTTTCGGCGGCGGCATGGTGGGGCTGCAATTCGGCGCTGTCATGGAAAACCTCGGCTCGCTGCTCAACGGCGTCGTCAACTACAATACATGGCTCCCGGAACCGACCATGTATTTCGATGGCACAAAGGCGTTCTTCGAGACCTATTCGAAACGCGCCGTCGAAGCCAAGGTCGATCCGCTGGGTTATTATCTCGCGCCGTTCGGCTTCGCCAGCGGTCAGCTCATGGAGCAGGCCGTCAAGGCGGCGGGATCGCTCGACCAGAAGGCCATCGCCAAATATCTGCGCGAGAATGTCCACAACACCATCGTGGGCCCGATCGCGTTTTCCGCGGATGGCGAGCGCAAGGAAAACGCGACGCTGCAAGCCCAGTTCCGCGGCATCGTCGACAAGAACATGGATCAGTTTCGCAAGCCGGGCAAACAGGTGATCCTGTTTCCGGAGAAGCTGAAGTCCGGCGAACTCGTCACCCCGTTCGAGACGGCGCGGAACTAGACTTCACGGTTTTTCTCTGACCATGGTACGGCCAATCGGGGTTGGCCGTACCATGCGTCCCAATCCTGCGAATTCAACGAGAGAACAGAGATTGTCGGGCGTGCGCGGACTGAGGAAGCGGCGGCTTAAGATCAGGTGGCTTAACAGCGGGCTTGGGGGGACCTCACTTGTTTTCACTTGACCTGCTGCAGAACGCGGTGGTGAGCGGGGTACTGCTCGGCTGTTTCTATGCCGCGGTAAGCCTTGGCTTGTCGCTGTCCTTTGGCCTGCTCGATGTGCCCAACGTCGCGCATCCGGCTTTTCTGGTGATGGCGTCCTATGGCGTGTTTTACCTCAATGACAGCTTTGGCATCGATCCGCTGCTGGCGGGGCTGCTGATCACGCCGCTGCTGTTCGTGTTCGGCCTTGTCGCCTATCGCCTGTACTACGAGACGTTTGAAAAGCGCGGCAGCGACGCCGGCGTGCGCGGCATTGCCTTCTTCTTCGGCATTGCCTTCATCATTGAAGTGCTGCTCATCATGCAATTCGGCGTGGACCAGCAATCGGTCACCGCGTCCTATATCGGCAAGGCCTGGCGGATCGCCGGGATGCGGATTCCGTATCGGCTATTAGTCGCATTCGCGGTGGCCGGGGCGCTGACGATCCTGCTGACGCTGTATCTGTCGAAAACCTTTATGGGACGGGCGATCCGCGCGGTCGCGCAGGATCAGGAGGCGCTGCGGCTGATGGGCGCCGACCCGATCCGGATCAAGCAATGGGCGTTCGGCATCTCGACGGCTGTCTTGGGAATCTCGGGTGCGCTGTTGATCATCGTTGCGCCCGTCAATCCGACGCTGGATCGTTCCTACATCGGGCGGACATTCTGCGTCGTGGTGATGGCCGGGCTCGGCAGCATGAGCGGGACGCTCGTCACGGCGATCATCCTCGGTGTCGTTGAAGCCGTTGTCCTGACCATGTTCGGCGCTTCTTGGGCGCCGGCGATTTCGTTCGCGATGCTGCTCGGCGTTCTGGCCGTCCGGCCGCAGGGCCTGTTCGGAAGACGATCATGAATAGCCGCGGCATCATCTTCTGGATCGGGGCGATCCTGTTTCTTGCCGCCGCCTTTGTGATGACGCAGCTCATCGGCAACCAATATCCGTTCTTCGCCTGTTACGTGATCCTGCAGTTTGTCGTACTCGCCATCGCGTGGAATATCCTCGGTGGCTATGCCGGCTACGTTAATTTCGGCAGCAGCGCGTTTTTCGGGGTTGGCGTCTACACGGCGGTGTTCCTGTTCAAGGTGATTGGCGCGCCGCTCGCCGTGCAGATCGCCGCGGCAGCCCTCGTCGGCGCGCTGATGGGGTTCGCGCTCGGTCTTCTGACCCTGCGCATGCAGGGTATTTTCTTTTCGATCGCGACGATTGCGCTGACGATCGTGATCGAGACCGCGATCACCAATTGGCGATATGTCGGCGGCGCGGCCGGCATTCAGATGCAGCAGCCGGCGCCGATCGCGCCGTTTACGAGTTATGTGCAAATGCTGTTTTTCTTCCAGGCGCTGCTCGTGGTGCTGGCGGTGGCGATCTCGCGTTATATTCAGAATTCGTGGATCGGCCGCGGTCTGCAGGCCCTCAAGGACGACGAACTCGCCGCGGAATGCACCGGCGTGCCGACGCTGCGGCTGAAGCTGCTGGCGTGCGTGATCTCTGGCGCATTGATGTGCGCGGCCGGCGCGCCGGCCGCGATGTATCTGCAATACGCGGATCCGTCGTCGGCGTTCAATCTGAATTACTCGGTCTCGGTGCTCGCGATGTCGCTGATCGGGGGCACCGCGCATTGGGCGGGGCCAATCATTGGCGCGGTTTTGCTGGGCTCCACGCAACAATTGCTGACCGTGACCATCTCGTCGGAAGTGAACGTGCTGATACTCGGCGTGATGCTGGTGTTGTTCGTGGTCGGTGCGCCCGAAGGCATTATCGGGCTCATTCGGAAAGCTCGCGGCAACCGCGGCGAGGGCGAAGCATGATGTCCCCCGGAACCCAGACACCTGAAGCCCAGCCGCCGCTGCTGCGGATATCCGCGCTGACCAAAAAATTCGGCGGCTTCACCGCGCTCGACAATGTCAGCGTCGACATTCGTCCGGGCGAGCGCTTCGGGTTGATCGGGCCGAATGGCTCGGGAAAGACCACGCTGATCAACTGCATTTCCGGCGCGTTCCGTACCGAGCCCGGCACCGTGACATTCGGCGGCGAGGACATCACGCGTTTGCCGCCGCATATCCGCACCCGCCGCGGCATTGCGCGCAGCTTCCAGATTCCGCGGCCGTTTCGAAGCATGACGGTGGCCGAAAACCTGATGGTCGGGCTCGATTTCGCAGGGCGCGCCGACGAGGTGGTTTCAGCCGGGCGACAGCGCGACACCATGATGTCGATCCTGACGCGGATGGGTCTCGCCTCGAAGGCCGACGTGTCGACCGCCAAGCTGAGCCAGGTGGAATTGCGAAAAATGGAGCTCGCCCGCGCGCTGGCGACACATCCAAAGCTGCTGGTTTCCGACGAGGCGATGGCCGGCCTGTCCAGCTCGGAAGTCGACGAGGTACTGGATCTCCTGATGAGCCTTGCGGCGCAGGACATCACCATCATCATGATCGAACACATCATGCAGGCGGTGATGCGTTTTTCGGACCGGGTGATGTGTCTCGAAGCCGGCAAGATCATCGCGATCGGCAAGCCTGATGAAGTCATGGCCAACCCGCGCGTGCAGGAGGCCTATCTTGGCACTTAGCCTCGCCATCAAGGACCTCGATGCGGGTTACGGCGCCGTGAAGGCGCTGCGTGGCGTTTCGCTCGATGTCGAATCCGGCGAAACCGTCGCTCTGCTCGGCACCAACGGCAACGGCAAGAGCACGCTGATGAAGTGCATCGCCGGGCTCGTTAAGCCGCAGCGCGGCAGCATGGTGCTGACGATCGACGGCGAGGCGCACGACCTGACCAAGCTGTCGGCCGAGGCGATCGTCGATCTCGGCGTCGCGATGGTGCCCGAAGGGCGGCGGCTGTTTCCGCGGCAGACCGTGCTGGAAAATCTGATGCTTGGCGCCTTCCGAAAGGCGGCCCGGCGCAATATCGATCGTAATCTCGCACTGGCCTTTGAGACGTTCCCGACGCTCAAGGGACTGCAGGGCCAGCTTGCCGGCACCATGTCGGGTGGGCAGCAGCAGATGCTGGCCATCGCGCGCGCGCTGATGTCGTCGCCGCGTCTGTTGTTGGTCGATGAGCCTTCGGTGGGCCTGTCGCCATTGTTGGTCTCGCAGACCATCACCAAGATCGGCGAGCTCAACAAGCAACTCGGCCTGACGGTGCTGATGGCGGAGCAGAATTTCAATCAGACGATCCGGATCGCCGATCGCGGTTACATCATTGTCCACGGCGAGATCGTGGTCGCGGCCGGTTCGGTCGACGAATTGAAGGGCAACGATATCGTCAAGCGGCTCTATCTCGGCGGGGTCGTGTAATCCAGATGTAGCCAGTTAGAACTGGACGTTTGTTCGTCATGCCCGGGCTTGTCCCGGGCATCCACGTCTTACTGAGCTTAAGCAAGAAAGGCGTGGATGGCCGGGTCAGGCCCGGCCATGACGAACGCAAAGCAGTCAAACGACTCAGGT
>CAWBPE010000035.1:0-34456 GCA_963790595.1 uncultured Alphaproteobacteria bacterium | reverse complement strand
ATTATGCAGTTCGAGTGCGTTCATCAGGAGCACATTTGCGGCGCAAGTTGCGGGAAGGTCAAGACCGTCGCACCGGTGTTGTTTACAGATTCAATGCACAAGACGGTTTTGTTACAGACCGTGCTGATGACGTCGTTCCAGAGCGATCGGGCAAGTCCGGATAAGGGAAACTACTGGAAAGCAAGCAGGCACCATCGGATGGTCCTTCGATGGTTTGCTCAAGTAAAACGGAATTTACGCAGAGATGGCGGCGCGTTCTGTCCCGGCATCCGGCAACTCGATGACCCGACGAATGCGAAGCAATCTCGAAGACAGTCCAGGCCGGTTCAAGAAATAGCTCTTCGCCCAGAGGGGTGTGGCGATCCTCTTCGCTCATCCGCCCTGCGAGCCATCGTGCAAATTATCTGGCAGAAACGACCGCATCCGGATTCGACACGATAATCATGAAGCAGACCAGGCTTCCCGCCAGGGACCAAAATGTATCCCAGTAGAACCATGTCATGGCGGCACCGTATTCGGCGTGATTTCGTCTTCTAGCTCTCGGCGAGGCGGATCGTCTCGATGAAACCTGTCAAATAGTCCGGAACTTGATCCCCTTCGATGTCGCAGCGACACTGAATTTCCCGGGCGATATCCTTGGACACATCTTTAGTCCAATGTTCGAGCGTGTTGAAGGCGACGATACCGATGGGATCATTGAAGCGCCCTGATAAAAGGTCGGTAATGATCACTTCGATGTCCGTCCGCTCAACGGCGGTTTGAAGCCTCGAAACTTGCAGCCCCAATGCTTCCGGACCCAATGCTTCCGGACCCAATGCTTCCGGACCTGCGGCTTCCAACACCAGATAGAGGGTTTGATCGGCGCCATACGGCACGATCGACGGAATCCCAAGCATTGTTTCAACGCTCCACGGAACCGAAACTCAAGTCCCGAGCCGCAAGATTGTTCCGATTGTCGGTAGGAGTTCGTTTTCGCGTCAATGCCGCGCCGCAACATTATCGAAGCGTTTCGAGCGCAAGCGTGCACCAAATCGTGCCCAAGAGTTGTTGAAGACCAAAGGCCAATACCACACGAGCGAGTGTTCTCCTAAGATAACGCGATATAACAAAAACGTATATCGGGAGGACGGATGATGAAGCGAGTTGTTAACCTTGCTGCGGCTGTATTTGCGGCATCTGCTCTCTGTTCTGCAATTCCAGTCGCGCAAGCAGCGTCGAACAAGGTGGTGATCGGCGATATCGACGACATGTCCGGCCTCTATGCCGACGTCATCGGACAGGGCGGCGTTGAAGCTGCGAAGATGGCTATCGATGATTTCGGCGGCTCGGTGCTTGGCAACAAGATCGAGTTCATGGTCACGGACCATCAAAACAAGCCCGACATAGGCGCGCAGAAATTCCGTGAATGGGCAGATCGCGACGGACTGACCATGGTTCTCGGTGGCTCCAATACCGGCGTCAGCATTGCGATGTCGACGATCGCAAAGGAAAAAAAGACGCCGTTCTTTGCAATCGGTGCCGCAGGTGCTTCGCTCACTGGAAAGGATTGTACACCCTATACGGTGCATTATGCCTACGACACCACGGCGCTCGGTAACGGCACCGCGGCGACGATAGTCAAGAACGGTGGAAAGAACTGGTTCTTCCTGACTGCCGACTATGCGTTCGGCACCCAGTTGCAAGATGCCGCGGCCAAAGTTGTAGCGGCCAATGGGGGCAAGACGATCGGAGCCGTGCGCGTGCCTCTGTCATCGTCCGACTTCTCGAGCTTTCTTCTGCAGGCACAGGGTTCGGGCGCCCAGATTCTGGGACTTGCAAACGCCGGCAACGACTTCACAAATTCGCTGAAGGCGTTTGACGAATTCGGCCTGTCGAAGACAATGAAGCCGGCGGCGTTGCTGGCCTTCATCACCGATATTCATGCCTTGGGGCTGAAAACCGCCAAGGGACTCTATCTGACGACCGGCTGGTACTGGGACCTCAACGACAAGAGCCGCGCATTCGCCAAACGTTATTTCGAAAAAACAAAACGCGAGCCGACGATGAATCAGGCCGCCTACTACTCGGCGACCCTGACCTATTTGAACGCGGTCAAGACCGTTAACAGCACGGATCCCGACAAGGTGATGGCCGAACTGCGCAAGATCAAGATAGACGACATGTTCACCGCCAACGGCAAGATCCGCGCCGATGGGTTGATGGAACATGATATGTACGTGATGCAGGTGAAGACCCCCGAAGAATCGAAATATCCATGGGATTATTATCGCCTCGTGCAGACGATGCCGGGCGAGCAGGCCTTTGGAAAACTTGCCGAACTCGACCTGCGTACTGGTCACGCATTGATCGCTTGATCCGGCGGATTCCCGGCCGGCTGACAGCCGATCGTTGATGCCGACCAAGCCCGTAGGGCGCATTAGCCCACCGGGTCCGCGCAAAGCGTGGCCCGATGACAGGCTCCGGCGCAATCCGCCAACTCGGCGGATGTGACGGCGGATTACGCTGCGCTCATCCGCCCTACTTGCTACTCGCTGCCTGTACTATTGCTTGGGATACTGGCCCGCTTTGTACAGGCCGGCGGCTTCGGCTTTCATGTTGCGATAGCAAATTGAGGCGGCGGCCTGCATGATCGGGGCGGTCACGGCCGTGTTGCCCGAGCGGATGTCGGCGATGGTCAGCTTTTCCGCGAGCGCATTCGCATAGCAGCGGCAGTTCCCCTCAAAGAGCGAGTCCGGAATATCCCTGGTCTCTTTGTTGTTGGGCTTGGTCTGCATGCAGCTTTTGGCCGTGCTTTTGATGAAGTCTTCGCGCGCCGAGCCCGTCAGGTATTGCGCGCGGCTTTGGGTGGCCGCGCACACCGCCACTGCGAAGATGATCGTGACAGCCGCCAGTGCTCGCTTCATGCCATGCGCCTTGTGACTTCTACCCGCCCACCTGCCCGCGATGGCGCAGGAAATGATCGGCCAGCACGCAGGCCATCATGGCTTCGCCGACCGGCACCGCGCGGATGCCGACGCAGGGGTCGTGGCGGCCTTTGGTCAGGATGTCGGTGTCGGCGCCCTTGCGATCCACGGTGCGGCGCGGCGAGAGGATCGACGATGTCGGCTTCACCGCGAAGCGCGCCACCACCGGCTGCCCGGTGGAAATGCCCCCCAGAATGCCGCCGGCATGATTGGAGAGGAAGCTGACGCCCTGATTGCCCATCCGCATCTCGTCGGCGTTTTCCTCGCCGGACAATTCGGCCGCGCCGAATCCCGCCCCGATCTCGACACCCTTGACCGCGTTGATGCTCATCAAGGCGGCGGCCAACTCGCCGTCGAGCTTGGCATAGATCGGCGCGCCGAGGCCCGCCGGTACGCCTTCGGCGACAATCTCGATCACCGCACCGATCGACGATCCTTTTTTACGGATGCCGTCGAGGTAGGTTTCGAAAAATGCGGCCTTGTCCTTGTCGGGACAGAAGAACGGATTGCGGGCGATCTCGTCCCAGTCCCATTTGTCGCGGTCGATCTTGTGCGGCCCCATCTGCACCAGCGCGCCGCGCACGTTCATGCCGGGCACGATCTTGCGGGCGATGGCGCCGGCGGCGACGCGCGAGGCGGTCTCGCGCGCGGACGAACGCCCGCCGCCGCGATAATCGCGCAGGCCGTATTTGGCCTCATAGGTGAAATCGGCATGGCCGGGACGAAACTTGTCCTTGATGTCGGAATAGTCCTTGGAGCGCTGATCGGTGTTCTCGATCAACAGCGCGATCGGCGTGCCCGTCGTCACCTGCTCGCCGGTTTCCGGATGCGCCATCACACCGGACAGAATCTTCACCGCATCAGCTTCCTGACGCTGGGTGGTGAAGCGCGACTGGCCGGGACGGCGGCGATCGAGATCGTGCTGGATGTCTTCATTGGTCAGTGGCAGCAGCGGCGGACAGCCATCGACCACGCAGCCGATCGCAATCCCGTGGCTTTCGCCAAAGGTCGTGACGCGGAACATATGGCCAAAGGTGTTGAAGGACATGGTGGGCTCGATCGCCGAATGTAAGTCAATTCTGACTTGTCGTAACGCGCTCCGGAAGAGGGGTCAAATGATCCACTCTCGTCATGGCCGGGCTTGTCCCGGCCATCCACGCCTTAATGTCCCGCAAGAAAGACGTGGATGCCCGGCACAAGGCCGGGCATGACGATAGATAACGCCCTTAACTATACTTCTGCAGCCCGCCGTCACGGAACACATACACCGCGCCCTGCTCGATTGTCAGCTCGGCGGCGCTGTCGGGGGTTTCAACACCCAGCGCGACCATCAGCGCCCGCGCGGTACCGCCATGGGCCACCGCGACCGTGTCCGATGTGAGCTGCGCGTACCAGTCGGTCATCCGGGCCTGCACCGCCGCATAACTCTCGCCGTCCGGCGGCGGGACGGTCCATCGGTCGCTCTGGCGCGCGGCGAAAATGGCGGGATCGGACGCCTGCATCTGGGTCAGCGTCGAGCCTTCCCAGCGGCCGTAGCCGATTTCGCGTAAGCGGTCATCGACCGCGTACTGGCTTGTCGGCAATTTCAGCACGCCGCGCACCAGTTCCATGGTCGAACGGGCGCGGCCGAG
Organism: uncultured Alphaproteobacteria bacterium; assembly: GCA_963790595.1. GTDB lineage: Bacteria > Pseudomonadota > Alphaproteobacteria > Rhizobiales > Xanthobacteraceae > Bradyrhizobium. The sequence continues at coordinate 29,862 of CAWBPE010000035.1, read as the reverse complement.
CGGGCTCGCGACGAACGCCAGCGACGCTTCGCTGCGCCCATCGCGCTCGAACAGGCCGGTCAGGATTGAGCCTGCGGCCGCGGCCTGCTTGCGGCCGAGATCGTTGAGCGGAATATCCTGCGTGCCCTGGAATCGGCCTTGCGCATTCCACTCGGTTTCACCGTGGCGAATATAATAGATGGTCGGCGCGGACATCGTACGGCAGCTATTCCTTGAACTATTCCTTGGCCGCGGAATTGCTGAGCGAGATATCCGGCGCATCGGGACGTTTCATGCCGACGACGTGATAGCCGGAATCGACGTGATGCACCTCGCCGGTGACGCCGCGCGACATATCCGACAGCAAATAGAGCGCGCTGTCGCCAACTTCTTCTGTCGTCACGGTGCGGCGCAGCGGCGTGTTGTATTCGTTCCATTTCAGGATGTAGCGGAAGTCGCCGATCCCGGACGCCGCCAAGGTCTTGATCGGTCCGGCCGAGATCGCATTGACGCGGATGTTCTTCTCGCCGAGGTCAGCCGCGAGATAGCGCACGCTCGCCTCCAGCGCGGCCTTCGCGACCCCCATCACATTGTAATGCGGCATCCACTTTTCGGCGCCGTAGTAAGTCAGCGTCACGATCGAGCCGCCATCGGTCAGAAGTTTTTCGGCGCGCTGCGCGATCGCGGTCAGCGAGTAGCAGCTGATCATCATGGTCTTTGAGAAATTATCGGCTGACGTTTCGAGATAGCGGCCGTCGAGCTGGTCCTTGTCGGAGAACGCGATCGCGTGCACCACGAAATCGATCTTGCCCCATTTTTCCCGCAGCACATCGAACACCGCATCGATGGTCGCGGCATCCGTGACGTCGCAATGCCCGAGCAGAAGCCCGTCGATTTCCTTGGCCAGCGGCTCGACCCGCTTCTTCAGCGCGTCGCCCTGCCAGGTCAAAGCGATTTCCGCACCCGCCGCGTGACAGGCCTTGGCGATGCCCCAGGCGATCGAGCGGTTGTTGGCGACGCCGAGGATCACCCCGCGTTTGCCCTGCATCAGACCTGAATTTTGCGCCATCCGCTTTCCAATCGATTTGCGCTGGTATGCCACATTCAACGCTTAACGCCACCGCCGGTCTGGAGGTACACCAGCCCCCGCGGCCGGTACAGCCCCAATCAGACCCGGATTATGTCTGTTTGCGTCGTAAATCCAACAGCCGGAATAGCAGCGTCGTGCCGGTGTTAGTTGTGTGAGGTGTCAAGGTAGCCGATAGTGAACGCCATCCGGATGATTCAGGATCGAGCTGCAATGACCGCGTTTCGAGAGAGTGTTGAAGCCATGATTCCGGCGCTGCGCCGGTACGCGCGTGCGCTCACGCGCGATGCCGACGTCGCCGACGATCTGGTGCAGGATACGCTGGTGCGGGCGTTGCGTTCGGAACGGCTGTTTCTCGGTGGCGATGTCAGAAGCTGGCTCTACACGATCCTGACCAACCTCAACAAGAACCGGCGGCGATCGCTGGCGCGGCGGCCGCAATTCATGCCGCTGCTCGACAACAATCCCGACGCCAGCGGCACCGAGGCCGAAGGCCGCGATATCGCCCGCGCTTTGGCGACCCTGGCGGAAGAGCAGCGCGCAGTGCTGCTGTTGGTGATGCTGGAAGGGCTGAGCTACCGCGAGGTCGCGGACATCCAGGCCGTGCCGATCGGCACCGTGATGTCGCGCCTTGCGCGCGCCCGCGCCCACGTCAAGGCCTCGCTCGAGGGCGAACGCACCGTGTTGCGGCAGGTGAAATGATGACCGGCATAATAGTAAGCGATATGGCGAACCTGAATTCCGGGGAAGCGATTACAAGCCGACGGTTTTTCCTCCGTTCACCTGCAAGGCATGTGGAGGAAAACACCGGAATGATTTCGACCGAAAGACAACGACAATGACCGAGCCAATGATTCCCGTCACCGAAGACGAGCTGCATGCCTTTGTCGACAATGAATTGCCTGCGGAACGCCGCGGCGATGTCGAGGCGTGGCTGGCCGCGCATCCCGAAGACGCCGCGCGGGTACAATCATGGCGCGCGATGTCGGAGGCACTGCATGCACGGTATGACTCGGTCGCCGATGAGGCGGTGCCGAAGCGGCTTGAGCTCGAACGGCTGGTGCAGCGGCCGCGCTCCTGGATCTACGGCGCGATTGCCGCGACGCTGGTGGCATTTGTCTGCGGCGGTGGCGCCGGCTGGGTCGCGCATGGCGTAGCCGCGTCGCCGTCGCCGTTCCAGAACCTGACGCTGGATGCACTGGATGCGCATCGGCTGTATGTGGTCGAGGTGCGCCATCCGGTCGAGGTGCCCGGCGACGAGCGCGCGCATCTCCAGATATGGCTGACCAAGCGCTGCGGCTGGGACGTCCGCGCCCCTGAGCTGGACGCAACCGGGCTGAAGCTGGTCGGCGGACGGCTATTGCCCGGCCCGACCGGACCCGCCTCGTTTCTGATGTATGAAAACGCCTCGGGCGAACGCTTCACGCTCTACACCTCGCGCTCCGAAACCGGCACCGCGCAGATGCGCTACACCGCCGCCGAAAACTCCGGCGCGATGTACTGGTCCGAGAACGGTGTCGGCTATGTGCTGAGCGGCCCCACCGACAAGGCCCGGCTCAACCAGGTCGCCCGCCTCGTCTATGACCAGACCGAGAAGACCGGCGGCTAAATAGCCACGGATAAGGGGACACCGGTCGGTGTCCCAATTCCGACATCAGAAAATCTGGAATCAAGACATCGGCGCGTCTCAAAATCGCACCGGGTGTTCCCGCGAAAGTGAGGGGCGTTCGATCCGCCGATCGACGCGAGCAGCCTCGATCGAGGTTTTACCGCGCTGGTCCCCCGGTCGAGGCTGCACCTTTTCGCGAGCTTGCACCCGCGATATGACGCGATGCGACCGACCGGGATTGTTGCTCAGCCCAGATCGCTGCGCGGATTATAGGGATGTCCGTCGCGCCACTTTTGCATCAACGCCTCCAACTCGGCATCGTTCCCATCCGGAAGCATGATCCGGGTCGTGACGAACAGGTCGCCGGTGGCGCCGGCCTTCGGCAGGCCTTTTCCCTTGAGACGAAAAGTTCGCCCGCTTGAGGTATTTTTGGGGATCGACAGTTCGACCGCACTGCCCAGTGTCGGCACGCGGACCTTGCCGCCGAGCACCGCTTCATACAGCGTGATCGGCAGATCGACCCGCAGATCGCTGCCATCGACCTTGAAGAACGCGTGCGGCGCGATGCTGACCGTGATCAGGAGATCGCCGGGCTTGTGGCCGGCCGCGGTCTCGCCCTGCCCTTTCAGGCGGATCTGCTGGCCGGCGGTGACGCCGGCGGGAATCTTGACGTTGAGCTCCTTGCCGTTCGGCAAGCGAACGCGCTTCTCGCCGCCCTTGACCGCCTCTTCCAGCGACACCGTCATCGCAACGCTGAGATCGAGATCGAGCGCAATCGAACCAGGGTCGAATTCGAAGCCGCCGCCCGGGCCAGGCCGAGCGCCGCCGCGCGCCGCGGCACCGCCGAACATGCTGTTGAGAATGTCCTCGAAGCCGCCACCGCCGCCGCCGAAGCCGCCCGCACCACCGGTCCGGAAAGTCTGGCTTTCGAATCCGCCACGGCCGGCGCCGCGCGCACGCGGATCGCCGCCGCCGGGAAAGCCCTGAAAGCGGGGCTTGCCCTCGGCGTCGATTTCGCCGCGATCGAACTGCTTGCGCTTGTCGTCGTCGCCGATGATCTCGTTGGCCGAGTTCAGCTCGGAAAAGCGTTCCGCGGATTTCGGGTCGTTCTTGTTGGCGTCGGGGTGATGCTTCTTGGCAAGCTTGCGATAGGCACTCTTGATCGCCGCAGCGCTGGCGCCCCGCGGCACCCCCAAGACCTCATAGGGGTCGCGCATCCGTCTCGTCTCCTTCAGGGAAATCTGATCTTAAACTTGTGATATTCAATTTGGGCCTGATGGCCCGGTTCGGTTTTCATCTGGGGTGTTCGTGGCATTTTTGCAACGGGTCCCAGCGCATGATCCAGTTCTAACCCTGTCTCCAACCTTAGCCTTGCTTCCAAGGCTTGAGGGTATGAATTTCCCACCGGCCCTGGCTGGACTGGCAGGCGGCGCCCTGCAGCCAGGTTTCCGCCGGGCCGTTGACGTAACTGGCCAGAAAATCCCGGCAGGTCCGCCCCTCCGACGCATAGGCCTTGGCCAGCGGGGTCACCGAGCCCCGCGCGCCGGTTTCCGGATTTTCCCAAGGCTGGCTGGAATCCTTGTCGCCTTTAGTGAGCACGTCGGACGCGGCGTTGCGCGCAAAGGCCAGATCGGTCTCGGTCGGCGTCGCCACCACGGCGCTGACCGGGGTCGGGGTGATCGAGCCCGTCACATCGCTGTCGCCCATTTTGGCGAAGGCACTCTCTTTGCTGAAAGCCCCCTCGCCACGGGACATGCTGCAGCCGCCGGAGCTCACGCCGATTAGAATCAATGTCATGACAGCGCCGGCCGGGCTGATCGCCGATAGGCCAACGCCTCCCCATGCCCTATATAGGTTGAGCCTATATAGGGGCTGCAACACGCTCTGGGCCACGGGCGGGCGCAACTCGGAACTCCCTGGATGACGGACACGACCTCCATCAAACACCCGACACCCTTAACATCCGGTGATTTCACCGCCGCCGAGGAGCCATTTGCGCTGTTTGGCGACTGGTTCGCCGAGGCTGCGAAGGCCGAACCCAACGACCCCAACGCGATGTCGCTGGCCTCAGTTGATGCCGACGGCCTGCCCGACGTGCGGATGGTGCTGATGAAGGGTTTTGACATCAAGGGCTTCGTTTTCTACAGCCATATCGCCAGCCAGAAGGGCCGCGAATTGGCCGCAAACCCAAAGGCGGCGTTGCTGTTTCACTGGAAATCGCTGCGCCGGCAGGTACGGATCCGCGGCAATGTGTCACCCGTAACTGAGGCTGAAGCCGACGCCTATTTCGCGACCCGCCCGAAACAGGCCCAGATCGGCGCCTGGGCCAGCCAGCAATCGCAGCCGCTGGAAAGCCGCTTTGCCTTCGAACAGGCGATCGCGAAATTCGGCGCCAAATATCTGATCGGCGACGTGCCACGCCCGCCGGGCTGGAGCGGCTGGCGCATCGCCCCGCTGCGGTTCGAATTCTGGCACGACCGCCCGTTCCGCCTGCATGACCGCATTGAATTCCGCCGCACGGCGGCGGATCAGCCATGGTCCAAAACGCGGCTATATCCGTAATGACCCGAGCAAGGACGTCCCTTCCATGAATACCGCCAATACGCCACGGCGCACTTTGCTTCTGACCGGCGCCAGCCGCGGCATCGGCCATGCGACCGTGATCCGCTTTTCCAGCGCCGGATGGCGCGTCCTTACCTGTTCGCGCCACCCCTTCCCGGAACAATGCCCGTGGGGAGCCGGACCCGAGGACCACATCCAGGTCGACCTTGCCGACCACGCCGATACCACACGCGCGATCTCGGAAATTCGCGAACGGCTGGAGGGCGGCGAACTGCATGCACTGGTCAACAATGCCGCGATCTCGCCGAAGGCGACGGGCGGCGGACGGCTCGGCTCCGTCGATACCGATATCGACACCTGGAGCCATGTGTTCCGGGTCAATTTCTTTGCGCCGATCATGATGGCGCGCGGGCTGATCGAGGAGTTGAAAGCGGCCAAGGGCTCGGTGGTCAACGTCACCTCAATCGCAGGCTCGCGCGTGCACCCGTTCGCGGGCGCGGCCTATGCGACCTCGAAGGCGGCGCTGGCCTCTTTGACCCGCGAGATGGCGTCGGATTTCGGCCGCATCGGCGTGCGCGTCAACTCGATCGCGCCGGGCGAGATCGACACCTCGATCCTGTCGCCGGGCACCGAGAAGATCGTCGATCAGCAGATCCCGCTGCATCGCTTGGGCACCCCGGATGAAGTCGCTAAGATCATCTATGTGCTGTGCACCGAGACCAGTTCGTATGTGAACGGCGCCGAGATCCACATCAACGGCGGCCAGCACGTGTAGCGAAGGTCCTCATCCTGAGGAGCGCGCTCTTGCGCGCGTCTCGAAGGATGGCCGCGAGTCCGTTCGTTGCATCTATCCTTCGAGACGCCGCTACGCGGCTCCTCAGGATGAGGGCGGAAGGTGTGGCGACATTCCTCAACCATCAATCCGCGCGGAATTTGCGCGGGCCGCTGCGCAGATCGCGCGCCTCGATATTGAAGGCGCTGGAGCACTCGTCCTCCCGCTCGCCTTCCGATAGCGCCGCGCCGCAATGCCGACAGGTCCGCGCCGAGACAGCAAGTTCCCTCACTGCGGCGTGGCGGTCCTGTTGATAGCGGGCGAAGTCGATGACGTTGCGCCCTTGCGTTATGAATTTCTCAACCATTGCTGTCCTCGCGACTTGAGACAGCGTTATCGCAGAAAGCCGTCGCACAAACGTTCAGCGCAACGCTCAAATTTTAGCAGTGAAATTGAGGCAGCGGTCGCACGACGCGCCATGGTTTTCTTAACCTTTGCGGCAAGCGACATGCGGTCAAACAGCTCGTTCTACAGCCACTTTTTCCACTTGAAGATGAAGTAAGGAAGAATTGCGGCGAACAGCATCATCAAAACTGCCAGGGGATAGCCATGTTCCCATTCGAGTTCCGGCATGACCTTGAAATTCATGCCGTAGATCGAGGCGATCAGGGTGGGCGGCATCAGCACCACCGCCATCACCGAAAACAGCTTGATGATATTGTTCTGCTCGAGATTGACGACGCCGAGCATCGCATCCAGCACGAAAGTGATCTTGTTGGAAAGATAAGAGGCGTGGTCGGTCAGCGACGCCACGTCGCGCTGCATGGTCTTGAGCTGCGCGCGCATCTCCTTCGACCATTTGACGCCGTCGGCCTCGGCGGTAACGAAGGTGACGAGGCGGCCGATCGAAACCAGGCTTTCCCGCACCTTCGAGGTCAGGTCACCCTTGCGCCCGATCAGGATCAGAATCTCGGAATAGCGCTTGGCGTGACCGGTGCGTGCCGCACCTTCGGGCTCGAAGATGGCGTGGCTGACCGTATCGACGTCGGCGCCGGCCCGTTCCAGAATGTCGGCGCAGCGGTCGATCACCGCATCGAGCAATTCCATCAATACGATCTCGCCATTGATGCCGGGGGCGGCGCCGCGCGCCAGCTTGTTCTCCACGAGCGTAAACGGCGCTGGAAGGTCGTAGCGCACCGTCACCAGGCGATGACCGGACAGGATGAACGTCACCGGCGTGATCCGGGGCGATTGGGTGTCGGCCGCGCACATCAGGCTGGCCGTCATATAGCGCGCGCCATTCTCGATATAGAGCCGGCTGGAAATCTCGATTTCCTGCATGTCCTCGCGGGTCGGAACCGCGATGCCGGCCAGGCCTTCCACCGCGTGGTCCTCCTCCCCCGTCGGCTTGACCATGTCGATCCAGACAGCGTTTTCCGGTAACGCCTTGAGATCGACCGAGGCAGCCTTTTTCAGCGAGGAGTCGGCGGGGACAAACACTGAAAACATGGGGGACTCCGGGACTGGACGGGCGGTAACCACCCAAAGGACTTAGCTCGATTCTGGCAAGCGCTTCATGACGGGGACGTGAACCGCCGCCGATTTGCGGCAGCCCGATGGCGGCGGGGTGGCGGGGATTCGGCGGCCGAAGCTCTCCTGCCCAAAAATGGGACTAAACACCATAGAGTTGCGGCAAAAAAGACACAGCTAGCGTCCCGCATCGCGGGAGAACCGCTGGAATTATTGCCATTTTCGGCGATAATGTTATTAATGAAATCGTCGCGTGTAGGGCGCAATATGGGCGCCCGCGGACGCTGGACTTCAACCGGAAGTACATCATGTCGTCGCTAAAATTGAAACTGGGCGTTCTGGCTGCCGGCCTGCTGCTTTCGGGCTGCATGGAAACCGCCAATTACGAGGCGACCAACACTGCCGCGTTCAAGCCGCGTGACAAGGAATTGCTGGCCAAGATTCGCTACGAGAACGTGGCCGTTCCCGAAGCCTATCGCCGCGCCATTGTCGACTATCACCGCAAGGAAGCGCCCGGCTCGATCGTGGTCGATTCCGACAATCATTATCTCTATCTCGTGCAGAACGACGGCAAGGCCCTTCGCTACGGCATCACCGTCGGCGAAGAAGCCATGGCGTGGTCCGGCATTGCCAAGGTCGGCAGCATGACCGAGTGGCCGCCCTGGCATCCGACCAAGAGCGAAATCGAGCGTCTCGGCGTTCCCACCTTCGTGGCACCGGGTCCCGACAATCCGATGGGTTCGCGCGCGCTCTATCTCTATTCGGGCGGCAAGGACACACTGTTCCGTATTCACGGCACCAACCAGCCGGAATATATCGGTCAGTCGATCTCGTCCGGTTGCATCCGGATGACGAACGAGGACGTGATCGACCTGTATAACCGGGTGAAGATGGGCACCATCGTGGTGGTGCTGGAGCCGCATCATGGCAACTCGCCGTTTGCCCCGAAGGTGGCCTCTCAAACCGACACCAATATCAGCGGTGGTGCCCGGTATCAGTAGCCGCTACGGCTGATCTCGATCCACGATTTCAAAGCGCCGGTTTACCGGCGCTTTTTCTTTTGCCTGTTGTTATCTGCGCTTCTTCGTTGGCGGCTTGCTGGCCGCTGGTTCGACGTCAGCATCCGCCACCGGATCAGCGACAGCGTCCGGTTTCGCGGCGTCGGATTTGGCCGCTTCGCGCTGCGGCGCTTCGTCGGGACGCGCGGCCGGCATCAGCGGCGGGGTCGCAGGCAGCGGATCCCAGACGTTCCATTGGCAGATTTTGTAATCATTGTGCCGCGCCATCAAATCGAGATGGATGTGATCCTCGTGATACCAGTCCGAGCCCGGCCCCAGCACGGTTGAAAACCGCCCGCACACCGAATGCAGCACGCTCTCCCGCAACTCGCGCGCCACGGTGCGATCGGTCAGCGAAATCGACCGGCCGTTGGCGAGCTTGAATGAGCGGACGTCGAGCGCGTTGGCGCGGCCATGTTCGGACAGCGGCGCGCCGACGATCCGGTTGCGGCCGCGGCACTCGAACGAGTCGAAATTATCCAGATCCGTGACGATGCTGCCGAGGCTCGTCGCCAGTTGCGCAACGTCGGTGCGAACCCAGTCGGCGATCGCCGTCGCCATCGGGCAGCGCAGGATCGCCGCAGGCTTGACCGTGACCCGATGCTTGTCCGGCAGCACCACAGCCTCCAGCCGAACCAAATCCACACCGCCGCAGCCGCCGGCGCCGTGGATGTCCGGAATGCTGGGAGCTATCGCAATCGCCTCTGACAACGCCAGGCGACAGGCCGAGGGCTGAGGCGCAGCAGGCCCGACTGTCGGTGCTGCAAGTGTGGAGGCAGGTGCAGCCTGCTCGGCCGGTTTGACCGCCTCGGCGGATGGTTGGTTGCCGTCCGCAGGCTCGCCCAATGGGGCCGCCGGCGCCTCCGCCGGACGTGGCCTTGGCAACGGAACCGGCGTCGCGCGAGCGCTCCGGCGCGGTTTTGGCCCAAAGTCCCGAAATAGGGTGCCCCAAGGCGCGCCTGCAGAGTTACGCGCGGCGGCGGGTTCGGCTTGCCCAACCAGCATCAGCGCCACGCCCACCGCGGTAACCAAGCCCGCCGCGCTGCAGCGCAAGCCGCCAGAAGGCCTATTGCGGCATGCTTTCGGCGCGCTAAAGTTCACACCAAGCCGCGAAGATTTGCGGCAAGCGAAAGCACCTTCAGGAGGGACGACCGTATGCGCGGATTGATGCAAGACTGGCCTTTGCTGTGTCACCGGATTATCGAGCATGCCGCATCAATACACGGCACGCAGGAAATCGTGACGCGGTCGGTCGAAGGTCCCATCCACCGCACCAATTACGCTGAAATCCGCGATCGTGCACTGAAAGTCTCGCAACGCCTCGACCGTGACGGCATCAAGCTCGGCGACCGCGTCGCCACCATCGCGTGGAACACCTGGCGCCATCTCGAAGCCTGGTACGGCATCATGGGCATCGGCGCGATCTGCCATACCATCAACCCGCGGCTGTTCCCCGACCAGATCGCCTGGATCGTCAACCACGCCGAAGACCGCGTGGTGATGACCGATATCACCTTCGTGCCGATCCTGGAAAAAATCGCCGACAAGCTTCCCAGCGTGGAACGCTACATCGTGTTCACCGACAAGGCGCACATGCCGCAGACCACATTGAAGAACGCGGTAGCCTATGAAGACTGGATCGCGGAGGCGGACGGCGACTTCAAGTGGAAGACCTTCGACGAGAATACCGCGGCTGCGATGTGCTACACTTCGGGCACCACGGGCGACCCCAAGGGCGTGTTGTATTCGCATCGTTCCAACGTGCTGCATGCGCTGATGGCCAATACCGGCGACTCGCTGGGCGCCAATGCCGGCGATACGATGCTGCCGGTGGTGCCGCTGTTCCATGCCAATAGCTGGGGCATCGCATTCTCCGCGCCCTCGATGGGCACCAAGCTGGTGCTGCCCGGCGCCAAGCTCGACGGCGCATCGGTCTATGAACTCCTGAGCACCGAAAAGGTGACGCATACTGCAGGCGTCCCGACGGTGTGGCTGATGCTGCTCAACCATATCGCCGCCAATCATCTGAAACTGCCGCATCTGCGCATGGTGGTGTGCGGCGGCTCCGCGATGCCGCGCTCGATGATCCAGGCGTTCCTCGATATGGGCGTGAAGGTCCGCCACGCCTGGGGCATGACCGAGATGAGCCCGATCGGCACCCTCGCCTCGCTCAAACCGCCCTTCACTGAGCTCACCGGCGAGGCCCGTCTCGACATCCTGCAGACCCAGGGCTATCCGCCGTTCGGCGTCCAGATGAAGATCACCGACGATGCGGGCAAGGATCTGCCATGGGACGGCAAGACGTTCGGCCGCTTGAAGGTCTCCGGCCCTTCGGTGTCCAAAGCCTATTTCCGTGTCGACGTTAATATCCTCGACGATGACGGCTTTTTCGACACCGGTGACGTCGCGACCATCGACCAGCACGGCTATATGCGGATCACCGATCGCTCCAAGGATGTGATCAAGTCCGGCGGCGAATGGATTTCGTCGATCGATCTGGAAAACCTCGCCGTCGGCCACCCCGCGGTCGCCGAAGCCGCCGTGATCGGCATTCATCATCCCAAATGGGACGAGCGGCCATTGTTGATCGTGCAGCTCAAGCAGGGCCAGAACGCCACGCGCGAGGACATCCTCAACTACATGGACGGCAAGATCGCGAAATGGTGGATGCCGGACGATGTCGCATTCGTCGACGGCATTCCGCACACTGCGACCGGCAAGATTCTAAAAACCGCGTTGCGCGACCAGTTCAAGGCTTACAGCTTCCCGAACGCGGCGGCGTGAGGGGGAAGAGCGAATGGCGAGTGGCGAATGGAAAGAAAGGGCTAAGGGGTAGTCCTTTCCTACTTCCCCTATTCGCCATTCGCCACTCACCATTCGCCCAAAATCCCTTGAATTTGCCGCAGGTCCGTGGTCTCAAACGGGCCAGTTTGAGCGCCCGGCGCATTTCGCGGGGCCAGGTTCCAACCCGGCAGAATTGAAGCGATGGCCCGCAGGTTTTCCGCCCCCTACCAGTCGGAGCCGGTGTCGGGTCTTGCGTCCTGGGCCCGCAACCTCGCGGTGTTCTCGGTGGTCGCGGTCGTGGTCTCGATCATCATCGTCCGCTTCGGGTTTCTCGAGATGAAGCCTGCACTGGCGACATTTTTCGGCGCGCTGGCGCTGGCCGGCCTTTCCATTCTGCTCGGTCTCGCCGCCTTTGTCGCGATCTGGCAAAACGGTTCGCGCGGCATGAGCCGCATTCTGCTGGCGCTGCTGATCGATGCGGTCATCCTCGCTTATCCGGCCTATCTCGGTCTGCAATATCGCAAACTGCCGGCGATCCACGACATCACCACCGATCCGATCGACCCGCCGCGCTTCGAGGCGCTGGCGCGGCTGCGCGCCGGCGACGGCGCCAACACCGCCGTCTATGCCGGACTGTATTCCGCCGAACAGCAACGTTCGGCCTATCCCGACATCGAGACCGTCGAACTCGAGGTCCCCGTACAGCGCGCCTATGAACTCACCCTGCAAATCGTCACCAAGCGCAAATGGCTTGTGATCGACGAGCGTCCGCCACAGCCGCCGCGCCGGATCGGCCGCATCGAGGCGGTGGCGCGCACGCCGATCATGGGATTTCGCGAGGATGTCTCGATCCGCATCACAGCCGACGGCGACGATGATTCCCGCGTCGATATCCGCTCCTCATCGCGTTATTTCGAGAGCGATCTCGGCAGCAACGCCGCCCGCATCACCAAGCTGATGGACGACCTCAACAGCGCCGCCGAAAGCGCCAACCTCAAGGCGGCGAAGAAACCGCAACTCCCGCCCAAGGCGCCGCCGAAGGTCGTGAAGAAGTGACGTTCACGTCATTCCGGGGCGATGCGAAGCATCGAGCCCGGAATCTCGAGATTCCGGGTCTGGTCCCTCGGACCATCCCGGAATGACGGCGGTCAAGTTTCTGCCAACCGATACGACCCGCCGATCACCGGATCGCCATCCGTCTCGACGATCCCGCGTCCGACCAGGTCTTCCAGATGCGCCAGCACGGAATAGCCGGCGGCGTTCAACAGCCGCGGGTCGATGCCGATATAGATCGCGCGCACGATGGTGGGAATATCCGCTTCGCCCTTCGCCAGACGATGCAGGATCGAAGCCTCGCGCGCCTGACGGTGCCGGATCAGGAAGCGCACATAGCGCGGCCCTTCCGGGATTTCCGGACCATGGCCCGAAAAATATAAATCCTCGTCGCGCTGCGCCAGCCGCTCGAGCGAAGCCATGTAATCGATCATCGATCCATCCGGCGGCGCCACGATCGAGGTCGACCAGCCCATCACATGATCGCCGACGAAATTGAACTTCCGCTCCGGCCAGGCGAACGCCAGATGGTTCGCGGTATGGCCCGGCGTCGCCACCACCTCGAGTTTCCAGCCGTCGCCCTCGATCATTTCGCCATGGCGCACGGTGACGTCGGGCCGGAAGTCGCGGTCGGCGCCGGATTCCGGATTGTGCTTCTCGCTCTCGAAGCGCGGCCGCGACGCCCGGTGCGGTCCCTCGGCATAGACAATGGCGCCGGTGGCCGCCTTGATCCGCGCGGTATTCGGCGAATGGTCGCGGTGGGTGTGGGTGACGAGGATATGCGTCACGGTTTCACCGCGCACCGCATCCAGCAATGCCGCCGCATGCGCTTCATCGTTGGGGCCGGGATCGATGATCGCGACCTTGCCCTTACCGACGATGTAACTCAGCGTGCCGGTGAAGGTGAACGGGCTCGGATTATTGCAGAGAATCCGCCGCACCCCGGGCCGCACTTCATCGACGACACCGGCTTTGAGCGGAAAGTCGCGGTTGAACGGGATGTCGTCGTTGTCGGCCATATCTGTCATCCATATCAACGCCGCACTCACTGGACCCTCATGCTGAGGAGGCCCCAACGGGTCCGCGCGTAGCGCGGCTCGATGATAAACTCCAGGCCGTCTCGAAGCATCGGGCACGGCCTGCCGCGCGGCCATCCTTCGAGACGCCCGCAAGATGCGGGCTCCTCAGGATGAGGTCGGAGTATGTTACGAAAACGCCTGGATGCCGGTGATGGCGCGGCCGAGGATCAAGGCGTGGACGTCGTGGGCGCCTTCATAGGTGTTCACGGTTTCCAAATTCGCGGCGTGACGCATCACGTGATATTCGATCTGGATGCCGTTGCCGCCGTGCATGTCGCGCGCCATGCGGGCGATGTCGAGCGCCTTGCCGCAATTGTTGCGCTTGACGATCGAGATCATCTCCGGCGCCATCTTGCCTTCGTCCATCAAGCGGCCGACGCGGAGCGAGGCCTGCAGGCCGAGTGCGATGTCGGTCTGCATGTCCGCGAGCTTCTTCTGCACCAGTTGCGTCGCCGCCAGCGGGCGATTGAACTGCTTGCGGTCGAGCGTGTATTGCCGCGCGCGCGCCATGCAGTCTTCCGCCGCGCCCATCGCGCCCCAGGAGATGCCGTAGCGGGCGCGGTTGAGGCAGCCGAACGGGCCCTTCAGCCCGGACACGTTGGGCAATAGCGCGCTTTCGGGCACTTCCACGCCGTCCATCACGATTTCGCCGGTGATCGACGCGCGCAGCGACAGCTTGCCTTCAATTTTCGGCGCGGAAAGGCCCTTCATGCCCTTCTCGAGGATGAAGCCGCGGATCTGGTTGTTATGCTCCGGCGATTTCGCCCACACCACGAACACGTTGGCGATCGGCGCGTTGGAAATCCACATCTTGGTGCCGGTCAGCCGATAGCCGTCGGAGGTCTTGTCGGCGCGGGTCTTCATGCCGCCAGGATCGGAGCCGGCATCAGGCTCGGTCAGGCCGAAACAGCCGACCCATTCTCCGGTAGCGAGCTTTGGGAGATATTTCTTGCGCTGGTTCTCGTCGCCGTAAGCATAGATCGGGTGCATCACCAGCGACGACTGCACCGAATTCATCGAGCGATAGCCGGAATCGACGCGCTCGATCTCGCGCGCCACGAGACCATAGGCAACGTAGCTGGCATTGGCGCAGCCATATTCCTCCGGCAGCGTGATGCCGATCAGGCCGAGTTCGCCCATCTCGTTGAAAATCTCGCGGTCGGTCTTTTCCTCGAGATAGGCCTTGGTGATGCGCGGCAGCAACTTGTCCTGCGCATAGGCGCGCGCGGTATCGCGGATCATGCGCTCATCTTCGGTCAATTGCTCGTCGAGCATGAACGGATCATCCCACTGGAAATTCACCGGAGATGGCTTGTCCTTGGACTGAGGGCGAACGCTCATGAAAATCCCTTTCGCATCATTCTATCGGTTATGGACCAAATTAAAGCGCCAAAGGCCGAAGCGCAATTGAATTGGACGGTTCTCGCTTCTCCGTCATTCCAGGGCGATGCGTAGCATCGAGCCCGGAATGACGGTGTCTATCTTTCGAACACGCCTAGCCTTCCAGCATTTCGTTGGAGACGATCTCGATGCCGAAGCCGGACAGTCCCTTGTAATCATGCGTCGATGACGTCAGATGGCGGATCGAGGTGACGCCGAGATCGCGCAGGATCTGCGCGCCGACGCCGACTTCGCGCCATTGCCGGTTGCGATCGGCCTCGGCGGATTTCTCTTCGGGCAAGGGCGCCACGGGAACGCCGGCGGCGCCGTCACGCAGGTAAACCAGCACGCCGCTGCCCGCCTTCTTGAAATGCTCGAGCACCGCCTGCATGCGCTTCGGCCCGGTGAACATGTCCCGGACGATATTGGGCTTGTGAAACCGGGTCAGCACGTTCTTGCCGTCGCCGACGCCGTTATAGACGAACGCGACATGCGCGATCGGGTCGAACGGCGAGCGATAGGCGTAGCCCTGCAACGGTCCGATCGGGCTCTCGGTGGTGAAGGTCGAGACCCGCTCGATCAGCTTTTCCCGGCCCTGGCGGTAGGCGATCATGTCGGCGATGGTGACATGCTTGAGCTTGTGGGCCTTGGCGAACCGCGCCACTTGCTCACCCTTCATGACGGTGCCGTCGTCGTTCATCAATTCGCTGATGACGCCGATCGGCGGCAGGCCGCTCAGCTTGCAGAGATCCACCGCCGCCTCGGTATGGCCCGAACGCAGCAGCACGCCGCCGTCGCGCGCAATCAGGGGAAACACGTGACCGGGCCGCGCGAAATCATTGGCGCCGGCATTCGGATTAGCCAGTGCGCGGCAGCAGGAGGCGCGCTCGTCGGCCGAAATTCCGGTGCCGCCATCGGGCTTGTAGTCGATCGAGACCGTAAACGCCGTGGTGTGGTTGGATTCGTTATGCGCCACCATCGGATCGAGCCGCAGCCGGCGCGCGTCTTCGGTGGTGATCGGCGCACAGACGATGCCGGAGGTATGACGGATAATGAATGCCATCTTGTCGGCGGTGCAGAGCGACGCCGCGACAATCAGATCGCCCTCGCCTTCGCGGTCGTCATCGTCCGTCACGACGACGAGTTCGCCGTTGGCGAAAGCATGCAGAACTTCCTGGATCGGGTCGGCCATTCTGGATATCTCACATTATGCGAGGCGAGCATTAGCCGGGTTAGCAACCCCGCGCCAGCTTCATTACGCAGGGCAGAACGGCTCCGGAGGCGTGGCCGCGATGGCGACAAACTATGCCAATTTGCATAAGGTCGGAACCAACAAAGAACAAGGGAGACGCCTTTCATGACCGCTGCTGTATTTGATTTCGCGCCATTGCTGCCAGCGGGATTGCCCGCGGCTGCGGCGAAATGGACCGGGCTGGCCAAATACAGCTTCGTCGGTGGCAACAATGATCCGGATCAGGTCCCCCTTGAGGGCCTGATCGACGCAGTCAATGCCGTGCTCAGGCGCGAGGGCAAGACGCTGGCGACCTATGGGCTCGCCAGCGGCCCGCAGGGCTATCTGCCGCTGCGGCAATTTCTCACTGCGAAACTGAAAGCCGACGCCGGCATCAGCTGCGCCGCCGACGAGATCCTGATCGTTTCGGGTTCGCTGCAGGCGCTCGATCTCGTCAACGCCACGCTACTCGCCCGCGGCGATACCGTGATCATCGAGCGCGACAGCTATCAAGGCGCGATCAACCGGCTAACCCGGCTCGGCGTCAATGTCGTCGGCATTCCCCTCGATCATGAGGGCATGCGGATGGATGCGCTCGCAGAGGCGCTCGCCGACCTCAAGCGCCGCGGCATCACGCCGAAATATATCTACACCATTCCGACCGTGCAGAACCCGACCGGCACCATCATGCCGGTGGCCCGTCGCACTGAACTCTTGCGGCTGGCCGAACACCATGGCGTGCCGATCTTCGAGGATGATTGCTATGCCGATTTGATCTGGGACGGCAAACGTCCACCGGCGATCCATGCCATGAGCAAAACCGGAAACGTCATCCACATCGGATCGTTCTCGAAGTCGATCGCGCCGGCGTTGCGCGTCGGCTACATCGTGGCCGGATGGGGCGTGATGTCGCGGATGCTGTCGCTGAAAACTGACGCCGGTTCAGGCGCGCTGGAGCAGATGGTGCTCGCGGAATATTGCGCACCGCATTTCAATACCCATGTGCCGAAATTGACGCGGGGCCTCCGCGCCAAGTTGGAGACGCTGATGGAAGCGCTCAACGAGCAGTTCGGCACCTCCGCGGAATTCGAGGACCCCAAAGGCGGCATCTTCCTGTGGGTCAAATTGCCCGACCAGGTCGATACACTGAAACTCTACCAGGCCGCGCTGGCCGCCGGCGTTTCCATCAATCCCGGACCGGAATGGTCGGTCGACAAAGCCTATGCCCGCAGCCGGTTGCGGCTGTGCTTTGCCAGCCCCACGCATGAAGAAATCCGCGAAGGCGTCGCGCTATTGGCCGAGGTCTGCCAGCGGGAATTCGGCGTACCGGAACGAAGCGCCAATATCGAGAAACGCGGCCGGGCGTGACGGCCCGAAGCGTGACGGTTGGAGGCATGGCAGGATCTGCAGCAATCCTGTAAGATCGCGCCACGCGTAAGGAACCCGCAAGATGGACGCTGCCGACCTTCGAATGTTCCAGTCCGTGGCCAGCACGGGCAGCATGAGCAAGGCTGCGCATGAGCTCAACACCGTGCAGTCCAACGTCACCGCGCGCATCAAGTCGCTCGAGGATGAACTAGGATTCGTGTTGTTCGAGCGAACCAATCGCGGCGTCACACTGACCGCGGCCGGCCAGCGGCTGCTGCCCTTTGCGGCCCGCGCCGCAGGCCTGCTCGACGACGCCAAACGCGCGGTTGCCGACGAGGGAACGCCTTCGGGCGCACTGATGATCGGCTCGCTTGACACGACCGCCGCGCTGCATTTGTCGCCGGCGCTGGCGCGTTATGTGGCGGCCTATCCGGCGGTCGATCTGTCGTTGCGGACGGGAACCACCGCCGAGCTGATCGCGCAGGTGCTCGACCGGCAGCTCGACGGCGCCTATGTCTGCGGTCCGGTCAACCATCCGGACTTGATGGCCGATCCCTTTGTGCGGGAAGAGCTGGTGATCCTGACCGCTCCCACCATCACCAGCTTCGAGGCCTTGAGCCGGAAGCCCGACCTCAAGATCGTGGTGTTGAAAGCGGGTTGCTCCTATCGGCTGCAACTCGAAGCCATGCTGGCGCGGCGCGGCATTGTCGGCACTAGGCTGCTCGAGTTCGGCACCATCGAATCCATCATCGCCTGTGTCAGCGCCGGCGTCGGCGTGACCTTGCTGCCGCGCGCGTTGCTCGGATCGGTGTGGGAGCGCGGACGGTTGCGCGTCCATCCGCTGCCCAATCATGAGGGGCAGGTCGACACCGTCTTTATCCGGCATCGCGAAGCCCAGGCCTCAAGCGCGCTGCGCGCCTTCATGGAGTTGGTCCGGCCCGCCCTGACGATGGCGGCGGCTGAATAATCCGCCTGCCATCACCGGGTGCGATGGCGGCCATCTGATCAAACCATTACCTGAAGGAATCCCGTTTGCTCTAGTGTCCCCCCACAATAGCGGTGGTGAACATCATGCAACGGGATGGCTCGATAGCGCTGGCGTTCGGCGGAATGGCGGCCATGACGGCCGCGCTCGGCATCGGGCGCTTCGTCTACACACCGATCCTGCCTGCCATGATCGGCGCGCTCGGCTGGAGCAAATCCAACGCCGGGCTGATCGCATCGGCCAATTTCGTGGGATATCTGCTCGGCGCGGTGCTCGCTGGCCTGCCGTTCGCGGTGCGCCGGCCACGTTTTTGGCTGCTGGCCGCCCTCGCCATCAGCGCGGTCTCGACGGCCGCCATGGCGATCCCGTCCGATATCGCCTCGTTCGCGGCGCTCCGTTTCATCGGCGGGGCCGCCAGTGCCTTCGTGATCGTATGCGCGTCGACGCTGGTGCTGGAGCGCCTGACCCTGTCGGGACGGGGACCACTGTCGGCGATTCACTTCGCGGGCGTCGGCTCCGGCATCGTGATCTCGGCTATTGCGGTGTCCGCGATGCTGGCGTCGGGCATCGGCTGGCGAAACCTGTGGATCGGTTCGGGCGCGATCGCCTTGTTAGCCGCCATCGTCGCCGCGACGCTGATTCCGGCCGCGCACAGTGTCGCCGCACCGCCACAACCGGCGACAACGCGCGCCGGCCCCTCCGGCATCGGCACGATGACACTGGCTTACGGCTTGTTCGGTTTCGGCTACGTCATCACGACAACATTCCTGATTGCGATCATAAGGCTCACGCCGGCCGTTCACGCCTTCGAACCCTGGGCCTGGATGGTCGTCGGCATAGCTGCGATCCCTTCCGTCACGATCTGGGTCTGGCTCGGCAAGCGGATCGGCATCATGAATGCGTTTGCCGTGGCGTGCCTGATCGAAGCCGTCGGAGTTGCCGCCAGCGTCGAATGGATGACCATGACCGGCATCTGCCTGTCGGCGCTGTTGCTGGGCGGAACGTTCCTCGGCGTGACGGCGCTCGGCCTGATCGCCGCGCCGATTCTTTCCGCCGGCAATTCCCATCAGGCCATGGGCCGCATGACCGCAAGTTTCGCGATCGGCCAGATGGCGGGACCGACGCTGGCTGGATTCCTGTCCGAGCATCTCGGCGACTTTCGCATCGCATCCCTGATCGCCGCCGCGGCGCTGGTGGTGGCCGCGGTACTTGCGATCAGGACATCGCGGATTTTCGCGCGATCCCAGATCGTGGTAGCCAGGACCAGCGAGCGCAGCTCCACCGGCGGCATCGCCACCATACAACCGATCAGGTGTTCTCCATGACGACTTCCCATCCGGCCCTGACGCGCGCGCAGGCGTTTGCGAATTCCTATGGTCTGCGCGTGCCGATCCTGCTCGGGCCGATGGCCGGTGCCTGCCCGCCGTCGCTGTCCATCGCGGTCGCCAATGCCGGCGGGCTCGGGGCCTGCGGCGCGCTGTTGATGCAGCCGAACGCGATCAAGAATTGGGCTGCGGAAGTCCGCGCCAGTAGCAATGGCGCCTTTGCGCTCAATCTGTGGATCCCCGATCCCACGCCGCATCGCCATGCCGAGACGGAAAACGCCGTGCGTGAATTCCTGGGCGAGTGGGGACCGCAGGTCCATCCGCAAGCCGGCGATGCGACGCCGCCGGATTTCGAAGCGCAATGCGATGCGATGCTGGAGGCCGCGCCGCCGGTCATCTCGTCGGTGATGGGGCTTTATCCCAAAGCCTTTGTCGAGCGGATGAAGGCCAAAGGGATCAAATGGTTTGCGAATATTTCCACGGTGACCGAAGCCCGTGCCGCGCAGGATGCCGGTGCCGACGCGGTCGTCGCACAGGGCATGGAAGCCGGCGGCCATCGCGGCGCCTTCGATGCCGCGACCGCCGAAGCCCATATGGTGGGCCTGTTTGCGCTGATCCCGGCGGTGGTCGATGCCGTCAATATTCCTGTGGTCGCGACCGGCGGCATTGGAGACGCGCGCGGTGTCGCCGCGGCGTTGCTGCTCGGCGCATCCGCCGTTCAGATCGGGAGCGGGTTTCTTCGCTGCCCCGAGGCCAAGCTGCCGCAGGCCTGGGCCGATGCGATCGGACAGGCTTTGCCGGAGCACACGATGGTGACGCGCGCGTTCTCAGGCCGTCCCGGCCGCACCATCGCGACCGCCTATGCCCGCGCCGCGGGCTCGTCAGACGCGCCGAAGCCGGCGCCCTACCCGGTGCAACGCGGATTGACCCAGGCGATGCGCGACGAGGCCGTCAAAGCCAATGACATCGATCGCATGCAGGCATGGTCCGGCCAGTCCGGCCGGCTCGCCCGCGCACAACCCGCTGGCGAAGTCGTCAGCCAGTTATGGGAAGGCGCGCAGGCGTTGCTTGGGCCGGCCCATCTCTAGCGGGGGAAGCTGACGATCTCGACCCAGTTCGGATTCTTGCCCATGGGATATTCCTTGAGCTTGGTCAGTTTGCCGCTCGCTTTATCGATCGCATAACTGGTCATGCTATTGGACAATTGGCCGACGGATAGCAGATAGCGGCCGGTGGGGTCGATATTGAAGCCGCGCGGCTGTTTTTCGGTCGGAAAGGAATCGATCGATGTCAGCACCCCCGTCTTCGGATCGACGCTGAAGGCCGTCAGCGTGCTGGACGTGCGTTCGGAGGCGTAGAGAAATTTCCCATCCGGCGTGAGATGGATGTCGGCAGCCCACGGCTTTCCGTCAAAACCCTTCGGCAGCGAAGTCGTGACCTGAACTTCCTTCTTCAGGGTACCGGTTTTGGCATCCCACGGAAAAACGTAGATCGATGCGTCGAGTTCATTGATCAGATAGACGAACTTCTGGTTCGGCGAAAACACCAGATGACGCGCACCGGCTTTGGCCTTGACGCTGATGCTCGGCGGATCGTTAGGCGTCAGCTGGCCGGTTTTGGCGTCGAATTTCTCCTGATACACGAGGTCGCCGCCGAGACTGGTATGCAGCACGTAGCGGTTCGATGGATCCGGCAGAATACAATGCGCATTCGGCTGCGTCGCCATGATCTGCTGCGCCGGCTGCACAATTCCATCCTGGCCGATCGGATTGACCGTGATCTTGTTGCCGCCATACGACGCACTCAACAGAAACTTTCCGCTCCGGTCGGTGACGACATACGCCATCGAATCGGCCAGCGGACCGGGACCTACCAGCGACAATTTTCCGGTCTTGCCATCGATTGCAAATGTCACCGCCGAATAGGGTTCGTTGCGCAAGCCGACATACAGACGTTTCTTGTCGGGGCTGACCGCCAGCGGCAGCGATCCGCCGGGCTTGGGAGGACCGGGCACCGCCTTCGTTTCGACCGGTGTCAGGTCGCCGCTCGATTTGAGTTCGAGAACGCTGACATCCTGACTGTCGGCGTTTCCAACATACACAAAGGTCGCCGCGTTTACAGAAGGCATGAAAAATCCCGCACCCAACAGCGCCGTCGCGCAGAATAACGGCTTGAGAATAACGCGCATTGGTATGGTGTCTCCCACTTTGAGCGATTGAACATCATGACGGGTTGAAAAGCGCCTATCTCACCGCAAAGGGCGACTGATAGGGCCGTCCGAACGGTACGCCGTTGATCACGGTCTGCACCGGTTTGAGCGAGAGTTTGCCCTCGCGCTTGTTGTTGCGGGTGTCGACAAACGATACCGGACCTTCCACCAGATCCATGATCGCGACATCGCCGGGCGCGCCGATCTGGAGCGTCCCGATTTTCGGTGCGCGGTTGATGATCTTCGCCGGCGCGGTGGTGGTCATCGTCACGACCTGCTCCAGCGTGAAGCCCATCGCCATGAACTTGCCCATCACATTGGGCAGGAACGGCATGCCCGGCGAATTGCCGGAAAATACATGCATGTCCGACGAAATGGTGTCCGGCGTGCAGCCGCCGGGAATCGCGACTTCGGCCACGGTAAAATCGAAGCTACCGCCGCCATGGCCGACATCGAAGATCACGCCGCGCTGCTTGGCCGCGAGTGCAGCCTGCAACAATTTGCCGTCCTGCACGATATTGGTGAAGACACCGGCATTGTTCGGCGCGCCGGAATAAGCGTGGGTCAGGACGTCGCCGGGCCGCAACAGATTTAGAATATCGGACATCAGGGCGCCGGTCTCGACGCCACCGATATGCACCATCATCTTGGCCGGCCAGCCGCACATTTCGCAGGCCTGGATGCCGCGCTTGAGCGGCTCGAGGCCGTGCTTGTAGATCACGTTTTCCGACATCCGCACCTTGACGCCGATCAGAAAATCCTGATTTTCCGCCAGCCCCATCGCACAGGCTTCGACCTGCGCATTGTCGATATTGTAGAGCTCGGCGACCGGAAACGCCGACAATCCATTGTTGGCGATGTGGAGGAACGCGTACATCCGCGCCCGCGTCTGCGCCACGATATAACGCCGCAGCGCCGCCAGGTTGTTGACGCCGGCATCGCCGGCCAACACCACCGTGGTGGTTCCCTGAAATTGCACCAATTCGTCGGCGGGAATGCCGATCGCCGAGCCATAGGGATAGACGTGGCAGTGCAGATCGATCAGGCCCGGCGTGACCAGTTTGCCTGTGGCGTCGATGCTCTTGGAGATACGGGCGGCGGGAATCTCGGGCTCGATCGCCTCGATCACGCCCCAGCGGATACCGATGTCGCGCTTGCCGCGCAGCGACTGGCTGGGATCGAGCACGTCGCCGCCCTTGATCACCAGATCGAACTTGTCGTTGGGTCCCATCGCCGCATCGGCTGGAGAGCGCCCTGACAGTGTCGCGGCAGCCGCCGAGCCCGTAAGCGCAAGAAAATGACGGCGTGACAATGCGGACATGCTGGCGTTCTCCCCAAAGGTTATTTTTATCGATCGATGATGCGCCGGGCAGCGGATTTGCGCAAGCCGCAGGCCGACACCGCACAAACTCGACTGGTCTCTGCGGACGGGGTGCCATATCCTTGCGACACAACCATCGGGGGCCGCAGAGCCCGCACGGGAGGCGTTCATGAAGGCCTTTAAAGTTCTCGCAACCTCGCTGTGCCTGTTGGCGTCCGGCGCCGCCTTCGCCGACGACCCGTTGCCACGTGCCAAACCGGAAGAAGTCGGCCTCTCCAGCGAGCGGCTGGCGCGGATCGGCGAGACATTGAAGGCCGATATCGACGCCGGACGCATTCCCGGCGCGGTCATTGCCATCGCCCGGCACGGCAAACTGGTGGTGTTCGACGCCTATGGCTGGCGCGACAAGGCGGCCGGTGTCGCGATGACCACCGACACCATCTTCAACATCGCCTCGATGACCAAGCCGATGACGACGGTCGGCGCGCTGATGCTGTACGAGCGCGGCAAGATCCTGATGGACGATTCGCTCGCCAAATATTTCCCGAAATTCGCGCAGATGCGCGTCGCCGTACGTGATGGCGGCGAGCCGACGACCGAGACCGTGCCGGCCAATCGGCAAATCACGATCCAGGACCTGATGCGCCATACCTCCGGACTTGTCTATGGCGGACGCGGCAACACGCTGGTGCACAAGATGTACCCGGCGGGCAGCAGCGATGCCGGACGCGACTATGACGGCGCAGCCTTCCTCGACAAATTGTCATCGCTGCCGCTGCTGTATCAGCCGGCCACCGTATGGGACTACGGCTTCGGTCTCGATGTGCTCGGCCTCACCATCGAACAGATCAGCAAGCAATCGCTTGGACAATATCTACAGACAACCCTGTTTGGTCCGCTCGGCATGACCGATACGGGTTTCGCGATATCCGCGGACAAGGCTGCACGCTACGCCAGGCCATTGCCGGTCGATCCCGATACCGGCAAGCCGCAGGCGCGCAGCCCCGAACTGACGCAGCCGCTGAAATTCGAATGCGGCGGCGGCTGCGCGGCTTCGACCGCGTCCGACTATCTGCGCTTTGCGATGCTGCTGCTGAACGGCGGCCGCGCCGGCGAGGCGCGTCTGCTCGGCCGCAAGACCATCGACTACATGCTGTCCGACCAGCTCGGCCCGAACATCAAAAATCTGGTCGGCAATGCGGATCCGACCCGCGCCGATTTCGGATTCGGCCTCGGGCTTGCGGTGCGCACCACACCCGGTGTGGTCAGGCTGATGGGATCGGTCGGGCAATTCACCTGGCCCGGCGCCAGCGGCACCGACTGGTGGGTCGACCCAAAAGAGGACCTTGCGGTCGTATATCTGTCGGCAGCGCCCGGTCCCATTCGTTGGCACTATCGCCAGAAGATCAATGCGCTGGTGTATCAGGCGATCATTGAATGACCGGATGAACGGCTGTTCAGAATTCTTTCCAGTTTCATCTGGAACGTTCCCCGTGACTTGATGTTGGTGTCCCGCTCAAACGAGGAGGACATGATGAAGAAGTTTGGATTTATTATTGCAGCGCTTGGCGCGATTGCCATTGCCGCACCGTCGATTGCAAGTGCCGAGGAAATGATGATCAGGCATGACCATGACCGAATGAACGCGCGTGCCGACATGCATCGCGATCATGGCTGGCATCGTCACCATCACGACCGGGTTGTGGTCATGCGGCATCGCCATCACGATTACTAAGGCATAAGACAAAAATGGCCCCGCAAGGGGCCATTTTCTTTTGGGCTTCCGACGAAGGCCTTGCGGCGAGCGGTTTAATCCCACGCCGGCGCGAAGCCGGGATTCACAAAGCGCTTGTCTTTCGGCAAGCCTGCGATCGCCTTCATATCTTCCTCGTCGAGCCCGACATCGAGCGCGTCGAGATTGGCCTTCTGGCTTTCGGCGCGCGAGGCCTTCGGGATCGCGGCGACGCCGTCCTGATCCAGCAGCCATTTCAGCGCCACCTGGGCCGCGCTGGCGCCATGCTTGCGGCCGATCGCGATCAGCGTCTCATCCGAAGCCGCCCGGCCCTGCCCCAGCGGACAATAGGCCACCAGCGGGATCGCTTTCGACGCCATATATTGCCGCAGCGGGGTCTGATCGAGCATCACGTGATATTCGACCTGGTTGCAGGCGATCGGCGCCTTGATCTCCTCGACCACGGTCTTCAACAGCGCGATGTTAAAATTGGCCACCCCGATGGCGCGGGTGCGGCCTTCCTGCTTCAGCTTCTGCAACGTCTCGAACATCGCCGGCAGGTTCATGCTCTTCGCCGGCCAATGCACCAGATAAAGATCGACCTGATCGAGCCGCAGCTTTTTCAGGCTGGCATCGAACGAGCGGCGCATCGCGTCCGGCGCGAGGTTCTCGTTCCAGACTTTTGTGGTGATGTGCAGGTCCTTGCGCGGGACTTTGGTCGACGCGAGGGCTGCCCCGATGGCCTCCTCATTGCCGTACATTTCCGCGGTGTCGATATGCCGGTAGCCGAGGCCGAGCGCACTTTCGACCGCCGCACGGCAGGCGTCGCCCTGCAATCGATAGGTGCCGAGCCCAAGCCGCGGCAGGCTGATGCCCTGGGTTTGCAATTGTTCCATGAGTACTCCTGAAGACCTGAAATCACCGGATGGGGGGCCGGCGCCGTCATATGAATAGGGTCGGATTGACCTGACGGATGAGACAGTGTGACAGTTGCTTGATAGTCTGCCGGAAGCGCAGAGTCCAAATCAAGATCGGGTTAGAAGTAATGGTCAGGGCGCTGCGACAATGGCTGGAGGCCAACCAATTACTGGCGATTATTACCGGCGTGGTCTGCACGCTCGCGCTGCTGTCGATGCTGCTGGTGTTTGGCGGCTATATGATCGTGGCGCGGTGAACGTAAAAGTACCTCTCAAATGTGTTCCGCCAGCATCCGTCCCGGCCGTGCATCCAACTGCGGCTCGATGCCGACAGACCATAGCGAGCGATCGTCGACGTCCTTCAAGGTCACCGTCATGACCCCTGATGCGCCGTCGATATCGACCCGGCCGAAAAACTGCAGCCCGAAACAGGGCGCGAGATTTTCGCCCTGCTCGGCGCTGCAACCCTTCTGATACATCGCCTGGGGGCCGAAGGTATTATCGAGTTCGCCGGGACTCCAGGTTCCCGCGTGCAGCGGGCCGGAGACGAATTCCCAGAACGGCTCGAAATCAGTGAATACTGCCCGGTTCGGATCGTAATGATGCGCGGCGGTGTAATGCATATCGGCGGTCAGCCATACGGTGTTGCGGACGCCAGCGCGCTTCATGAACGACAACAAATCGGCGATCTCACATTCGCGCCGCTCCGGCGGGCCATCGCCAAGGGCTATGGCATCCGTGCTGATCAACCCGATCGGCAGATCCGCGGCAATCACCTTCCAGGTCGCGTCCGACGCGGCGAGTTCGCGCTTCAGCCACGCCAGTTGGGTCGGTCCCAGAATGAACGCGTCGCCGGGGTCGTCACGCTTGTTCCAGGTCGAATCGCGGTAGCTGCGCATGTCGATCAGGAACACGTCGAGCCGCGGTCCATAGGAGATCTTGCGATAGACCCGGCCGGCCTGTTCGGAGACCCCGTGGATCGGCATGAATTCGAAGAATGCCTGGCGGGCGCGCGCGACCAAATTGGAAGTGCCGTCCTCGGCGTAACCAGTCTCGTCGACGCTGCCGATCGGCGACCAGTCGTCGCAAACCTCGTGGTCGTCCCACTGCGCAAACATTGCCACCTGCGCGTGGAAGGCGCGCAGATGGTCGTCGAGCAAATTGTATTTATAATTGCCGCGAAACTGCGCGAGGCTGTGTGCGACCACGGATTTCTCTTCGGTGACGATGTTGCGCCAGATTTCGCCGTTCGGCAGTTTTTGTTCTGATGGCACCGTGCAATCGGCATAGATGTGATCGCCGGAATGGATGAAGAAATCCGGACGATTTTCCAGCATGGTCCGGTAGGTTCGCATGCCGCCGCGGCCGGGATCGATGCCCCAGCCCTGGCCTGCAGTGTCGCCCGACCAGACGAACGAGACCGACGCCGGTTCAGCCGGCGATGTCTTGAAATGTCCTGTTTGAGTTTCGCCAGATAGTCCCGCGGCGAACTCTTCAAACCGCACCCGGTAGAAAATATCCTGCCCGGGCGGAAGATTTCCAAGCAGCACTTTCGCGGTGAAGTCATGAGCGGGCAGCGCGTCTGACGACGCCTGCCCGAGAATGGTCTTGAAGCTTTCAACGGTCGAGTATTCCACCTGCATTCGCGCCGGCCGGTCCGCCCTCGCCCACACCACCGCGGAGCCGCCGGACACATCGCCCGATTGAATGCCGCTGACAATCGGCGGGCGATCCGCGGCGCGGCTGAGATAGGGTCTTGCGAGGCTTCCCACGCTAGCGAGCGCGACCGTGGATGCGGAGCGCACCAGAAGCTCACGCCTTGTCAGCGTCTTTCGCGTAGGGATCGCAATCGCCATTGTGGCCACCTCGTCGAATCACGACGGAGGGTGCCCGCTCAACTTAACTCAGAGCCGAAGGTTTTTTTGACTCTGGGCGGAAGGTTTTGCGACGGGGGGATAACTCGGGGTCTCAAGGACCGTCATTGCGAGCCAACGGGTCGCGCGAACGCGCGCCCCGATGACAGGCTCCGCGAAGCAATCCATGGGGCTTCAAGCAAGAATGGATTGCTTCGTCGCTTTGCTCCTCACAATGACGAAACTTTAGATCCGTCCGCTTATTGCGCTACCGCTTCCAGTTGCAGATGCCGCCGGACCTGCAAGGCCAGACCTGAACCCTCGCATCAAATGCCTGCGCATCGAGTGGGCTGCCGTGGCGTTTTGCGAGTTTGGTTCGGGTCGAACCGCGCGGCTTCTCCGCGTGCACAATTCGGGTCTTGTGAACCGTAATGGTAGGTGCGGCTTTTGCTTCGGTGGTCGCCGGTTGTGCCTGGGCGGTTTCGGTGGTGACGGCTTCGGTATTGGCCCGGAAGCCAGCGCTGCCATTATCGGTTTTCACATCGAGTGGACCCGGTATAAATCCCGAAGCAGGCCCGAGCGGCTTCGGCGACAGCACCGCTTTGGACAAATCCAGCGTAAGGAACTCGCTTGGACGGTACTGCTCCGCGCGCGCCAGACCGCTCCAGCTCAGGATGACAGCGCAAATGACCGCAATGAATAAATTCCTCGGGACCATACAGGCCTCCTGAAATACCCAAATGGGGCAACACCGAGTATCTAGGAAGCGTTCCCTGCAGCGCCAGCGGAACTTGTGGGCAAGGTTACCGCAGTGGGGTCAAAACGCCTGAAATTGGGCCATCCGGGCAGTTTACGCGCCGCCCGATCCTCGCTACCAAGAAGCGTGCGCTGCAGCGTATGCCGGCCTGGACCGGGAGGAACCGTGCGACTTCTTCTTATGCTGACTGGCGTTCTCCTCTTGCATAATCCCTTGACTGCCCGCGCCCAGACCTTCTGGGACATGCCGACCGAATACCCGCAAAGCGCGATGCCCGGGCTTGGCGTCACGGCATTCGCGCGGCACGTCGCCGAACTCAGCGCCGGAAAAGTGCTGATCCATCCGAGTTTCGACGCCGCCAAGGGCATTCGATCGGCCGACATGCTCGCCGCGATTGCGGAACGCCGCGTTCAGGCCGGCGACGCCTTTGCCGGATCGCTCGAAACAGAAGACCCGATCTTCGCGCTGCCCTCGCTGCCGTTTCTGGTGACGTCGATTGCGGACGCCAAGCGCCTCGCTGATCTCGCCCGGCCGTATTTTGTCGCCGCACTTCGCAACCGAGGCCAGCGGCTGCTCTATGTGACGCCGTGGCCGCCCTCCGGCATCTGGTCGAAGACGCCGCTGAAGACGACGTCGGATTTGTCAGGCCTGTCGATCCGCACCTACGACAAGATCTCACGCGAGATTTTTGCCGGCGCCGGCGCCAAGGCCGTCTCGATCAGCTTCGCCGATACGATGCCGAAGCTGGTCGACGGCAGCATCAACGCGGTGCTGTCATCGGGCGACGGCGGCGCCGGCCGCGCGCTGTGGCAATTCCTGCCCTGTTTCAGCGAAATCAACTACACGCTGCCGATGTCGGTCGCGAGCGTCAACCAGGCCGTCTATGACGGATTGACGCCGGAATTGCGGGAAGCGATCGATGCAGCAAGCCGACAGACCGAGGCCGAGTTATGGGTCGCGCTATCTACTCGTTTGCAGGAGAACTACGCGCGCATGCGCGCCAACGGCGTGGTCATCGATAAGCCCGCGCCCGAAATCATCGCCGCCCTGCAATCCGGCGCCGTGGCGGCACAGCCCCCGTGGTGCGTGCGATCCGGGCCTGAATGCGAGCAGGTTTTGCGCGCCTTCAAAGCGGGAAAGCCGTAGACAGCACGGTTTGGCTGGATTGCGAATTTCCGGCTCGATCCTTCGAGACGCCATGCTCCGCATGGCTCCTCAGGATGAGGACTTACCGAGACCCTCATGGTGAGGAGCGCGGCACCGCCGCGCGT
>CAWBPE010000034.1:0-5906 GCA_963790595.1 uncultured Alphaproteobacteria bacterium | reverse complement strand
TTGCGAGCAAAGCGAAGCAATCCATCGAGCAACCAGGAAGCATGGATTGCTTCGTCGCGGAGCCTTTCATCGGGCGCGCATTCGCGCGACCCGGTGGCTCCTCGCAATGACGATCGGAGAGAGTAATGCGCTACTTCGGCGCCTCCGCCGTCTGGCACGGCTTGGAATCCTTAACGTCGAACTTTCCAAGCGCGCCGGTGATGACGAAATCATTGTAGTCGAGCACCAGCGCGCGGGAGACGCCGTTTTCGTAGAGCTCGAACGACATCGCATAGACCGGGGTTTGCTCGCCCTCATTGGGCTTGGTGTCGTGGTCGTAATAGCTCACCGTGACCGGCCACCGCTTCATCGTCTTCATGACGTCGTTTTGCGTCGACGGATCGGGTAAATCGATCGCCTTGTCGCCGGGGATCGGTTGCCCGATCACGGACAGGGTGTTGTAGACCTTCTCGCCATTGTCTGAGCCGTCATAGACCGTCAGTTCAAGCACCGACTTGCCTTCGCGCGCGGCTGCGACGATGCGCTGTATCTGCTCGGTCGGAAATACGGTTGTGCCATCGAGCGTGAACGTCTTGATCTCCGGCTGTTTCAACTTGACGGTGATGTGATCGCCGGTGCGCTCCGCGACGCCGTCGACCGGGCTGGTTTCGGTGTCGTTCATGCGCGAATCGATCTTGAAGCGGTAGCTCTTGCCGGCACCGTCCTCCCACGAGGTCGAGCGCAGATCGCTCAGCGTTACCTTGCCCTCGCCGCTGTCCAGTTCGGACACCTGCCGGAATTCCGAGGTGTAGCCCTCGCAGGAACTGCCGGAAAAATTATAGAGAATGCGTCCCCGCGCGCTGTTGATCGCATTGGAGCCGCGCGATTTCAGCAGGCTGAGCTCGTAAAGCGCCTGGTGCGGCAGAAACGCGCCACCGGCCGCGGCGTTGGCCCGCCCCGGAACGAAGCTAGCCCCAATGGCGACGGCGGCCATTGTCAGCGCCAACGATCTGACATTACGAGGCGAAATCAGCAATGCGCGGGCCATGTTTTTTCCTCGGTATGGATTCTGTGACAGTATTCAACGCGATATTGTGCCGCAACTAGGGCGCGTCACGGAAAAGGTGTATTTACCCGGGAATTGCCATGTTTTTCGGCATTTGTCCCCCGATCTGCCCTCGCTTGCATGTAACGGCACGATGCGCGAAACAAAGCGACACGGTGGCGTTCCCAGGAGCGCGATCACATCAAACGGGGACGAAACATGGCGGGTACGGTCGAACAGAAGCTTGCGGAACAGGGCATCACCTTGCATGCGCCTCCGAACCCGGTGGCGAATTATGTCGGCTTCGTGCGCACCGGTAACCTGCTGTTCGTCTCCGGCCAAATCTGCATCAACCCGGACGGCACATTGATCGCCAAGGGCAAGCTCGGCGCCGGTGTCACGATCGAGCAAGGCAGTGCCGCGGCGCGCGGTTGCGCGATCAATTTGATGGCGCAGATCAAGGCCGCACTTGGCGATCTCGACAAGGTGGTCCGCGTGGTCCGGCTCGGCGGTTTTGTCAATTCGGCGCCGGATTTTCTCGATGGACCGAAGGTGCTGAACGGCGCTTCCGATCTGATGGTCGCGGCCTTCGGCGACAAGGGCCGCCATGCCCGCACCACCGTCGGCGTCTCCTCGCTTCCGATCGACGCGGCGGTCGAGGTCGAAGGCGTCTTCGAAGTCTCGTAAAGGCGTCAGGTGCCCGCACCCGACTGGCTGACGGCGCGGCCGGTAGCCCATCGCGGGCTGCACGACCGTATCAGTGGCGTCATCGAGAACATGCCAAGTGCGGCAGCCGCTGCAATCGAGGGGAATTTTGGAATCGAGTGCGATATCCAGCTTGCCGCCGATGGCGAGGCAATGGTGCATCATGACGATGCGCTGGGCCGTCTCACCGAAGGCAAGGGCGACCTGCTCAGCCTGACCTGCCGCGAACTCCAGGCCGTAAAATTCAAGGACACAGTCGAGCGGATGATGACGCTCGGCGATCTTTGCGCGCTGGTCGACGGCCGCGTCCCGATCATCATCGAGGTGAAGAGCCATTTTGACGGCGACCGCAAACTGGTGACGCGGATGGCGCAGGTGCTTCAGACCTATGCCGGACCGGTGGCGGGAATGTCGTTCGACCCGGATCAGGTGGTGGCGCTGCGCCAGATCATGCCGGGACTTCTCCGCGGCATCGTCGCCCAGCGCACCTACTCCGAAGCCGACTGGCCCGAAGCGTCGCCCGCCCAACGCCGCGGCATGCTGCATCTCCGCCATGCACTGCGCACGCGGCCGCAATTCGTGGCCTACTGGGTCAATGAACTCCCCTCGCTTGCGCCCTGGATCGCGCGCCACGTTTTCGGCCTGCCGCTGCTGACCTGGACGGTGCGAACTCCCGAGCAGCGCGAACGCGCCACTCGTTATGCCGACCAGATGATCTTTGAAGATTTTCAACCGGGAACTTGAGCCTGACGGCAACCCTTGAACTCTATGCCGCAATGCACGATCTTTATGGTTGGTCACCACGTGCTGATGGCTGATCGCAAATGTGACCGGTCCAATATCGTCGATGGCCTCATCCGAAATTACCCTCGAAGCAGTCTCGTCCATCAGCCAGATCGCGGCCCCGGAATGGGACGCCTGCGCCAATCCGGTTCCAGATCCCGATAGCCTTGAGAGCCTCGATACGCTGGCGTCATCCTGCCCCACAGGCGACCCGCCCACTGTCTCAAGACACGCTTATAACCCATTCGTTTCACATGCATTTTTCTCCGCCTTGGAGGCATCGAAATCGGCCTGCGCCCGCACCGGCTGGGGACCGCGCCATCTGCTGGCCAAGCTCGACGGCAAGATCGCCGGCATCGTGCCGTGCTACCTGAAATCGCACTCCCAAGGCGAATATGTCTTCGACCGCGGCTGGGCCGACGCCTATGAGCGCGCCGGCGGGCAATATTATCCGAAGCTGCAGGCCTCGGTTCCCTTTACGCCGGCCACCGGGCCACGGTTATTGATCGCCGACGGCGCCGACCGGGAACGCATCGCCACCGCGCTGGCGGGCGGGCTGGTCGGCCTGTGCGACGCCACCGAGGCCTCCTCGGTCCATGTGACGTTTGCCCGCGAAGCCGAATGGAAATTTCTTGCCGAATACGGCTTCCTGCAGCGCACCGACCAACAATTCCACTGGCACAATCAGGGCTACGGCAATTTCGACGATTTCCTCGCCACCCTCAATTCGCGCCATCGCAAGGCGATCAAGCGCGAGCGGCGCGACGCGCTGGCCAACGGCATCACGCTTCACGCGCTCACCGGCAACGACATCACCGAAGACGCGTGGGACGCTTTCTTCGAATTCTACATGGAGACTGGTTCGCGCAAATGGGGCCGGCCTTATCTCACCCGCGCATTCTTCTCGCAGATCGGCGAGAGCATGGCCAAGGACGTGCTGCTGGTGATGGCCAAGCGCAACGGCCGCTGGATCGCAGGCGCGATCAATTTCATCGGCGGCGACACGTTGTTCGGCCGCAACTGGGGTGCGATCGAGCATCATCCGTTCCTGCATTTCGAGGTCTGCTATTATCAGGCGATCGATTTTGCTATCGCGCGCGGCCTGAAAACCGTCGAGGCCGGGGCGCAAGGCGAGCACAAGATCGCGCGCGGCTATCTTCCCCAAACCACTTTTTCGGCGCATTACATCGCCGACACCGGGCTTCGCCGCGCAATCGACGAATATCTCAAGCGGGAACGCGCCTATGTGGCCGAAGCCGGCCGCGAACTGACCGAAGCCGGACCGTTTCGCAAGGCCGCCGACGAGCCATCTTGACCAAAAAAGTTGTGACATAAAAACAGATTTGGGGAGACGCCATGCCCGCCTATGACAGCAATAACCCTTTCGCCAAAATCCTGCGCGGCGAGTTTCCCTGCTACAAAGTCTATGAGGACGATCACGTCCTCGCCTTTCTCGACATTATGCCGCGCTGTGGCGGCCATACGCTGGTGATCCCGAAGGCCCCTGCCCGCAACATCCTCGACATCACGCCGGAGGATTTCGCCCATGTCGCGCGCGCCGGCCAGAAGATTGCCCGCGCCGCGATGACCGCCTTCAAGGCCGATGGCATCACCGTGCAGCAGTTCAGCGAACCCGCCGGAGGACAGGTGGTGTTTCACCTCCACATGCATGTGATGCCGCGCCACGAGGGTGTGGCGCTATTGCCGCCGGCGAGCCGCAAGGAAGATGGCAAGGTGCTGGAAGAGAACGCGGCGAAGCTGATAGCGGCGTTGAAGGGCTAAGCAACTCCCTCGTCGTCATTGCGAGGAGCGAAGCGACGAAGCAATCCATAGCAATGAGCGCAGTGTGGATTGCTTCGCTTCGCTCGCAATGACGAGGAGAAACCCTACCCCGTCTCGAAATCCCCGGCTTGCGGCGGGGCCAGCGGGGTGAAATCGCAGCGGTCGGGTTTTAAATCCACTAGCGGCGTCTCGTCGAGGCAATCGAGGCCGCGCACCAGAACCGTTGAGCCTTCGATTCCGACCAGTCTGACGATGGAGGTGCCGAGCGGGTTCGGCCGCACCGGCGAGCGCAGCGAGAAGGTGCCGCGGGTTGATTTATTGTTCTTCGGCGATTGCAGCACGAGATCCCGGCGCGACAGATGCAGCCAGTAGATCACTTCGAGCTTTTCGTAGAGATCGACGCCCTTGAGCGCCGGCACCCATGGCTCGAAAATCTCCAGCCGGCAGACCGGGCCGTCATGGCGTCCTTGTCGTGGGGCCTCGAGCCGCGAAGTCCAGGGCGTGCGGATGCGGCCGATAAAGACCAGACCGGCATTATCAGTCCTGGGCATCTCGACGGCCTGTTCGCCGTCCCGAATTTCGCTCTCTCGAACCATGTTTCTCAATCCAGTGAAATATTCTGCGCCTTGATCACCGCCGACCATCGCGCCCAGTCGGCATCGATGAACTGCTTGATCTCCGCGGCACTGCGCGGTCGAAAAACCGTATAGCCGATCTTCTCCAGTGTCGCCCGGAACGTCTCATCGTTCATCGCACGATTGAGGCTGTCCGTCAGCTTCTGGGCGACATCCTCTGGAAGCTTTGCCGGCGCCGCCACGCCGTACCAGACGCTGACGAGATAATCGGGATAACCGCTCTCGGCGATGGTCGGCACATCTGGCAGTTCGCGAAAACGCTTCGCCGAACTGACGCCGAGCGGGCGCAATAGGCCGGACCGCACCGGCGGAAGTCCGGTGCTCACCGAGTCGAACATCACCTGGATGTTGCCGGCCAAAAGATCGGTCAAAGCGGGTGCGGCGCCCTTGTAGGGCACATGGGTCATCTCGATGCCGGCCATCCGCTTGAACATCTCGCCGGCGAGATGAATGGTGCCGCCGGTTCCGGCCGAGCCGAAATTGAGTTTTCCCGGATTTTGCCGGGCATAGGCGACGAATTCCGCAATCGTCTTCGCCGGTACCGACGGGTGGACTTCCATCAGCACCGGAAAATCGGTCACCAGCGCCAGCATCCGGAAATCCCGGGCCGGGTCGTAGGACAGTTTTTTGTACAGCAGCGGATTTTGCACGATCATCGAGCCGGCCGGGACCAGCAGCGTGTAACCATCGGGATCGGCGCGCGCCACAAATTCGGCGCCGATGGCGCCCTGCGCGCCTGGCTTGTTCTCTATCACCGTGGCCTGCTTGAGATCCTTGCCGATAAAATCAGCGATCACCCGGGCGAGGATGTCGGTGGGGCCGCCCGCCGGATAGGGCACGACGAGTTTGATCGGCCGCGTCGGATAGTCCGCCGCGCACGCGCCATGCGTTTGCGCTGACGCCGCAAGACAAACGACAAGACACGCGATCAGGATCGACCGTGTCGGCCAATGTCATGACGTTTCCTCAACCTCATT
>CAWBPE010000033.1:0-13934 GCA_963790595.1 uncultured Alphaproteobacteria bacterium | reverse complement strand
CGCATCCAGGCGATCAAGGAGTTTGCTTCCATGAACCGATTTTCCAAACCGCTGCTGGCATCCGCCGCGCTATGCGCCGTTGCAACACTCGCGCCTGTTCATGCGGAAATCGATGTTATCAAGCTCAAGCCGGCGATCGAGAAATCGGTCGAGGCTGACTACCCAAAACTCGATGCGCTCTACAAGGAACTCCATGCGCATCCGGAAGTCGCGTTCCAGGAGGTGAAGACCGCGGCCAGGCTCGCCGCCGAAATGCGCGAGCTCGGCTTTGAGGTCACCGAGAAGATCGGTAAGACCGGTTTGGTCGCGATCTATAAAAACGGCGACGGCCCGACCATCATGGTGCGCACCGAACTCGACGCGCTGCCGATGGAAGAGAAAACTGGCCTGGCCTATGCGAGCCGCGACAAGACCGTGTGGAATGGGCAGGACACGTTTGTCGCCCATAGCTGCGGCCACGACATTCACATGGCGAGCTGGGTCGGCACCGCGAAGACGTTGCTGGGTCTTAAGGATCAGTGGCACGGCACGCTGATGTTTATCGCGCAGCCCGCCGAAGAAACCGTGTCAGGCGCCAAGGCGATGCTGGCCGATGGCCTGTTCACGCGATTCAAAAAGCCCGATTTCGGGTTTGCCTTGCATGACGGCGCCTTTGCCTACGGCAATGTCAGCTACCGCGTCGGCATCGGCTCGTCCAATTCCGACAGCCTCGAGATCACGTTTCACGGCCATGGCGGCCATGGCGCGCGGCCGGAACGGACCGTCGATCCCGTGATGATGGCGGCGCGCTTCATCGTCGACGTGCAAAGCGTGATCAGCCGCGAAAAGGATCCGACCGAATTCGGCGTGGTTAGCATTGGTGCGATCCATGGCGGCACCGCCGAGAACATCATTCCCGATGACGTGCTGCTGCGCGGCACCATTCGCACCTTCAAGCCGGAAGTGCGGGCCAAAATGCTGGCGGGGATCGAGCGCACCGCGAAGGCCGCGGCTGCGATGTCGGATGCGCCCGCGCCCGAGATCAAGATCACCGAAGGCGCCAAGGCCGTGATCAATGATCCCGAGGTGGTCGCGACCGCCGCGAAAGCGCTGAAGGCCGCGTTCGGCGACAAGTTCAGGCCGTCGCCGCCGCTCACGCCCAGCGAGGATTTTTCCGAATTCGTCAACGCCGGCGTGCCCTCGATGTTTTTCAACATCGGCGTCTACGAGCCGGAACGGGTCGCGGCGGCCAGGAACGGCACCGGACCTGAATTGCCGTCCAACCATTCCCCGCAATTTGCGCCGGTGCCAAAGCCGACGATCGAGACCGGCGTTGAAGCGATGACGTTCGCGGTGCTCAGCGCCTTCGATCAGCGAGGCAAGTGAGAGGGGATTAGATCGGTGCGCTCAACGTGTTGGCGAGGGCTTCATTGAATTGGTCCGGAGCCTGCACGTTCCAAAGATGTCCCGCGCCCGGCGCGATCGACAGCTTTGCGTTGCCAAGCGCCGCAGTGATAGCGCGCGCCGCGGTCAAATTGACGGGATCCTTTTCGCCGCAGAATACGGAGGTCGGCGCTGCGATGCCTGGCAACTCCGAACGAAGGTCCATCACCTTCAGCGCATTCATTGCAGCGAGCAGGCCGCGTTTGCCGAGCGCGCTGCAATCCTCCGCCGCGGCCGCGGCGATCTCCGGATCGGACCGCAGCGCGCCGCAAGAGATTGCGATCAGTGTCTTCTCGGGCATCAAGGTGCAGATAGCGATCTGAAGACCCAACATGAAACGCGGAGGCCGCACTTGCGGCGCGGAAACGATCAACCGGCTGACGCCAAAACCAAGGCGAGCAGCCATCGCGAGTGCGACACTCGCGCCTGCGGAAATGCCGCACAGCGCGACGGGGCCGAGCGTCTGCAGATCAAGCTCGGCCGTCAGCCGGTTCGCGATGTCAGGGATGTCCGGCGGACTGGCAACCGGAGCTCCCGTGAATCCGGGCACGTCCGGCGCGAGGATAAAGTGAGTTTGTTTGAACCGCTCGATTTGCCGCAGCCACAGCTGGTGCCCGGCGCCGATGCCGTGCAGGAGGATCAGCGGCGGATTGCCGCGATCCCCGAAGCTGTGAACTTCCATCAGGCGTATTCTCTGTCATGATGCGCAATCACGCGAAGCTAGGCCCGGACGTGTTGGCTGGACTGATAGGCCTCCATCACGGGCTCGTCGTCGATACTGATGTGAAGACGTCCAGCGTCGAAGCTTATGCTGAGATGACGATATTTCCGCAGATAATGCAGGCCCACGATCGCGGCGGAAAAACCCGCAGCCGCGCCGACGCCGAGCGACCAGCGCGGTCCGAAATTGTCGGCGACCCAGCCGACGATCGGCGCGCCGATCGGGGTGCAGCCGAGCGCGATCGCCAGACGGATCGCCATCACGCGCCCGCGCATCGCCGGTTCAGTAGAGAGCTGCATCAGGCTGTTGGTCGAGTTGGAGAACGTCAACGCCGATACGCCGATCATCATGAGCGCCATGCCGAACAGCCACGCGTTCGGCGCCAGCGCGGCCAGCGTGCAGCCTATTCCGAAGATCGCGGCGCCGACCATCAGCAGCGTGAAGTGGGGTTTCTCCCGCCCGGCCGCGAGCAGCGCACCAACAATGGTCCCAACCGCCATCACCGAGGTCAGAAGGCCGTATTGGCTCGCGCCGGCATGGAATACCTTGACCGACATGGTCGAGATGAAGATCTGGAAGTTGAGCCCGAAGGTTCCAATCAGGAACAGCATCAGCACAATGGCCTTGAGATCCGGGCGTTTCCAGACGTAGCGAAAGCCTTCGACCAGGCTGCCGCGCGCGCGCACCGCCCGGGTTTGTACATGCAACTCGTCGAGGCGAAGCAGCGCCAGCGAACAGAGCACCGCGGCAAAGGAAGCGCCGTTGATCAGGAACACCCAGCCCGAACCGACCGACGCGATCAGGGTGCCCGCGATGGCCGGACCGATCATCCGCGCCGCGTTGAACGAGGTCGAATTCAACGCCACGGCGTTCGACAGATCGGCTTCTCCGACCAGCTCGGCGACAAACGTGTGCCGCGCCGGCGAGTTGAATGCGGTGACGCAGCCGAGCGCGAACGCGAACACGTAGACATGCCACAATTGAACGAGCCCGGTGATGGTGAGGATACCAAGGCCGAAGGCCAGCGCGCCCATCGCGGCCTGTGTGCCGATCAGGAGCCTGCGCCGGTTGAAATGATCCGCCGCAAAGCCGGTGAGGGGCAGCATCAGCAAATGCGGCCCGAATTGCAGCGCCATCAACACGCCCATTGCGGTCGCGTTGTTGTGCGTCAATTGGGTGAGCACCAGCCAGCCCTGGGCGATGCGCTGCATCCATGTTCCCACATTGGAAACCAGCGCACCGCAGGCCCACACCCGATAATTGAAGCCCCGCAGCGAACGGAAAGTGCGTTTCACCGGACCTCCTTCGATTCGTCGGGAGCATTGCCGCCGTGAAAGCGTCCAAACAGGCGTGCCGTGATCAGCGCCATCAGAAGAACGCCCAGTCCCAACGCCGCCACATGCTCGGTCGATCGCGCGTCAAATTCGCCGACGCGTTCTATCAGCACGTAGGCAATGACGAGGTTGAACGAACCCCACAGCACATTGACGGTGGAGGAAGACAAGCCTTCGCCGGGCGGGTTCGCAAACGGGCTTTGAAACGGCCGTCCCATCACGCCGCTGACAAAATGCGGAATAGCATTGGTGAGAAAGGCGCCGCCGAAAAAATACGACAGATCGTGAAGCCACATCATTGTCCGGCACTCCCATGATCGAGAAGATCGATGATCTCAGGTGTCGTGCCGGTTTCGCCCAGCCGAGGGAAAACCTGCGCGATGCTGTAATCGTGCGCCGCGGGACGCAGGTCGGTCATGGCGTCGATCGCGAGGGTGACGTTGAAACCCTGCTCATAGGCCTGGCGTGCGGTCGATTCGACGCCGGTCGCGGTGGCGACGCCGACGATCACCACCTGCGTAACGCCGAGCGCCTTCAGTTGATGTTCGAGGTCCGTGCTCGCGAATGCGCCCCACGTACGCTTGGTGACGACGATGTCGGCCGGTTGCCGGTTGAGTTCGGGGATGAGGTCGGTCCATCCGGCGGGAAATGTTGTGATCCTGGGTGGCTGCTCGGTGCGGCCCGGCGCGCCGCCGTCGACATTGACGAGCACGACCGGCAGGCCGCGGCGGCGGAATGCCTCGGCGAGAGCGCTGGCGTTTTTCACGACATCGCCGATCGGATGCACGGTCGGCAGCGACACGATGCCTTGTTGCAGGTCGATCACGATCAGCGCGGTGTTTGGGTCAAGAATAGAAACGGTCACGGTGCTCGCCTTCGTAGGATCGGACTGTGGTGCGCTGATGCATTCTGCGACTGAGCGATATCGGTGGCGGAGTGCACCATCAGGATTCCGCCAAGCGTTTGATCAGCGCAGCGGCGACGACCAACGTTCGCTGTTCAGCCGGGTCGAGTTTTGTCATCGCGGCCAACAGCCATTCCCGCTTGGCGATCGTGCGCTGCCGCCGCGCCTCGGTCCCGTGGATAGTCAGTTCGAACAGGATTTGGCGTCCGTCGGTCGGATGAGGCTTGCGCTGGACCAGTTTGGCTTGCTCGAGATCGGCCAGCGTCGTGCCCATGGATTGCGGCTTCACGAATTCCGCGCGCGCGAGGTCCGCCGTCGTCATTGCGCCCGTCCTGTCGAGCCGGGCGAGGACCGCAAGCTGAGACCAGGTCAATTCATCCGGGTTCGCTTCGGTCCGCAGCCGGCGGACCAGCTGTCCGATGGCGAGCGAAAGCTCGGCAACCACGGGTTCGGGCGAGGTGGGAACATCTGTCATGCCCCCTCAGTAAGGATCAACAGTCAAACTTGCAAGTAAAACTGTTAAGTTTACCTGTTCAAATTCTGTTGATCGCGGCGCCTTTTCAGCTGGGAAGCCGTCTCACTTTTCAAGACTTGCCTTGGCAGGGATAAAAGGCCTGATCACGGGCAAACGAAAAAATCATTTCAGCGAGCAAGGGCGAGCAAGCGAATGTCAGACCTGTCGAAGTTTCCGATCACCACGCGCTGGCCGGCGCAGCATCCCGACCGCCTGCAGCTCTATTCGCTGCCGACGCCGAACGGCGTGAAGGTCTCGATCATGCTGGAGGAGATCGGGCTGCCGTATGAGCCGCACACGATCAATATCGGCAAGAATGAAACTTTCACCCCGGAGTATCTGTCGCTCAACCCGAACGGCAAGATCCCGGCCATCATCGATCCCGATGGGCCCGGCGGCGCGCCGCTCGGCCTGTTCGAGTCCGGCGCGATCCTGCAATATCTCGCCGAGAAGACCGGAAAGCTTCTGCCGGCCGATCCGGCGCAGCGTTACCAGACCATCCAGTGGGTGCATTTCCAGATGTCGTCGATCGGGCCGATGTTCGGCCAGGTCGGCTTCTTCCATAAATTTGCCGGCAAGGAGATCGCCGACAAACGGCCATTGGAACGTTACGTCAATGAATTGAAACGCCTGCTCGGCGTGCTGGACCTGCGCCTGACCGGGCGGCAATGGATCATGGGCGACGACTACACCATCGCCGACATCGCCTCATTGGGCTGGGTGCGCAATTTGAACGGCTTCTACGGCGCGGGCGAACTGGTCGGATTCGATACGTTCAAGCACGTCGGGGCTTGGCTCGAACGCGGCCTTGCGCGGCCCGCGGTGCAGCGGGGGCTCGAGATTCCGCCGCGGCCGTAAAGGCGGCTGGTCGCGTCCAGATTTGTAAATCCGGAACGGTGGATCGG
Organism: uncultured Alphaproteobacteria bacterium; assembly: GCA_963790595.1. GTDB lineage: Bacteria > Pseudomonadota > Alphaproteobacteria > Rhizobiales > Xanthobacteraceae > Bradyrhizobium. The sequence continues at coordinate 8,134 of CAWBPE010000033.1, read as the reverse complement.
TGCGGACTTTACAGCCTTTCATGTTCATGATTTGTTCTTGATGGATATTCCGCTTGGGAGCGGTCTTGTCGGTAGCAATTCATGTCCGGCCTGTTCTTTTTCGCTGTTGTCCCGCGCGTCGATAAAGCGGCTCGCATTTATCGCCTGGCGAAGGTGGTCAAACGCGCGCGTCAGTTCGATGGTGGTCTTATCAGAACTGATCGTCTGCACATCACGCTGTTTCTTCTCCATGACGGACGTGGCTCGCATGAGCGTGTCGTTCGGACAGCATGCGAGGCCGCACAAGGCGTGTGCATGCCGCCGTTCGAGGTATCGTTTGATCGCATCGCGAGCTTTCACGGCAGTCCCGGCCACCATCCGTTCGTGCTGCTTGGCGGCGGCGGATTGGGCCGACTGAAATTACTTCGGCAAGCGCTTGGTGTGCAGCTGGCGAGAAACGGGCTGAAGCATCTGGTGAAGCGGGATTTCAATCCGCATGTCACGCTTTTATACGCCGAGCGCGAGGTGGAAGAGCAGCCGATCGAACCGATTGTCTGGACGGTGGACGGGTTCGTACTCATCCACAGCATGGATGGGCATAGGCATCTTGCGCGGTGGCCGCTGCGTGTAGAATAAGAGGACAACAACGAAATTGCGGAAGGGGAGATCGACCGTGCCCGTCACCATCTATGGCATCAAAAACTGCGACACCATGAAGAAGGCGCGTGCCTGGCTCGACAGCCACGGCGTGGCCTACGTTTTTCATGACTACAAGACCGAGGGCGTCGCCAAGGACAAGCTCAAGCAGTGGAGCGATGAGCTCGGCTGGGAAACCCTGCTCAACCGTGCGGGCACGACCTTTCGCAAACTGCCCGATGGCGACAAGGAAGGGTTGAGCGAACGCAAGGCGCTCGCGCTGATGCTGGCACAACCCTCGATGATCAAGCGGCCAGTGCTCGATCTCGGTGGCAAATTGCTGGTCGGATTCAAGCCGGAGATTTATGCCAAGGAAGCGGTGTCGGGTAGCCGGCGAGCCAAGACATAAATCAGCTCGCCTGAATCAGTCCAGCTAGATCAACTCGACGATGCTGTCGAAGGGCCGGTCGCTGAATTCGATCACATCACCGGCGGGTATACGGCCGGGTGCGCGGTGAAACAGATCGCGCTCGATCACGGCGCGGAGCTTCGTGGTCGGCAGGTTGTCATTGCCCCGCATCAAATTCCTGATTTCGAAATTGCCGTCTTCAGAGATGGTCTTCAGCGATGCGATGATATGCGTGGCATCGCCGCCGTCCGAGAACGGCAGCAGCAGGCGCTCATAGGCCACCATGCGTCCATAACTGTCGTCGACATTGGATATCGTATAGACGGGAAGGGCGCGTCTCAGGCACTCGTAATAGACCGGCATCACCAGTGGCACTAACCTCGAGCCGAGATATTCTTCGAGATATTTGCCCTTGCCGCTATGGCCGTAGGCGATCGACATCCGGCTGCCGTCGCTCTCGATCATCAGACGCGGCGGCTGGGTTTTCTGGACGGTGAAAAACACCAGGTCCGGAAGTTCTTCCTCGATTCGTGACGGTTCATATTCCGCGACCCGTGGCAGTATTTGCTCGCGGGCATATAGCCGCAGCCACGTGTTCAGGAGGTCACGCTGTTTGATCGATTTGACGATCGTCGCGCTGGCGCTTTCAAATTCCAAAGTCGTAAATTCCAGGGTTGCAAAATCGATTTCGACATAAACAACCAATCATCGGCCGCCGGGACAAATTTTTGATGAAGGCCTGAAATTGCATCCAAACAGCGTTAATGACTGCTTTCCGGATGGCCTCAACGTCCTTCTGAAAAATGCCTGCCGGATCGGCGGAGCGTTCCTCCTGGACAGCAGGCGCTATTCGACTAAAGGCCGAAACCGGGCCGATACCGGCGCCTGATCTGCCCAGCTTTCCACCTTGCGTAAGGAGGGGCGTTGACGGCATATTCCGCCCCGGAGGCGGCAGGTCCACGACGAATTCCAAGACGTCGGGGAAAACCTGCCGGTTAGAAAAAATTTGCCACCCGCGATGGGGATCGCGGCGATGGCCGATGGGGGAAATTTGATTGGCCGATGAGTTCATTCTCGAAACCCATGGATTGACGAAAGAATTCGCGGGGTTTTTCGCCGTTCGCGACGTCGATCTTCGGGTCCGCCGCGGCAGTATTCATGCGTTGATCGGTCCGAACGGGGCCGGCAAAACGACGTGCTTCAATCTTCTGACCAAGTTCCTGAAGCCGTCGGCAGGCCGCATTCTCTATAAGGGGCAGGATATCACGGCGCTGGCGCCGGCGGATGTCGCGCGTCTCGGCCTGGTGCGCTCGTTTCAGATTTCGGCGGTGTTCCCGCATCTGACCGCGCTTGAGAATGTGCGGGTCGCGCTGCAGCGCCAGCACGGGCACTCTTTCGACTTCTGGCGTTCCAAAACCGTGCTTGATCGCTTCAACAACCGCGCCCACGAACTGCTCGACGATGTCGGTCTCAGCGAATTTGCCAAGACGCCCGCGGTCGAGATGCCCTACGGGCGCAAACGGGCACTCGAAATTGCAACCACGCTGGCGCTCGATCCGGAAATGATGCTGCTCGACGAGCCGATGGCCGGCATGGGGCATGAAGACATCGACAAGATCGCCGCACTGATCAAGCGTATCTCGGCGAAATACACCATCCTGATGGTCGAACATAATCTGAGCGTGGTGGCGAACTTGTCCGACATCATCACCGTGCTGACGCGCGGTCATGTGCTGGCGGAAGGCAATTATGCCGACCTGACCAAGGATGAGCGCGTCAAGGAAGCCTATCTGGGGGCCGGGCATGGTTGATTTGAAAACGGCCGATGCCGCCACGACAGGTTCCGCAACGGCATCGGGTGCGCCGGTGCTGTCGGTCAAGAATCTCGAAGCGTGGTACGGCGAATCCCACATCCTGCACGGCATCAATTTCGATGTGAACGCCGGCGAAGTCGTCACGCTGCTTGGGCGAAACGGCGCCGGCAAGACCACGACGCTGAAATCGGTGATGGGAATCATCGGCAAGCGCACCGGCGCGATCCGTTTCGACGGCCAGGACATCATCCGCGCTTCGTCGGACAAGATCGCGCGGATGGGCATCGCGTTCTGCCCGGAGGAGCGGGGGATTTTCGCCAGTCTCGACGTTCGCGAAAACCTGCTGTTGCCGCCGGTGGTGCGCTCGGGCGGCCTGTCGCTGGATCAGATCTTCGAACTATTTCCCAACCTCAAGGAGCGGCTGAACAGTCAGGGCACCAAATTGTCCGGCGGCGAGCAGCAGATGCTGGCGATTGGGCGAATCCTGCGCACCGGCGCGCGGTTTCTGATGCTGGATGAGCCGACCGAAGGTCTGGCACCTGTCATCATCCAGCAGATCGGCCACACCATCGCGCGCCTCAAGAAGGAGGGGTTCACCATCCTTCTGGTCGAACAGAATTTCCGGTTCGCCGCGACTGTTGCGGACCGGTTCTACATTGTCGAGCACGGCAAGATCATCGATGGTTTCGCGAATGCGGAGCTGCAAGCCAATATGGACAAACTGCATACCTATCTCGGCGTCTGAACAGCCGGAAGGACTCACAGAGGGAACCGCTATGAAAACCAGAATCGCCGCATTATTGCTCGGCACTGCGCTAAGCTTCGCGGCTGCAAGCACTGCACTCGCCCAAGACAAGACCGTCAAGATTGGCTCATTGTCCGATCAATCCGGTCTCTACGCCGATCTCGGCGGCCCCGGCTCGACGCTGGCGGCCCAGATGGCCGTCGAAGATTCCGGTCTGGTCGCCAAGGGCTGGAAGATCGACGTCATCTCCGGCGACCACCAGAACAAGCCCGACGTCGGTGTGAATATCGCGCGCCAATGGTTTGACGTCGACAAGGTCGACATCATCGTCGACGTGCCGAACTCTGGCGTGGCGCTTGCCGTCAACAACGTCGTCAAGGAAAAGAACGGCGTCTACATCAATTCGGGTGCGGCGACCTCCGATCTCACCAACGCGCAGTGCTCGCCCAACACCGTGCACTGGACCTACGACACCTACATGCTGGCCCACGGCACCGGGCAGGCGCTGGTCAAGGCCGGTGGCGATACCTGGTTCTTCCTCACCGCCGATTACGCATTCGGCGCGGCCCTCGAGCGCGACACCACGGCGGTGATCACGGCCAATGGCGGCAAGGTTCTCGGCGGCGTCAAGCATCCGCTCAACACCGCGGATTTCTCGTCGTTCCTGCTGCAGGCCCAGGCCTCGAAAGCGAAAGTCATCGGCCTGGCGAATGCCGGCGGCGACACCACCAACAGCATCAAGCAGGCAGCCGAATTCGGCATCGTCAAGGGTGGCCAGAAGCTTGCAGCGCTGCTGCTGTTCATTACCGACGTCAAGGCGATCGGTCTTGAAACCGCGCAGGGCCTGAGCTTTACCGAAACTTTCTATTGGGATCGGGACGACGCGAGCCGGGCTTTCGGCAAGCGGTTCTCGGCACGGATGAAGAATGGCGCGGAGCCGACCATGGTCCATGCCGGCGTCTATGCCGGCGTGATGCACTATCTCAAGGCGCTGGAAGCGCTCGGCGGCAATCCGCATGACGGGATCAAGGTCGTCGACAAGATGAAGTCGATCCCGACCGACGATCCCCTGTTCGGCAAGGGCGAAATCCAGCCCAATGGCCGCACCATCCATCCGGCCTATCTGTTCGAGGTCAAGAAGCCCTCGGAATCCAAAGGTCCCTGGGATTTCTACAAGCTGGTCGGCACCGTTCCGGGCGACCAGGCGTTTACGCCGCTGGCCGAAAGCAAGTGTGCGCTGCTGAAGAAGTGACCGCGACCCGCCGGCCTCGTGCCGGCGGGTTTCGTTCTGCGTGACGACGGGATTGAGCACGAAAGATCGATCGATATGCAAGCTCTCTATGCACAGCTCCTGGTGGGATTGATCAACGGCTCGTTCTACGCGCTGCTCAGTCTTGGGCTCGCCGTGATTTTCGGGATGCTCAACATCATCAATTTCGCGCACGGCGCCCTGTATATGATGGGCGCGTTCTGCGCCTACTTCCTGCTCAACGTCGCCGGGATCGGATACTGGCCCGCGCTGATCGTGGCACCCATCGTGGTCGGTATTTTCGGCATGATCCTGGAGCGGACCATGCTGCAGTGGCTCTCGGGACTGGACCATCTCTACGGGCTGTTGCTGACGTTCGGGCTGGCGCTGATCATCCAGGGCGTGTTTCAGAATTATTTCGGCTCCTCGGGCCTGCCTTATGCCATTCCCGATGAACTCAAGGGCGGCATGAATCTCGGCTTCATGTTCCTGCCGATCTACCGTGGCTGGGTCGTGATCTTCTCGCTCGTCGTGTGCCTGCTCACCTGGTACCTGATCGAGCGGACGAGACTGGGTGCCAATTTGCGCGCCGCCACCGAAAACCCGACGCTGGTGCGTGCGTTCGGCATCAACGTGCCGCGCATGATCACGCTGACCTACGGGCTCGGCGTCGGGCTTGCGGCGCTGGCCGGGGTATTGTCGGCGCCGATCAATCAGGTGCGCCCGCTGATGGGAGCTGATTTGATCATCGTCGTGTTCGCGGTGGTCGTGATCGGCGGCATGGGCTCGATCATGGGATCGATCATCACCGGATTTGCGCTCGGCGTGATCGAGGGGCTGACCAAATACTTTTATCCCGAGGCCTCCAACACCGTGGTATTCGTGCTGATGGTGCTGGTGTTGCTGGTGAAGCCTTCGGGACTGACGGGACGGGCGACCTGATATGACAGCATTGACCGACGATACCCTGCCGGTGACCGGGCGCACCATCCGCGACGAGATGATCGCGTTCGGCGTCATGACGGTGTTGCTGCTGCTTGTGCCGTTCAGCGGGCTCTACCCGTTCTTCGTGATGCAGGCGCTGTGCTTTGCGCTGCTCGCCTGCGCCTTCAACCTTCTGATCGGCTACGGCGGATTGCTGTCGTTCGGTCACGCGATGTTTCTGGGTACCGCGGGCTACGTTACCGCGCATGCGCTGAAAGTCTGGGGTCTCACACCTGAGCTCGGCATTCTCGCGGGCACTGCGGCGGCGGCCGGGCTTGGCCTCATCACCGGGTTAGTGGCGATCCGCCGCCAGGGCATTTATTTCGCGATGATTACGCTGGCGCTGTCGCAGCTTCTGTATTTCATCTATCTGCAGACGCCGTTCACCCATGGCGAAGACGGCATCCAGGGTATTCCGCAGGGCTATCTGTTCGGGGTGTTCAATCTCGCCAAATCCACCGTGCTTTATTACGTCATCGTCGCGGGCTTCCTGCTCGGGTTCCTGATCATTTTCCGCACCATCAATTCGCCGTTCGGGGAAGTGCTGAAGGCGATCCGCGAGAATGAGCCGCGCGCGATATCGCTGGGATACAAGACCGACCAGTACAAGCTGCTCGCCTATATCCTGTCGGGAACATTGGCTGGGTTCGCGGGCTCGCTAAAGGTTTTCGTCGCGCAGAACGCCTCGCTGACCGACGTGCATTGGAGCATGTCCGGCGAAATCGTGCTGATGACGCTGGTCGGCGGTCTCGGCACGGTGTTTGGCCCGGTGGTTGGGGCGTTCGTGATCATCGCGATGCAGCAATATCTGGCCGGATTCGGCCAGTGGGTGACGGTGATCCAGGGCGTGATCTTCGTGGTCTGCGTGCTGACTTTCCGGCGCGGCGTGATCGGCGAGATCGCGCATTTTTTCAGGCGCTCGCTCTAAATTTGCCCGGCTGCCGATCGGCTTGAAAATCGGCCCCAAAAACCCTCTGGATCGGAACGAAATCCAGAGCCGCGCCTGACCCACAAAGCGGTGGATGAACCGGTCCCGCCGGCCGCGCCCCACGCGCTTTCCCGAGAAATGGTCTATGACAGTTTTGTGACGGGCGGCTTTGGCTGGCCTTTTCTGCGAGTTGGACCGATCAAATGCTGCGCTGGTTTCGCTATTTTCTGCCGAAGGAAGAGCGTTTTTTCGAGCTGTTCGCCCGGCACTCCCAGACGGTGGTGCAGGGCGCGCTGGCGCTGCAGGGCATGTTAAAGGGCGGCGACGAGACGCCGGTATTCTGCCAGCGCGTCAATCAATTCGAGAACGATGCCGACAACATCACCCGCGAAGTTTTGACCGCGGTGCGCAGGACCTTCATCACGCCGTTCGACCGCGTCGACATCAAGAATCTGATTACGTCGATGGATGATGCGATCGACCAGATGCAGCAAACCGCCAAAGCAGTCATTCTGTTCGAGGTGCGAAGCTTTGAGCCGCCGATGCGTGAGATCGGAACGCTATTGGTCGAATGCGCCAATCTGGTCGGCCGCGCGCTGCCATTGATGCAATCGATCGGCAATAACGTCGCGATGCTGACCGCGATCACCGAGGAAGTGACCAAGCTCGAAGGCCGGGTCGACGATCTCCATGACATCGGCCTGAAGGAGCTATTCCTCAAGCACCGCGACGCCAACACGATGGATTTCATCGTCGGCGCGGAAATCTACGATCATCTGGAGAAGGTCGCCGACCGGTTCGACGACGTCGCGAACGAGATCAACAGCATCGTCATCGAACAGGTATAGGGCAGGGCCGCGCAGTGGATGCCACGCTTGCTCTTCCGGTTCTGGTCGGATTGATAGCTGTCGCGCTGTTGTTCGACTTCCTCAACGGGTTGCACGACGCCGCCAATTCGATCGCGACCATCGTCTCGACCCGGGTGCTGCGGCCGCAATATGCGGTCTTGTGGGCGGCGTTCTTCAATTTCGTCGCCTTCCTGGTGTTCGGCCTTAATGTCGCGCAGACCATCGGCACCGGGATCATCGACCCCGCGATTATCGATGTGCAGGTGATCTTCGCCGCCTTGATCGGCGCCATCGTCTGGAACCTGATCACCTGGGCGCTCGGCATTCCGTCCTCCAGTTCCCACGCTTTGATCGGGGGACTGGTCGGGGGCGGCATGGCCAAGGCCGGGCTTTCCGCGGCGGTCTGGAGCGGGCTGACCAAGACGCTGCTCGCGATCGTGCTGTCGCCGGTGGTCGGATTTTTGCTAGCGCTGGTGCTGGTCGCGATCGTGTCCTGGGCCTCGGCGCGCTCGACGCCCTTCGCGGTCGACCGCGCCTTCCGC
>CAWBPE010000032.1:0-21970 GCA_963790595.1 uncultured Alphaproteobacteria bacterium | reverse complement strand
CGCGAGCGGACTCCATCCCATTGCTCCGGCCTCATCCTGAGGAGCGGCCTCTTGGCCGCGTCTCGAAGGATGGATGCAACACATGGACTCGCTGCCATCCTTCGAGACGCGCGTAAGAACGCGCTCCTCAGGATGAGGACGGAACAAGCCGCTTCGCGCCCTCTACTCATCCACAAACGTCGCGGTCTCCGGAATCCCCGCGCGTGAGGTGCGATAGCTGTTGATCTTGTGCTCCCGGTCCGGAAAGCCGAACGAAATCCCGCACACTACCCGCCGGTCGTCGCCTAATCCAAAATGACGCCGGATCAATCCGGACTGATGCGCCAGCGCCGCCTGCGGGATGGCGCCGAGGCCCAGCGCCTGCGCGGCCAGGAGAAAATTACCGACATAAGCCCCACAGTCGATCGCACCATAAATCCCGAGCGCTTCGTCGCTGTGGATGATCGCGACATGCGGCGCGCCGAAGAAGTTGAAATTCTCAAGCGACTGCCTGGCATAGGCCGCCCGGTCGCCGCGCGCGATGCCGAGCGTGTTGTAAAGCTGGAAACCGCTTTCGCGGCGGCGTTCCTGATAGACGCCGCGATATTCCCGCGGAAACGAAAAGTCGCCATCGTCGGGCGCGCCGGAACTGGCCGCGGCGTAGATCGCTGCACGAAAGCGTTCCTTGGCCGCCCCGCTTGCGATCACGACCTGCCACGGCTGGCTGTTGCACCACGACGCAGTGCGCTGCGCCGCCGTTAACATGCGCTCGATGATCGGGCGCGGCACCGGATCGGGCCGGTAGGCACGGCAGGAATAGCGCTCGCCCAGCAAAGCTTCGAGAACAGCGATTGGCGCTGCGGTATCGACTTTGTCGTCCATCACATTACAGCCTTCTTGAAGTCGTTCCCCGAATGCAGTGCAGCGTGCCATAAGCGCGTTAACGCGCGTCTTCGACACGCTATGGCGTGCGCTGCTGATCCGGGGTCCACGCTACCATCTGCTAGCAGGTCCCGGCTCTGCGGAGCAGCGTTACACGCTGCACCGCGTCCGGGACACGAAAATTCACCGGCCCTTGGTCGGGATCTTGTTGAACGGCACATCCTTGTCGACGCGGATATCGCCGGGCAGCCCGAGTACGCGTTCGGCAATGATGTTACGCAGAATCTCGTCGGTGCCACCCGCGATCCGTATCGATGGCGCGTTCAGCAGCATCTGCTGGAATTGGCCGCGCGCCTCTTCCTCCGCCGCCCCGGTAAAGACCCCGGCGGCGCCTTCGAGATCCATCGCATAGGTCGCGATGTCCTGCAGCATCGCGCCCGTGACCAGCTTGCCGATCGAATTTTCCGGGCCCGGACGCTCGCCCTTGGACAGCGCCGAGACCGCGCGGTAGCTGGTATATTTCAGCCCGCTTGCTTTCACCGCCCAACTGGCGAGCTTCGAGCGCGTGGCGCGATCGTCGATCGCGAGCCCGTTCTCGGTCATGAAGTTGGAGCAGAACTCGAAGATCTCGGGAAAGCCGGTCGCGAGCCGCGCGCCGATCGACATCCGCTCGTTCATCAGCGTGGTCAGCGACACGTTCCAGCCATCGCCGACCGCACCGAGGCGCTGGTGATCGGGAATCACCACATCCGTAAAGAACACCTCGTTGAATTCCTGCATGCCGTTGGCCTGCCTGATCGGCTTCACTTCGACGCCTTTGCTCTTCATGTCGAGGAAGAACATCGTCAATCCCTTGTGCTTGGGCACGTTGGGATCGGTGCGCGTGATCAAAAGACCATAGTCGGAATAATGCGCCCCTGAGGTCCAGATCTTCTGGCCGTTGACGATCCAGTTGTCGCCCTGCTTTTCGGCGTGGGTGCGCAAGCCGGCGACATCCGATCCGCCGGCGGGCTCCGAAAACAACTGGCACCAGATCTGTTCGCCCGCGGCGAGCTTCGGGAGATAATGGCGCTTATGTTCTTCGCTGCCATAGGTCATCATGGTCGGCCCGCACATGCCCTCGCCGATCTGGAACGCCTGCGTCAGCTTGCCGTAGACGCCTTCTTCCTGCTGCCAGATCACGCGCTCGATCGGCGTCGCGCCGCGGCCGCCATATTCCCGGGGCCATTGCAGACAAGCCCAGCCGGCTTCGGCTTTCTTCTTCTGCCAGGCCTTGCCGACCTCGACGATGTCAGCCTTCTCGAGCCTGATCCGGCCGAGCGAGGCCTTGGACAGTTCGGCCTCATATTGCCGGGGCGCGTTGGCATCGATCCAGGCCCTGGCCTGCGCGCGGAACGCAGCTTCCTGCGGGGTGTCATCGAAATTCATGGCGGGCCTCTTAGGTTTCCAGTATCTCCCTCATGGTGAGGAGGCGCTCTCGCGCCGTCTCGAACCATGAGTCTCTCTATCCTTCGAGACGCCACGCTTCGCGCGGCTCCTCAGGATGAGGCCGTAACTAACCCCTACCCTTGGTGGGTATCTTGTTGAACGGCACGTCCTTGTCGACCCGGATATCGCCAGGCAATCCGAGCACGCGCTCGGCGATGATGTTGCGCATGATCTCGTCGGTGCCGCCTTCCACACGAGTTCCCGGCGCGCGCAGCAGCATCGCCTGGAATTTTCCGGCGGCCTCCGCATCTCCGGCTCCGCTCAGCATGCCCGCTGCGCCCTGCAGATCCATCGCATAGGCCGCGATATCCTGGATCATCGAACCCGCGACCAGTTTTCCGATCGAATTCTCCGGCCCTGGGCGCTCGCCTTTCGACAGCGCCGAGATCGCGCGCATGCTGGTGTATTTCAGCCCGCTGGCGCGCACCGCCCACTGCGCGAGTTTTGAGCGCACATTGCGGTCGTCGATCGCCAACCCGTCTTCCAGCATCAAATTGCTGCAGAACTCAAACAGCTCCGGAAAACCGGTCGCAATCCCCGCGCCGATCGACATCCGCTCGTTCATCAGCGTGGTTAGCGACACGTTCCAGCCGTCGTTAACGGCGCCAAGCCGTTGCACGTCCGGAATTCCCACATCGGTGAAATACACCTCGTTGAAGTCAGACTGGCCATTGGCCTGCTTGATCGGTTTGATCTCGACGCCTTTGCTCTTCATGTCCAGAAAGAACATGGTGAGCCCCTTGTGCTTGGGCGCCTCGGGATCGGTGCGGGTGAGCAGAATGCCGAAATCCGAGTAGTGCGCGCCGGAGGTCCAGATTTTCTGGCCGTTGATGATCCAACCGTTGCCGCTTTTCTCCGCGCGCGTGCGCAGGCCCGCGACATCGGATCCGCCGGCGGGTTCGGAAAACAGCTGGCACCAGATCTTTTCGCCCGACGCCAGCGGCGGCAGGTATTTCCGCTTCTGGTCGTCCCCCGCGAACGCCATCATGGTGGGACCGCACATGCCGTGGCCGATGATGAACACATAACTCAGCTTGCCGAACGCGCCCTCTTCCTGCTGCCAGATCACGCGCTCGATCGGCGTCGCACCGCGCCCGCCATATTCTTTCGGCCAGTGCAGGCAGGCCCAGCCGGCATCGGCCTTTTTCTTCTGCCAGGCTTTTGCGACATCGAGCAGATTTGCGCCCTTGAGTTCGGTGCGGCCGAGCGAGGATTTTTTCAATTCCTCTTCATATTGCTTCGGCGCGTTGGCCGCGATCCACGCTTTTGCTTCGGCGCGGAACGCGGCTTCCTGCGGGGTGTCATCGAAATTCATTTCTCGATCCCGTCCTGCTTCGTAGTTTCGTAGGATCGGTGGAGCGCAGCGATACCCATCCTGCAGTGTCGTCGTTGTGATGGGTTTCGCGCTCTACCCATCCTACGGTCGTCAAAACTCACGCCGCGTTCCGCTTGCGCATCCGGTCGATCAGCGCGTCTTCCCAATAGGAAAGACTACCGAGCCCCAAAGCGGCCGCGTTGGCGCGGCGGTAATACATGTGGCAGTCGAACTCCCAGGTGAAGCCCATGCCGCCATGGACCTGGATGTTGTTCTTGGCGCAATGCTGAAACGCCTGCGTCGCGCTGATGCGGGCCGCGGCGGCGGCTTCCGGCAGTTCCGAGGCATTGGTCGAGAGCGCCCAGGCGCCGTAATAGCAATTCGACCGCGCCAATGTCGCCGAGACATACATGTCGGCGAGCATGTGCTTCACCGCCTGGAACGAACCGATCGGCCGGCCAAAGGCAATACGATCGAGCGCATAGTCGCGCCCCATTTCCAGCGCGCGGTCGGCGCCGCCGACCTGCTCGAACGCCATCAGCACGGCGGCGCGGTCGAGCACCTGCGAAATAGTGCTCCAGCCTTCGCCGGGAGCGCCTAGCGGCTCAGCCTTGCAATTGCGGAAGGTGATTTCGGCCTGGCCGCGCGACGGGTCGATGTTAGTCAGCGATTTGGCCTCGACGCCCTCGGCCTTCATGTCCACCAGAAACAGCGAGATATCTGTCTCGCGCCCGCTCGAGCCGGTGCGCGCCGCAACGACGGCAACATCGGCAATGGCGCCATCCGGCACGGGTTTCTTCGCGCCGTTCAGGGTGCCGCCAGACGCCGCGAGCTTGATCGCTTGTGGCGATGGATTGCCCTTGCCTTCGAACAACGCCAGCGTGCCGATCGCGCCGCCCGATGCCAGCAAGGGAAGCCATTTCTGCTTTTGCGCCTCATCGCCCGCCATCAGGATGGCTTCCGCGGCCAGATAGACCGTCGACGAAAACGGCACCGGCGCCAGCGCGCGGCCCATTTCTTCGGCGATCACGCAGAGTTCGAGATGCCCGGCCCCCGCGCCACCGAATTCCTCGGGGATTGCGACACCGAGAAAGCCCATGCCGGCGAGGCCTTTCCAGAGCTTGCGATCGTACGGCTCCTTGCCGTCGAGCACTTCGCGCACCGCCTTGGACGAGCAGTGCTCGGCGAGATACTTTCGCGCTTCGTTGCGAAGTTGTTTTTGTTCGTCGGAGAAATCGAAATTCATGACGGGGGCACCTTTTGTCCATCTCGCTCCTGCACCAGCGAGTCCGGTGTCAATTGCGTTGCCCTCTCCCCTTGTGGGAGAGGGCAGCACCGGCGTTAGCCGCAGATTCGGTTGGGTGAGGGGTCACTTTCCATCGATAGACCGTGACCCCTCACCCGTCTTGAATTCGCAAGCTCATTCAAGCCACCCTCTCCCACAAGGGGAGAGGGGAAGAAAGTAACTACCTTGGCGCCATGCGGATGGCGCCGTCGAGCCGGATGGTCTCCCCGTTCAGCATCGCGTTCTCTACGATGTGAACCGCGAGATTGCCGTATTCAGAGGCATCGCCGAGCCGCGCCGGATGTGGCACTTGTGCGCCCAAGCTGGTGCGCGCTTCTTCGCTGAGCCCCATCAACAGCGGTGTCAGGAACAGGCCGGGCGCAATGGTGTTGACGCGGATCTTGTGCTGGGCGAGATCGCGCGCCGCCGGCAGCGTGAGCCCGACCACGCCGCCCTTCGAGGCCGAATAGGCGATCTGGCCGATCTGGCCTTCATAGGCGGCCACACTCGCAGTGTTGATGATGACGCCACGCTCTTCACCGATGGGGGCTTCGGTCAGCAGGCGTTCCGAAAACAACCGCAGCACGTTGAACGTGCCGATCAGATTGACATTGATGATGCGGGCGAACTTGGCGAGGGGATAGACGCCGTCCTTGCCGACGATACGCTGCGAACCGCCGATCCCGGCGCAATTCATCAGCACGCGCGCGATACCATGCGCGGCTTCGGCCTTCGCAATCGCCGCCTTGACGCCGTCCTCGTCGGTGACATCGGCCACGACGGCGACGCCTTTCACTTCAGCCGCGACTTTCTCGGCATTCTCCTTGCTCTGATCGAGCACGGCGATCTTCGCGCCCTTGGCGGCCATCGCGCGGGCGGTCGCGGCGCCAAGACCGGAACCGCCGCCGGTGATGAGAACGGCAACATCTTTCAACTGCATGGCGCAAACCTTTCCTTGGGCGTTTCTTCTGTCTTTTGTCTTTGTGTTGTTGTTATTCTTATTATTCTTGGAGCCGCGCGAACGTCATCCCGAAGGCGCCGCCTTTTGCTCCGTATTCCCCGTCAACAGGCCGCCACAAATCAGCGCCTCGACGTGCCTAATATATTGGCGGCAGACTTCGTCGGTGACCGGCCCGACGCCGGTCGCGCGCGACATCGCGCGCCGTCCGAAAAACAGGTGATCGCAGGCGCCGATCAGGCTGGTGTAGAACAGCACCGGATCGACCCTGCGGAATTCGCCGGCCTTGATGCCTTCGGCCAGCAGCCGCCGATGAAAATCCAGCAGCGGCGCGACAAAGAATTTGGAGACCTCGTCAGCGGCGGGCCCGTTGCTCTCGTGCAAGAGATAATGAATCAGCCGGTTCATATAGGGGAACAGATGATAGGCCCGGATAATACCCGCGATGTGCAGCTTCAGTTTCGCGGTCGGCGTAATCGGTTGCGCCCAGAGATAATCGAGTTGCGCCATTTCGGTCGCGGCATCGCGCGCCAATAGCGCCAGCAGAAGACCGTCCTTGTTGCCGAAATGATATTTCACCAGCGCGGCGTTGACGCCGGACTTCTGGGCGATGTCGCTCAGGGAAATCTCGATGCCGGCACGCTCGATCATCAGCTCGCTCGCCGCGACGAGCAATTTCTCCGCTGTGGTGTTTTTCGTCGGCGCGAGCCTGGCCAGAATGCCGGTATCCAACTGTGATCCCATAACTACCCTGAACGCCTGCCGGAGAAGAGACCCGCAGATAAGCCTATGAAACCGCCGCACTCAAGAGTTAATTGATTGATTGACTAAATCCTCCGGCGCACTTTAAATCCGGCTAACGATCAAATAAATCGACCGATACCAATCAGGGAGAACGCCCATGGCCGAGGCCTATATCGTCGCTGCCGCCCGCACCGCCGGGGGCCGCAAGGGAGGCCGCCTCGCGGGCTGGCATCCCGCGGATCTCGCCGCCGCCGTGCTGGATTCGCTGGTGGAGCGCTCGGGTGCGGCCCCTGACCAGATCGAAGACGTCATCATGGGCTGCGTGATGCAGGCCGGCGAACAGTCCAACAACATCGCGCGCAACGCCATCATGGCCTCAAGACTGCCGGAGAGCGTGCCCGGCACCTCGATCGATCGGCAATGCGGCTCGTCGCAGCAGGCCCTGCATTTCGCAGCCCAAGCGGTGATGTCGGGCACCATGGATATCGTGATCGCCGCCGGCGTCGAGGCGATGACGCGGGTGCCCATGGGCCTCGCCTCGTCGCTGCCGGCCAAAAACGGTTTTGGCCATTACAAGAGCCCGAATATCGAGAAGCGCTATCCCAATATCCAGTTCAGCCAGTTCACTGGCGCGGAGATGATGGCGGAGAAATACGGCCTCTCCAAAGACGAACTCGACGCTTACGCCTATGAGAGCCACCAGCGCGCGATCGCGGCGACGCAGGCCGGCCGATTCAAGGACGAGATCATTCCGCTGCAGATCACCCGCGCCGATGGGTCGACCGACACGCATGCGATCGACGAAGGCATTCGTTTCGAGGCAAGTCTTGAAGGCATTCGTAACGTCAAGCTGATCGCCGAGAACGGCAAGCTCACCGCCGCCAGCGCCAGCCAGATCTGCGACGGCGCCTCCGGCGTGATGGTCGTTAACGAAAAGGGGCTGAAGTCGCTCGGCATCAAGCCGATGGCGCGGGTCCATCACATGACCATGATGGGCGGCGATCCCGTGATCATGCTGGACGCGCCCCTGCATGCCACCAAGCGCGCGCTGAAGAAGGCCGGCATGTCGATCGACGACATCGACCTGTTCGAGGTCAACGAAGCCTTCGCCTCGGTGCCAACGGCATGGCTGAAGACCACCGGCGCCGATCCGGCCAAACTCAACGTCAATGGCGGCGCCATCGCGCTCGGCCACCCCTTGGGCGGCTCCGGCACCAAGCTGATGACCACGCTGGTCAACGCGCTGAAGCAGCGCAACAAGCGCTATGGCCTGCAGACCATGTGCGAAGGCGGCGGCATGGCCAATGTGACGATCGTGGAGAGATTGTAGGGCGTCGGCAGCCGAAATGCGAACGCCGATCTATCATCGTCATGCCCGGCCTTGTGCCGGGCATCCACGTCTTTCAGGGTAGCGCAAGCAAGACGTGGATGGCCGGGATAAACCCGGCCATGACGAGGATAGTGCATGAATATATCCGATACCTTCCCCCACATCCCGCTCCCTCCCGGCATCCGCGCGCGCTTCGTCGATGGCATCAACGGCCTGCGCATGCATGTGCTGGAGGCCGGCTTCGAGACATCAGGCCGGCCTTGCGTGCTGCTGCTGCACGGCTTTCCCGAACTGAGCTTCAGCTGGCGCAAAGTAATGCCGGCTCTGGCGGATGCGGGCTATCACGTGATCGCGCCGGATCAGCGCGGCTATGGCCGCACAACGGGCTGGGACGCGAATTACGACGGCGACCTCAATTCGTTCCGGCTGCTCAATCTGGTGCGCGACGCGCTCGGTCTTGTCTCGGCCTTCGGCTATCGCAGCGTTGCCGCGGTGGTCGGGCATGATTTCGGCAGTTCGGTCGCCGCATGGTGTGCGCTGGTGCGTCCCGATGTGTTTCGATCGGTCGTGCTGATGAGCGCGCCATTCGCGGGGCCGCCGCCGATCCCATTCAATACCGCCGGTAAGCCCGTGCAGCCGAGGCTGGAAGATCCCGTGCATCGCGACCTCGCGGCATTGCCTCGACCGCGCAAGCATTATCAATGGTACTACTCGGCTCGCGAGGCCAACGCCGACATGCACCGCGCGCCGCAGGGCGTGCATGATTTCCTGCGCGCTTATTATCATCACAAGAGCGCCGACTGGAAAGCCAACGCGCCCTATCCGCTACGGGGCTGGACGGCGACCGAACTGGCCAAACTGCCGACCTATTACGTGATGGACCTCGCGCGCAACATGGCCGAGACGGTTGCTGCGGAAATGCCGTCAGCGGAAGCCATCGCCGCCAATACATGGCTGCCCGAACGCGAACTCGCGTTCTACAGCGCCGAATATGCACGCACCGGATTCCAGGGTGGCTTGCAATGGTACCGTTGCGGCACCTCGGGCGGGTTCAGCGCCGAACTCGAAAACTTTTCCGGCCGCAGCATCGACGTGCCGTCTTGTTTTATCTCCGGCAAGCAGGACTGGGGCACTTACCAGCGCCCCGGCGTGTTCGAGACCATGCAGACCACCGCCTGCACGCGCATGCTCGGTGCTCATCTGGTCGATGGCGCCGGCCATTGGGTGCAGCAGGAGCAGCCCGCCGAAGTAAGTCGGCTGTTGCTGGATTTTCTGCGCGCCACTGAATGATTTGACCTCTTTGCGGGAACTCCTTATATCTATTTAGAACTATTCTAAATTGATATGAAGGCGGCTAACGTGAAGAATTTCGCTGATTTGACCGAGCGGGAAGTGCTGGCGGTCGCGATCTCCTCGGAGGAAGAAGACAGCCGCATCTACATGAGCTTCGCGGAGGATCTGGCGGAGCGGTACCCGGAATCGGCCAAAATATTCGAGGAGATGGCCGAGGAGGAACGAGGCCACCGCCACCGGCTGCTGGAACTGTACGAGCAGCGTTTCGGCAAGCATCTGCCGCCGATCCGCCGCGACAATGTCAGGGGATTTTTGCGCCGCCGCCCGATCTGGCTGACCAAGAACCTGTCGCTCGACACCATCCGCAAGGAAGTCGGGACGATGGAGTTCGAAGCGGAGCGGTTCTACATCAAGGCCGCCGAACAGGCCGAGGATGTCGGCGTCCGCCGGCTGCTCGGCGATCTCGCCGAGGCCGAAAAAGGCCATGAGACGATTGCGGCTAAACTGACCGACAAGATTTTGTCGCCGGACGTGCGCGCGGAAGAAGACAAAACCCGGCGGCGGGTTTTCGTTCTGCAATATGTTCAGCCGGGCCTGGCCGGATTGATGGATGGATCGGTCTCGACACTTGCGCCGTTGTTCGCTGCAGCCTTTGCGACCCATCAGAACTGGCAGACGTTTCTCGTCGGTCTCGCCGCCTCGCTCGGCGCCGGTATCAGCATGGGGTTCGCCGAGGCGCTGTCCGATGACGGATCGCTGACCGGGCGCGGCTCGCCTTGGCTGCGCGGCGCGGCCAGCGGCGTGATGACGGCGATTGGCGGGCTTGGTCACACCATGGCCTATCTGGTTCCGGATTCATGGGCCAATGCCTTCTGGATCGCAACTGCAATTGCCGGTGTCGTGGTGTTCTTCGAATTGTGGGCCATTGCCTATATTCGCGCGCGGTATATGGACACGCCGTTCCTGCAGGCCGTATTCCAGGTCGTGCTCGGCGGCGTCATCGTGCTCGCCGTCGGCATCCTGATCGGCGCGGCGTAGGTGGGCGACCGAGCGCAATTCGGTAGCTTCGTTCCCCCCGTAGTTTGATGATTAGCTTTTCGTCATTGCGAGGAGCAACGCGACGAAGCAATCCACACTCACGGGCGGTACTATGGATTGCTTCGCTTCGCTCGCAATGACGACTACTGTGCGAGCATATCACCGGAGGAACAACAATGAGCAACGACACCGACGAACTCACCATCCTCAATCGTGACTATGTGGCTTCGGTACAGAATTGCGACGTCAAACGCTTCGACGAAATTCTGGCGCAGGACTTCTATTGCACCAATCCCGACAAATCGCTGGTCGATCGCGCCGCGTTTCTCAAGCAGACCGCCGTACCGGTGACGATCCGCAATCTCATCGCCGATGACGTGAAGATTCGCGTACTGGGCGATTTTGCGATCATCCACGGACGAACGAGCTACACCACGTCTGACGGCCAACAAGCCTATGGCCGTTACACCGATTGCTGGGCCAAACAAAACGGCCACTGGCTCGCGGTGTCGGCACATGTGGCGCGGTAAGTATAGCTTGTCATTGCCGGGCATAGCCGTCTAAAACACGGCGTCGCATCCGCTCGCCTATGCCCGGCAATCCATCGTGCTTGAGTAGCTTTTTTCGAAATTTGATGGATGCGCGGGTCAAGCCCGCGCATGATGACAGAGTACAAAAACTGTCGAACTTACGCCACAAGCAACTCACCAATCTCGGCCATACCGACCGCGCGGTCGCCGAGCAGGTGGTCTATCATCGGGCGCTGTTGCGCATTCTCCGTCAGCCGGAACGGATCGCTCGCCTCTACCCGGTGATCGATTACCATGCGCGACAACAATAGCCGGCGGGCATCGCCACGCATGTCGTGGATGCGCCCGGCTTCCCACGCCAGCACGACGGCACTCGCGACATGGTAGAGCAAGCTTGTAGCGCGCCGCGCTTCGGCTTCGTGCTCGGTACGCCCGGCCACTTCACGGGCAAAACCCACCGCGCGATCGGTCAATCCACGCAGGCGATCGCGCCAGGCCTGCGGGACATTGGCGCTGTCATCGAGCCTGGCATGGAGATCCGCGGCCAGGGCCGCATCGGCGCCGTGACGGCCGACCGCGCGCTTCAACGCATCGAGTGCTACGATATTGCCGGTGCCTTCCCAAATTGAACCAAGATGGGCGTCGCGCAACAACCGCGCGGTAGCGAATTCTTCGATGTAACCGATGCCGCCGCGCATCTCCAGCGCGTCGCCGCAGACCTTGCGGGCATCACGCGTAGCGCGATACTTCAGCGTCGGCGTCAGAATGCGCAACAGCGCCGCGGCGTCCTGGCTGCCCGCTTCGGCGCGGTCGAGCGCATCGGCGGTGAGAAAACTCATCGACAGCGCCTGCTCGGTCGCCAGCATGATCTTCATCAATTGTCGGCGCGCCAGCGGCAGATCGAGAATCCGGCTGCCGAACACCACGCGATTTTGCGCCACCGTCATCGCGTCATGATGCGCGCGCCGCATCAGCGCGGTGGATTTGACGCCGTTGGACAGCCGCGACGAATTGACCATCTCGGCCATCTGCACGAAGCCGCGATCGAGCTTTCCAACCGCATAGGCGATCGCGCCTTCCAGCTTGATCTCGCCAGACGCCATCGAGCGGGTGCCGAGCTTGTCCTTCAGCCTGACGATCCGGTAGTGATTGGGAGAACCGTCGTCGAGCCTGCGCGGCATCAAAAACAGCCCGACGCCGCGCGTGCCGCCGACCGCACCTTGCGGCCGCGCCAGCAGCATCACCACCTCGGCGTCGGCATTGGAGCAGAACCACTTCTCGCCCGACAGGCGCCAGTGATCGCCTTCCGGCACCGCCGTTGTCGTCAGCTTGCCGACGTCGGAACCGCCTTCCTTCTCGGTCATGAACTGGCCGCCCTGGGTCAGTTTTGTCATGTCGGTCTGGGTGAGACCGTCGAGATATCGGGCCTTCAAGGCCTCATCGCCGAAATTCGCCAAAAGCTTCGCGCAGCCGTCGGTGACATTGATCGGGCACCCCAGCCCGAATTCGGCCTGGTTGAACAGGAACGTAAAGGCGTGCTTGGCCACCACGGGATATTTGTCCGGCCAGCCCATGATACCCTTGCGCAGCGACATCGCGTGAATGCCGAACTCGCCGAACGCATGGCGCTCCAGCTCGCGATAGGCCGGATGATATTCGATCCATTGCGCATCGCGGCCGAACCGGTCGCGCGGATGCAACACCGGCACATGCCGATCGGCGAGCCGTGCGCATTCGTCGAGATGACCGCCGGCTAGCGCGCCGAGCCGGTCGAGATGCGGCTCGATATGGCGAAACAGCGCGTCCGGCAGATGAATGCGTAGCAAATCTTTCAGCGCCGGATCGGCCCGGTAGAAATTCATTCCCGAGGTGTCAGGCGCGAGCAATCCCGGCTGGTCCGCTGAATTTGCAATGGGAATATGTTTGACCGGCTGCATTGAATTCTCTTGTTCGTTTCCACATCTGTTTTTGGGAACTATCGCATACCAAATGCCGGACTGTCGCCCTGCCCGGCCCGGGCCAGATGCAATTTTCATTACAACCACCGCCCAAGGACATCCCCATGGAAACGCCAAAATACAAGAATGCCCTGATTGTCGGCGCCGGCGAGGGCATCAGCGCCTCGCTGGCGCGTTTGTTGAGCCGCGAAGGCATTCGCGTCGCGCTGGCGGCACGCCAAATCGAAAAGCTTGGCGCGCTCTGTACCGAGACCGGCGCGCGCGCCTTTGCCTGCAATGCCACCGACCCCGGCGAGGTCGAGCGCCTGTTCGGGCTGGTCGAGCGCGAAATGGGGGTGCCCGATGTGGTCGTCTACAATGCCAGCGCCCGGGCGCGGGGCAACTTCGTCGATCTGGTGCCCGCTGAAGTGGCGCAGGCGATCGCGGTGAGCGCGTTCGGCGGCTTCCTGGTGGCGCAGCAAGCCGTAAAGCGGATGCTGCCGAACAAACACGGCGCGATCCTGTTCACCGGCGCCTCCGCCAGCGTCAAAGGCTATCCGCAATCCGCGCCGTTTGCGATGGGCAAGTTCGCGCTGCGCGGCCTGGCGCAGAGCATGGCGCGCGAATTGTCGCCGCAGGGCATTCACGTCGCGCATTTCGTGATCGACGGCGGCATTCGCAGCTCGGTACGCGTTGAGCCAGCCGACAAACCGGATTCGATGCTTGATCCCGACGGCATTGCGCTGGGTTACTGGAACGTGTTGCAGCAACCGCGCAACGCCTGGACCTGGGAACTGGAATTGCGGCCGTGGGTGGAGAAGTTTTGAGAGGATAACACCGTCATTCCGGGGCGCACGAAGTGCGAGCCCGGAATCTCGAGATTCCGGGTTCGATGCTTCGCATCGCCCCGGAATGACGAACAAAACATAGGCGGGGGGACTCACATGACATCCGAAACCACCATCGACACCGGCACCAATGAACTGCTCTGCGTGATCCGCGACCGCGTCGCGATTATCACGCTGAACCGGCCGGAGGTACGCAATGCGCTGTCCGACCGCCTGACGCCGGCGCTGCGCACGATGATTCGGACCTGCGGCGAGAATCCCGAGGTCGGTGCGCTCCTGATTACCGGCGCCGGCACGGCATTTTGCGCGGGCGGCGACGTCAAGGGCATGGGCGCGCATCGTGATCCGAAGAAACTGGCGATGTCCTTTGACGAAAAGGTCGCCGACCTGCAGGAGCGCCAACGGTTGCTGACCGGCGCGCTGGTCTCGGTTCGCAAGCCGACCATCGCGGCATTGCCCGGCCCCGCGGCCGGCGCCGGACTAGCCATCGCGATCGCCTGCGACATCCGGATAGCCGCGGAATCCGCCTTCGTATCGACAGGCTATCTGCGCGTCGGGCTCAGCGGCGATTACGGCATCGCCTGGCTGCTGACGCGACTGGTCGGAACCGCGCGGGCGCGCGAATTGATGTTCACTTCTGAAAAGGTCGATGCGGCGAGATGCGCCGCGATCGGCCTCGTCAATCGCGTGGTGCCGGACGCCACATTGCAGGACGAAGCCTTTGCACTGGCCAAATCGATGGCCGAGGGACCGGCGATCGCGTTGCGCTACATGAAGGACAATCTCGACGAAGCCTTGTCATTCGATTTCGCCACCGCGCGCGATCACGAGGCCGAGCGGCTTATCCGCACCACAATGACGTCCGACCACCGGGAAGCGGTGCAGGCCTTCATCGAAAAGCGCAAAGCGGTATTCAAGGGGAATTGAAGGCGCATCAGCCTCATGCCTTGGTCAGGCGCGCCACCTTTGGATTGGCTTTTCGCGGACTCGACGGCCCACCGCTTCTCGCAAAATCGATAAAAGCGCGAGACGGCGGCTCGGATAATACAAGAAGAAGCCGGGATAGGCCGGGCACCAGTCGGCCAAGACGCGCACCAGTCTGCGCTTGGCGATCAGCTCTTCCACCTGGGCTTCGAAGACAAAGGCGAGGCCGGCACCATCCAGCGCCGCATCAACCATCAGGTCCTGGTCATTGAGCGTCAGCGGTCCCTCGACATCGATATCGACCTCGATGCCGCCGCGTTCGAATTCCCAGCGATACATCGCACCGCTGGTGAAACGGTAGCGGATGCATGGCAGGCCTTTCAGGTCATGCGGCGTGACCGGCGGCTTTCGCGTCTTGAAGAAGCCGGGTGAAGCGACCACCGCGAAGCGATGCCGCGGCCCGATCGGCACCGCGATCATATCTGCTGCGATTGTCTCGCCAAATCTCACGCCCGCGTCGAAGCCGGCCGATACCATATCGACCAGCGCGTCGTTGACGACGAGTTCCACATTGACGTCCGGATACGCCTTCAGAAATCCCGTCACGATCGGCAACAGCACCAATTGGGTGGATTGCCGGGCAGCATTGAAGCGCAATGTGCCCGCCGGCGTGCCGCGAAAATTGTTGAGGTCTTCCAGCGCGTCATCGATGTCCTGAAACGCCGGACGGATGCGCGAGAACAGCCGCTGGCCCGCCTCGGTCAACGCAACGCTGCGGGTGGTCCGGTTGAAGAGGCGCAGGTCGAGCCGGGTCTCGATGTTGCGCAGGGCATGGCTGAGCGCGGACGCCGTCACGCCAAGCTCGGTCGCCGCGGCGCGAAAGCTGCGGTGCCGGGCGATCGCCAGGAAGGTCGCGAGGTCGGAGGGATCGATCCGCATTGATGAATTTTACTCAGTAGCTTGTTAAAAATATAGTGGATTATCTCAGCTATGGCGAGCGGCTAATTGTTGCCCATCAGCCCGGCACACCCGCCGGGCCTGCAACAGAAAGGGCAACAACATGCGCGTCTGGTTCATCACAGGAGCTTCCCGGGGTTTCGGTGCGGGGATCGCCGAAGCAGCATTGGCCGCGGGCGACGCGGTGGTTGCCACGGCCCGCGATCCCTCCACTATCACCGCCCGACTGGGCTCACATGAGCGCCTGTTGGCAACGCGCCTCGACGTGACCAGCGAGGCGGAAGCCCACGAGGCCGCCGGCCAGGCGGTGAGGAAATTCGGCCGCATCGACGTGCTGGTCAATAATGCCGGCTATGGCTTGCTCGGCGCGATCGAGGAGGCCAGCGCGAAGGAAACCGAGAAGCTGTTCGGTACCAACGTATTCGGTCTGCTCGGCGTCACCCGCGCGGTGTTGCCGCACATGCGCCGGCAACGCAGCGGCCACATCATCAATCTCTCTTCGGTCGGCGGCTATACGGGCTATCCGGGCTGGGGCGTTTATGGCGCCACCAAGTTCGCAGTCGAGGGCATCAGCGAAGCCCTGCAGGCCGAGGTCGCCCCGCTCGGTATCCATGTCACGGTGGTCGAACCCGGTTTCTTTCGCACGGATTTCCTCGACGAAACCTCGCTGGTGCGCACCGCGCAGCAAATCGACGATTACCGCGAGACGGTTGGCAAGACCCGCGCGCTCGCCGCCGACTTCAACCACGGGCAACGCGGCGATCCGCGCAAACTGGCAAGCGCGTTCATCGCGCTGGTGAATGCTGCAAAGCCACCGACGCGTTTGCCGCTCGGCAGCGACACCGTGGAACGGATCGAAGCCAAGCACGCCCACGTCGCACAGGAACTCAACGCTTGGCGCAAGGTTGCGACTTCGACGGATTGGACTGACGAGGCTGCGTGATGCCTTGCAGGCGCAGCCGGCAATTTAGATCGGCTCAGCCCGCCAATGAAACGGCTGCGGTCTCACGGGAGGCCGCCGCGATCTTCCAGCTGGCGCAGGGGATTTCCTGCGGTTCTGCGTCGAGGCGTTTTTCGAAACGCACCAGCTTCCAGTCGCCCGGGCTCGGCTTGAAATCGAAGCCCGATTTGCGCGCGAGGCTGATCATCGCGTCGTTGGAACGCAAGGTATCGCCGAACAGTCTGATGGCGCCAAAGGCCGCGGCGCGGCATTCCATGTTCTTCAGCAGCGCGGTGCCGATGCCATGGCCCTGCCAGCGGTCGTCGATCGAGACACCGAACTCGAAGCTGGCGGTATCGGCCTGGACGCCATAGCGGGCCTCGCCGACGATGGTCTCGACGCCGTCGATCGTCATGACCGCGACGACGCTGAACCGATTCCGCTCGCCGACATGGATAAAATTGTAAAGCTCTGACGGTGGCAGTTCGCTGACCGCGCCAAGGAAGCGGTTGTAGCGCGAGCGAACCGACAGCCCTCGGAAATAATCCTGCAGCGCCTCGGCATCCCGTGGTTCGACGAAACGCACCGCGACGGCTTCGCCGGAACGAAGCTCCAGAGTGTCCGAATGCTGCAGAAGGTCATCAAGACGAAGCGCGGTCATCGCAGGCTTCCTTTGATTTCGAGCTGCTTTTGATCTGGAAAAGTCGTTTCGGGCTGGCGCCCTTCTTATGAAGCGGCGCCAGCCCTGGCTGCTTTACGCCCGCCAAAACGGCTTTTCGGCTTCGCGAGCGACATCGCTCCACGCGAGGCCAACATCGTGCAGATCGCGGTCGCTCCACCGCGCCAGTTCAAACCGCTGACGCCGGCGCTCACTCCAGACATGGAGGGTTTCGCTGAGCTGGGCGAAAAGCCCCAACTCATGATGATTTGTCATCGCTTGAGGTGAACAGGTAGACATTTCGACCTCCTAAAGCTAACTTTCGCGCTGGAATATCGGTCCTATTGAGGATTCCTACAAACGACACTTTGTACCGCTTCGGATGATATAAACTCATATATAAGGGGGAGAAATCCGGTAAATGATCGCCCGGCTGCCATCGCTCAATGGATTGCGCGCGTTCGAAGCCGCGGCCCGGCATCTGAGCTTCACCGTGGCGGCGTCCGAGCTGAACGTGACCCAGACCGCGATCAGCCATCAGATCCGGCGGCTGGAGGAGGAACTGGGAATTCGCCTGTTCGTCCGGAAGAATCGCGCCTTGGCGCTGACGCCGGAAGCCAGGGATTATCTTCCCGGCATCCGCGCGGCGTTCGACGATTTGCGGCTCGCCACCGAGCGGCTGTTACGCAAGGAAAACGATCGCGTGCTGACCGTCTCGACGCTGGCCTCGCTGGCGGCAAAGTGGCTGCTGCCGCGGCTGACCGCATTTCAGGAAGCTCATCCCGGCATCGATGTCCGCATCACCACTTCGACCAGCCTGGTCGATTTTCAGCGCGACGACGTCGATGCCGCGATCCGCTACGGCCGCGGGCAATGGCCGGGGGTGCGCGCCGACTGGCTGATGGCCGACCAGCTGTTTCCGGTCTGCAGTCCGGCGCTGCAGACGGGCCCCCGGCCGCTTCGAAGGCCTGAGGATCTCGCCAATCATGTGCTGCTGACCACCAGCGCCGGCGCCAGCGACGATTGGCGGCTGTGGCTGACCGCGGCCGGCCTGCCGACCAACATTTCGACCCAGCCGGGACTGACCTTCGATCTCACGCTGATGACCGTGCAGGCCGCGATCGACGGCATCGGCGTTGCGATCGGCCGGACCTCCTATGTCGAAGGCGATATCGCCAAGGGCCGTCTGGTGGTTCCGTTCAAGATCACCCTGCCCGCGGACGCCGGTTTCTATCTGGTGTCGCCGCTGTCCCGAGCCGATTCGCCCAAACTATCCGCGTTTCGAAAATGGCTGACGGCCGTGGTTCAGGGCAACATGG
The DNA here is from genome assembly GCA_963790595.1 of uncultured Alphaproteobacteria bacterium. Classification (GTDB taxonomy): domain Bacteria; phylum Pseudomonadota; class Alphaproteobacteria; order Rhizobiales; family Xanthobacteraceae; genus Bradyrhizobium. The sequence continues at coordinate 3,545 of CAWBPE010000032.1, read as the reverse complement.
AGACTGGCTAAACGCGGCGCATTACCATTCATGCTGCCGCGCAACCGTCCGGGCCTGGGACACGTCGATATTTTCGGCGTTTTCCGGTTGGTCACGCCGCTCCAACGTGGCAGATTGCGGCGAGAAGACAGAGCAACTGTCTCGCCCGGCGCAGATGTTCGCGCCCGGCGTCGGACAACGGGGAGAAGTCAGTGGTATCGTCATCGGCCAGTTCGCAACCGCCGCAGCTCAAATCGCGCATCGGCGCGATTCTGCGCGCCACCAGCGGCAATTTCCTCGAGCAGTTCGATTTTTTCCTGTTCGGCTTTTATGCACAAGACATCGCCAAGGCGTTCTTCCCCGCCACGAATGATACCGCGGCGTTGCTCAATGCATATGGTGTATTCTGGCTCGGTGCGCTGATGCGCCCGGTCGGAGCTGTCGTGCTCGGCGCCTATATCGACCGCATCGGTCGCCGTCAGGGCCTGATCGTGACGCTCGCGCTCATGGCGCTTGGCACCGTGGTGATCGCCTTCTGTCCCCCGTACGAATCCATCGGCATCGCCGCAACGATCATTGTGTTGATTGGCCGGCTGATACAGGGGTTCTCCGCCGGCGTCGAACTGGGCGGCGTCTCGGTTTATCTTTCTGAGATAGCGACGCCTGGCAATCGCGGCTTCTACACCTCGTTCCAGTCTTCCAGTCAGCAGGTCGCGATCCTTGTCGCGGCGACCATCGGCTTTCTTCTGAGAGAGAGCATTCCCGGCGACACCATCATGGCTTCCATCGGCGGAATCGCCAAATGGCGCATCCCGTTCTTTGTCGGCTGCCTCATTATTCCGGTCATCTTCATGTTGCGGCGATCGCTGGAAGAAACGCCGGCGTTCCTTGCCATGAAGAAACATCCGACCGCGAATGAGGTGTTTGCTTCGGCGATCGCGAACTGGCGTATTGTCATTCTGGGCATGATGATCGCGGTGCTGACCACGACGACTTTTTACTTCATCACGGTGTATGCACCCGGCTTCGGCAAACAGCTCAATCTCTCGCCGACGGGGACATTGCTCGTGACGCTTCTCGTTGCGGTCACGAACTTCATCTGGAATCCGGTCGGTGGCGCGCTTTCCGACCGGATCGGCCGCAAGCCGGTGCTGCTGACGATTGCAGCCCTGGCGTTCGTGACTGTTTACCCTGCGCTTTCCTGGCTCGCGGCAGCGCCGACGCTCGAAAAGCTGCTGGCCGTCCAAATGATGCTCTCGTTCTATTTTGGCGTCTACAGCGGCACGATGCTGGGATGCCTGGTCGAGATCGTACCGGCACATGTCCGCACCACCTGCTTCTCAATCGCGTTCGCATTGGCTGCGGGCATATTCGGCACCTCCACTCCCTTTGTGGCAACAAAACTGATCGCCATGACCAACCAGGACAAGGCCTCGCCTGCGTATTGGCTGATGTTTGGTGCCGCGCTCGGCATCATCGCGACGCTGACGGTCTATCGTGGCGGCAAGACCATGGCCGCGCAGGAGGCGGTTGCGGCCTCAAGCTGAGTCATGCCGGGCAAGAGGATCGCCTTGCCCGGATGACGGTTTTGCTTTCCATGCAAACAAGATAACAACATCGCATGGTCGATTTGACGCGTAAATACGACGTGCTGGTGATCGGTGGCGGCAATGCCGCGCTATGCGCCGCGATCGCTGCGCGGCGCGGCGGCGCCTCGGTGCTGGTGCTGGAAGCCGCGCCGAAATTCTATCGCGGCGGCAATACCCGCCACACCCGCAACATGCGCTGCGCCCACGACGCCGCGACCGACATCCTCACCGGGCCTTATACCGAAGAGGAATTCTGGGAAGATCTGCAGCGCGTCACCGGCGGCCAGACCGACGAAGAACTCGCGCGCATGATGATCCACGATTCAAAGGACATGCTGAACTGGATCGTCGAACAGGGCGTGCGCTGGCAACCCTCGCTGGGCGGCACGCTCAGCCTCGGCCGCACCAATTCGTTCTTCCTCGGCGGCGGCCGCGCGATGCTCAACGCGCTTTATCTGACCGCCGAACAGCTCGGCATCGACGTGCTCTACGACGCCGAGGTGCTCGATCTGGAAATTGCCGACGGCATGTTTCTCTCCGCTGCGCTCAAGCAAGGCGACGGCCGGGTCAGCGTTCGCGCCTCGGCGATGGTCGCCGCCTGCGGCGGTTTCGAGGCCAACATCGAATGGCTCAAGCAATATTGGGGCGATGCCGCCGACAATTTCCTGATCCGCGGGACGCCCTATAACCGCGGCTCGGTTCTGAAAATGCTGCTGGCCAACGGCGTGCAGGAAATCGGCGACCCCACCCAATGCCACGCGGTCGCGATCGACGCACGCGCACCGAAATTCGACGGCGGCATTATCACGAGACATGATTCCGTGGTGTTCGGCATTGTCGTCAACAAGCACGCCGCGCGCTTCTACGACGAGGGCGAGGACATCTGGCCAAAGCGTTATGCGATCTGGGGCCGGCTGGTCGCAGCACAACCGGATCAGATCGCCTACATTATTTTCGATTCCAGCGTGGTGACGAGTTTCATGCCGACGCTGTTTCCGCCGATCGCCGGCGGCACGGTGGCCGAGCTGGCTGCAAAGCTCAACCTCGACGCGGCAGCGCTGGAGAAGACCGTCTCCGATTTCAACACCGCGGTGCAACCCGGCACCTTCGACCATACCATCCTCGACGATTGCCGCACCGAGGGCGTCACGCCGGCCAAGACGCATTGGGCGCGCAAGATCGAGGCGCCGCCTTACCTCGCCTATCCGGTGCGGCCCGGCATCACCTTCACCTATCTGGGCACCCGCGTGAACCGGCAATCGCAGATACTGATGAAGGACGGCAAGCCGTCTGCCAACATGTTCGCGGCCGGCGAGATCATGGCCGGCAATGTGCTCGGCAAGGGCTACGCCGCCGGCATCGGCATGACCATCGGCAGCGTGTTCGGACGTATCGCGGGACGGGAAGCGGCACAAAATGCAAAGAACTAAGCTCGCAATCGGTGGAGGGAAGATGTCGCACTTTTCCAGGCTGATCTTCGTGGCCGCGTTGACGTTTGCCACGTCGGTTGCGGCGATCGCCGCCGAGCCTATCGCGTTGCGCGACATGGGCTCCTTTCACGTCGGTGGCCGCCTTGTCGAGATCACCGGCAAGCCCATCAGAGAACTCACCTTCGCGCCCGGCGGCGTGCCGGCCAAGATCGATCCCAACGGGACCTATCAGGTCGAGCAGATGTATGTGCAGTATTTTCTACCGGCCAACGAGAAGGGCGTCTATCCGCTCTTGATGTGGCATGGCGGCGGCCTCACGGGCGTCACCTGGGAAACCACGCCGGACGGACGCGAAGGCTGGCTGAATTATTTCCTGCGCAAGGGCTGGAGCGTCTATAACTCAGACGCCGTCGAGCGCGGCCGCGCCGGCTGGGCGCAATATCCCGATATCTTCAAAAGCGAACCGGTATTTCTCACGACAGCCAATCCGTTCGAACGGTTTCGCATCGGCGACGGTCCGAATTCCTACGATCCCGATCCGACGAAA
>CAWBPE010000031.1:0-143958 GCA_963790595.1 uncultured Alphaproteobacteria bacterium | reverse complement strand
CGTCGGGCGCGTGCTGGGAACAACCGGGATAGGAGTGCGGCACCCACATCGTCGGCAATCCAAGTGAATCGGAAAACACATCATTGGGCAGTGAGCCGCCGAAATTCGGCAGCACCGCCGGCGCCTTTCCGGTGGTCTGCCGGATCGACTCCGCGGTCCAGTTGACCCAAGGGCTGTCGAAATCGGTGCGCGACGCGGCAAAACGTTGCGTCGCCTGCACCTCGATCATCGGAAAACCTTTGCTGTGCAGATGGGCTCGGATCACTTCGGCGATGTTGTCGACCTTGGTGCCGACCACGAAGCGGAGCTGCAGCACGGCTTGCGCGCGTCCCGGGATCGCATTGGCCGTCTTGTCGATACTGCCGGCCGACATCGCCAGCACTTCCAGCGTATTCCACGCATAAAGCCGCTCGGCCGCCGACAGGCCTTCCTCGCCCCAATTGCCCGAGAGAACAGGTTCGTCCGGCATCGGCTCGATCTTGACGTCGGCCAGCGCCGAGCGGATCTGGTTGGACAATCGCGGTGGCTTCAATCCCTCCACCAGCAGGCGTCCATTGCCATCGACCAGCGTGGCGATCGCGTTGGCCAGGATGGTCGCGGGATTGGCGAGGACCCCGCCCCAATTGCCGGAATGATGCGACCCGTCGCGCAGATTAACGTCCAGATGAATTCGAATGCCACCCCGGCAGCCGAGAAACAAGGTCGGACGCTCCGCCGACAGCCGCGGTCCATCGGACGCCAGGAACAGGTCGGCGGCGAGTTCCTCGCGCAGGGATTCGCACACCTGCCGCAGATCCGGCGAGCCGATTTCTTCGCCGGTCTCGATGATGAATTTGGCATTGAAGCCGAGCCGGCCGCCGCGCGTCTCGCGCACAGCGCGAAGCGCCGACAGGTTGATGCTGTGCTGGCCTTTATTATCAGCGGTGCCGCGGCCGTAGACCCGGTTGCCCACCGTCGTGGTCCGCCACGGATCGAGATTGTCCCGCCATTCGCCGGCCATGCCGTCAACGACGTCGCCATGGCCGTACATCAGAACGGTCGGCGCCGACGCACTCTCTTTATATTCAGCCAGAAGATAGGGGCCTTTTCCGCTCGGCGATTCGATCAGCCGGCTTGAGAAATCGAGCTGGGAAAAAGCCGGTTGCAGGTTCTGCTCGAGATAAGCGCGCAGCACATCGCCCCGTTCGGGGTTTTGGCTTTCGGTCTGAAAGCCCACGCGCCGATCGAGTTCGGCGAGAAACGCGCCCGAATGAAGCTCTTGATGGGCCCGGGCGATAGCGTCGGCTCTGGTCATGTCGTGTTGTCCTGATATCCCGGTCGCAAGGTTTCGATTTCAATGAGCCTATCGGGATACGGCAGCGATCGAAAGTGGCCATGATATCGGGAATTGGCCTTGCTAAACGCCGCCGGAATGCAACAATTTCAGCCATAGCCCGGCGCTCGATCGGGCAAAATCCTGGGAGAATTCCATGAAAACGATCCTGCGCGCTTCCGTCGTCTGTATGCTGTTGGCGGGTTCCGCGGTCGCGTTGACCGGCGAGCGCATGGCGACGATTCCGCTCGACAGAATGACGTCAGCCCAGCGCAGCGTGGCCGACGCGATCATGTCCGGCCCCCGGAAATCGATCGGCGGCCCGTTCAACGCATGGCTGCGCAGCCCCGAACTCGCCGACCGGCTGCAGAAAGTCGGCGAATATATCCGGTTTAACACCTCGCTCGACAAGCGCGTCAACGAGATGGCGCGATCATCATGACCGCGCAGGCCTGGGGCTCGCAATATGAGTGGCACCCCACGCGCCGCTGGCGCTCAAGGCCGGCCTCGATCCCGCCATTGTCGCCGCGATCGGTGCCGGGCGAAAGCCTGACAATATGAAGGACGACGAGGCGATCGTGTGGGAATTTTCCACTCAGTTGCGGCGCGACCACCGCGTCGATGACGCGATCTACGCGAGGGCGTTGGAAAAATTTGGCGAAGCCGGCATTATGGATCTGGTCGCGGTCAACGGCTATTACGACGTGGTCTCGATGACGCTCAACGTCGCGCGCGTCGCGGCGCCCGCCGGCGAGGAATTGCCTTTCAAGCAGGCCGGCAAATAGTTTAACCATCGTTACGTTGTCGCGCGGCCCCCTGCCGCGCGGCGGCGCTGTGAGAAGCAAAAGATCATGAAGAAGCAAATCCGGCTCAACGCTTTCGCGATGAATTGCGTCGCGCATCAATCGCCGGGGCTTTGGACCCATCCGCGCGACCGCACCAGTGGCTATAACCGGCTGCCATACTGGATCGATCTGGCCAAAACGCTGGAGCGCGGGCGATTCGACGGCCTGTTTCTCGCCGATGTGCTCGGGGTCTACGACGTGTTCGGCGGCAGTCCGGACGCGGCGCTGCGCAACGCGACGCAAACGCCGGCGAACGAACCGCTGATGCTGATCCCGGCGATGGCCGCGGTCACCGAGCATCTCGGCTTCGGCGTGACGTCGAACCTGTCCTACGAGCCGCCCTATTCCTTCGCGCGGCGGATGTCGACGCTCGACCATCTCACCGAGGGCCGGGTCGGCTGGAATGTCGTCACGGGCTATCTCGACAGTGCGGCTCGCGGCGCCGGCAAGGACAAGCAGACCGGGCATGACGACCGCTACGATGTCGCCGACGAATATATGGAAGTGGTCTACAAGCTCTGGGAAGGGAGTTGGGAGGACGACGCCGTGCGGCGCGACCGCGCCAACGGCATTTTCACCGATCCCGCCAAGGTTCACCGCGTCCAGCACGAGGGAAACAATTACCGGCTCGATGCCATTCACCTCAGCGAACCGTCGCCGCAGCGCACCCCCGTATTGTATCAGGCCGGCACCTCGCCGCGCGGGCGGCAATTCGCCGCCGAACATGCCGAATGCGTGTTCATGTCGGGCCCCTCGGCCAAGATCATCGCGCCGCGTGTCGCCGGCATTCGCGACCTCGCGGCGAAGGCCGGACGCAACCCGGCTGAAATCCTGATGTTCAGCATGTTCACCATCATCCTCGGGCGAACCGAGGCTGAGGCCAAAGCCAAATACGCTGATTACGTCAGCCACGTCAGCGCCGAAGGCGCGCTGACGCTGATGTCCGGCTGGACCGGGGTTGATTTCTCCACCTACGATCTTGATCAAGAAGTTCGCCACGTCCAGAACGACGCCGGCCGCAGCGCGATGGACAACATTACCCGCGCCGATCCCGACCGGGTCTGGACCGTGCGCGAGGTCGCGCAACATGTCGGCATCGGCGGCATCGGCCCTGTCGTGGTCGGCACGCCGGAAACGGTCGCCGACGCCATTGAAGCATGGGTCGACCAGACCGACGTCGATGGGTTGAATGTCGCGTTTGCGATTTCGCCGGGCGATTTCGAGGACATTGTCGATATGCTGGTGCCGGAACTGGTTCGGCGCGGGCGCTACAAGGACGCCTACATCAAGGGAACGTTGCGTGAAAAACTGTTCGGCCAGGGCCGCGCGCGCCTCGCCGCGCCGCATCCGGCGGTGCAGTACCGGCCTGCAAAGTAATTCAATTGTAGGGTGGGCAAAGCGAAGCGTGCCCACCACAAAGCGTCGGACACAAATGGTGGGCACGGCGCAAGGGCGCCTTTGCCCACCCTACAAATCGAACTCGCGACGGGATCACACCGTGCCGTCGACCACGACCTCAATGAGCTTCGCGCCGGGCCGGCTGAACGCGGACTTGAGCGTCGGCGCGACATCCCCGGGATCGGTGACACGAATTGCCTCAAGCCCGAGCGATTTCGCCATCCCGACGAAATCCACCGGCGGATCGACAAAATCCATGCCGACATAATGATCGTCGCCGTGGAACGCGAGCAGCCGCTGCTTGATGATGCGATAGCCGCCATTGTTGGCGATCACGACAGTCAACGGAATTTTATGATGCGCGGCGGTCCACAGCGCCTGGATCGAATACATCGCGCTGCCGTCGCCGGAGAAACACACCACGGGCCGGTCGGGATTGGCGAGACTGACGCCGACCGAGGCCGGCAATCCCCAGCCGATGCCGCCGGACGCCAGCGCATGAAAATCATAGCGATCGCGATAGGGGCGCAGCGCCAATACCTGCCGCGAGGACGTCAGGGCTTCATCGACCAGGATGGCATTAGCGGGCATCGCCTCGACCAGTTGCAGCGTCAGCCATTCCGGATCGATCGGCGAACGATCCTTCGCTTTCAAGATCTTCTCGACCGCCTTGGCGCGATTGGTGCTCCAGTTCTTCGGCGCCAGCGCGGCGATGCCCTGTTTGGCAAGCGCCTCAAGTGCCGCACCTCCGGCGGCTTTGAGCACCGGAATCAACGCGCGCAGGGTTTCCCGCACATCGGCCTTGAGCGCGATCTCGGCGCCGAAATTCTTGGCGATGTCCCAATCGACCAGACCGATCTGTACCACCGGCATGCCTTCCGGCAGCGGATCGGTTTCGCTGTGCACCGACATCCGCAGCGGATCCGCGCCGAGCGCGATCATCAGATCGTAAGGCGCCAAGGTTTCGCGTACCTGCGTCTGCGAACGCGTCAGCGCACCCATGAAGCAGGGGCTTTCCGACAGAAAATGCGAACCATAAGGCGCCGACTGCTGATAGGCCGGACAGCCCAGCACTTCGGCCAGCGCGGCGGCTTCCCTGAGCGCATCGCTTTTGACAATTTCATCGCCGGCGACGATGACCGGACGCTCCGCCTTGAGGATGCGATGCGCCAGCGCCTGCAGCGCCTCGTCGGAAGGTTTTACCCGCGTGTCGATGCGAGTCGAGCGGCCGAGATCGATGCCGGCTTCAGCATTGAGGATATCGCCCGGCAGCGAGATGAACACCGGCCCGGTCGGCGGCGTGGTCGCGATCTTGGCGGCGCGGCGCACGATCCGCGGCAAGTCCTCGAGCCGCGTCACTTCAACGGCCCATTTCACCAGCGGCTCGGCCATGCGGACCAGCGGCCCGAACAATAGCGGCTCCATCAGACCGTGGCCCTGCTCTTGTTGGCCCGCGGTCAGAATCATCGGCGTGCCGGTGAATTGCGCGTTATAAAGCGAGCCCATCGCATTGCCGAGCCCGGGCGCGACATGGACGTTGCAGGCGACAAGACGGCCCGACGCCCGGCTGTAGCCATCGGCGATCGCGACCACCAGGCTCTCCTGCATCGCCATCACATAGGTGAGGTCCGGATGATCCTTCAGCGCGTGCATAATCGGCAATTCGGTGGTGCCGGGATTGCCGAACAAATGCGTGATGCCCTCGTCCTTCAGCAATGCGAGGAAGGCCGAGCGCCCGGTGATTCGATTCATAAGAGATCTCCCGTTCCCATGGCCGTCACGTCGCGATTCGCGCATCATGGCTGATGTCAGCCCGTGAGATCAAGGAAGCGCGCTCATGGCTGCCCCGCGCAAGCGCGCGCGAATCCTTAGACCATAAGTCCTGCCCCTCGAATCAGAACATTCCCTCACGCTCGGTGCGTTTCTTCTTTTTCGAGCGTTGCCAGACCACGCCGGGAAAACCTTTCAGCGGCACCAGCGGCTCGCCGGCATAAGTCCATTCCTGCATTTCCTCGATCGCGACATGATAGAGCGGCTGGCGGCCGGTGCGCCCGGAAAACAGCGCGCGCGGAATGTTCACCATGTGCGGCGAACGCGGGCGTTCATAAAATAGCGGCGTACCGCAAAGCGCACAAAAGCTGCGCGCGGTTTTGGTGGCCTTGTCCTCGAAGCGCATGATTCCAGCTTCGCCCTTGGTGATACGAAAACGCTTGCGCCAGCTGCCGACATAGGTCGCGTAGGCCGCGCCATGCGCGCGCCGGCTACCGGAGCAGTGATCGTGCCAAGCCCAGCGCGCCGGCGTGTCGATCTCGAAGCAGACCTGGCCGCACAGGCATTGATCGGCGGCGGGCTTGCCGGGTGTTGCGGTGGTTGCGGCTTTTGGCATGAGTCCCTGTCTCCGTCGTCATTGCGAGGAGCCGTAGGGTGGGCAAAGCACAGCGTGCCCACCACCTTCAGCAATAAAGGTGGGCACGGCGCAAGCGCGCCTTTGCCCACCCTACAGCCAACACATCACACCTTCTCCAACGCGTCATGAACCGGATAATCCGTATAGCCCACCTCCTCGCCGCCGTAGAAGGTCGCCCTGTTATACGGCGTCAGCGGATATCCGTGCTGCAAACGCCGCGGCAGATCCGGGTTGGAGATGAAGATACGGCCGAACGCGATCGCGTCGGCATGGCCGGCGGCGACAGCGGCTTCCGCGGTGTCACCCGTAAAACCGCCGGCGGTGATCAGCACGCCACGCCACATCGGACGGAACAGCACCATCGCCGATGGCACGTTCTGATGATTGACCTCGGCACGGCCGGCGCCGCTCGAACGCGGTTCGATGAAATGCAGATAGGCCAAACCAAGTGCATCAAGCGCCTTGGCGACATGGCTGTAGAGCGGCATCGGATCGGCCTCGCCGCTGCCATTGGCAATGCCGTAGGGCGTCAATCGAACGCCGACGCGGTTGGCACCCCAGACATCGATCGCGGCCTGCGCGACCTCCATCAGGAATTGCGTGCGGTTGGCGATCGAGCCGCCATATTGATCGGTGCGCAGATTGGTTTTCGATTGCAGGAATTGCTCGACCAGATAGCCATTGGCGCCGTGAATCTCGACGCCGTCAAACCCGGCCTTCAACGCATTTTTTGCGCCCTGCCGGAACGCCTCGACCACATCAGCGACCTCGGCGGTTTCAAGCGCGCGCGGCGTCTCATACGGCACCATTTTGGCGTCGGCCGTCATCGCCATCATGCCCTCGACACTGATCGGCACGGCGGAAGGCGCGACCGGCACCCCGCCGCCGGGCTGGTGCGAGGAATGCGAGACACGCCCGACATGCCAGAGCTGGAGGAAGATTATCCCGCCCTTGGCGTGAACCGCATCGACGACTTCGCGCCATCCGGCGATCTGCTGCTCGGAATAGATGCCCGGCACGGCGGGATTGCCGCGCCCCGCGGCCATCACAGGCGTCGCCTCGGCAATGATCAAGCCGCCCGGCGTGGCGCGCTGCCGGTAATATTCCGCGTTCAGCGCCCGCGGCGCGAAACTCGATTTTTCCGACCGCATCCGCGTCAACGGTGCCATCACGACGCGATGCGCAAGCGTGTAGGGACCGACCTGAAGCGGCGAAAACAATTTTGGATAATTCATCTCTGCCCCGGAATTATGTGATGGTCCGAATATGTAGCCGGTTCATGCGGTTCGCAAAAGGCCGGGAGGTGCGAACGAGGGGCTCCCATGCCATTTCGTGTGGGGGGCAGATCAGCCCGTCATTGCGAGCCGACGGGTCGCGCGAACGCGCGCCCGATCACAGGCTCAGCGAAGCAATCCATGGAGCGGTAAGAAAGAATGGATTGCTTCGTCGCTTCGCCCCTCGCAATGACGGACAACATAATTTCGCATTCTCGCGGCGCAAAACGCCCGAGGTTTGGCCTGCTCGTTCCGCCCTCTTTTCAGAGGGCGCAGGGAATGCCGGGCGCCTGGTGCGCCCGCAAGCCACGTGTGCGATGGTAGAGAGTAGAGAGCACACGCGTTAGTCAGGTCACACCGGAAACACCCGGCATTCCCCGCGCAATGGTTTACGGCTTATTTCGTGCTCTCCCCGGCGATCGGGCTCTTTTGCCACCGTCGCCCCTGAGAAGCTTGCTTCTCAAGAACTTGACGCCAGCGTCGAGGCGTCAGGACCACACGACTTCGCCGTCCGCTTCAGCACCGTTCGTCAAAGGCGCATTCGCGTCCACCGCATCCCGCCTCACGCTCGTGACGATCGCGAAACGCCCCTCTTGCGAGGCAGGACGGGGGTAATATCGCTTTGATTTGGGGTAAGCGCGAAAGGAAATATTTTTGCGATGATATCTGGACAGCTAGAATCACGTTGATCTGGCTCAACAATTCAGGTTTTTCGAAAACCCGTCGGTCCGCTTGCCGTGCCTGGCAATTGCTCTGCAGCGAAGGAAATCGCTCAATTCAAACGGAGCGTCGAACCGGAGATTGCAACTTGTATTTTGGCCGCCGATGAGTTCTAAGCCTTCAATATGAGCATAAACAAGCGCACCCGGATCGTCTGCATCTAGCACATTCTGGACAAGTTCCGCTTCCAGAGATTCATGCGCCGCTCGAACCCTCACACTTCAACACCTCACACACTCTCTCATACAAAGGTTGCTACGATGGCCAAGATGACCAAGACCCAGTTGATTGATGCAATTGCAGAAGGCACGCAGATTTCCAAGAATGACGTCAAGGCCGTCATCGAGCATATGGCGACAGTGGGCTACAAGGAGCTGAACGAATCCGGCGAGTTCGTTATTCCTGGTTTCGCGAAGATGTCGGTGGTGAACAAGCCCGCGACCGAAGCCCGCAGCGGCATCAATCCCTTCACCAAGGAGCCGATGGAATTTGCGGCCAAGCCCGCCAGCAAATCCGTCAAGGCATCGCCGTTGAAGGTGGCCAAGGACGCTGTTTAAAGGACGCTGTTTAAGATCCGCGACTGAGCCGCGGAAGGCCTCACCTGAAGGCCATTCCGCCGCTCACGCAAAGCGCGTGACGCAATTCGACCGATCCGTCTCTGTCGGCCCAAGCCATCACTTCTCGAGTGTGAGGAGCGGTTTGCCTTTCTCGACGATGTAGGTGGCAAGTTCGCTCGCGGTGACGCTGCCGACATTCTTTGCGGCGTGGATTGTCCCGGCCGGGATGAAGAGCACGTCGCCGGTCTTGAGCGTCACCGGCGGCTTGCCCTCGATCTGATACTCCAGTGAGCCCGCCAGCACATAGATGATCTCTTCACCCGGATGGGTATGCCGGCCGAAAGCCACGCCCGGGTCGATATCGACTCGGACCTGGACGGCTTCGCGTCCAGGGACGCTGAGATCGTGCCGCTGCAGGTCGGTTCGTTTGATTCCGGCCGGCTGGGCCAGCGCCACACCCGGTGCTGATGCGAGGATCAGCAACGCTGCGGCGATGGCGCGCATCGCATTTATCGTCAGGCTGCTCATGTTGGATTCCTTTTCAGTTTTCTGAGGTTCGGAGGGAGGCGGCCCGCGATGCGAGCCAACCTTCCCCGACGAGGATCAGTGGCCAAAATCAAACAAGACAGGATCAAACAAGATTGGTCTCGACCGCGATGTTGCCGTGTACGGCCTTGGAGTACGGGCAGATGCCATGCGCCGCCTGGATCAGTTCCTGCGCAACCTCGCGATCGACGCCCGGCAGGCTGACATTGAGGCGCGCCGCGAGGAAGAAGGCGCCGCCGTCGAGGTTCAGGTCGATCTCGGCGTCAACGGCAATCTCGGCCGGAAGCTTGACCTTCTTTTGGCCGGCGGCGAGTTCGATCGCGCCCATGTAGCAGGCCGACCAGGCAGCCCCGAACAGATTCTCGGCGGCCGGGTGCGGCTGCGGTAGCTTGATGTTCAGAAATTCGTCGCTGCTGTGCGCGGCGCCGTTGGCGCCATTGGTGGTGTGGGTCTTGCCGGTGGCGAGTACTTTCGCGGTCATGGAAACCTCCTGTTGGGTTGGATATTAAACGATACCGATCTAATCGGTAGCGATTTAATAAGAAGCCTTTTACAGCTCGTCAACCCTTCCGATTTAATCGGAAGCGATTTATATCGGTAGCGAACAATCACTCCTTTGTGAGGCCTGCCATGTCATCCACCGCTTCCCAAGCCGCTCCCCGCCCCGCCGACGCCCGCGGCCTGGGGGATTTTCTGTGCTTCGCGATCTATTCGGCGAATTTGGCCTTTGGCCGCGCCTACCGGCCCATCCTGGAGGCGCTGGGACTGACCTCGTACACCCAGTTCATCGCCATCGTGGCGCTCTGGGAAGAAGACAACCAGAACGTCCACACGCTCGGCGAAAAACTGTTCCTGGAATCGAACACGCTGACGCCGATCCTCAAGAAGCTGGAGGCCCTCGGCTACGTTCGGCGCCGCCGCGACCCCGCCGACGAGCGTCAGGTGGTTGTCAGCCTCACCCCCGAGGGGCGGCGGGTGCGTGAGCGGGCGAACAACAAGAGCCTCGAAGCGGCGTGCGGCCTGGGGAAGGATTTTCCCAAGATGCAGAAGGCAGTGGTCAGGCTGAGAAACAATTTGATTGAGGCCAATCTGGACAAGCAGGCGCGAAATGCGTGATCCGTGGCGTGGCGCGTGATTGAACCTCGGCGCGAGATCGCGGGACCAAGTTTGGCAGGATTTTCATCGCAATGCGGAATGCCATCGCCGCGCCAAAGGACGCCACGACCATGAACCAGCGGGCCAGGACGACCGGACTGATCGTCGCTTTCATCCTCGCCTTCGCGGCAATCCCGGCGATAGCCGCGCCGGCGCCTGACGCCGCACAGATGCGCGCGAAGATTTCGGCCTATGTCGAGAACGCTCTCGCGACGCAAGGCGGCTCCCGCATTGTGTTCAAGGTCGATTCCGATGCCTTGCGTGAAGCGATCGTGATGGATCTGCGCGATGAAGTATTTCAAATAGTGCATGACGGCCGCATCCCCTTTGCGGGGCTGGCGCTGCGCGAAGGTGGCGTTGAAGTCCGGATCGCCAATGCCAGCGACCGGCAAAAAGTCGTGAGCAAACTCGTTCCACCGGCGCAAGCCTCGCCACCAAAGCAAGCCGCGCCACCAACGCCGGTCACGCCAACTGTCACCGTTACCGATAGCGGTGACGGCCTGATCAGGTTCATGCCGACGGATTCCCGCTTCGCGGGGCGTCTGAACGAACTGCTCCAGCAGTCGATCGAGATGATCGCACAACGCCTGCGTGACAGCGGTATCAGGCTGGCCGACGCGCAGCCCGACGAACCCGACCGTATTCGTGTCCTGCTGCCGGGTGTCCGGGATCCCGAACGCGTGACCGCGATCCTCAGCAAGCGAGCGCACGTCGCGTTCCGCATGGTGGATGTATCGATGACTCCCACGGAGGCCCTGAAAGGCGCGCCGCCCCCGGGATCCGAAATCCTCTACCACTTCAAGAGCAGCGAGCCTTATTTGGTCCTGAAGGAAATCGCGATGGAGGGTGACGATATCATCGATGTTTCGCCGGGGTTCGACCAGCGTACCGACGAGCCGATCACGACGTTCCGGTTCAACGGACGCGGCGCAAGGCGCTTCGCCCATATCACCGAGGAAAATATCGGCAAGCCATTCGCGATCGTCGCCGGCGACAAGGTGCTCTCAGCGCCCGTCATCCGCGAGCCGATTCGGGGCGGCTCGGGACAGATCGCCGGCAACCTCACGCTCGAAGAGGCCAACAGGGTGGCCATGCTGTTGCGGTCGGGAACGCTGCCCGGGCGCCTGAGCGTCGTCGATCAGAAGGTGGTCGAACCGGACGCCAATGCTGCAAAGTAATAGCAAGCCGGCGCGGGTGCGCCCTGCCCTCTATTCTACCTTGTTTGGGGCTGGGGGAACTGTAGTCTTGCTGGTTGCACCGTTTACCGCATCAACCTAATTCATTTCCCGCAATGGCTAAGCGTCCATTCCTCGAAGACGGCTCCCAGTTTGCCGTGTCGCGCACCGTATTCCGTAAGATGCGGAAAGCGGAGAAGCACGACCTAATGGTCGGGTGGTTTCACCAGAACTACGAAGACCCGGCACAACGGACCATGTATATCACCGCCGAGGGCGGCTACATGTGGAACCACGGCGGCCCACACGACGCGAAAGAGGAGCTTTACGACAAGTTCGGCGACCTCGTTTCCGAGAAATTGATCGAGGAGGTTGCTGAGGACGTTGAGGCCAGCGGCATAGCCGAGTGGGCGCCGGTTCATGACCCTTACCAAGACGACGACCAACGAGAGTTGGAGGCACCAGAAACTCTCGATGACTTTGGCGACGAGCGCAGCCCGACATATGGTTCACCTGCCGACATAGCAGCACGCGAGCGGCTTCTAGCCGTCCTAGACGAGCTTCAAAAAGCGCTCGACAAGCCCGCGCCTATTGGTATCGGCCACAATCACCCGCCGGAGGGTATCGAACCCGAGCAACTCAAAGAAGTGCGGCTAGTGACTATCGAACTCAAGATCGAGTTTGCGAAGCCCGAGCCGTCTATTCCCGAGGTGAAACAGTCGGGCAGCAAACTCTGGAAAGTGCTTGTCGCGTGTGGAGCGGCAGTCGGTCTCGGAATGCTGTCAGGGATTGGGAAAAAGATCGGCGAAGCGCATCTTGCGGACCCTGTCATTCATCTCATGCAGACTGCATACAACGAGATTTTTCGTTGGCTGCAAATCGCTGCTCATCTCCTTTAGTCCGACTTGGGGGAACAGTAGCGGGAAATGTCGAAAGAGGGAAAACACCATTACATTCCGGTCTTCTACCTTAAGCAATGGGCTGGAGCGGACAAACAGATTTGCGAGTACAAGCAGCGTTATCGCGGTGTGCTGCCGAAGCGCGTCTATCCTGATAAAACGGGCTATGTGCATGGCCTCTACAACGTTCCGGGACTTCCTCCTGAAGATATCCAGTATATCGAACAGAAATTCATGCAGCTTGTCGATGATCGGGCATCCGTTGCGCTACGCGCCATGCTTGACGAGAAGATTTCTGGAGCGAACTTTCCACAGCGCTTGAAGGTCGGTTGGGCGCAATTTGTTTATTCACTGACGTTCCGGACGCCAAATGTCATCAAGCGAATGCAACGAAGGATCGAACGTGAGGCGGTTGAGCAGGGAATGACGCCGCCCGCCGTGCCGTATGCCGCGCCAGAGATGTTTCCCGGCTTACTCTCGTCGAAACTCATTCTGCCTGCCCTGCCCTCTATGCATTGGAACGTGGGCAGCGTTAAAGGCGCGAAGAACCTTCTTCTTACGTCTGATAAACCGATCATCATGACAAACGGGCTGGCGAATCCCGATGATCACATTGCGCTTCCGATATCACCGACCGATTTCTTTGTTGCTACGCGCACGACCGAAATGTTCAATCGTATTGCATCTCGCAGCAGGGACGATCTCGCTTCTACGATCAACAACAAGATATCCAAGCAAGCTATCGAGTTCGTATATTCTTTCGACGACAAACAAACTCGCTTTATCCAGAACCGATATGGACGACGCGTTCGCTCAACGCCTCTTGACCCTATTTGACGAATGACGAGATGATTTCAGGAATGTCTATGATTGCATCGGAAATGGGCAAGCGATCGGTCGCTCATCGACGCAAAAAGTACGGCGGCAATTAATCTCTTACGTTCTCCGCGGCGTTCGTTGGAACATAAAAAGGCGGCGCTCAAGTTGCCTTGAAGCGCCGCCCTTTTTCGTACCGGTCTTTCAATCAGGCGACATCAAAGCGATCGGCGTTCATCACCTTGGTCCATGCCGCCACGAAGTCCTTGGCGAATTTCGCCTTGGAGTCCGACGACGCATAGACTTCCGCCAGCGCCCGCAGCTGCGAGTGCGAACCGAAGATCAGATCGACGCGGGTGCCGGTCCACTTGACTGCGTTGGTCTTGCGGTCGCGCGCTTCGTAGACGCTGTCGGAACCCGCGACCGGATGCCACTGCGCGCTCATGTCGAGCAGGTTGGCAAAGAAGTCGTTGGTCAGCGTGCCGGGCTTGTCGGTGAATACGCCGTGCTTGTCCTTGCCGGCATTGGCGCCGAGCACTCGCAGCCCGCCGACCAGAACCGTCATCTCCGGCGCCGTCAGCGTCAGCAATTGCGCACGGTCCACCAGCAATTCCTCGACCGACATCAGCTGCTTGCCGCGGACATAGTTGCGGAAGCCGTCGACGGTCGGCTCGAGCGGAGCGAACGAATGAACGTCCGTCTGCTCCTGCGACGCATCGGTGCGGCCTGGCGTGAACGGCACCTTCACGTCATGGCCGGCATCCTTGGCGGCCTTCTCGACCGCGGCACTGCCGCCGAGCACGATCAGGTCGGCAAGCGAGACCTGTTTGCCGCCCGCATTGAACTCCTTCTGGATGCCTTCGAGCTTTGCGAGCACCTTGGCCAATTCAGCCGGCTGGTTGACGTCCCAATCCTTCTGCGGCGCCAGACGAATGCGCGCACCGTTGGCGCCACCGCGCTTGTCGGAGCCGCGGAATGTCGAGGCCGATGCCCAGGCGGTCGAGACCAGTTCGGAAACCGAAAGGCCGGACGCCAGGATCTTGGTCTTCAGCGTGGCAATATCAGCCTCGCTGACCAGCTCATGCTTGACCGGCGGAATCGGATCCTGCCAGATCAGTTCTTCCTTCGGAACCAGCGGGCCGAGATAGCGCACGATCGGGCCCATGTCGCGGTGGGTCAGCTTGTACCAGGCGCGCGCAAACGCGTCGGCAAACTGATCCGGATGCTGATGGAAGCGCCGCGAGATTTTCTCGTAGGCCGGGTCGATTCGCAGCGCGAGATCGGTCGTCAGCATCGACGGGGAGTGATGCTTTGACTTGTCGTGCGCATCCGGCACGGTGCCGGCGCCGCCATTATTCTTCGGGGTCCATTGATGGGCACCGGCCGGGCTCTTGGTCAGTTCCCATTCGAAGCCGAACAGATTGTCGAAGAAATTGTTGCTCCACTTGGTCGGCGTTTTGGTCCAGATCACCTCGAGACCGCTGGTGATCGCATCACCTGCAATGCCGGTCGCATATTTGCTCGACCAGCCCAGGCCTTGCTGCTCGATCTCGCCGCCTTCCGGCTCCGGACCGACCAGGCTCGCATCGCCGGCGCCGTGGGTTTTGCCGAAGGTATGACCGCCGGCGATCAGCGCGACGGTTTCCTCGTCGTTCATCGCCATGCGCGCGAACGTCTCGCGGATGTCGCGGGCGGAGGCGAGCGGATCCGGCTTGCCGTTCGGTCCTTCCGGGTTGACATAGATCAGGCCCATCTGCACCGCGCCGAGATGGCCATGCAGTTCACGGTCACCGGAATAGCGCTGGTCGTCCAGCCACTTGGCTTCCGGACCCCAATTGACATCGTGCTCGGGCTCCCAGACGTCGGCGCGGCCGCCGGCGAAGCCAAACGTCTTGAACCCCATCGATTCCAGCGCGACATTGCCGGTAAGAATCATCAGGTCGGCCCAGGAAAGCTTGCGGCCGTATTTCTGCTTGATCGGCCACAATAGCCGGCGCGCCTTGTCGAGGTTGGCGTTGTCAGGCCAGCTGTTGAGCGGCGCGAAGCGCTGCTGTCCGGCTCCGGCGCCGCCACGGCCATCGCCGATGCGATAGGTGCCCGCGCTGTGCCACGCCATGCGGATGAACAGCGGTCCGTAATGACCAAAATCGGCCGGCCACCACTCCTGCGAATCCGTCATCAAAGCGGTCAGGTCCTTGATGACAGCATTGAGATCGAGGGTCTTGAATTCCTTGGCATAGTCAAAGTCCTCGCCCATCGGATCGGACAGGTTCGACTGCTGGTGGAGGATGGCCAGATCCAGTTGCTTTGGCCACCAGTCACGGTTGGCAGGCGCGGGTTTGCCGCCTGAAAACGGGCATTTGGTTTTATCGTCCATCGTTGCCTCCTGCGGTGCTTTGCACGCTTGCTTGGTTCAGTCTGTAAACATTCTACGCAACGCGTCGCATCAGGTAAAGTTGACTTTGTTGATTGTCACGATAAGTTATTCTGATGGCTTCCGTGACCCACAAGCAGCTTCGCTATTTCGACGCGCTGGCACGGCACGGTCATTTCGGGCGCGCCGCAGATGCCTGCGCCATCTCGCAGCCGGCTTTATCGATGCAGATCAAGGAGCTGGAGGAAACGCTGGGCGGCGTGCTGCTGGAGCGCGGCGCACGCCATGTCGGGTTGACGAAATTCGGCGAAGAAGTCGCCCAGCGCGTCCGCGACATCCTGCGCTCGGTCGATGAACTCGGCGATTTCGCCCGGGCATCGCGCGACCAACTCGCCGGCCGGCTGCGCGTCGGGATGATCCCGACGATCGCGCCCTATTTGCTGCCAACCGTGATCGGGAACCTGACCCGGCTGCATCCCGAACTCGACATTCACGTCCGCGAGACGCTGACGCCAAAACTGATTGGGGAACTCAGGGAAGGCCGGCTCGACACCGCCATCGTCGCACTGCCGGTGTCCGAGCCTTCGCTCACCGAGGTCGCCTTGTTTGCGGAAAATTTCCTGCTGGTGCGGCCAGCCGAAGCGGAAGGGACGCCGGTGCCGACCGTCAAGGCGCTGCGCGAAATGCGGCTGTTGCTCCTGGAAGAAGGGCATTGCTTCCGCGATCAGGCGCTGTCGTTCTGTAATATGCATGCGTCGCCGCCGCGCGAGGTGCTGGACGCAAGTTCGCTGTCCACGCTGGTTCAAATGGTCAGCGCCGGTATCGGCGTCACGCTGATCCCGGAAATGGCGGTCGCGGTGGAGACACGCTCGGCGCCGGTGTCGGTCGCGCGCTTCAAGAACCCGCAGCCGTCGCGCACGATCGGGATGGTCTGGCGCAAGACCAGTCCGCTGGCCCGGCAACTTATGCAGATTTCCGAGGTGATTTGTCTCTCGGCCGACACATTGCGCAAGCAGCGTACCTCCGGATCCGCGTCGCGCAAGCCGGCGCGATAGAGCGTTTTCGAGCGAAGTGGATACCGGTTCGCGTGAAGAAAACGCGTCAAAACAAAAGATTCGAGCTATATTGATCAGGAGACCTCATGTCCCACCCCGCCATGTCAGCCAATAATGTCGCCGTCGTCACCGGCGGCGCATCCGGAATAGGCCTCGCGGCCGCGATGCGTTTCGCCCGTCTCGGCATGAAAGTGTGCATTGCGGATTTGGGTGCCGATCGCCTCGCGGACGCGGCGGCGAAATTGTCGGCGGCCGCACCCGGCGGCAACGCCGACATTATGGCGATAGGTGTCGACGTCAGCCATGTGGAAGCGGTATCGGCGTTTGAGAGCGCCGTGTACGAACGGTTCGGCGGCACGGACATCCTGATGAACAATGCCGGCATTCAGCCGGGCAGTACGATGTTCGGGCCGGCCGACAACTGGCAAAAGATTCTCGGCGTCAATCTCTGGGGCGTCATCCATGGCTCGCAGATCTTTACGCCGCGCATGATCGAACGACGGCGGCCCGGCCTGATCATCAATACCGGCTCCAAGCAGGGCATCACCACGCCGCCCGGCGATCCCGCCTATAATGTCTCAAAGGCCGGCGTGAAGGCCTTCACCGAAGCGCTGCAGCACGAATTGCGCAACACCGCCGGCGGCCAGATCGGTGCGCATCTTCTGATTCCCGGTTTCGTGTTCACGGGCCTGACCGCCAAGGGCCGCACCGAGAAGCCGGCCGCGGCCTGGACGCCGGAGCAGACCGTCGACTTCATGATCGAGCGGCTGGACGCTGGCGATTTCTATATCCTGTGTCCCGACAATGACGTGCCGCGTCGCCTCGACGAGCGTCGGATTCTCTGGGCGGCCGGCGATATCGTTGAAAACCGTGCGCCGCTGTCACGCTGGCATCCCGATTACGCCGAAGCCTTTGCGGCCTTTGTGAAGAAGGCCTAGTCCGTTCTTCCCGCGATCCGCTCGGGATCACCGCTCGAGCACGTTGCCTTCCATGGTGTCGAATACGCTGCCGCTGGCATGCTTGACGGGGGTTGCAGAGGGAAGCGACGTCGACGAACCCAGCACTTCGCTCAAGCTTGGCCCGGCCGGTCTTTGCTGCTGTTGCTGCTGCGCCACCGAGCAGATTTTTTGCTGCATCGCCTCGGTGTTCTTGTGACCGTTTCTCAGTTGATCCGATATCTGCGGCGGAATCCCGCACTTCGCGGCGTGGGTCTCGACATATTTGATCATCTTGCTCTCGGACTGAGCGAAACTCCCGATCAGCTTGCAGGCTTCATCGGCCGGAGCGTGCCGATCGCTGGCCGCCTTGATCAGCTTGCCGCGCTTTTCGGCTTCCTGCCGCAGCGGCAAAAATCCTTGCATGCATGCGTCCGGGCCGCTTGCCTGCGGCTGAGCCGGGGAGAATGCGGAACTGACGGGCGCCGCGCCGCTGACCGGAAATGATGCCGACGGGGCACCCAAGGAAGCGACCGGGGCCGCACCGTTGACCGGTGGAAAGGCGGGATCGTTGGCCGCGACCGTGGTCCGACCGGGCAATGGCGCCGGAAATGCACCTTGCGCGTTGGCGGCGCCGTACTGAATAGTCAGGAAAACAACCGTTAGCGGCATGATCAGGCGGCGGCCGATCCAAACTTGTTCCACTCTCGTCATTGGAACGCGATCCACTTGTTTTGGGGTCCTTCATGATCTCTTCAAAGGCTTAAAAAACCGTAGATTTGGCGAGATCGATGAAGGCACCGATGCCGCAGCAATCCGCACGGCGGAAAGTTGGTCTTTAGTCAGATACCGGTGGACTTGCGGGTTTCGGAACCTTGGCCCACAATCACGTCCAACCAGGGGCCATGGAGCGCTGAAGTCAGGGCATTCCAGCGTCCACCCGCCTCCGAAAACGCTAAAAAAATGCAAAATCCAGGGAGAAATGACATGCGCAAACTCATGAACGCTTTGGTCTTTGCGTTGCCGATACTCGGTGCGCTGCCGATGTCAGGCGGCGCGGCGATGGCGCAGGAAACGCTCAAGATCGGCTACATCGACCCACTGTCGGGCGGCGGCGCCAGCGTCGGCGAAGTCGGCCTCAAGACCTTTCAGTTTCTCGCCGACGAAGTGAACGCCAAGGGCGGCATCCAGGGCAGGAAGGTCGAGATCGTTCCGCTCGACAACAAGACCAATCCGCAGGAAAGCCTGATCCAGGCGCAAAAGGCGATCGACGCCGGCGTGCGCTATCTCACCCAGGGCAACGGCTCGTCGGTTGCCGGCGCGCTGTCCGACTTCGTCACCAAATACAACGAGCGTAACCCCGGCAAGGAAGTGCTGTTCTTCAATTATGCCGCGGTCGACCCGGTCCTGACCAACGACAAATGCAGCTTCTGGCATTTTCGCTGGGACGCCAACTCCGACATCAAGATGGAGGCGCTGACCAACTACATGAAGACCGCGCCCGCGATCAAAAATGTTTATTTGATCAATCAGGATTATTCGTTCGGCCAATCGGTGCGGACCGCCGCGCGAGCCATGCTGGCCGCCAAGCGGCCGGACATCAAGATCGTCGGTGACGAGCTGCATCCGCTGCTCAAGGTCACGGACTTTGCGCCCTATGTCGCCAAGATCAAGGCTTCAGGCGCCGATACCGTCGTCACCGGCAATTGGGGCCAGGATTTTGCGTTGCTATTGAAGGCGGCCGCGGACGCAGGCCTGAAGGTGGGCTGGTACACGTATTACGCCGGCGGCACCGGTGGGCCGACCGCGATCAAGCAAGCCAACCTCAATCACCAGGTATTCGCGGTCGGCGAAGGCATTCCGAATGTCGATGTTCCCGCCGCGCAGGCGGTTGAAAAGGCACTCCGCGCCAAATACGACTTCAGCCTGTTCTATCCGCGCGCCGTCAACGAGATGCGCATGCTGGCGGCCGCGGCCGACAAGGCCAAGTCGATCGACCCGGTCAAGGTGGCATTCGCGCTCGAAGGCATGGAATTCGACGTGTTGCACGGCGGCAAGGGGCTGATGCGCAAGGACGATCATCAGTTCTTCCAGCCGATTTATATCGCATCGTTCGGCGAACGCACCGAAAAGGAGCCGTTCGACGAGGAGAAGACCGGCTGGGGCTGGAAGCTGGTGGCGAGAATCGACACACCCGCGACCATGCTTCCGACCACCTGCAAGATGGAACGGCCGAACTGACCGGTCGCGCGCGTCAAACATCCGTCCCGAACCATCATCGGGACGGATGCGTCCCGGTGTCCCAGGCGGTGTCTCGTGCTTGAACTGATCGTCATATCCACGCTCAACGGCATTCTGTTCGGGATGCTGCTGTTCCTGATGGCGAGCGGCCTCACCGTGATCTTCAGCATGCTGGGCGTGCTCAACTTCGCCCATGCCAGCTTCTACATGCTCGGCGCCTTCTTCGGATTCCAGATCAGCCGCTGGCTCGGCTTCTGGCCCGCGCTGTTGATCGCCCCTTTGCTGGCCGGCGCGATCGGCGCCGGCGTCGAGCGCTTCGGCCTGCGCCGGGTGCACAAGAACGGCCATGTCGCGGAATTGCTGTTCACGTTTGGTCTGGCTTTCGTAATCGAAGAGGTCGTCCAGATCATCTGGGGCAAGAGCCCGGTCGATTTCCGCGTTCCTCCGCTGCTGGATTTTCCGGCATTCACGATCTTCTCCACCAACTATCCGGCCTACAAGATGTTCATGCTGCTGGTGTCGATCGTGATCTTTGCGGGCCTTCTGATCGTGCTGAAGAAGACGCGCATCGGCCTGATCGTACAGGCTGCGCTGACTCATCCGCATATGGTCGGCCATCTCGGTCACAATGTCGGACGGATCTTCATGCTGGTGTTCGGCGTCGGCACTGCGCTGGCCGCCGTCGCGGGCGTGATCGCAGGACCCGCGCTGGTGACGCAATCGAACATGGCCGGACTGCTCGGCCCGATCCTGTTCGTGGTCGTCGTGGTCGGCGGCTTGGGCTCGCTGCCCGGCGCATTCGCCGCGTCGCTGTTGATCGGGCTGCTTCAGACCTTTGCGGTCTCGATGAACGGCTCACTGGCCGGCGCGTTCGGTCCGCTCAGCCCCGATTATGCCTCGACCTGGCTTGCCGACATCTGGGGCGTCACCATCGCGCAAATTGCGCCGATCATGCCCTATCTGCTGCTGGTGCTGGTTTTGATATTCCGCCCGATGGGCCTGCTCGGGACCCGCGACACATGAGCGAGATCGCTTCAAACATAGCGCCTCCGTTGCCGGCCGCCGCCGACAAGCTCAAATTCTATGGCCTGTGGGGGACGGCTGCGGTGGCGCTTCTGCTGCTGCCGCAGATATTCACCTCGGGCGGTTCGCTGACCACCTTCAGCCTGATCGGCATCTCCATCATCTTCTCGCTGTCCTACAATATCCTGCTCGGGCAGACCGGCATGCTGTCGTTCGGCCATGCCGTGTATTACGGGCTCGGCGGCTTCCTCGCGATCCATGCCATCAACATCGTCACCGCCAACAAACTGCCGATCCCGCTGCCGCTGATTCCATTGATCGGCGGGTTGACCGGGCTTCTGTTCGCCGCCCTGCTCGGCTGGGTCTCGACCAAGCGTTCCGGCACCGCATTCGCGATGATTTCGCTGGGCGTGGCCGAACTGATCGCTTCGTCCGCGCTGATCCTGCGGACTTTCTTCGGCGGCGAAGCCGGTATCTCCGCCAACCGCACCAAATTGCTGAAACTGTTCGGCTGGAGCTTTGGGCCGCAAATCCAGATTTATTATCTGGTCGCGGCCTGGACGCTGATCGCCGTGATCGCGATGTATGCCCTGACCCGCACGCCGCTGGGGCGGATGTGCAACGCAGTGCGCGACAATCCCGAGCGCGTCCAGTTCGTCGGCTACAATCCCCACACTGTGCGCTATCTGGCGTTCTGCTTCTCCGGATTCTTCGCGGGCATTGCCGGCGCGCTCGCGGCGATCAATTTCGAAATCGCGAACTCGGCCTATCTCGGCGCGGTGCAGTCCGGAACCGTGTTGTTCGCGACCTATATCGGCGGCGTCGGATTTTTCATCGGCCCGATCGTCGGCGCTATTTTCGTGACGTTCCTTTCGCTCGGGCTCAGCGACCTGACGCCGGTGTGGCAGCTTTATTTCGGCTTGATCTTCATCGCCGTGGTGGTGTTCGCGCCGGGCGGCATCACCGGCCTTCTGATGATGCATCGCCCGCTGCTGAAAGCCGGCACCCTGACGCAGATGCTGCCGAGCTACCTGATCGCGCTGGTGCCGACGCTGGCGATGATCGCGGGGCTGATCCTGTCGATCGAAACAATCGTTCACTACACCGTCAATCCCGGTGACGATTCCCACATCAAAGCCTTCGGCGTCAGCTTCGATGCGGCGAGCCGGACGATCTGGGCGATGGCCGCCATTTTGCTGATCGGCGGATTTTGGGTGGCGCGCAAGACCTGGACCTGGGTCGGACATGCCTGGGACGGCGCCACCAGCGTGGCGCGCGAAAAAGGAATTGCCGCATGAGCGCCGCCGCCATCGAAATCCGCGGCGTAGAGAAGCGCTTTGGCGAGATCGCCATTATCCGCAACATCAATCTGAGCGTGGCGCAGGGTGAGCGCCACGCGCTGATCGGCCCGAACGGCGCGGGCAAATCGACCACCTTCAACCTGATCAGCGGCTACATGGCGCCATCCTCAGGCAGTGTACTCTTGCGCGGCCAGGAGATTGCCGGCCTGCCGCCCTACCAGATCAACCGCCGCGGCCTGTCGCGCAGTTTCCAGGTCACCAACGTGTTCGCCAATATGAGCGTGTGGGAGAACCTGCGCTGCGCGGTGTTGTGGTCGAGCGGCCAGCGCTATGCGTTCTGGAAGAATATCGACAACCTGCCTGAAGTGCGCGAGCGCACCGCGCAGATCCTCGCCGACATCAACCTGACCGCGCGGCGCGACGTGCCCGCGGGCCTTCTCACCTATGCCGAGCAGCGTGCGCTGGAGATCGGCATCACGGTCGCCGGTGGCGCCGATGTCATTTTGCTGGATGAGCCGACCGCGGGCATGAGCCACGCCGAGACCGAGCGCGCGGTCGAACTTATCCGCCGCCTGACCGAAGGCCGCACGCTGTTGATCGTCGAACATGACATGAGCGTGGTGTTCGGCCTCGCCGACCGGATCTCGGTCCTGGTCTACGGCCAGATCATCGCCTCGGGAACGCCGGAAGAAATTCGCGGCAACCCGAAAGTCCGCGAAGCCTATCTCGGCGAGGAGGCGGCGTGATGCTGGAAGTCGCCGACCTGCACGCCTATTACGGCAAGAGCCACATCCTGCAAGGCGTCGATATGCATATCGACAAAGGCGAGGTCGTCAGCCTGCTCGGCCGCAACGGTGTCGGACGCTCCACCGCGGTCAAAGCGATCATGGGCGAGGTGCCGCCGCAGGGCTCGATCAAATTCAAGGGCCGCGACATCGCGGGATTGCCGAGCTACCGGATCGCGCGTCTCGGCCTCGGCTATGTGCCGGAGCATCGCGATATTTTCCCGAGCCTGACGGTGCGGCAAAACCTGATGCTCGGCATCAAGGACACCAGAAGGACCGGTCAGTGGCAGTTGGAGGACATGCTGAAAATGTTTCCCAACCTCGCCGCGCGGGCCGATACGGCGGCCGGCGTTCTGTCGGGCGGCGAGAAACAGATGCTGACGATCTGCCGCACCTTAATGGGCGATCCCGAACTGATCATGATCGACGAGCCCACCGAGGGATTGGCACCCCTGATCGTGCAGCAGGTCGGCGACCTCATCGCCGAAATCGCCCGGCGCGGCGTCGCGATCCTGCTCGTCGAACAAAAGCTCTCGATCGCGATGCGTATCTCACACCGCGTCTACGTGATGGGCCACGGCCGCATCGTGTTCGAGGGCACGCCCGCGGAGCTGCGGGAGAACGCCGCCGTCCGCAAGGAATGGCTGGAGGTGTGAAGCGAAATGGAAAGAAGCTCGACCCTCGTCCGCCGGATGGGTTGAACTTCTGATAGACCAGGGGAAAGACAAGAACTCGAAACCGTTGACGCACCCTAAAGCGGCCGCTCCGGAGATCAAGATGATGGGCTTATCGTTTCGCGCAGGGTTTGCCGCACTGGCGTTCACTTTTCTGGCCGGTTCCGGCGCACTCCGGGCGCAGTCGATCGATCCGGCTGGCGGCAAGGATCTGGCGCCATCAGGCCATTTGCGTGTCGGCGTTTATGCGGGCAGCCCGACGTCGCAGGTGACGGATCCGCAAACCAAAGAGAAGCACGGCGTGACTTATGACCTGGCTAAGGAATTTGCCGCGCGGCTGAATGTGCCGGTCGAATATATAATTTTCCCGCGCGTCGCCGACGTCATTGAGGCGATCAAGGACGGCAAGGTCGACTTCACGGTCACCAATGCCACTACGGTGCGGGCCAGGGATGTCAACTTCAGCCAGATCCTGTTGACCGTCGAACTCGGCTATCTCGTGCCCGCGAACTCCCCGATCACACGGCCCGAGCAGATCGACGGGCCGGGCATCCGCATCGGCGTTTCCAAGGGCGGCACGTCGGAGCGGGTGCTGGCGGAAAAATACAAGAATGCGAAAATCATTTCCACCGAGAGCGTCCCGGACGCGATCAACTCGTTACGTGACGGCGTGTTCGACGTCTACGCCACCAACAAGTTGATCCTGTTCCAGATGGCGCAGTCGCTGCCCGGCGCGCGGGTTCTGGATGGCAACTGGGGTGCGGAACATATGGCCATTGCCGTCCCGAAGGGGCGGGAGGCGGCACAGGGACTGCTCGACAGCTTCGTTCGCGACGTCCAGTCGAGCGGACGCTTGCAGCAGATCGAAACGGTCGCCGGGCTTAAGGGAGCGGTCAACGCCACGAAGAATTAGTCCGCTTCAGTTCCGACAGAAGCAGAAGGAGGAAGCGTCCTACTCGCTTGGCACGACGGCCTTGGCATTGTGAGCTGAAAAAAGCGCCGGCACGTCGAACTTGCCGCTCTCCAGGTCATATCTGCAGCGCCAGCCATTCACCACGCTGGTTTGCGTGGGTTTGCGACCCCTGACGTCGGCATCCCCCGACAGGCTGATCACAAGATAGCGGTTTGCCGGCCAATCGACGCCGGACCCGTGATCGTTCTCCTGACGCCGCGTCAGCAGATACGCCGACTCGTGATACTCTGGCGCCTTCACGAGCTTTCGCCAGTCGGGCCGGGTCTTCATATAGTTCCACGCCAGATCGCCGAGCGGCTTCTTGCTCGCACGCACATAACCCTGCGGCGTCAGACGATACAGATGCAGCGTGGAAGTGCCCGAGCCGATCTTTTGCACGCGAACGATCCATTTCAGATCATTGGTGAAGATAAAATCGGCGGGATAGTCGGCCGGCTCCGGATCAAGCAGCGTGAACGTGTCTTCCCGGCGCACCCAGAACTGCCATGACCAGTCCTCTGTGTCCTTGTTGAAATATTGCTCGATCGTGGTCGCGCCATCAGGCGATTTCTGGGTGTATTTCTCTTCGATCTTGTAACCCGCGCCCGGAACCGCTGGCGGCGCGGCGGCCGCCGCCGCACTGCCCACGCCGATACTGCAGGCGACGAACACACCAATCCAAGATGCCCTGCCCTTCATTTTCTGGTTCCTTTAATCCGGTCATGCGATTAGTCGCGCATGACCCGATCAAGTTCATTGCGGGCGCAATGGCGGCTTTCGAACCTTGACCTGCCAGCGCTCACTTGCCGCCAATAACCGCATATCCCTGGATCTCGATCTTGCCTTCAGGCGCCGCCAGCGCCGTAATCGTGATCAGTGCACTGCCCGGGAAATTGTCGCCGAATACTTCGCGGCGGATTTGCGTGAAGCGGTCGCCGTTACGCACGTCCGTGATGAAAACCGTCATCTGGACGATGTCGCTGAGCTTGCCGCCCGCTTTCTGCATGGTGCGATCGAGATTCTTGAAAAGCTGTCTTGCCTGACCTTCGAAGTCGCCCGCCAGCGACTTGCCGTTGTCGTCTACCATCGCGATCTGCCCGGCC
This sequence comes from uncultured Alphaproteobacteria bacterium, assembly GCA_963790595.1. GTDB lineage: Bacteria > Pseudomonadota > Alphaproteobacteria > Rhizobiales > Xanthobacteraceae > Bradyrhizobium. The sequence continues at coordinate 118,411 of CAWBPE010000031.1, read as the reverse complement.
AGCCAAACCGTTTTGCCGCCTTCGGTGATCACCGCCTCCGAATAGCCGCGGCGCTGCGGCTGGTCGCCCTTGAGATACCCCGCCGAGTTAGCCGCGGCAGACCAGCCGAGCAGCGTCATCAGGACGGCGCCGATAAAAGTCAGTGAGGTTGCGTTGGCCTTCATTTTCTTCTCTTCCTTCCCTGGGTGGCAGTCACCCGCATCAGCCGGCCGGCTCATGCGGGCCACCTGGCGTCCCTACTTACCATGTGCCTGCGCGATCTGTCCCACGAGCTTGGCCCAGGGCATGTCGAGCGCCGCATAAACCGCGCGGGCGCCAGAGTTCCCGAAAGCCATTCTGATATAGCGCTCCATACCGTCTGATGCGCGCCGCCGAGGCTAACCGACGTGACGGCCACCGACGCCAATGGCTAAAATTGCCTCAGCCGAGGCTGGATTTGTTCGGAACGATACCGGCTATGGGCCTTTATCTATGGAGATGTCCGAACCATGACCGATGCAAATGAATACGCTTCCAGTCGACCGCGCGCTCAGCATTTACAGCGCGCTTGCCAATCGCACCGAGACAAAAGGCGCGCGTGAGAAACTGTGCAAACACCTGATGAAGAAATTCTCGGAAGGTGAAAAAGACCAGCACCGCCTGACGGTGCACGGTCTGTCCTATCTTCAAGACCTTGATCGGGAACTCGATTCCAAAAATTGAGCCGGGTTAGTTCGCAGGCGTTTGCGCCTTCTGCGCTTCTCGCTGTTTGCGCAGGGAGCTTCGCCGCGACAATTGCGCCTTTTCTGCAGACAATTTCCGGGTCTTGAACGATTGCGCTTTCGGCGCTGCTATTTGTCGATTCTTTCCAGTCGTCGGCATCCTGGGCTGGACCTCGGTTGGGACGGTCGCCCGGTTCTCGACAGGTTGGGTGCTCATGGGGCCAGAAAAAGGTTTTCGCTTGGGCATTCCGGACAACGCGCCCATGCTGTTTTTGTTCGAGCAAGAACCCGGCCCTGATTCGAAACTCCGTGTTGGCGAGGTCGAATGAACGCTCCGATTCCCGAAAATCGATATTCAGGACTGCGGCACCACGCCAAAGTTCACTCATTCCGGATTTTTACTGTGGTGCTGGCCTGGGTATGTATCGCGGCAGCATTTTACGAGAAGCCCGAATTGCTGACGGGACTTCAGCGCTCGATACAACACGGTATGGAAACCGTCGGCGATAATATACCGGCTCCGTGGGGGCCACGGATCGAGTTCGTCTTTCGGGAAATCGGCGGCTTTATCTGGCTGCAGATCACCCTGATTGTTGTCTTTTTGCGGATGCTCTTGTCCGGCATGGCCGGTCTATGGCGCTTGCTTCGAAGAAGAGATGCATCGGGACGGTGAGACTCGCGTGCCACTGCCCTTGCCGTCACAGCCCATGATGGGCCGGTGGCTGGTTTTCAACCGGGAGCGTGAGGTGAAAGTTTGCGCCGCGCGACGAATTATTGGTGGCCCACAAATGACCGCCATGCCCTTCAACGATGGAGCGGCTTATCGACAGACCGATCCCGACGCTGTGGGGTTTCGTCGTGAAGAACGCATTGAAGATCTGATTAACCGGCAGCGGCGGCAGCCCGACGCCGGTATCGCTGACGGACACCGCGATCTGACCATCTTCCGCTCGCTGCGACTTGATGGTGAGCTGCCGCGTCCCGTCCCCGTCGTTCATGGCCTCGATGCCGTTGACCATGAGGTTCATCAGGGCCTGCTTCAATTGGACGCGATCGCCCGCGACCTGCGAAAGATTTTCCATCAGTTCGGTGCGGATCGACACGGCATATCGCACAGCCTCGCCGTGCAGGAGAACGATCATCTCCCGAATGACATCGTTGACGTCGACCGACTCGCGCAGCGGAGCGCCCTGGTCGAAGATCTGCTGCATACGGCTCACCGTCGCCGCCGCGCGCCTTCCGTCCTTTACAATCATGCTTGCGATCGTCCGGGCCTCCTCGACATTCGGGACCTCATGGGACAGCCAGCGCAAGCAGGTCTCGGCATTCATCATGATGGCGCCGATCGGATGATTCACTTCATTGGCCAGAGAAGACGTCAGCTCACCCATTGCGGTCATCCGGCTGACCCGCGCGAGCTCTGCTTGCGCCTGGCGCAGCCCTTCTTCGGCTCGCTTGCGGCAGACGATTTCGTTCTGCAGCGTTTCGTTGGCCCGCAACAGCTCGGTGGCGCGTTCCTTCAGACGGCTTGCGGCGATCGCGAGACGGCGATACAGGCGTGCGTTTTCCAATACCAGTACCGCGAGCACGAAACTCGCGGCCAATCCGCCATAAATTCGTCCCGCGTAAAAACCGAGATCATAGCGGCCGCCGTTCAGGTACGAACTCAGCGTGATGTCGCAGAACCAGTAGCCCATCACGACCATCAGCCACAGATTCAGCAACTTGTGCCGGGGGCGTCCCGCCAGCAAGACGAAGGCGATCAGAACCAGGATGATGTCGGCCAGATTGACGATCCTTTGCCAGGGCGTAAAGCCGTCTGCATCCAGCATCGGTGGCAACACGCGCGCATTCTCGGTGCCCCAGGTCGCGGCAAACCAGCATGCAAAGACAACGCCGATGACTGCGGTCACAGCCGCCGCAATCGCGATACGCGGCGGTGATGCAACCTCACGGCCAGAGTCATGAAACAGCGCATAAAAGACCACGACGAGCGGAAAGCCGCCGTGCCAGAGCACGCAGAGCCATAAGGCTGTCTGAGATCCCGCCCCGAGCAGACCGGTAGCCGAGAACATCCCGGGAAACGCCAACAACTGAATGGCGCTGATCAGCGAGGCAAACAGATATCCGCTGGCCAGCAGCAGCAAGGCGCGTAAGCGCAGCATGTTGAACTGGCCAAACAGAATGATGGAGGTCGTTAAATCATTCAGTATCGATACGGCGTTGTAGACGGCCACGAAAGCAGGCGAAGGCGGCAGTTGCACGCGGACATAAGGGATACAGATCACAAAAACCACAGCCGAAATCACGACCAGCGTCAGGCAACGGCGCAATTCGCGCGGCCCCACCGCGGCTCTCGATAGAAAGGCACCGTCGTCGCTGGCCACATACGTAGAGATGCTCATTTTACAGCCAGACGAATCCTGTCACGGCCAGGCGAACCCGGTCGTCTTCTTCGGATTTTTACGGATATTTCGGGGTTGATTCTGCGGGTCTTTGCACGCATTGGCATCCAATCTTTCGAATAAATTGGTCATACCAACGTATAGGTGCCGGGTGTTTGGCGCTTTCTTCGCTACGATTGATCGAAGCGAGTGTCTTGAATCCGAGTATCTTGAATTATTGCCCCGCTATTTCGCCACCGGCAACGCGACCGGGATGAAGCCGAATGCCTTCAGGCTGCTTTGGCCTTGGGGCGATAACAAATACATCGCGAAATCCGCGGTGCCGGGCGCGGCATTGCGCGAGACCGTCAATCCATATTCGGCGCCAACCAAAAGCTCCGGCGGCAGCTCGACCGATTTGTAGTTGGGCTGGTCCCGAACCATCTGCTCGGCGCTCGAACAATAATTGATGATAAGATCGACGCTGTGATCCTCGATCGCGGTCAGCAAGCTCGTGGGCCGATTCATCTGGGTTGTCGTGGTCGCGCCGCCGAATATTTGCTGCGCCTTTTTGGACAGCGTCTCGAACGCGCCGGGCCGTTGTTTGTCGATCAGGTGAAACACCTCCCAGGTGTAATCGCCGGCGGGATCGGCACCCGGCGTCGAGGTGCCGATTTTGATCTCGGGCCGCAGCAGCGTCTCGGCGAGGTTAGCGCTGTTGAGTGGACGACCGGCGTCCGTAACGACACACAGCGCATTGCGCGCGAACAATACGCTCGGGCCGGACACGCCGGCCTCGGTCAAGGCTTGCGCATGCGGCAACGCAGCCGAGGCAAACACGTCGAAGGCCTCGCCCTTTTTCAGACGCTCGCGCAGAAGGCCGGACGAGCCGAACACGGGGACAAAGCTGCTGCCGTACAGCTTGGTGTAGTCGGCGAAAACCGCCGTGAACACCTCCTTCAGGCTTCCGGCCGCCATCACCCGGATTTCCGCGGCCGATGCGGACGGCGCAGCTAATGCGACCATGATTGCGACCAGCGATCGAAGTAACAGTCCTGCACGCATCGAGTTGCTCCGTTTCGACGTTCCCAACCGGTCGCGTTCATCGAGCGCCCGGACGTATATGGCATGCCACACTTTGGCCGTACCTGACATGCCCGGCCGCGGTTTTTGGTCCCGTCGGCGCGCGACCGCTGTGGCCGTCCGGCCAAATCCGTGATATACATTGGAATACAACGAGACCTCACAAGAGGTCCGTTCCACAGGGAGAGCAAAGCCAATGAGTGACTTCAATCTTCTCATCAACGGTAAGATGGTTCCCGGCGATCTCACGATGCCCGTCCTTAATCCCGCCACCGAAGAAGTGCTGGCGCAGTGCCCGCGCGCTTCCAAAAACCAGCTCGATGAAGCTGTCGCGGCCGCCAAGGCTGCTTTTCCGGCATGGGCCGCAAGCCCGATTACCGAGCGCCGCAAGCTTGTCACCAAGATGGCCGAGGCCATCGAAGCCAACACCAATGAACTGGCGCGCCTCCTGACCTCCGAACAGGGCAAGCCGCTGGCCGACGCGACCGGCGAAGTCATGGGCATGGCCGGCTTCTTCCGCTATCTGAGCTCGCTCGACCTGCCGATGCGGGTGATCGAGGATTCCGGCGACCGCCGTGTCGAGGCCCATCGCCGTCCACTCGGCGTGATCGGCGCCATCATCCCGTGGAACTATCCGCTGCTGATCCTCAGCTTCAAACTGCCGTCGGCCCTTTTGGCCGGCAATACCGTGATCGTGAAGCCGGCGCCTACCACGCCGCTGTCGACGCTGCTGTTTGCCCAACTGGTCAAGGATATCCTGCCCAAGGGCGTGCTCAACGTCATCACCGACGCCAACGATCTCGGCGACGCCATGACCAAGCATCCGGACATCCGCAAGATCTCGTTCACCGGCTCGACCGCGACCGGCCAGAAGGTGATGGCGAGCGCGGCGGCGACCCTGAAGCGGATCACGCTCGAACTCGGCGGCAACGACGCCAGCATCGTGCTCGACGACGTCGATCCGAAGAAGGTCGCGCCCGGTATCTTCGAGGGCGCGTTCCAGAACTCGGGCCAGGTCTGCCTCGCGATCAAGCGGCTCTATGTGCATGAATCGGTCTATGACGAAATCTGCAACGAGCTCGTGGCGATCGCCAAGAGCACGGTGGTGGACGACGGATCGAAGCAGGGCACCAAGCTCGGACCGCTGCAGAACAAGATGCAGTACGAAAAGGTCAAGGGCTTCCTCGAGGACGCCCGCAAGAACGGCAATATCATTGCCGGCGGCTCGGCGATGGATCGGCCGGGTTACTTCATCGAACCGACCATCGTGCGCGACATCAAGGAAGGCACCAAGCTGGTCGACGAAGAGCAGTTCGGGCCGGTGCTGCCGGTGATCAAGTTTTCCGACAATGATGACGTGATCCGCCGCGCCAACGCCACCACCTACGGCCTCGGCGCGTCGGTCTGGTCATCGGATACGGCACGCGCCCATAAAGTCGCGAGCCAGATCGAGGCCGGAACGGTCTGGATCAACAAGCATCTCGATATGGCGCCGCACATTCCGTTCGGCGGCGCCAAGCAGTCCGGCATCGGCACTGAATTCGCCGAGGAAGGACTGGCGGAATTCACCCAACTGCAGATCATCAACGAAGCCCGTACCTGATCTGCGAACCAATCGATCGCGGCGGCGTCCCCGCCGCGATCATCCACTTGATGCCGACCGGCAAAGACGCCGGTCGACAGGCTACAAACGGAAGGTCGTCATGTTCGACTCCCAATGCGACCTCGCGGCGCTGGTCTACGAACGGGATCAAGACCCCGACCAGGTGTTGCGCGAATTCGCGACTGACCTTAAGGCCCGCGGCTACCGCGCGGTGGGCCTGGTTCAACTCGGCCACCACTGCACCGACACGCCGCAACTGTCCGCCATGCTGGTTCATTCCGGCGAGGAGTTGCAGCTGTTTCAAAATCTCGGCACCTGTTCGACCGGCTGCCGGCTGGATGTCGGCCAGTTGCTCGAGGCCGGCGCGCAGATCGCCAGCGCCATAGATGACGGCGCCGACCTCGTGATCGTGAACCGGTTCGGACGGCAGGAGCGCGAAGGCAAAGGCCTGTCCTATCTGGTCGAGCGCGCCTTGAGTGCCGATATTCCGGTCGTGATCGCTGTGCCCAGCCATCGTTTCGCGGACTGGATCAGGTTCGCCGACGGCATGAGCGTGAAGTTGCGCTGCAACCGGAAAGCGCTGGATGCGTGGTGGGATGCGGTGTCGGCACGGAATGCGAGCACGATCCGGCTCGAGCACCCGACCGTCTGCGAAGCTTTCAAGTAAGAGAATCCGCTTTAAACAACCTTGTCGGAAATCACCTGCCACACCGGAATGGTGTTGGCAAAAGACGGGCGCGCCTCGATGCGCGCGCTGAAGGTGGCCAGATCCGGATACTGGCTGCGCCAATCGAATTCCGGAAATCGCACCAGGAGGTAACCGAGCGCCGTTCCCACCGCGATATTGCCGAGGCCGAATTCATCGCCGACCGCAAAGGGCCGGTCGCCGACCAGGCGCGCCATTTCACGCACACCACCTTCGATCTTTCGGCGCTGGCGGTCCAGCCAATGCAGGCTTCTTCCCTCCGCGGATCGCATCTGCTCGAAGAAAGACAGCACCACCGCATCGCAGATGCCGTCGCACAAAACCTCAAGCCGCCGCGCCGCGATCACACCGTCGACATCCGCAGGCAGCGGCGGCTGCGGATATTTCGGTTCGAGATATTGCAGGATGAAGTTGGATTCGTAGACGCTGGAGCCGTCTTCGAGGATCAGGACCGGAAGTTTTTCCAGCGGATTATGCTTCGGGGTCGAGGTGGTGCGGTCCCAGGGCACTTCCGTCATCAGCTCAAACGGCAGGCCCTTTTTGGCCAGGGCGATCCGCACCTTCCGCGCATAGGGACTGTGCGTCGCGCTGATCAGCTTGAGCATGATGGACTAAAGCGTCTCCTGCTTGTGTCCGCATTGCTTGCAGGCGAATTTTACCCGCGTCGCGCCTTTTTCGGCCGAGACCCGGTTCGGCGCGCCGCATTTGCCGCACACCGCTTCGATGCGGGTATTGCCCTGCTTCACGACAAGGTTTTTACGTTCCATGGTTTCGCGGATCAGCCGCTCGGCCTCTTCCCGCATTTCCTGCTTCGACATCCGCTCAACCCTGCCCTCAAGAACACCAATGAGGCGGCGTTATACCATGCGCATTGCGTCTTTTGGATACCCAACGCAAAAAATCCGTCGATCTGAATTGAGACAGTCATGCCGCTTCCGGCATCAACGCCAACAAGCGCCGAACCAGCGCCAGAGCGGTCTCCGTGGCGGGATCGGCAGAGATCACGGGTACGGCCAGCACAAGAACATCGACGGGATCGTGGGCCAGAATAATTAGATGCGTCGCGCTGTTGGCCGCCAACAGCGACAGCACGCGCTCCACAGCCGGATCGGACATTGTGAGGCCCCATGGCGCTTCGGTGCGTCGCAAAACCTGCCGCGTTGACAGGAAATCCCGCAACAGGACCGGATCGTACGCCACGAGTTCGCCCTCGCGATAACGTCGTGCACTTTCGAATATCGGATGGCGCGCCAATTCGGCGATCAGTGGGTCGCGCGTTCGACAGGGCGATACGGCTATCGAATTCAGAACTCCGGGAACCTGCGACTCAAAGAATGAGCGAAGTGCATCCACCATCAGCGCAATCGTGAGAACACCTGATATTGCGATGGCGGAAAATCTTATGATTTGGGCGGAATCGACATCGGGTACGACAAAGGCGGTGGCCGCGCCCAGGACCGCTGCGCCGACAACTCTCAATACCGTCAACAGCAGACCTCGCCGCCGTGTTTCAGCACCATCCCCCGCGATCAGAACCGCCGTGACAACGAGCAGTGCCCCCAATGCGCCGAGCCGGACCGGAATATCTGGGGTCAGCACCTGGAAATCGGTCACGATGAAAGGGATGACAAAGATAGTTCCGATGGCCAGCCGATCGATGCTGCGGTTCTCGGACGCCATCAGCTCCGAGCGGTCCCTGGTCGCCAAAAGTAGTCCGCAACTGGCGAAGCAAGCCAGTTGGAACAGGGAAAGCAGGAGTGAATGGAGTGTCGCGAAATGCTCCGGTCCAAGGGCGCCACCGAGACCGAGCCCGACCCCGCCGACGATGGCCACGGCCTTCATGGCCCGGGGCGCGTGGCGCCGCAGGATACCTTCGGTGACGATCAAAGCGCCAAGCGGGATCAGCGCCGCCGGAATCAATGAAAGGCGGTCAAGCCAGACATCGCCAGTCCACCACGCCACGCCGCGCACCAGAAACAGGGAAGCGATCACGCCGAGCGCCAGCAGCAGGCGCGTGGTGAGCGGATTGCGGGGATCGCGCCGATAGAACATCATCATCGCGATGCCGAGACCGATGGCACCGCACAGATTGATGATGGAGTTGGCGACAATGGTTGGCGTCATGAGCGCCCGTCCGATTCCCGAATCCACGGCCGTAATGTGCCGAATGTCCGCGTGTCATCCATCCAGTGAACCACGGGGAGCACGAGCCGTTGCAATGCGAGCATGACAATCGCGCCGAGCAGGGCCGGCAGCGAGCCATGCGGCACCTCGCTGAACAAATAGCGACGCGCACCGGCGAGATCGATACGGCCGATCTGCAGCACATCATCGCCCCTGAGATAGTCAAGTTCGCGCGCGCAGAACGCGTTGTATTGCTCGTCCCGGTGCCTTGGTGCGGTTTCAAAGGACTTTTTGAGGGCGTCCGATCCGCCGGTATAAGCGTCGGTGATGACAAAGCGGGCTTCGTCGAATCCGGCTTCCGGCCCGACACCGAATACGGCCCGGTGACGGCGCATAATCTGGCGCGCCAACTGCAAATGCGCGAAGCTCTGGCGCGCGCCGGCACGCGGTGACGGAAAGACATCGGAGAAGGTCTCGCCGACCATACCGGCGACCGCCGGCACCTGGGTGACATTCGAAATCCATTTCGAACGCAACCCGCCACGCGCGAACAAAACCAGCGCCGTCAAGCCATAGAGAACCCAGGATAATCCCTGGCCGCGAACCTCGGGATCAACCATCACGAGACCAAGATGGGTGACCTCCGCCGGCGCGCCGTCGAGTTCGGCCTCCAGAACCGACAAGGCATTGAACGCGATCGGACGTCCGGTTGATTCCTCGCAGATCAGCGTAACGACGGCGCGTGACATCGGTTCTCGTTCACCGGAAAACACGCCGTAGCTGAGGCTCTGCGTTGGTAACGTCTTGCCGGCCACCACGCGCAGCTGCGCCGTCAACGTTTCGAGGTCGGCCTGAGAGAGTGAAAGTCCCGGACGCTCGACAATCCGCGTCCGCAACCCGGCATGGGTTGGCAATGTCAAATCGATGGACGGCTGCGTCAACGCCTTCAGCCAGAAGCTGGCATAGCCATACAGCTTCCTCATCACCGGCCGAATTTGCACGCGGCGACGCCAGGCCGAAATGCCATTCCAGAAAGACGCCATGCTGCTTGCCCGTTTTAGGAAACGAGTTGTGCGGGGAGCGTATTAAGGAGGCATGAGCACCGGAGATTGCGACGGTTGCAAGGTAAATGATGTTTGAACGGCGATATCGCATATTGCAACGCCGGCGGGTGATCGGTCACCCGCCGGCGGTTGGTTCGGTTGAAACGGCGTTATGCCGCCTCGTTATGGCGCCTTATTACGCCGCCTTGTTACGCCGCCTTGGAGAAATCCATCAGGATGCGCTCGGCCTTGGCATCCTCAAGGCGATTCACCAGTTTGTCGCTCTCTTGCACGTCACGCATCGTCTTGGTCATGGTGATGCAGGATTGAATGAGCAGCACGGCGCCCATCGCGAGATATCCCTTCACCCACGCGTCCAGCGGCAGGAAAAAGATGCCAATGGCGACCATGAGAACGGATACGCCGAACGAGATATAGGTGAAGGTAACCCATGCGGCGCTGTGAGCTTGGACATTCTGGTTCATGATAATCTCTCCTTTGCGATGATGATTTGGTGTGATGGTGGTTTGGGGTTGTCAGTGGTTCAGGCAGGTTGCGTGCGTTTTGCATTGAGCCGCGCGAGCACGTCATCCGCGGTGGATTTCATCCGGGGTCCAAAGCCCTGTTCCGCAAGCTTCTCGGCGGTCGCGAGCGGCCCGCTGGCAGCGTCGATTTCCGTCAAGGCCTGGTCGGCGGCCTGGGCTTCCTGCTGCCGTTCGCGAAGGCGTTTCAGCGTGTTCTCCGCTTCGGGCAGCGTCGATTCGTATGGACGCGCGGCTTCGACGCCGCCTCGGCGCAAGGCGCGGACCGCTTCCGATGCGCGGGCAAGACGGCGGCCGCGATCGAGGTCGGTGATCCGCGCCTCGGCGTTGGCCACCTGACGCTTGAGACGCGATATCTCGGCGGCGAACAAAGTCCGTGCGGTCATCGCGGCGTCCCGATCCGCTTCCAGCGAGGCGATGGACTCGGCGGCTTCCCTCGCCAGATCTTCCCGGCCGCCATCGAGGGCGGCGGTGGCGCGGATTTCGAGATCGGCGATGCGGGCGATGGTGGCGTCGAGACGACGGCCCTCCTGCTGATCCTGCGCGATGGCCAGCGCCAGCGTTCGCTTGGCCCGTTCGACCGCCGTTGCCGCATCGCGCATTTGCTGGTCGAGGATGAGGAGCGCATTGCGGCCCTCCAGTTCTTCTTCCGCGGCAGCCACGCTGCCCCGGAAGAGCGTTAAAACCGTTTTGAACATTGGCTACTCCCTGTTATGAGCATTGCTCATGAATTGCATATAGCAGCCCTGTGAGCGTTGCTCAAGGATTATTTGAACAATGCTCAAAAATTTGGTGAACGATGTCTAAAACATTGGAAAGACATGCAAAACTTCGAGATGCGCTAATCCTGGCGGCGGAACACAGCATCGCCGCGGGGGGATTAAGCGCCCTGAAAACACGGGAATTGGCGCGGGAAATCGGCTGCGCCAACGGCGCGGTCTACAATCTCGTAGAAGATATGGACGAATTGATTCTGCGCGTGGGCTCACGGACCCTTGGCAGACTGGACGCATTTCTGACGGAAGCTGAAAGCGAAAGCGCCACATCGTCAGGCGAAAGGCTCGTTCGCATCGCCATCGCCTATTGTGATTTCGCCGCGCAGAACTTCGAACTCTGGCGCGCGCTGTTCGAACATCGGATGCAGCGTGGCAAGCCTACGCCGGATTGGGCCATCAGCGAACAGATGGAGCTTTTCCGTCACATCTACCGGCCGCTCGCGACGCTTTTCCCAAAGAAATCGGCGCAGGAAATAGGCGTAACGGCGCGAAGCCTGTTTTCGGCGGTTCACGGCATGGTGGCACTGGGCCTCGAACAAAAACTGATCGCAGTGCCGCTCGATGCATTGCGAACCGAGATTTCGATCATTGTGAGAGCAATCGTCAACGGGCTCGCGCTGGAAGCCCGGTGAACTCCCATACGGTCCTATCGATCTTTTCGCTCCCGCGCTCAGGTCTCGATGATGACGTAGCTGTCCTCGACATGCACCGGGAAGGTTTCGGCCACGTAGGGGCCCTTGGCCAGCATCTCGCCATCTTCAATGACGACAGGATAAGTCCGCACCTTGACGCGCTTGGGATCGAACCAGGACTGCCCGTTGCGCATGTCGAATTCCCAGCCGTGCCACGGACAGCGCAACATTTCGCCGATCCGCGAACGCTGATAGACGCCCGGCTCATCCGACGTCAGCCGCGCGATGCACACCGCCTTGTCGAGCGGGGCGCCTTCGTGCGGACAACGATTAAGCAGCGCAAAGAATTCGCCATTGGCATGATGGAACACGACAATGTCGCGGCCGTCCACGCCGACCACCTTGTTGCCGCCGGGCGGGATGTCTGCGGTTCGGGCGACGATATGACGGGCCATCGAAAATCAGAGCTTGTAAACAGCGCGGGCGTTGCTGCTGAATATCCTGGTACGTTCGGCTTCCGTCAGCGGCGTCTTGATGGCGAACCGTGGATCGTCGAAATCCCAGTGCGGATAATCTGACGAGAACAGCAGCCGATCGACGCCGATCCAGTCGATCAGGGTTCGCAGATGCCTGGCGTTATCGGGTTCCTCGACCGGTTGCGTCGTGAACCAGAAATGCTCGCGCACATATTCGGAAGGACGCCGCTTGAGGTGCGGGACCTCGTCGCGGAAGCGTTCGAAATGCTGATCCATTCGCCACATCGTCGCCGGGATATAGCCGAACCCGCCTTCGATGAACACGATCTTGAGCCTCGGGAAACGCTCGAGCACGCCTTCGAGGACCAGGCTGGTCAATTGCGCCGCCATCGAATGCGCGTTCGATTGATGCTCTTCGGTGTAATAGGACGGCCAACCGCTGCCGGTCGGCGCGTGACCACCATAACCGCCGGTATGGATGCCGAGCGGCAAATCCAGTTCCTGCGCCAGCTCATAAATCGGCCAGTAGCGGCTGCGGCCGAGCGGCTCGTTGGCGCGCGGGCCAACGTTGATCTGCACATATTGCCCGATTTTGGCACAGCGCCTGATCTCGGCCAACGCCGTCTCAATGCCGTCCTGTCCGACCAGAATGGAAGGCTTCAGCCGCGGATCGCGGCTGCTCCAGCACGCGACCTGCCACTCATTGACCGCGCGCTGGATCGCGGCACCAAGCTCGAGATTCTGCTGCGAAAAGATAAAGAGATCGAGCACCTGCAGGATGCCGAACTCAACGTCGAGCGGATCAAGGTGCTGCTTCTGCATGAAGGCAAGATCGGAGCCGGGCGGACCGCCGTTCGGCGGCCATGCATCGCGGCGCGAGAGCAGCGGCGCGGACCGCGGATAGGGCGTAGTGCCGATGTAGGGCGTCCGCAGGTGATCGCCGTAGGTCGCAAGATGTTCTTGCCAGCGCTTTGAAAGAAACGGATTGAGGTCGGAGCGCGCATGCAGGCTCGGATGGATATCGCAATCGATGATCCGAAGCCGGCTCTTCGCGGTCGCTTCCTGTTCAAGCATCGGGCGGTCGATGACGTCGCTCATGCGATCCTCCTTCGAAGTATCGTGTTCATGCGGCCAGCTTCAGCCGCGGAAAGGTTTCAAGCGGATTATCGACACACATGCGCGCAACGAGACTGGCGGGCAGATGCGGCGGTATCGCGTCATCGCCATCGAATTGCCAGTGTGGATAATCTGACGCGAACAGCAACATCTTGTCGGATTCGATCTGCTCGATGATATCGGCAACCCCCGCCGCATCGGGCGGGCTGTCGAATGGTTGCGCGGTCAGGCGAATATGGTCGCGCATGATCGTGGCCGGCTCGCGGTCGACCCAGGGAACTTCGACGCGCACACCGCGCCAGGTCTTGTTGGCGCGCCACATGAAGGCCGGCAGCCAGCTCACGCCGGACTCCATCAGCACTACCTTGAGGCCGGGGAATTTTCCGAATACGCCCTCGTAAATCAGGCTGAGCACCTGGGCCTGAAACACCTGCGACTCGGCGAGATAATATTCATAGCGGTAGGAAGGCCAGCCGATCGAACTCGGCGCGCCACGATACTGGCTGCCGGCATGGATCGCGATCGGCAGATTATATTTTTCGGCGACCTGATAGACCGGCCAGAAATGCCGCCGTCCGAGCAGTGCTTCGCCTTGCGCCAGCACCAGCACCGATACGAACCGGTGATCGCCGGCGCGGCGTTCGATCTCTTCAATCGCGAGATCCGGCGCCTGCATCGGCACCACGATCGAGGCGCGCAACCGCTTGTCGTTTGCGAGCCATTCGGCCGCGATCCAGTCGTTGATCGCCTTGCAGAACGCCGCGGCCATATAGGGATCGTACACTGCCTGCGCGCCATAGAGCACGTTACAGATCGCGTGGCTGGCGCCGAGTTGATCGAACGCGCCACGCTGGAGCATTGCCAGATCGCTGCCGGGCTTGCCTTTACCGGGCCGCCAGTCGGCGCGGCCGGACAGCGGCATGTTGGGCGGATAGCTCGTGAGATCGAGACCATCGATCGCACGGCTCACCACCTGCTCTTTCCAGTGGTCGTCGAGATAGGGCAACAGCGTGGTGCGCGTTCCACCTACGGCGGGATGGATATCGCAGTCGATCCGCGTGGCGGCCATGGCGTTCCCTGGATCGTTTCCCGAGCATCATTCTTGGCGGCTTATGTGCGCCGCGGGTCAAATGTGCCGCCGACGGGCCGTGAGCGCAAGGGCAAGCTTGGCAATGAGGCCTGCAGAATAGACTGGCAGAGGGTGGCGGGCGGTCGGTCCGGCCCTCTCCCTTAAGAATGCGCCGCCGTGATCGCCTTGCGGATCGCGGCCAGCGGCGCGGTGTCGTCAAAGACAACGCTTTCGCCCTGCATCCTTAGTCCCAGATCGCGCCACAGGCTGTCGAGATCGGGCGACACCGGCTTTGTTCCCATCTGGTCGTGCAACCGCGTCATCACATTGACGCCGACCGCCTTGTCGGCGGTGGCCAGAATGCGATCGATCGACCAGTCGACCTCGTGATTACCGCCGGCCGCGATCACGCCGCGCATCGCATCCTGCAGGCCGAACTTGTTGGAGGTCTGCTTGCGGATTTCGATATCGGCCAACAGGCAAAACATCGCGCCGCCCCAGTATTTGCGACCCCAGGTGTCGGTATTGTCGAGGCCTTGATCGCCGGCCTGCGGCAGGCCCTTCGGCATATCGTGCATCATCGCCTGCCAGACATCCTTGGCGCTCATATCGCCAGCCTGCACCCGCGCGATCGGCTCGACATAAACCGCCAACCCCTCGGAGAGCCAGTTGTAGCGCTCGGGCATATCGGGCAGCGCGGTGTGCACCATCTCGTGCACCATGATCCAGTCGCGCCGCAGATCGTCTTCGCTGGACTCGCGGCCGAACATCACGCGGATCGCCGCACCGCGATACCCCCAGGTGGTCCCGCCGCGCACGCGCGGACCATCGACCGGCACGATCAGCAGTTTTAGGGCGCTAACCGGAAACCGGCCGTAATAGGTCGCGACCGCCTTGGCCGACATCTTGACCCAATCCAGAATCTTCTCCTTCGGCAAAGCGATAGTGCCGGGCGCGAAGCCGACATGAATCACGCCGCCGGGAACATCGAGGTCTGTCTTGGCGAGCTTGTCGAAGGCGTCATAGGGCATGCGGTCGCCGCGCATGAATTCCGATTGCGCGTTGGCGCGCGACGGCAACCCGCCCAGCAACACTAGCGCCGCAACGGCGACCGAGGCGATCCAGCGGTATCCTTCGATGGTTCTCATCTGGAAGCGCCCTGATGCTTGAGTTCGGATGAGGCGGGTAGCCCGGCCGGGAAAGCCGTCATTTGTTCGGCGAGATCATCGACAATTGCTGCGAGCAGGATTTCACCCTTGGCGCGGGTCGCCAACGTAGGATCTCCATAACTGCCGGAGCGGCTGTAATTGGGTGAACCCGTGTTCGTTGGCGTCAGGCGCCCCGGCGTCTCGTGTGTCACCTTCGGGCTCGCCTCGGCGCGCGACATTTTTACCAGATCAGGCGCGAGCGCGAGCATCACCGACGTCTCGAGTTCGTCGGCGTGGCTGCCATGGCTTTGCTCGGTTACTTCTGCGGCGGCGCGGCGATAATGCGCTCCGTCATAAATCCGCAAATGCTTGGCGTGGTTGACGCCGAGGCGCACCAATGCGCGATCGATCGGAATTTGTGTGCTGACACCGGTATCGAGCACGAACAGAGCGCGGCAACCGAATCCGACGATGACAGTCGCGATCTCTTCGATCAGGTTTTCGAACAATGACGCCGACAGACCTGTACTCCCGGCATATTCGGTGAACGCCGGATAGTATCCGTAGCTCACGGTGGGCCAAATCAGCGCATCGAAGCGATCGGCCATTTTGGCCGCGAGCCATTCGGCCTGAATCCGGTCGGTGTTCATCGGCAGGTGAAACCCGTGTTCCTTGGCGGCGGCACCAACGGGTAGAATAGCCGCCGCGCCGTCAGCGATGCGCCGGGCGACCTCGTCCCATGTCAAATTTTCAATGAAGTTCACGCGCTCAACGGAGTGCGAACGTTCGGCAAAAGCTTGTTCGTCCGCGCCCATATGGCCGGCCCTTATCTGTCGCCGGAAACGCCCGTCAGAAGTCCCGCCGTGACCCAGCCGTGCAGATAACCGGCGCCGCGCGCCGCGGCACTGTCGGGATCGTCGTAGGTCGCCAGCATCGAGCAGAGCACCCCGAACGGAATCCCGCTCGCGGCTTCCGCCCACATCATCGCTTCTTCGCTGCCCAATTCGCGAAATTTCGGTACCACATCCTGACGCCAGATCTGGAGCCGACAAGGCTCCTCCAGCGCGACCGCATCCGGCGGCATCTCGTCGGCCTTGAGCGCGCGCCAGATGTCGGACGCATTGGTCGCGCAATCGAGCCGGATCGCACTCGGATGCGGCTCGAAAGTCAGATCGTTCCAGACCTCGGGCGCGAAGCCTGCAAGGTCGGCGAGGCCAACCACCGGCGCGTCCGGCGCGTCGAACGCATCGTTAAGCGCCTTCTCCAGCGCGGCCAAATCGGAAAGCACGGGATATTTGCCGTAAGGCTCGTTTACCTTCAGGAATTCCGGCACGCCTCCCGAAAACCAGCGCAGGTTGGCATGTTGCGACGGATGGGCCGCGACATAGGCCGCGCCCATCTCGTCGAACATTTCGTCGCCGAGATAACTATGCAGCAGCTTGTGGTCGTTGCGCATCGCCTCGACCAGCCGCGAACCATAGGCGTGCTGGTAGACGCCGAACAGCACCTCGCGTTTTTCCTGCGGACTGTCGAGAATTTCTGCCAGCACCGACGCGTCGCCGGACAGGATACCCTGCTGAAACGCGCTTTGTTGTCGCGCGAAATCGCTCATCCGGTCTGCCGTTCGAGCGGCGGCAATATCTTCGCCGCAATCTCCCGGGTCCGGTTGACCTCGACGATCAACTCTTTCAGCGGGGGAATATTGTCGTCGCGCTCGATAATGGTCGAGACGTGACCGAAGCGTTTCAAGGCATCCGCGTAGAGATCCCACACTTCCTCGCACACCGGCTGGTCGTGGGTGTCGATAATATGCGTATCCATATGGCTGTGGCCCGCCATATGAAACTGCACCACCCGGTCCGCCGGAATGCCGTTGAGAAACGTGCGCGGATCGTAACCATGGTTGAAGGCGCTGACATAGACGTTGTTGACGTCGAACAAGAGCCAGCAGCCGGAACGGCGCGACAGCTCGCTGAGGAATTCCCACTCGGTCATCTCGGAATTGTTGAACTGCACATAGGTCGAGACATTTTCAAGCACGATCGCGCGGCCGAGATAATCCTGCACCAGTTGCACCCGGCTGATCACATGGTCGAGCGCTTCGTTAGTGTAGGGGATCGGCAGGAGATCGTGCAGGTTCTTGCCGTGCACGCCGGTCCAGCACAGATGGTCCGAGATCCATTTCGGCTCGACGCGTTTGGCAAGATCGCGCAATTCGCCGAGATATTCGAAATTGGGCGGCGCGGTCGAGGCGATCGACAGCGAAACGCCGTGCATCACCACGGGGTAGCGCTCGCGAATGCGATCGAGGACGCGCAGCGGCTGGCCGCCCGGAAGCATGTAGTTTTCGCTGATGACCTCGAACCAGTCGATCGGCGGATTGCCGTTTAAAATTTCGTCGTAGTGCTGCGCCCGCAAGCCCAGACCAAATCCAAGATAAGGCGGCTTGGCCGAATCCAGCTGCTGCTTCGCGAGCGGAGACGACTGCGGCACTTTACTTGCAACGTTCATTTGGCCTCCACGCGTGGCCGGGCGGCAATGGATGCCGCCCTCAATACTTATGCTACCACGGAAACAGAGCCCGGCGCATGGCCGGGCCCTGACTTCGAGGTGATCAGCTTACGCCGGATCAAACTTGCCCTTGGCGGCGGCGCACTTGTCCTTGGTCATCGCAGCGAAGCCCTGACCCTTGCAGGCATTCAAGCCCTTGCAGGAGTGGTTGCCGCCCTTGCAGGCGCTCTGGCCCTTGCAGGCATTGGCGCCGACGCAATGACCTTCGTCAGCCGCGTAGGTAACAGTCGACATGGTCGCACCAGCCAGGAAAAGCGTGGCGGCAGCGGCGGCGATAGCGGCACCAGACTTCGAAGTAACCTTCATGGATAATCCTCCAAACAGGGTTTGACACGAGACACATCGGCCACCAGTCGCCCCATTAGCGGCTGCAAGACCTGTATCACCGACTAGCTACGCAACGAATCGGCTTTGGTTACACTGCGGGCCAAATAAAATGACTAAATTTTCATGGTGCCATGGAAGATATCGCTCTGCGAAATATCGCTGACGTTTTTAGTCAGTATTGCTGCACTAAAATACCCAGGTAATTTTGCACGCCGCGCGCTTTTATGCCGACCGAATAGGCATTCCGTGCGCGGTCAGGCAATTCCTGCGCGACGCACAACAATGTTTGCCATTTCTTAGTTCAGCGCCGCGCGTGACGGCTTCAGCTTCGCCATCTGTTTGACGTTGGCCTGAAGTTCGTCCGCGTTAAAGGACGGGAACGAGCAAATACGATTGCTGCAGGCGAATGCCGCGGGCTCGCCGAGGTCAGGATATTCGACATCGGCACTGGGCAAACTGCCTTCGCGCAAATCAAGCCATTCCAGCCGCTTGTAGCGCGCCGGCAGCGCACGCGCCGAGGCATGCAAGGCCTGGGCGCGGGGATCGTCCTTGTGACCCACAATGGTCATGTGGGTCGGCTCGATCGCGAGTTCTTCGTCGGCGAGCAGCACGCCGGGCAGCGGACGCAGCATGTCAGCCGAGGCACCGGTGAGATAGCGCATCGCGTGCCAGGCCTGCTCGCGATAGAGGCCGTTGCCGAAATAGCGATCGAGCAGGTTCATGAAGCGGGCGACCTGAATCTGGTCATCGACCAGCCGCGCCGGCTTGGCGAACACGCCGGTTTTCGCTTCTGAGGTTTTCGAAGTCAGAAAGCCGCCGGCGTCGTCCTTGAAAGTCGCGGCGACGAAGTCGCCGGCCTTGGCGGCCGCGGTCAGCCAATCCCGGTTGCCGGTTGCGGCATAGAGATCGAGCGAGGCCTGCCCCATCGACAGCGTGTCGCCGAGAAACGGCCCGCCGCGATCCTTGTCGCCATGACGGAATCCACCTTGCGGCAACGCGCGATTATCGTTCACCCATTTGGCGGCGCGCTGCGCAGCCGCAAGCACTTTGGGATCGTTGGTCACATCATAGAACGCAACCAGACCGCTGATGACCCAGCCGTTCTCACGCGCATAGATGTTCTTGTCGATCCGGGGCATGCCGAGTTTGCGGCGCTCGGTGTCACCTAGCGCATAATATGTATTGCCATCGGTGTCGTGATCGAGATCGGCATCCTGACTGACATAGAAGGCGCCGTCGGGGCTCTGCATGAAGCTTGTAAGGAAGCGCTCGATATCGCGCGCCGCGGCGAGATATTTCGGGTCTTTCCACAACGCATAGGCCTGGCTGTATTGCCGCAGATATTGCGCCTGGAACGAGATGATCTTTTCGAAATGCGGATGGGTCCAGCTTCCGGCTTCCGAATACTGGAACACGCCGCCCCACACCGGATCGATCAGCGCCAGCGCCGCATCAAGGGTCTGCCGGGCGTGCTTGATCGCCGTGGCGTCGCCGGTCTCGGCGCGCGACATCGCGTAATCCATGCTATCGGCATCGATGTATTTCTGGCTGTCGCCCCAGCCGCCAAGTTTTTCCTCGTAGGATTCGTCGTAATTCTTCACCAAAGCGGCGCGCTGTTCCTTGTTCAGAAAAGCCGACGCCGAGGGCTTGATTTCGAACGCTTCGCCCACCGAAGGCCCCGGCGATGGATCGTCGATCACGGCCTTGAGCAAGGCCTGCATCCGCTCGGGCTCGATGTAGCCCCTGATCTTGGCGATCTCGGTGCCGTCAGGCGCGAACACGATGGTCGCCGGCCAGCCCCAATCGCCATAGCGATTCGACAAATCGGGATTGGCGTCCTGATCGACCCTCACCGGCAGATATTTCGAGGCGAGGAGATCGCCGACTTCAGGATCTGCGTAGGTGGTCTTTTCCATCACATGGCACCAGTGGCACCACACCGCTTCGAGATCGAGGATCACGAAGCGCTTCTCGGCGGTCGCACGGGTAAACAGATCGTCGCCCCACGCGCTCCATTTCACCGGCTCTCCCGCCAGCGAGGGCGATGCAGCAAAAGCAGCGAACGCGAAGGCAAGAATGCGGGCGAGCTTCATGACGTCTCCTCAAAGCCGAGTTGTCTTGAGCTACGGAGCCGCAAAAATCCGGGCTCAGCCTTTCGGTGAAGTCACGCGAATGTGAGACGCTTCAAGTCAGGTGGATTCCTGCGAATGACCGGTCGCATTGAGGATCAACCGATCAAGCGAGGCGGCACCGGGACCGACGATCGCGAGCCACATGAAGGCGGCAAAATAAGTCGCTTCCTCGAAACCGAGCAGCGTCTCCAGCGAATCGACATCACCCCATTTCGCCGACTTGACGGCGACCACCATCACCACAGCCAGCATCGCGGCCGGAATCCGGGTGAACAGGCCCAGCATCAGCATCACGCCGCCAAAACATTCCACGCCGGAAACGAACGGCGTCAGGATGCGGGGAAATGGGATACCCCACTCCGTAAAATTCTGGATCATCGCCGGAAGATTATTGAGCTTGCCCCACCCGGTCAGCATGAAGACGTAACCGACCGTGAGCCGCATCAGGAGCGGGCCGGCCCAGGGGAAATACGAGGCAATGCGCGCCGGCAGCAGGATCAGAAGATTGATAATGAAATTCACGGGTACCCCTCCAATGATTGGACTTATGCAACATCTCGATGGCGGGCCAATCGCATCGAGGCGCCCGCGTTAACTAACTCTGGCTCGACATCGCGTGGCGATGGCCCGAAACCCGCTTCGTGCCAGAGTTTCGTTGCCACCGGGCCCCTTGTTACGCGCGCTTAGCCGAAATTCTGCAGGCTCGGGAACGTCTCCAGCAGCCAGATGCTGACGGCAGAGACGCTGCCGGTGAGGAAAGCGATGCCGGTGAGCACCATGAACACGCCCATCGCCCGCTCGACGGTGGCCAAATGACGCTTCATCCGCGCGAATAGCGACGAGAACTGTTCGACCATGAAGGCCGCAATCAAGAAGGGAATCCCAAGCCCAGCCGAATAGACTGCGAGCAAGCCCGCACCCTTGGCGACCGTCGCCTCGGCCGCCGCCACTGACAGGATCGCGGCGAGAATCGGCCCGATGCAGGGCGTCCAGCCGAACGCAAAGGCGAGACCCATCACATAGGCGCCCCACAACCCCACAGGTTTCGGCGCCGTCAGCCGGCCTTCGCGCATCAACAATCCGATGCGGGTCAGCCCGAGGAAATGCAGGCCCATGATAATGATGACGATGCCGGCAACGATCGACAATTCGGCCGACCAGGCGCGGATCAGGCTTCCGATAAAGGACGCGCTGGCGCCAAGTGCGACGAACACCGTGGAGAAACCAAGCACGAACATCGCAGCCGAGATCATCACCGCGCGCCGCGAGGAAGAGGCGGTCTCGTCATTATTAACGCGCTCGATGGTCGCGCCAGTCAGATAGATCAGATAAGGCGGCACCAGCGGCAGCACGCAAGGCGACAGGAAGCTGACAAGACCGGCAATCAGTGCGGCGGGAATTGAAACATCATGCATGGGGAGATATCATCCGGTGATCGTCTGAGTCAGGCATAGCCATTAGCGGTCCTTGTCGGGGGAGTATACGACCGAAATGGGCCGATAGTTTCAGATCACCTAGTCTTCACGGAAAATTCGGTGGCCGGGCTCCAGTATCTTTAACCAGCGCCTGACGATAAACTCGGACCATTAATGGCGACGACGAGGACACGCCCGCATGCGTATCGGCATACGCTCCGCCGTATCAGGCCTTGTGCTGGCGTCGATCATCGTCAGCGCGCTCTGCGTCCATTTGTTGTGGTGGCGCACTGCACAACAGGTCAGCCGGACCCTCGCCGACACCATCAACGACCAGATCGTCGCGGCGGTCGGCGACGAGCTGCAATCCATCACCACCGAAGCGCGGTCCTCCATGACCGCGGTGCGCACGCTGTTCACCGAAAACGTCCTGGACCCTCGCGACAAAAAACGCGAATTCGTATTCCTGTCACAACTCCAGGCGCAGCCGACCATTTCGGCGGTCGCGTTTGGCTGGCCGGACGGATCGTTCTTTGCCGGCCAAAAACGCGGTGACACCGCGATCGAAATGCTGGAGATCAGCGGACGCGAACCCACGCTGCATATCGACCGGTATGAATTCGAAGGCAACGATATCAAGCTCAAGAGCAGCCGCACCGAAGATACCCGCTATTCCGTCACCGATCAGGACTGGTACAGCGGCGCCGACAAATCCAACGCCGAACGCTGGTCGACGTTCACGAGCCATCCGGGCGGCGAACGGCCGTCAGCTGCTTTTGCCGCGCCGATCGATATCGACGGCAAACGCGCCGGTGTGCTGGCGATCATCATCGAGCTGACGCGGGTCTCGAATTTCCTGTCGCAGTTGACCGTCGGCAAATCGGCTGGCGCCTTCATTCTCGACCGCGACGGCGGCGCCATCGCGTCACCCGATGCGGAAGCCGACGAAGTGACGCCGCTGAAAACCAGCCATTCGCTGTTTCCCGTTGCGGTCGATGCGATCCGGCAGGCCGGCAGCGGCTACGACACCACGACAGGCCAAGTGTTTCATACCCAGGTGACGCGGGACAACAAGGCCTATGAAGCGGTGCTGACGCCGATTTCATTTCCGGGCTGGTCGCTGGTGACGGTGGTCCCCGAATCGGAATTTCTCGGACCGGTCGAAGAGACGATCCGCCAACTGCTGGTCGGCATTGCGATCCTGATCGTTTTTGCTGGCGTGCTCTCGGCGTGGCTGGCGCAGCGGCTGATCACCGCGCCGCTGATCAAGGTCGTCAACGAGGTCAGGCATATCGAGCGCTTCGATCTCGACAAGGTCGAGCGGCATCCGTCAAGATTGACCGAGATCGAGAACCTGTCGGGCGCGATTGCGGATATGGCGCTCGGCCTCGCCGCGTTTCGGAAATACATTCCGGCCGATCTGGTAAAGCGGTTGATCAGCGGCGGCACCGGCGCGCGGCTGGGCGGCGCGGTGCGGCCGATGAGCGTGATGTTCGTCGACCTCGCCGGCTTCACCGGCATGTCGGAACGATTGGGCGACCGGATCATTCCCTTATTGTCGCGTTATTTCGACTGCGTCTCGATGCAGGTACAAACCCATCAGGGCACCATCGACAAGTTCATCGGCGATGCCGTGATGGCGTTCTGGGGCGCGCCCGCGCTGAACCCCGATCATGCCGTCGATTGTTGCTGCGCCGCGCTAGCGTCCCAGCGCGCGGTCCGGGAACTCGGCCTCGTCGACGATACCGGGGGTCCTCTGAAAATCCGGATCGGCATCAATTCCGGTGACATGCTGGTCGGCAATATCGGCTCCGAAGTGCGGCTGAATTACACGGTCATCGGCGACGCCGTGAATATCGCAAGCCGGCTTGAGAGCACCAACAAGATCTACGGTTCGCAGATCATCATCGGCCCCGAGACGCGCCGGCTGGCCGGTGCAAAGATATTCGTTCGCGAGTTGGACCGGCTCGCGGTCTATGGCCGCGCCGGCGGATTGCAGATCTACGAACTGCTCGGCATGGCCGGGGAATTCACCGACGAGTTGGGCTGGGTGACCCATTACGAGTCCGGCCTGGCGGCCTACCGTGCACGCGACTTCGCGGCCGCGATCGCGGAATTCGAGAAGGTTATCGGCCTTCGCGCGCAGGATCAGGCGTCTGCGCTCATGATCGAGCGCTGCAAACGGCAATTGGAAGCGCCTGCCGGCGAAGACTGGGACGATACCGCGGTCGCGCTGACGAAATAATCGCCACAGGTTGCAAGATTTTTCCGCTGCAGATGCGGGAAATGCGAGCTAGGCTATCGTAGACAAACAACACGCTTTTGCAATTATCGGTTCGGAGATGTCATGACCCTTGTTGTTCGCGGTGGAACCGTCGTCAATCACGATCACGCGCGGCGCGCGGATGTCCTGATCGATGGCGATACGATTGTTGCGGTCGGCTCATCCCTCGAAGTTCCCATCGGCGCTGACATCGTCGATGCCGGCGGTTGCTATGTGATGCCGGGCGGCATCGATCCGCATACCCATCTCGAATTCAGCTTCATGGGCAGCGTGTCCGCCGACGATTTCGAATGGGGCACCAAGGCGGCGCTGACCGGCGGCACCACGATGGTGGTCGATTTTTGCGTTCCCGATCCCGGGCAATCGATGCTCGCGGCATATCAGGACTGGCGGCGCAAATCCGAAAAGGCCGCCAGTGATTACGGCTTCCACATGGCCGTGACCTCCTGGTCGAAGCAGGTGTTCGACGAGATGGAGATCGTGGTCAAAACCTACGGGATCAACACCTTCAAGCATTTCATGGCTTACAAAGGCGCGTTGATGGTGAATGACGACGAGCTTTATAACTCGTTCGCACGCTGCGCCCATCTCGGCGCGATGCCGCTGGTCCATGCCGAGAATGGCGACGTGGTCGCCCTGATGCAGGAAGCGTTGCTGGCGCGCGGCGTCACCGGTCCCGAGGGCCACGCGTATTCGCGCCCGCCGGAAGTCGAGGGCGAGGCAACCAACCGCGCCATCATGATCGCCGACATGACCGGCGTGCCGATCTATATCGTGCATACCAGTTGCCGCGAGGCGCATGAGGCGATCGCGCGCGCCCGCGCCAGCGGCAAGCGCGTCTATGGCGAGCCATTGATCCAGCATCTGCTGCTCGACGAGGGCGAATATGCCAACAAGAGCTGGAACCATGCCGCGCAGCGCGTGATGTCGCCGCCATTCCGCGACAAGGCGCATCAGGCCAGCCTGTGGGCCGGACTCCAGTCCGGTTCGCTGCAGGTGGTAGCGACCGACCACTGCGCGTTCACGACCGAACAAAAGCGTCTTGGTTTTGAGGATTTCCGCAAGATCCCCAACGGCACCGGCGGCCTCGAAGACCGCCTGCCGGTGTTGTGGACCGCCGGCGTCAATACCGGCCGCCTGACCAAGGAAGAATTCGTCGCGGTGACCTCGGCCAATATCGCCCGCATTCTCAATATCTATCCGCGAAAGGGGCGGATCGCCGCCGGCTCCGACGCCGATATCGTGGTGTGGGATCCTTCAGCGGGCAAAACCATCACCGTCAAGAATCAATTGAGCCGGATCGACTACAATGTGTTCGAAGGCTTTTCATGCACCGGCGCGCCCGCCGTCACGCTTTCGCGCGGCAAGATCGCCTTCGCAAAAGGCGACCTGCGTGCCGAGAAGGGCGACGGAAAGTATGTCGAGCGGCCGGCGTTCTCGCCAGTCCACATCGCTAATTCGACGTGGAAGCACGCCACCGCGCCGCAGGCGGTGCGGCGCGCGGATGTAACGCCTTGATTAGAGCATCAAGAGATGAGATCGATCTGCAACCGCGACGGAGGTGAGATCCCTCCCCACTTGTGGGGAGGGTTGGGGAGAGGTGAAGTGAGCCTGCATCACACCTAAATCGCCCCGGCCTTGCCGGTTGCTTTGTCGGTGAGTGCGACCGTCTCGAAATATTGTATGCGGGGATCGTTGCCGTAGCGGGCGCGGATGCCGTCGCACCAGGGGCCGGTATAGAAGGCCTCGGCCGCGGCCTGACTTTCCCACATATAGACGCCGCCGGCGACGTCGCCTTCCTTGCGGCAGATGAACTGCTTGCGGACGAAACCGGGGGCTTTGAGGAAATCGGGCGCGATTTTGGTGAAATGCTGACGGCACTCCTCGAGCCCGATCGATTTCGGCAGATCATAGAGAACAATAGCTGTGATCATGGGCGTTTTCCCTTTCGTCTCTGGTTAAAATCAGGCGGCCGTGACACCGAGATAGGCTTCACGCACATTCGGGTTGACGGCGAGTTCAGTTGTTGGTCCTGACAGCACGATACGGCCGGTATCGAGGACGAAGCCGGTACTGGCAAGCCGCAGCGCGGTGGCGACATCCTGCTCGACCAGAAGGATCGACTGGCCGGCGCGGTTGATCGCGGTTAGCGCCTTGCTCAATTCACCGACCAGCTTCGGCGACAGGCCGAGCGACAATTCGTCGATCATCAGCAGGGTCGGATTGGCCATCAGGCCGCGGCCGATCGCACACATCTGCTGCTCGCCCCCTGACAGGGTTGAGGCGTCTTGATACAGCCGCTCGGCCAGTTTCGGGAAGGTCGCCAGCACGAAATCAAGATCTTTGTTGATCACCGCGCGTCCATCGCCGCGCAGATAGCTTCCCATCAGCAGATTTTCGCGCACCGTCATACCGGCGAACAGCCGCCTGCCCTCCGGCACATGCGCAATGCCGCGGCGGACGATCTCTTGCGCCGGCAGCCCCCGTAAATCCTGGTCCGCGAACAGAATACCCCCCGCCGTCGACTTCGCCATGCCCGACAGCACGCGCAGCAGCGTGGTCTTGCCGGCGCCATTCGAGCCGATCAGGCAGACAATCTCGCCGGCTTTCACGGTCAGCGCCACGTCGTGCAAGACCTGGACGTCGCCATAGCCGCCGCAAAGCCCGGATGCTTTGAGGAGATCGACCATCAGCCGATTGCCTCCGCATTGCTATAGTCCGCACCCAGATAGGCGTCGACCACCTGGGGATCCCTGATGACGTCGGCCGGCTGCCCGTCCGCAATCAAAACTCCCTGATGCAGCACGACAATGCGCGACGAGGCCCGCATCACCACCTTCATCAAATGCTCGATCAGGACAATGGTGATGCCCCGCGCCGCAATCGCCTTGATCAGGTCCAGCGCGCCCTCGATCTCGGTGGCATTCAATCCGGCATTGACTTCATCGAGCAACAACAGCCGCGGATTGGTGGCGAGGCCCTTGGCCAATTCCAGCCGCTTGCGTCCCGGCAGCGTCAGTTGCGACGCCGGCATCGAGGTCATGGCCGCGAGGCCGACGAAAGCAAGACACTCCGCGGCGCGGTCCATCGCCTCGGCGACACTTCCCGACTTGCCGGCGAACATCGCCCCCGCTGCGACATTTTCGAGAACGGTCATGCGCGGAAACGGCTGCACGATCTGGAACGTGCGTCCGATGCCGCGCCGCGCAATCTGATAGGCGGGCGTCCGGTCGATGCGCTTGCCTTCAAACAGGATTTCCCCCTCGTCGGACTGCTGCACACCGGTAATGACATTGACCAGCGTCGTCTTGCCAGCGCCGTTGGGACCGATCAGCCCGATGATCTCGCCCTGCGTCAGTTCAAGCGAGACGTTGTTCAGCGCGACAAGGCCGCCATAGCGTTTGGTCACGCCGGAGATCTGCATCAGCGGCGTCGATACGATCGCCTGTTGCACCAACGCGCTCATGACGGCACCGCGGGCGGTGCTGTGCCGCTGATATCGGCGGTTCGGCCGGCGCGCCAATAGTTCCACAGCTTGTCGATGCCACGGCCGATGCTGCCGATACCTCCCGGCATGAATACCAGCAGCGCCACGATGATGATGCCGAGAATGCCGGCATGAAAATTGAGCACGTTGCGCCACACGAATTCTTCCAGCACGAGGAAGATGATTGCACCGGCAACGGGGCCGAGGATGGTCCCGACGCCGCCGATAAAAGCCATGATGATCGGCTTGACGGACAGGAGATCGTCGAATGCATCAGTGGGATCGATGTACCCGATCCAGGTCGCGTAAATCGCGCCGACCAGACCGGCGGTCGCGGCAGAGGCCGCAAATCCCAAAATCTTGGTCGCCAGCGTGTTGACGCCGAGCACGATGGCGGCGTCCTCGTTCTGCTCGATGCAGCGCATCGCCCAGCCGAGACGGCTGCGCCAGATCAGCGCCGCAAGGCTAATCGTCAGGACCGCCGCGATCAGCATGCTGACATAATAGAGGCGGGTCTGAACATCGACATTGACCGCGCCTGCCGTCGGCAAATTGAGACCCATGCCGCCCCCGGTCAGCGTCGTGGCGGCATTGGTGATTTCGCGCAGCACCGCTGCCAGCACCAGGCTTGCGACCGCGAAATAATGGCCGCGCAAGCGCAGGATTGCCGGCCCGACCACCAGTGAGAACAGCGTTGCGACAACTGCCCCGAACAGCCAGGTCAGCGGCAACGGCAGCGAACTCGCGCCGCGCAAGATGCCGGACGCGTAGGCGCCGATTCCGAAGAAGGCCGCGGTGGCGAACGACGGATAGCCGATAAAACCGCCGACCATGTTCCAGGACGACGCCAGCGCGATGTACATGAAGGCAATGGTCGTCAGGCGCAGCAGATAGTTGGTCGCCGTAAACGGCAGGATCATGACAACAAGCACGAGCACGCCGAGACCGATGATCGCAACGGGGGATCGCTTCATACGAACCCCCGTTTGCCCATGATCCCGTTGGGCCGAAAGATCAGCAGCAGGATCAGCACGGTGAACGACAGCGTGAGCGAATGTTCCGGACCGAAGAACAGCGCGCCAAAGCTTTCGAGCACCCCGAGCGCGAGGCCTCCGACCAGGGCGCCGGAGACGCTGCCAAGACCGCCGAGAACGCAGATCACAAAGGCCTTGCCGAGATAGGTGGTGCCGGCCAGCGGCGAGATCGGAAAGATCGGGCTAAGCAGCGCACCGGCGGCTCCCGCGAGCGCCGCGCCGAGTGCAAATGTCACCGCGAATACTTTCGTGGTGTCCACGCCCATCAAGGTCGCGGCGTAGCGGTCCATTCTGACCGCGACAATGGCGCGGCCCACCACGGTGTGCCGCAGCAGCCAATAGAGCAGCGCGACAAACACGAGCGCAAACAACATGCTGGCCAGCCGATCGACCGGCACGATCAGATCGATCGACGGAAACGTATCCGACAGATCGATGATGCCAAGCGGCGGCTTCAGGCTGACCTTGCGGAAATTCGCGGCGAACGCCACCAGCATCAGATTGTCGAGCAACAGCGCAAGACCGAACGTGGTGGTCAGCGTGACCAGCACCGGCGCTTCGATCACGCGGTTGATCACGGTCAGTTGCACTGCATAGCCGAGGATAAACAGCACCAGGGCGGCAAACGGCGCAAACAGATAAGGATGCACGCCGAGTTTGGTGTAGGCGAAAAAGGCGAGATAGGCGCCGAGCACGATGAAGGATCCGTGCAGGATATTGATGACGTTCAGCACACCCCATACCAGCGAAAACCCGACGGCGATGCAGGCATAGAGGCCGCCGAGCAGAATGCCGTTGATGAGGATCTGGACGTACAGCACCTGGCCGTTTCCGCTCCTGTCTTCAGCGAACGCCGAGTTGCAGATCGCCGCCCTTGATCACATCCGGATAGATCACGACGGCTTTGCCGCTCTGGATCTGGAACACCGGCGGCACGTAGGAAATCGCCTGGCCTACGCTATTGAAGGATAGCGGCCCGAAAAACGTGTCGAACCCGCCTTTGACCAGGGTTTCGCGAACCTTGTCGCGGTCAACGGAACCGGCTCGTTCGATCGCCATTTGCAGCACCACGCCGACCGAACTTCCGGTCGCATTGGTGAAATCCGGCAGCGCGTTGAATTTCTTCTGGAACATCTCGGTGTATTTGACCGAACTGCCGAAAACGTCCTTGCTCTCGTAACGCACCGCCGGATGCCACCATGTCGCGCTGGTGACGTTGTCCGCCAGCGGCCCGGTCGCGTCGATGAATTCCTGATAGGCCGGAGCATTGATCATGGTCAGGGCCTGCGCCTTGATGCCGAGATCGGCCATCTGCTTGCGGATCAGGATCATGTCGTTGATGTAGCCGGTCGCGATGATCCAGTCCGGCTTTGCGGCCTTGATCTCCGTCAGGGCCGAGGCATGGTCGAGGGTGTTGATGGCGTATTTTTCAAAATAAACCACTTCAAGGCCGCGCTTCTTCGATGACTTTTCGAACTCCTGCCCGAGCGCCAGCGGATAGAGATCGTTGCGGGCCAAGATCGCGACACGCTTCACGTTCGGCGCCTTGGCCTTGATGATATCGGCCATCGGCTCGCTGAGCGTGTCGTTGGCGGTGAAAGTACCGAACAGGTTCTTGTAGCCTTGGTCGTAGACTTCGACGGATGACGCGGTCGGCGCCAGCGTTGGAATGCCGTAGCGTTCGGATACCGTGCTGGCGGCCTTGGAGGCGCCTGAACCGAACGGGGAGAACATGAAGTCGACCTTATCGTCGGTCGCGAGCTTCTCGGCGAGTTGAACCGCTTTCGGCGTCATCGACTGGTAGTCGTAATAGACGATTTCGATCGGACGCTTGATCGCGCCGACTGCGATACCGCCTGCGGCATTGACGGTGTCCTTCCAGAGCTCATAACCCTGCTGCAGCTTCACGCCTTCCGGCGACAACGCACCGGTCAACGGCAAAGGTGCCCCGATCCGGATCGGAAGCTCGGCGGCGGACGCGCCGGCGAGGACCGCAGATACCATCAGCGCAGCCAAAACACCGCGACGCACATTACCAAGATCCATGACGCGCTCCTGTTTGATTTGACCGGTCGCCGTCTTAGAAAGGCAAGCGCTGTGCCAAATCATATATGATGTGTATTCCCTGCGAACGCCCGTCCACTCTGCCCGTCTCGCCGCAAGATTGGCCTGGCGACGCAAAAACATTAGGCAAATAGGGTATTATCGCCAAGAGAAGGACTTGATTGAAATTACGAGCCGACTTGGAAGACTATGCTAGACCGACAGAGCCTGCGACATTTCGACCAACATCATATATGATTGTCTGATGAGCCTTGCTTCCACTGCCACCACGCTGCGCGGCACCCGGGCCTCGACGCCCGAGGTGATCGCCGACGTGATCCGGACGCTGATCCTGCGCGGACACATCGATGACGGTGAACCGCTGCGGCAGGACACGATCGCCAAATGGTTCGGTGTCAGCCACATCCCGGTTCGGGAATCGCTTCGGCAGCTCACCGCCGAAGGGCTGGTTCAATTGCACAGCAAGCGTGGCGCGACCGTCGCGCCGTTGCGGCCGGACGAGGCGGAAGAAATTCTGGAAATCCGTCTCACGCTCGAAATCAAGGCGGTCTCGCTGGCGATGCCGCACTGGACCGACGCGATGCTCGACGAACTCGAAACGCTGCTCGCGGAAGCCGAAGCCTGCCAATCGATCGACCGCTGGAGCGATATCAATCGCAGCTTTCATGAGCGGCTGTATCAGGCCTGCGCGCGACCACGGCTGTTGAATCTGATCGCGGGCCTGAACGCCAACGTCGAACGCTACATCCGCCTCTTGGTCAGCCAATCGGATTATCGCCTGCAGGCGCAGCGCGAGCATCGCGCCATTCTCGCCAGCGCGCGGGTTCGAAACGCGGCTTCGCTTGCCGCGCTGGTCGAGCACCACGCACTCGAGACCGCTGTGCAGTTACGGCAATTCCTGCTGCTGCATCAGGAAAACAAATTGCGGGTCGAGAAGAAGAAGCCGCTGCGCAAATCGGCCTGACGGGATAACGGCGCTATCCCTGCGGCTCTGCTTGATATGATTTGGAACCGGATGGTGGGCGCGACAGGGATCGAACCTGTGACCCCCTCGATGTCAACGAGGTGCTCTCCCGCTGAGCTACGCGCCCTGAAACCTGAACTTACGGGTTGGGTCCCTATATCGGCTCCTCTGCGGGCAGGCAAGGATGCCGAACGGCGTTTTCAGGCAAATTGGACCCTGATTTGGGGACCAGAAAACGTATCAAAACAGCGATTAGCGGCCCAGCCGGTGCAAGCCGGCCGGAAAGCCGGTCAGGCGGCCAGCATCTTGTTCACTTCGCTGACCAATTCGCGAAGATGGACCGGCTTCGACAGCACCTTGGCATTCTTCGGCGCCTCGGAATCGGAATTGAGGGCGACCGCGGCAAAGCCGGTGATGAACATGATCTTGATGTCGGGATCGAGCTCCGAGGCGCGGCGCGCGAGCTCGATACCGTCCATCTCGGGCATCACGATATCGGTGAGCAGCATCTCAAACGGCTCCTCGCGCAGCCTTTGATAGGCCGACATGCCGTTATCATGGGGGGAAACCTGAAAACCGGCGTTTTCCAGCGCCTTGACCAGGAAGCGGCGCATATCATTGTCGTCTTCGGCGAGGAGGATTTTATGCATGGCGGTTGGTCGTCGAATCCTGATTGGAGGATCAATCCACTCACTAAGCCCGACAGAGGGTAAATTTCGGGTGAAAGCGGTCGCAGCGCAGCCGGCGTTTCGCGTGGCTATTTGTGTACCGGAACGCGCCCCGAATCAATGAAGACAGGCCTTTTTCGTTCGCAAGTGACGTTCCAGCTCGATTATTATCTTTTTTACTTGGCAGGAGGGTTGCGATTACCGACAATGCGCGGGCATAAAAACTCCGCTTTTCTGGCAGGAATGACGTGTTCAGGATGGCGGATTCCAGGGACGGCGCCCGACGATGACCCAGTTTAGTGGCGAACTGTCGCCCCCGTTCGAGATCGTAGAGCCGGCCGCGTGGCGGGCGCCGATCATCTTCAACTCACCGCATTCCGGCTCGGTCTATCCGGACGAATTCCTCAACGCCTCGCGGATCGATCTCGGCGCGCTGCGCCGCTCCGAGGATTCGTTCATGGACGAATTGATCGCCGGCCTGAGCGAGCGCGGCTTTCCGGTGGTCCGGGTCAATTTCCCGCGCTCCTATGTCGATGTGAACCGCGAGCCCTACGAACTTGACCCGCGGATGTTCTCAGGGCGATTGCCGAGCTTCGCCAATACGCGCTCGATGCGGGTGGCAGGCGGCCTCGGCACCATCCCGCGCGTGGTCGGTGACGGCCAGGAGATCTACCGCGAACGGCTTTCCGTCGATGACGCGCTGGCGCGGATCGAAGCGCTCTACAAGCCCTATCACCGCGCGCTGCGGCGGCTGATCAACAAGGCGCATCAGGCGTTTGGCACGGTGGTGCTGGTGGATTGCCATTCGATGCCCTCGATCGGCGTGTCGCGCGACGAACCGCGGCGGCCGGACGTGGTGATCGGCGACCGCTACGGCACCAGTTGCGCGGCCCTGCTCCCCGACATGGTCGAGGAGACCATGAGCCGACTCGGCTACTCGGTCGGACGCAACAAGCCCTATGCGGGCGGTTTCATCACCGAGCACTACGGCAATCCGGCCTCCGGGCTGCATACGATCCAGCTTGAACTCAACCGGGCGATTTATATGGATGAGCGGCGGCGCGAACGCAGCGCGCGTTTCGCGCAGGTGGCGACCGATTTCGCCGTGCTGGCCGAAGCCCTGTCCGCCGTCCCGCTCGACGATCTCGGACCGTTTCAAGCGGCGGCGGAGTAATCGGCCATATCGAAAGCGTTTTGAGCCAACGGGTCGCGCGAACGCGCGCCCGATGACAGGCTCCGTGGATACCGGTTCGCGTGAAGAAAACGCGTCAAAACAAAAAATAGAGCCCGGTTCTGATATAATCAGAACCGATAAGGCTCGAATGCGCAGAACTGCGCAAAACGCGGCATGACATTTCCAAGAATGCGCGTGCCAATAACAGCTTCAAGCAACCCATCAAGAAAAAAGGGCCGCTTGCGTTGGCAAGCGGCCCAAGTCTAGGGAGGAAACGCCCAAGGAGGGCAGCGATAGCGCAAGGCGCTACCGCACCGCAACAATATGCGACCGCGCTGCACAAAGTGCAAGGGTTTTTGAGTCTTTCGGCTGCATAATTCACAGGCTTCGGGCCCCGGCCCGAAAAATGATTTATTGAAATTTATCACATAATTTCAAACGGTTGAGTGCATAATTCGGCTGCATACACCTTCACGTCAGGACCATTAACAGTATACTCTCGAATTCGTGATCGACCGTTTCATCGGGAAATTCACCCCTGCGCAGGGGATTCGAAAGTCGAATAAAACTGGGTAACGGCACGCGTTGACGTGCGCAGTTAACGGGATTGCGCTACGCAGGGGCCACATCATTCGCCATTTTCCGCCTCGCTCCACCTGCAAGGAATCGCCGTGACGGTCATTGATTTTACAGCCTTCATCGGCCGCCTCGCGACTTCGTCGGGGGAAACCATCCTGCCGTTCTTCCGGACCTCGCTGAGCATCGACAACAAGAGCACGGCCCACGATTTCGATCCGGTGACGGAAGCCGACCGCGCCGCGGAAGCGGTGATGCGGCGTCTGATCAAGGCCAATTTCCCCCAGCACGGCATCGTCGGCGAGGAATTCGGCAGCGAGCGCGAAGACGCCGAATATGTCTGGGTGCTGGACCCGATCGACGGAACCAAGTCCTTTATCTCGGGCTTTCCGATCTGGGGCACGTTGATCGCGCTGCTGCACAAGGGCACGCCGGTTTTCGGCATGATGCACCAGCCTTTTATCGGCGAACGTTTTTCCGGCGACAGCGGCTCGGCGCATTATTCGGGATCGACCGGGGAGCGAAAACTGGCGGTGCGGCGCTGCGCCTCATTGGCGGATGCGACGATGTTCACGACCAGTCCGCTTTTGATGAACAATGACGACCGCGCCGCCTTCGGCCGGGTCGAGCAGGCGGTGCGGCTGACGCGCTATGGCGGCGATTGCTATTCTTACTGCATGCTCGCGGCCGGCCATCTCGATCTCGTGATCGAGACCGAACTGAAACCCTACGATATCGCGGCGCTGATACCGATCATCACCGGCGCCGGCGGCGTCGTCAGCACCTGGGACGGCAAGCCCGCGCAAAGCGGCGGCCGCATCGTCGCGGCGGGCGATCCGCGGGTCCACGAAGCAGCGATGAAGCTGTTAAATGGCTAAATCAATTCTGGTCCTCATCCTGAGGAGCGGCCTCTTGGCCGCGTCTCGAAGGATGTATATTCCGAGGCTCTCATGGTTCGAGACGCGC
The DNA here is from genome assembly GCA_963790595.1 of uncultured Alphaproteobacteria bacterium. Lineage (GTDB taxonomy): Bacteria > Pseudomonadota > Alphaproteobacteria > Rhizobiales > Xanthobacteraceae > Bradyrhizobium. The sequence goes on along the minus strand of CAWBPE010000031.1, from coordinate 83,346 downwards.
GAAGACGCGCTCCTCACCATGAGGGAGGCAGCGTGAGGAGCTCCGCATGAAAATTCTGAGCGCACTGGCAACCGGGTTGTCGCTGCTGATGCTACCGGCATCAGCACTCGCCCAGAACTTTCCCGATCACCCGATCCGGCTGATCGTGCCGTTTCCGGCCGGCGGCCCCAGCGACATTATCTCGCGCGTGGTCGCCCAGCGCATGGCGGAGTTGCTCAAGCGGCCGATCACGATCGACAACCGCGGCGGACAAGGCGGCGTGCTCGGGACCGACATTTTGGCAAAGTCGAAACCCGACGGCTACACCATCGCGCTTTCAAGCGCGGGCGCACTCGCGATCAGCCCGAGCATGGAAAAAGTCGCCTACGATTCAATGAAAGATCTGCAGGCCATCACGATGGTCGCATCGGTTCCGGAGATGCTGGTGGTCGCCGGCAATGTTCCCGCCAAGAACATGAGCGAATTGGTTGCGCTGGCCAAGGCGCAGCCCGGGAAACTCAATTTCGCGTCGTCCGGCCCCGGCAGCCTGCCGCATCTGGCTGGCGAATTGCTCAAGCTGACCGCAAAAATCGATATCGTGCATGTGCCCTATCGCGGTGCTGCGCCAGCCGTGAACGATCTTCTGGGCGAACAGGTGCAGATGGTGTTTCTCGACCTGCCGATCATCCTGCCGCAGGTCGAATCCGGCAGACTGAAGCCGATCGCGATCGGCTCTGCGGAGCGTTCACCAACCGCCAAGGACGTGCCGACCACCGCCGAAGCCGGCATGCCCGACCTCAAGATCGAGAACTGGTACGGCCTGGTGGCGCCCGCGGGCACGCCTGCGGCTATCGTCGCCATCCTGAACAAGGCCGCAATCGATGCAATGCGCGATCCCCAGGTGAAGGAAAAACTCGCCAGCCAGGGCGCCACGCTGATCGGCGACAGCCCCGAGCATTTCCATGATTTCATCGGCACCGAGACCGTCAGGTGGGCAAAGGTGATCAAGGACGCCGGGCTCGCGACGGAGAAGTAACCGCTACTGCGCGACCTTTCGCAGATGCTCCACCAATTGCTTCGCCGGCCGCGGCAGCGTCTTGAAGCTGCGCGCGCAGATCACGAGTTTCCGGTTGGCCCAACTGTCCCGGATTCGGATGATCGAGATCGGCATCGATTGCGCGGAACGTTTCGCCGCGGCTTCCGGCACCACGGCAATGCCGACGCCGGACGCCACCATCTGGCAGATCGCATCGAAATCCCGAAGGCGCGCCCGAACGCGTAAACGCACGCCGAGTCGCGCGGCATGTTTGGCGATATGGCCCTGGAGCGCGGTCGCGGTAGTTAATCCGACGAAGTCACGATCCGTCACCTCCAGGAAATCGATCTGGCGGCGGCCGGCAAAATCCCCGCGCCGCGGCACCACCAGCACCAAACGATCCTCGCCGAACGAAAACCGCTCGAAATGATCCGGCAGCGCATGCTCGGCGGCAAAGCCGAGATCGGCCGCGCCGTTGGCAATCGCCGCCGCGATGTCGGCACTTTCGCGCTCTTCGACATCGATATTGATATCGGGATGTTCACGCAGGAATGCCGCGAGCGCTTTTGGCAGATATTCCGACAGACCCGACGTATTGGCGAGCAGATGCACGCTGGCCCTCGCGCCGCTGGCGTAAGCCGCGAGATCGCCGCGCATCTCATCGATATTGTGGATGATGATCCGGGCGTGACCAAGCAGGCTTTCCCCTGCCGCAGTCAGCTCGACACCGCGGCGGCGGCGCTTGAGCAGCGGGATGCCAAGGGCGTCTTCCAAACCCTTGATCCGGGCGCTGGCGGACGCCAGCGCGAGATTGGCGCGCAGCGCGCCTTGCGTAATGCTGCCGCTGTCCGCCACCGCGATAAACAGCGCAAGGTCAACCGGATCGAAACGCATGGCGGGCTTCCATAGTCCTCATGGTGAGGAGGCGCCTTTGCGCCGTCTCGAACCATGAGTGCGCGTTCCATCCTTCGAGACGCGGCCAAAGTGGCCGCTCGTCAGGATGAGGGTTTGCCTTCGTCATAGCCGAAGGCTGGGTCTGTAACCTCCAGATTGTGCCGATCTCGCCGATCGGTCAATGTGACCTTATGGCCGAATCTCTTTTGATCTTCATCACCGCGGCGTTCCTGCTGGCGGGCTTCATCAAGGGCGTGATCGGGCTGGGCCTGCCGACGGTGTCGATGGGCCTGCTCGCAGTTACGATGCCGCCCTCGCAGGCGCTCGCGATCGTCATCGCGCCCGCGATCGTGACCAATGTCTGGCAGACTTTCGTCGGCTCCTATTTGCGCAACATCATCATCCGGCTGTGGCCGCTGATGCTCGGTACGGCGTTTGGCATCTGGCTCAATGGCGACATGCTGACCGGCCCCTATGCACGTTACGGCACCGTCATTCTCGGCATTTTGCTGGCGATCTATGCCACGATCAGCCTTCGCAAGTTCACCTTCAGTGTCGCCCCGTCGAATGAGAAGTGGATCGGCGGCATCGTGGGCGTGATCACCGGCGTGATTTCCGCCGCCACCGGTGTACAGGTGGTCCCGTCGATGCCGTTCATGCAGTCGATCGGCATGGAAAAGGACGAACTGGTGCAGGCGCTGGGGGTGTATTTCACCGTCGCGACGCTGGCGCTGGCCTTCAATCTCACTGCGGCGGGCCTGCTCAGCGCCGCGACCGCACTGCCGGGCTTGATTGCACTGGTCGCGTCCTTCGTGGGCATGTTTATCGGACAGGCGGTGCGCACGCGAATGGAGCCGGGCACGTTCCGCCGCTGGTTCCTGATCGCGATGATTTTTCTCGGCATCTACCTGGTCGGCACCGCGATCTACAACATCGAACGCGGCTGACGCCTGCGCGTCACTTGAATAGCGGCGTGCCCGGCACAAAGGCGTCGAACGCGGCCCAGAATTGCGCGCGGTAGCGGTCCTGCTCCTGCAGGATTTCGTGCTTCGAGCCGGCGATCACCAGATGCGATCCGGCGCGAAGGTGGTAAGCGAACTCCTCGATCGCTGCAGTCGAGACGACGGTGTCGTTGCTGGCGGCCAGCATCAGGATCGGCTGGCGGATTTCCAGCGGATAATTCGCGGCGCGAAAGCCGTTCATCGCGCTGAACGCGGTATCGGCCCAGGCGATGGTCGGCGAAGCAAGGCCGAGCGTCGGGTCTTCCTCGATGATCGCGGCGTTGCGGGCATAGCGCACGGGATCGCTGGTCAAGGGATTGTTGACGAAGGAATCCGCGCCGGTCAGTGAGTCACTGCCGCCGGGCACATAGCGGCCGCCCTGCCCGGCCAGCCGCAGCACGCGCAGCAGCGCGCGCACCGGCAGAGACGTGGCGCGTCCGGGCAGATCGATCATCGGCGCCGACAGCACCATGCGGTCGAACCAGCGCTTGCCGGCATGAGCGACCCTCAGCATCACCGTGCCGCCCATCGAATGCGCCAGCGCGAAATAGGGCGGTGGGCAATCCGGCAGCACCACCTGCTGCACGAAGGTTTCGACATCGATCTCGAAATCGGAGAAGTCGCGCACATAGCCCTTGCGCGGATCGCGCAGACGCCGCGACGAATGGCCCTGCCCGCGCCAGTCGATCATCGCCACCGCGAAACCGCGATCGCGCAGATCGCGCACCGTCTCGAAGTATTTTTCGATCTGTTCGCTGCGGCCGGTGAAGACGCAGACCGTGCCCTTGCGGCCGGCCGGCGGCGCCCAGCGCGCAAACCGCAATTCCGCGCCGTCAGGCGTTTTGATCATGCCGGAAACGACATTTTCCGGGACCGGATTGGCGGGAATTGACACAAGCGTCATGAGCGGAACCGAGTAGGTGAAAGGTGCTGAAAATCAAGGGCAGACAAGGGGTAACGGCGTCGAAAAAGGGCGTCGTTCCCCTCTCTTGAACGCGCTTTGACCCCTCCCATATCACTTTGGTGCAGGCCGCTACCAGCGTTTCGGGAAACCGGAGTGCTCAAGGCTGTACACAGACGAAAGCCCGGCCCGATGGCGGGCGGGTTCACTCAATCAGTCGCTCAATGGAGGACTATTCTATGCGTACTTACGACCTCACCCCGTTTTATCGTTCCACCGTCGGCTTCGACCGGTTCTTTTCCCTGCTCGACCAGGCCACCGCGGACGGCAGCCCCGGCTATCCCCCCTATAATATCGAGCGTACCGGCGAGAACGATTACCGCATCAGCGTCGCGGTCTCCGGTTTTTCGCAGGCCGAGCTTTCGATCGTCTCCAAAGAAAACACCTTGACGATCAAGGGCGAGAAATCCGCTAACGAGAACGGCAAAGACAAGTCCGAGGTGCTTTATCGCGGCATCGCGGCACGCGCCTTCGAGCGAGCTTTCCAGCTTGCCGATTTCGTGGTGGTGAAAAACGCCTCGCTCGAGCACGGTCTGCTCCACGTCGATCTCGTACGCGAGATTCCCGAGGCCAAGAAGCCCCGCAACATTCCGATTTCCTCGACCACATCTGCTCCGCAGGTGATCGACAGCTCGGCCGAGAAAGCCGCCGCTTAAACGAAGGTCGGTCTCAGCAGATATTTGCTGACGAAAACGTCCCGGGAAACCGGGGCGTTTTTTTGTGACCTCATCCTGAGGAGGCCGCGTCTTATTCCAACCCCTGCGCCTTCGGCATTTCCTGTGTCGGCAATATCTGCGGCGCGGCGGGCTTTGCCTCGACGGCTGCGGGGGCAGCGGCTTGAGGCGCTGGCGGCGCATCCGCCGGCTTCGCCTGCACCGCGGCCGATTGCTGCGCCGGGGCCGAAGCAGGCTTGTCCGTCGCGGGCTTGTCGGTGAAAAGCTTGGGCGCCAGCGGCTTCACATCCAGCGGCGACGCTTTCGGCAGCGGCACCGGCGTCGTGCGGCTCGCCACTTGCGGCACCGAGGCCGGCGGCCGCGGCACGCCCCTCGCATTGCTCATCGGCGGCAGCGCGGCCACGCCTGTTCCGTACACGACAGGTACCTCCCCACTGGAATTGTAGCCTGTCCGGTACCCCGGCACGAAGCGGACGATCCGTCCGTTGCGGGCGTCGATCACCAGCCGGCCGTCATCGCCGCCGCGGTCGACCACCGAAATCACGTAAAACAGGCCGCGCTGCCGCGGCGCGCCGAGCGGTGAAAACCCGTTCTCGCGAACCACCGTGTAGACCTCCTGCGGCGGCAGCAAGGTCGGGCCGTATCCATAGCCGTAACCTGGTGCTGGCGTTTCCGGCGGCATCGCCGCATAGGGTCCGGCGACGTCGGATACGGTTGTAACGGCGGCAACGGCCGTATCGGATAACGCTTTCGCGGTCGTCAATGGCAATGCGCCGATTTCAAGCAGCGTCGCCCCTTGCGCATGCGCGGTCGCGGCCGTGAAAATCAACCCGGCCGACACAACCCATCCTGTGAACAGCTTCATTACCCATCGCTCCTGTCATGCCCCGCGGCCCAGAGCGTTCCCGCCCTTTTGTCCCGGCCGGAATTTCATTGCGAAATCCGGCGGTCCTTGGGCCGGATCGCGGCGCGTTTGCTTCAAATCCGGGGCGAGGAGATCGGCGCCTGACGCAGGGCAACCGGCGACTTTCACGCGCTTGTGTGCTAGAAAAAAATTTGGCATGGTCGTAGTTAGGACAGTAGAACTGTCCCAATTGCGGCAGCAAACCCGGCACAGGGATTGCAACGCAAAGTTGGCGTCCAGACGCCAAAAGATTAAAGGCACGGCCGTTCGGGGGACACTGAACGCCCGGGCCTGAATTTAGGAAATTTGCGGCTCGCGGAGGACGAGCGGTGGCCCGGTGGGTGCCGCAAACGCCCAAGGTGCGCCAATGACGGTGAGGCCCTTTGCCTTATTGAGAGGACTGAGATGAGCGGGTCGGAGTTCGAGCGCGACAACATCGTGGCAAATGCGCTGTCGGTGGCCCCGGCCTCCAAACCGGCGGACATTGAGCCCATGCGCGAACATCCTCACGAGCATACTTGGCGCCCACCCGCTGAAGGTCTCTACGATCCCAGCCTCGAAAAAGATTCCTGCGGTGTCGGCTTCATCGCCAACATCAAGGGCAAGAAATCGCATCAGATCGTGTCCGACGCGATCAGCATTCTATGCAACCTCGAGCACCGCGGCGCGGTCGGCGCCGACCCGCGCGCCGGCGACGGCGCCGGCATCCTGGTGCAGATTCCGCACGCCTTCTTTGCGCGCAAGACCAAGGAACTCGGCTTCACGCTGCCGCCGCCCGGCGAATATGCCGTCGGCGCGCTGTTCATGCCGCGAGAGAAGGCATGGCGCAAAGTCATCCAGAGCATCATCACCGACCAGATCAAGGCCGAGCAATTGAAGCTGCTCGGCTGGCGCGATGTGCCGGTCGACAATTCCTCGCTCGGTGAAACCGTCAAGCCAACCGAACCCGCCAACATGCAGGTGTTCATCGGCCGCGGCGCGCATATCAAGGACGACGAGGATTTCGAGCGCAGGCTCTATATCCTGCGCAAGTCGATCTCGCAGGCGATCTATCAGCGCCGCGACCGCGGCCTCGCCGGCTATTACCCGGCGTCGCTGTCGTGCCGCACCATCGTCTACAAGGGCATGTTCCTGGCCGACCAGCTCGGCAGCTACTATCCTGACCTGCACGAGCCCGATTTCGAGAGCGCGCTGGCGCTGGTGCATCAGCGTTTCTCGACCAACACCTTCCCGGCCTGGTCGCTGGCGCATCCCTATCGCATGGTGGCGCATAACGGCGAGATCAACACGCTGCGCGGCAACGTCAACTGGATGGCGGCGCGGCAGGCCTCGGTGCATTCGGAACTCTACGGCAAGGACATCAGCCGTCTCTGGCCGATCTCCTATGAAGGCCAGTCCGATACCGCATGTTTCGACAACGGCCTCGAATTCCTGGTGCAGGGCGGCTACTCGCTGGCGCACGCCGTGATGATGATGATTCCGGAAGCCTGGGCCGGCAATCCCTTGATGGATGAGCAGCGCCGCGCTTTTTATGAGTATCACGCCGCGATCATGGAGCCGTGGGACGGCCCCGCTGCGATTGCCTTCACCGACGGCCGCCAGATCGGCGCCACGCTCGACCGCAATGGCTTGCGGCCGGCGCGCTATCTCGTAACCAGCGACGACCGCATCGTCATGGCCTCCGAAATGGGCGTGCTGAAGATTCCGGAGAACGAGATCGTCACCAAGTGGCGGCTGCAGCCTGGCAAGATGCTGCTGGTCGACCTCGAGCAGGGCCGTCTCATTCCCGACGACGAGATCAAGGCGTCGCTGTCGCGCATGCATCCGTATCGCGAGTGGCTTCATCGCACCCAGATCGTGCTGGAAGAGCTGCCGGACGCGCCGACCAAGGGCATGCGCTCGAACCTGCCGCTGCTTGAGCGGCAGCAGACCTTCGGCTACAGCCAGGAAGACATCAACATCCTGATGACGCCGATGGCGTCGATCGGCGAAGAAGCCCAGGGCTCGATGGGTAATGACACGCCGATCTCGGCGCTGTCGGACAAGCCGAAGCCGCTGTTCACCTACTTCAAGCAGAACTTCGCGCAGGTCACCAATCCGCCGATCGACCCGATCCGCGAAGAGCTGGTGATGAGCCTCGTCTCGATCATCGGGCCGCGGCCGAACCTGTTCGACCTGGAAGGCGTCGCCGGCACCAAGCGCCTCGAAGTGCGCCAGCCGATCCTGACCGACGCGGATCTGGAAAAGATCCGTTCGATTTCGGATATCGCCGACACCCATTTCAAGTCGCGCACGCTCGATACTACTTTCCATGCCGGCTTTGGGCCGGCCGGGCTGGAACAGGTGCTGGACGAATTGTGTGCGCGCGCGGAAGCCGCGGTGCGCGAAGGCATCAACATCGTGATCCTGTCCGACCGCATGGCGGGCTCGGACCGGATTCCGATTCCCTCGCTGCTGGCCTGCGCCGCCGTGCATCATCATCTGATCCGCACGGGATTGCGCACCTCGGTCGGACTCGTCGTTGAATCCGGCGAGCCGCGCGAGGTGCATCACTTTGCCTGCCTCGCCGGCTACGGCGCCGAGGCGATCAATCCCTATCTGGCATTCGAGACCATCATCGCGATGAAGGATCGGCTGCCGGCCGCGCTCGAAGATTATGAAATCGTCAAGCGCTACATCAAGTCGATCGGCAAGGGCCTGTTGAAGGTGATGTCGAAGATGGGCATCTCGACCTATCAGTCCTATTGCGGCGCGCAGATTTTCGATGCTGTTGGTCTTAAGGTCGAGTTCGTCTCGAAATATTTCGTCGGCACCCACACCCGGATCGAAGGCGTCGGGCTTGCCGAGATCGCCGAGGAAACCGTGCGCCGCCATGCCGACGCATTCGGCGATTCCCCGGTCTACAAGTCCGCGCTTGATGTCGGCGGCGAATATGCCTATCGCACCCGCGGCGAGGATCACGCATGGACCGCCGAATCCGTCGCGACGCTGCAGCACGCCGTGCGCGGCAATTCGCTGGATCGCTACAAGGCGTTCGCGAAAATCCTCAACGAGCAATCCGAACGGCTGCTGACGCTGCGCGGCCTGTTCCGGATCAAGACCGCCGAGGACGAGAAACGCAAGCCCGTGCCGCTCGACCAGGTCGAGCCGGCCAAGGACATCGTCAAGCGCTTTGCCACCGGCGCGATGTCGTTCGGTTCGATCTCGCGCGAGGCGCATACCACGCTCGCGATCGCGATGAACCGGATCGGCGGCCGCTCCAACACCGGCGAAGGCGGCGAGGAATCCGATCGCTTCAAGCCGATGCCGAACGGCGATTCGATGCGCTCGGCGATCAAGCAGGTTGCGTCGGGACGCTTCGGCGTCACCACGGAGTATCTCGTCAACTCCGACATGATGCAGATCAAGATGGCGCAGGGCGCCAAGCCCGGCGAAGGCGGCCAGTTGCCCGGCCACAAGGTCGACGCGGTGATCGCGCGCGTGCGGCATTCGACGCCGGGCGTGGGCCTGATCTCGCCGCCGCCGCATCACGATATCTATTCGATCGAGGATCTGGCGCAGCTGATCTACGATCTCAAGAACGTCAATCCGGACGGCCTGGTGTCGGTCAAGCTGGTCTCCGAAATCGGCGTCGGTACCGTTGCGGCCGGTGTCGCCAAGGCGCGCGCCGACCATGTCACCATTGCGGGCTTTGAAGGCGGCACCGGCGCATCGCCGCTGACCTCGATCAAGCATGCCGGCAGCCCCTGGGAAATCGGTCTTGCGGAAACCCACCAGACGCTGGTGCGCGAGCGGCTGCGCAGCCGCATCGTGGTGCAGGTCGATGGCGGCTTCCGCACCGGACGCGACGTCGTGATCGGCGCGCTTTTGGGGGCCGACGAATTCGGCTTCGCCACCGCGCCACTGATCGCGGCCGGCTGCATCATGATGCGCAAGTGCCATCTCAACACCTGCCCGGTCGGCGTCGCGACGCAGGACCCGGTTTTGCGCAAACGCTTCACCGGCCAGCCCGAGCATGTCATCAACTATTTCTTCTTCGTCGCCGAGGAAGTCCGCGAGATCATGGCCGCGCTCGGCTATCGCAGCTTCAACGAGATGGTGGGCCAGACCCAGATGCTCGACCAGTCGACGCTGGTGGCGCACTGGAAGGCCAAGGGGCTCGACTTCTCAAAGCTGTTCGTTCGCCAGAAGGAACTGCCCGGCCAGAAGATCTATCACGCGCAGAACCAGGACCATCATCTGGATGCCGTGCTCGACCGCAGGCTGATCGAAAAATCGCAGGCCGCGATCGACCGCGGCGCGCCAGTCAAGTTCGAGATGGAAATCAACAACACCGACCGCAGCGCGGGCGCGATGCTGGGCGGCACGATCGCGAAGATCTATGGCCATGCGGGTCTGCCGCATGACACCATCCAGGTCGGCTTCAAGGGCACCGCGGGCCAGGCGTTCGGCGCCTGGCTGACGCGCGGCATCACCTTCGAACTCGAAGGCGAAGGCAACGACTATGTCGGCAAGGGCCTGTCCGGCGGCCGCATCATCGTCAAGCCGCCGCACAATTCCGGCATCGTGCCGGAAGAATCCATCATCGTCGGCAACACCGTGATGTATGGCGCGATCGAAGGCGAATGCTATTTCCGCGGCATTGCCGGCGAGCGCTTCGCAGTGCGTAACTCCGGCGCGGTCGCCGTGGTCGAAGGCGCCGGCGATCATTGCTGCGAATACATGACCGGCGGCATTGTCGTGGTGCTCGGCAAGACCGGGCGCAACTTCGCGGCCGGCATGTCCGGCGGCATCGCCTATGTACTGGACGAGGCCGGCGACTTCGCCAAGCTCTGCAACATGGCGATGGTCGATCTCGAACCGGTGCTATCCGAAGAGATGATCAACGAGAACACCTACCATCACACGGGCGATCTCGAAGCGCATGGCCGGGTCGATGTGTTCGAAAACCTGCTCGAGTCCGATGTCGAGCGGCTGCACATCCTGATCACGCGCCATGCCAAGCTGGCGGGCTCCAAGCGCGCCGCCGACATTCTGGCGGACTGGAAGACTTATTTGCCGAAATTCCGCAAGGTGATGCCGGTGGAATACCGCCGCGCGCTGAAGGAAATGAAGGCGAATGCCGACGCCGAACCGAAGATCGCGATCGGGGCTTGATTTAGGTCCTCATGGTGAGGAGGCGCTTGCGCCGTCTCGAACCATGAATGCACAATGGGCTTCATCCTTCGAGACGCGGCAAAGCCGGTCCTCAGGATGAAGTCGTGACAAAGAGATATCCCGGGTACCGGGACAGGGTTCAGGGGCACTGGCTTTAATGGGCAAGGTAACAGGTTTTCTGGAAATCGACCGGCACGACCGGAAGTACGCACCGGTGACGGAGCGCGTGAAGGATTATCGCGAATTCGTCATTCCGCTGAGCGAGAAAGACACCCGCGACCAGGCCGCGCGCTGCATGAATTGCGGCATTCCCTATTGCCACGGCACCGGCGCGGTCGCACCGGGCACGCCTGGCTGCCCGGTCAACAACCAGATTCCGGATTTCAACGATCTGGTCTATGGCGGCAACTGGGAAGAAGCCTCGCGCAACCTGCACTCGACCAATAATTTCCCGGAATTCACCGGCCGCATCTGCCCCGCGCCGTGCGAAGCTTCGTGCACGCTCAACATCGACGACAATCCGGTCACCATCAAGACCATCGAATGCGCGATCGTCGATCGCGCCTGGGACAATGGCTGGCTCAAGCCCGAGATCGCCGCGACCAAGACCGGCAAGAAGGTTGCGGTTATCGGTTCCGGCCCGGCCGGCATGGCCTGCGCGCAGCAACTCGCGCGTGCCGGCCACGAGGTGCATCTGTTCGAGAAATACGCCAAGGCCGGCGGCCTGCTGCGCTACGGCATTCCCGATTTCAAGATGGAGAAGCACGTCATCGACCGCCGCGTGGCACAGATGGAAGCCGAGGGCGTGACGTTCCACTATGGCGCGCCGGTCGGCGGCACCGCGGCCAACGCGGTCGATCCGCGCAAGCTGCTCGGCGAATATGACGCGCTGGCGCTGACCGGCGGCGCGGAAGCCGCCCGCGATCTCCTGATCCCCGGCCGCGATCTCGGCGGCATTCACTTCGCGATGGATTTCCTGCCGCAGCAAAATCGCCGCGTCTCCAGCGAGCCACTCGGCGGCGTGAAAGATATTCTGGCCGGCGGCAAGCATGTTGTCGTGATCGGCGGCGGCGATACCGGCTCGGACTGCATCGGGACTTCGTTCCGTCAGGGCGCATTGTCGGTGACGCAGCTTGAAATCATGCCGGCACCGCCCGAGCATGAGAACAAGGGACTGACCTGGCCGAACTGGCCGCTGAAGATGCGCACGTCCTCGAGCCAGGCCGAAGGCGCACGCCGCGAGTTTGCGGTGCTGACGCAGAAATTCTCGGGCGCCGACGGCAAGGTGCAGAAGCTGCATTGCGTGCAGGTCGACGACAAGTTCAAGCCGATCGCCGGAAGCGAATTCGATCTCGAGGCGGAGCTGGTGCTGCTGGCGATGGGCTTCGTGCATCCGGTGCATGAGGGCCTGCTCAAAACCCTCGGCGTCGATCTCGACCCGCGCGGCAATGTGCGCGCCAACACCGCAGACTATCAGACCTCGCGCCCCAACGTGTTCTCCGCCGGCGACATGCGCCGCGGCCAGTCGCTGGTGGTGTGGGCGATCCGCGAGGGCCGGCTATGCGCCCGCGCGATCGATCAGTTCCTGATGGGAACGACGAATTTGCCGAGGTAGGTTTCTTATCCCTCCCCCTTGTGGGGAGGGTGGCCGGCCGCAGGCCGGTCGGGTGGGGGGCTGCCTTGGCAAATGAATATGCCCGCGCACTTCGTAAACGTCTCACGCCCCAGGAAGTCAAACTTTGGGTCAGGCTGCGCGGGCTGAAACCGCTTGGCTATCATTTCCGCCGACAAGCTCCGATCGGCCGTTACATCGTTGACTTTGTGTCGTTTCAACATCAACTCGTTATCGAGGCAGACGGCGGCCAGCACGGAATGCCAGAGGGCGCCGAAGCGGATGAAATCCGCTAAGCATTCCTGCGGTCGCAAGGCTTCAGAGTTCTTCGATATTGGAATTCGGATATCGATGCCAATCTTACTGGGGTAATGGACGACGTTCTGAGTGCGCTGAAAGACCCCCCACCCGTCTGGCCTTCGGCCAGCCACCCTCCCCACGAGGGGGAGGGATAGGTAGCACCACTCTCAATTCTGCAGCCTCACCCCGAGCATCACCACGGTCGAGGCCGAGCTCGCGCCGGCGATGTTGGAGTCGAGAATGTCGCGGCGCAGCGTGCCCTTGATCCAGAGGCTGCGGGTCAGCTTGTAGATCAGGTCGGCCTCGTACGAATAGGTTTTGTCGTTGCGGCCGTCGCCCTGGTAGTCGAGCGTGCCGTAGGTGAATTTTCCGATCGCGGTGAGCGAGCGGCGGAAATCGTGATCGACCTCGAACGTATAGGTGTGCGTCAGTACGCCCGAGACGCCGGCCACCACGGTCTCGTCGATCGAGGTGGTGGAGTAGAATTTCGCCGTGGTCAGCGCGGTCGCAGTCCAGGTCAAGGAGGCCGCGGTCAAGAGGCCCTGCAGCCGGTCCAGGCGTGGATCGACGTAACTGCGCTCGGCGAAGCCGACCGAGATTTCGCCGGTCAACAGCCGCGAGAATTCGAACGACGTACCGGCCCTGGCGTAGCCGCCATTGGAATCGCGCGCAAAGCCGTTGCGATCGATCGCCAGATCATGCACGCGGGTATCGCCCTCGATCTCGGCGAATGGCTTTATCGCCGGTGTGAGTTCGTAGCTGATCCGGCCGACGCCGCCATACTGGTTGAAGTTGCGGTCGTCATTGCTCGACGTGGTGCCGTCGGTGAGCCTCGAATACTGATAGACGGTGCGGTCGACCGTTCCGCCGGCGGCAAGCTCCAGGCGATTGAAGTTCTGGTCGATGCCGAAGGTGCCGCCGAGCGTCGTATAGACCGGATAAGAGGCAAGGCCGGTCTGGATGTTCGGGCTGCCGGGATTGTCGGTCGCGACGCGCAAGCGCACTTCCGAGGTGATGTGGGTGTCTTGGGTGACGTCGATACGGCCATCGATATGGCCGGTGAAATCCGGCCGGTTGACATTGGTCGGCGACGGCGACACCGCGCCATCGACGATCGGCGGCAGGCTGTTGCCGTAACCGGTGAACGAGCCCCGGAGGTCGGCGACCAGCGCATGGCGCTCCCAGTCGGAGACCGCGAGAAATTCCGGTGCGACCACCCAGAACGGCGCACCGATCTCGTGAGGGAGACGGCCGGGATTGGTCTCATAGCCGCCGCGAAGTTCGACCGCCGACTTGACCAGGAAACTGCCGACGTAATCGCCGACCGGCCCAAACGGATCGTCGTCGATCTTGAGGCGTTTGCGCTGGGGCTGGCCGACCACCGTGCCGGCCATCGCCGGCGGCAGCGGTGTCTTGTTGGCGCTTTCGGACGGCGGAATTGCAATTCGGACCCGGCCATTGACCGGAGGCGTTGTCGTCACCTGCGCCGGACTGCCGGGCCCCGCCGGCGGCTTCGGCTTCACTTGGCCGGGATAAAACTTGGGCTTCTTGCGCGTGCGGTTGAGCGAATCGAAGCCGGAGCCCGACGCGCCATTGGCAGCGGGAATGCCGTAGGTCGGGATCTTGCCGATCCGCGAGGGCGCGGGCAGGTCCTTGTCGCGGAGCCGCGTATCGTCGGCGGCATCGCCAGTCGTGTCGGTCTTGTCGCCGACCTTGCGCAGCGGTGAATCCTGCGGGCTCATGAAGCCGTCCCGGGCCGGCCGGAACAGGTCGGAGGTCATGGTTTGGGCCGTGGCCGGTAAGTTATCCAAGGCAATCAGCGCAAGGCATGCCAATAGCGCGCGGAACGTCACTGCGCGCTTGCGGTGGCCCGTGGCTGGACCCGACATCACGATTTAAATACTCCAACGAATTCATATACTTGGTCGCCTGGTTCCAACACGGCGAACAGACCGCGTGGAAAACGTCGTTAACGGAGTTAAAACAATTATGGTTAATGAGCCGTTGAGAACCGGACCCCTCGTCGCCTCGCCGGTTTGGCCGTGCTAAGAAGGGTCCCGGGCAAGAAACGACGCCCCACCTCCCTGGAAGCAGATATGGCCAAGTCGAAACCGCTGATGGCAAAATCATCCGTGACCGATCACGCGAACGAAGCCGTCCAGTCGGCCCTGCGCACGCTCGATGCCGAGAGCGGCGGCGTCGGCGCGATCTCGGCCGCGCTCAAATCCGATCTAGGTACGTCCTTTGCCGCCGCGGTCGATCTCGTTCGCAACGCCAAGGGGCGGCTGATCGTGACGGGATTGGGCAAGTCGGGCCATATCGGCCGCAAGGTCGCGGCGACTTTCGCCTCCACCGGCACGCCGGCGTTTTTCGTCCATGCCGCCGAAGCCGGCCATGGCGATCTCGGCATGATCACCGCCGACGACGTCATCCTGGCGCTGTCGTGGTCGGGCGAACAGCCGGAGATGAAGACGCTCATCACCTATGCCAAGCGGTTTCGTATCGGGCTGATCGCGATGACCGCCGATGGCGCCTCCACGCTGAGCCAGGCGGCCGATGTCGCGCTGACGCTGCCGAAGGCGCGCGAGGCCTGTCCGCATAATCTCGCGCCCACCACCTCCTCGCTGATGCTGCTGGCACTGGGCGATGCGCTGGCGATCGCGCTTCTGGAAAGCCGCGGCTTTACTTCAGTCGATTTCAGCGTGCTGCATCCGGGCGGCAAGCTCGGCGCGATGCTGAAATATACCCGCGATCTCATGCATAGCGGCGACGCGGTGCCGCTGAAGCCGCAGGGTACAAGGATGTCCGACGCGCTGGTCGAGATGTCCTCGAAAGGTTTCGGCTGCGTGGGTATTATTGACGCGCGTGGCAAGATCGTCGGCATCGTCACCGACGGCGATCTGCGCCGTCACATGCGCCCGGACCTGATGACGGCGCTGGTCGACGACGTCATGACCAAGAATCCGAAGACGATCAGCCGCGACCTGCTCGCCAGCGAAGCGCTGGAAATTCTCAACTCATCCAAAATCACCGCTTTGATCGTGACCGACGCCGGCAAGCCGGTCGGCATTGTACATCTGCACGACATCCTGCGCGCGGGCGTGGTTTAGGCCACCTACCCTCACTCGTCATTGCGAGGAGCGAAAGCGACGAAGCAATCCATTCTTCCTTTACGCGAAGATGGATTGCTTCGCGGAGCCTGTCATCGGGCGCGCATTTGCGCGACCCGTTGGCTCGCAAAGACGATTAGCTCGGAAACCGCGCCGCGTTTTGCTCCAGCGGCAAATCGAGACCGTTCGCCAGATACGACACGGTGCGGTAGAAGCCGCAGAGCAGGATGACCTCAAAGATCTTCGCCTCATCGTAATGCGCAGACAGCGCCGCGAACTCCGCGGCGTTGAGCGTAGCCCGCAGATGCAGCGCATCGACCGCCGCGATCAGCGCCTGCTCGCCGGGCGACCAGCACGGCGCGGTGGCGCCCTCAAGCACGGTGGCGCGGATCTGTTCGGCGGTCAGTTCAGCGGCTTTCGCAAATATCGCGACATGCACGCCCCATTCGTATTCGCATCCGGTCAGTGCGCAGGTCCGGTCGATCACAATCTCGCGCTCCCGGAGCGAGAGCGGACCGGGGTCCAGCAGGCTGCCGGCGCGAAATTTTTCCCAGGCGCGGGCGTTGGACGCGACCACCCGAAACAGCGTCAAGGGCGGCGCGCCGCGCATGATGCGATCGAACTGTCCTTGAATTTCCGGTGCATAAGGCGGTTCCAGCCCGGCAATACGCGACATGGCCTACTCCCGTGCTACACTAAATGTAGCACTACGCTACATTATTTGTAGCAAGGCGCCAAGAGGCCAGTTCGAGGGAATTTCGATGCCGAAACCAGCCAAAACACCGACAAAACGTGCAGTACGCGGCTCGCGCACGGGCCGGCCGATCATGGTGCTGCTCGATCTGCTCGGGCGGCGCTGGAGCTTGCGAATCCTGTGGGAGCTTCGCGAGCAATCGCTGACCTCGCGCGCGTTGCGCACCGCCTGCGATGAAGCCTCCCCCACCGTGCTGCAAGCGCGTCTGTCGGACCTGCGGCAAGCCAGCCTGGTCGAACTCATCCCCGGCGACGGATATAGCCTGACGGCTCTCGGCCGGGAACTGCAGGAAAACTTTCTGCCGCTCTATCGCTTTGCCGAGCGATGGAGCCAGCGTAAACCGGTCTGAAACCTGGCGCGTTTTCAAGCCAACGGGTCGCGCGAATGCGCGCCCGATGACAGGCTCCGTGGATACCGGTTCGCGTGAAGAAAACGCCTCAAACAAAGATTAGAGCCCGGTTCTGATTCAATCAGAACCGATAGGGCTCTAAGCCGCCGCCACCGTCAGGCTCGCGCCGTCGGCCTGCACGATCTTGACCCGGCTGCCGGCCGGCACATCGGGACCGGCAACGCGCCAGATCGTATCGTCGATCCGCACCGTGCCGTTGCCGTCGATGATCGGCTT
Organism: uncultured Alphaproteobacteria bacterium; assembly: GCA_963790595.1. Taxonomy (GTDB): domain Bacteria; phylum Pseudomonadota; class Alphaproteobacteria; order Rhizobiales; family Xanthobacteraceae; genus Bradyrhizobium. The sequence continues at coordinate 66,339 of CAWBPE010000031.1, read as the reverse complement.
TTCCAGCGTGAACACCCGGCCGATCAACGCATCGGCGCGCTTGTTGAGAAACGGATTGCTCTTGCTGACGGCGCTGTTGCTGCGCGCGACGCGGCGCCACAACGGCACCGCTGCGGCCGCAAAAATCGCGAACATCAGGATCTGCAACTGCCAGGACGGATCGAACGCGAATGACGCCAGTCCGACCAGCAGTGCCGCGAGCCCGAACCAGAACAGGAAAATCCCTGGCGCCAGCAGTTCGAGCGCCATCAGGAGGACGCCGAAGATCAGCCAGTTCCAGGTGCCTAATGTCGAAAACATCTCACTCATGGTGTGACCGTCCCAGCTTGTAGCGATCTCGACAACAAAATCTCAGTGCGCCCCCTCTCCCCTTGTGGGAGAGGGTTGAGGGGTTCAGGTCCATCGACAGACCTTGACCCCTCACCCGAATTGCTTCGCAATTCGACCTCTCCCACAAGGGGAGAGGTGAAGAAAGACTATGCTAGCGGCGGCACTGGCGGAACGGGGCCTGTCGGCCGGGCGGGCGGCACCGGTGCGCGGCGCGCGGCCGCCTGCGCGGAGGCGGCGCTTTCGCCGAAGGTGGCTTTCGCAATCTCGCCGATGCCGGCCAGCGAGCCCAGAATGCTCACCGCTTCGATCGGCAGCATGATGATCTTCTGGTTCGGCGAATCCGCCAGTTGCCCGAACGCCTTGATATATTTGTCGGCGATAAAGTAATTCAGCGCCGCGACGTCGCCTTTCGCAATTGCCTCGGAAACCATTTGCGTCGCCTTGGCCTCGGCTTCGGCGGAACGTTCGCGCGCCTCGGCGTCGCGGAACGCGGCTTCGCGGCGGCCTTCGGCCTGCAGGATCTGGCCCTGCTTGGCGCCTTCGGCACGCAGAATTTCCGATTGGCGCGAGCCTTCGGCTTGGAGAATGTCGGCGCGCTTGACGCGCTCGGCCTTCATCTGGCGTCCCATCGCCTCGACCAGATCGGCGGGCGGCACGATGTCCTTGATCTCGATGCGGTTGACCTTCAGGCCCCATGGCGAGACCGCGGCATCGACCACGCGCAGCAATCGCTCATTGATCTCGTCGCGATGCGACAGCACCTGGTCGAGATCCATCGCGCCCATGACCGAGCGGATGTTGGTCATCGTCAGCACGATGATCGCCTGTTCGAGATTGGAAACCTCGTAGCTCGCCTTGGCCGCATCGAACACCTGAAAGAACGCAACGCCGTCGGCGGTCACGGTGGCGTTGTCCTTGGTGATCACTTCCTGCTCGGGAATGCTGATCACCTGCTCCATCATGTTCATCTTGCGGCCGATGCGGTCGAAATAGGGGATGATGATGTTCAGCCCCGGCGCCAGCGTGCGGGTAAATTTGCCGAACCGCTCGACGGTCCAGGCAAAGCCTTGCGGCACGGTCTTGATGCCGGCGAACAGCGTGAAAATAACCAGAAGAACAATTGCAATCGCGAAAATGTCGAAGCCGGTCATAAATCCTCCAAGGCGAGACAGATAGCGCCCCGCACCAATTCCCGATCAGAAGCTACGGGCACCGTATTTGTCGGCGGAGCCGCAGCGCCGGTTCAGCCGGCCGTTTCTTGTTATCATTAGCTATGTACTGGTTTTACGGCTGCCAGACGATCGCGTTCGAAACAGCGCAAGTGGCTCACCGGCTTGAGGAAAACGCTTCACATTCTAGCAGATGAACATTATTCAATGACCTCGTCGGCGGTCGCCAGTAGCGCCGGCGAGAACGTCACGCCGATCGCTTTGGCGGCTTTGAGATTGATCGCGAGTTCGAACTTGGTCGGGTTCTGCACGGGCAGATCGGCCGGCCTTTCACCTCTGAGAATACGATCGATATAACCCGCCGCGTTGCGGATGATCTCGCTGTTGTCGGTGCCGTAGGACATCAGCCCGCCATCGGCGACAAAGGCGCGATTCCAGTAGACCGCCGGCAGGTTGGCCTGGGCCGCGGACGCCACGATTGAGGCGCGATTGGTCATCGTGAAAAAATCGGGCAAAACCAAAAGCGCCGTGTTTTTTTCCGCCGCCAGTGTCGCGATCGTCGGCGCGATCCCGGCCGCATCCTGCAACGGGACCGCCCGCACGGTCACGGCCAACGACGGAGGCGCCGCCTGCATCGCGCGCATCATGATCTCGGCAAAGGGCGCGGTGGCGGGGTTGTAGAGCACCGCGACATGCGCCGCCGACGGCGAAAGCTGCGTCAGTATCTCCAGCCACTTGCCGGCCATCGGCCCGTCGTAATCGGTGAACCCCGTGACGTTGCCGCCGGGGTGCGCAAGGCCGGCGATAAAACCCTGGTCGATCGGGTCGGTGACAACCGCAAACACGATGGGAATCGTGCTGGTGCGCCGCCGCAAGGCCGCAACGCAGGGCGTTCCGACCGCAAGCAGGACGTCCGGCGCGGATGCGATGAGTTCGTCCGCCGCGCGTTCGATCAGCGGAATGTCGCCATCGCCGTCGCGCCAATCGAGGCGCAGATTGGCGTCTTCCTTCCAATCCAGCGCTGCCAGGCTTTGCTTCAAGACCGCGGCACGCCCTTTCGAGACGGAATCGTTGGGCGCGGTGACTGTGAGGACGCCGATCCGCCGCACGCCCTCGCGCGGCTGCTGCGCCCACGCCCCACGCGGCCAGGTGGCGCCAAGGGTTGCGCCAACCGCAAGGCCGATAAACTCACGCCGCAGGACCAGTTTCGATGCCCGCGACGGTGCTGTCATATCCAGCCCTGAAGCTCGCGCAGCACTAATTGGCGGATTACGTCCATGCCCGGGTCGCTGTCGTTCAGGCAGGGGATCGCCGAAAATTGCTCGCCGCCATTCTGCTCGAAGATCTCGGCGTTTTCCTGCGCGATCTCTTCCAGCGTTTCCAGGCAATCGGCGGAGAAGCCTGGCGTGACGACGGCGATACGCCGCACGCCATCTTTCGCCAGTTGCGCGATGGTCTTGTCGGTGTAGGGCTGCAGCCATTCGTCGAAGCCGAAGCGTGACTGGAAGGTCAGGATCAGCTTTGCGGCATCGAGCCCCATCTGTTTACGCAACGCGTCCGTGGTCGCGACGCATTGCGCCTGATAGGGATCGCCCTGGTCGATGTATTTCTGTGGCATGCCGTGGAACGAGGCGACGATCAGTTCCGGAACAAACGGCAGGCTCTTGAGATGCGTGTCGATCGAGACCGCCAGCGCCTCGATATAGCTGGGGTCTTCGTAATAGGGCGGCGTCACCCGTAGCGTCGGCTGTGCGCGCTTTTCGCTGAGGACGCGAAACACCTCGTCGCACACGGTGGCGGAGGTCGCGGCTGAATATTGCGGGTAGAGCGGCACCACCAGCAGCCGGTCACAGCCCTGCGCCATCAAGGCATCGATCCGCGAGCGGATCGACGGATTGCCGTAGCGCATCGCCCAATCCACCACGACGTGGTCATGGTCCGAGATCGAAGCCGCCAGCTTTTCGGACTGCGCGCGCGTAATGGTCTTGAGCGGGGATTCGTTCTTCTCGGTGTTCCAGATTTTCAGGTAATCGCGCGCCTTGCGGCGGGGACGGGTGTTCAGGATCACGCCGTTGAGCGCCAGCTTCCACAACAGGCCCTGATTTTCGATCACCCGGGGGTCGGACAGGAATTCCTTCAGGTAAACCCGCACCCCCCTGGTATCGGCGGTATCGGGGGTGCCGAGATTGACCAGGAGGACGCCGACCCGCTCTGGCTTCGCCTCGGCGACAACCCTTGTGCTTTCGATGGAAACGACATTTGTCATGATGGCTTTGGCTTCGCGCGTTGGACTAACCTTGTCAAGATAATGGGTGTTTCGCTACTGTCACCCATCCGGGCAGGACATTGAGGTCAGACCCCAACAATAAGACCGCGCGTCGAGGGAAACCATGACAGTCGCCGAATGCTGCGTTTTCGGAACACTGGTACTTTATTTGCTGACCATCGTCCCGATCAAATGGATCGGATTTCGCCGCTACGATAATTCAAAACCGCGCGACCCCGCTTTTTATGACGATCCGCTGCGCGCCCGCGCGCTGGGCGCGCATCAGAACGGCATCGAGGCCTTTCCGTTCTTCGCCGTTGCGGTGCTGCTGGCGGAATTCCGTACAGCACCCCAAAATCTGATCAACGAACTGGCGGTGCTGTTCCTGATCGTACGGGTCGCCTACGTCTTCACTTATTTGGGCGATCGTCCCCGGCTACGATCGATCCTCTGGAACATCGGCTTCGCGATCAACATCGCGATCTTCTTTCTGCCGATGCTGCGGCAGTTCTGGCCGGCGTAGAGGACTCAATCGTCGTTTCGCTTCTCACACTGTAACCGTCGCTTCCTAATTTAACATCGCCTGCGACTTGCCGCGTGAACCGGCATCGCCGGGACGACCGTTCGCGGATCATGGCAGCGGCGCGGCGACGCGAATCTTCTTATGCATTACGCTCATCATTTTCTAGCCATGACGTCGCTCTGAAAAACACGCCCCGTTCTGATTGCGTGTGCTTTGCAATTGATCCTCGCGCGCAACGAGCAATTGTTCCCGTAGTTATACGGAACAAGCTGCGAGCCGCGCTTCGCGGAACTCTCGTCCAAAAGCGCCGCCTAATTTTTTAACGCTTAAAAACTAGCTTGAGCGAGGCAATAAACCCCACGCGCAGGACCGCCGCGGTCATGGTTAGTCCGGACATACCGGTGAAAAACGAACGGGTCGAACACGGCTCAACCCACATCCTCGCGACGTGGGGAATCGCGGGGTTCATCGCCATTGCCTGCGCGGTGCTGATCGGACTGGCGACCTCCCACATCATCAGCCAGCGTTCCGAGGTTATGGCGGACAGCCGGAAAGATACGGCCAATCTTGCCAGCTCGCTGATCCAGCATGCCGAGTTGACCTTTGGAACCGCTGACGCCCTTTTGATCGGGGTCGTGGAAAGGCTTGAGCACGAGACCCTTGATTCCGCAAACCGCCAGCGGTTCACGGGCTGGTTCGCCAAGGAAGTCCAACACTCATCCCAGTTCATCAATTTCATGGTCATCGACAGCGATGGAGCGATGGTTGTCAACGCTGTTGGCGACGTTTCGCGCAGTCAATTCTCCGACCGCGACTATTTTATTCACCATCGCACCCACGACGACCGCGAATTTTACATAGGAAATCCGATTCCCGGGCGCAGCGTCGATGGATGGCTCATTCCAGTGACGCGGCGTTTTAATCGTCCCGATGGTACATTCGGCGGCGTCGCTGTTGTCGCAATCAACCCAAAATATTTCCAGGATTTATACGACCGGCTTGCGCTCGGAAACAACAGCGCGGTCCTGCTCGCTTCGATTGACAACAAGACGCTGCTGGTACGACGACCGTTTGTCGAAGCGAATGTCGGCCGGGACATGACCCATAGCGGCCTGTTCGCGCAGTTGAAGCAAGCGCCTGTTGGAAGCTTTGAAATCAAGGCGTCCGTCGACGGCGTGCGACGCCTCAATAGCTACGAACAGGGACATGCCTATCCCATTGTCATTACCGTCGCCCAGGATGTGAATGAATTGCTGGCCCCCTGGCGGCAAAGCGCCATACGGCAAATGACACAGGCCATCGCGATCACCATCGTCATCATGCTGATGGGAGGGTTCGTCTGGCGTGCAACGCGGACCCTTGCCGCGAATTCGCTCAAGCTGAGCGAGACGAACGCCCGCTTCGACGCCGCCGTGACCAACATGTCGAACGGCCTCACCATGTTCGATGCCGATGGCAGACTGATGGTCTGGAACAAAAAATACCTTGAGCTTTATGGAATGTCGCCGGATGACGTCAGGGCAGGCACCAGTCTCCAATCGATCGTCGAGCATCGGCGGCAGGCCAGCGAGCCTGGCCTCGATGTTGAGACATATGTCGGGGAATTCAGGCAGAGCCTAATCGATACCGGCAGGAGCACCTTCACGTCGCGGCTTAACAACGGCAAAACCGTCTCCCTTACGAGCACCGCGATAGCGGGCGGCGGCTGGGTGGCGATGCATGAAGACATCACCGACCGTGTCCGGCACGAGGAAGCGATGTTTCAGCAGGCCACCGAGCTGGCGCGCACCAACATGCGGTTTGACGCTGCCCTGAGCAACATGACGCAGGGGCTGTGCATGTTTGACGATCAGAAGCAGCTTGTCGTCTGGAACGATCGTTATGCGGAATTGTACCAGATACCGCCGCACTTGCTGAAAGTCGGAACGCCCTATGAAGCTATCGTCACCGATCGCATCTCCCGCGGCGTGCTCAAGGGGGAAACCGGCGCTCTCGCCGTCAAGACCAAAGTGGACGAACTGACCGGGCTTTCATCCGACTCCTGCAGGACCGATGAACTGGCGGACGGGCGGTTCGTGCTCCTGACGCGGCAGCCGATGGAAGGGGGCGGCTGGCTCTCCATCATCGAGGACATCACCGAGCGGCGGCGGGCGGAGGCCGAGATTGTCCATCTGGCACGGCATGATGCGCTGACGGGACTTGCCAACCGCTCGGAGTTCAATGCGAAACTTGAAGAGGCGAGCAAGCGCATCAAGCGGGGCGGCGGCGCCGTCACCGTCATGATGCTCGATCTTGATAAATTCAAAGCGGTCAACGATACGCGCGGGCATCCCGCCGGCGATCAGCTGCTGATCGAGGTGGGACGGCGCCTGCAATCCACCATCCGCGAAACCGACGTGCTGGCGCGGCTCGGCGGTGACGAGTTTGCTATCCTACAGGAGGGCGGATCAAGCCAGCACGAAGGGGCGATCGCGCTCGCGCTGCGGATTATCGACGCCATCTCCCAGCCGTTTGACCTCGACGGCCATGAAGCCAGCATCGGCACCAGCATCGGGATTGCGCTGGCGCCGGAAAATGGTGTTGAGCCGGAAGAACTCATGAAGAGTGCCGATCTTGCGCTCTACGACGTCAAAGCCAATGGCAGAAATGACTTCCGCCTCTATCACCGGGCCATGCTGGAGTTCGCCCATACGCAGCAGTCGGCCGAAAGTGAGCTGCGAAACGCCATCGCGCGGGAAGAATTCGAGCTGCATTACCAGCCCGTGGTGGATGTCAAAACCCAACGGCTTTGCGGCGTCGAGGCGTTGGTCCGGTGGCGGCATCCGGTCAAGGGCCTGATTGCGCCGGACCAGTTTATCCGGCTCGCGGAATCAACCGGCCTGATCGTGCCGCTTGGCGACTGGATTCTGCAGCAGGCTTGCGCGGATGCGGCGACGTGGCCGCCGCACATCAAGATAGCCGTCAATATCTCGGCGGTTCAATTCAAGCGGGGAAATCTCTTCGACGTCATCCTGTGCACGCTGGTGGAAACCGGCCTTGCGCCGGAGCGGCTTGAACTGGAAATCACCGAAACCTCCCTTCTCGAAAATCAGGAATCGCATCTGGCAACCATCCGCCAGCTCAAAAATCTCGGAATATCCATCGCGCTCGATGATTTCGGCACCGGATATTCTTCCGTGACTTATCTGACCAGCTTTCCGTTCGACAAGATCAAGATCGACAGGAGCTTCACCCAGGGCGCGCTCACGCGCCGCGACTGTGCGGCGGTGGTGTCCTCGGTGCTCGCATTGGCCCACGGGCTCGGCATGATAACGACGGTCGAGGGGATCGAGACCAGAGAACAGCTTAAATACATGCGCGAGGCCGGAGTCGATCTTGCACAGGGCTACCTGTTCGGCCGGCCCGTCCCGCTCGCTCAACTCGACTTGAATCCCGCAACTTCAACCAATGAGATGGTGGCATAGCCGCCGCCACGCCGATGCCCGGGTATTGAAAATGAACCTGCAAATCAATCTGCAAACCAGCCTGATCGACCAGCTTGAAGACGTATTGGCCAGCAACGATGTCTCACGGCGCGCCGATATCCTGCGCAAGGTGACTGATCTGTTCGTGCTCGGATCGGGCCATTTTTCCGAAGAGCAGGTTGAGCTGTTCGACAACGTCATGGGCAAGCTGCTCGAAAATATCGAACGCGCCGCCCGCGCCCGGTTCGGAAGCCGCATTGCCAGGCTTCCCGACGCTCCTCGCAACGTCGTTCGCGTCCTCGCATCGGATGCCGCGGTTGAGGTGGCCGGACCTATACTGCGGCACTGCGAACGGCTTGACCAGGATACGCTGATTGAGAATGCCAAAACACAAAGCCAGGGCCATTTGCTCGCGATATCCGGCCGCAAGGTGCTGGTTGAAGCGGTGACGGACGTTTTGGTGACACGGGGAAACGAACTCGTTGTTTCCAGCATCGCGCGGAATGGCGGCGCGCGGTTTTCGGATTTCGGCATTTCCACCCTGGTCAGGAAGGCGCGCGACGACGGAGACCTTGCGCTGTGCGTCTGGTCCCGCCCCGATATTCCACGTCAGGACCTGCTCAAATTGTTCATGGACGCATCGGAGGCCGTGAAAAGCCAGTTGATGGAGGCGGATCCCCGCAGGGCCGAGTTGATCAAGTCCATGGTCGCCAAGGCCACGGACGAGATCCAGACCAAGGCGCGCACCGGCTCGAACGATTTCGCACGAGCTCTTTCCGATGTGAACACCCTTCACGAAGCCGGAAAACTGGACGAAGCGCAATTGCTGGCGTTCACCGGTGACGGAAGCTTCGACAGAGCGGTCGCGGCGTTGTCACTGATGTGCGATCTTCCGATCGGACTGGTGGAGCGTGCTTTTGTCCAGAACCAGACCGAACAAATTCTCGTCCTCGCAAGAGCGATCGATATTTCCTGGACGACAGCCGAAAAGCTCCTGCTGTTGCACGCCGGCGTGAACGGCAGCTCCCGGCAGCAGCTCGATCGCTGCTTCATCAGCTTCTCCCGGCTTCAACCGAAGACCGCGCAAACCGCGCTGCAGTTTTACCGAATGCGAGAGAAGGCGAACGGATCGAAAACGTGATGCCGGCAAACGCCCGGGCCGTTGCCGGCCCGGCGCAGCTGCGAACTCTAGAACCCGACGGGCCCTACCGCGCCGACCCAGCGGCTGACCTTGGATGGGTCGGCTTCGTCCATGTAGAAGAAGTGCACCATCGAAGGCTTCTTGGGCGTGATGGCGGGGTCGTCGAACGTCATGCCGACCTTGCCGTGGAAGATCTTGAGCTGCGGGCTGTCCCAGAACTCGACCACCTCGTGATAGGCGGTGAAACCCGTATCGATAAAAGCGCGCAGATTGTTGCGGATGGTCTCGCGGCCGTGCCAGTCGGCGACGCCGAGATTGCACACCGCGTTCTCTGCAAAGCAGTCAAAGCCCTTGCCGAAGGTCTTCTCGTCGATCTCTTTCCACATATCGAGCAGCCATTGCGGCGCCGCCATTTTGGTAAAAGTTCTGGTCGTCATGATGTTCTCCTGAGATTTTATCGCTGCCGGTGCATCCTGGCAGCGGGAATACGCGATGTGGCACAGGCCATGAGCCGGTCGGTTTCCGGCTCATCCGCGCTTCCCTTGAAGGCAAGGTAGTTCGGCCCGCCATGGCGGAAGTGCCAAAGGCCCCTCGCTTTCCGCCAAACTCAACCGGCCGCTACGGAACCGTGATGCCGAGGCGGTCCGCGACGCGCCGCGCGGTCGCTTCACGCCGCGCCGTGATCGCGGCGGCCGACTGCCGGGTCTGCGCCAGCACTCCGGCCGGCGCGGTTTCCGGCGTGCCGCTATTGAAGGGCGGTTCCGGTGCGTAGGCCATATAGAGCTGGATCGACTGCGCCACTTCGTCGCCGCGCAGGATCGACGCCAGGCGTAACGCGCCGTCGATTCCCGCGGTGACGCCGGCGGCGAACACCCAGTCCCCGTCGATCACCACCCGTTCGTTGACCGGGATGGCGCCGAAGAACGGCAGCAGGTGAAACGACGCCCAATGCGTGGTCGCGCGCTTGCCCTGCAGCAGGCCAGCGGCGCCGAACAGCAAGGCCCCCGTGCACACCGAGAAGACGCTGTGGGCGCCCGCGGCCTGCTTTCGAATCCAGTCGAGGATTTCGACATCTTCCATCAAGGCTTCCTGGCCAAATCCGCCGGGCACATGCAGGACATCGAGCGGCGGCGCATCGGCCAGCACCGCGTCCGGCGTCAGCCGCAATCCCTTGAGGTCGCGCACCGGCTCGATGGTCTTGCCATAGATGCGATAGGTCGAATTGGGGATCCGCGACAGAACTTCAAACGGTCCGGTCAGGTCGATCTGGTCGATGCCCTCGAACAGCAGGGAACCGATTTGCAGATGGGTATCTTGCGGGATCATGCGCGTCTCCGGTGTGAGTAAAAGCGATGGACAGACAAAACCTATCCGGGCATGCTGTGGCGGAAATGCCAAAGACCCCTCGTTCTCCGCCAAATCAGATCCGTGTCATCGAAGTGCTGGCCTACCCGGCCGTGCAATTGCTCGACGTCACCGGACCGCTTCAGGTCTTTGCCACCGCCAACGATCACGTTGCGCAAGCCGGAGGCGTGCCACCTTACGTGCTTCGGGTGATCGCGAAAGGAGGGCAAAGCGTCACGGCCTCGGCGGGCCTCGGGATTACCGCCGGTCCCCTGCCACGCCGCGGGACGGCACTGGATACGCTATTGATCGCCGGTGGCCCCGGCGTCGATGCGGCGGCGGAAGACGCAGCCCTGGTCAAATGGGTCAGCGAGCGCGCCAGCAAGGCACGCCGCGTCGCCTCGGTTTGTACCGGCGCATTCCTGCTGGCGGCGTCGGGTGTACTGGACGGACGGCGCGCGGCGACCCATTGGTCGTGTTGCGCGGAACTGGCCCGGCGATTCCCCAACGTGCGCGTCGAGTCCGATCCGATTTTCGTGCGTGACGGTTCGGTCTGGACCTCGGCCGGCGTAACCGCAGGCATCGATCTGGCGCTGGCCTTCGTGGAAGAAGATCTGGGCCGCACCATTGCGCTCGCAGTCGCACGCTATCTGGTGGTCTTCCTCAAGCGTCCCGGCGGGCAGGCGCAGTTCAGCACGGCTTTATCGCTGCAGGCGGCCGAGGATAAATTCGGCGCGCTGCATGACTGGATCGCCAAACATCTGGCCGACGATATCTCGCTGCCCGCGCTGGCGCGCCAGGTTGGCATGAGCGAGCGAAGTTTCAGCCGCCGCTATGCCGAGGCCACCGGACTGACCCCGGTCCATGCCGTGGAGCGGTTGCGCGTCGAAGCCGCAAGGCGGCTGTTGTCGGAATCACGGCTGCCGGTGAAGCGCATCTCGCAGCGCTGCGGCTTCGGTTCGGAAGAAACCATGCGCCGCAGCTTCCTGCGCCTGCTGGCGACCACGCCGCAGGACTATCGCAGCCGGTTTAGTGCTTAACTAGCGCTTCTTAAACCGGGCTGATTGTACTAGATTATGGCTCGATTTCGGTCCCGGAGCGAATTGTCCGCAAGCGAGAGCAGCATGCGCGTGGTCACCTCGGATTTGCGGGAAGCGATTGCGGCGGTCAGCGGCGTATACTGCCCGCACGACGTCAAGGTGCTCGAAAGCAATCGCGGGATCGATGCGGTACTCGAAGCACATCCCGGTTCGCGTCAACAGATCGTCAGCCTGCGCTATTCGGCGCCGGTGAAAATCGATGCTGGCCGGTTCGAAAACCTGCTGCTGTTCATGACCTGCGTGGACGGTTCGGCGAAGGCGACGCAAGGCAGGAATAGCGTCCATTGGCAGAAGGGCAAAACGCTGCCGCTGTCGCCGAACCTGCCAAGCCAGCTGATGTTCGACCGGCGCTTCTGGCAGAACTCGATCCGGCTCGACAAAGCGTTTGTCGAGGACTTCTGTTCCCGGCTTTTGAACCGGCCGATCGATCAACCCATCCGGTTTGAGCTGACGCCCTTTAGTCCGCCGCTCGAACTGGCGTGGCAACAGGCGGTTCAAACCATGCAACTCGTCCAGTCGGCCGAGCTGGTTCCGTCATCGACGGCGCTGCGGCGGCTTGAAGAGTTCATGGCCGCCTTGATTCTTGAGTCTCATCCGCACAATTATTCGGAGCTGTTGAGAAATGAAACGGCGTCTGCCGATCCGCGCATCGTCCGTGAAGCCGAGCGATTGATGAAGTCGGCGGGACCGGACATCTCGATCGGCGAAATCGCGAGCGAACTTCGCATCAGCCTGAGAAGCCTGGAGCTTGGATTCCGCGAGGCCCGCAACATGACGCCGACGCAGGTGCATCGCCAATTCCGCCTTGAGGCCGCGCGGCAGGCGCTGCTTGACCCGACTGACACCACGACGGTCACCTCCGTCGCCGTCACCTTCGGTTTCCTGCATCTGGCGCGTTTCAGCCAGTATTATCAGTCGATGTTCAACGAGGCGCCAAGCCATACGCTCCGGCGAAGCAAGGCGACAGGTCGCGGCTGATCACGCAAACCCATCGGGCTTTAATCATTCGAAAAACGGATAGTCCCGCGGTTGGTGGATAGCGCGCCCTTTCGCTGAACCTATCGTCCTTCCATTCCTCCATGCGGAGGCCGCCAACAGGAAGGATGACAACGATGTCTTCTCAACAGCATTTGCCTCAAACCCTCACCACGATGGAGGCCGGCTTTACCCTTCACGAGGCCAAGGAAATTCAGGAAGAATTCTGGGGTCATCAGCAGCGGATGGGGCCGATCGCGGCCGCCGCCCCCGGTTTCCTTGGCGTTATCGGAGGTCCGATCCATCGATCCCACTGGCTTTATTTCTGCGGGAAATGGGAATCCCCCGGCTTGATGGACCAATGGTCGTCCAATTCAAAGCACCGGCCGATGCAGGATGCGGCCCACGCCAGATGGTTCTCGTCGATCTATATCCGCAAATGGCGGCTGCCGGAGGCCGGCGAAGCCCTGACCGGGCAGCTATTTTGCGAGATCGCGATCGCGCGGCAAACGCCGATCGAAGCCGACGAGGTCGACAAGATCATGGACGAGATCGTCGGCCCCTCGGTGCAGAAATTTGGCGTGCTCCCGTTCGAGACCCTGACCGGTGTGTTTGAAACACAGCCCTATCAGTTTGTCGGGCCGCTGCAGGAGTTTCCGGCGCCGGCGCCTGCGCGCTATCTGTTGCTCACGCATTGGCCGAGCAACGATATGTTGCAGGCGTGGCTGCGCTCGGGCGTGATCGAGCCTCTTTCGCAATATGGCGAGGTCACCACGAACGTCTCGATTTCGATCAAGCACGATCAAGGCGAACGCAAATTCATGAGGCAGGATGGCCTGCAACGCGAAGCGGTCCACGCCTGACGGCACGTGGAAGCTCGCACGGCCCCTGTCGCGGCCGTGCGACGCCCGGGTTCCGCTTCACGGGCAATCCACCAAAATCTTGTTGGCGAACATCGCGCCGTAATTCGTATTGCCGCCGTCGGCAAAACCCTGCTCGCCGAGGGTTTTGGCATTGGCGGTGCCGTCATTCGGCCGCTGGAATTTCAGCTGGCAGGCGCCGGGCGCGCCAACCAGCTTGACCGGGTCAGTGTCGGCGAATTTGAAGTCGATGAAGAATTCGGGATCGAACACGTCCAGCACCAGCGCCTTGGCCTTCACTGGCGTCTTCAGCGGCAGCGTGAAGTGCAGCGTCAGCAGGCCGTCATTATATTCCAGGAAGTAGTCGACCGGCTCCTCGAATTTCTCCTTCTTGCCGTCCGCTTTGGCGAAACTGAAGAAGCCGAATTCCTTCAGCGATTCGACATTGGTCTGCGCCAGCGGCGCCAATTCTTCGTGGCTATAGACGCCCTTGACCTTGGTATCGAGCCCTTGCAGCGCATAGGTCGAGAACATGTCGTCAAAGGTCCAGGCGTGGCGCACCCCGGTGATCGAGCCATCAGGCGCATAGATCAGCTCGCTTTTGGCGGTGATCCAGACATGCGGATGCGCCTGCGCTGCGCTTGTCCCTGCCAGCACGCCAGCCAGCAGCAGCAAACTCCAGAACAGGCGCATCGCCACAATCATCTCAGGCCACTTCCGGCGTTTCGAGCAGACCGCGGCGACGCAGCAGCGCGTCGGGCTCCGGCTCGCGGCCGCGGAACGCGATATAGGCATCTTCCGGATCGCGCGAGCCGCCCGACGAATAGATGTCGTCATGCAGCCGCTTGGCGACCGCGGGATCGAAGATGTTACCGGCCTCTTCAAAAGCGCCGAACGCGTCGGCGTCCATCACCTCGGACCACATGTAGCTGTAATAGCCCGAGGCATAATGATCGCCGGAAAAGATATGACCGAAATGCTGCGGCCGGTGCCGCAGCGAGATTTCGGCGGGCATCCCGATTTTTTCCAGTTCGGCCCGCTCGAACGCCCGCACGTCGCGGCTGGCCGCCGCCGGCTGGGTGTGGAATTCGAGATCGATCAGCGCCGAGGCGACGAATTCCACCGTGGCAAAACCCTGGTTGAATTTGCGCGCGTTAAGGAAGCGCTTCAACAGATCGTCCGGCAGCGGCTCGCCGGTCTGGTAATACCGGGCGAATTGCCGCAGCACCTGCGGCTGCTCCTGCCAGTGTTCGTACAACTGCGAGGGCAGTTCGACAAAGTCAGTAAATACGCTGGTGCCGGACAGCGAGGGATAGGTCACGTTGGAGAGCATCCCGTGCAGGCCGTGGCCGAACTCGTGAAACAGCGTGCGGGCGTCGTCCGGCGACAGCAATGATGGCTGGCCGTCCGCTCCCTTGGTGAAATTACAGATATTGAGGACCAGCGGCGCGATATCGCCATCGAGCTTCTGCTGGTCGCGCAGCGAGGTCATCCAGGCGCCGGAGCGCTTCGAAGGCCGCGCGAAGTAGTCGCCATAGAACAACGCCTGGTGCTTGCCCGCGCTGTCTTTCACCTCCCAGACCCGCACGTCCGGATGCCAGACCGCGATATCCTTGCGCTCGTTGAACGTAACGCCGAACAGGCGGGTCGCGCAGTCGAACGCGGCCTCGATCATGTGGTCGAGCGACAGATAGGGCTTGATCGCGGCATCGTCGAAATTGGCCCGGACCTGGCGCAGCTTTTCGGCGTAATAGCGCCAGTCCCACGGCGCCAGCGCGAAATTGCCGCCCTCTTGCGCCACCAGCGCCTGCAGATCGTCGCGATCAGCCAGCGCCCGGGCCCGCGCCGGCTTCCAGACCCGCTCCAGCAGACCACGCACCGCCTCGGGCGTCTTGGCCATGGAATCCTCGAGCCGATAGGCCGCGAAGGTCGCAAATCCCAGCAGCTTCGCGCTCTCCTCGCGCAGGCTCAAAATCTCGACGATGATCTCGTTGTTGTCGTTGGCGTTGCCATTGTCGCCGCGGGCGACGAAGGCCTTGAAGACTTTCTCGCGCAGGTCGCGGCGGCCGGCGGTCCGCAGGAACGGATCCACAAACGACCGCGACAGCGTCATCACCGTCTTGCCGGGCATGCCCCGCTCCTCGGCCGCGGCCTTTGCCGCGGCGACAAAACTTTCCGAGAGCCCGTCGAGATCGGCCTCGCCGAGTTCCAGAAACCATTCCTGCTCGTCGCCGAGCAAATGATGGCTGAATGCCGTGCCGAGGTGCGCGAGCCGCTCATTGATCTCGGCCATCCGCATCTTGGCGGCTTCGTTGAGCCCGGCGCCGGCCCGGTGGAAGCGGGTATAAGTACGCTCCAGCAGCCGCGTCTGCTCGGAGGTCAGCCCCAGCGTGGCGCAGTTGTCGTGGAGCAGCGCGATCCGGCCGAACAGCACCGCGTTCATCATGATCGGGTTCCAGTGCCGCGCCATCCGCAGCGACACTTCCTTGTCGATCTCCAGCAGCGCCGGATTGGAATTCGCCGACACCAGATCGTAGAACACCGCCGAGACCTTGGAGAGCAGCTTGCCCGAGCGCTCCAGCGCCGTGACCGTGTTGGCGAAATCGGGTGTCGCCGGGTCATGGGTGATCGCGGTGATCTCGGCCGAGTGGTCGGCAAAGGCCTGCTCGAAGGCGGGGAGGAAGTGTTCGGGCGCGATCTCCGCGAACGGCGGGGTCTCGAACGGCGTCTGCCAGGCCTTCAGCAGCGGGTTGAGCTGAGTTGGCGAAAGTGCCGCTGTTTCCGAGGTTTCTGACATGGCAATTCCCGTTAAAGTGCTGGATGATGGAACGACGCTATATCACGCGATCGGGCTTTTTTGGGCCTTTTGCGCTTGATAGATGGGGGCTTTTCGGAGAGATTGCGCCCCGTCAACAGGACAGAAAACATGAGCTTGCAGCCCTCCCCGACCGGTGCCCGCCAGATCGTCTGGCCGAGCGTGGTGACCGTGATCAGCGCAGCGATTCTGATCGGCGCCGAAGTGTTCGGCGCGGCCTTCGCCGGCGGCTGGGCGCTTGCGATCCTGTTCGGCTTCGACGACACCGGCGCGCACATCCTGCAGGCCGTGCTGTTTGCGATCGGCGTCTTGATCATGATCGCGTTCATCCGCGCCGCCCAGCGCGTCGAGCCGTTTACGCGCCGCGCCTGAACCACGCGCGTGACAAAGCCCTGCACCGCAGGCGTCAAACGCTCACACCTCGTTAAACAAACTTAACGTCTGTTCACTTTCACACCGCTCGCGACGTCGCTCGCAGGCTCCGCGCGCGGCGCTGAAACGTCGTGTTAGGGAAATTTGCCGGTAACCTAAAAAAATTGTTGCACAGCGGAGTCAAAACCCCTATTTGCACTCTTGCCCAATTTCGCACGTGCCTGTGGTCGTGTGTCAGTCGGTAGGTATCCGGACAAGAGGCCGGACAGCCGCCAAGGGGATGAAGAACCGAGGGTCGCTCAAGTCACGTTCGATTTGAGAGTCCAGCATCTCTCTCAAGAGATGCCGTTGAAGGTCTCTTCGCTCCTTGCAACCGTGACTGGCAGCCGGAGGCGAACCGGCGCACCTCGTTCTCAACGGGGGACGCGACTTAAAGCAACGACGGATCGGGCTTTTTTGGTCTCTGCCGGCTTTCCACCAGCCGGCGCGAATACCGAAGAGGCTTGTCCTTCATTGCCAGGTGTGCGGGCGGGATCCTTCCCAACCAATCCACGGCAGCACAGTTCGGTCTGAGTTTTTTGGCTCGTTGCGCCTCCATCGCGCACACGGGCCGGAGCGCTCTGATCCGAGATCATTTTTGAACGTGTCCCCGTCGCTGGGACCGTTTGGAGGGTGCTACTATGACTGAACGTATTCAGGAATTCCTGCGCAACCGCCGCAACGAAGGCCACGACCTCGAGCCCTGCCTCGTCGTCGACCTCGAAGTCGTGCGCGACAATTATCAGACCTTCTCGAAGGCCTTGCCTGACAGCCGCGTGTTCTACGCGGTGAAGGCAAACCCGGCGCCGGAGGTGCTGTCGCTGCTGGCCTCGATGGGCTCGTGCTTCGATTGCGCGTCAGTCGCCGAAATCCAGATGGCGCTGGCCGCCGGTGCTTCTCCCGATCGCGTGTCCTATGGCAACACGATCAAGAAGGAGCGCGATATCGCGCGCGCCTTTGAGCTCGGGATT
This sequence comes from uncultured Alphaproteobacteria bacterium, assembly GCA_963790595.1. GTDB lineage: Bacteria > Pseudomonadota > Alphaproteobacteria > Rhizobiales > Xanthobacteraceae > Bradyrhizobium. The sequence goes on along the minus strand of CAWBPE010000031.1, from coordinate 48,970 downwards.
CGCCTGTTCTCGGTCGATTGCAGCGCCGAAGTCGAAAAGATCGCCCGTGCCGCCCCCGGCGCCAAGGTGTTCTGCCGCATTCTCTATGATTGCGCAGGCGCCGAATGGCCGCTGTCGCGCAAGTTCGGCTGCGATCCGGAGATGGCGGTCGAAGTGCTCGACCTCGCCAAGCGCCTTGGCCTCGAGCCCTATGGAATCTCGTTCCATGTCGGCTCGCAGCAGCGCAAGGTGAAGGCGTGGGACCGCGCGCTGGCGATGGCCTCGACGGTGTTTCGTGACTGTGCCGAGCGGGGCATCAACCTGTCCATGGTCAACATGGGCGGCGGATTCCCGACCAAGTACCTCAAGGACGTTCCTCCGGTCCTGCAATATGGCCGGTCGATCTTCCGCGCGCTGCGCAAGCATTTCGGCAACCAGATCCCGGAAACCATCATCGAACCGGGACGCGGCATGGTCGGCAATGCGGGCGTGATCGAAACCGAAGTCGTTCTGATCTCCAAGAAGAGCGACGAGGACGACGTGCGCTGGGTGTACCTGGACATCGGCAAGTTCGGCGGTCTCGCCGAGACGATGGACGAGTCGATCCGCTACGCCATCCGCACCCCGCATGACGGTGCGGACATGACGCCGTGCGTGCTCGCGGGCCCGACCTGCGATTCCGCCGACGTGATGTACGAGAAGATGCCGTACCCGCTTCCGGTGACGCTCGAGATCGGCGACAAGCTGCTGATCGAAGGCACCGGCGCGTATACGTCGACCTACTCGTCGGTGGCATTCAACGGCTTCCCGCCGCTGCGGACCTACCACATCTAAAGACCTCGCTTGAGGCTTTGATAACCGGGAGCCGGTTTGCCGGCTCCCATCTCCTTCATATGCATATTTGCTGACAACGCTCCGCGGCTTCGCTGCCGTTGGAGTGAGGACTGACGTGCCATGACTGCTTTGCGGAAGACCCCCGTTGCCCTTATCTCCGACGCCGCTCCGTTCGTGATCCGTGCGGAACGTGCCTCGGACGTCGTTGCGCGTGAAGCGCTGCTGGATGCCTGCTTTGGCGCAAACCGCCATACGCGCACCTGCCAGCGCCTGCGCGATGGACGCGCGCCCGCCGAAGGCCTTGCCCTCTCGGTCGTGCGCCAAAATGGGCTGAACGGCAACCTGGTCGGAACCGTGCGGTTGTGGCACGTCAGCGCCGGGGGGGTCCCGGCGCTGGTGCTCGGCCCGCTGGCGGTCGATTCATCGTGCCGCCAACTCGGCGTCGGCGCGGCGCTGATGAATCACGCGCTGGCCGCCGCCAAGGCGCTCGGCCATGGCGCCGTGATCCTGCTCGGCGACGCGCCTTACTATGCCCGTTTCGGTTTCTCTGGCCGCAAGACCGGCGGGCTGTCGCTGCCCGGCCCTTTCGAACGCGACCGGCTGCTCGGTCTGGAGCTGCGCGACGGCACGCTCGACGGCGCCTGGGGCATGATCGTTGCTGATGGAGCGTTGGCTCCGAAAACCGGAACCCACCGTGTGAGGAAGACGCGGCTGGTTCCGCGCGCGGCCTGAACCGCTGGCATCATGATGTCAGACCTATCGACGACGCGCGCCGGCCCTTCGCTGCGCACCCGGACCATCACCAGCGTGTTGATGGTCCTGCTGGCGATCATGATCGTCATGGACGTCTTCGCCCGGCGCCGGGCCGCGGCCGCCGCGGTCGGCTCCCAGCGTGACATATCGCTCGTCGTGCGATAGCCAGAAGCTGTGTCCGCCCATAAAGCCTGCCAAACCAGAGGGAAAAGAGGTCCCGATGACACGCCGTCTCATTTCCACCGGATCGCCGTTCGAGAAGACCGCCGGCTACAGCCGTGCCGTCGTCGATGGCGATTTCGCCTTCGTGGCCGGCACCACCGGCTATGATTACGCCACCATGACGATGCCGGCGGATGTCACGAGCCAGACACGAAACTGCTTCAAGACCATCGAAGCCACGCTGACAGATGGCGGTTTTGCGATGACCGACATCGTCCGCGCGACCTATTACGTCACGTCGGCCGGGGATGCCGATGCGGTATTTGCGGTCTGCGGCGAAAAGCTTGGCGATATCAGGCCGGCGGCAACCCTGCTCGTGGTCGCGGCACTGCTGAAGCCCGAGATGAAGATCGAGATCGAAGTGACCGCCAAACGAAATCCCGCCTGATCCCCTCATTCTGATCCCTGCGCACATCAAGCGCATCCTTATTTCCGGAGACCCATCCATGTCCGATCATCCCGTTCACGCCAAGATTACCGGCCCCATCGTCATGATCGGCTTCGGCTCGATCGGCAAAGGCACGCTGCCTTTGATCGAGCGGCATTTCGACTACGACAAATCGCGCTTCGTCATTATCGATCCGCATGAGGACGGCGAGATCGCCAAGCAGCATGGCGTGCGCTTCATCAAGCAGGCCGTCACCAAGGACAATTATCAAGAGGTGCTGGTGCCGCTGTTGACCGCCGGCGGCGGTCAGGGCTTTTGCGTCAATTTGTCGGTAGACACCTCTTCGGTCGACATCATGACCATGTGCCGCGAGATCGGCGCGCTTTATATCGACACCGTCATCGAGCCGTGGCTCGGCTTCTATTTTGACAAAAATATCGGTCCCGAAAAGCGCTCGAACTACGCACTGCGCGAGACGTTGCTCGCGGCCAAGCACAAAAGCCCGGGCGGGACGACCGCGGTCTCTACCTGCGGCGCCAATCCCGGCATGGTCTCCTGGTTCGTCAAGCAGGCGCTGCTCGACATCGCCCGCGACACCAACACGCCCTATAACGAGCCGAAGAGCCGGGAAGGCTGGGGTCAGCTCGCCCACAAGCTCGGCGTCAAGGGTATCCATATCGCCGAGCGCGATACCCAGCGTTCCAAGAAGCCGAAGCCGATGAATGTGTTCGTCAACACCTGGTCGGTGGAAGGCTTCGTGTCCGAGGGCATGCAGCCGGCCGAGTTGGGCTGGGGCACCCACGAAACATGGATGCCGGACAATGGCCGCGCCCATACCGAAGGCTGCGGTGCGGCGATCTATCTGCTGCAACCCGGCGCCAACACCCGTGTGCGCTCCTGGTGCCCGACCCCGGGCGCGCAATACGGCTTTCTCGTCACCCATAATGAGTCGATTTCGATCGCCGATTACTTCACGGTGCGCGACGGCCAGAAGGTGGTCTATCGCCCGACCTGCCACTACGCCTATCACCCCGCCAACGACGCGGTGCTGTCGCTGCACGAAATGTTCGGCGCAACCGGCAAGATGCAGCCGAAATGGCACATCCTGGACGAGAACGAGATCGAAGACGGCATCGACGAACTCGGCGTGTTGATCTATGGCCACGGTAAGAACGCCTATTGGTATGGCTCGCAGCTCTCGGTCGAGGAAACCCGCAAGATCGCGCCCTACCAGAACGCCACCGGCATGCAGGTGTCGTCGGCGGTGCTGGCCGGTATGGTGTGGGCCTTGGAAAATCCCACCGCCGGAATCGTCGAGGCCGATGAGCTGGATTTCCGCCGCTGCCTCGAAATCCAGACGCCGTATCTCGGCCCGGTCAAAGGCTATTACACCGACTGGACCCCGCTCTCCGACCGGCCGGGACTGTTCCCGGAAGACATCGACACGTCAGATCCCTGGCAGTTCCGGAACGTGCTGGTGCGGTGAGACTGGCTCGAGTCATTCCGGGGCGCGCCTAGCGCGAACCCGGAATCTCGAGGTAAGGGAAAAGATCGCAAACAATCTCTAGATTCCGGGTGCGATGCTGCGCATCGCCCCGGAATGACGAACATCCTTCGTCTCTTCGCCAGATAATCCAGCGCCGGCCCCGCTTGTCAATCCCTGACTCTACGCGTGGCCATCAACCAGCCGCGCGTATCGTCCGGATTGCCCGCCACAAAGTCGACCAGCACTCTTCGACACCGGATGATCCCGTTCAGACCGGAATTGGGCTCCAGCTCAAGCTCGTAATCCCTGGGCGACGGGTCGAGCCCATAAAATGGTGTTCGTTCGGGACGCTCCGGCGCGCGTCGAAGCTGAAGGCCCAAGATCACATTCTGATGGCTGAAGCCATTGAGTTGAAGGTCAATAATATCTTCGAGGGCGAAGGTAACGACGGCGTGCTTATCGAGGACGAAGCGGCCGCGATCATCCGTCTCGGAGGTGACGTTCCAGGCATGAATGACCAGCATGCTTGGGGCCCGACGGCGCAGACCAAAACTCACGATTTCCGCATTGTGAAAATCTGGTACCTGACCGAACCACGCGATGAGATTGGAGCCACCGGGGATGCTGGCGTAAACTGTCTCGGCCTCGTTCATATTGCGCAGAAAAGCGATCCCGCTTGGCTGGTCAAGCAAGTCCGGTTCTGATGGTTAGCCAAACGTCGCCAGGCGAGATTCTTTGATGCGCGGTCACTTCGCCAGATAGTCGAACGCGACGCTCCCCAGACCCAGCGTCAAATCCGCCTTGAAATGCAGCGCCGAGATCACCTCGCGCACCGGCAGCCGGGCGACGTCGGCCAGCGCATGCGGGAAAAGCCCGAGTGCGGCGGGGCCGGTCCATGCCTCTTTCAGCGTAATGTCCTCGAGGCTGAAGCGCACCAGCTCGCAGATCCGCGGGCTGCCATCAACATGCGGGATGATCTTCAGAATGAAATTCGGCGCCTTCATACTTTTCAGCACGGTGTCGTGATCGACGTAGCGGTGCTTGTAGCCCATGGTCGCGGAAGCGCACAGCACCGAACCGTAATGCAGCGTGCCGACCAGCACGTCGCTCTCGACCTCGATCTTCGGCGTCGCGCGCTTTTTGGGAAACCCCCAGAGTTCGCGACCACCGGCGATCGGCGCGTCGTCGTCGAGATACATCGCGTGGGTATAGGCGCCTTCTTCACCGTTGAAACGGACCGGGATCACCTGCCCGGTTTCGGTGTAGTCGCCAAAACCCGTTGAGTCCGGCATCCGGATGAATTCATATTTGACCACGGAATCCGTGATCTCGAGCGGCTCCGGCACTACGGCGGCAAGCGCTTCCGGATCGGTGCGATAGGTGATGACGAAATATTCGCGATTGTAGAAACGATAGGGTCCCGGCGGGAACGAAGGGTTGGTAAGCGGCATCGAATAGGCGTTGCGCCTGACGTCCTCGATCTTCATTGACCTGCCTCATCTGTTTTCCACGCGACCGCGCGCTCGATGGCGTCGAGTATGCGACAGTCGATGGGAACAATCGAGGCTGTAAAATCGGCAGGGCGGATCAAATCATGGTGGGCGAATCGTGCGTTCACCGGGCCTCATCCTGAGGAGCGCGCCCTTGCGCGCGTCTCGAAGGATGGATGCAACATCCGGACTCGCGGCCATCCTTCGAGACGCGCTCCTGACGGAGCGCTCCTCAGGATGAGGACCCGAGCGGCGTCGTCGCCTACTTTTCCCTGATCGGCGGTGCGATCTTTTCCGCCGGAGCCGGCGGTAATGCGGTCGCCGCGCCGATGGTCTGCCCCGCAGCGCCGGATTGGGCCGGCTGTGGCGAAATCTCGGTGGGTCGTGCACCGGCCGGAGCCGGATCAGCCGGCGCCGAAGGTTTGGTATCCGCACCCGGTGTCGACTGCAGCGGTTGCGTGGCCTGCGCCACCTGTGAATTGGCGACCTGTGAATTGGCGACCTGTGAATTGCGCGCCGAAAGCTGGGTCAGCGAAAGACCCGAGATGACCAGCCCCGAAGCGATGATCACCGCCGCGAGCCAGAAATCCTTATAGGCGCGTTTCCTGTCATCCCTAAGCATGTCGATCCCCGCGAAATTGTTCGCAGTATCAACTGCCGCCGGGGTTTATCGTTCCCCCGGGGCAATCCAGCCACGGATAGCCTGCGCCCAAATAGCTCCCGCTTTTGCGCGTTATTTTTACAGCGCCAACAGCCCGGCATCGCCGTCTTCGTCGGCGAAGGCCAGCAGCGTGCCCTTGGCGTTCCAGGCCAGCGCCGATACCGGCGCGGTGCCGTTCTTGCGCACCAGAATTTCAGCGCCGTCCTGCAGCCGCACCATCAGGATAGTCCCGTCGCTGTAGCCCGCCGCAAAAATTTCCTGCTTCGGATGGCAGGCGACCATGGTCGCGCGCGCCTGCAGCGGCGCCAGCATCGCAGGTTCCTTGCCCATCGGGCCGTCCTTGCTGCCGAACGGCCACAGGATGACGCTGTCCGCGCCAGACGTCGCCAACGCCTTGCCGCCGGCACTCCACGACATCGAGCGGACGCGCCCGGGATAACCGGTCATCCGCATGTGCCGGCTATCCGCCAGCCGCCAGCCATGCAGCGCGGGCTCGTGCATCGCGGTGACCAGAAACTTGTTGTCGGGGCTGAACACGACGCCGAGATGCGAGCCGGCCCATTCCAGCACTTCCGCCGAGCCGATCATGTTGGGAAACCACAGCGTGACGCCGTTATAATGGGCGATGGCCAGCCGCAGGCCTTTCGGCGCAAATGCCAGGCCTCCGACCGTCGAGGGCACCTCGAAAGATTTATCTTCGCCCTTGCCGCTATGGACAAAGGCGGTCTTGCCCACCGACCACGCCACGGCGCCATCGGGATGCAGCGCGACATTGTCGATCCAGCGCCGCTTAGGGTCGGTTGCGAGCTGCGTGACCTCGCCCTTGGCGTTGAGCGAAACCAGCTTGCCGTCATCACCACCCAGCACGATGCGCCCGCCGTCGGCGGCCGCGCACAGAATGCCGCCACCATGGACGGACACACGGGAGATATCTCTCTGCCCGCTCACCATCGCAACGCTTTCCTCGGCGCCGACAAAGGCGGCGGTGTCGCCGAGGAAATGCACTGAAGTCACGGGCATTCCGATCGCGACCGGAACCACCTTGTCGGTGACGGAAATGATGGAGGCGGCCTCGCCCGGATCGAACTCTTTCATCACGTGGTGATACAGCTTTCGAAGCCGTCACGAATAGTCTGCTCCGGCAGTTCGCGGCCGATAAAGACCAGACGGCTCTCGCGCGCCTCGCCGTCTTTCCATGGCCGCTGGTGATCGCCCTCCAGCATCATATGGACGCCCTGAAACACATAACGCTCGTCATCGTCGGTGAAGGCCAGGATGCCCTTCGAGCGCAGGATCTTCTGGCCCTCGCTGGCGACCAGGTTTTGCAGCCATGGCATGAATTTGGCGGGATCGAGCAGTTTGTCGGTGCGCAGCGACAGCGATTGCATGTCCTCGTCATGGTAGTGCTTCAGGCCACCAGTACTATGATTGTCATGGCTGTGGCCGTGATCGTGATGATGATCATGCCCATGATGGTGGTCATGGTCGTGGTGATCGTGGCCGTCGCCGGCTTCGAGAAATTCCGGCTCGATCTCCAGAATGCGATCGAGATCGAACGCCCCGCGCTCCAACACATCGGACAGCGCAACCTGACAACGCTCGGTACGGTGCAGTTTGGCATAGGGATTGATCGCGCGAATGCGCGCTTCGACTTCGGCGAGTTCGGGCTTGGAGACGAGGTCGGTCTTGTTGAGCACGATCACGTCAGCGAACGCGATCTGGTTCTTGGCCTCCGGCGCGTCCTTGAGCCGGTCGCTCAGCCATTTCGCATCGGCCACCGTGACCACCGCGTCGAGCCGCGCGTTCTTCTGGACGTCTTCGTCGACAAAGAAGGTCTGCGCCACCGGGGCCGGATCGGCCAGGCCCGTGGTCTCGACAATGATCGCGTCGAACTTGCCTTTGCGTTTCATCAGCCCGTCGAGGATGCGCACGAGGTCGCCGCGCACGGTGCAGCAGACGCAGCCATTGTTCATCTCGAACACTTCTTCATCGGCGCCGATGATCAGGTCGTTGTCGATGCCGATTTCGCCGAATTCATTGACGATCACGGCGTATTTCTTGCCGTGGTTTTCCGACAGGATACGATTGAGAAGCGTGGTTTTGCCGGCGCCGAGATAGCCCGTCAGCACGGTCACAGGGATTTTTGAAGACGTCAGATCTGGCATAAGTACTCCGGAACGGTATCGCGGGCACCGGCAGCAGGGAGGGCCCCTGCCCTGGAAAGAAGGCTCCTGCCTAGTTCGCCAGCGCGCTCGTCAATGCCTTTATATTGTGCCTGACCATGTCAATGTAAGTGGGGGCGACGCCCTTTTCGTCCGTCAGGGCGTCAGAATAGAGCGTTCCGCCGACCTTGGCGCCGGTCTCGGCCGAGATCCGGCGCATCAGCCGGTCATCGCTGATATTCTCGAGAAAAACCGCCGGAATCCTCGATTTTTTGACCTGGGTAATGATCTTCGCAATATCCCGGGCGCTGACCTCGGATTCGGTGGAAACTCCGAGCGGGGCAATAAACTCGATGCCGTAGCCGGCAGCGAAATAGCCGAAGGCGTCATGGGTGGAAATCACCTTGCGGCGGCCGGGCGGAATTTGCGCGATGGCCTGCCGCACTTCGCGGTCGAGCCCATCGAGCTTTGTCAAATAGTTTTCCGCATTGGCCTTGAAGGCCCCGGCATCCGCGGGGTCGGCGGCGACCAGCGCGTCGCGGATATTGGCGACGTAGATTTTCGCGTTGGCGACGGATTGCCAGGCATGTGGATCGGCGTCGGAGCCCAATTTGAGCGGCGCGATGCCCTGGGTTGCGGTGACGATCGAGGCCTTGCTGCCGGAGGCTTGCAGCAGCCGCGGCAGCCAGCCTTCGAGACCGAAACCGTTGATCACCAGAAGCTTCGCATCCGCGATCTTTTTCGCGTCCGCTGGCGCCGGCGTATAGACGTGGACGTCGCCATCGGGGCCCACCAAAGAGGTGACGCTGACGCGCTCGCCGCCAACATTGCGGGCGAAATCGCCGAGGATCGAAAAGCTGGTGACGACGTTGAGGCGGTCTTGCGCACGTGCGGGCGATAGCGTCGCCGACACCACGAGCGCCAGAAGAATGAGCCAGGCTTTAAGCTGTCGCATGCGCTCGCCTCTACGCTTCGAGATGACGGCCGGGGAACATCTGCCGGATCACGCCGCTGACGCTGCCGAACAATACCGAGGCCATGTACAACAATGCCGCCACCAGAATGATCGCGGGGCCTGACGGCACCTTGGTCTGGAACGACAGAACTAGTCCCGCATAGCCCGAGACGATCGCGCTCACGACCGCGATGCAGATCATGCCGGTGATATCGCGCGACCAGAACCGCGCGATGCCCGCGGGCAAGATCATCAGCCCCACCGCCAGCAAGGTGCCGAGCGCCTGAAAGCCGTTGACGAGATTGACCACCACCAGTGCCAGAAACGCCAGATGCGCGGGCGCGCCGGCGCGGCTGACCGTGCGCAGGAACAGCGGATCGACGCTTTCGATCACCAGCGGGCGGTAGATCACCGCCAGCACGATCAAGGTAATGGTGGCGTTGCACGCGATCATCAGCAGGGTCGGATTGTCCATCGCCAGGATGTTGCCGAACAGCACGTGCAGCAGATCGATATTGGTGCCCTTGATGGACACGATCGTCACGCCCAGCGCCAATGAAGCCAGATAGAACGTCGCCAGCGAGGCGTCTTCCTTGAGTTCTGTAGTGCGCGCCACCACGCCGGCCAGAATCGCGACCGTGAAGCCCGCGATTAAACCGCCAGCCGTCATCGCGAACAGATTGAGACCCGACAGCAGAAAGCCGATCGCCGCCCCCGGCAGGATCGCATGCGCCATCGCGTCGCCGACCAGGCTCATCCGCCGCAGCATCAGGAATACACCGATCGGCGCGCCGCCCAGCGCCAGCGCGATCACGGCGGCCAGCGCCCGGCGCATGAATTCGAATTCTGTAAAGGGCGCGATCAGCGCATCATAGATCATCGTGACAAGATCCATGCGCTCAGGCAGCCCGCGACGGCGCGTCGTGAACCACGCAGGCCGCGGCGCCCTCGTCGAACGCCTCGCACATCCGGCGGGCTTCCAGCAGATTTTCGGCGGTCAGCACGTCGGCGGTTTTACCCCAAGCCACCGGGCCGCGCGCCAGCAGCAACGTGTCGGGGAAATTGGCACGCACGAGATCCATGTCGTGCAGCGCCGCCAGCACGGTGCGCCCTTCAGCGTGCCAGCGCCGCACCAGCGCCAGCAAATCATCCGATGTTTTGGCGTCGATGGCGTTGAGCGGCTCGTCCAGCACGATCAGGCGCGCGTCCTGCAGCAACACCCGCGCGAACAGCAGGCGCTGCATCTGGCCGCCGGACAGCGTGCCGATGCCGCGGTTCTCGAAGCCGCTGAGGCCGACCGCCGCGAGCGCCTGTGCAATCTTGTCGCGCGATTTCCGATCGCCCATGCCGCCGAAAAACCCCGTCGAGCGCCACAGTCCCGTGCCGACAAAATCGAACACCGAAATCGGAAAACTGCGGTCGATATCGGCGGTCTGCGGCAGATAGGCGATATCCCGGACATCGAGATCGCCGGTCACAATGCTGCCCGCCAGAGGCTTGAGAATGCCGACAATGCCGCGAAACAGCGTCGACTTGCCGGCGCCGTTCGGGCCGACGACCGCGAGCAACGCGCCGGGCGCGACTTCGCCGTTGAGGTGATGCACGGCCGGATGCCGGTCATAGCCCAGCGTGACGTCGCGAAATTGCAGGGACGCGGCCATGCTCACCTCATCGCCAGCCAGACGATGACCCACAGGCCGGCGCTGACCGCGAGCGCAGCGCCAACGCGGGACACCACGGTCATGCGCAGGATCGACCAGGGTGCGGTCTGCGCCGGATGCGGCGAAGCCGGGCCGTGGCTGTGGGCATGGGTATGCCCGTGATCATGTCCGGGAGCGTGGATATGGGAGTGCGCCATCAAGAAATGTTATATTATAACATAACCCCTGTCTACCGGCCGGGAACCCGCTTTGGCAGCCCACCTCGGGTTTTCACGCCGCCAGATGACGAACCAGAGCGAGGCCGGCGAACAGGCCGGCAATCGAAATCACCACCGATCCCAGCACGTAAAGCACAGCCAGCCCGATTTCGCCCCGCTCATACAGCATCGCGGTATCCAGCGAGAATGCCGAGAAGGTGGTGTAGCCGCCAAGGATGCCGGTCATCAGGAACAGCCGCCACGACTGCGCCGCGTCGCCCTTGAACGCGAGATAGCCCGCGATCAGGCCCATCACGATCGAGCCGGTGATGTTGATGATGAACGTATGATACGGAAAAGCCGTTCCGAGGTAGCGGGTGCTCACCATATTGATGGTGTGGCGCAACGACGAGCCGAGGCCGCCACCGATAAAAACCAGAAGATAATTCATCTTCGCACTTTCCCAGAACCGGACCACCGGCACTCCGGTTTTGCCGCAAGCCCGCAAGCCCCGCAAGCACCCCCTCCACCCGGGCAAACGAAAGGGCGGCAGCGCGATGCTGCCGCCCTCCCAAAATTTAAGCGGGAAGATCAGGCCTTCGAGAACAGCTCGTCGACATATTCCCAGTTCACGAGATGATCGACAAACGCCTTGAGATAGTCGGGGCGGCGATTGCGATAATCGATGTAATAGGAATGCTCCCAGACGTCGCAGCCGAGGATCGGCGTCGCGCCATGCACCAGCGGGCTTTCACCGTTCGGCGTCTTGGAGATTTCGAGCTTGCCGTTCTTCACCGACAACCAGCACCAGCCCGAGCCGAACTGGCCGACGCCGGCGGCGGCGAAATCGGTCTTGAACTTCTCAAGCCCGCCGAGGTCTTCGGTGATCTTCTTTTCCAGACGGCCGGGCAATTTGGTGCCACCGCCGTTCGGCTTCATCCAGTTCCAGAAATGCAGATGGTTGTAGTGCTGGCCGGCATTGTTGAAGACGGCCGGGTTCTTCCCGAACGATCCCTTGACGATTTCCTCGAGGGACTTGCCCTCGAATTCCGTCCCCTTGATCGCGTTGTTGCCGTTGGTCACATAGGCTTGGTGATGCTTGTCGTGATGGAATTCCAGCGTTTCCTTGGACATATGGGGCGCAAGGGCGTCATGGGCGTAAGGCAGATTGGGCAGCGTGAAGGTCATGAGGCGATGTCCAAAAATGGTGGGAGACGTGGTCTAACGGGAACCCTTATAGAAGGTTCCATCGGTCTTAAACACCGCAATTTGGCAAAACGCGGGGCGCATGCGACAGGCTCCCGCGAGAGGCATGGCTGAAATGAGCATCGAGATCGACGTTCTGAACGGAGACGCATCCTGGCCGGCGGTAAAACCGCTGTTCGATGCGGTCTGGCCGCGTGATGCCGTCGAGAAATTGCCCTGGGGCCATGTCAAATGGGCCAACGCCGATCTGCGCGTGCTGATCGAGGACGCTTCGGGCGGCATTGCCTGTCATGCCGGCATCTACTTCCGGACCATCACCTGGAACGACCGCAAGGTTAATATTGCCGGCATTGGCGGGGTTGCGACCCGGCCGGACTGCCGGCGCCTCGGTTATGCCAGCGTTGCCCTCGACGCCGCGATCCAGACTCTGCGGCACCAGGAAGCCGTTCGATTTGCGCTACTTTTTTGCGAGCCGCATAATTTTGCATTTTATGAAAAGCGCGGCTGGCATCCATTCACCGGGGAGGTCTACGCCGAACAGCCCGGTGGCAAAGTTCGCTTCGAGGCGATGGCACCCTTCATATTCGATTTCGTCCGCGCTCCGCGGCAGGGCGTCATCGACCTATGCGGCCTGCCATGGTGACCATGCGCGCTATCAGTTGATCTGGCATTGCACAAATTCGATTTGTTGCTAAGCATTTCCCGTTATTCGGGGGCGACTTATGATGTTCAGATTTGGTTTTATGGTTGCGATGGTTGCGGCGGCGCTGGTCGCTGCGCCGGCAAAGGCGCAGGCGGCCGGGCCGGACGGTATCTGGCTCACGCAGGCGGGTGACGCAAAAGTACGGGTCAGCAAATGCGGCGCCGGGATTTGCGGCGTGGTGGTGTGGTTGCGCGATCCGATCGATTCCGCCACCGGGAAGGCCCAGGTCGACGACAAGAATCCCAATCCGGCGCTAGCGAGGCGGCCGATAATCGGACTGTCCTTGTTTGCGGGCATGCGTCCATCAGGCCCGGAGAAATGGTCCGGCCATATCTACAACGCCGATGACGGCAAGAACTACGCGAGCAGCGTCTCGGTTGCCGGTCCTGATACGTTGAAGGTCGAAGGCTGCGTCGGCAGCGGATTGTGCGGCGGCGAGACCTGGAGCCGGGCGCGCTGAATTAAACTGCTCCTCCTCATCCTGAGGAGCCCGCCGTAGGCGGGCGTCTCGAAGGATGGCAGCGAGTCCGTACGGCGCTACCATCCTTCGAGACGCGGCGAAGACGCTGCTCCTCAGGATGAGGCCTGAGCAAGCGCTAAGCGCGCTCCTCACCATGAGGAATGAATCGCATCAGATCGGCGTCGCCTTCAATGCCGTCGCTGCCGAGGCGTAGCCGCCCCGCGCACCATCGATGAAATGCACGTGGTCGCTGCGCAGCACCGACGGCGTGAAGCAGGTCATCATCGCCGCATCCTGCCGGTGCAAACCGTATCGCACGATCCCGCTCGAAGCGGCGGCCGCAAGGCGCAGCGTCAGCGCGCGCTCCAGCTCCGGCGTGCAATCGAGGATCATCCGCAATCCGTCGTCATATTTGCGGAAATCGGAATTCTCCACCACCTGCTGCACATAGGTTTTCGGCACAAAGCCGGCGATGCTGATTCCAAAGCGCAATATCAGATAGGCATACAGCGAGAAGGCATGCACGACGATGCGCCGCTTCATCAGCGACCCACCACGCGCGGCGCGCGCCTCTAGCTCAGCGCCGGCCGGCGGCCAGCGCAGCGGCGGACCACCCTGCGGCACCGGCCGCCCGGAATCCGGACTGCGCTCGACCAGCGCGATGATGTCTTCGATCAGTTGGCGAAAGGCGCTTGCGTCAGCATCGCGCGCGGGCACCACCAGCACCGACAGAATGAGACCGCGTGTGGAGGGAATTTCCTCGAACCGGCAGGATAATCCGGTCAAGTCAGGCTGCGCGCCCGATGGCGCAACCGGCACCGCGAACTCGCCTCGCTTCATCGCGGCCTCCGCCCAGCCGAGCCCGCCGCCGGAAAACATCGCATAGGACAGATTGGCCGAGGGCCCGAAGCGGGCGACGCGCACATCGAGTCCTTGCGCGCGCACCGCGGCGACCGGCACCAGTGCCACCCGCATCACCAGATCGAGATCTTCCTTGACCCAAATCGCGGTCGCCGCCAGCGCCGCGCGGGTGGCTTCAAGATCATCCGGCGACACGGCAAAGCTGGCGCCATCGCCGCCGAACACGAACGGAAACTCGCGTCCCTCCAGCGCATTGGTAACGGACGCGATCACGGCCGCGCCGGCCATATTGACCGTCTTGTAACGCGCCTCCGCAATCGCCTTGGTCGACTCGACGATATCGGCGACGCCGATGCTCCAGTCATCCGGCAGCGGTGAATACAGCGCCGGGTCCATCAGGCTGGCAAAGCCACGAAAGACCGGGATGCTGCCATAAAATGCTTCGCTTCCGACTGGCGTGGTCATGGGCGCGAGATCATCCGGGTTGCGGGACTGCGGTCAGATACGGCCGAGTTTGGCGAAGGGTTCGCGTGGGCCATTGAATACAAAAAACTCGCCGGAAAAAAGCACCTTCGGTTCGGAGTCCACGCCCGAATTGTCGCGGCTGAACGCCGGACTCGCTGCGCGATCGCCTACGCCATCCCGCGCAGCACCAGCCGGTTGAGCCTTGTTGCAAAGGCCGCCGTGTCCTCCGGCAATTCGCCGTCGAGAATTTGCGCCTGCTCCAGCAACAGCAACGAGATGTCGGCTACCGCGTCTCCGGCGCTCGCAATGGCCGTGACGAGGGGATGGCGCATGTTGATCTCAAGCACCGGCTTCACACCGGCGCCCTTGTTCTGCTGCGCCAGCAAGCGCTCAAGCTGCTGGTCCCGGCCTGCGCCACCTGCCACCAGACATGACGCGCTTGTCGTGAGCCGCTGCGATACCCGCACGTCGGAGACGCGATCGCCGAGCACGTCCTTGATCGCGGCAATAGTTGTGGCCTCATCCGGACCGGACGGCGCTTCGTCCTTGGCCTTGTCGTCCAGCAACGGAATCAATCCGAAGTCGATATCGCCCTGGCTCAGCGATTTCAGCGGCTTGCCGCCGAAATCGAGCGGCGCCGCGGTCCAGAACGCATCGACCGGATCGGTCAGCAACAGGACCTCGATGCCGCGGGCGGTGGCCGATTCCAGCTTGGGGTTGGACTTCAGACGATCGAGGCTGTCCCCGGTGAGATAATAGATCTCGGTCTGGTTCGGCTTGATATCCTCGACATATTGCTTGAGCGGCCGCTTTTCGCCGGCGGTCGTAGTGAAGCGCGACAGCGCCAGCAATTTCTCGCGCCGCTCATAATCCTCCCAGATGCCCTCCTTGATCACGGGACCGAAGGCGTCCCAGATCTTGGCGAAATTTTCGGGCTCCTTTTCGCCCAAATTTTCCAGTTCGCCGATCACGCGGCCGGTCACGGCCTTGCGGATTTGCGCGAGCTGCGGATTGTTCTGCAGCATCTCCCTGGAAATATTGAGCGGAAGGTCTTCGCTGTCGATTACGCCGCGAACGAAGCGCAGATAGGCCGGCAACAGATCAGCATCGTCGGCGATGAAGACGCGCCGGACATACAGCTTCACCTGCCCCTTGCGCGACGGCTCAAACAGGTCGAACGGCTTGGTCGAGGGCGCGAACAGCAGCACGGCATAGGACTGCCGCCCTTCGGCGCGGTAATGCAGTGTCATCGCCGGCTCGTCGTAGGCATTGGCGATCGCGCGGTAGGCCTTGGTGTAGTCCTCCGGCGTCAGCTCCGATTTTGAGCGCTGCCACAGCGCGCTCGCCGAATTGATCTGGCGCGGCTCGCCCTCCTCCGGTTTCAGCTCGATCGGAAACTGGATATTGTCCGAATAGGCGCTGACGATACGCTCGATCTCGTAAGTCTCGAGATATTTCGCGGCGTCCGGCTTCAGATGCAGGACGATTTCGGTGCCGCGCGTGATGCGGTGCGCGTCTTCTTCGCTCGCGGGCGCAATTTCAAATCCGCTGCCGCCCGACGACGACCATGTCCAGACTTCATTGGTGCCGGCGCGGCGGCTGGTGACGACGATACGGTCGGCGACCATGAAGGCGGCATAAAATCCAACGCCGAACTGGCCGATCAGCCCGGCGCCCTCTTTGGCCTCGGTCAGCCGCGACAGAAAGGACTTGGTGCCAGAGCGCGCGATGGTGCCGAGATTGTCGATCAGCTCCTGCCGGTCCATGCCGATCCCGCTGTCGACGACGCTAAGCGTATTGGCCTTCTTGTCCGGCGCGATGATGATTTTGGGCGCCTCGCCATCGCCGATCAGTTCGGGCGCCGCGATCGCCTCATAACGCAGCTTGTCGCAGGCATCCGAGGCATTCGAGATCAATTCGCGCAGGAAAATGTCGGTTTCCGAATAGACCGAATGCACCATCAAATGCAGCAGTTCGGCGACCTCGGCCTGGAACGGCTTGGTTTCGGCTGCGGTGTCGGTGTTCGCTGTCATGGGAGGTCTCGTTTCGCGGAGGGAAAATGATAGCTGCGGAAAATCCGATATAGCAACGCTATCGATGGAAGCAAGCACGAACCTGATCGCGTTTGCCGGAACGAATGTGGTCGGCCTGCTGCTGGACAAATACGGAAATGAGTACGAGAGGACATTCATGGTTCTCGGGGCATTCCTGAGTGCGATATTTCTGGCATTGATAATGACGACGGCCTCGATTTACCTGCTGCTGGTTTACTGGACGCTACTCCTGCTGGCGTTCAACTTTGTCTATGCTACGGTTTTCGCGGCTCCGTTGCGGCACTTCCCCGAGCACTTGATCGGTTGCGCGACGGGATTGATGAATTTCGGAGGACAGATCGGTGGCTCGGTTGCTCCTGTCGCTATGGGCGCGCTCATCGCCTCAGCCGGGGGGTCGTATCTTGCCGCGTTCGGTCTGCTGCTGGCGTCTGCCGTCATATCGGGCGTCATCGCCACAACCTGGCGGCCGACCGCCGATCCCGTCTTCGTCATGCAGCTTGCAGGCACCAAATAGATCCAGGAATTCGCCATGACCGATCGTACAGACCGCTCCTTCGACCTCCTCATTCGCGGCGGAACCGTCATCGACGGAACGCGCCGGCCTCGCTTCGATGCGGATATTGGCATCCGCAACGGCATGATAGTGGCGATCGGTGATCTCTCAAGCGAGCCGGCACGCGTTACCCTGGAGGTCGGCGGCAAGATCGTGGCGCCAGGCTTCATTGATTCCCATACGCATGATGATCATGCGGTTCTTTCCGACCCGGACATGATCTTCAAGATTTCCCAGGGGGTCACCACCGTGGTGACGGGCAATTGCGGAATTAGCCTCGCACCCCTCAAACCGGAATTGCCACGACCGATGCCGCAGAGCCTGCTGGGTCAGTCCGGTGACGGCCCTCGCCCGTTCGAGCATTTTTCCGACTATCTGGACGCACTGCGACGCGCCCCCGCATCGGTCAACGTCGCCGCGATGGTCGGGCATACGACGCTGCGCCTGATGACCATGGATTCACTCGACCGTGCCGCTACATCAGAAGAAATCGCCGCGATGCGCGGCTTACTCGTCGAGGCGCTGGACGCAGGCGCAATCGGCGTTTCCACCGGGACTTACTACCCGCCTGCCGCGATGGCGCCAACCGGGGAAATCATCGAGGTTTGCCGGCCAATCACCGGCACCGGCGCGGTTTACGCAACCCACATGCGCGACGAGGCGGAAGGCAGCGTCGATTCGTTGAACGAATCCTTCGCGATCGGCCGCGCGTTGAATGCACCGGTCGTGATTTCCCATCACAAGCTGATAGGCGAAGCGAATTTCGGCAAATCGGCCGTAACACTGCCGATGATAGGCGCGGCGATGAAGTGCCAGTGCCTTGCGATCGACTGTTATCCTTATGCGGCAAGCTCGACGATGCTTCATTCCGATGAAGAGAGGCTGCGTGGGCGTGTACTTATTGCCGCAAGCGAACCACATCCTGAATGTGTCGGCCGCGATCTCGTCGATATTGCGGAGGAATGGCAGGTCAGCAAGCTGGAAGCGGTACGGCGCCTGCAGCCTGCAAGCGCGATTTATTTTATCATGGACGAGGGTGACGTAAGAAACATACTGGCCTTCGAAGACACCATGATCGGCTCCGACGGCCTGCCCGGCGGGACAAAGCCGCATCCGAGACTGTGGGGGACATTTCCGAGGGTTCTCGGCCACTACAGCCGCGACATCGGCCTGTTTCCATTGGAAACCGCGGTCTGGAAGATGAGCGGACTGACCGCGAAAAACTATGGCCTGTCGAACAGAGGAACGATCGCAGTAGGGCAGCATGCCGATGTCGTCGTGTTTGACGCCGCCACGGTGATCGATAAGGCCACGTACGATACGCCCACCGAGCCGGCCGAAGGGATCGAAGCGGTGATCGTCAATGGCGCTTTGACCTGGCACCGGGGTGCGCATAGTGGCGCGCGCCACGGCCAGGTCCTGACGCGAATGGGAATCGCTGTGTGAAGTTACGGCTCCAGAACCAGCATAAGTCGGATCAAGTCACGCGGTGTTGCCGGCGTCGATGGTCAAGACGCTGCCGGTGATATTGCGGCCACCGTCACCCAGCAGATACTCGACCATGCGGGCGACATCGCCGGTTTCGGGCAGCCGGCGTAGCGCGCTGCGGCCGGCGATGCGCTTGCGCTGATCGTCCCCGAGATTGCCGGTTAATTCGGTATCGATAAAGCCCGGCGCAATCGCGTTCACGGTGATGCCGAGCTTGCCGACCTCGCGGGCCAGCGAGCGGGTAAAACCGGTCGCCGCGGCCTTGGTCGCGCCATAGACCGACAGGCCGTTATATCCGGTCGATGCGATGATCGAGGACATGTTGATGATGCGGCCGGCGCCATCGGCCATCATGTGCCGCACGACATATTTTGTCAGGATCACGGGCGACAGCACGTTGAGGCGCAGCAAGGCCTCGATCTCGCTGTTGTGCATTGTCGCGAGCAAGCCCTCGGTGCCGATCCCGGCATTGTTGACGAGGCCGTAGATCGTGCCGAACTCGTCACGCTGGCTCTTCACGAAAGCCGGAATGGCGTCGATATTGCTGAGATCGAAAGGCTTGAAATGAAGGCCGCCGCGGCCCTGCTTGACGACAGCGCTGGTCGCTTCGCGCAGTGCGTCGCTTTCGCTCCGCGCCACCGCGATCACATTGTAGCCGGCGCCGGCAAGCCGTTGCGCGATCGCGAGGCCGATACCGCGGCTTCCTCCGGTCACCAGGACATTATGCATCGGTTCGGGCCAGCTTTCCGGCGGCCGTCACATCGAGCGACGGAACGAACTTGATGACGGCCGGCACCTTGTGGGACGCCAGCGAAGCCTTGCAATCGGCCAGGATGGCCTTGCGGATCTCGTCGCTGCGGCTGGCGCTGCCGCCATCCGCCAGAATGACATCGGCAACCACGATCGCGCCGGTGATCGGGCTGCGGCGTGATTTCGCGCGGGACATCCGCACATCCGGATGCCGGTTGATGACCGCCTCGATTTCCTCGGGATGAACCTTGAGGCCGCCGATATTGATAATGCCGCCGCGCCGGCCGACGAAATGATACCGATCGCCGCGCCGCTCGACCATGTCGCCGGTGTCGACGAATCCGTCCGCATCGTTTAGCGCCGCCGCATTCCGGCCGACATAGGCATGCGCGGTGCGCGTCGAGCGGATCCGCAGTGAACCGTCCTCGACCTTCATCTCGACGCCGTCGCGGATGGTTCCGATCATCTCGGCGGGAAAACCCTCAAGGCCATCGTTCACGGCAAAGCCAACACCGGCCTCGGTCGAGGCATAGGCGTGACCGACCGAAGCGGCCGGAAAAGCTTTGGTCAAACCATCCAGCACGGCCTGGTCGGCGATCTCGCCCGACAGCCGCACATAGCGCGGCGCGAAGCCAGACGCCGCTCCGCTCATCAATAGCTTGCGCCAATGCGATGGCGTGCCCGAAATATGCGTGACTGATTTCTCGCGCAGCCGCGCCACATAATCGGCAACCGGCTCTCCCGGTTCCGACAGCACCATCGAGCCGCCGCCGATGATCGCGCGCAGGAATATCTGCAGGCCGCCGTAGCGCCTGATGTCATAGAAGGTCGCCCATACCGGGGGCGCGCCCCGCGCCGGGCCGTCGGCGACAATCGCCCCGGTCAGCGCTTCCAGCGTGTGGCCGACGATTTTCGGCACACCTGAAGTGCCTGACGTCAGCATCAGCCATTCGGTCGCCCGTTCGGTTTGCAGGCGTGGCGCCGTGCGCAGCGGCGTTTGGGCCGTCGCGATCAATTTGATTCCGGACGTCGCCCATTGCGCGGGATTGTCGGTGACGACAGCATCGATCTCGGCATCCGCGATCAGGCTCGACAGGTGATCGGAGGCGAGATCGGGCGGACACAGCAGCATTCGCCGGACCACGCCATCCAGTTCCATGATCGCCAGTCCGGACACCAACTGATCCGCGACCGCCAACAAAACGGAGCGTCCCGAGAGTTCCCCGAGCCGGCCGTCAAGACAGGTCTCGCCGGCGAACTCCGTCAGCGCCACGACCTGCCTTGCATCCGAAAGGGTACGCCCCTTCAGATTGGGGTCGAGATAGTCACGCAATGCGAAGATTTCACGCGGGGACATTTTCATAGGCCCTGATGAAGTCGCCTATGGTGAGGGGAAAACTCGCGTCCTCGGCTATGGTAAACGGATCGATGCCGAGATCGTCTTCAAGCCGCGCGACCAGGATCGCGAATGCCAGCGAGTCGAAGCCGGTTTCATGCAACGACAGATCGTCAGTGAGCGGCGGCAGGGTGACCTGCTGCTCGACGGCAATCTGCTGGATCGCCGAAATAATCCTTAACCTTACTGACATGGATTGTCTCGCCTTCTCATTAAATTGTGAAAGCGCATGATAGAGCGAAAATGTGAAACAATACGGTCAGCCCGCGATCTTTTACGTCCATTGGTAAACACGATGCCCGCCGCCAAACCCCGTTTTCGCGAGATTCAGGCCGGCGATCTCAACGCGATCGGCGACTTGCTGACGCGGGGGTTCCAGCATCGCAGCCGCGATTACTGGATGCGGGGCCTGCACCGTCAGGGTGCGCGGCCTTTGCCATCAGGCGAACCGCGTTACGGCTATCTGATCGAGAACAATGGCGTGCCGGTCGGCTGCCTGTTGACGATCTATTCGAGCAAAATAATCGATGGTGAAGCCGCGACGTTTTGTAACGTTTCCAGCTGGTATGTCGATCCCGAGTTCCGCAATTATGCGGCGCTGTTTGCGTCGATGACGCAGAAGCGCAAGGACATCACCTATCTCAACGTCACGCCTGCCGTCGCGACATGGCCGATCCTGGAAGCGCAGGGCTTCAAGGCTTATTGCCGCGGCTTCCATTTTTCGATGCCGGTTCTCGCGCGCAGCAGACGCGGCATGACGATCGAGACCGTTACCGCGGCCACAACCTCCGTCGCGGGCTTGCCGGACGCGGATTTTGAGATGCTCAAGCGCCATGCGGAATATGGCTGCCTCGCGCTGGTGTGCCGCACGGCTGACGCCGCACTTCCTTTCATCTTCTTCTCGTTGCGCAAACGCCGCGGCATCATTCCTCTGCCCGCTTTGCAGCTCGGCTATTGCCGCAGCATCGCCGATTACGTCGACTGCGCCGGCGCGATCGGCCGCTATCTGACGGTGCGGGGTAAACCGATTGTCGTCGTGGACGCGACCGGGCCCTTGGCGCGCTTGCCCGGTATCTACAGGGAGTTGCGTCGCCGCAAATACTATAAAGGCCTGCACCAGCCTCGGCTCGGCGATCTCGCCGACACAGAACTCGCTATCTACGGCATGTGAGTAAGAGCGCGCTTGAGACAACTCAAGGCTTGGGCGTCAGCGCGCCGGCGAGGAATTCGGTCGCGCGCGCAATGACGTCCTCGGTCGCATCCGCGTTTGCATCATTGTTCTGGTGCGCGGGCGACGGATCGTCGAAATCATGGGTCGCATCCGGATACAGGCGAAACTCGATGTCGCCGCCGAGCGCACGGCTCTTTGTGACCAGATCGGCGCAGCGGCGCGGCGAGACTTCTTCATCGGCCGAACCCTGGAACACGCGCACGGGCGCGTAAGGCAGGATTCCATCGTTGAACTGCCCCTTCAATCCGCATGCAGGATAAAACACCAGCCCGGCCCGAAAACCGGTCGCCGGCGTTGGCGCGCTGATGCCGGGCGCGGTGCGCGACATCGTCGCCAGCGTGGCGCTTCCGCCGTTCGACCATCCCTGAATCGCAATCCGGTCCGCAACGACATCGTCCCGCGTTCGCAAATAGGCCAGCGCGCCATAGGCATCCAGCGGGCGCACGGTGATTTCATTGAGCGTGTCGGGTCGCGAATCGTAACTGAAGCGCGGAAAACCATGCGGATATCCACGGGGACTGAATCCGTCAACGAGAATGGCGAGATAACCCTGTTGGGCCCAGATATGCCCCCACGCCTGATGGCGCCTGGAAAGCGTTGACGCGTCGTATTTGTCTTTGGCGGCCGACGAATAGGCGCCGGCGCGGCCGTGCATCATCACGACGGCCGGCGTTCGCGCCGCATGCTTCCCTTCCGGCTTGAAGACATAACCGACCAGAGTAGTGGTACCGTCGGCGCTTGCGAACGTCACGCGATCAGGCAATGCACCAGACGGCGGAGCTGCGGGGGCGCCGACAACGCCCGACATGATGGCGATGATCGCAACGGCAAAGGTCGCCTTGGCGGACCGATCAAGACATGATTTCATTCGGCAGCTCTGGTTGCTGGCACAGCGCACGCCACTGCGCCATGATTGCGGCCGCAAGTCTAGGGCCTAAAGTCCAGAGCCTAAAAATCTAGAGCCTGATCAGGCCTTCCAGTATGCGCGCATGGCTGGCCGCATCGATCGGGCGATAGGCGCCGTATCCCGGGTCCTTGAAAAAGATCTGGTCCTTGACACGTTTGGGATCGAAACCCTCGCCGATCAGCCCTTGCTTCTTTTGCTTGAAGGTCTCGGTATTATCGAGCGTCTTGCAAATGCGCACAAAAACCGGGCAAGCATAGGCCGGCAGCCGGCGCGCGAGATGATCGCCGAATTCCCGTAGATCGAACCGGTCGTCCACGACAACAGCAGCCATGCCTGCGCGGCCATCGGCGCCTCGAACTTCCACGCCGTAGGTGGTTGCTTCGATAACGCCAGGACAATCCACCACGGCTTCATTCACCTCGGATGTCGCGACATTCTCGCCTTTCCAGCGAAAGGTGTCTCCGACCCGATCGACAAAGTGGAAGAAGCCAGCTTCATCGAGCATCATCAGGTCGCCGGTGCGAAACCAGGCATCGCCCTTGACGAGTACATCGCGCAGAATTTTCTTTTCGGTCTCGGCAGCGTTGGTGTAGCCCTCGAAGCGGCCGCCTCCGCCATCCGCGGTTCCGATCCGGCCGATGGCTTCGCCGACCTCGCCGCGGGCGCAGGGAACGCAAAGACCCTCCGGGGTGCGAATGGGCACACCCAGTTCCGGGTCGACACGAACGATCGCCGCCGGGAAACGATGCGCCAGCAAAGGCGGGATACGGCCGATCGCGCCGGGCTTGCCTTCGACATTGTAGAGCGAAAAATTGCCCTCGGTCGCCGCGTAGAATTCCAGGATCTGCGGAATCGCAAACCGCGCCTGAAAGGCTTCCCAGATATCGCCGCGCAGGCCGTTGCCGCAGGCCAGCCGAAGCCGGTGTTGGTTTTCGAATTCGGACGTCGGCGCTTTCAAAAGATAGCGGCAGAGTTCGCCGATATACTGAAACAGCGTGCAATCCCAGCGCACGATATCGTGCCAGAAATTGCCGACCGAGAATTTCTCCGACAATACCACCGATGCGCCCGCGCTCAGCATGCTGCAGGGTGCAACGATTCCGCCGACGCTGTGAAACAGCGGCAAGCAGTCGAACAACCGGTCTTCCGGCGACGCGCCGGTCAATCCGGCAAACCAGCCGCCCCAATTGAGGATGCGCCGGTGGCTGATGCTGGCCGCCTTCGGCAGGCCGGTGGTCCCTGACGTATAGATCAACAACGCCCGGTCGTTGATGGTAACCGCGCCGCGCTCGGCCGGTGTCAGCGGGCTGCCGTCGAACTGGTCCAAAGCTGCGTCGATACTGCTGTCGCCACTGCCGCCATGGAGCCAGATTTTCGGCGCGCGCGTCAGGAATGGTGCGGCCGTCTCGAACACGGCGGCGAGTTCTTGCGCGAGAATAACGTGGTCCGCCGCCGCGACGTTAATGCAATGCGACAGCGATGATCCGACCAGCTTGGTATTGATGAGCGCCGCGACGCCGCCGATTTTGGTGATACCGAGCCAGGCGGCGATGTAATCCGGCCGGCCCGGCATGAACAGGCAAACCGTATCGCCGGCCTTGATGCCCATCGACAATGCCCAACGCGCGTAACGGTTTACCCGCTCAGTCAGAGCATGGTAACTGAAGGTCTCGGCGTCCGATATCAGGCCGGGACGATCCGGTTGTCGCGCGGCCCACTCCTCCACGACATCCGCAAACAAACGCCGGGGATCGGTCTCGATGCGGGAAGTCAGCTCGATCGCCTTCAGCCAGCTCTTGGCCGCAGACGGCTTTCCCCGCAGTCGCAGGCCGTCTGTCGGTTGCTCGATAACGCCTGCGTTCATCGCTGAAGTTTATCCAAGCCGCTTGTTGGCCCACGATTATGTATAGAAGACCCTATATAGCCGCGTTGACCTGACCAGGTGTTAATCGGCAGAGTTAAGACCACGTCGCGACTCTGCCACGAACAACTGAAAACCCGCCCGCAAATTGTGCGGACGGGTTCATAAAAAGACGTTTCCGCTGAGAACGGAGAACGAAAGCCAGTTCGACCAACCAATGCCTATGAAGTAACCTCGCGCCGAAGCAGCGAATTATTTCAGCGAGGTATTGATCGACGTGAATTTGGCATTGAGGCTGGTGCCGAGGCCGTTAACCGCAGCGATGATCGCAAGGCTGATGCCCGCGGCGATCAAGCCGTACTCGATCGCGGTGGCCGCTGATTCATCGGCCCAAAACTTTGCAAGAATGTTCTTCACTGTACCTCCTGGTAATCAACCGCCCGATCCTTCGGGGTGTGCAGAGGAACTTTGGCCCCAAGAAATTAAAATCCGACGAATTAGCGTAATGAACGATTAATTAAATTGGCCGGTCCGGACGTCAGCTACTGTGAACCACCAGCTTTTCCTCGGCAAAGAACTGGAGCGCGCCATAGCCCTCCATGTCGACGGCGTAGCGGAAGTGGCCGTCCTCGGTCGCAAACACGGCAATGACAACGCCGGCTTCATGGTCGTCGGCCGCTTTGTCGACCGTCTCGCCAATTGCAAATTTGGACATCGCGAACTCCTTCTGGAATCGGTGATGCGAGTATCCGCATAAATTGGTTAACGGTTCTTAAGCACGCGCGGCATCACATTGGCCGCCTGTTTTCGCGCCAAACATTCATGCGGCTATAAACCCTTATGGACGCGGAGGAATTTTCCCGCGATGATGGCGCGCCACACCGCTTTACCGGATTACCGTATGACTGCTGACCGTAGTTTCCCGGACACGATAATGATCGGCAGGCGGGCCTTGCTTCAATCGGCGGCCATTGCCCTTCTCGGCATGGGCTGGACGACCCGGGCGCGGGCCGAATCATACCCGACCCGTCCGGTGCGGTGGGTGGTGCCCTACACCGCAGGCGGCGCCACCGATGTGCTGTCGCGGCTGATTTGCCAGCGCCTGTCGGAGCGGCTCAGCCAGGCCTTCTTTGTCGAGAATAAGCCCGGCGCGGGCAGCAATATCGGCACCCAGGCCGTGATCAGTTCGACGCCGGACGGATATACCCTGCTGCTGACCAGCACCGCCAACGCCATCAACGCTTCGTTCGATCCCTCGCTGCCCTATGATTTCGCCAAAGGCATCGCGCCGGTCGCGGGCGTCGCGCGCATTCCACTGGTGCTGGTGGTCAATAACGATCTTCCGGTCCGCAACGTCGCCGATTTCATCGCCCACGCCAAAGCCAATCCGGGCAAAATGAGCATCGCCTCCTCCGGCATCGGGACTTCGTTGCATCTTTCCGGCGAATTGTTCAAGGCGATGGCCGGTATTCAATTCATTCACATCCCCTATCGCGGGTCGGCGCCGGGCCTGACGGACGTGATGTCCGGCCAAATTCAAGGCATGTTCGACAACGTCACCTCCTCGTTCGAACTGGTGCGATCGGGAAAATTGCGTGCGCTCGGCGTCACGACAAAGGAGCGATCGGAAACCATGCCGGGGGTGCCGCCGATCGCCGACACGCTCCCCGGATATGAGACCAGTTCGTTCTACGGCGTCGGCGCCCCGCACGGCACGCCACGGGAAATTGTCGAATTACTGAATCTGGAAATCAATGACGCGCTTGCCGACCCCATGATCAGGCAGCGGCTCGGCGAACTCGGCGCGATTCCTATTCAAGGCAATGCCACCCAGTTCGGCGCCATGCTCGACACCGAGACCGAGCGCTGGCGCAAAGTGGTGGAATTGTCGGGTCAGAAAAAAGAGTAAGATCCAGCCAGCGGCGGGCACGAATAACCAGTGCTTAATTCCGCTGACTCTCTCATCAACGCCGGCGGCAATCACGGGCTCCGCGTCGAAAATCGCCGGGTTATCCCCCAGACGACGGCGGCCGTGGCCATCGTGGCGATCAGATGTTTCAAGGTGTGTCCGCTGACGAAGCCGAACATGTTCGCGATCTCGTGGTCGAGCACTTCCGCGAGTTTCGCCAGCACGTAGAGCCCCATCGCGGCGGCGAACGCGATGCGATCGGCGTGCGGCGCGCGATAGATCGCCTGCCATAACGGGATGAGGACGAGCGGCAGTCCCTGCAACAAGAGATAGGGTCGCAGGTCATCCGCGCCGCTTCTGTCGGTATAGACCCTCCACGCGACGCTGGCGACTGCGAAAAGCCCGAGAATGATCGCTTCGAGTTCGGTCTTCAATCCGGGCTGCGTGTCGCCGCGGACGCCGACCAGCAGGCCGGCGCAAGCCAAGGCGATCGGCAGCCTGTCCCAGATTAGACGGGCATTGTCGGGCGCGAGGTGGTAGAAGCCCGACCCGAAAGCGGTCAGGAACAATCCGATCAGAAACAACCGGTAGCCCGGCCATCCCGCACGCAATGGGTCGCTGGTGCGCCTGGGCCGCAGCGTCAGCCAGCCCCAGATCGCAACCAGAGCAAACCCCACGTTGGAAAAGACATCGGCGGCGTGGTGGATGCCGAAGGCGGCCGAGGCGTCGGCAAATTCATTGTAATGAAGCGGCTGCGCGATGCGTCCGTGTACCGCCAGTATCGCGGTGATGCCAACGGTGATGATCATCGGAGCATACTTGATATACGGCTTCGCGGGCTGACCCGGGCCAATCGACGCGTCTGGCGAGGCTAAGGTTTGCATTTCGGCTCCATCACATAATTGAACAATGTTCAATTAATAGACATAAAATGAACAATGTTCAAGTACAATTTCAGATACGAGTTGTCCTGAGCCGCAACCGCCTCGCCGGAATCTGATTTCGATCGGACCGCTGTCATCCCGTGACAAGCCGCGCTTGTATGCAATTGCTGCGCATGATTGCCCATCGTCGGGAAAGTCGGTGGACCAACGGCACGTCATGATGAGGGGACGCACCTCCGTTGCCGTTACGCATCAATCTAATCTCATCATGCTAATGAGCCGCCACCGGCTTGCCGCTTCGCTTGACCGCGCGTAGCGACAGCGCCAGCGGCACCATCACGACTGCGATCACCGCAAGCGCGACAAACACATCGATGTAAGCAAGTATCATCGCCTGGGTTTGCACCAATTGACCGATAAAGGCGGTGCTCGCGCCGCCGGCACTTCCGGTCGCGGTATGCGCCCTGAAATAGGCCTGCACCTGATTGAGCGTATCGGCGTAAAACGGATTCCATGAGCCGACATGCTCGACCAGCCGGCTCTGGTGAAATTGCTCGCGCCGGGCGAGCACGGTCTGCGCCAGCGACACCCCCATCGAGCCGCCGAAATTCCGGGCCAGGTTGATCAGCGCGGAAGCCTGGTCGGTCTTGTCCGGCGGGATGCCGTCATAGGACGCGGTCGTGATCGGGATGAAGATCAAGGGAAGTCCGATCCCGAGATAGATGCGCGACCACGCAAAAAACCAGAAATCGGCGTCGGGCGTCATTCGAAACAGATCGACCATCGCAAAGGCCGCGATGACCGCACCAATGCTGATCAGATAGCGCGGCTGCACGAACCCCAGCCGACCCACCACGACCATCATCAGCATCGTCACCGCACCACCCGGTGAGATCGCCAGGCCCGCGAGCGTGGCCGTATAATTATACTGGTCCTGCAGTAACTGCGGCAGCGCTTGCGTCGTGGCGATCAGCAACGCGCCGGTCGCCAGCATGATAACAAAACAGGTCCCGAACTGGCGGCCCGCCAGCATCCGAAGATCGATCAGCGGCTGTTCGCGATTAAGCTCCCACGGGACGAACAGAAGAAACGCCGTCGCCGAGATCGCGGCGAAGGTGAGGATGAAGCTGGAGGAGAACCAGTCGTCGATCTGGCCGCGGTCCAGCACCACTTCCAGCGCGCCGAGAAACATCGCCACGAGAACAAATCCGACGATGTCGAAATTCGGACCCTTGGCCCACAGTTTCGCGCGCTCTTTCTGCTGCTGCGCGGACGTAGGAATGATGAAATAGATAGAGACCAGCGAGATCAGACCGACCGGCACGTTGATCAGAAAACACCAGTGCCAGGAGACGTTGTCGCTCAACCACCCGCCGAGGGTGGGCCCGACTACCGGCGCCACGACGACCGCAATCCCGTAGAGCGCAAAGCCCTGGTTACGCTTCGCCGGTGGAAATGCGGCGGCCAGAATGGATTGCGCGACCGGCGTCATGCCGCCGCCTGCCAATCCCTGCATCACCCGAAAAACCAGCAGCGCCTGCAGGTTCCAGGCGAAACCACATAGCAGCGAGCTGACCGTGAACAGCGCGATACAAACCAGAAAGAAGTTCTTGCGCCCGAACATTTTCGCGATCCAGCCGCTGGCGCACAGCACAATCGAATTGGCGACAAGATAGGTGGTGATGACCCAGGACGCCTCGTCGCTGGAGACCGCAAGGCCGCCGGAAATATAGCGCAACGCGACATTCGCAATCGTGGTGTCGAGCACTTCCATGAAGGTCGCGACCGAAACCAGGATCGCGATCAGCCATGGATTGGCATTGCCATATTCGGATTGGTTGGCGGCGGCTGCATCCGGCATCCCGGCATTCCGCTTACGGCCGCACGGTGACGGTCGGCACCACGGACATGCCGGGACCGAGTTCGACCTCGGGACGCGCATCGAACGTGATCTTGACTGGCACGCGCTGCACCACCTTCACGTAGTTTCCGGTCGCATTTTCGGCGGGCAGCAGACTGAACGCGGTGCCGCTGCCCGCCTGAACGCCGTCAACATGCCCGGGGAATGAGCGGCGGAAGGCGTCGATGCTGATCGTGACGGGCTGCCCGACGCGCATGTCGGCCAGTTGGGATTCCTTGAAATTGGCGGTCACCCAGACGTCGAGCGGCACGACCACCATGATCGCTTGCCCCGGCGCCGCCAGCGCGCCAACCGCGGCGGTCAGCTTGGCGACGCGCCCATCCACCGTCGCGCGCAATTCCGTGCGCTCAAGATTCGCATCGGCCTGATTTTTTTGCGCCTTGTTTTGATCGAGTTGCGCCGCGGCCACCGCCTTTTGGGCTTCCAATACGTCGATCTGTTTTTCTGCCGATATTTTGCCGGCCGAAGCGGCGGCAAGTCCCGCCTGCTTGCTGAGTAAATCGGATGAGGCCTGTTGGGCCCGCTGCACGGTGCCGGCGCCGGTATTGACGAGATCCTGGTAGCGCTTGTTTTCGTCCTGCGAGAAATTCAGCGCGGCCTGGGCTTCGACCTCCTGCTTGGTCGCTTGCTCGATCTGCGCCCGCTGCACGGCGACCTGCGCGTCGAGATTCTTCATCGTCGCCTCGGCCTGCCGGATTTGCGCGGCGGCCTGATCGACCGCGGCCTGATAGTCGCGCGGGTCAATCTTCGCCAAGAGATCGCCTGTTTTCACGGGCTGGTTGTCGGTGACATTGACCTGCACGATATTGCCGGTGACCTGCGGGCTGATCAGAACCGGCCGGCCGTCGATGAACGCGTCGTCGGTGCTTTCATAGTGCCGGGCGCTCAAATACCAGAGCGTGCCAGCGACTACGCCGGCGACGATCAGCCCGAGGCATACGATCATCGCAACGGGATGCTTTTTGATCGCACCGGAAAACCCGGTTGGGCCCTGTTCCCGTGGCTGATCGGACTCATCCGGCTTTTTGTCGGGATTCCTGCGGCCGGTATCGCGCTGTTCGCCTTTCGCACTGACGTCGATTTTGTCGCGAGCGGGTTGCTGTTCTTCCGGGCGATCGCCGGGCCGGCGGCGATTGTCAGCGTCAGAACGTGGGTCGACAGCATGGATGTCGCGGGCGTCAGCGGAACTCATAAGGCCTCGCAAATTCAGTCAAGCAAGTCCGGGAAACGGAACCTCGGGGGTAAACAGCGCAGCGCAACAAGGGTTCCGAACCGGAACGGCTCATCTGGAGCGCAAAAGCGTGACCCAGTTCCGTCATTATCAGCGAAGCAATCCATTTCGCCGTCCAAAGAAAGAGTGGATGGCTTCGCTGCGCTCGCAACGACGAGAGGCGTCGAGACACGCCTTCGCGTTCCCGCGGCGCATTGCGCCCGAAGCTTTGCAAGAAATTGCCCCTCTGAATACAGAGGGCGCAGGGAAAGCCGGGTGTCCGATGCACCCGCAGCCGCGCGTGGTGTGGTAGTAAACACGCGCGTTAGTCACCACGAGTTCACCGGAAACATCCGGCTTTCCCCGCGCGATGGTTTTAACAGCTTATTTCGTGCTCTCCCCGGTGACCGGGCTCTCTTGCCACCGTCATCCGTGGCGTCTTCGCCACGAACTTGACACCAGCGTCGGGGTGTCAGGACCACACGACTTCGCCGTCCGCTTCAGTATCGTTCGCCCGCACACTTGCGTGTGCCGACACCGTCGCGTCCACCGCATCCCGCACCCAACGTCCGTGACGACCGCGAAGCGCCCCTCTTGTGAGCGCGGGATAGCGCGGGTTCTAAAGATGTTTCTAAGGGAGTGAGAAACGATTTATTTTTTCGAGAGGGACTGGACACCCCAAATCAAGTTGAATTCGTTCGGGAAATAAAGTTTTAGGTGAAGTCGGATTTTAGGTCAGCGGGCAGCATGCGCTTAGCAATTGCTGCGCGTGATTGTCCATCGCCGGGCAAATCGGTGGAACTGCGGCGCGTTGTTGTCCGACGATGTCTCGCTGCTCCGAGTGGACATAGTCGCTGCCACGAAGCCCGCGGCGCAAAGAAAGGTGACGAAGAATATGAGAGGCCGAAAGGGCCAAAAGACGATTCATCGGGAACTCTCCTACGATGCTGGATGATGTGCGCGCGCGAAACCCTCGACGAAGGCAATACCCGACAGCACGAGCGCAGCGCCGGCGACCTGCGCTGGCGTCGGCACTTCTCCGAGTACGCTGAACGCGAGCCCTGCGCCAAAAATCGGCATCAAATTCACGAACTGACCAGCTCGGGTGGGGCCGAGCCGCGATACGCCATAAGTCCAGAACAGGAAAGCGAGCGTCGAGGCGAAGATCGCAATGTAGGCGATACTCAGCAGCACGAGAAAGGAGCCCAGCGCCGCGACTGGTATCGGCGCGCCGAGAATCAGCACCGGCACCATCATCACCAGCGCCGCGGCAATGCTGGCTGCGAGCGCCACCGGCGACGGCAGATCAGCGGGTCGGCGGCGCAGCAGCAGCGAATAGGCGGCCCAGATGACGACGGCCAAGAGCATCCACAGGTCGCCGACATTGAAGCCCTGCGAGAAGATCCCGGTGAGATTGCCGCGCGTGATCAAAATGCCGGCGCCGACGATCGAGATCAGCGCTCCGCCGATTTGACGGTTGGTCGGGCGCTCCATTCCGACGGCGGCAGAGGCGAGAAGCGTCACGATCGGGGCAAGCGACAGCATGAGAAGAGCGCTGGTCGCCGTCGTGCTTTGCAGCGCAAGGTACACCAAGGTGTGGAACGATGCGATCCCGGTTGCGCCGAGCGCGAGAATGAGCCGCCACTCCCGACGCAATACCGGCAGGCTGGCGGCCGAGCTCCGCCAAACGAACGGCGCAAGGAGCGCGAGCGCGATCAGCCAGCGCAAGAAATTCAGCGTAACGGGATCGACGTGGCCGCGAAGCGCGCGACCGGCCACGAAATTGCCCGACCAGAATAGCGCCGCCAAGGCAAGAGCCAGAGCCGGTGAGCGGAAAGCCGCGCGGGCCCTCCCTGGCTCCGAAGATACCACGATTGTCACGATCGTCATCGCCAGCCTCCACACCGATTAGGACTGCGGCAGTGTGGCGCGCCGGAAGCCGGCGGTCATGAGGCCGACGTCCCGCCGGCGACAAGGAAATTGCTTAAAATGACAAAAAGCGTGAGGCCGCTGTCCTACGGGGCGCCGCCGATTCCAGCGTCCCTGGCCAGAACGATCGCCTGGGCCCGTGTCCGGACACCCAATTTGGTAAAAATGCTCGACACCTGATTGCGAACCGTCTTCTCGCTCTTGGCCAAAGCACCGGCGATCCTGCCGTTGTCCAAGCCCCGTGCGACCAGGGCCAAGACCTCATGCTCGCTCGTTGTCAGACCCGATCGGTGCAACGAGCCCGGTATACTGCCGGCATTGTCGACGAAAGCGCGGACCTCCCGAAGGAACTGCGGCCACGCAGGCTCATCGGCGAGTAATACATGATTGCGGCTCTCCAACGGAACGAAGCGCGCCGACGGGATGAGCGCCGCCAGTTGCCGACCTTCTTCGAAGGGAACGCGCTCGTCGCCCCGCGCATGCAGAATCAACGTCGGTACGCGGATGCGTTCGGCGTCCCCGGTAACATCGATCTGATACAGCATCTCCAAAATGGCTGCAGCGTTCTCCGGCGAGGTCGTCGTACGCTCCAGATCATTGAACCATTGGTGCTGATCGCGCGTCCCGTCCGGGATGAATTGCGACGTAAAGACCTGACGGAACGCCGGATTGTCGCGTCCCCAACCGAGGCGGATGAGCTTTACCAGGGTCTCCGCTTCCTCGCGCTGCGGCTTCGTGATGTCCCGGCGCAACGCGCCTTTGGCGTAAGCACCAAAAAGCACCAGGCGGGAAACCTTTTCGGGGTGACGCGCGGCATAGGCTATGGCGATTGCGCCGCCTTGCGACATACCGAAAAGTGCAAATTGCTTGAGCCCTTGCGCCTCCACGACTGCCTCGAGGTCATCGATCCACGCCTCGAAAGACATGTACGGTGGCGACCGGTCGGATAAACCGCAGCCCCGCGGGTCATAGCGAATGAAGGTGTGGTCTCGCGACAGTTCTTCGAGCCAGTGCGTCCACACCGGGCTGCGCGCATCGTGCTCGGCATGGCTGAGCCAGTGCGCGGTTCGCAAGAGCGGCGGCCCACGGCCAACCGTGGCCATCGCGATTCGTGCACCGTCGCGCGATTTGCAGAACCGGATGTGCTGCTCGAATCTCGGCATGACGTCCTGTTGCCCATCGCAAGCGGCGCTCGCGCCCGATCATAGCGCGTTCGCCGTGAAAGTCAGCCACGAAACCGGCCTCGGCGGGCGCGCATTCGCGCGACCCGTTGCCTCCGCCCCCCTCCTCCGAGGCAACACGTCACCAGCACGCCGCTCTGGCATTGTTCGAGATAAATTCAACGCCATATAGCGGGAGCGCGCAGGTTCTAGTTCCGAACCCGCAACCGTGAACGCCCGCCCCTATCTCTCGCCCCCTACCCCTCCCGGAGTCCCATGACGCCTCTTTCCATTCTCGACCTTGTCCGGGTCACCGAGGAGACCGATGCGCGTGGCGCGCTTAACAATGCGCGCGATGTCGCTGTCCATGCCGAGGGCTGGAGATACCGGCGCATCTGGGTGGCCGAGCACCACAACATGGCGGGCATCGCCAGTGCGGCGACCTCCATCGTGCTGGCCCATATTGCCGGGGGCACATCAACGATCCGCGTCGGCGCCGGCGGCATCATGCTGCCCAACCACGCGCCTTACGTGATCGCCGAGCAGTTCGGCACGCTGGCGCGGCTGTTTCCGGGCCGGGTCGATCTCGGCCTCGGACGCGCGCCCGGTACCGATCAGCTCACGCTGCGCGCGCTGCGCCGCACGCCGGAGGCGGCCGATAATTTTCCGCAGGACGTTCTCGAAGTGCAGGCGTTTCTGGCGCCGGCCGGTCCTACCCAGCGGATTCAGGCGGTGCCGGCGGCGGGCACCAACGTGCCGCTATGGATTCTCGGATCGAGCCATTTCGGCGCGATGGTCGCCGCCGAACTCGGATTGCCTTATGCGTTCGCGTCGCATTTCGCGCCGGATCAATTGCTGCCCGCGCTGCAGATCTACCGCGAGCGCTTCAAGCCGTCCGAGCAGCTGGAGCGCCCCTATGCGATGGTCGGCGTCAACATCATCGCGGCCGAAAGCGACGCTGAGGCCAGGCGCCTCGCCACCACGCAACAGATGTCGTTCACCAATATGGTGCGCGGCACGCGCGGCCTCAGCCAGCCGCCGATCGACGACATCGAGACCTATTGGTCGCCGGCGGAAAAGGCGCAGGCCCAGCGCATGCTCGCCCGCTC
The DNA here is from genome assembly GCA_963790595.1 of uncultured Alphaproteobacteria bacterium. GTDB lineage: Bacteria > Pseudomonadota > Alphaproteobacteria > Rhizobiales > Xanthobacteraceae > Bradyrhizobium. The sequence continues at coordinate 14,125 of CAWBPE010000031.1, read as the reverse complement.
CATCATCGGATCGCCCGGGACCGTGCGCGCCGGGATCGACGCGCTGGTCAGGGAAACCGGCGCGGATGAACTGATTGTGGTTTCCGATATCTATGATCATCCGACGCGGCTGCGCTCGTTTGAGCTGATTGCTCAGGCGGCGGCGGACATAGCAACTATTAAAAACTAAGCTGCATCCCAAGGCATAATTAATGCTGTCATGGCCGGGCTTGTCCCGGCCATCGACGTGTTTCCTGGCTCAACGGCAGCAAGACGTGGATGCCCGGGACAAGCCCGGGCATGACGAACTGAAAGGCCAAGCTCCAAACAATGATTTTGAATTCCGGCACGCCCGCCGGTCGCAGCCGTCCATCATCCCCCCATCACTTCAGCGAGAAATGTACCATGCTGACGCCGCCGGAGGCGTAGTTGGGGACGTCGCCCGCAACCGCCTTTCCTTCCGGCGATCCCAGCGCGCTCATCAATGCGGCTTCGCTTTCGAAGTCGGCTTCGAACACGCAGAACGGCGCCTTGCCGGGCCCGAGCGGCTTGACGTCGAACGAATAGGTGGCCTTCTTCAGGCCGGGAAGCTTGTGCGCCAGCGGCACGTGGGTCTCGACATAATATTTTTTGAAATGCGCCTGATCTTTCGGCTCGTTATATGAGACCAGCAGTCTGTGCATTGGCTTCCTCCGGAATTATTGTGACGCCTGTTAGTGGCCGCTCAGACAATCATAGCATGGCTGCGATCCGCAAGGCCCCGCTGCCGGAACTGGCGGCAACGTGACCCTGCGAAATCGACCCTGCGAATCAAAGACCCGGCGGTTCGAACAACCCGCGATGATGTACCCTGCGTTCGGCTGACCGTCAGGCCGCTTTGGCTTTCGCCACATGGCCGGCGATCGCATCCATCAGCCCCGGCGACAGGCAATCATAGGGCTCAAGCCCGAGTTCCTTGAGGCGCGAGCGGATCGCGGGCATCTCCGACGGGTTGACGCCGGACTCGATGACCGAGGATACGAACGCCGCAAAGCCCGGCGCCTCCGAGCCGCCTTCGGTGAAGAGTTCGGGGTGGATGAAGTCGAGGCCGTAGAACGGATGGTTCTTGTTCTCGATGCGGCCATACATGTGGGTGCCGCAGACCTTGCAGGCGTGGCGCTGGATGGTCTTGGAAGCATCGACGATGTGCAGCTTGTCGCCGTTCTCCAGCACGGTCACGTTGTCGCGCGGAACCACCGCCACGACCGAGAACACCGCGCCTTCCGGTTTCCAGCACTGGGTGCAGCCGCAGGCGTGATTGTGGGCGACGTCGCCCTTGACGCCGACCTTGACCTGCTTGTCCTTGCATTTGCAGACCAAGGTGCCGCCGGCAAAATGCCCCGTACCTTTCTTGACCCCGTGATCAACCGATGGATGGATGTGAACAGTCATAGGCCTATCCTCCCTGTGTTTGACGCTTGTTTTGGACTTCAGAACACCACAACCGAACGGATCGATTTGCCCTCGTGCATCAGATCGAACCCCTTGTTGATCTCCTCGAGCTTGAGCACGTGGGTAATCATGGGATCGATCTCGATCTTTCCGTTCATGTACCAATCGACGATTTTCGGCACGTCGGTGCGCCCGCGCGCGCCGCCGAAGGCCGAGCCCTTCCAGACCCGGCCGGTCACCAGCTGAAATGGCCTTGTCGCGATTTCCTTGCCGGCTTCCGCCACGCCGATCACGACCGAAACGCCCCAGCCGCGATGACAGGCTTCCAGCGCCTGCCGCATCACGGTGGTGTTGCCTGTGCAATCGAACGTGTAGTCGGCGCCGCCATCGGTCAGGCCGACCAGATGCTGCACGATATCGCCCTCGACCTTCTTCGGATTGACGAAATGCGTCATGCCGAAGCGGCGGCCCCATTCTTCCTTGGAGTCATTGATATCGACGCCGACGATCTTGTCGGCCCCGACCATCCGCGCGCCCTGGATCACGTTGAGGCCGATGCCGCCGAGACCGAACACCACTACATTGGAGCCCGGCGTCACCTTCGCCGTATTGACCACCGCGCCGACGCCGGTGGTGACGCCGCAGCCGATGTAACAGCTCTTGTCGAACGGCGCGTCTTCGCGAATTTTGGCGAGCGCGATCTCCGGCAGCACCGTGAAATTCGAAAACGTCGAACAGCCCATATAATGAAAGATCGGCTTGCCCTTGTGGCTGAAGCGCGAGGTGCCGTCGGGCATCACGCCCTTGCCCTGCGTCGCGCGAATTTGCGTGCATAAATTCGTCTTCTGGCTGAGGCAGCTTTTGCACTGCCGGCATTCCGGCGTGTAGAGCGGGATCACGTGGTCGCCCGGCTTCACCGAAGTGACTCCCGGCCCGATCTCGCGGACGATGCCGGCGCCCTCATGGCCGAGGATCGACGGAAAGATTCCCTCGCTGTCCAACCCATCCAGCGTATAGGCGTCGGTGTGGCAGATTCCGGTCGCCTTGATTTCGACCAGGACTTCGCCTGATTTCGGACCTTCCAGATCGAGCTCGACGATTTCGAGCGGCTTCTTGGCTTCGAACGCGACTGCGGCGCGTGTTTTCATTTCATGCTCCTGTTGGGCTTTTGACGATAAAACCTGTCGTCACCCGCGCCGTTCGTCCATGACTTTCCAATACGGTCATTTGATCCCCGTACAACTGGCCTCGGCCTGTTTGACGGCTTCCGGCTTGTCTTCATGTTTGGGCGGACGGCCGCCTGGAATGGCATCGTTGGCGCGGGCGCGCAGGTAGACGTAGATATCGTCGAGATAGCACATCACATTCGTATTTGTCGCGAAGGACGGCATCACCTTGTCATTGGCGGAATTGACATTCTGGCGGCCGTTGGTGACGACATTGTTGAAGTCGACATAGCTCATCGTCTTCAATGAAGTCGCGAGCGCGGGGGCATAGCTCGATCCCTCGCCGTTCGGGCCGTGACAGACATGGCAGTCCGAATGGTAACGGCGAAAGCCCGAATACGTGAACCAGTCGACGGTGCCGTCTTCACTGATCTTGTAGGTCGGGTTGCCGCCCTTGTCTTCATATTTGCCGCCGTCGGATGAGACGCTGGCGGGATCGCCCGATCCGTCGGCGCGGGCGGTGGCGCCAGTGATAACGAGCGCCAGAACAGCCAGCGCGAATTTCCAGTTACAGATGCTCACGTAAACGACCTCATGCAGTGCAGACTTGTACAGTACGGGCTTGGAACAGAATCGGCGCGCAGCAGGGCAGCGGCGCGCCGATCCAGGATCATCTCTCCGTGACGTCACGGTCAGTTCGCTTGGTGGCCTATTCGCTGGGCAGTGCGAACACCGTCAACGTTCCGCCCAACGAGGTGTAGGACGCCAGACCTGCATAGCCGCCGACCGCGCCGAGACCGGCGGTATCGACGGTCTTCTCCTTGGTCGGCAACTTGCCTTGATCGACCGCACCATGCCAGGCGGCGGCGTTCTCAGGCTGCAGCAGACCGGCCGCAAGACCGATACCGGCCCAGCCACCGACGCCGGACAGCACCGCAACGAATTGCTTGCCGCCGTGCTCATAGGTCATCACGTTGCCGATGATGCCGGACGGGGTCTTGAACTTGTAGAGTTCCTTGCCCGTCTTGGCGTCGACCGCCTTCAGGTAACCTTCGAGCGTGCCGTAGAACACAACCCCGCCGGCAGTGGCCAATGCGCCGCCCCAAGCCGAGAACTGCTCCTTGTTGGACCACACGATCTTGCCGGTCTTGCCGTCCCAGGCAATGAAGTTGCCCATGTTGGTATCGCCCTTCGGCGGATACATCGCCACGGCGGCGCCGACGTAAGCCTGACCGGCCGTATAGGCGACCTTGTAGGGCTCATAGTCCATGCAGACGTGGTTGGTCGGCACATAGAACAGCTGCGTCTCCGGGCTATAGGCCGCCGGTTGCTCGTCCTTGGTGCCGAGCGCCGCCGGGCAGATGCCCTTTGAGTTGGTGTCTTCGCCCTGATGTTGGGTCGAATAGGCGTCGACCACCAGCGGCCGGCCATAGGTCTTGGACGACTTGTCCATGTCGACCTTGGTCGCCCAGTTCACGACCGGATCGAACTTCTCCGCGACCAGCAATTCGCCGGTGGCGCGATCGAGCGTGTAGCCGAAGCCGTTACGGTCGAAGTGCGTCAGCAGCTTCCGCGGCTGGCCGCCGATGGTCTGGTCGGTCAGGATCATCTCGTTGACGCCGTCGAAGTCCCACTCGTCGTGCGGGGTCATCTGGTAGATCCACTTGACCTTGCCGGTATCGAGGTCGCGCGCCCAGATCGACATCGACCATCGGTTGTCGCCGGGGCGTTGCACCGGATTCCAGGTCGAGGGATTGCCGGAGCCGTAATAGACCAGGTTCAACGCGGGATCGTAGGAGTACCAGCCCCAGGTCGCGCCGCCGCCGATCTTCCATTGATCGCCCTGCCAGGTCTTGGTCGACGAATCCGGCCCGACCGGCTTGCCGAGTGACGTGGTTTTTTCCGGATCGATCAACGTGTCGGCGTCCGGTCCTTCCGAGAAGCCGCGCCAGGCGAGCTTGCCGTCCTTGATGTTGTAGGCGCTGACCCAGCCGCGGACGCCGAATTCGCCGCCGGACACGCCGATCAGGACCTTGTCCTTGTAGACGAACGGCGCGTCGGTGCCGGACTGACCCTTGCCGGCTTCGCCGTCCATGACCGACCACACCTTGGCGCCGGTCTTGGCGTCGAGCGCGATCAGGGTGGTATCGGCCTGATGCAGGAAGATCTTGCCGTCGGCATAGGCGACGCCACGGTTGACCGTGTCGCAGCACATGATCGGAATCACGTTGGGATCCTGCCGCGGCTCATACTTCCAGATGATCTTGCCTTCGTTTTTCAGATCGAGCGCATAGACCGTGTTCGGAAACGGGGTGTGGACATACATCACGTCGCCAATCACCAGCGGGCCGCCCTCATGACCGCGCAGCACGCCGGTCGAGAAGGTCCAGGCCACCTGCAATTTCTTGACGTTGGCGGCCGTGATCTGGTTCAGCTTGGAGTAACGCGTGTTGGCGTCGTCCCCCTGCTGCATGACCCATTGCTTGGGATCCTTGGCAATCTTGTCCAACGCTTCGTCGGCCCGCAGCGCCGAGCCGTACAAAGCTATGAGACTGACACTGGTCGCGAGTAATACCTTGCGCATCGTGAATCCTCCCAAATGTGAACGAAGTGTTTCCGTAAAAACGGATCACTTTTCAGTTTTGTTCGCTTGTATCCTACCCGCTTCGTCATAGGAAACTTGCCCAAGAGGGAAACGCGTTTGCGCGCAAGCGAAACGCAACGATCTTTTTAACGGCCTCGATGATTTTCGTTTACGGCCCCGCCGCCATGTTGCGCAGCACCATCAACTTAGGTTCCTCTTGACGGCGCTGAAACTAAGTCGGAGGATTATCAAAGGGATGTCAGCAGGCGCGCTGCTCCAGCCCAATGACCGCCTTAAATTGAGATAAAACTTGCACCATCGTGACTCGGTGCCTTCTACGGCAAGCGATTACGTCTTCTGATCTCGAATCGGTGGCTGGCTAATGTCCGACACGGTCCGCTCGCATAACACCTCCGGATTGACGCCGAAGAAACAGATCCAGGTTTGGTCAGATACACTGACCGATCTTTGCGGGCATTTTGACATCGATCCGCTGGAAGCTTCCACGTTCGAAGGCAGGATCAACTACACGACGGTCTCGAAACTGAAGCTGTGCCAGATCGAGGCCAGCCAGCACCGGCTGGCGCACACCGCCTCAAGCGCCGCACTGGGCGGCCATCCCTACGTCAAGATATTGTTCCAGACTTACGGCATTTCGCATTTCGAACAGGGAGGCCGTCACATCGAACTGGCGCCCGGCGACTGTCTCGCCTACGACGTGTCCTGTCCGCATACCATCGTCAGCCCGGCGCTGACCCGGCACGAGGTCGTTATCGTGCCGAAGGCATTGTTGCAGGAACGCGGTTTTCGCTCCGCGAAGATGACGGCCTGCAAACTCTCGGCGCGCACCGGCACCGGCCGGATCGCCTACAACTTCGTCCATGCCGCATTCGACGAAGCGACCAAGCTGTCGCCGAACAACGCGATCGGGGTCGCCGATTCGCTGATCGACCTCTTGCTGTTGCCGCTTCGCGAGGCCGACGCGATGTTCGATCGGGTCGGGCCCGAAGCGATGTATGTCCGGGCGCATTTCTTCATCCGCGAGCATCTGCGCGACCCCGATCTTTCGATCGACCAGATCTCCGCGGCACTGGGCTGCACCAAGCGCTATCTGCACATGCTGTTCAGCGACCGGGGCACCACCATCAGCGACTATATCCGGCACGCCCGATTGCAGAACTGCCGTCAGGAACTGGAGACCCAGGCCGGAAAATCCGTCACCGATGTCGCATTCTCGTGGGGCTTTTCGAGTTCGTCGCATTTCAGCCGCGTATTCCGGGAATATTTCGGAATCGTTCCGTCTGCGATTCACAAGGCGCAGCACAGTGGCGTCGCTCCGGATATTTCCTGCGAATAATATTTCCTGAGTAATTTGATTCGCTTGGATGCGCCATTCGCCTGGATGCCCCAAGAGTTCTGACTCAAATACAGCCAATAGAATTGGGGCGGTCTGGCTAAGTTCGTCATGGCCGGGCTTAGCCGTCCGAGGGACGGCGTCGCTTGCGCTCGCCTATGTCCCGGCCATCCACGTCTTTCTTGGCTTAAGTGCAGCTAGGACGTGGATGCCCGGCACAAGGCCGGGCATGACGAAAAGTAAGTCGTTTCGGCGTGGTCTATTTGCGCGCCGCGCAGGCGTACATGTTGATTTCCATGCCCACCGGCACTTCGACAATCTTTGGAGCTTTCCAGGTCATTTCATTCTCCCAGGTTTGGCGCGACACCGCGCCGAGCGCGAACCTAGGGCCACGATCGAGACCGCGCAAGTGCGGCGCATCGCGCAACGAACAGGCCTGAAGGCCGATATTTCTCTCCTGAGCAAAGCGATTTCATTCCTGGACAAGGGTGGCCTAACAAGACTTGGCTTAGTGTGTTCCGCGCCAGTAAGCCAACACACCGAAGCCCAACGCAACCCCGCCAACAATCCAGATCGCGATGATGACGATTGCTGCGATCTTGCCATGCGGACCCATCGCAGCTTCATCCGCACGGGCACGGCATGCGGTCATGACCTCTTCCGGGATCAACGACAGCACCAGCCAGATGCCGAGCGGCACGATGATCAGATCATCCAGATAGCCGAGCACAGGAATGAAATCCGGAATGAGATCGATCGGCGACAGCGCATATCCGACAACCGCCAGCGCAAGCCATTTGGTGTACCAGGGTATGCCCGGGCTTTGAGCGGCCAAATAGATCGCATGGACTTCGCGTTTGAGCACGCGGGCCCAGGTTTTTATTCTGCGAAGGTGCGAGCGGCTCCATGCCATGCTGGTCGCAACCGGCGCGCCGAATCTCATTTGAATTTGCATTTGGTTTCGGGCCGATCGAGCCCGAGCGTATCAAGCGCCGAGACCTGATGCAGGAAACCCTCCTGGGGAGAAACCGATACGGTGTTCCTGCCATCGAACAGCAGGATCGGCTGTCGCAGTTGCAGGTTCCAGTCGCGCAGGGTCAGCTTTTGCCCCTTGAAAGCCGCGACCGAGAATTCCGGACTTTTGATGAAAGCGAGCATCTTGCCGGAATCCGCGGACGCGCTTCGAACGCCCGCCTCGCCGATCATGCGAATAGCGGTCCAGGCCTGGAGGTCCTGCGATGTCATCGAACGTTGAAATGCTTTTATGAACCGATTCTGCAACTGCACGGCGCCCCATTGATCGAACGCCGCATTCCATGTGCCGGGAACCAGCCCCGCCGAGCCCGCGACCGGCCGCGCATCCCACGTCCGAAATGGCAAATAGCCGGCAAACACTTCGCTCTCATCCGCCGCAACCAGAACATCGTGCGCGGGCAATCCCTGCGTCACCACCGGCATCTGCCGCTGAATCTCGGCGACACCGCTATCGGTACGGCGCGCGCCGCCATTGTCCTTGAACTCGCGCTCCTCGACGATCTTGGCGCCGAACCGGGTCGCGGCATGACGCAAGGCTTCCGCGAACAGGATGTCCTTGTCATGCGAGCCCTTGAGCAGCACCCATTTGTCCCACTTCTTCCAGACCAGATATTGCGCCAGCGCGTCCGCGAGCATCGAGCGCGTCGGCGCCACATGGATCACATTGGCACGGCAATCCTGCTCGCGCAGCCGCTCGTCCAAAGCCGAAGCGTTGATAAACACCTCGCCACGCGCCTGACCGGCGTCTGCGACCTTCAGCAGCCGATCCGCATCGAGGCTGGTCACGATGAAGGACACGCCCTGGTCCGCGAGCGCATTCATCGCCGCGACGGGATCGTCGCTCTCGCTGAGGGTTTTCTCGATCAGGGTGTAACGCTGATTGAGAAAGCGTCCGGTGGCATTGTCGTCATCGATGGCCAGTTGGGCGCCGGCGAGACCATCGTTTGCTGAGGGCACATCGATCAACGATAGCCTGAGCTTCGAGGGGATCTGACGCAGATAGCCGATCTTGATGTCAACAAGCTCGTCGGCCGACCGGCCTGCTCCGCTTGAAATCGCCAGCACGCAGACAGCTAGGAAAATCCGCAGCAAATGGTGCCTCCCAGGCGATGTTTCAGACGGAACTCAAGACGAAAATCAAGACTGGGGGTCAAGATACTCCATTAGCGACAGGGAGCAACGCCATGCTAAATGCTGTCGTCGCTCAATGGTTGCCGTATTCGATGTCCGGAGAATGCCACATGTTCGATTTGCGATGGATCGCAGTTTCAGCCTTTACCTTTGCTCTGGCCGGACTCTCTCTGTCAGCCGATCCCGCTTTCGCCTTTCTCGCCTACGTTTCCAACGAAAAAGGCAATACGGTTTCCGTCATCGATACCGACAAGATGGAAACGGTCGCAACCATCAAGACAGGACAGCGGCCACGCGGCATTGAAGTCTCCCGCGATGGCAAATCGGTCTATGTCGCCCTCGGCGATGACGATATCATCCAGGTGATCGACACCAAGACCCTGACCGTGGTCGGCGACTTGCCCTCCGGTCCGGATCCCGAGCAATTCGCGATCGATCCGGCGGGCAAGCTGCTTTATGTCGCCAATGAAAATGACGCGATGGTGACGGTCCTCGACCTCGAGAAGCGCGCGTCGATCGGCGAGGTATCCGTCGGCATCGAGCCCGAAGGCATGGTGGTCAGCCCGGATTCCAAGACGCTGATATGCACGTCCGAAACAACCAGCATGGTCCACTTTATCGACACCGCAAGCCGCCAGATCGTGGGGAACCTCTTGGTCGGATCGCGTCCGCGTTATTCCGCCTACAAGGCTGACGGCTCGGAACTATGGGTGACTTCCGAGATCGGCGGCGGCCTCGCGATCATCGATCCGGTGACCCGTCAGCTCAAGCAAACCGTCACGTTCGAGATTCCGGGCCTCAGGTCCGAGGCCATCCAGCCCGTCGGCATCAATATCACCCGGGACGGCAAGCTTGGTTTTATCGATCTCGGACCGGCCAACCGGGTTGCTGTCGTCGACGGTGTCACCCACGCCGTTCTGAAATATCTGCTGGTGGGCCAACGGGTCTGGCACGGCGCATTTACGCCGGACGAGAAATACCTGCTGGTCGCGAACGGAGTTTCCAATGACGTGTCCGTCATCGATGTGGCACGTTTGCGGGTCGTGAAATCGATTCAGGTGGGCGAGTTGCCCTGGGGAATCGCGTTCGGTCCGAATTAAAATCCGGAATTGGCGAACCGTATCAAATCTTCCGCTTCCGGCTGCCGGGATAATCGCAGCTCCACTTCGTGACAAACCACGCGGGATGTTGGCCAATCCATTGCGCGATATCGGGCTGCGCCGCCATCATGCACTGCTGGATTGATCCTTCCCAGGCATATTGAAGATCCTTCTCCTCGCAATTGCTGGGGTTAGCGATGGCACAGACCGTCAGGATGATTTCAATCAAATCGCCCTCCTCGATTCAAAGCGCAGCTGGATAATATTACGCCCAATTCATCGCGCCGTTTCAAAATTTCGACAAAAACCACGCCGTTGGAGTTACCGCGTCACTCGTTCTGCCGCATTGCAACGCAACGCGCGGTTCCAGCACCGCTCGCTTGACAAGACCGCCGCAACGAACTGACCTGTTCGACATGTTCGCGTCGATGCGATACCGGAGCCTGAATCATGACGCTCGAAACCGTTTCCCTGAATCGATCGCACGGCGGCGTGCAGGGTGTTTACAAGCACGCCAGCCGCAAAACAAAGACGGCCATGACCTTCTCGGTCTATGTTCCGCCGCATCAGGACGGCGCGAAGCTGCCGGTGGTCTGGTATCTTTCGGGCCTGACCTGCACGCATGCCAACGTCACCGAAAAAGGCGAATTTCGCAACGCTTGCGCCGAGCTGGGCTTGATCCTTGTCGCGCCCGACACCAGCCCGAGGGGTGAAGGTGTGCCCGGCGATGCCGCCAATGCTTATGATTTCGGACTAGGCGCCGGCTTCTATGTCGACGCGACGCAAGCGCCGTTCTCGCGCAATTACCATATGTGGAGCTATGTGACGGAGGAGTTGCCCGAACTGATCGCCGGTCATTTTCCCGTCGATCCCAAGCGGCAATCGATCTTCGGTCATTCGATGGGAGGACATGGCGCGCTGACCATTGCGCTGCGCCATCCCGGCCGTTATCGCGCCGCCAGCGCCTTTGCGCCGATCGCAGCACCGTCACTGGTGCCATGGGGGATCAAGGCGCTGGGCGGGTATCTCGGCGAGGCACGCGAGGCCTGGCGCAAGCACGATACCGTCGCGCTGATCGAGGACGGCGCGCGGTTCTCCGATTTCCTGGTCGATGTCGGGGACGCCGATCCATTCCTGAGCGAACAATTGCGCCCCGAATTGCTGGAGCACGCCTGCGCCAAGGCGGACATTCCGCTCGTGCTCCGCCGACAGCCCGGCTACGACCACAGCTATTACTTCATCTCGACATTCATGGAAGATCATTTGCGCTGGCATGCCGCGCGTTTGAACCGATGATTGGCGGCCGGTGCCACCCTTCTATTTCGATGATGCGCCGCTGCCTGGCGGATCTTCATCCGGCAACCGGTTCCTGACCAGGAACCGCACGCCATGTTCATAGGCTTCCGCGGTGTCGCCGCGGATTTGACCGCCGAGATGCGCGACACTGGCGCCGCTGGACGCATCGATGATCCAGATGTCCATGGATGTGACCAGCGTCGACACTTTGTGGGCCACAGACGCGACAGCTACGGCTGCGCCGGCCTTGCGCGCAACGGGGAGAAAGCAATCTCCGCATTGGTAACGGGGGGCAGTCGCCGCCACCTCGGCGCTGAATGGTTCGAGATCGATGGCTGAATAACGCCCGGTTTTTGCGAGCGCCTCAGACAACACCCGCGTCGCCATCGCGAGCCGCTCGTTCCGGTCGGGTTGCGGCGGCTCGCCGCTGGTGTCGAAGATTTCAAACGGGAAGATCGCCGCAGATTGGGTGGCGCAGGCTGAGCCCGCCCAGGCCGTAGCGACAAAAACGGCGATCAGAATACGCGCGAGAGTGCCAGAACGCATCGTCTTCCTCCCTGTCCGAGCGCAATTTGCGGCAAGCGCTGCGGATTGCTAGTAACAAACAGATCAAAGACGTCATTCGATATTCGCGCAAGTTTATTGCAATGCGAGAACGAGACTGACGCCATGGCGTCCCAGGAGGAATACAACATGGCCAGGTTCACGGCTCTGATAATCTTCGTCGCAGCATTGCTTCCGACCGGCGCGTCGGCCAAGGACACCAGGTTCTGGAATCTGACCGCCAACACCATTACGGCGGTACAACTCTCGCCCGCCGGCAAGAATGAATGGGGCAAGAACCAGGCCGACAACGACAAGGATGGCACCGTCGATCATGATGAGCGGCTGAAGATTACCAACACGCCCCCCGGCATCTATGACGTCAAATTTTCCGACAAGACGGGGCGAACCTGCGTGGTCCCGAATATCGACGTCAAGGAAGGCGCGGTGTTTACAATCGAGGAAAAGAGCCTGAAGAACTGCGCCAAATAGCTAGTACTGGCTGTGCAAGATCAGTGAGTCGCTTGTTGCCCATGCTTCGAGACGCTCGAGACGCTCGCTCCTCAGCATGAGGTTGTTTTGTTTCAACGCCTTAGACCTCATCCTGAGGAGGCCGCACAGCGGCCGTCTCGAAGGATGGACTACAATACCTATCTGTGATTCCAGGTACTACTAGCTTGCGTTCTAAAAATTCACGCCGAACAGAAAGCGCGCCTGCCTTCGCTCGAAATTGACGAGGTCGAGCGAACCGACTGATGTCGTCGCCTGCCCCGCAACCTGCGCGCTCCAGGCCAGCGCAATCCAGGCTTTTTTGGGCAGCTGCATATAGACCGTCGGCCCGATGAAAAAGCCTTGCCCCGCGAACGTATCCAGACCGATGCCGTCATAAGCGCGCAGATAGCGCGCTTCGCCGCCGGCGAAGAGCCCCGGCCTGATTTGCACCATCGTGCCGAACGCGACGCCCGCCGTCGATTGCTGCGACCAGGTGCCGGTCGATTTCAAACGCATGGTCTCGGGCTGGTACAGCAGATTGACTGCCGCAACGACGCGGTCGCGGACCGGCTCCCAATCGAAGGCGGCAACAAAGTCGACGCCATATTGATTGGCAGGCTGACCCGTTACGTCATCCGCCCGCCCCCAACGAGGCTCGGCCCCCACTGCCAAACCGAACGGCGCGGTCGCGCGATCGAGAAAGCGGTAGCGGATGTCCGCGGATAGGCCGCCAAACGCGCCATATTGCTGATTGTCCAATCCAGCAACGCCGGTGACGCCATAGCCGATAACTTCGCCAGTGATTTCGGTACGAAGATTGGGGAGCGGCACCGATTCCACCGATAGCGTGCCCGAGGCTGCGTTGTAGGTTCCGGTTTGTTTTCCAAACCGGCCGGTTGCGGAACTTTCGACCTCGCGTTCACCGACCTCGCCGACATCACTTCCGATCGTGAAGCCGAACAAATGCTCGGTATCGATTGGTGCGGTGCGGGCGCCGGTTGGGGCGATCGCAAGCGCCAGCATCAGACAGAATCTCGTGACGCGTCGTTTTGCAGCGCGAAACAACGCACCGATGAAACGTCCGGACACCTCATGTTCTGCCATGATCGTATCTAGCCACAGTTCGAAAGATTTTCGTAGCGCTTTGCAGCACGGCATCAAATCGTCGCTTGTCGCGTAAATTATTTCACGCAAGAATGACCGGGTTGGAGGCTATCCTCGAATCCGCGATCGATTGTGCCTTGCAGCAGATCACGATCGCCCGGAACATTGTGAATGCTGAGAACTCTCCTGGCGCTTTGTCTGCTCGCTTGGACGATTCCAACGCAGGCCAGCGAGACCTTGCGAATAGGCCTGCAAAAGACCGGCACGTTCGCCTGGCAGCTGGACGTTATCCGCCGTCATAACCTTGCTTCGGCCGCCGGCCTGGATTTGAAGATCACCGAATACGCGTCACCGGATGCCGGCAAACTCGCGCTCAACGGTGGCTCGGTCGATCTTGCGCTGGTTGATTGGCTTTGGGTTGCTCGTAGCAGGGCGCTTGGCGCCAAAGTGCAGTTCTATCCCTATTCGAGCGCGGTGGGCGCCATCGTGGTGAAAGCGGATTCTCCGCTGCGGAGCTTGGGCGATCTCAAGGGCCGGGTTCTCGCCATCGCCGGCGGTCCGCTCGACAAGAACTGGCTGATCGTGCAGGCCGCCGCACTTCGCCAGGGAATTGATCTCAAGCGCGACGCGACCCTGCAATACGGCGCCCCGCCGTTGATGTTTCAAAAGCTGCTACAGGGGGAAGCCGAGGCTGGTCTCAATTACTGGAACTTTTGCGCCAGGCTGGAAGCCCGCGGCTATCGCCGTTTGTTTGACGTGCGCGATGCCGAGATTGCCCTCGGGCTCAAGGAACCCGTCGCGTTGCTCGGTTACGCTTTTCCGGAAGACTTTGCGGCCCGCCACAAAAGCATCATCGATCGCTTCATCGCGATCGCGCAAAAAGCCGACGACATCATGCGGCAATCCGATG
>CAWBPE010000030.1:0-64965 GCA_963790595.1 uncultured Alphaproteobacteria bacterium | reverse complement strand
GCACCATGCCGCCGATGATCTCGCGCAGGCGATGGCTGCCCTGGCTGCCGATCGTCAACGTCAGATGATCGCGTTTGGCGTCGTATTCGCAGACCACCGCGCGGGTTTCCATGAAATTGGTGACGATGCGCGGATTGACGATGGATACTTCAGCCACCGCATGCGCGGTCGCGAACGCTGCTTCAGTGGCCTTCTTGTCGCCGATCGGCACGTCGAACAGCACGTTGCCGGGATGTTTGGGCCAGACCTGCGGCGCGCCCTTCTTGACGGCATTCACAAGCCCGACCACAGCCGGCAACGCCGTCCACTCGACCTTGATTGCCTCGATCGCGTCACGCGCCTGATCGATGGTTTCCGCGACGATGAACGCGACGGCATCGCCGACATGGCGCACCACATCCTGCGCGAGGATCGGATAAGGCGGCCCGGTGAACGGATTCTCTTCCAGATTGAACAGGCACGGCAGATCACCGAGTTCGCCGACATCCGCGGCGGTGAGGATGGTCGCGACACCGGGCAGACCGCGCGCGCTGATAACATCGATGGTGAATGTCGCATGCGCATGCGGCGAGCGCAGCACCAGCGCGTGCAGCGCGGCTTTCGGCGCGTGATCGTCGGTGTAGCGGCCCTTGCCGCGAATCAACGCGTCATCTTCCTTGCGGAGAACGCTTTGTCCGACGCCGAATTTGATGGGAGCCATTGTGTGTCCAATCACAAGAGAATGCCGTCATATTGCAGCGGATCGAGCGGCGGCGCAAACGTCTCTTTGTTGTGACGCGTTTTCGCCAGGGCAGGAGCCATAAATTCAGAGTGATTGGCGGGCGTCCGCTTTGGTGCGTATTTCAGACGAAAAGTCGGACATAGCGTGAGGTCAGAAAAGTGCCAATACCGAAAATTGGGGACCCTATTCGATTACTTCGTCGGCGCGGGCGAGTATCGTCGGAGACATTTCGAGCCCAAGCAATTTAGCGGTCTTCAGATTAATTACCAGTTCGAATTTGGTCGGTAGCTCGACCGGCAGGTCGGACGGATTGGCGCCCGCATGATCTTATCGGCGTGGCTCGCTGCTCGCCGCCAATGATCGCAATAGTTCAGACCATAAGACATCAAGCCACCCGCATCGACGAAATCGCGCACTTGGAAAACCGAAGGCAGTTTATTTTTGACGGCCAGCTCGGCGATTTGGTTGCGGCTTGTCATCGTGACTCCGTCCACCAATGTAATGATCGCCTCTACGCCTTTTCCGGTCATCCTTGAGAATGCATCTTCTACATCGCCGGGTTTAGTGACATCGATGGGCTCGACGGCCAATCCCATGGAGCTGCCTGCCATTTTCAATTCTTCGACTTCCAGACCTTTACCGGCATTATTGGGATCGCGGAGGACAGCAAATCGCAATGCCGACGGACATACCGTTTTCAGCAACTCAAGCAATCTGCCTGTCGTTGCGGGTAAGTAATTCGAAACACCGGTCACATTGCCGCCGGGGCGCGCGAGACTTGCAACAATACCGTTGGCAACGGGATCGCTCACTGCGCAGAATACAATCGGGATGTCGCGCGTGGCGCGCTGAGCTGCCTGCGCGCCGGGAGTCGACGACACGATAATCAGATCGGGATGAAGGCCTACAATTTCCGCAGCCATCGCTGGCAAGACCTTAGCGTCACCGTCTCCCCATCTGATTTCGAAATGAGCATTTTTCCCTTCTATCCAACCGAACTGCCGCAAACCGTTTTGAAGGCACGCCAGCAACGCTTCACCGCCCTTGGCGGAATAATTGGAGATGAACCCGATCCGCAGCAGCTTGCCGGGTTGCTGCGCCCGCGCAGCAAGCGGCCACATTATTGCTGCGCCGCTCATGATGCCCAAGAAATTACGCCGCTGCATGTCTTGTACCAAATTTCATAAAGTAAAACGACACCTTATCGGATCAAACAGTCGGCAGTATAGCGGTAAGGTTGGATCTGGAGAGAAAGCGTTTATGGGTACGCTTCTTATCCGCGCACCAGCGACCGCAACCAGCCCTTGCCAAATAGCAGCAAGATTGAGCCGGCATAGACCACCGCGCCAACAGCGATCAGCCATACAAAAGCGATTTCGTCGCGTCCTGTACTTAACGCCGACAAATACGATGCGGCGAACCGCGCGGCCAGCCACAGCGCCAATCCCAGCACGACGCCGGCTATGGCAAATTTCATGAGCGACTGTATCCACGCGCGATCGAAATCGAGAAAACCGCGTCGCACCGCAAAGCCGAGCACGAGCAATAAATTGATCCAGGCGCCGACCGCGGTCGCCAGAGCGAGGCCGACCTGCGCCAATGAGCCGATCAACGCGATCTTCAGCGCGACGTTGACGGCCACGCCCGACAGCGCCGCCTTCACCGGGGTCGCAGTATCCTTGCGGGCGTAGAATGTGGCGACTGCGCTTCGAATGAGCACAAACGGAATTAATCCAATCGCATAGGCCGCCAGCGTCGCGCCGGCGGCCGCCGCATCGGCCTTCGAGAATGCGCCGCGCGCGAACATCGCGCGCATGATCACATCGGGCACGATCAGGAACGCGGCCACGAACGGCACCGAAAACAGCAGCGTAAAATCGAACGCGCGACGTTGTGAAGCCATCGCGCCGGCATGATCTTCCGAGGTCAGCCGCCGCGACATTTCCGGCAGCAACACCGTGCCGATCGCGATCCCAATGACGCCGATCGGCAGTTGATTGAGCCGGTCGGCATAATACAGCGCCGACAGCGCGCCGGCCGGCAGAAACGTCGCGATGATGGTATCGGCGAACAACGCGACCTGGGTGCCCATCGATCCCAGTGTGGCGGGCCCGAGCGCGCGGAAGAAGGCACGGACATCCTCATCGAGTTTCAGGGGCGCGAACCGCGGCAAGCCGCCATGGGTGGCGAGATCGCCGGAGAGCAGGAAATATTGCAGGAACCCCGAGATCAGCACGCCCCATGCCGCGGCATGGCCCGGTGTCGGAAAGAATACCGCCAGCGCCAATGTCGCCATCATGGATATGTTAAGGAAGATCGACGCGGCGGCGGCACTCGCGAAGCGATGCATCACGTTGAGCATGCCGCCATACAGCGTCACCAGCGTGATCAAGAGCAGGTAGGGAAAGGTAATCCGCGTCAGATCGATCGCGAGGCGGCGTTGTTCGGCATCATCGGTGAAGCCGGGTGCGAGGATGCTCATCGCCTGCGGCATGAAGCACCAGGCGACCACCAGCAGCACCAGTTGCGAGACAAACAGCAGCGTAAAGATACGATCGGCGAACAATTTCGCTGAAGCGTCGCCGCGCCCGCCGTGGACATGCGCATAGGCCGGCACGAACGCCGCATTAAAGGCGCCCTCGGCAAAGATCGCGCGGAAGTGATTGGGCAGCCGCAGCGCCACGAAGAACGCGTCGGCCACCGGCCCGGCGCCCAGGATCGCCGCCAGCATGATGTCGCGGGCAAAGCCGGTCAGCCGCGAAAGGAGCGTATAGCCGCCAACGGTGAAGATACGACCGAGCATGCGCCCGCTTCTAGCGCATTAGACGTTGTTAAAAAACGCCGAAATCAGGAAGAAAGCGCGCCACGCACAGCCTTGATGATCCGCTCCTGCGTCGGCTCATCGAGATAGGCGTGCATCGGCAGGCTGATCACATCGTCCGACAGCTTTTCGCAGACCGGCACGCCGCCATCGGCGACCGGATAGTCGCGATAGGCGGTCTGCTGGTGCATCGATTTCGGATAATAGATCGCGGTCGGAATGCCCTGCGCCTTCAGCGCCGCGGCGAACTCGTTGCGGTCGACGCCCCCAGGCAGCCGGATGGTGTATTGCGCCCATACCGAAATCATACCACTGGCAACATGGGGCACGGTCACGACATTGCCGAGGCCCTGCGCATAACGCTGCGCCACTTTATTTCGCGCGGCGATTTCGTCCTCGAAGATTTTCAGTTTCTCGATCAGGATCGCGGCCTGAATGGTGTCGAGCCGCCCGGTCAGGCCGAGACGGACATTGTCGTATTTGTCCGAGCCCTGGCCGTGCACACGAATGCTGCGCAGCGTTTCGGCCAGTTCCGCATCGTCCGTGAGAATCGCGCCGCCGTCGCCGAAACAACCGAGCGGCTTGGCCGGGAAGAAACTGGTCGCGGTGACGTGACCAAAAGTGCCGAGACGGCGGCCCTTGTAGCTGGCGCCGAATGCCTGCGCCGCGTCATCCAGCACGAACAGGCCCTCGGCTTCCGCCACCGCCGTGATGGCGTCATGGTCGGCGCTCTGCCCGAACAGATCGACCGGGATTACGCCCTTCGGCTTGAGGCCGAGACGCTTCGCGGTCGCGATGCCGCGCTTGAGCGATTCGACGTCGATGTTGAAAGTCGCTTCGTCGACATCGACGAACAGCGGCGTCGCGCCGGTCAGCGCCACGCATTCGCCGGTCGCGCAGAATGTAAACGACGGACAGAACACCGCGTCGCCGGGGCCGACATTCTTGGCCATCAGCACCATCAAGAGCGCGTCGGTGCCGCTGGCGCAGGTCACGACATGCTTGGCGCCCGTGAAGGCCGCGAGCGCGGCCTCAAGCTGCGTCACTTCGGGGCCGTTGATGAACTGGCAATGCGTGAGCACGCGAGCGACCGCCTCGTCGACGGAAGTGCCGAGCCGGCGGCGCTGCGCGGCGATGTCGATAAAGGGAACGGGTTCTGGACGCATGTGCTGGTTCATTGTTCCGTGAAAGCTTTCGAGAAGGAAGGATTAGCCGGCGACCCGCCGCGGGCCCTTGCGCGCCGCGGCGGCAGCGGGCTTGGCGGGCGTCTCGAGGCAGCGGATCGCGATTTCGAGGCTGGCGACGCCTTCGGCGCCGGTCACCGCGGGCTGGCTTTGCGTGCGCACCGCATGGAGGAACGCGATCAATTCGGCGCGCAGCGGCTCGTCATGGCCGACCGGCAGATGGCGCATCGAATAGCTGCCGTCCGGCTTGAAGCCGAAGCACTCGGTGACCTGACGGGTGAGCAGATCGCCCATCACATATTTGCCGCGCGTCGCCACCGTAACGTTGCGCGCCTTGAACGGCGTCAGCCAGTTGGTGTTGATATGGGCGAGCACACCCGACGCGGTGCGGAACTGCAACAGCGCGATATCCTCGCGCTCGGCGATGGCGCTGGAAAGCTGCGGCTGCACTTCGACAATATCGGACTCGGTGAACCAGCGGATCAAATCGATGTCGTGCACGGCGAGATCGATGACCACGCCGACATTCGACATCCGCGGCGGGAACGGTCCGACCCGCGTGATCGCGATCGACAGAATGTCCTCGCCCGAGATCGCCTGCTTGACCGCGGCCACCGCCGGGTTGAAGCGTTCGACATGGCCGACCATCAGGGTCACGCCGGCACGCTCCGCGGCGGCGACGATTTCCCGCCCCTCCTCGACCGTCGAGGCGATCGGCTTTTCGACCAGCACATGAATGTTATGCGCGATGCATGTCAGCGCGATCTCGTGATGCAGATGCGTCGGTGCCGCGATGGTGACGGCGTCGATACCTTCCGCGATCAATTCATCGACACTGGCGAAGGCGCGGCAGCCGACCAGTTCGGTGGCCCGCGTACGATGTTCGGGCAGCGGATCGACGATCCCGACCAATACAGTATCCGGCAAGCCGGCCAGCACGCGGGCATGATTGCTGCCCATGATGCCGGCGCCGATGACCCCGATGCGAAGCGCACGTTTTGCGTCGGCTTTCACACCGGATGCGGAACCTTTGGAAACCATAGAATGCAACCCCAGAATTGACAGGCGCGACCAACCCCACAGCCCCCGCGCCGTGGGTCCCTCCTAGCACGTCGCCACAGATGTGGCGAATACTGGAAGACGCGACCCAAACACGTTTTGATTCAAAGAATTACACGCCCGGCCCGAGGCCGGAAACATCGAAACACGTTAAATTACGCGGTTTGGTAGCCGGCGAATCTGTATCGCCGGCCGTGGCATCGGAACCGGCTATGAGCGAGGGAGCGCACCGCCGGTGCTATGACAGATTCAACCTAACCTCATCACGCGCTATGAGCGCTGATAATCATCCTCGATGCGGATGATGTCGTCCTCGCCGAGGTAGCTTCCGGTCTGGACCTCGATCAGTTCGAGCTGGATCTTGCCGGGGTTCTCCAGCCGGTGCACCGAGCCGATCGGGATATAGATCGATTCGTTCTCATGCACGATCTTGACGAGTTCATTGACGGTGACCCGCGCGGCGCCGCGCACCACGATCCAGTGCTCGGAACGATGGTGATGTTTCTGCAGCGACAGCCGCCCGCCGGGCTTGACCACGATGCGCTTGACCTGGTGACGCTCACCCATGTCGACCGACTGATACGAGCCCCAGGGCCGATGCATCTTAAGGTGCTCCTCGGTCACTTTCGGCGCCACGGCCTTGAGCTTCGCGACCAGTCGCTTCAACCCGTTGGCATCCTTCTGGCGCGACACCAGTACCGCATCCGCCGTTGCCACCACCACGAGATCGTCGACACCTTCCAGCGCGACCAGCATCTTGTCGGTCGAGACGTTGCAGTTGCGGGAATCTTCGAACACGGCCTGCCCCTGCGCGGCGTTGCCCTGTTCGTCCTTGTCGGACAATTCCCACACCGCGTGCCAGGAGCCGACATCAGACCAGCCGCACGCGACCGGCACCACCGCGGCGCGCGAAGTCTTTTCCATCACGGCGTAGTCGATCGAGATTGCCTTGGCCGCTCCGAACGCATCGGCGTCCAGCGTTATAAATCCGAGATCGCGTCCCGCTTTGGTGACGGCATCGCTGACTGCCTGCACGCTCCCGGCATCGACGTTGCCGTATTCATCCAAAAGCACCGACGCGCGGAACATGAAATTGCCGCTGTTCCAGAGATAGCCGGCCTTGATGTATTCGGCCGCCGTGGCCGCATCCGGTTTCTCGACGAACTTTTTCACGGCCTGGACCTTTCCGGAAACCACCTCGCCCGGATTGATGTAGCCATATTCGGTCGCGGCGCGTTCGGGCGCCACGCCGAAGGTCACGATCTTGCCCGCATCCGCCGCCACGAGTCCTTCGCGGCAGGCCGCGACAAACGCCGGCGTATCGCCAACGACGTGATCGGCGGCGAGCGCCAGCACCACCGCCTCATTGCTGCGCATCAGCGCAAAGACCGCGCCGGCCGCAATCGCCGGGCCGGAATCCCGCCGCATCGGCTCCAGCAGCACGTCGGCCTCGATCCCGATCTCGGCCAATTGCTCCAGCACCATGAAACGATAGGCGGTGTTGGTGATGACGATCGGACGCTCGAACAAGGCCGCATCCGATACCCGCAGAATGGTATCCTGAAATGTCGAACGGGTGCCGAACAGAGGCAGGAACTGTTTCGGACGGACCTCGCGCGAGGCCGGCCACAACCGCGTGCCGGCACCGCCGCACATGATCAGTGGAATGATTTTTCGGTTCATCCGTGCCTCACACTTTGTAATGGTCGCGGTACCACGCGACAAAATGATGAATGCCGTCCTCGATCGAGGTCGCCGGCGAGAAGCCGAAATCGCGCATCAAATCTTCGACATCAGCGAAAGTTTCCGTGACGTCCCCGGGCTGCATCGGCAACATATCCCTTACCGCCGCGCGGCCCAACTCCTTCTCCAGGAGCGCCACGACATGCGTTAACTCTTCCGGATGGTGATTGCCCACATTATAGACACGCGCCGGCGCCACCTGTCCGTCATCGCCGGGAACGTCATCAACAAGACGCGATACGACACGGGTCACGTCATTGATATAGGTGAAGTCGCGGCGCATCTTGCCGTGGTTAAAAAGCTTGATCGGCCTGCCTTCAAGAATTGCCTTGGCGAATATGAAAATCGCCATGTCGGGGCGACCCCATGGGCCGTAAATGGTAAAGAACCGCAGGCCGGTGACCGGCAGACGATAAAGATGGCTATAGGAGTGGGCCATCAGTTCGTTGGCCTTTTTCGTCGCGGCGTAAAGGCTGATCGGACGATCGGTCTTGTCATCGACCGAAAATGGCAGCTTGGTGTTGGCGCCGTAAACGGAAGATGACGAAGCGTAAATCAAGTGACGGCATTCGTTGCGCCGACAGCCTTCCAGCACGTTGACGAAACCCTCGAGGTTTGCGTCGACATAGGCATGGGGATGGTCGATCGAATAACGCACCCCGGCTTGCGCCGCGAGGTGAATCACTACCGGAAAACGATGCTTGGCGAATAATTCCGCGATCGACGGACGATCCGCCAGATCGGCCTGCACGAAATCGAACCGATTACTTTCACGCAGGAGTTCCAGCCGCGACTGCTTCAAAGCCGGATCGTAGTAATCATTGAGACTGTCCAGACCGACAACCCGATGGCCCTGTGCCAGTAGCGCGCGGGCCACGTGGAAGCCGATAAATCCCGCCGCGCCCGTGACCAATAGTGTCTGATCAGACATGTTAACCCCATCGCTGGCCCGGCGCCGCGGCACCGGATGCACTGTTTTGCCGAGATATCACCGGGGCCGCAATACCCGGCGATGCGGCTATTGCCATATTGGCTTTAAAACCATACCAAGGCGCGAAAGTTCGGCGCGCGGGGGCGGTTTGCGCTGGTTTGATGCTGTTTTCTAACTTGCTCCTCTAACTTGGCAAAGCGCGGGCGAGATGCGCCGGATCCTGCTTTCGATAATCAAGATCGTCATCTCCGCGGCGCTGCTCTATCTCGCGCTCCGCAAGGCGAATTTTTCCGACCTGGCGTCGCGCATCGATGTCGCGAGCCTGGGCTGGCTCGGGCTCGCAATCGCCGCAACGTTCCTGCAGATCTTTATCGGCGTGCTGC
Source organism: uncultured Alphaproteobacteria bacterium (assembly GCA_963790595.1). GTDB lineage: Bacteria > Pseudomonadota > Alphaproteobacteria > Rhizobiales > Xanthobacteraceae > Bradyrhizobium. The sequence goes on along the minus strand of CAWBPE010000030.1, from coordinate 56,123 downwards.
GGTGGCGCATCGTCAGCGCCGAATGCGACGCGCCGCTGCCGATCCGGCAGGCGATGCGTTACAATCTGATCGGCGCGTTTTTCAACCAGACGCTGCCCTCCTCGATCGGCGGCGACGCGGTGCGGCTCTGGCTGGTGGCGCGCGCCGGCGCAGGCTGGCGCGCCGCGACCTATTCGATCTTCGTCGACCGCGCCATCGGCCTGATTGCGCTGGCGGTCATGATCGTCGCGAGCCTGCCCTGGAGCTACCAGCTGATCACCGATCCCTATGGCCGCTCTGCTTTGTTGGTGGTCGATTTCGCAGCGCTGGCGGGCGGCGTCGGATTTCTCATTCTCGGCCGGCTGCCATGGCCGTGGCTGAAGACCTGGTGGGGCACGCATCACCTTTATGCGTGCGCCGTGATTGCCAACCGGGTGGTGTTCAGCCGGACACACGGTGTTGCGATCGCGGCACTCTCGATCTTCGTTCACGTGCTTGCGGTTGTGATTGCCTGGTGCGTGGTCAAGTCGATCGCCGCCCCCGTGGGATTCGGCCAGACCTTCCAGTTGATTCCGCCTGTCATGCTGATCACGATGCTGCCGATCTCGATTGCGGGCTGGGGCGTGCGCGAAGCCACCCTGGGATTGGCGTTCGGCTATGCCGGGCTGATGACCAATGAAGGCATCAACATTTCGCTGCTGTTCGGCGCGGTCACCTTCATCGTGGGCGCCTTCGGCGGCCTCGTCTGGATTTTCAGCGCGGAGAAAGCCGCGCAAGGGGCGGGGCCGATCGAGGTGCCGGAATAACGGCCATATTGGACAGAATGACCATTTCGGACGCGTCGCTATTTCTTTTGGTCATCGTCGCCGCGGCGATAATCTCGGCCGGCCTGACCGCGGCGGTCCGTCCGCTGCTCCTCAAGCACGCCTTGGCAAAACCGAACGCGCGGTCTTCCCATCGCATCCCGACGCCGCAGGGCGCGGGCATCGCGGTGATCGCAGCGACATTGCTGGTCGCCGCCGCTATCATGATCGGCACCGACGCGTCGCGCGTAAATATTCCGATCGCGGTATTCGGCGCGACGCTGTTCATGGCAGTTGTCGGCTTCGCCGACGACCTCAAATCCATCCCGGTCGTGACGCGGTTGTTGCTGCAGGCGGTCGCGGTCGGCGCGATTGTCTTTGCTGCGCCGGATGATGTTCGAATTGTTTCAGCATGTCCGCTCTGGATCGAGCGCGGTTTGATTTTGCTCGCCGGCCTATGGTTCGTGAATCTCGTCAACTTCATGGACGGGCTGGACTGGATGACCGTGGCCGAGGTCGTTCCCGTGACAGCCGCATTGGTGGCGCTCGGATTGCTTGGGGAATTTCCGCTATCGCCTGTTATCGTCGCGGCCCCGCTGTGCGGCGCGATGATCGGCTTCGCGCCGTTCAACCGCCCCGTCGCAAAAATCTTTCTCGGCGATGTCGGCAGCCTGCCGATCGGCCTGCTGTTGGGCTGGTGCCTCCTGGAACTCGCATCGCATCAGCACCTCGCCGCCACGCTGCTGTTGCCGCTGTATTATCTGGCCGACGCTTCGGTGACGCTGCTGCGCCGCGTGGTCCGGCGCGAACCGTTCTGGGCCGCGCATCGCTCGCATTTCTATCAGCGCGCGACCGACAATGGTTTTAGCGTGTGGCGCGTGGTGAGCGAGGTGTTCGTGCTCAACGTGGTTCTCGCCGCGCTGGCCATCGCGTCGACCCGGACGTCATCATTGGCGATCGAAGCCGCGCTCGTCATTCTTGGTGGTGCTGCCGTAGCGTTTTCGATGTACCGGTTTTCGCGGCCGCGATCAGCTTAAGAAGCCGACACCGCCCGGCGCAGCCCCTCCTCAAGGCTGAGCGGTGGCCGCCAACCGGTCGCGGCCATCTTCGACACATCGATTTCCATCGATCCGATCAGGCTGTCGCGCGCTTCCGCGCGTCCGCTCATTTTCAGCAAAAGCTGCAACGCCGGCATCGCTACCGGCACAAGACGCGCGGTCTTGCCCGTGGCATGCGCGATCTGCCGGACGAATTCCGGCGTCGAGACCTGCGCCTCATCCGCGACCAGAAACACGTCGAATTGGCCGCCTGTGGCGGACAGCCGGTTCGCGACGAACGAACCGAGATTCTCGACGCCGACGAAAGCTCGGCGGTTGCGGATCGCGCCGAACGGCAGCGGAATGCCGCGCTGGACAGCCTTGACCAGCAGCCTGAAATTGCCGAGCGCGCCGGCGCCGTAGATCAGTGGCGGCCGGATCACCGTGACGCGCATCGTGGCGGTCTCAGTGAGCGTCTTGAGACCGGACTCGGCGGCGGCTTTCGAGAGTCCGTAAACACCGCGCGGCGCGGGAACATCGCCCTCGCGAAACGGCGCCCGGCCGTCGGTGCAACTGCCGTTGACCAGAATAGTACTGAGATAGATGAACTGCTGCACGCCCGCTGCCGAGGCACTCCGCGCCAGTTTCAGCGTGCCTTCGGTGTTCACGGTACGATAGAGCTGGCCTGCATGTTCCTCGCCGGGATGATGCGCCCGCGCTGCCAGATGCACCACCGTCTCGACGCCATCGAGCGCGGCCTGCCAATCGGTGTCAGGCCCGATCGAGCCGATCACGACTTCGTCGTCGCCGCCTGTGGGCGTGCGCACCGCGCGCCGCACCCGCCATCCCGCCTGCGCCAGTGCCGGCACCAGATGCCGGCCGACAAAGCCGGTCGCGCCTGTCACGAGAACCACGGGACGTGTGTCCGTCATCGCCCGCTCTCTGATTTGTGCAACAATCCCAGAACAAGGTCGGAATATCCGGCCATCGCACCGGCGAAATTAAAGCGTTGCGCGATCGTGGCGGCGCGCTCGCCCCGCGAGGGATCTTCAGACGAAGCTGCAAGCCGGATGGTCTTCGCTAATTCATCGGCATCGCCCGGTGTGACGACCCAGCCCACATCGTGCTCGGTGACGGTCAGCGCCGCCTCGGCATCGCGCTCCGCTACAATGAGCACCGGCCGGCCGACCGCGAGCAGATTGTAGAACCGGCTTGGAACCGAGACGCCCGCGACGTTTTTGCGATAGGGAATCAGCCAGACGTTCGCTGCCGACAGAAACGCTTCGAGATTTTCGTCCGGCACGCGGTCGACCAGGCTGACATTGGGCAGCGCGGCCTGCGACTGCATTTGCTTCAGGCGCTCGAAGCCGATGCCCCAGCCCGACAGCAGGAAATGAATATCCGGATCGTCGCGCAACAATCGCGCCGCTTCGAATACGATGTCGGGATCGTGGGTGAAGCCGAGATTGCCGGAGAGACCGACGATAAAACGCGCGGTCTGCGAGCGGCGATAGGGATTATCCGGCGTGATCGGCCGAACTGCTGGCGCCAGCGTGGCCCAGTTCGGGATGAACCGGAGTTTGTCGCGCGTGACGCCCGCGTACTGCAAAAGAAGCTGCTCGGTGTCGCGGCCGATGGTAACGATCGCATCGAGCCCGCGAAACATCAGCGCGTTGATGCCACGTATTGCCCGTGTCACCAGCGATCCCTGCTTCAACAGGCCGGCCATCACAAGCACGTCGGGATAGAGATCGTGCATGATCAGCACCGACTGCGCCCGCTTCAACCGGGCCGCGGCGACCACCGCATAGGGCAACATGAAGGGCGCGGTGACGGTGAGCGCGACGTCGCCGGGCTGCAATCGCGTCAACAGCGCCCAGAATATCCGGAGCGCGAACAGGATTTCGGATGTGGCGCGTCTGACCAGCGCGGCTTTGCCCGGCATCCGGTTTTTGACTTCAACGACGCTCAACTGGCTGGCAGGTTGAACCGATGCCGAGCCCGCCATGCCCGACAGCACCAGCACCGGCGCATCCGCCGCGAGACGATGAGCAATGGCCGACATGATGGCAGCCGTCGTACTCTGGTCGGGCGGATAGTGCTGGCTGGCGATGACGACTTTTCTAACGATGTCTCCCGGCTTCTGCATCAATCGCTTTCGAAACGGTGCCGCAAGGCCAGCGTAAAACTAACAGAATAATATCTTAAGCCGCGCTCGAGCCGAATTCCGGGACGGCATCCTTCAGCACGGATTTAATGGTGGTCCGGTCATCCCTTGCAATCGCCTGCTCCAGCGCCGCGATCCATTTCCGCAGCGACTGCATCGGCGGTTCATTGGGCTTGGCCGCCATGATGCCGGCGACGCCGATCTCGACGGTCGGCTCTTCGGTCGCGAACAGGATTTCGTTGAGGCGCTCGCCCGGCCGCATGCCGGTGAATACGATATCGATATCGTAGCCCGGCTGCAGGCCGGACAACCGGATCATGCGCTCGGCCAGATCGACGATTTTTACAGGTTGCCCCATGTTGAGCACGTAGACTGAAACATCAGGGCGTACCGGCGCCAGCGCATGCGCGACTGCGGTGATCACGAGATCGCAGGCTTCGCGGATGGTCATGAAGTAACGCACCATGTCGGGATGGGTGACCGTCACCGGGCCGCCCGCCGCGATCTGCGCCTTGAACTTCGGCACCACAGATCCATTGGACGCCAGCACATTGCCGAACCTGACCGAGATCAACCGCATCGGCGGCTTGTTGCCGTCGCGTTGCGTGCCGAGGTCACGATCCAGCGCCTGGCAATACATCTCGGCGAATCGCTTGGTCAGGCCCAGCATCGACACTGGTTCGATCGCCTTGTCGGTCGAAATCATCACCATCGCCTCGGCGCCCGCCGCCTGCGCCGCATCGGCGACATTGACCGATCCGAAGATGTTGGTCTTGACGCCCTCGCTCCAGTCGCGTTCCAAAATCGGCACGTGCTTGAGCGCCGCGGCGTGAAACACGATGTCCGGCTTGAATTCATTCATCAGCCGCAGGATGCGCCCGCGATCGCGGATATCCGCGATCCGGCCTTCAACCTTTACGCGGTCTTCTCGCGCGGCCAGCATTTCGGTCACGGCATAGAGCGCCGGCTCCGAATTTTCGATCACCAGCAATCGCGCGGCGCCGAAGGTCGCGACCCGCTCGCAGATTTCAGAGCCGATCGAGCCGCCGCCGCCGGTGACGATGACCGACTTGCCCTTCACCAGCGCTTCGAGCCGTCCATAGTCGATTTTCTCGCTGGGACGCAGCAGCAGGTCTTCGACCGCCACCGTCGTCAATCGCGGCGCGTCGCCGCTCTCCAGCGACGGCAACCGGCTGACGATCAAATTCAGCTTCCGCGCCCGCATCAGAACCGCCTCGGGCCGCGCCTCGGCATCGAAGGCGGACGGCGTCATCACCACGCGGGTGATCGGCTTGTCGCGCCTGGCATAGTCGTTGACCACATCCTCCATGTCGTCGATACCGCCCACAACAGGAATGCCGCGGATCGACTGGCCGCGGTCCGCCAGCGATGGCGACAATACGGCGACCGGCCACAGCCGGGTGACCGCGCCGCTTTCGATGCCGCGCAAAAAAACCTCGGCATCCGCAGTGCGGCCGATGACCAGCGTCGGCAATGCGCCATCGGTCCGGGCATGGCGCCGTGTGCGCGTGTAACGAAAATAGCGATAGGCGAAGCGCATGCCGCTGAGGAAAAACACCTCGAGAAACCAGAACAATACGATGGTGGTTTTGCCGAGAAAGAACCCGCCCTGGATACTGCGCGCTACCGACGGGTCATTCACGACGGGCGCTACAAAAATATAATCCAGCGCCAGAAGTGCTGCCGTCAGCACGGTCGTGACGCGCAGGATATTGAGCGCATCCGGCAGCGAGATGAAACGCCATTTCATCGTGGTCAGCTTGCTGACGTAACAGACCACCACGCTGAAAATGATGAAGTAAGGCAGGATGTGCAGCAGCAGCGGCACGCGGTCATAAAATAGATCGCCGCCCTCGAAGCGCAGATAGAAGCTCGCAAACAGCGCCAGCGCGGTCGCCAGCGCGTCATGCGTCGCAATCAAAGCGTTGCGCAGGGTCAGATTTGAGAGGCGCATCATGTCGCTGACCGGTCACAGGGCATAGCGGGCAGAACCCGCCGCAAGCCTGCTGATAGCTGATCTCGTGGGGGCATGCCAGCCGTCATGGTTGCACGAAATTCCGCGGCTGCCGCGCTGCGTCCGGCTGGCTCGCCCGAAACATCGTGCCGCCGGCGATGCCCACTCCCAGCACATACATCCATCCAGGGGTGAAATCGAAGATGTGCGAATTGAACAGCGAGGTGAAGAAATTCTGCACCACGACCATCAGCCCGATCCAGGCCACAAGACCGTCGCCGCGAAACAGCAGCGCATGCACCAGCCACATCGCATACAACAGGATAACGCCGAGCGCGCCCCACTGGATTGCAACGTTCAGGGTCTGGTTATGCGGATTTGCAATCACTTCGCTGGTGGCGGTATCCTTGCCGACCGCGGCCTGCTCGAACAGTCCGCGGATCGATCCGGTGCCATGGCCGAAGGCCGGCGCCTCGGAAATAAAGCGCAATGATTTCTGCCAGAATTCCAGCCGCAGGCCGATCGATGTCGGCATGTTCCGCTCATGGTATAGTTGATAGTCCTGCGAAAAAGTCTGGATCTTGGCGCGCAACTGCAGCGAGGTCGCAAAGGCCAGCGCCGCCAGTACGACCGCAACGCCGATCAGGATTACGCTGGTGCGCCATTTCAGATGCAGCAATGCGAACACCGCCAACATCACCGGCATCGTCACCAGCACCGTCCGCGAGACAATGATGAAGGTCATGTTGGCGACGAAACAGAGCGCGATCGCACCCAGCAACAGCGCCGGCACAATGCGCCCTGCCCGCAGCAGCGCGACGATCGGATAGGCCAGCACCACCGTGCACAGCGCGAATTCCTGGCTCTGGTCGATATAGTTTTTGACCGGCACGCCGTAGTCAGGAACGGCCCGCCATGCAAGTGACGGATAGGCCGCGACGATCCATGACGCGACCAACAGCAGCACGCACGACACCAGAAACGCCGTGAATACCAACACGCCGCGCCCCGAGCGATCGAAATGATAGAACAGCACCGGCAGCATCAAGAGTTTGGCCACCGGGCCGACCGCATATAGCCGCGCGCCCCACGCCGCGTCGGACCACAGCGTGCCCACCGCCGCCAGCGCAAACAGCGCCACTGGAATGGCGCATACCGGACGCTTGAGGGATTGCAGGAAAGCCTTGATGTCAAAGAACGGAAGCATGGTCACGAGGGCGGCGATCGCAAAGATCGCCACCAGCGACGTCGACCACGGTAGCGTGACCGCTACGAGGCCAATAAAGATGTCAGTGGTCTCGATCCAGGCGGCGGGGCTCCGCCAGCGCCGCGCCAGCAACGCTCCGAGCGGCTCGCGTGCCACAGCGCTCACGCCTGGTCTTTCCGTGCGCGCACGACCAGCGACGTGGTGCTGAAACCGGGCAGCACATCGACCAACAGCACTTCGCCGCCATTGGCTTCGACGATCTCGTGGCCGACGACCTTCTCGCGGGTATAGTCGCCGCCCTTGACCAGCACGCTCGGCACGATCTGCTTGATCAATTCGATCGGCGTGTCCTGCTCGAAGATCACCACAAGATCGACCGCTTCCAGCGACGCCAGCACTTCCGCCCGCGCGCGCTCGTCCTGCACCGGACGCCCATCGCCCTTGAGCAGTTTCACCGACGCATCGCTGTTCAGGCCGACGATCAGGCGGTCGCAGGCGCCGCGCGCCACGGTCAGCACCCTGACGTGACCGGGGTGCAGAATATCGAAACAGCCATTGGTAAAGCCGACCCGCAATCCTTGCTGGCGCCAATCCAGCAACTGGGTTTCCAGATCGCCTTTTTTCAAAACGATCTTTTCTTCCGCCGCGCGCGCCGCATGCGGCAGGATTTTCCGGCGCAATTCCGCTGACGAGACGCTGGCGGTGCCTTTCTTGCTGACCGCCACCGCGGCCGCCGCGGTCGCCACCCGCAAGGCGGTTTCCCAATCCGCCTTGGTCGCCAGCACAACTGCCAGCACAGCCGCGACCGTATCGCCCGCGCCCGAGACATCGCTCACCTTGACGGCATGGGCCGGCACATGAATGACATCGCCACTGCGCGGCACCAGCGTCATGCCGTGTTCGCTCTGCGTCACCAATATCGCTTCGCAATCGGCAAGCTGCATCGCGTCCTGCGCGGCATCCGCAATGGCGTCGACCGAATTGGCACGGCTGCGGGTCGCTTCGGCGAATTCCTTGCGGTTGGGCGTCAGCAGCGTCGCGCCGCGGTAGATCGCGAAATTGGCGCTCTTGGGATCGACGATCACGGGCTTGCCGAGCTTTCGCGCGGCGTCGATCACGTTGCGGATCACCCGCGCGGTCAGCACGCCCTTGGCATAATCAGACAGCAGCACGATATCGGCGCGCGGCAACAGCGGCAGGATGGTATCGATCAGTTTCTGCTCGATTTCGGCCGAGGCCGGCTGAGCTTTCTCCCAGTCGGCGCGCAGCATGTGGGTCGAGAAGTGTTCGGAAACGAACCGCACCTTGCGGGTGGTCGGACGCGAAGCATCCGGAACCAGCACGCTCTCGATCAGGGTTTCCTGCGCCAGCCGGGCTTTCAGGCGCGCGCCCGCCTCGTCCTCGCCGATAAGCCCGACGAAGATGCAGCGCGCGCCGAGCGAGGCGATGTTGCCGGCACCGCCGACATTGGTTTCGGTGCGCTGGACTGCGATCACAGGCGCCGGCGCTTCCGGCGAGATGCGCGACACCTCGCCATAGACGAATTCGTCGAGCATGAGATCGCCGACACACAACACGGTCTGGCGGACGATGGCGGCGCTCAGGGCTTCAAAATCAAACATTTATTCTCGCATTCGTTGCCCGTCAGCGGAAACGATCGGCGCGATCGAGGTAACCGTTGACGTAAAGACCGACCGCATCTTCCAGCGCCGTGAAGCCGCCATTATAACCGGCGCGCTGCAACCGATCGACATCACTTTGCGTGAAGTATTGGTAACTATCGCGGATCGCCATGGGCATATCGATATAGCGGATGTTCGGCGCGGTGCCGAGTGCGGCATAGGCCGACAGCATCAAATCCTTGAAGCTGCGGGCATGGCCGGTCCCGACGTTGAAGAGACCGCTGACCGACGGCGTCGCCATCAGCCACATCATCACCCTGATAACGTCATCCACATAGATGAAGTCGCGCCGCTGATCGCCGTCGGCAATGCCGTCGCGATGCGACTTGAACAGCTCGACGACGCGGCCGGCCTTGATGTCGTCAAAGCGCCGCGTCAGCACGCTCATCATCGTGCCTTTGTGGTATTCGTTGGGGCCGAACACGTTGAAGAATTTCAATCCGGCCCATTGCGGCGGCAGCTTCTCGCCTTTGGCGACGCGCTCGGCCACCGCCATGTCGAACAGATGCTTGCTCCAGCCGTACAGATTCATCGGCCGCAATGTTCTGAGCGCTGCCATTGATGGATCGTCGCGAAACCCCTGCGCGCCATCGCCATAGGTCGCGGCCGAAGACGCATAGATCAACGGTGTCGCGTTAGTCGTGCACCAATCGAGCAGCCGCATCGACAGCCGGAAATTGGTCTCGATCACGAGATCGCCGTCGGTCGCCGTGGTCTCCGAAATCGCGCCGAGGTGCAGGACCGCGTCGAGCCGGCGGCCCTTGAGCCAATCCATCAACTGCGCGGGTGGTAAGACATCGGCGAGCTGGCGCTTGGCGAGGTTGCGCCATTTGCCGTCATGGCCGAGCACGTCGCACACAGCGACGTCGGCGCGGCCCGCATCATTGAGCGCGGCCACGACATTCGACCCGATAAAACCGGCGCCACCGGTCACCAGCAACATAACGCGCCCTGCCCTGATTTATGGAAAGCCAGCTTTGCCTCAGTCTCGCTTGGCAGGCAACTTGGCTCGTGGGGGGTGGTGAAGACGCTGAAGGCGCGCTCGCGCGACTTTACCTCCGGGCGGGGAGCGGTTACGCCACCGGATTGGAGCGAACGGACGCCTGATATTCATAAGATGAATACTGATTCAAATCATATGGTGACGGCGGAGGACCGGGAGGACACCCGGCCGATCCTGATCGTTCCCTATATGTGGATCGGCGACTTCGTGCGCGGCCACACCGTGGTGCGGGTACTGAAACAGCGTTGGCCGAACCGGCCGGTCGATCTCTTGGTGACCTCCCTGTGCGCCCCGCTGGTCGATTATATGCCGGATGTCCGCGCCGGGATCGTCTGGGACCTGCCCCGGCGCCAGTTGGCCCTGACCAAACAATGGGGACTGGCGGCGCAACTGCGCGAACGCGGCTACGGAACGGCACTGGTGCTGCCCCGAACCTGGAAAGGCGCCCTGGCGCCCGCGCTGGCCGGCATTCCCGAGCGGGTGGGCTTCGTCGGCGAAGCCAGGTTTGGGCTGCTGAATCAGTGGCGCTGGGGCGAGAAGGCGCTGCCTCGCTTTATCGACAAGAACGCCGCATTGGCGCTGCCGGATGGCGCGCCCTTGCCGCCGGATTGGCCAGTGCCGCAGCTTCGGGTTCCGGCTGAGGACGTCGCCCGCTGGCGACAGGCGAACGGGCTCGGCACCGCGCCTGCCGTCGCGCTCGGACCGGGTTCGGTCGGCGCCTCCAAGCGCTGGACTTATTATCCGGAAGCGGCGCGGCTTCTGGCTGAGCAAGGCCTCGATGTCTGGGTGGTCGGTGGACCCGGCGAAAAGGCGCTTGCCACCGAGATCGTGGCCGCCGGCGGTCCGCGTGTGCGGGACCTGACCGGCACAGACTTACGTAACGGCATCCTGGCCGTCGCGGCCGCAGAGGTCGCGATCTCAAACGATTCGGGGTTGATGCACATCGCGGCGGCGGCGGGCACGCCGACCATGGGCATTTTCGGCCCGACCAGTCCTTATTTGTGGGCACCGCTCAACGGCCTCGCCGCGACGGTGCTGACCAAAACCCAACTATCCTGCCAACCCTGCCAGCGCACAATCTGCACCATGAACGATCATCGCTGCATGCGGGACATTTCGGCCGCCGACGTGGTGGCGACCGTGAGGCGCGTGATGGCCGAGGCGCAACAAGCATGAGCATCGAGAACAACATCACACCTCGCCCGGGGGCTTTCCTCGATCGCGACGGCGTCCTCAATTACGACGACGGTTACATGGGCACCCGCGAGCGCATTCGCTGGATGCCAAATGTCGCCCAGGCGATCCGCCGACTGAAGGACGCCGGATATTTCGTGTTCCTGTTCACTAACCAGTCCGGCGTCGCGCGCGGTCTGTTTACCGAGAGCGATCTGATCACGCTGCATGACTGGATGCGCGCCGAACTGGCTACGCAGGGCGCCGTGATCGACGACATCAGATATTGCGCGCATCATCCCGACGGCACAGTGGCCGGCTATCTCGAAAATCATCCGTGGCGCAAGCCAAAACCCGGCATGATCCTTGACCTGATGAAGCACTGGCCGGTGCGGCACGAAGGCAGCTTTGTGATCGGCGACCGCGCCAGCGATATCGAAGCCGCCAAGGCCGCGGGATTGCCGGGCTTTCTGTTCGCCGGCGGCGACCTCGACACGTTTGTCGCCGATGTGATGGCTCAGACCAGCGTGCGATAGACGCCCGCGATCGCATTGGCCTCGCCATCGAGATTGAATTTTTCCAACACCCGTGCTCGCGCCTGCGCGCCCATCGCGGTGGCGGAATTAAGATCACGCATCAGCGGCTCCAGCGCCGCGACCAGCGCATCGGCATCGCCGGTTGGCGTCAGCACGCCTGTGACGCCATCCTCGACCACAAGCTCGGCCGCACCGGCGCGCGAGGCCACCAATGCCGCACCGACCGACATCGCCTCGATCAGCGTCAGGCCAAACCCTTCATTGCGCGAGGTGAAGGCGTAGATCGTCAGCCGCTGATACCAGCGCTGCACTTCCTCGATTTCCAGCTCGCCTGTGATGACGATGCGCGACTGAAGCCCTGCGGCCTCGATACGTTTTTTCAGATCGTTGGCGAATCCCGTCTGCTCCGGTGTGATCGCGCCGACCAGCACAGCCGTGAAATCAAGATAGCGCGGCAACAGCCGGCACATCGCCTCGACAAACACATCGCTGCCCTTTTGCGCGCGCACGCGGCCAAAGCAGCCGATCGCGTAGCGTCCGGGTAGCGAAGCCGCCGCGAACGCCGCGGCGCGATCGGCCGGTGGTGAATACACCTCCGTATCGACGCCGTGCATGATCACGGTTGACGGGCGCTTGAGAAACGACGCCGAAATTTCGCTGGTCGCGATGATCGCATCCATCTGCCGGATCAGCCAGCGCGTGATCCAGGTGTGATGACGCTGCGCCGCCGAGGTGAACACCAATTTCAACGGCCAGCCGAGCGTTCTCAGCAAAACGCCAACGATCATCTCGTTGTTGCGCCGCGCATGCCAGATCAGCGGCGAGCTTCGGCGCCACACTTTCAGGAGATCGGTAAACGACATTCGCGCGATGCCGTCGGGCGCATCGGAACCAAGCCAGCCCGCGTTAAACAATCGGGCGAGTTTCGGCGCCACCATGCGATTGGTCGCGGTGACGCCCGAATAGCGCCTGTGCAGATTCGGTACGATCAGCTGCAGATTTTCGGCGGAAATATCCGGGATTCCCACGTCAGGCTCCATTTCGCGCATTCCCTATACGCAACATTAAGCATAGTGGCCAGTTCACTTGCGCCGAAACCCACTCTTCACTGCGGCCCGGCTAGCATCGCCCTAAATAATCGGGATGGGTGAGCTCATGAGTGTGCTTGTCACCGGCGGCGCCGGCTATATCGGAAGTCACATGGTTCATGCGCTGGTGGAAGCCGGCGAGAACGTCGTCGTGATCGACAACCTCTCCACCGGCTTTTCCGCGTTTCTGCCCGAAGGCGTGCCGCTGTTCATCGGCGACGCCGCGGACGAAAATCTCGTCGAGGGCGTGATCGCCCAGCACAAGGTCGAAAGCATCATTCACTTCGCGGGCTCGGTGGTGGTGCCGGACTCGATGCGCGATCCGCTTGGGTATTACCGCAACAACACCATGACCACGCGCAGTCTTCTGAACGCCGCGGTCAAATGCGGCGTCGATCGCTTCATCTTTTCATCGACCGCGGCGGTCTATGGCAATCCGGATCAGGTGCCGGTAGCCGAGCACGCGCCGACCCGGCCGCTGTCGCCCTACGGCTCGTCGAAGCTGATGGCCGAAATCATGCTGCATGATACAGCCTCGGCGCACAACATGAACTACGTCGTGCTGCGTTACTTCAACGTGGCCGGCGCCGACCCGCAGGCGCGAATTGGATTGGCGACTGTGGGCGCGACGCATCTGCTCAAGATCGCCGTTGAGGCCGCGACCGGCCAGCGCGCCAAGATCGACGTGTTCGGCACGGATTATCCGACGCCGGACGGAAGCTGCATCCGGGATTTCATTCACGTCAGCGATCTCGCGCAGGCGCATCGCGCGGCACTCGATTATCTGCGCAGCGGCGGCACCTCGGCGACGCTCAATTGCGGCTACGGCCGCGGCTATTCGGTGCTGGAAACCATCGAGGCAGTGCGGCGCGTCTCCGGGCGCAATTTCGCGGTTCAATATGCCGCGCGCCGGCCCGGCGACATCATGACCATGGTCGCCGACACCAGCCGCATCCGCAGCGTGCTGGACTGGACCCCGCAATATGACGATCTCGATACCATCGCCCGCCATGCGCTGGCGTGGGAAGAGAAACTGTTCCGGGAACGCCATGGCGAGCTCGAACATGCGGTATCGGCCTAAAATCACTTCTAAAATCCTGTTGGGCGCAAGGCCTGATTGGGCTTGAAAAACCCTGATATTGCGGGCAAGGAGACGGACGTTTCGGAGCAACCCTGACACGTGGGGCAAACGCTTGCCTAACGCTGTCAATGGAACGCGGATGACCGAACTTCCGAAGAAAATCACTGACGATCCCTACGGCGCCGCGATCCTGATTCGCCGCCTGGTCATGGAACAGGGCGCGCTCTACTGGCGGCGCTATCTGACGGCGTTCGCGCTGATGGCGGTCTCGGCCGCGACCACTGCCGGTTCGGCCTATTTGCTGGGACAGGTGATCAACCAGGCCTATGTCGACAAGAATGTCCGCGGCATCGCGATCCTCTCCGGTATCACGGTCGTGATCTTCATCATCAAGGGCGCGGCCACCTATGGCCATCAGGTGATCCTGTCGAAGATTTCCAATGCCATTCTGGCCAACAACCAGCGCCAGCTGTTTTCCAAGCTGATGAGCGAGAGCATCGCCTTCTTTTCGGAGCGGCACTCGTCAGAGTTCCTGGCGCGGCTGACCGCGGGCGCGAATTCCGTCACCCAGGTTCTCAGCCTGCTGATCAATGCCGTCGGACGCGATGTGCTGTCGCTGGTCGGGCTGGTCATCGTGATGCTGATGCAGGATCCCTGGATGGCGCTGCTCGGATTTGCGGTGGCGCCGCCGGCGATGCTGGTGCTGCGCAAACTGGTGAAGCGCATCAAGGGTCTCGCGCATACGCAATTCTCGGGCACCGCCGACATTCTCGAAACCATGCAGGAATCGCTGCAGGGCATCCGCACCGTCAAGGCGTTCACGCTGGAAGCGACGATGCGCGAGCGCATCGATGGCAGCATCACCGCCGTCGAGGACAACGCCAACAAGATGGCGCGGGTGTCGAATCGCTCGAGCCCACTGATGGAAACGCTGGGTGGTTTGGCCGTCGCGGGCGGCCTAATGTATGGCGGCTACAGCGTCGTCGCGCTCGGCGCCACGCCGGGACAATTCTTCTCGTTCCTGACCGCGTTCCTGCTGGCCTATGAGCCGGCCAAGCGTCTGGCGCGGCTCAACATCGAATTGAACTCAAGCCTGATCGGCGCCCGCAAATTGCTGGAGATCGTCGACAGCCCGGCCAGCGAACCCGACGACGACGACAAGCCGGCGCTGAAGCTGGTCGACGCGCGGGTCGAACTGCGCGACGTGTCGTTTGCCTATCGCGCCAACGAGCCGGTGCTCAACCGCATGAGCTTTGTCGCCGAGCCCGGCAAGGTCACCGCTTTGGTCGGCCCCTCCGGCGGCGGCAAATCGACGGTGCTGGCGCTGCTGCTGCGGTTCTACGAAGTCACCGGCGGCGACATACTGATCGACGGGCAAAACATTTCCGCGGTGTCACGCAAATCGCTGCGCCAGCAGACCGCCTATGTCGGACAGGACGTCTATCTGTTCCGCGACACCATCGGGGCCAACATCGCCTTTGGCAAGGTTGGCGCCACGCAGGCCGAGATCGTGGCGGCCGCACAGGCCGCCTGCGCGCACGAATTCATCATGGGCTTTCCGCTTGGCTATGACACGCCGGTCGGCGAGCACGGCACGCAACTATCCGGCGGCCAGCGCCAGCGCGTCGCGGTGGCGCGCGCGCTGGTGAAGAATGCCCCGATCATCCTGCTGGATGAGGCGACCGCGGCGCTGGATTCGGAATCCGAAAAGCAGGTTCAGGAAGCCATCGAGCATCTGTGCCAGAACCGCACCACCATCGTGATCGCTCATCGCCTCCACACCATCATGCACGCCGACGCCATCCTGGTGGTCGAGGGCGGCGAGATTGTCGAGCGCGGGCGGCATGACGATCTGTTGCGCCGTGGCGGGCGCTATGCGTCGTTCTTCCGGCTGCAACACCGCGATGCCGGTCCCCTGACGCTGGCGCCGGTCAGCGCAACCGCGTAAAGTCAGGCCTTCAAGTTTCTATCCCCCAACCCACCGAGACCCCCTCATGAGCGCAACCTCCTTTGTCATTCCCCCGCCGCCACAAGCCTCGATCCCTGTTGCCGGCGAAGGCAAATCCTTTCCGGTCCGCCGCATCTGGTGCGTCGGGCGCAATTATCTCGAGCACATCCGCGAGATGGGAAATGACGAGCGGGCGCTGCCGTTCTTCTTCGCCAAGCATGCCGACATGATCGTTCAGGATGGCGCCACCATCCCCTACCCGCCGCTGACCAAGGATTTCCATCACGAGGTCGAACTCATCGTCGCGATGAAGAGCGGCGGTCTGAACATTCCCGCCGCCAAGGCCAACGAGCACATCTACGGCTACGGCATCGGCATCGACCTGACCCGGCGCGACCTGCAGATCGCTTCGCGTAAAAAAGAGCGGCCCTGGGAAGTCGGCAAGTCGTTCGACTATTCCGCGCCTTGCGGCGCGCTGCAGCCGGCCTCGAAGATCGGCCATCCGAGCAAGGGCAAGATCTGGCTCACGGTCAACGGCACCGAGCAGCAGAAGGGCGACCTCACGGAATTGATCTGGAGCGTTCCCGAGATCATCGAGAAACTCTCCGAGCAGGTTGCGCTCGCCGCCGGCGATATCATCATGACGGGAACCCCGGCCGGCGTCTCGGCGCTGAAGCCGGGCGACCAGATCGAATGCGGTGTCGATGGCGTCGGCACGCTGAAGGTATCGATCGGCAAGCCGGAATAGTCACGGCGCAACCACTGTACAATAAAGGCCCCGGATTTATTCGGGGCCTTGTTCATTTCGGATTTTTTGCGCGGGAGCGACTAACTCCGCGCCATCGCCTGCAGACCCTTGAAGGTCAGGCGCTTGGGATCTCGCACACCGGCCAGATACATCCGGCGGATAAAGGCGGTTACCGCGTCGCGGTCACAGTCGGTCAGCGCAACCACGGCATCGACGGCAATTCTCTGGGCGTCCATGGACTTTCTCATGCTGTCAGCAGCTTCGATCCGCTGAAGCCTAGGGTCTGCCGATTAATACGGCGTTAACCGTTGGGTACGATGGCCGATTCGAGGGCGACCGCGTATACGCGAAACAACGCATACGCGGCCTCGAACTTGCTTCGGTTTTGTCAAAATTGCTTCATTAAACCCATTTGGCGACGTCGAGCACGGCCTTGGCAAAAGCCTGTGGCGCTTCCTGCGGCAGATTGTGGCCGATGCCGCCATCGACGGTCCGGTGTTCGTATTTGCCCGAGAATTTGTTGCGATAGGCCGCGGGCTCCGGATGGGGCGCACCATTGGCATCGCCTTCCATGGTGATGGTCGGCACCGCGATGACCGGAAATGCGGCGAGGCGCTTTTCGATATCGTCGTATTTTGCTTCGCCTTCAGCGAGATTGAGCCGCCAGCGATAATTATGGATCACGACGCTGACGTGATCGGGATTGTCGAACGCCTTGGCACTGCGATCGAAGGTCGCGTCATCGAAATTCCACTTCGGCGAAGCGATCTGCCAGATCTGCTTGGAAAAGTCGTGGCGGTATTTGTCGTACCCCTCGCGGCCCCGTTCGGTCGCGAAATAATATTGGTACCACCATTGCAACTCGGCCTTCGGCGGCAACGGCATCTTGCCGGCTTCCTGGCTGCCGACCAGATAGCCGCTCACCGAGACCAGCGCCTTGCAGCGCTCCGGCCATAACGCCGCGATGATGCAGGCGGTCCGCGCGCCCCAATCAAACCCGGCGATAACAGCCTTCTCGATTTTGAGCGCATCCATCAGGGCGATGATATCGGCGGCGACGACCGATTGCTGGCCGTTGCGCGGCGTATCGCTGGAGAGAAACCGCGTCGTGCCATAGCCGCGCAGATAGGGGATGATCACGCGGTAACCCGCCGAGGCCAGCACGGGGGCGACATCGACAAAGGCGTAAATGTCATAGGGCCAGCCGTGCAGCAGAATGACGGGCGGCCCCTCGGCGGGACCGGCTTCGGCGTATCCGACGTTGAGGACGCCGGCATCGATCTGCTTCAGCGGGCTGAACGACGCGTTTGACGCCGTCTTGTTCGATGCCCCCTTGGGCGCGCCCGCCGCAGGCTCGGCGCCAGCCGTCTGCGCCTGGGCCGAACCCGTCATGGCCAGGTGGGCCGCGCCTACGGCCGTCGCTGCGACACCGAAGAAGCGGCGGCGCTGATGATTGATCTGTTCAAGCAACTGGGTCATTTCTGAGCTCCTGATATATATCGCGTACGATTAATTCGTGTACGATTTTTAGCTATCAGTGGCTTCTTTGCCGGTCAAGTCTTCCGATTTAATCGGACACGATATATATGTATCCGAGACATCACATCCCCGTGTAAGAGGCTCCGTTCATGAACCCCGCCGATCCCAAAGACCCGACAAACCCCCGGCTCGCCGATTTCCTGTGTTTTGCGATCTATTCGGCCAACCTCGCCTATGGCCGGGCCTACAAGCCGATCCTCGAGGAACTCGGGCTCACCTACACCCAGTACATCGCGATCGTGGCGCTGTGGGAGCAGGACAACCAGACCGTCGGCGGCCTCGGCGCGCAGTTGTTCCTCGAATCGAACACGCTGACCCCGATCCTGAAGAAGCTCGAAGGCATGGGCTATCTACGCCGGCAGCGCGATCCCGCGGACGAACGCCAGGTCATCATCAGCCTGACCGACGCCGGACGGCGCCTGCGCGAAAAAGCGCTCCCCATGAACCTCGTGAAAGCATCCGGGCTGACGCCGGAAGATTTTTCCAAAATGCAAAGGGGCGTCGTCACGCTGCGCAACAATCTGATCAAGGCCGCGCAGGGCGAGCCATAGACAACGCAGGCGGTAACCGGCCGCGTCGGCGCCGGTCAGACCGAAATATCGGTGATCAACCCCGTGCGCTTGTCGTTACTTTGTTCGGCCTGTTGTTTGATCATCTGCCTGATCTTGTCTTCAACCTTCTGCTGCTCGGCAGGCGTCATCGCCTTGAACTGATCCTCGGTGAGGCCGAGTTGCGAGAGCATGTCGGCCTGCATGCGCTCCGCGGGCGTCATGTTGGCGTATTCGAGAAATTGCTGCACCACCGATGACGGCTTCGCGCTCAGGCCCGATGATTTTGACGCGCTGGCGGAGACCGTTGGCGTTGACGACACGCTCGAAGATGAAAACGCACCTGAAAACGAAACCGGCACAGCAAACTCCGGACACACATTTTCGGAGCCAGCAAAGGGCATGCCACGTGGCGAAGCCAAAAAGACGCGGCTTTTCAACGGTCGGGGGTACATCGAACGGGGCAACAATTGCCCGACAGCGGAGCCTTAAGAAAAAATTGCCGGGAATGGTGACGCGGCAGTGACCGCTTACGAATACTTCATCACCCCGTCATCGATCGTGCCGAAGCGCAGCGTGACGATGTCGAGCGCGTAATTCTGATAGAGCCGCCACGGCCGCTTTGAGCCTTGCTTGGGCATCTGCGCGATCGCGCGCTGCACATAGCCGGATGAGAAATCCAGCGACGGCAATTCGGTGATCGTGGAATCGACATTATGCGGCATGCATTGCTTGTAGCCGCGCCGGTCCATGTAATTGATCAGGCGGCAGACATATTCACAGGTCAGGTCGCATTTCAGCGTCCAGGACGCATTGGTGTAGCCGAATGACGAAGCCAGATTGGGCACGTCCGAATACATCATGCCCTTGTAGTTCAGCGCCCGCGCGAAATCGACCGTGCGGCCGTCGACGCTGACATCCATGCCGCCGAGCACCTGCAGATTGAGGCCGGTCGCGGTCACGATGATATCGGCTTCGAGTTCGCTGCCGTCCTTCAGCTTGATGCCGTTTTGGGTGAAGCTGTCGATCTCTTTGGTGACGACCGAGGCGCGGTTCTGTTTGATCGCCTTGAACAGGTCGCCGTCGGGTACCAGGCACAGCCGCTGGTCCCAGGGATTGTAACGCGGCGTGAAATGCGTCGCGATGTCGTAGTCGGGCCCGAGCGCGATGCGCACGCCGCCGAGGATCAATTGCTTGACCCGATCCGGCTTGCGCCGCGAGAGCTGGAAGAAATACATGCCGAACAGCACATTGCGCCAACGTATAAGATGATAGGCGAGCTTGGCCGGCAGCTTTGCCCGCAATTTATTGGCGAGCGGGTCCTGCGCCGGCCGCGCCACCACATAGGTCGGCGAGCGCTGCAGCATGGTGACGTGTGCCGCGGTCTTGGCCATCTCGGGCACCAGCGTCACGGCAGTGGCGCCCGAACCGATCACCACCACGCGCTTGCCGGCGTAGTCGATATCCTCGGTCCATTTCTGCGGATGCACGATGCGGCCGGCGAAATCGCCCGAGCCTGCAAATGAGGGCGTATAGCCCTCCTCGTATTTGTAATAGCCCGAGCACATGAACAGGAAATTGCAGGTGAAGCGCACCAATTCAACAGCGCCCTCGCTTGTGCTGCGTTCGGTCTCCACGGTCCAGCGCGCGTCCGGTGTCGACCACGACGCCCGCTTCACGCGGTGATGAAAACGGATCTGCTTGTCGATGCCGTTCTCGGCGGCGGTCTCGCGCACATAATTGAGAATCCGCGGCCCGTCGGCGATTGCCTTCGGCTCGGTCCACGGCTTGAACGAATAGCCCAGCGTGAACATGTCGCTGTCGGAGCGGATGCCGGGATAGCGAAACAGATCCCAGGTGCCGCCGATGCAGTCGCGGCCCTCAAGAATGACGTAGCTCTTGCCGGGGCATTTCTGCTGCAGATGAAAACCCGCGCCGATGCCGGAGAGCCCGGCGCCGACGATCAGGACATCGACATGTTCGGCTTGTGGGGTCGTTTCCATGGGGTGATTAGCGCGCAAGATGCACCGGAAATCAACGACAAACGAAAGGCCCCGGATCGCTCCGGGGCCAATTTTTTTGCTTCCTCATCCTGAGGAGCGCGAAGCGCGTCTCGAAGGATGAAATCAGCATTCTGTTCTCTCATGGTTCGAGACGCCGCTGACGCGGCTCCTCACCATGAGGAGCATCAATACCGGTAATGATCCGACTTGAACGGGCCTTCCTGCTTCACGCCGATATAGTCGGCCTGGTCCTTGCGCAGCTTGCTCAGGTTCACGCCGATCTTGGCGAGATGCAGCATCGCCACCTTCTCGTCCAGCGTCTTCGGCAGCACGTAGACTTCCTTCTTGTACTTGCCGTCCTTGTTGTTGGCGTAAAGCTCGATCTGCGCCAGCGTCTGGTTGGTGAAGGAGGCCGACATCACGAAGGACGGATGGCCCATGGCGTTGCCGAGATTCACCAGCCGGCCTTCCGACAGCAGGATCATGCGCTTGCCGTCGGCGAAGGTGATCTCGTCGACCTGCGGCTTGATGTTGTCCCACTTCAGGTTCTTCAGCGAGGCGACCTGGATCTCGTTGTCGAAATGGCCGATGTTGCAGACGATGGCGCGATCCTTCATCGCGCGCATGTGCTCGATGGTGATGATGTCCTTGTTGCCGGTGGCGGTGACGAAGATGTCGGCGCGGGGTGCGGCGTCTTCCATCGTCACGACCTCATAGCCTTCCATCGCCGCCTGCAGCGCGCAGATCGGATCGATCTCGGAGACCATGACGCGGCAGCCGGCCTGGCGCAGCGAGGCGGCCGAGCCCTTGCCGACGTCGCCGAAGCCCGCGACCATCGCGATCTTGCCGGACATCATCACGTCGGTGCCGCGGCGAATGCCGTCGACCAGCGATTCACGGCAGCCATAGAGATTGTCGAACTTCGACTTGGTGACGCTGTCATTGACGTTGATCGCTGGCCACAGCAGCGTGCCGGCCTTCTGCATATCGTACAGGCGATGCACGCCCGTGGTGGTCTCTTCCGAGACGCCCTGGATCGACTTGGCGATCGCGGCGAAATAGCCCTTCGGCTTCTCCTTCAACTGCTTCTTCAGCAGCGCGAAGAACACTTCCTCTTCTTCCGAAGCCGGCTTGTCGAGGAACGCCGTGTCGCCGTTCTCGGCCTTGAGGCCGAGATGGACATACATGGTGGCGTCGCCGCCGTCATCGAGGATCATGTTGGGATGCAAGGCTTCACCGGGTTTTGCGCCATGCCAGTCGAACAGCTTTGCGGTGTAGTCCCAATAGTCGGCCAGCGTCTCGCCCTTGACGGCGAACACCGGAATCCCGGCGGCGGCGATCGCAGCGGCGGCATGGTCCTGGGTCGAATAGATGTTGCAGGAGACCCAGCGGATATCGGCGCCGAGCACCTTGAGCGTCTCGATCAGCACGCCGGTCTGGATCGTCATATGCAGCGAGCCTGCGATGCGCGCGCCCTTCAGCGGCTGCTTCGGGCCGTACTCCTCGCGGGTCGCCATCAGGCCCGGCATTTCCGTCTCGGCCAGCGAGAGCTCCTTGCGGCCGAAATCGGCGAGCGAAATGTCCTTGACGATGTAATCGGTGAAGGCGGGCTTGGCGGTCATGGGGATGGGTTCCTTTAGCTTCGCTGCTCTCGCGAAGGGGCCTACAATTTCTCTCGTCATGCCCGGGCTTGTCCCGGGCATCCACGTCTTGTCTCTAAAGCTTCAGCCACAACAGAGGTAAGACGTGGATGGCCGGGACAAGCCCGGCCATGACGGCTTAAATATGTTGCGTCACTAAATACTCAGATCACACCGCGCGCTTGAGCGCGTCGGCGAGATCGGTTTTTTCCCACGAGAAGCCGCCGTCACTGTCCGGCGTGCGGCCGAAATGGCCGTAGGCCGAGGTTCGCGCGTAGATCGGCTTGTTGAGATCGAGATGCTTGCGGATGCCGCGCGGCGTGAGATCCATCGCCTCGGCGACGGCCTTCTCGAGCTTGTCCTCTGACACCTTACCGGTGCCGTGGGTGTCGATGTAGATCGACAGCGGGCGCGCCACGCCGATGGCGTAAGCGAGCTGCAGCGTGCAGCGGTCGGCCAGACCGGCCGCGACGATATTCTTGGCGAGATAGCGCGAGGCATAGGCCGCCGAACGGTCGACCTTGGTCGGATCCTTGCCGGAGAACGCGCCGCCGCCATGCGGGGCCGCGCCGCCGTAGGTGTCGACGATGATCTTGCGGCCCGTCAAACCTGAGTCGCCGTCGGGACCGCCGATGAAGAATTTTCCGGTCGGGTTGATGTGCCAGATCGTCTTGTCGTTGATCCAGCCATCCGGCAGCGCCTGGCGGACATAGGGCTCGACGCGTTCGCGGACCTGGGCGGAAGTCATGTCCTCGACCAGATGCTGATGCGAAACCACGATCTCGCGCACGCCGACCGGCTTGCCGTTTTCGTATTGCACCGTGACCTGGCTCTTGGAGTCCGGGCCGAGCACCTTCTCCTTGCCGGAGTGGCGGGCTTCGGAAATCAGCCGCAGGATCTTGTGGGCATAGAAGATCGGCGCCGGCATCAGGTCGGCGGTCTCGTTGGTGGCGTAACCGAACATGATGCCCTGGTCGCCCGCGCCCTCTTCCTGATTGGCGCCGGGCTGCAACGCATCGACGCCCTGCGCGATATCGGCGGATTGCGGATGCAGCAGGATTTCGATGTCGCAGTTCTGCCAGTGGAAGCCGTCCTGCTCGTAACCGATGTCCTTGATCGCAGCGCGAACCACGCTTTCGATCTGGTCATTGGTGACGGACTTCGGTCCGCGGGTTTCGCCCGCGATCACCACCTTGTTGGTGGTGGCGAGCGTTTCGCAGGCCGCGCGGATCGCCCAGGGGTCGATGCCGGCTTTCGGGCCTTCACGGAAAAACAGATCGACGATCTCGTCGGAAATCCGGTCGCAAACCTTGTCGGGATGACCTTCAGAAACCGATTCTGAGGTGAACAAATAAGACGCGCGCATCAACCAACCCCTTTTTCCCACCGGACCTCGGTGGTCCCTGTCTCTATGTGTCCTGAATTGTCAGTCGCGACGGCGCGAGATGACGTAGGATTCGTCGTAGAACCAGAGCCCGTTATGCTTGCGCAAAACCTCTCTGGCGGCATCAAGATAACGGCCACTCTGGGTCACTTCCGTCAACCGGTCGTCCTCGATCTGGGCGACATACACCGCCGCATTCCATGCTGCAAAGGCCGTCGAGGTTCCGATCGACCCGGTGACCTCGTTGGGCAGCGCTTCCATATCATAGCGAAAGATCGAGCGGTTATCCGCATAGGCGTTAAAATTGAGGTCCCGCCCGGCCGAGCCCAGCTCGTATTTCACCGCGCGCAATAGCTCATGACGGCTCACCGCGAAAGGGTTTTCTCCCGGCCAAACTGCCTGAATCATATCCAGGCCCGGGTCCTGCCCATGGGAATGGATGCCGATTAGCCGCCCCCCTGCCCGCAAAGCCCTGCCCAGGGGCGCAATTATGCGTTTGGCGCGGAAATTGACGGAAGATTTGGCCCGGTATGGCTGAGAAGCGATCACCAGGTCGAAATTGGCCTCGGTGCGGCCGGCCCTGGGGATAATCGAATCGAGCAAAAACCTGTGGTCTTCCCGGTACAGCACGATCGCGGCCGGCCGCTCATAGACCGGCATGCCCGAGCGCGGACTTACGCTGGCGCGCCAGTTTTGCTCCAGAAACGGTCCCAATTCGGCGATTTGGGCCTCGAAATCCCCCGAGGAAGCTCCCCGGAGCGCGACCTCATGCCAGATCATCCCCGAGGCCGCTGATGGCGAGGACGGCGTCAGCCAGGGCGCCTCGGCGTAATACATGTTGGTCAGCACGAAGACGGTAGCGGGGTGTTCGAACAGCCGGTCCGGCACCTTGTCGAGCGTCAATCGGACATCCTCGACGCTGAGTTCCTTGCCCGCGATATAGAACGGCATATGCGGAAAACGGCCATGCATCGAGCGCATCACCCGCGCCAGTACGGTGCCGTCGCCGACCCCGGCGTCGAATACTCGCAGCGCCGGCGGCCGCGGATGAATGCTGCCGAGCTCCAGCGCGACCCGATCGGCGATCACCCGCTTTTCGCTGCAGGTATGGACGAACAGCAGGTATTTCTGCCGGTTCTCGAAAAACCTGAAATTGCCGCGGGGATCGCGCTTTTCCGGCGGCACCTCGAGCCCGCGCGGCGGTGGCACCCCGCCCGGCATCGAGGCCGCGATAAAGGCCTGGATGCGGTCGAGCGTATCGATGGTGATGCGCTTGCCCTCGCGCAACCGATGCACCAGCTTGCCGTCATTGACCGCCCGGCGCCCAAAGGTCGATTCCGCCATATCGGCCTGGCGGCAGAACTCCGAAATCAGGCTGAGTATCTGGTCGTTTTTCATCGGGCGGGGTTTGGGACGAGAGAGTGGGCAGCGGATGATGACGTGGATGTCCTACCATCATCTGCCCACTGGGGGTAAGGCCCTTCCAGGCGATGACGGAGACGCACGATCTCGCCGCGCATCAACGGAAATCGACCGATAAAACAATCAACCCGTGTCGGAGCTGGCGCCGCTTGTTCGTCCTCGGGGAGAGTCCACACCAACGGGGTTCATGATGGCCGACGACCTTCGTTAATCCTGCACGCCGCCGATCCTGCCCCCTTCCCCGCCGCCCTGGATTACAAATCCGATCAACAAGGATAATTGTCATGACTTCGATCACGCCGTTTCTCTGGCTGAACAACAACGTCCGTGAAGCTGTCGCGTTCTACACATCGGTATTTCCCAATGCCAAGATCGAAACCGTCAATGACTTCATGGCGAGCTTCGAACTTGAGGGCCAGAGATTTAACGCGCTCAATGGCGGCCCGAAGTTCAGGTTCAACGAGGCGATCTCGTTCTTCATCAGCGTCGAGACCCAGCAAGAGGTGGACTATTTCTGGAACAGATTGATCGCCGATGGCGGCGAGGAATTGAACTGCGGATGGCTCAAGGACAAGTTCGGCCTGTCCTGGCAGGTTGTCCCTAAGGCACTGGGCCGATACCTGAGCGATCCTGATCGTAAAAAGGCCGATCGGGCCATGCAGGCCATGATGAAGATGCGAAAAATCATCATCGCTGACCTCGACAAGGCCTATGCCGGCTGATCCGCGCCTCCCCCGCACTTACGACACATCGGTCCGTCGGCGCGCAATGATCGAGCCGCTTCGATGGACCAGAGGGCATGTCTGTGCGGTGAATTTACCTCCAAAATGCCGACAATAATGCTCGCAAATTGAAGTGACCGCTTAGCAATATCCTAAAACGAGCGCGGCCAATCTGGTTGCGGGAGAAACGCATGACCGACCGCATCAAGATTTAATGCTCGAAATGCCGCAAGCCGTTCGGCGAGAAGGCGCAGCGACTTCGCACCGGCTATCAGGTGCAGTGCCCCCATTGCATGCAGCTGATTACGTTCGACAGCAGTTCGGAAGATCCCAACATCCGGCGCCCGCTGAAAGAGGCGCGGGATTTTCGGATCAAGGCAGAGGAAGCGATCGTGCTGGCCCGGATGGCGGCTCAAGCGCCCAGACGCGATCCGGTATTTTAAGCGGGGGCGAAGCTCGGCGTCCCCCCTATAACGGGGCACCGTTCTGCTCCGCCACCGCGACCTTCGAATGCAATCAGAACTGGTAGCGCAGACCAACGCCGGGATCGAACGCCGACGCCTTGTTGCCGGTTCCCCCCGGCAGTCCGTTGGTCAAGGCAAAGCCGTTGGCGAGACCGTTCTGCACCTGTGACCACATCACACCGGCGTAGGCATCGAAGTGTTTGGCAAAGCGCCAGTCGGCGACAAAGGAAACCGCGTCCAGCGATCCGCTGCAGCCCGCCGAGACGGCGGTATTGCAGGTACCCGTCGGGTTGCTGCCATTCCCGATGATGAAGCTGTTCTGGTTCTGATGGTAATAGGCGAGCGTCAGATCGAGATCGCGCGTGGCCGAATATTTCGCACCCACCCAGAACACCTGAAGGATCCTGTCGGTGGTGAAGTTGGTGTTGTTGGGAGCAAACACGTTATAGCCACCCGCGAGGAAGGCGCCGGGCGCCAGCGGATTATTCGGGTTGGCAAACTGGATATGCTCATATCCAGCAAACAGTTTGACCGGCCCGATGGTATATTTGGCACCCACCTGGAATACGGTGTTGTCGGACACCGTCCCGGCCAAGGCGCCTAGTCCCGTTGGGACGCCTGAAGCAGGCACTGCTGCAACTTGCACAGCACTGAGCGGCGATACGGAAACCGCGTCGTAGATTTTGCCGCCGAGAAAATCCATCGACAGGCCCAAATAGTCGAATCCGACATCGCCCTGGAAGGCATTGCCGGTGCCGCTATTGCCGCCGTTCCGAAGCTGTGTCTCCACCGCGAAACGAACCGGCCCCACGCTCACCCTATACTCGTACGAA
This sequence comes from uncultured Alphaproteobacteria bacterium, assembly GCA_963790595.1. GTDB lineage: Bacteria > Pseudomonadota > Alphaproteobacteria > Rhizobiales > Xanthobacteraceae > Bradyrhizobium. Next base: position 29,141 of record CAWBPE010000030.1, on the reverse strand, counting down.
TTGTCGTAGATACGATTCTCGGTGTCGCCGCCGCCGCCCGAAGCGCCCTGGAAGGAGATCACGGACCACGCATTCGAACCCGCCAGGGGATCGTAGCTGTTGATGAGATCGGAACTCAGCGCGTTTTGCCGGCCATAGGTCAGGGTGCCGTAGACCGGCGAACTGATACCGGCATAGGACACGCCATTGAACATCTGGCCGGCTTTGGAAGAATCGCCAAATGCGTTTTGCTGGGCGAGCGTCAATCCGTTGTTCTGCGCGACCGAACCGACGCCGTTCATAGCCAGCCCATTGAACGGGTCGAACTGTGTCTGCAAATTGAATACGCCGTAGAGACCGTCGGCGATCTCCTGCTTGCCCCGCAGACCGATAAAAGACGTGGCGAGGTTGCCGGGGCTGGCACCGAAATAGGAACCGTTGGAGGTCTTCGATATCATATAATCCAGCGGAGTGGTGGCAAGAGCGCTGAACGGCGCGCCGTGGTTCTGATACATCAGGCCGCCGTCGATCGTGCCGTACAGACAAACGCCGTGCCAGCACAGGCTGTCATCCACCGGGGGTGGGGCCTTGACGACGGCCTTGTAGGGCAGATCGGCGGCCATCGCGTCGCCCGGGTTGATGGACGATACCGCAGGCTTCGCCGCGGTCGTTGTCTCGAGCAGCTTCTGCCGTTTTTCGAGATCGGCGAGACGCTTCGTCATCGCCTGGTTCTGCTCACGCAGTTGTTTGGCTTGAGCCTGGATATCCGAGAGCTCGTCGGCGTGGGCTGCTGCCGCGAATACCAGGATCGCCGATGCTGACAAGACGGCAGATGCCGAAATGAATGTTTTTTGCACGTGAGTCCCTCCAAAAACGGCGCAGACTTTCCACGAACCAATAGAAACCTCGAACAAAGGCTCCCCACCATTTTTGCTCCTCGACCTGCCAAAAGTCTGTAACCGGTTCGCCACAGGGAACGCTAAAATATCGCCGCGCAGGTCACTTTTCTGTCTTAACCCGATCCGGCCGGCGATGTCCGATCGCGCGAGGACCACCGGATATCGGGTCAGAGCAATTTCGCGCGCACGAACAGGGCTCGAAGCGCGTTTGTGGCCTGAACGGTCATTATCGCGTTTTCAGCGGCCGCTTCCAGCGCAACTCTGGCATCGTCGTGCAACGACTTGAATTCCATCCATTCGACCGCACTGAGGCTGGTCACGAATTGATAGGCCTGGCCGACCGTCCCGATATCAACGATCTGGCCGTTCAATTTGATTCGAAACGTCGCCTTGAGCGGCGTGTCGGAGTTTGATGCTTCGGTCATTGCCATGTTTGCGCAATCGCACCGGCCAAAGTCAATCCGCTATCTCTGGCGCGCCAGATTTCTCAAACAATCAGGCGCGGCGCAAAGAGGCGATGCATCAATGGCCGCATCAATGAGGCCGGAATCAAAAAAGCGGCCCCAGCGCTGGACGGGCTGAGGCCAAGAGTTGTGAAGAGTTGTCAAGAGTTCGAGGCGTGTCGAGGCTCAGATTTTGAGTTCGCGGACGTATCGAAGCCCGGCGATCGTCAGCTTTTGTTCGTCGTCTTCTGACTTCTGCCCGAGAAATCTCGACACCTTCTCCCTGACAACCAGTTCTTCAGCCGGCGTCAAATTGACGATCATGCCGTAGGTGTGCATGACGCGCTCGATCGCTTTTTCCATGAAACTTTCCCCTCAATGTCGGAACCCTAACCTTCCAAGGGAACAAAAGTTCCGCGTTTGCGTTTCCGAGGGTGAGTTAATGGGAGGGATCGCGAATGGTCATGTCAACCCGCTGTTTGAAATGCGGAAAACGGCTTGTGCCATTTCACGCATTGAGCGGCCGAACCGAGTTTCAATGCATTTGGTGCACCGATCCAATCAAGGGCGTCGGCGCGAAGTGGGCGGACAGCCCGCTGGTTCCAGTAGACGAGCCCGAATTTTTGGCAGCGACGCCGTTCACCTAAATCTGCGTCTCACCGGTTGCGGTCGCGTGGCCGCAACGTTTAGCCTCGACGTCACTGCAGGTCGGTATCCACAGGCACCAGAAACGCAAAGACAAACCCGTCATATTCCCCGCGGAATTGTTCCAGGTCCAATGCGGTGTGCAGTTCGGCGGCCTCGCACGGATTGGCGTGGCGGATTTTCAGTTCTGAATTACCGTCAAATACCAGGCAACCGCTGGAACGATAGGTGGCAAGCTCGTCCCAGAACCAGCTTTGCAAACAAAAAGTCTGGGCGTGCTCGATATTGTTGGCAAACAGCGCGAGCACGGCTCGCCCGCCGGCTTCCAGGACGAATTCCCGGGATCGAATTTTTTGCCACCCGCCCATGAAGATCTTTGCCAGACAAGGATCGGAATGAACCCTCGGGTAAACGACCTCTGAACCGTCCGATTTATTCCGGAACAGGCACGCATTTCAGCGCTGCATTTTTTCTACACATCCCGGGAATATTTTTGCCGGGAATATTTTTGCCAAGCCGTCGCCACCATCCGGACCCTGGTGGCGTCGCCGTTGGTGCATGATATGGTCGCGGCCGTTGGAGGTGCGATATGTCTCGACGCCGTTTGTTCGCTGTTGCCCTGAGCTACGGGCTCGTCGTTGCCGCAACTCCCTCCTTTGCGCTCGATCAACGCGATTTCAAGAATTGCGATCAAAGCGTGGATTGGGATCTCAAGATCGCGGGCTGCACCAAGATGCTGCAGGTGCCAAAGCTGCCGCCCGCGGCGCTCGCCGTGATCTACACCGCGCGCGGAACCGGATTTGCCGGAAAAAACGATTTTGCGCGAGCCATTGTCGATTTCAACGAAGCGCTGCGATTTGATCCAAAAAACATGGCCGCACTGAACAATCGCGACGCCGCATGTCTGATCAAGGGTGAAAATGATAAGGCGATCGCCGATCTCGATGCCGCCGTCGCCCTCGCTCCCAACAATCCGGCCATTTTCTCGGCGCGGGGCACGTTGTGGCGGCAACTCGGCGAGTACAACAAGTCGATTGCGGATCTCAACGAAGCCATTCGCCTCGCGCCGAAAGTGTCGCAGGCCTACAACAACCGCGCGCTGACCTGGAAAGATGCGGGCGAATATGATCGCGCGATTGCCGATCTGAACGAAGCGATCCGCCTCAACCCGGCGGACGAGAAGGCCTATGGCAACCGCGGCAATTTATGGCGCCTCAAAGGCGATCTCGAGCAGGCACTGGTCGATCTGAACACCCAAATCCGGCTGCATCCGAAGGATTCCTTCGGGCTCACGTTTCGCGGCGACACCTATCGCTACAAGGGTGATCTCGATCACGCGCTCGCCGATTACAACGCGGCCCTGAAGATCGAACCCGATGCGATCGCCATCCTGACCGGCCGCGGATTGACGTATGAAAAGGCCGGCGACCTTGCCCGCGCCCGCGAGAACTTCAAGAAGGCGCTGACCTCGTCGGAACAGTCGAAGATCGACGACAACAGAACGTCGCTCGAAACCGCACGAAGCCGCCTCGCCGCCTATGATTCCGGCGACGCGCAGCCGACGATACCCGCGGCACCGGCGCGGGTCACCTCCGTAACATCGATTCCGACGCCGACAGCCGCGGCGCCGATCCTGACCAAACCCGTCGCGGCGCCGGCTGCGCAAGCCGCGGCCAAACAAGGCCGCCGCATCGCACTGGTGATCGGCAATTCCGGCTATAAAAATGTCCCGGCGCTGACCAATCCGCAGAAGGACGCCAACGCGATCGCGACCTCGCTGCGCAATGTCGGCTTCGACACCGTCACACTTGCGGTAGATTCAACGCGCGAAAAGCTGATCGACAGCCTGCGCGCTTTCGCCGACGAGGCCGAGAAAGCCGATTGGGCGATCGTGTATTACGCGGGGCACGGCATCGAGGTGAACGGCCAGAACTATCTGATTCCGACCGACGCCAAACTCGCCAGCGATCGCGACGTGCAGTTCGAAGCGATTCCGCTGGACCAGGTGATGGCCTCGCTGGAAGGCGCCAAAAAGCTGAAGCTGGTTCTGCTCGATGCCTGCCGCGATAATCCGTTCGCGCCGCAAATGAGACGGACGGCGGCGCCTGAGCCGGCCGCTATAGCGTCCCCCTCGACCGCGGGAGGCAAAGTCAGTTCGCGCTCGATTGGCCGAGGACTTGGCGAGGTGAAGGTATCGGGCGCATCGCTGGTGGTGTTTGCCGCCAAGCATGGCGAGACGGCACTGGATGGCGAAGGCGGCAATTCGCCGTTTGCGGTCGCGATGGTGCAACGCATTGCCACGCCGGGTGTCGAAATCAATAAAATCTTCCGGCTGGTGCGCGACGATGTGATGGAAGCGACCGCCGGCCGTCAGGAGCCTTACACTTACGGCTCGCTGCCGGGCAAAGAAGACTTCTTTTTCGTGGCGGCCAGATAGCTGATAAGCAGACGTGTCAGTAAGCAGGCTTGTCAGTAAGCAGGCTTGCCCCGCCGTTCAAATGCCACGCCATTCAAGTTTTGCAAGTTTTGCAAGTTCTGGAGATGCAATATGTTACGACGCGATTTGTTCACGCTCGCGCTAGGCTTGGCCTTCGCCGTTGCGTTCGCGCTCAAAGCGGGCGCGGAGGAGGCACGCGATGTCGCGCCCACCGGATCGCTGCGCGTGGCCGTCGCGGTCGGCCCTGCGGCGTCGGCGTTCTGGGCGACGCGCGATCCCGCCACCGGCAAGCCGCGCGGCGTGACCGTCGAACTCGCCAAGGCGGCTGCGGACAAACTGCGCGTGCCGCTGCAACTCGTCGAATATCCAAGTTCTGACGATATCGCCGCGGCCGGCAGCAAGGACGCCTGGGATATTTCCTTCATGCCGGCGGAGGCGCGCCGCGAACAGTTTGTGGATCAGGGACCGGCTTACGTCGCCTACACCAGCAGCTACCTGCTGCGCGCCGGCTCCGACATCCGCTCCGGCGCGGAGATAGATCGCACGGGCATGCGGATCGGCTGCATCGAGGGCACCGCGACGTCGCGCACCATCACAAGAACGTTGAAAAACGCCACGCTGACAAAATTCGTCAAGGCTGACGAGGCCGCGCAGATGATCGGCAGCGGCCAACTCGATGCGCTGGCGATGGGCACCGAGGCGGTGCAAGATCTGTCGCGCAAGCTGCCCGGCACAAAAGTGCTGGACGAAGTGATCCAGTCCACCGGCGTGGTCGTGGTCGTGCCCAAAGGCCACGCTGCGGCCGGCGCGTGGTCCACGCATTTTCTGCAGGATGCCAAAACCGACGGCACCGTCCGCCGCGCCCTCGACACCGGCGGCTCGGGCAATGCGAAGGTCGCGCCGTAACGTAAACTCGTGTGCGTCATCCTTCGAGACGGCGGTTCGCGCCTCCTCAGGATGAGGACCTCCGCTCCCTCATGGTGAGGAGTGCGTCGGAGTTTATCATCGGGCCGCGCTTCGCGCGGACCCGTTGGCGCGTCTCGAACCATCGGGCACTTTGTTTGCGTCCATCCTTCGAGACGCCATGCTGCGCATGGCTCCTCAGGATGAGGCCGGAGCGTGTTGCTGCATACGCTTCAACTTGAGCCGCCCCCTACTCAAACCCGGCCGCGCGATAAACCTCGCGCCCGCCGACCCAGGTCGATAGCGCCTTCATGTCCCTGATCGCTTCAGGCTTCGCGGTCAGGAAGTCATCGGTGAGCACCGCGAAGTCGGCGAGTTTGCCGGGTTCGATCGAGCCGCGGGTTTTGTCCTCGCCGATCAGTCTGGCGTAGTTGATGGTCACGAGCCGCAGCAGCAGCGGGCGCGAGGCGATCTTCTGGTCGGCGCCGTAGACGCCGTCCGAAATCGTATCGCGGCTGGCCATATGATACAGATTCCAGAACGGATTGAACGGGACGACCGGACTGTCGGTGCCCGCGGCTACCAAGAGACCCGCGTCGAGGTAAGTCTTCACCGGCGTAACCTCGCTGGCGATCTCCCAACCCCAGTATTTCTTGAGCACCGGCGCGGCCAGATAGAGATGATCCTGCGCCGAGACCGCGATATCGAGCTGTTTCAAACGCGCGACCTGTTCGGGCCGCGAGACGAAAGCGTGCTCCACCGACCAGCGCTTGCCTTTGATGGATGAATCCTTGTCGGCCGCGGTATACGCATCGAGCACCTCGTCGAGCGCGGCATCCCCCACCGCATGGGTGATCACGTGCCATCCACGGCTGTTCAGCTCGCGCACCACTTCGGTGTAGGCGTCCGGCGGCGACACGGTGAGACCCGTGAACTTGCCGCCCTGCCCATAGGGCTCGAGATAGGGTTTCGATAAATGACCGCCTTCAAATCCGCCATCGACCAGCAGCTTCACGCCATCGACTTTGACCCAATCGTCGCCTTCGCCCTGGCTGACCCCCCAGGACTCGATCGCCTTGCGGGCGGCCTCGGCGGAGCGCAGGCTGAAGCCCGGCATGTAGACGGTCCAGCGCAAAGTCAGCTTGCCCTCGGCTTCCGCCTGCTTCATCAGGCGATAGGCTGCAATCATCTCACCCTTGTAGGCGCCGGGGATGCGAAGCGCGGTCATGCCATAGGGCGCAACCGCCTTCTGGGTCGTGAGGATGTCCTCCATGCTCACCGGTTTCGGACGCGGCAGCGTGACCAGCGCCCGCGCTTCGTCGAACAGCTCGCCAGTCAACTCGCCATCGGGTTTGCGGCTGATCTGCCCGCCTGCCGGCACCGGTGTGTCCCTGGTGATGTTCCATTTCTTCAGGGCGGCGCTGTTGACAATGTATTCGTGGCCGCCGCGCACCAGCACCACCGGTCTGTCGCCCGCGGCCTGGTCGAGTTCTTCCGCGGTAGGCAGGCGTTGTTCTTTGAGTTGCGCCTCGTGCCAGTCGGAGTTGGAGACGATTACCATTCCAGGCTGCGCGGCCGCGGCCGCGTTGGCGACGGTGGTCAGCAGTTCGCCCAGCGTTCGCGCGTGACTGAGATCAACGCCCGGCCCGCCGCCCTCGTTGTGGAAGTGGTCGTCGGTAATGCCCGGCGAAACGAAGCGGCCTTTGAGGTCGACCACTTTGGTGTTCGGGCCGGCATAGCGGCGTACCTCCGCACTGGTCCCGATCGCGACAAAGCGCTCCCCCGTGACCGCGAAGCCCTCAACCACTTGATCCCCGGTGTCCGCGGTGAACACCTTGCCGTTGACGAAGACGATGTCGGCTGGCGCCTGCGCCCACGCGGCGCTTGTGAACGCGCACATCAAGGCCGAGCCGATCACGAGCGCTTTGGTTTGCAGCTTCATAGGCATTCCCCTTTTGAATCGAGACAGCCGATGACAGCCGCCCGCATCCGGCACACCTAGCAGAGCGACAGGCCCGCCCAAAGCCGGCGCAATGGGGGGATGACGAATTCGTCACCCCGGCACCATCTTTATCGGGCCAACGCGGCCTGGGTGATGGTGCGGCGATCCTTGACATAGCCGATGGGGACGCCGAGCCGGGAAATCGTCGCGATGACCTTGCCATCGATGATCTTGTCGCAGCTCAGATGCGTCGGAGCGATGAAGAAGTCGGCCTGCTTCCACTGCGGATTCTTGATCCAGCGCAGCCGGACCCGCTTCAACCGGCGCTCGAACGCATATCGCTCTCGCTCGAACGACACCCGTTCGCCGCAAACTCCCACCGTGTAGTTCTGCGGCGTACCTGCACTGCTGGAGTGCTCGGTGCGGTCGAGATATTGCTCAAGGTCCGCTACCGCCTCCGGCATGATGCTGACCCAATAGTCGGTCACGTAGAGACGAGTTGCGCCGGAAAGGCCCCCGACCACAGGATTGTAGTAAAGATATTCATAGGGGTGCAGCCGGACCAGCACACTGGCATTCCAGGTGAAGTAAACACTTGCAGCCGCGAGCGCAGCGAATCCAAAAGGCTTTCGCCACGACGACAAGGCCGTTGCCGCAGCGTCAATGCCGACGCCGGCCAGCACCGCAAGCGGCGGCAATACGAAGGTGAAATGGCGTAGTCCGGTGAAGGCAGGGCCATGCGCGATCACCTCACAGGCAAGCGGGAACGCGAGCGCCAGTGCGACCAATGCGATCTCGCGACGCCCGGATGGCTGCCATCCAACACGGCGCGCCAGCGGTGAAGCCATCGCAAACAGCATCGCGATTGCGGCGCCGGCCAGCGTTATCAGTGAGACGCGGATCAGGATATAAATCGGCACATAGAGACGCGGGACCGACTCCATCGGGTAGATGTGGCCATCGAGCAGCGTTTCGATATGTTTCTGATATGCAGCGAACTCCAGGAAACCGCGAATCGGATTGAGCGGCGCCAGCGCCGCCCAGGGCCACGCCGCGATCATGATGAGGTAGGCGACGACAAACGCCGGGACGAAATAAAGCATCGACCGCATCACAAACTTGCCGGTCGTCCGCCAATCTCGTTGCAGCGGCTGAGGCAGCGCAAGCAGCACCGCAAATCCCGCGTAGAACACCAGCAGCAGCGCCATCACGCGAACGCCGAGCGCACATCCCGTCAGCACGCCGAACAGCAGCACGTCGGCAAAGCGTGGATATGGAAGCCGCCGCATGATACGAATCAGCATCCAGGTGGCGCCGATCATGCCGGCCGCGAGCGGGACATCCTTGGTGTGGTTGAACATGGTGCCGTACCACGCGCCGCAGGCGGCGAGTGCTACGGCCGCGATGAAGCCGGCGCGGGAGCCCGAGATCATCCGCGCGATGGCGGCGGTTGCGGCAATGCCGGCGATACCTGTCAGGGCGCAGAGAATGTGCCTGATGTCGTAGACATCGATGCCGGGGAAAATCTCGCCCAGGCGCGCGGCCACGACATCGAACAGGCCCCCGTAGAGATAGAGGTCGCGGAATCCGAATACCGTCTCGTCGATCATGCCGCTTCGGTAGTATTCGAGGATCAGCTGCCCATAGTGATGTTGCAGACCCTCGTCGTTCGATACCGCGTAGTCACGGACGGTCCAGAGCGCGATCCCTGTGATCGCAATGATCAGCAGCGTGGTCGCGAGATCGAAGGCATCGAAGCGGCGCGGCAGCTTCGCGGTTCCGGTACGGTCGTCAATTTGATCGGCCGTCGCCGGGCCCACGCTGCCAGCAACATTCTCGCTCATATTCGTCCTTGTCCGGGTTTTGAATTCAGGCTGGTTGGGTCAGGCACACTGGCAAAATGCTTCGGCAACGTCACGCTGCAGGTGTTGTCGCCGTGGATATTTTTCGAGCGGCGTTTTGACAACCGTTCTGCCGTAACCGGCCAATTCCAGGATAAAATGGTTCACGGAAATCGTCGTTTGCAAAAACTCTCCCTGAAAACTCCGTCCAAAATTCCGTGGTTGTCATCAACATCCGCCCGATTGCTTTTGACACTGCGCCAATCCCCCACAGCGCAAACTCGCCGTTCATGTTGCAATGTTATTGATCGGGAAGGTATTGAACCAAAGCCTACGCTCGCCTCCCTTTTTCGTCGGCGGAAAGGCCTAATTCCGGTTTGCGATGCAAAAAAGATGGCAGAGAGGTCGGGCGCGTCGCGGGCCACTGGCTTCAGCGCGGGCAAAGAAAAGCCCCGTCCGAAAGGACGGGGCGAAAGTTACATTTGGGTCGGTAAACGTATCAATTGGCGTCATAGAAGACGCCATGGCGCGACCATACCATCGCCCCGGGTCGGCCGAGCCGGGAATGATTGCTTCCCCCGGGAAGTGACTTCCAGTTCGCTCCGGGATTTTTTCCCGGAGCAGGCGGTGAATGCACCCGGCGCGTCAGAAGCGATAATTCAAGCCCGCGGTGACGGCGTGGATCGTGTCCTTCAGGCTCAACAGGTTCACGGTCACATTGTTCGTGGCGCTGGTCGGCAGCGCACCGTTGCTACGCTCAGCCGCGTCCAGGGTCGTTGACAAACCCGATTCTGTGAAATATCAGACTAATATCTCTACCATTTCCTGGAGCAGCGAAACGTCGGATGTCGCGATCGACCTTGAAGGCAACTCTCGTCGATCTGCGCCGCCCATGAGCACGCTGGCAAAAACCCGCACAAGCGCGCGCCGGAAAGCTCTGCCACGCGAGGCAGCTACGTCGTTGCTCGATACGGCCTATGAAGAGATCAAGCATCGCATCACGATCTGCGCGTTTCGTCCCGGCGACTATCTCAATGAAGCCGAAATATCGACCACACTCGGGATCGGTCGCACGCCGGTGCATCAGGCACTCGACCGGCTGATGGTCGAGGGCCTCGTGCAGGTGATGCCGCGCAAGGGCATCATCGTGAAGCCCGTCAGTCTGGACGAGGCATTGCAGACCATCGAGGTGCGGCTGCTCAACGAGAGTTACTGCGTTCGCCTCGCGGCCGACCGCGCCAGCGCCGCCGAGATGGATGAATTGACCTCGATTTTGGAGCAAGCCCAAAAAGAGCTCGCTACCCGCGACGGCGAACGGCTGATGCGGCTCGACCGCGATTTTCACGGCGTGCTGGCGCGATCCGCGCGCAACCCGGTTCTCACCGAATTGCTGGGCCGGCTGCACGATCGTTCGCTCCGGTTCTGGATTCTCTCGCTTAACACGCCGGGTCATCACCTTAGCGTGCAGCAGCAGCATCTGGCCATCCTGGCCGCGATCAGGGATCGCGACGCTGACGGGGCCGAGCAGGCGATGCGCGCCCACATCGACGCCTTTCGCCGCAATCTTCTTCAAACCCTCTAGAGAATGATGTGGTTGTCGATAGACCGTAACCCCTCACCCTGATCGCATCTGCGATGCGATCCGACCTCTCCCACAAGGGGAGAGGTGAAGTAAAATGAAAATGATCTCGCTCAAGGACAACAACCGATCATGAAGCTCGCCATCCCCGATTTGATTTCCAATTCCTACTTCCCGGCGGTTGCCGCCGTCGAACTCGGGCTGTTCGCCAAGCAAGGCCTCGATGTCTCGCTGGAGCTGATCTTTCCGGTCGACAAGTCCTATCGGGCGCTGCGTGACAGCGAGATCGAGTTCGTCGGCGGCTCGGCGCATTCGGCGCTGGCGGCGTTTCCGGAATGGAAAGGCTGCAAGCTGCTCTGCGCACAGGGACAAGGCATGTACTGGTTCCTGGTGATGCGCGCCGATCTGAAAGCGCAGCGCGGCGACATCAACATCGTCAAGGGCCGCCGCATCGGCGCGGCGCCCTGGGTCGAGATGGGCCTGCGCCGCCTGCTGGTCGAAGCCGGCATCGATCCGGAAAAGAATGGCGTGACGATCGCGCCGGTGCCGGGCGCCACCGGCGCCAGCGTGAATTTCGGGCTCACCGCCGCGAAAGCTTTGGAAGAAGGCAAGATCGACGGCTTCTGGGCCAACGGCATGGGGACCGAAGTCGCGGTCCAGCGCGGCGTCGGCACCGTGGTGCTGGATGTGCGGCGCGGCGACGGCCCGAAGGCCGCGTTCAATTTCACGATGGCTTCGATCGCGACGACGGACCGCCTGATCCAGGAACATCCGACGGCCGCCGCCGGCGCGGTCCGCGCCGTGATGGCCGCACACGCCGCGCTCAAGGCCGATCCCGGCCTCGCCAAACAAGTCGCGGCAAAACGCTTTCCCCCGCAGGAAACCGAGCTGATCGTCGACCTGATCCGGCGCGACCTGCCCTATTATGACCCCACGATATCTCCTGAATTCGTCGAAGGCATGAATGCGTTCGCGCGCGATGCCGGCATCCTCACCGGGCATCCGGCTTACGCCGACGTTGTCGCGACGCAATTCACCGAACTCTGGAAATCCTGACCTCTAATAATCTTGGAAAGATCGATCGATGGCCATCAACAAACTTCACGACGAATTCCACACGCTCGACATGGACAAGGGCTGGGAAGTGCCCGCGGGCTATCCCAAAGGCATCCAGCAGAAGATCCTCTCGGGCGGGCTCGATGAAACCAACAAGCGCGGCAGCCGCACCCGGCTGCTGCACTTCGATGCGGGCACCTACACGACAATCCCTTTCGTGCACGAATATTGGGAAGAGGTCTTCCTGGTGCAGGGCGATCTGACGGTCGGCAATGACGCCAAGGGCCAGGGCGGCGAAGCGTTCGCGCCTTTCACCTATGCCTGCCGGCCGCCCGGCGCGTATCATGGTCCGTTCCTGTCGAAGAACGGCTGCCTGCTGCTTGAGATTCACTATTACGATCCGGCATAAACCACGGGATATCCAACCACGGAGGGCATCATGAGTTTCACGGACCGGGAATTTCGCGATGCCCTCGGGCAGTTCGCCACCGGCGTCTGCGTGGTCACCGCGGAAGTCGACAACACGCTATTGGGATCGACCGTCAGTTCGTTCAACGCGGTCTCGCTGGCGCCACCGCTGGTGCTGTTCAGTCTTGCACGCTCCGCCCTCACCCTGCCGCTATGGCTCAAGGCAAAACATTTCGGCGTGACGGTGCTGGCCGAAAGCCAGAACGACATGTCGAACCGGTTCGCGCGCGGCGGACCGGACAAATGGAACGGGCTCGCGCCGCTGCGAGGCGCCAGCGGTGTGCCCTTGCTCCGGGACGGCCTGGTGACGTTCGAATGCGAGACCTACGCCTTTTATGAAGGCGGCGACCACGAGATCGTGGTCGGGCGCGTGCTGTCCTTTAAGCGGACCGAGACGACGCCTTTGCTTTTCCACGGCGGGCGCTACCGCCGGCTTCATTCCGATCTGGCGATCGAGACGCCGCCGGATACCGAGGTTTGGCTTCACGGCTGGTGACGCGCTCTGCTCCAAAGGGCTGTTCTCCAAAAGGCTTGGCAGTCGACTTCTCCAGATGATGCCGCCGCACCTCCGCCAGCGCCGTTTCGGAATTCAGGATCAGCTGCCGCGCGACGTGGTGCGCCACTTTGAGCGCGTCCGGATCGATATCCCGAAACAGCGCGTCGTTGATCAGCCGGACGAACGGCGCGACGCGGACGATCTCCTGTTCGCCATGCGGCATCAGCGAGACACGTACACTGCGCCGGTCGCTCGCGCTCGGCCGTTTTGTCAAAAGGCCGGCCAGCTCAAGACGTCCGACTTCGGTCGTTACGTGGGTCGAGGCCAGCCCGACATGATCGGCGAGTTCGCGGATGGTGACACCCTCAGTACCCTGGCAGTGGGCGACGCCCATCAGCACCACGAACTGGCTTGGCGTGAGATCAAGCTCGCGCCCGAACGCGTCCCGGCAGGCCAGCAGACGGCCGACGCTCTGCACCATGGCATAGATGCTCTGGCGAAAGTCGGCGTCGGAGCCCTGCGTCAGGAATTCGCTGCGCGAGATGGTCACGGGCGGCCGATAGGCTTTTATCGTCTTCGATTTCTTCATTTTCAAACCAAGCCGTTTTCAATCAAACCGTCTCTGGCCAAGTCGTTTCAACCAAGCCGTGTCCGGAAGCCCCCTCGATTCCGAGGAATCAGAGCCCCAAGGGTGCCGTCTTTTTGCGCTGCATGGTGAAATATCACGCGCAGATCAAAGTTGACAACTCCAACATTTAGCTACAGCATGTAGATATCAGATGTACCAATTCAGCGCGGCGAGAGCCAGCCCGGCTCCTTCAACCGCTTCACATGGAGGGTGGACATGAACGTGACGGTATCCCCAAAAGTGGAATCGAACGGCGCCACGCCGCTGCGCACGGGCGAGAGCTTTCTGGCCGATCTGCGTGCCCGCAAGCGCACCATCTTCGTCGACGGCGAAAAGATCAGCGATCCGACCAACCATCCCGCTTTCCGCAACAGCGCGCGAACCTTCGCCAAATTATTCGATTACGCGGCGGCGCCGGAAAACCGTGAGCGCATGACCTACACTTCGCCTGATACCGGCGGCCCGGTCTGGCGCTGCTTCCAGATCCCGCGCACCCACGCGGATCTGCGCGCCAAGCGTCTCGCCGCCGAGGGATGGGCGGAACAAACGTTTGGGTTGATGGGCCGCACGCCCGATCACGTCGCGAATTTCTTTGCCGGTTATGCGGCGAAACCCCAGTTCTTCGCGAAGGGCGGCGCCGGATACGCCGACAATGTCGTGAATTTCTACAAGCACATTCGCGATACGCATAAGTACGTCGTCTACGCGATCGTGCCGCCGCAGATCGACCGCAGCAAGCCGGCCCATCTGCAGAGCGACCCGACGCTCTATGCCGGCGTGGTCAAGGAAACCGATTCCGGCATCGTCGTGCATGGCGGCCAGCAGCTCGCGACCGGCGCGGTGTTTGCGGATTACGTGCAGGTGAGCTGCATTCATCCGCTGCGGCCGGGCGAGGAAAACTATGCCATCAGCGTCGCGATCCCGCTCGACGCCCCCGGCGTGAAACTCTATTCCCGCCGGGCGTTCGCGCGCGAAGGCATGAGTGCGGAAGATTATCCGCTGACCACCCGCTTCGACGAGACCGATTGCTTTGTTGTGCTCGACAACGTTCATGTGCCCTGGGAGCGCGTGTTCATCTACCGCAATACCGAGCTGTGCTTCGGGCAGTGGTGGCAGACGCCGTCGCATTCTTACGGCAACCATCAGGCGCAGGCCCGTTACGCGACCAAACTGCGTTTCCTGCTCGGTCTCGCCAAGCGCATGAACGAGGCGACCGGCAACGATGCCGCGCCGCCGGTTCAGGTCCAGATGGGCGAACTCGCCGCCTATGCCTCGATCGTCGAGAACATGCTGCATTCCCACGAGACCGTTGCGCCGATCGACGAGGACGGCGTGCTGTGGCCGTCCAAGACCGCGCTCTATGCCGTCATGGCGCTGCAGGGCCAGATCAACCCGCACATGATCGACATCGTGCGCGAACTCACCGGTGCGGCGATGATCACGCTGCCGTCGTCGTCGAAAGATTTTGATAATCCGGAATCGGCTGGGGATATCGAGCGCTATTTCGTGTCCGGCCAGATGGGCGCCCGCGACCGCGTCCGCCTGATGCGGCTGGCGTGGGACTTCATCGGGACCGAGTTTGGCAATCGCCACCAGCAATACGAGAAGTTCTATGGCGGCGCGTCCTATCTGGTGAAGACCAACATGTACCGCTCCTACGACTTCAAGCGCGCCGGCGGACTGGTCGACGCGGCTTTGGGGCTTGATCCCCTGGTTTCATAACACGCACGATATTGGCGCGGTGCATGCATGGCACCGCGCCGTAAATTTCACAGGATTGCGAACCACACAGGAACACAAGTTTACAGCAACAAACGGGGGGCCCAGATGACCATAAGCGCCGAGACCGAGATCAACAGACTCGAACCATCCGCCTCCCGATCCGGAGCCGTCGCGGAGGCGCCGGCGTCCCGGCGACGCTGGGTCATCGCCTTCATCCTGTTCCTCGCCGTGCTGTCCGCCTTCTTCGACCGCATCAGCGTCGCGGTGCTGTTCACCAACACCGATTTCCAGAACGCGATGGGCACCGGCTTCAATCCGACCCTGCTCGGGCTGCTGATGACATCGTTCGTGTTCGCTTATGGCTGCTCAGGCCTGCTGTTGAGTTTTGTCGGCGATCTCTACGGACTGCGCCGCTCGCTGGCGATCGGCACGGCGTTCTGGGGATTGTTCATGGCCCTGATGGCCGGCGCAGGTTCGTTCACCACCATGCTCTCGTTGCGTATTCTGCTGGGGATCGCCGAAGGCCCGCAATTCGCGATCACCAACTCAACGGTCAAGCGCTGGTTTCCCCAGCGCGAGCAGGCCCGCGCCAATTCGATCTGGATGATCGGCAGCCCGCTGGGATCGGCGATCGGCTTTCCCTTGATGATCTACCTCGAGACCACGTTCGGCTGGCGCTCGGCGTTCATGTTCCTCGCCGTGCTCAACGGATTGATCATTCTTCCACTGGTGCTGATGTTCCTGCGGGATCAGCCGCCTGGCGCCGCTGCGCTGGCCACACCAGCCCCCACGACGGTACAGCCGTCTTATTTGTCGCAGGTCGGATTGTATTGCCGGGACTGGCGGTTCTGGATGCTGGTGATCTTCAATTCCGCCGCGCTGATTTACCTGTGGGGATTGAATAGCTGGCTGCCGAGCTATCTGATCAAGGTCCGCGGCTTCGATCCGCGCCAGACCAGCCTCTATTCGTTCCTGCCGTTCTTCATGATGTTCCTCGGCGAAGTCGGCGCGGCTACCCTGTCGGACAAAATTGGCCGGCGCGCCATCATCTGCTTCATCGGATTGTTCTCGGCGGGCGTCGCGATGTACGCGGTATCGGCCGTTTCGGATCCGCAGACCGCGGCGCTTCTGATTGCCGTCAGCGCGTTCTTCTGGGGTTCGGCGCTGCCGCCTTTGTTCGCGTTATCGCTGCAGATCATTCCGGCGCGTGCGGTCGCGTCGGGGGTCGGCGTCTTCAACGGCATCGGAAATATCATCGGCGCGCTCTCGCCGGTCGCGATCGGCGCGCTGATCGCGCACACCGGATCATTCGATGCCGGCCTGATGGTGCTGGTCGGCGCCACGATTCTGGGATCGACCGCGATGATACCGCTGATCAGAAGGTTTTGATCGAGCGGCGAACACTTAACCCTCATGGTGAGGAGCGCGGCAGCGCCGCGCGTCTCGAACCATCTGGTACCGCGCCCGCGGCCATCCTTCGAGACGCATCGCTTTGCGATGCTCCTTCAGGATGAGGCCCGAAGTGCGCCGCGCTTATCCGGGCGCAGATCGTTGCTCAGCCTCTATCCTATGGCGGCCAGCCACGTCTTCAGGATCACCTTTGATCGAGCACGTGTCCCCAGCGCCTGCGGACCTCGAGCGCCTCTGCGAGGGTGAGCGCTGACGTGCGCGGGTAGGTTTCAAGGTGTTGGAACGGGATGCAGGCGTCGATGATCATTTTGGAGTTCGACGTCAGACCGATGCTGCGGTGACTGGCCGGAATTCGAGGATCAAGCGAGGAACTCCACGCATTGCGGATAATATCGACGTCTTCGCTCGGCTCAGCTCGTGTCGTGACGGCCCACATCACATCGGCCAGGTTGGACGGATCGACATCATCGTCCACGAGAACGACGATCCGGCCCATATAGCTGTTTGCAGCCGCGACCAGGCCGGCGCGCTTGGCATGGCCGGCATAACGCTGCTTCAGCGCAATGACGGTCATCAGTTGAGAAACGTGCTGCCAGGCGCCCACCACGTCCGCGACACCGACAGCCTCGAGATTGCTCCAAATGCCGGCGGCACGCAGCGGCAGACCAAAATGAAACCGCGGCGGTTTCAGCGGAGGCGAACCGAGCAGGATCGGGTCGGTGCGGTGATGCGTGGCCATGACGTGCATAACGGGCGCAGGCCGTTTCTCGGCTGCATAATATCCCGTGAACTCGCCGAAGGGTCCTTCCGGCAGGCTCTCTTCCGCGAAAGGCATCAGCATGCCTTCAAGCACGATCTCGGCCCGCGCCGGAATCGGCAGCCCGGTAACCGGCCCTGCGCAGACCTCAACGGGCGCGCCCCTGATCGCGCCTGCAAAGTCCAGTTCCGAGGCGCCCTCCGGCAGATACTCGAAGCCGGCGATGAACAGCGCAGGATCCTGGCCGTTGATGATCGCGATCGGGCAAGCCTGTCCCCTGTCCCAGTATTTCCGGGAGATCATCGCCCCGTGCCGGCCGTTATGATCAAATTGAACGGTCACGCGATTTTTGGAATGAACCTGCACGCGATAAATCGAGCAGTTGACCCATCCGGTATCGGGATCGCGGGTCATCACCACGCTGCCCGAGCCGATATAGGGACCTCCATCTTCCTTATGCCAGACAGGCGCGGGAAACATCGACAGATCGACCGCATCGCCGCTTGAGGAATTTTCCAGGTAGGGCGCGTTCGTGGTCGGCTCCGGAGCGATCGGCTTCAGATTGACGCGCTTTCGCTTCCACTCCTGGAGCGCCTGCAACGGCGGAAGACCGGGATCGATGCCCAAGGCGAGCGCCGCGCGACGCGCGCTGACCGTCGTGTTGGTAAAAACCCGGTTCCCGGCGGGCTGACCCGGGATGTCGGTAAACAAAAGTGCAGGACAACTCTCGCTGCCGGCCGCGACCTCCGTGATGGCTCCGATCTCGAATTCGAGGGCCGCGCCCGAAACCCTTCGCAGGTCACCCAGCTTTTCCACCAGCTCGATAAACTGACGCAAATCGCGGTATTCAACGGCCACAGCATTTCTCCCGTGCACGCACAGTCTCTGAACCGAGTTTATGCCGAAGTCCATACATACAAGATGAAGCTATTGTTCGGATGCTTGACACCTCCAATACATAACTACAATATGTATATATATGTACCGGGAACACAGGGCGGCAACGTAGGCGCCTGACGCTGGAGCGATCTGCGGTGAATGCTAAATCCCCGATCGCACGCGCAGGATACATCAGAAACTTTTTAAATCGTTTGGCAGCGGAAGGCGGTCGCGACGGCTGCCTGGTTATCATGACGTCCGCGCTCGGCGTCGGTGTCGGTCTCCTTGGGTTGCCTATCCTGACGATCGGGCTGTTCATGGCTCCGCTTCACGCCGATCTGGGCTGGACGCGCGCGCAGATATCAGGAGCGTCGACCTGTATCAATCTGGCGACGATTTGCGCGGCTCCCTTTATTGGCGGGTTATGCGACAGGTTCGGCGTGAAACGCGTAGCGCTTGCCTCTTTAACGTCGCTGACGCTTGGTTTCTGCGCGCTCGCAGCAATGAATGGTTCATTGCCGCTCTACTACGGCATCTGGTTTGTCATGTCTGTTGGCGCGGTCGGGACAAGCGGGATTGTATGGACCCGTGCCGTCGGTACTTTTTTTGAGCGCAATCGCGGCCAGGCTCTCGGCCTCGCGTTGACGGGGACAGCTTTCGCCGCACTGCTTGCTCCGTTGACGCTCGGCGTCGTCATCACGGACTTTGGATGGAGATCCGGGTATCTCGCGCTTGGCGCCGTGTCCTTGCTGACAATCCCCGTCGCTTTCCTGTTTTTCAAGGAACGCCACGACAGCGGAATCGCGCACGCCGGAGAGGCACCTATCGAGACCAGCGGGGCGAGCTTCTCTGAAGCAACCCATGATCCAAAATTCTGGATCATCGGAAGCAGCATATTTCTCTCCGTGCTGGGAATGGGCTCGTTTCTCGTTCACTTCGTTCCGCTCGCGATCAACTCGGGCGTACAGCCGGTTGTCGCCGGGCGGATGTTCGCCATCATCGGGCTCTCGATGCTGTGCGGGCGCATATTCATCGGAACGCTTCTTGA
Organism: uncultured Alphaproteobacteria bacterium; assembly: GCA_963790595.1. Taxonomy (GTDB): domain Bacteria; phylum Pseudomonadota; class Alphaproteobacteria; order Rhizobiales; family Xanthobacteraceae; genus Bradyrhizobium. Next base: position 10,009 of record CAWBPE010000030.1, on the reverse strand, counting down.
TCGTTTCGACCCAATTATCGTTTCTTCGGCCGCGCTGTTTGTTCCGACACTGGTCTGCTGCCTGCTGCTTCTCGAGCCGATTTCGCCAATTGCGACGGCGGCGATGTCCGCCGCGTTAATCGGATTTTCCGCCGGGGCTGAAATCGATATCTTGCCGTTCCTGGTGGCGCGATATTTTGGATTGCGCTCCTACGGCGCAATCTACGGCAGTGAACTGGCGTTCTTTGCTGCCGGCAGCGGAATTGGCAGTATCCTGACGGGACACGTCCGAGACACCTCGGGGACGTATATGCCGGCTTTGATGGGTGGCATCCTGGTCTTTTCCCTATCCGCGCTCATCATGCTTCTGATGAGAAGGTCGCCGCGGGTTTCGCTCGCGGAATAGGTCGGCGATAAGTCTCTGATGAGGCGCGGACACGGGCGAGAAAGTGCTGTGGCAAGCTGCGAACACTTAACCCTCATGATGCGCGGCTGCGCCGCGCGTCTCGAACCATTTGGCACCCTGCCCGCAGCGATCCTTCGAGACGCGCGCAAATGCGCGCTCCTCAGGATGAGGCATGCGTTCCCCGGATGCTGCGCAGCGCCTCTTGCGGTGCGCTGCTGATCCGGGGTCCATCGCTCCGCGCCTCAAATTCTTGGGTCACGGCTCTGCGGAGCAGCGTGAAAAACGCTGCACCGCGTCCGGGACACGAGAGGCTTCACATCGTCTCAGGATGAGGCCGGAGTCCGTTGCGCGGCCCCGGACTCTGGGTGAATTACTTCCCCCACACCTCGTTCGCGACATCGACCGCGAGCTTCAGTTTGGCCCACTGTTCTTCCTCGGTCAGGATATTGCCTTCCTCGGTAGAAGCAAAACCGCATTGCGGGGAGACCGCGAGCTGATCGAGCGGCGCGTATTGGGCGGCTTCCTCCAGCCGGCGCTTGATGTCGTCTTTTTTCTCGAGCGTACCGCTCTTGGAGGTGATGACGCCGACCACCACGATCTTGTTGCCCTTGGGCAGATAACGCAGCGGCTCGAAACCGCCGGCGCGTTCGGAATCATATTCGAGGAAGTAGCCGTCGTAATTGGTGCCGGCCAGCAGGGTCTCCGCGACAGGCTCATAGCCGCCGGAGGAAATCCAGGTCGAACGGAAATTGCCGCGGCAGACATGCGTGGTGATGGTCATGTCGGCCGGCCGCTCGGCGATCGCGTAATTGATGATGCGGGCGTAAATCTCCTGCAGATGATCGGCATCCTCGCCGCGCGCCCGCACCTTGTTGAGTTCGTCCTGCGAACAGAGGTAGGCCCACACCGTGTCGTCGAATTGCAGATAGCGGCAGCCGGCGTCGTAGAACGCCTTGACCGCCTTGCGATAGGTCTTGGCGAGATCCTCGAACAGCACTTCGATGTCGGGATAGACCTCTTTCGAGATCGACTTGCGGCCGCCGCGGAAATGCAGCACCGCCGGCGACGGGATTGTCATCTTCGGCGTCACATGCGCGACGTCGCATTGCTTCTTCAGAAACTTGAAATGCGCGAGCATCGGATGATCGTCAGGGAAATCCAGCTTGCCGATCACGCGCACCGCTTCGTGCCGGGTCTGGATGCCGGTGAACTGAATACCCTCGTCGGGGTGAAACATTTCGGCGCCGGTCAGCTTGGACAGAAAGTCGAAATGCCACCAGGAGCGGCGAAATTCGCCGTCAGTCGCGAGCTTCAATCCGACCGAGGCCTGCCGGTGCACGATCTTTTCGATTTCCATATCCTCGACCTTGCGCAGGTCGTCGGCCGAAATCTCGCCTTTTTCAAGCTTCGCGCGCGCCTCCTTGATTTTCGCTGGGCGCAAAAGGCTGCCGACTTCATCGGCGCGGAATGGGGCTTTTGTTCTTTGCATGGTTGTTACTCCCTCAAATTTTAATGTACCGCGGCGCCGGAGACGCCCAGAAACCGCTCAAGTGCCGCCGGATCGGCCTTCAGCGTCGCGCTGGCCGCGTCGTGAACGATCGCTCCGCGCTCCAATATCACAGCACGGTCGGCCAGCCCCAGAATTTTTTGGGCATTTTGCTCGACAATAATCGAGCAGATGCCGCCGGCCCGGGTGATGGTGCCGAGCGCCTTCAATAGCTCCTCGACAATGATCGGCGCCAGCCCCTCGGTCGGCTCGTCCAATAACAATACCTTGGGATTGAGCGTCAGCGCACGGCCGATCGCGAGCATCTGCTGTTCGCCGCCGGACAACTGGTTACCGAAATTGTTGCGGCGCTCTTTCAGTCGCGGAAACATCTCGTAGACCTTGGCGACGGTCCAGAGTCCCGGCTGCGCCACCGCGGTCATGTTCTCCTCGACGGTCAGCGAGCGGAAGATATTGCGCTCCTGCGGCACCCAGCCGATCCCCGCCCGCGCCCGCTGGTCCGGCCGCATCCGCGTGATGTCGACCCCGCCGAGGCTGACGGTGCCGCCGAAACGCCGGGTCACCCCGACAATCGAATTGATCAGCGTGGTCTTTCCCGTGCCGTTGCGGCCGAGCAGCGCCAGCACCTGGCTCTCCGCCAGCCGCAGCGTCATGCCGGGCAGCACCACAGCCTCGCCGTATCCGGCGCGCAGCCCTTCGATGGTCAGCAAATCAGGCATCGGCGGCCTCGCCGAGATAGACCGCCTTGACCCGGGGATCGCGCGCGACTTCGTCCGGCGCCCCCTCGACCAGCATCGCGCCTGCGACCAGCACCGAAATCCGATCGGCGAAGGAAAATACCAGATCCATGTCGTGTTCGATCAGCAGGACCGTGACGTCGCGCGGCAGCGCAGCCACGGCCGCGAGAATATCGTGGCGCTCACTTTCGGGAACGCCGGCGGCGGGCTCATCCAGCAGCAACACCCGCGGCTTGGTCGCAATCGCGACGGCGATCTCCAGCAGGCGTTGTTTCCCGTAAGGCAATGTCGCGGTGCGTTCGTTCATCACATCGAGCAGGTGGAAGCGCTTGAGATTCTCCGCGATCTCGTCATTGACGTCGTCGCGCGTGCCCATCACCCGCCACCAGTCGGCCCCCCGACCCAGCCGCTCCGCCACCGCGAGCCCAATTGTCTCGATCGGCGTCAGATCCGGATAGAGCTGGTTGATCTGGAAGGTGCGCGACAGGCCGCGCAGCACGCGGCGATGCACCGGCAAATCGGTGATGTCGTTGTCTTCCAGCAGAATGCGCCCGGCATTGGGCTTGAGCACACCGGTCAGGAGATTGATCACGGTGGTCTTGCCGGCGCCATTCGGGCCGATCAGCGCATGGCGGGCGCCCTGCTCGATCTTGAGCGACAGGTCGCGCGTGACCTTGAGGCCACCGAATTGCTTATCCAGTCCTTTGGTTTCCAGCGCGATCGTCATGGCGCGTCGCTTTCGGGAACGGCGACGACGGCTTTGGCGCCACCGAATTGTTTGATGATCAGGTTGGGCAGCCACAGCGCCCAGCGGTGCAGCCGGTCGCGGCCAAGCAATACGATCACGACCAGCACGAGGCCGATCCAGAACTGCCAATATTGCGGCGTCAGGCTGGAGAAGAACTCCTGCAGCATCCTGAACACGACGGCGCCGATCAGCCCGCCATAGAGATAACCGGTACCGCCGATCACCAGGACCAGCATCAGATCCGCGGAGCGCTCGAACGAAAACACATCGAGCGAGGCCAATGCGGTGGTCTGGGTGAACAGCGCGCCGGCGATCCCGGCATAAAACGCCGCCAACGTATAGACCGCGATCAGGCGGCGGTTGACGGGAACGCCGATCGCAGCAGCACGCAGCGGGTTGTTCTTGATCGCGCGCAGCGACAGGCCGAACGGCGAATGCACGATCCGCCGCGCCAACAGAAACAGCGCGAACAGAACCGCGAGCGAATAGAAGAAGCCGACCTTGCCGAACATGTCGAAAGCAAAGATGCCGAGAATAGGCGCCATCTCGATGCCCTGCAGTCCATCGGTGCCGCCGGTGATGTTGGAAAAGCGCTCCGCGAGTGCTTCCAGCAGAAGCGCGATCCCGAGCGTCACCATCAAGCGCGTGAGATCGACACCCCGGATAACGAGGAAGCTGGTGAGAAAACCGATCAAGGTGGCGGCGAGGCCGGCCACAATGAGCGCGATCACCGGCTCGGTGATGATACCGTGCAGCGACAGCAATCCGGCAGAGTAGGCGCCGACGCCGAAGAACGCCGCATGGCCAAGCGACACGATGCCCGCGTAACCGAGAATGAGATCGAGCGACAGCGCGAACAATGCCAGCCGCACGATATCGGTCATGATCAAAAAACGTGAGGGAAACAGAAATGCGCAGGCCAGTGCCAGAATCCAGAACGCGATCTCGCTCCAGTGCCAGCGCGCGTGCAGCCTGGCGGCATATCCGACATCCGAGGGAGCGCTCATGACCGCACTCACCTTGTCGCGCTGCGGCCGAACAGGCCGTTCGGGCGCCAGATCAGGATCACAATCATGATGGTGTAGATCACGAACGGGCCCATTTTCGGCACGTAGTATTTTCCCGCGACGTCGCCGATGCCCAGCAACAGCGACGCCAGGAACGGCCCGGTGATGCTGGAGGAGCCGCCTACCGTCACCACGATCAGGAAGTAGATCATGAACTTCAGCGGGAAATACGGATCGAGTCCGAGAATCTCCGCGCTGAGCGCGCCACCCAATCCGGCGAGGCCGCAGCCGAACGCAAAGGTAAGGGCGAACACCTGCGGCACATTGATGCCGAGCCCGCTGGCGGCGCGCGGATCATCCACCGCCGCCCGCAACCGGCTGCCGAACCGCGTGCGCGCCAATATCAATTGCAGCGCCGCGGTCAAAAGGCCGCAGATCACGATGATCATCAGCCGGTAGCGGCCGATGCCGATGCCGAAGAAATCAATCTGCCCCTCGAGCGCGGCCGGCAGTTTGATGAAGATCCGCGACGATCCCATGATGTAATCGACCGCGGCCACCGACATGAAGACGAGTCCGATGCTGAACAGCACCTGATCGAGATGGCTTCGCGTATAGAGGTGCTGATACAGCGCGCGCTCCAGCACCACGCCAATAATGGCACTGACCACGAACGCCAACGGCAGCGCCGCGAAGAACGGCCAGCCGGCCTGGTTGACCAGCACCGCGCAGACATAGCCGCCGGTCATCGCAAAGGCGCCGTGCGCCAGATTGACGAAGTTCATCAGCCCCAGCGTCACCGCAAGGCCCGACGCCAGCACGAACAGCAACATGCCGTAGGCGACGCCGTCGAACAGGATGGTGAAGAGCGTGATCATCGGGAGAGATTTGAACCTTTGACTAGAACACGTCATTCCGGGGCAGCGCGCAAGCGCTGAACCCGGAATCTTTCGCGGCAAGCTCGATCGAGATTCCGGGTTCGATGCTTCGCATCGCCCCGGAATGACGTCTGGTTTCGGTCACTTCTTCGTCTTGCCGGAATCCTTGACGGCCTCGAACGTCTGGAACTCAACATTGTAGAGTTCGCCATCGACCTTCTCGACCTTGCGGATGTAGACGTTCTGCACGATGTCGCGGGTTTCCGGATCGATCGAAATCGGGCCGCGCGGGCTCTCCCATTTCATGCCCTTCATGGCCTCGATCAGCGCGTCGCCGTCGGCCTTGCCGCCGGTCTTTTTCAGCGCCTCATAGATCAGGTTGATACCGTCATAGCCGCTGACCGCCATGAAGCCCGGGCGCGAACCGAACGCCTTCTTGTAAGCGCCGACGAATTCCTTGTTCATCGCGGAGGGGTGCGCGGCCGAGTAGATGTGTGCGGTGACGGTGCCGAGCACCGCCTCGCCCATGTTGTTGAGGAGATCGTCGTCCGTGACGTCGCCGGGGCCGATCACCTTGATGCCTGATTTGTCGAGCCCGCGCTCGGCATATTGCTTCATGAAATTGCCGCCCTGGCCGGCTGGAACGAACACGAACATGGCGTCGGGCTTGGCGTCCTTCATGCGCTGCAGGAACGGCGCGAAGTCGGGATTGGCCAAGGGCACCTTGACCTCCTCGACGATCTCGCCGCCGCCGGCGACAAAATGCGCCTTGAAGAAATTCAGCGCATCATTGCCGGGCGCGTAGTCCGAAGTCAGCGTCGCGACTTTCTTGATGCCGTTCTTGACCGCCCAGTCGGCGATGATGGTGGAGGATTGCGCCAGCGTGAAGCTGGTGCGCACGATGTAGGGCGAGCGCTCGGTGATGATCGAGGTGCCGGCCGCCATCACGATCTCGGGGATCTTGCCCTGCGTCGCCAGCGGCGCCGCAGCCAGCGCGGCCGGCGTCACGCCGAAGCCCGCGATGACATTGACCTTGTCATTGACGATCAATTCCTGGGCGAGACGCTTGGTATTGTCGGGCAATGCCGCGTCGTCCTTGAGAATCACTTCGATCTTCTTGCCGGCGACGGTGTCGCCATGCTGCTGCATGTACAGCTTGATCGCGTTGTCGATCTGCTTGCCGGTCGAGGCCTGGCCGCCGGTCATCGGCAGGATCAGGCCGATCTTGACGCTTCGCCCTGTGTGATCGTCGTCCTCACTCCCGCCGATCACCTTGATGCCTGATTTGTCGAGCCCGCGCTCGGCATATTGCTTCATGAAATTGCCGCCCTGCCCGGCCGGAACGAACACGAACATCGCGTCGGGCTTGGCGTCCTTCATGCGCTGCAGGAACGGCGCGAAGTCCGGATTGGCCAAGGGCACCTTGACCTCCTCGACGATCTCGCCGCCGCCGGCGACAAAATGCGCCTTGAAGAAATTCAGCGCATCATTGCCGGGCGCGTAGTCCGAAGTCAGCGTCGCGACTTTCTTGATGCCGTTCTTGACCGCCCAGTCGGCGATGATGGTGGAGGATTGCGCCAGCGTGAAGCTGGTGCGCACGATGTAGGGCGAGCGCTCGGTGATGATCGAGGTACCGGCCGCCATCACGATCTCGGGGATCTTGCCCTGCGTCGCCAGCGGCGCCGCAGCCAGCGCGGCCGGCGTCACGCCGAAGCCCGCGATGACATTGACCTTGTCATTGACGATCAATTCCTGGGCGAGACGCTTGGTATTGTCGGGCAATGCCGCGTCGTCCTTGAGAATCACTTCGATCTTCTTGCCGGCGACGGTGTCGCCATGCTGCTGCATGTACAGCTTGATCGCGTTATCGATCTGCTTGCCGGTCGAGGCCTGGCCGCCGGTCATCGGCAGGATCAGGCCGATCTTGACGCTCTCCTGCGCACTGGCAGGCGTTAGTGCCGCGGCAAGAGCGAGCACGCCCGCCGCAGCCACTCCAGCCGCGGTCCGCGACAACAATTTTTTACAAACCAACATCCACACCCTCCCCTGATCCGTCTCACGTGTTGAGCCGAGTCCCCCGGCCCTTTGCCTCACCATAACCCGGATTTTTCAGCCGTGTCTGGGCGCGGCATGGCGTCTCAAGCCCGCGGCATTGTCAATCGCGACGATGGGCGTGACCCGCGCACTGCGCCGGTCGACTGTGGTTATCGTAGCGACCAAGAGCCAATTCTTGGTATCATGACACCTCAAGCGGCAAACCTTGTTCGGCAGCTGGGCGCCTCAGCGCACTGTTGTACAAATGTACAAATAAATTGGTCCTGTCAACAATAACGCCGCCTTGCGGCAGGGGCCAAAGACCGGGCAAGGAATGGCGAGTAACGGCAAGGAACGGACGGCGACTTGGCCCGCCCCTATTGTGAATTCAGAGAGATTTCCCTGACAATATCCGCGATGTTCCATTCTCCCGATCGCCCCCGATGTAGGTCCCGGGTCGATCGGCGAAATCAAGCGAAACAGACGGCCCTAAATCCATCTTGTTTGAAGGCCAGGTAACGATCTGCCGATGCCAGCGAGTTCCAACCATATCTTGACGATCGTGGCGCTCGCGCTGGCGGGTCTTGCCCTGTGCGGCTGCGCGAGCATCAACGAGAAGGTCACAAGCGGAGTCGTCGACAGCATTCCTCATTGGGCCGGCGGCTTGCCCGAGGGTGTGCCGCCACGACGTGGCACGCCGGAATACGATGCGTACATGCAGGAACGCGAGCGCAAACGCCTTGAACCTGCCGTTGCGACCGACACCACCAAGCCCGGTTCGCCGTCGTCATCGGCCTCGAACGCGTCAGCCATGGCGCTGGACCCGGTGCATTAGCGGGGAGCACTTCTCCCTCGCCCCGCTTGCCGGGAGAGGTGAGCGAACCACCTCAATCCATAAACACCACGGTCTTGCGGCCGTTGAGGATCACGCGGTCTTCCAGATGATGCCGCATCGCGCGCGCGAGCACGCGGCGTTCGATATCGCGGCCCTTGCGGACGAGATCCTCGGGTGTGTCGCGGTGGCTGATGCGCTCGACGTCCTGGTCGATAATCGGGCCTTCATCGAGCGCGCTGGTGACGTAATGCGCGGTGGCGCCGATCAGTTTGACGCCGCGCTCATGCGCCTGATGGTAGGGCCGCGCGCCCTTGAAGCCCGGCAGGAACGAATGATGGATGTTGATGCAGCGGCCGGAAAGCTTCGCCGTCATCTCGTCCGACAGGATCTGCATGTAGCGCGCCAACACCACGAGATCGGTTTTGGTCTGCCCGACGAGATCCCAGATCGCGGTTTCCTGTTCCTGCTTGGTCTCTTTCGTGACCGGCAGATAGTGAAAGGGAATGTCGCCGAAATCGAGATTGCTATAGGTCTCGCGCGGATGATTGGAAACGATCGCCATCGGGATCATCTCAAGTTCGCCGGTTCGCCAGCGATAGAGAATATCGGCGAGGCAATGATCTGATTTCGAGACCAGCAGCATCACCCGGCGCTGGCTGGCGCGGTCGCGCATCTGCCAGTCCATCCCAAAACGGTCGGCGGTCGCGGTAAACCCGGTCTGCAGCGAACTCAAATTGACCGCGAGATCGGCGGCATTGAACACCACCCGCATGAAAAAGTGACCGGTCTCGACATCGTTGAACTGCTGGGCGTCGAGGATGTTCTGCCCGTTATGGGCCAGGAACGTCGACACCTGGGACACGATGCCGGGGCGATCCGGACAGGATAACGTCAACACGAAGTGATGGTCGGGCATGGCGCGGGCTTGGCTACATTTTGAGCGATGAAGGGGAACGCTGATCTGCGCCCTGCTCTATCATCCAGGGCCGCCTTGCGCCAATCCCGGCGATAAGATCATGATGAACAAACAGCGAGCAATCGGCGTTAGCACGGGACTTTAGCTGTAACATTATGGCTGCGAGATCGTGGCAGAGAGACTGAACGGCTATCGCATCCTGATCCTGGAAACGCGCGAGGAAGCGCAATTTTCCCGCCTGCTCAGCGAACAGGGCGCCAATGTGCTGCAATGTCCGATGTTCACCATCCACGACGCGCCAGATCCCAAGCCGATCGAGGCCTGGATCCGCCGGTTCATCGATAACCCCTTCGACGATCTGGTGCTGATGACCGGCGAAGGGTTGCGGCGACTGCTTAAGGTAGCGCGGCGGATGGATGTCGAGGCAGATTTCATCGCCGCCGTCGCGAAGTCCCGAAAATTCGCGCGCGGACCGAAGCCCGGCCGGGCGCTGCGCGAAATCGGGCTGGAGCCGCAGGTCACGACCGAGAAGCCAACTTCCGAGGGCATCGCCGAGATGCTGTCACGCGTCGATATCAAAGGACATCGCGTCGGCCTGCAGCTTTATCCCGACAAGGATCACAGCACGCTGACCGGCGCGATCACGGCGCTGGGCGCGAAGCTCGATCCGGTATTGCCCTACGTCTACGATGCACAGGCCGCCGACACCAATATCGTCACCGCGATCGACGAGATGGCCAACGGCCGCATCGACGCAATTGCGTTGACGAGTTCCGGCCAGGTCCGCCGCCTGCTTGAGGTCGCGCAGAAGCGTGGTTGTGAGGCGCGTCTGCGTGAAGGCTTGGAACGCACGCCGATCGCCTCGGTCGGGCCTGTGGTGTCGGACGAATTGACATCGCACGGACTGCGTACCGACATCTATCCAGCCAATGACGCGTACTTCATGAAGCCGCTGATATCGG
>CAWBPE010000029.1:0-59369 GCA_963790595.1 uncultured Alphaproteobacteria bacterium | reverse complement strand
GTGTCGGCATTGCCGCCGAGATCCTTCGTGCGCAATGTGCGTTCGCCGAGCGTGCGCTCGATCGCCGCGACGATGGAGGCAGCGGCTTCCTTCTGGCCGAGATGCTCCAGCATCATCGCGCCCGACCAGATCATGCCGATCGGATTGGCGATGCCCTGCCCTGCGATATCGGGGGCTGAGCCATGCACCGGCTCGAACACCGAGGGGAAATTGCCTTCCGGATTGATATTGCCCGACGGCGCAATGCCGATGGTGCCGGTGCAGGCCGGGCCGAGATCCGAGAGAATATCGCCGAACAGGTTCGAGCCGACCACGACATCGAACCAGTCCGGATGCAGCACGAAATTCGCGGTCAGAATATCGATATGATACTTGTCCCATTTCACCTTGGGATAGTGCTTGGCCATCGCCTCGACGCGCTCGTCCCAGTACGGCATCGTGATCGAAATGCCGTTGGATTTCGTCGCCGACGTCAGATGCTTCTTGGGCCGGGATTGCGCGAGGTCGAACGCGAATTTGAGAATCCGATCGACGCCGATGCGCGTCATCACGGTCTGCTGGGTGACGAATTCACGGTCGGTATCCGGGAACATGCGGCCGCCGACGGAAGAATATTCGCCCTCCGTGTTTTCCCGCACCACCCAAAAATCGATGTCGCCGGGTTTACGGTTGGCCAGCGGCGACGGCACGCCGGGCATCAGCCGCACCGGGCGGAGATTGACGTACTGGTCGAACTCGCGCCGGAACTTGATCAGCGAACCCCACAACGAAATGTGATCGGGAATTTTGGCAGGCCAGCCGACCGCGCCGAAATAAATCGCGTCGTGCTTGCCGATTTGCGCCTTCCAGTCCTCCGGCATCATCTCGCCGTGCTTTTCGTAATAATCCCAGGACGCGAAGTCGAAATGATCGAAATGTATGCTGACGCCGTGCTTTTTCGCCGCCGCCTCCAGGACCCGCAGCCCTTCCGGAACCACTTCCTTGCCGATCCCGTCGCCGGGAATGACCGCAATCCGGTACTGCTTTTTTTCGTTGCTCATCGAGAGTTTCCTTGTGGCGCCTGGAGCCCTAAGACCGCCAATTTCGTGATCGGATTGCAATGGACCAAACTTCGTCAAGGTGCAACGTTGCAGTGCAATGTTGACCGTCTCCGGGACGGCGGCCTAACAGTTTTAATCCGTCTGCCCCACCCCGGTCTAAATTTTACCTCTCCCCGACATCTCCCTTCGAAAGAGTAATCCCATGGATCTTCATTTACGCGGCAAACGCGTCCTGATCACCGGCGCATCAAAGGGTATTGGCGCGGCTGCGGCCGAAGCCTTTGCCGAAGAAGGCTGTCATCTGATGCTGGCGGCCCGCAACGGCGAGCAATTAAAGGCGCTGGCGGAACGCCTGCGCGGCGCCCATCAAATTGACGCCACCGCGCATGTCGTCGATCTGCGCAACCCTGCGGATATCGCCAGGCTGGTGAAGGACGCTGCCGACATCGATATTCTGGTGAACAATGCCGGCGATATTCCCGGCGGTTCGGTCGACAAGATCGACGAGGCGACATGGCGCCACGCCTGGGAGCTCAAGGTATTCGGCTATATCAACATCACCCGCGCGATCTATGCGCAGATGAAAACGCGCGGCCACGGCGTGATCGTCAACGATATCGGCGTCGCCGGTGAAAAATTCGACGCCAATTATATCTGCGGCAGCACCGGCAATGCGGCGCTGATGGCGTTCACCCGCGCGCTCGGCGGCAAAAGCCTTGCCGACAACATCCGCGTGGTCGGCATCAATCCCGGCCCTGTCGGCACCGACCGTCACATCACGCTGCTGAAAACCCGCGCCAAGAATCAATTCGGCGACGAGAACCGCTACAAGGAATTCCAGAAGGGCCTTCCCCTCGGCCGTCCCGCGCATGCCCGCGAGATCGGCGACCTGATGGCGTTCCTTGCCTCCGACCGCTCGGGTTACACGTCGGGCGTGATCTACACGGTCGATGGCGGCATCAGCGCGGGTTGGGGTTAGGCGAGAAGGCTACGCCACGCCCCTCATCCTGAGGAGCGCGCTTTTGCGCGCGTCTCGAAGGATGGCCGCGAGTCCATCTGTGTGTCCATCCTTCGAGACGGCCGCGTCGCGGCCTCCTCGGGATGAGGTCAGCAGCTTGCCTTCCGCTCAAACAACTGCCGGATCAGCGCGGTGATCCGGCCGGTCGGTGCCGCCAACTCGTCCATCACGCTGAAATGGTCGGCGCCCGGAATCTCTTCGTAGCTGACCGGCAGGCCGTATTTGGCGCGATGACCGGCGAAATCGGCGGTCTGCTTGCGCAGCAACGGCAGTTCGCCGCCGCCGACCACCAGCGCCAGCGGCTTCATCGGGCCTGCCGCGTGCGCCGTCGGCGAGTTGCGGCGGGACATCAGCTCGTCGAGATTCAATTTGACGTTAAGATAACTGTGGCGGATCGGCTCAAGATCATAGATGCCGCTGATCGCGACGCCACCCCTGATGTTCGGATTCGACAGCGCCATCGCCGTGAGATGACCGCCGGCCGACCATCCACAAACTGCCATACGGTTCGGGTCGCCGCCGAGCGCGGGCAATTCTGCGGCCAGAAAATCGATCCCCGCATGAATCTCGGCAACGATCTGATCAAGCGTCGTCTCAGGCGCCAGCGTGTAGCCGATCATCGCGACGTTGATGCCGAACATCATCGGACCGCCGGCAAACAACGAGAAGTTTTCCTTGGCGCGCATCTGCCAGTAGCCGCCGTGAATAAACACGAGCGTCGGGGCTTTCTCGGCGGACTTGAAGAAGTCTATGCGATTGCGCTCGCGCGGGCCATATCGCAAATCAAGATGCGCGGGATGCCGCGCGCGCATGTCGGTTGAACGCCGGTCCCATTCGGCGACGATCTCGCCACTGCCGGCGACAGCCGCGCCGTTGTTAAGGCCGTCGTCCCGATCCTTCTGGCTCATTCCGCGCCAGTCGGGCGCATCGAACGGCGTGCTCATCCTAAAATCTCCCCATCCTTGCTGCATTTCACTTTGTCGGAAAATGATTTACAGGGCTACATAATCCGCTATCCCAAGCGGCCCCCGGGGAGATGTAAGTGGCATCCGATCAAAAGCTAGTGCATGCGACAGCATGCGCCGTCATCGATAAACTTAATGCCGGCGAGGTCTCCCCACTTGATTTGTTGGACGTGCTGGAGCAGCGAATCGCCGAGGTTGACGGCAAGGTCAACGCCTTGCCGATTCTGTGTTTCGATCGAGCCCGGGATCGCGCCAAGGCCTTGATGAAAAAGCCCATCGGCAATCGCGGCCTGCTGGCCGGCATGCCGATCCCGATCAAGGACCTCACCAATGTCGAGGGCGTGCTGACCACACAGGGCTCGCCGATTTATAAAGACAATGTTCCCGCGCGTTCCGATATTGTGGTCGAACAGCTCGAACATCATGGCGGGCTGATTTACGCGAAATCCAACACGCCGGAATTCGGTGCCGGCGCCAACACCTTTAACGAGGTCTTCGGTGCGACATTGAACCCCTGGGACCTGTCGCGCTCCGCGGCCGGCTCTTCGGGCGGCGCCGCCGTGGCGCTGGCCACCGGGATGGCCTGGCTCGCCCATGGCACCGACATGGGCGGCTCGCTGCGCAATCCCGCCAGCTTCTGCGGCGTCGTCGGCATGCGGCCCAGCATCGGTCGCGTCGCGCATAGCCCGGCCGCGAAGATTGATCGCAATCTGACGGTCCACGGCCCCATGGCGCGCAATGTCGAGGATCTGGCGCTGCTGCTGGACGCGATGAGCGGCGAACACCCGGCCGATCCGTTGTCGCTGCCTGTGCTGCCAATATCGTTCCTGTCAGCCGCGCGCTCCGGCAACAAGCCAAAACGCATCGCTTATTCGCCTGATCTGGGCATCACCCCTGTCGATCCCGAAGTCGCCGCGATCACCCGGAAAGCAGCTGCGCGTTTCGCCGAGGCCGGAGTGATTGTCGAGGAAGCGCATCCTGATCTTCGCGAGGCACATGAATGTTTTCATGTGCTGCGCGCCTTCGATTTTGCCATCACCAAGGCGGCGCTGTTGCGTACCAAGCGCGATCAGTTGAAGCCGGAAGTGATTTGGAACATCGAGGAAGGCCTCAAGCTGACCGTCGAGCAGCTTGAGCGCGCCGAGGCGCAGCGGGTCGCGATGAGCGCGCGCACGCTGGAATTCTTCAAAACATATGATTTGCTGCTGACGCCCGCGACCATTGTCCCGCCGTTTCCGATCGCAGACCGCTATGTCGCCGAATGCGCAGGTACAAAATTCGACAATTATGTCGAGTGGCTCGGCATCGTCTACGCCATCACGCTGGTCTGTTGCCCGGCGATGTCGTTGCCATGCGGCTTCACCGCGTCGGGCCTGCCGGTCGGATTGCAGGTGGTCGCGCCGCCGCGCGGCGAGGCGCAGCTCCTCGCCGGCGCCAACGTATTGGAGGATATTCTCGGCCTGCGCGGCATGACGTCGATGGACCCCCGAATCGAGCCCAGGCCATACAAGTAGCCAGACACCGCATCTACCGCGAAAAGCGCGGTTCGGCGCTGGTGAATAATACGCGTCCCGCTATAATTGCCCCGGGGAGCCAAATGCGCGGCCACAAGCGCAACGACCGGGGGAACGCTCAAATGCCAGCAAAGCCGAAAATACACATCGACCAGGATAAATGTCAGGGATAGGTCCGCTGCAAATCGCAATGGACGCCTTATCCCTTCGGTCCATTTACACCAGGCTAATTTGCAAAAATAACCAGACGACCCAAGCCTATACAAACACAAAATCCGAGGAAACCACCGTGACAGATCATGCTTTAAACCCGGCAAACCCGGCCGCTGACGACCGCCTCGACATCCATGACGCGGAACGCCGGATCAAGGCGATCTTCATCGGCTCAATCGGCAATCTGGTCGAATGGTATGATTTCTACGCCTATACGGCGTTTGCGCTGTATTTCGCGCCGGCCTTCTTTCCCAACAGCGATCCGGTGGTGCAGCAGCTCAACGCCGCCGTGCTGTTCGCCGCGACCTTCCTGATGCGACCGCTCGGCGGCTGGCTGTTCGGCTATATCGCCGACCGTTACGGCCGGCGGCTTTCGCTGACGCTGTCGGTGGTCTGCATGTGCTTCGGCTCGCTGATCATTGCGGTGACGCCGACCTATGCCTCGATCGGCATCGCCGCGCCGGCGATCCTGGCGCTCGCGCGCGTGATCGAGGGCCTGAGCCTCGGCGGCGAATACGGCGCCAGCGCGACCTATCTCAGCGAAGTCGCTGACGCCAAGCACCGCGGCTTCTACTCCAGCTTCCAATACGTCACCCTGATCGGCGGTCAGCTCACCGCCATCATTGTCTTGCTGTTGCTGCAAAAGGTGTTTCTGACCCAGCAGGAATTGCAGGCTTGGGGTTGGCGGATCCCGTTCGTGATCGGCGCGGTACTGGCGATCTTCGCCGCGGTGATGCGGCGCAATCTGCACGAGACCGACGCGTTCGTGGAGGCGAAGAAACTCGCCAAGCCGACCGGCTCGATCACCGCTCTGCTGAAATATCCCCGCGAGCTGTTGCTGGTGGTCGGCCTCACCGCCGGCGGCACCGCCGCGTTCTACACTTTCACGACCTATATGCAGACCTTCGTCAAACTGTCGGTCGGCCTTACCGCCGACGAGACCACGTTTGTCATTTTCGGCACGCTGATATTCGCCACGCTGCTGCAGCCGATTTATGGCGCATTGTCCGACCGGATCGGCCGCAAGCCGCTGCTGATCTTTTTCGGCGTCGTCGGCACCCTGGCGACGATCCCGATCCTGACCGCATTGAAGGAGACCAAATCGCCATTCGTCGCGTTCCTGCTGATCTGCGCGGCATGGATATTCGTGGCCGGTTACACCTCGATTAACGCAATCGTGAAGGCCGAATTGTTTCCGACCAATATCCGCGCGCTCGGCGTCGGCCTACCCTACGCCATCACGGTGTCGGTCTTCGGCGGCACCGCGCCGGCGGTCGCGCTCTATTTCAAGAGTCTCGGCCACGAAGACTGGTTCTATTACTATCTCAGCGGCATGATCTTTCTGTCGCTGCTGATCTACGCGACGATGCGCGACACCAAGCATGAATTGGCGATGCATCGTCACGAATAGCGACGCATCGCCACGGCAACACGGGCATACAATATGGCCGACGAAAGCGACCAGCCCTCGACATCCAAGCTCACGCGAGCCAAGGAACGCTGGGCGCGTGAAGGCCGCTTCCTCACCGGAAAGACCGCGCGTCCCGAACAGCAGCGCCTGCCGCCGGGCCAGCACCTGACCAAGGACTGGCCCGTCCTCGACCTCGGCGTTGCGCCGCGGATTACGCGCGAGCGCTGGCGGCTCGACGTTTACGGCGCGGTTGAACATCCGATCTTCTGGGATTTTGCACAGTTCACTGCGCAGCCGCAGACCAGGTTCATCTCGGACATCCATTGCGTGACCACCTGGTCGCGTTACGACAATCAGTGGGAGGGATTGGCAACCCGCGACCTTCTGATGGCCTGCCAGCCACGTGAAGAAGCGCGACACGTCGTGTTGCACTCCCATGACGGCTACACCACCAATCTGAGGCTGGAAGATTTTGCCGCCGAAGACGCCCTGCTCGTACACAACTGGTCGGGCGCGCCGCTGGAGCAGGAACATGGCGGCCCGGTGCGGCTGGTCGTGCCGCATCTCTATTTCTGGAAAAGCGCGAAGTGGCTGCAGAGTATTGAATTCCGGGAGCAGGATGCGCCGGGCTATTGGGAATTTCGCGGCTATCACAACCGCGGCGATCCCTGGACCGAGCAGCGTTATTCCGGGGACTGACGCGAAAAAATCTGAATCAAGGAGACCCAACGTGCCGACTGAACGTTTCCAATTCACCGGCTCGGAAGGCCAGCAACTGGCCGCCGCGCTCGATCTGCCCGAGCGCGAGCCGACGGCCTATGCGCTGTTTGCGCATTGCTTCACCTGCGGCAAGGATGTTCTGGCGGCCAGGCGGATCGCACTGGCGCTGGCGGCCAAGGACATCGCAGTGCTGCGGTTCGACTTTACGGGGCTCGGCTCCAGCGAAGGCGATTTTGCCAACTCGACATTCACCTCGAACGTCGCCGACCTGGTGCGGGCCGCCGATCATCTGCGCGAAACCCGTCAGGCGCCTGCGATTCTGATCGGCCACAGCCTTGGCGGCGCGGCCATTCTGGCGGCTGCCGGTCAAATCCCGGACGCCAAGGCGGTCGTCACAATCGCCGCGCCCTCCGATCCCGCCCATGTCACCGGAATGTTTGCCGACAGCATCGAACACATCCGCAAGCACGGCGAGAGCGAAGTCTCGCTCGCGGGCCGTCCGTTCCGCATCAAGCGCGAATTTCTCGACGATATCGCCGAGCACGGCCTGATGGAGCATGTCGCCAAGCTGCACAAGGCATTGCTGGTGATGCACGCGCCGACCGACGATACGGTCGGCATCGACAATGCGACCCGCATTTTCGTCACCGCCAAGCACCCCAAGAGTTTTGTGTCGCTGGCGGGCGCGGATCATCTGCTCACAAAAAAGGACGACGCCGCCTATGTCGCCGACGTCATCGCCGCATGGGCCACGCGCTATCTCACGCCAGCCGCGCCGGAACGGGAAGCCGTTACAGATGAAGGGCCGCGCCAGGTCGTGGTTCGCGAAACTCGCAACAGCAAGCTCCAGCAGATCATCTCCACCGGGCCGCATCGCCTGCTCGCGGACGAGCCGATTTCCGTCGGCGGCGAAGACAGCGGGCCCGGACCCTATGATTTTCTGCTGGCCAGCCTCGGCGCCTGCACCTCGATGACCATGCGCCTGTATGCCGACCGCAAGTCGCTGCCGCTGGAGCGCATCACGGTGACGCTGAGACATCAAAAGATCCACGCCGAAGACTGCGCCGAGTGCGAGACCAAGGTCGGCATGCTTGACCAGATCGACCGCGTCATCGCCATGGAAGGCGCGCTCGACGCCGAACAGCGCAAGAGGCTGATGGAGATCGCCGACAAGTGCCCGGTGCACCGCACCCTGACCTCGGAGATCCGCATCGTGACCAAGGCAGCCGATTGACGAACACTCAAGCTGGCGTATCATTCGCTTTATAAAGCCTTCGGAATCATGAAAGATGCGGGCCTCATGGTTCGAGACGCGCCAACGGGTCCGCGCGAAGCGCGGCCCGATGATAAACTCCGTCGCGCTCCTCACCATAAGGGTTCTGGGTTCAAGAATCTTGGACCTCATCCTGAGGAGCCGCGAAGCGGCGTCTCGAAGGATGAAGCCACGAATAGAAAATTCGCCAGAGGAACCGCCCATGCCGGCCGTGGCACGCGTCGATCCCAAGACGGTTTTTTCGGCCGACGAATGGCGCCGGCTGACGTCGCGCAGTTCGCTGCGCGGCCTGTGGCTGGTCGCGCACGCCTGGGGCACCATCGCGGCCGCGCTCGCGCTGGTCACGTTGTGGCCCAATCCGCTGACATGGCTGATCGCGGTGATGGTAGTCGGCACGCGCCAGCTCGGACTGGCGATCCTGATGCATGAAGCCGCACATGGCGGGCTTCACGGCAACAAGGCTGTCAATGAATGGATCGGCCAATGGCTGTGCGCGGTGCCGGTTGGGGCCGATCTCGCCAGCTACCGGTCGTATCATTTACAGCATCACAAATTCACGCAGCAGCCGGAAGATCCGGACCTGTCGCTCTCGGCGCCGTTTCCGATCACCAAAGAGAGCTATACCCGCAAGGCGATCCGCGATCTGACCGGGCAGACCTTTGTCAGGCAACGCCTGCCGCTGTTCCTGTCGTTGTTCCGGCGCGCAACTGCTGACAATGAGGTATCGCATGAGAGCTTCGTGTCGGGCGGCGCCGACAAGATGGCGCGTTTTCTCGGCGTGAACGCCTTGCTGTTCGGCCTGTTCTGGCTGGCCGGCGCGGGCATCTGGTATTGGGGCGTCTGGATATTGGCGATGACGACCTGGCTGTCGCTGGTGACGCGCATCCGCAACATCGCCGAACACGCTTGCACTTCAACGGACGAAGACCCGTTCAGCCACGCCCGCACCACCCGCGCCAATCCGATCGAGCGGCTGTTGATCGCGCCCTATTGGGTGAACTATCACGCCGAGCATCATCTCTTTATGTATTTGCCGTGCTATCGGTTGCCCGAAGCGCACCGCCTGCTGATCGAGAAAGGTTTTATCAAGCGGATGGAAGTGCGGCCGGGCTATCTCGATGTGATGCGGCTTGCGACTTCACACCAGCAGACCTGACCGCCTGTTTCACGCACTCGCCAACGGCTGTACGCGCAATACGCCGCGCAATCCAGCCGCCGATCCCAGCAAGATCCCCGCGACCGCGACGAACGACGCCAGCGCCAGCGTCGAGATCCCGGTCAGCCCCTGCCCGACCGAGCAGCCATAGGCCATCGCGCCACCCGCTCCCATCAGCGCCGCGCCGCCGATCGAGCGCAGCATATGGCGCGGTGAGGTGTAACCCTCCCAATGAAAGCGGCGCGTAACCAGCGCGGTCACCAGGCTTCCCAGGAAGACACCGGCCACCAGCGTGATGCCGAAATTCAGCGTCAGCCCGGTCGACAACATTGCGTATTGCAGCGCATCCGCGATCGGCGAAATGAAGGTGAGCGAGGTGACTGGGACAGGATTGAAATCGTCGGCGCCGAGATAACCGGTCGCAAACCATCCGGCCGCGACCAAAAGTCCGACAATGATTCCGGCCGCGATCTGCCCCCAGGCGCGCTGGAACGGCGCATGTGCGAACGCAAAAATGATCAGCGCGCCCGACAGCACCGCAGCGACCAGCGTGCGCGCAAAGGTCTCGCTGACGCCAAGGGCCGACACCAGCGCCGGCAGCGAAATGATCGCGGGCGTGGCCTGCGACGCCTGCAGCAGCACGACCCGCGCCGGCGCGACCAGGCCTTTGAGGGACATCTGCGCGGCGATGCCGAGCACGATCACCACCACCAGCGAGCGCAGATTGCCGCGACCCAGCAGCACCAGCGCGCGCGAGCCGCAACCATTCGACAGCACCATGCCGTAGCCGAATAAAAGCCCGCCAAAGAACATCAGCGGCGCCGAGAACGACCGTTGCAGATAGATCGATTTGGCGAGATCGACCATGCCAATGCCCGCCAGCAATTGCGTCGCGACAATCGCCACAGCCAGCGCCAGCGCATAGCTGCGAACCAGGCGGCTGTCGCCCTGCGCCCACCAGCCGCGCAGGCTGCTCATCAGGCAAAACCCGCTCAATAGCCCCACCGTGCCATAAACGAGGCCAATCGCGAGGCCGGCATAAACGACGATGGTGGTGCCTGAATCCATGGATTGCCTATTTCAAAAAACAGCACCTCGTCATTGCGAGGAGCGGAGCGACGAAGCAATCCATTCTTTCGTTTTCTTGAGCTATGGATTGCTTCGCTGAGTTTATCATCGGGCGGCGTTTTGCGCCGACCCGTTGGCTCGCAATGACGGAACAAAAATCACGGCCGCAGGATCACCCGATCGCGCGATGAACCGGCGACGGCGACGAACGCGGCCTTGGCATCTTCCAGAGAATAAATCGCGGTCGGCCTGATCGGAAAAGTCTTGAGATGGCCGCTGGCAAAACCGGGCCCGAGTTCGCGCAGCACTGCGCCGGTCGCAATCGACGACAGACCAAGTGAGTCGATGCCGACATAAGTGTGCTGGCCGCGATAGAATTCCAGAATATTGAACTGCACGATCGGATCGATCGCCGAGATCAGGATCTGGCGGCCCCGCAGGGCCAGCGCTTTGTGCGCTGCCTGAAAATAGGGATCGCCGACCGTATTGAACACGATGTCGGCGCCCTTGCCGTCGGTGAGTTCGCGCACGCGCGGCGCAAGATCGGTCGCCGAGGCATCGACCACCTCGACGCTGGAATTGGTATGCCCTTCGTAGGGCTCATCCCGGCGCACCACACCGATCACGCGCGCGCCGTGCCAAGTCGCGATTTGCGTCGCGGCCTGGCCGACCTTGCCGTTGACCCCCATCACCAGCACGGTCTCGCCTTGTTTCGGTATCCCAGCGCGGCGAAAGCCTTCCATCGCGGTGACAAAGGGAACGCCGATCCCGGCGGCCTCTTCCCAGGAAAGATTTTTGGGCTTCTCCACCACCGCCTCGGCTTCGACCGCCAGATGCGTGGCATGGGTGCCGTCACGCCTAATCCCGAGATCGCCCGACGAGCCGAACACCTCGCGGCCGATGGTGCCGGCCGGACCGTCAATCACCACTCCGGCGTAGTCGCGGCCGGAGGTGCGCGGAAACACCGCGTAGGGCATCAGGCCGGTCGCGGCCTTTATGTCGGACGGATTCACCGCCGCCGCCTTGACTTCGATCAGCACCTCATTCGCGGCCCGCGACAGCGCGCGACGCTCGACCACGGGAGCCATTGAGGCGGCATCGGCGGCCTTGGCAAGCAGGCGCACGCTTTTCGTCTCGGCAGTGACGGATGGGGCATTTTGGGCAGACGGCATTACGGTGATTTCCAGTTTCTCGTGTCGCGAGAAACAGCAGTTACCCTTTTGGCCGCTTGTCGTAAACACGCTTCGCCTTGCCCAATGACCGTTCCAGCGTGTCCGGCGCGACAATCCCGACCCGGGCCGATATCCCGATGGTATTCTTGATAAAGGCCGAAACCTTCTCGGCATGGACCAGAAGCCCGCTGCCGTCCCAATGTTCGGGACGAGATTCGGCCAGCACCGCCATCTGGTCCATCCGTCCCTCGCGCGTCAGTTCGATGATGAAATGACCGCCGCACCACTCGGTCGCGAGCAAAGCCTCCTCGATCTGGGTCGGGAACACGTTGACACCGCGCAGGATGATCATGTCGTCGGACCGGCCGGTGACCTTCTCCATCCGCCGCATTCCCGGCCGCGCCGTGCCGGGCAACAGCCGCGTCAGGTCGCGGGTGCGATAACGGATGATCGGGAAAGCTTCTTTGGTCAGCGAGGTGAAAACCAGTTCGCCCTTTTCGCCGTCGGGCAGCACCGCGCCGGTCTCGGGATCGATGATCTCGGGATAGAAATGATCCTCCCAGACATGCAGGCCATCCTTGGTCTCAACGCATTCCTGCGCGACGCCCGGTCCGATCACCTCCGACAGGCCATAAATATCGGTCGCGTCCATGTCGAACGCCTGCTCGATCTCGGCGCGCATCGCATTGGTCCAGGGCTCGGCGCCGAAGATGCCGAGTTTCAGGGACGATTTGCGCGGATCAATCTTCTGGCGCTTGAACTCGTCGAGGATCGCCAGCATGTAGCTCGGCGTCACCGTGATGATATCAGGTTTGAAATCGTTGATCAGCTGCACCTGCCGCTCGGTCATGCCGCCGGAGACCGGCACCACGGTACAGCCCAGCCGCTCGGCGCCGTAATGCGCGCCGAGACCGCCCGTGAACAGACCATAGCCATAGGCGTTGTGCATGATCATGCCGCTGCGGCCGCCCGCGGCGCGGATCGAGCGCGCCATCACCTCCGACCACATGTCGATATCCGCCCTTGTATAGCCGACCACGATCGGCTTGCCGGTCGTGCCCGAGGACGCGTGAACACGCACCAGCTTCTCGCGGGGAACCGCGAACATGTTGAAAGGATAATTGTCGCGCAGATCGGTTTTGACGGTGAAGGGAAATTTGGCGAGATCAGATAGCTGCCGGAAATCCGACGGGCGCACGCCGGCTCTGTCGAACGCCTGCTTGTAGTGCCCGACATTGCCGTAGGCATGCGCCAGCGACCGCGCCATGCGCTTCGTTTGCAGCGCGATGACCTCATCGCGCGAGGCGCGCTCGGCGTCATCCATCTCGGCGCGGTAGCCGCTTTGCCCAATCCTTGTCGAAGACATCGCGCGTTTCCCTGATCAATTATGATAGTTTGGTATCGGTCTCCGGCAGCCATGTTCCGGGTATCACGCGCGAATGGCCGCGAAATTCAGCGATAACCGTGCCATCCGCCGAAGCGACGCTCACATCGTAAATCCCGGACCGTCCGCTGCGCGAGACTTCGTGCGCGGTCGCGACCAGCCGATCACCGAGTTTACCCGGCTTGATAAAAGTGATGTTGCCCTGCGCGGCGACCACGCGTTCGTTATGGGAATTGCAGGCAAATGCGAAGGCCGAATCCGCCAGCGTAAAAATGAAGCCGCCATGGGCGATGCGCTGGCCGTTGACCATATGCGGTTTGATCGTCATGGCCAGCGTGGCGAGGCCAGACTTGACCTCGACAAGCTCCATGCCGAGCCCGCGGCTGGCATCGTCCTCTTGCCACATCGCCTGCGCACAAGCGCGCGCGATATCATCGGGCGTAGGCGTGGCCTTGTTCACGGCGGTCTCCCTGTTGTCGTCGCACTTGTTGAAACAAGCTTCTTTTGGTTTCGTCAGTCTTGAGGCGGCGCGTTGACAGTATCAACGACGCGCCACCTCTCTAAACATGGTCGTAATCCACCACGACCCGCTCAGAAGCCGGCCGCGCCTGGCAGGTCAGAATAAATCCCGCCTTGAGCTCCCACGGCTCCAGCGAATAATTCAATTCCATCGGCGCCTCACCCTCGACCAGCTTGGCGCGGCAGGTCGAACACATGCCGCCCCTGCAGGCGAACGGCAAATCCATGCCGGCCCGCAATGCCGCGTCGAGAATAGCCTCGCCTTCGGCGACCGGTACGTCGCGGCGTTTGCCGTCGATGATCAACGACGCGATCGCCTTCGGCGGCGCGCTCTGCGCGATCACGGCCTTCGGGCGCGGCTTGCCGCCGAGCCCCGAGACAAAACGTTCGACGTGAATGCGATCGGCGGCAATGCCGATGTCGCGGCAGGTCGCCTCGATATCCTCGCTCATCCCGGTGGGGCCGCAGATGAAGACATGATCGATGGTTGCGGCCGGCACCAGCGAGCGCAGCAGCACCCGCACTTTTTCGCCGTCGAGCCGGCCGTGCAGGATCGGAATGTCCTGCTCCTCGCCCGAGATCACGTGGAACACCGAGAACCGCTGCATGAAGCGGTCCTTGAGCTCTTCCAGCGCCTCGCGAAACAGCATGCCGCCCGTCGATCGGTTGCCGTAGAACAGAAAAAAGCGACTATCCGGTTCGCGCGCGAGTACGCCCTTCACGATCGACAGGATCGGCGTGATGCCGGAGCCGGCGGCAAAACCGACATAGACCCGCGCCTCACCGGGCGCATGTGCGATCCCGAAACGGCCGGTCGGCGTCATGACGTCGAGTTCGTCGCCGTCTTTCAGCTCATCGGCGGCCCAACTCGAAAACGCGCCGCCATCGACCCTCTTCACGGCGATACGCAGTTCGCCATCATCGGGGCCGGAGCAGATCGAATAGGAACGGCGCACTTCCTCGCCGTCCATCATCGTGCGCAGCGTTAGATATTGCCCGGGGGCGAAGCGATAATCGTCGGCAAGCTCGCCTGGAATCGCAAAGGTCAGCGACACCGCGTCAGAAGACTCGCGGCGCAGGTCGTTGACGGCCAGACGGTGAAAACGCGGGATTGAAGACGACATGGTTAATGACATCTGAAATAATCAAAGGGTTCACGGCAGCTCTTGCAGCGCCACAGCGCCTTGCAGGAGGTCGAGCCGAATTCGGAAAGCACTTCGGTATTGGCAGAGCTGCATTGCGGGCACGCGACTTCCTGCACGCCGAACAGCGCGCGGCGGGAACTGCCTGCCTGCGGCGGCGCGATGCCATAGTCCCGCAGCTTGCGGCGGCCCTCCTCGCTCATCCAGTCGGTGGTCCAGGCCGGCGACAGCACGGTGCGAACTTTTGAATTGCAAAAACCCTCGCGCTCCAGCGCCAGCTCGATCTCGAGCTGGATCATGTTCATCGCGGGACAACCGGAATAGGTCGGCGTGATCGCGACCTCGACGCGGCCGTCGGTCACCGCCACATCACGCAGTACGCCGAGATCGGCGATGGTCAGCACGGGAATCTCGGGATCGACCACACCGGCCGCGATATCCCAAGCCTGCTGCCGTAACGCGGCATCGTCGAGCAAGGCGGTTACCATGTTGCCCCCGGGAATGTCCGCTGCATCGATTGCAACTCGCTCAGGAGATGGCCGAGATGTTCGCTGTGCCGGCCGTTGCGGCCGCCCTGCTGCATCCAGTCGCTTGTAGGCCGGCTCAATGTCGCCTCGTCCACGACATCCGAGATCGTCTTGAGCCAGTGCGAATGCAATGTCGCGGGATCGATCGCGACACCGGTCTCGATCAAGGCGAGCTCGCTGTCGTCAACTTCGAACATCTCGCCGGTATAGGCCCAGAGATCGTCGATCGCGCTTTGCGCACGGCGGTGGCTTTCCGCGGTGCCGTCGCCGAGCCTGACCATCCATTCCGAGGAATGCCTGACATGATAGGCGCTTTCCTTTTCAGATTTCGCCGCGATCGCCGCCAGTGTCGCGTCTTTGGATGTCATCATCGCGCGCCAGTAGAGATCGGCGAAACTTGAGTAGAAGAACTGCCGCACCATGGTGCGCGCAAAATCGCCGTTCGGCTGTTCCAGCAGCAGCAGATTACGGTACTGCCGCACGTCGCGCAGATACGCAAACTTGTCCTCGTCATTGCCGTTGCCTTCGACCTCAGCGGCACACGAATACAATTCGCGCGCCTGCCCGAGCAGATCGAGGCCGATATTGGCGAGCGCCATGTCTTCTTCGAGCATCGGTGCGTGACCGCACCATTCCGACAGCCGATGCCCCAAAATCAGCGCATCGTCGGCCCGGCGCAGCGCGTAGAGCACCAGCGGCGTTTCGGAGATCTGGATCGAGGCAATGGCCATATCTAAGAACCTGCTTCAGCATTCTCAGACCTCATCCTGAGGAGCGCGCCTTGCGCGTCTCGAAGGATGGGTCGCGGGCCTCATGGTTCGAGACGGCGCTACGCGCCTCCTCACCATGAGGGATCAAAAATCACATATGTCCCACTTCATCCGGCACGTCGTAAAACGTCGGATGACGATAAATCTTGGATTCCGCGGGCTCGAACATCATGCCCTTCTCAGAAGGGTCGGAAGCGGTGATGGCATTCGAGGGCACCACCCAGATCGACAATCCCTCGCCACGGCGGGTGTAGATGTCGCGCGCGGCCTGCAGCGCCAGCGTGGTATCGACCGCGTGCAGCGAGCCGACATGCTTGTGCGCGAGGCCGTTGCGGCTGCGAATAAAGACTTCCCACAATTGCGTGTTCGGCGTGGTCATCACAAGCCTCCCTGAATTCTTGCGGCTTACGCCGCTGCCTTGCGGCTCTTGCGTTTCTCGGCATAGGCCTGCGCGGCTTCGCGCACCCATGCGCCTTCATCATGCGCCTTGCGACGTGCTGCCAAGCGATCGCGGTTACACGGGCCGTTGCCGGCCAGCACCGCATTGAACTCGCTCCAGTCGATCGCGCTATATTCCCAATTCCCGGATTCGTTCTGCTTCATGCCGGCATCGGGAATCGAAAGCCCGAGATATTGCGCTTGCGGCACCGTGGCATCGACGAATTTCTGTCGCAGCTCGTCATTGGAAAAGCGCTTGATTTTCCATTTGGTCGAGGTGTCGCTGTGCTGGCTGGCCTTGTCTGGGGGCCCGAACATCATCAGCACCGGCCACCACCAGCGATCGAGCGCGCTCTGCGCCATCGCCTTCTGCTCGGGCGTGCCGCGCGCCAGCGTCAGCATGATCTCAAAGCCCTGCCGCTGGTGGAAGGATTCTTCCTTGCAGACGCGGATCATCGCGCGGGCATAGGGGCCATAGGAACAACGACACAGCGGAATCTGATTCATGATCGCCGCGCCATCGACCAGCCAGCCGATCGCGCCGATATCGGCCCAGGTCAGCGTCGGGTAGTTGAAGATCGAGGAATATTTGGCTTTGCCCGACAGCATCAGGTCGACCAATTCTTCGCGCGAGGTGCCGAGCGTCTCGGCCGCGGCATAGAGATAGAGCCCGTGGCCGCATTCGTCCTGCACCTTGGCGAGCAGCGCCGCCTTGCGGCGCAGCGAAGGTGCGCGGGTGATCCAGTTGCCTTCCGGCAGCATGCCGACAATTTCGGAATGCGCGTGCTGCGAAATCTGCCGCGTCAGCGTCTTGCGATAGGCCGCCGGCATCCAGTCGTTCGGCTCGATGCGATCGTCGGCATCGATGCGCGCCTGAAACTGCGCCGCGCGATCGGCGTCCTCGATATGACGGTCTTCTGTATCGGGCGCATTTAGCGCTTGGGTGTACATGGCCGACCTCCCCGGAAAGCGAGATCAACATATAACATAAAAAATGAAATACAAGTTATTTTTGTAACATAAATCTAGTCGCCGAACCGACGCCCGAGTTCCACGCCGGCCGCCGGCAGTGGGCCCTTTTCGCTGCTGGCATTCTGGTCAAGCCATTGTTCGGACGCGGGAAGTAGCCCGCGATAAATCTCGCCGCAGAGTTGGCGGGCGGCCCTGCCCGGCCAATCCGCCGGCAACAGCGCGGTCGGCAGCAAGGGATCGCGCAGCACCACGCGGCGGTAATGGTGGATCAGCAGGATCCGCGCGGTGAAGGCATCGATATCCGCAAGCGTTTCGCCGCGGCCGATCCAGCCCCGCAACGGTTCGAAGGTTTTCATGAATTTCAGATAGGCGTCGGCGGTGCGATCGAGCGGCCAGCTCTCGCTGAGCAACCGCCGCCCGCTGTCGTCCTCGGCGGAAACTTCGAGCCGGATCGCGGACGAAGCCTCGTCAGGAATCGGAGCGCCAGAGGGCGCAACCCACACGCCCGGCAAGGGCGTGCCGAAGCCGGCATTTTTCAACGCCTCGCGCGCGGCGTCGCGATCCTCGGCCTTGCCGATCAGCAGCAGCTCAAAGCGTCCGGTCCAGTCCGACGGCTGTGGATCGTAGATGTGTCTTGTGGCGGCATCGAAGGTCTGCCGTCCCTTCTTGACCAGCCGGTAAAAACTGTTGCGGCCGACCTTATGGCGCTCGAGCCAGCCGTCGGCGGCGAGCCGCGACATCGCGGTGCGCACCACACCGCTGTCGATGTCGATGGTCGCGAAGAACTCCAGCAGCGTGCCGAGCCATACCGAACCGCCGCGCGGCACGATGGCATCGCCGAACACGGTGATGACGATGGACCCGGTGCGCGAAGGCTCGCGCTTGAGCTGATCGATGATACGGGCAAGCGGGTGCGCCATCCGTAACGCATAGCGCGATTTGCGGAGCGGCGACAATGTCGGTCTGTCGGGGCCTCATGGTTCGAGACGCGCGAAGACGCGCTCCTCACCATGAGGGTTCTCGGACCTCATCCTGGGAACATCTTCTAGGACCTCATCCTGAGGAGCATCGCAAAGCGATACGTCTCGAAGGATGAAGCCCCGCGCCAACTTTATCGAGTCGGATCCGGATACACCATGCTGCGCCAGCCGCTGCGGTCGAACGGGGCCCATTGGCCTTCGGGCTGCGCCAGACGCTCGGCTACCGCATAGACCACCGCGGGGTGATGGCCCATGCCGCAATGGCTGCTTTCGACTTCGATATTCTCCGACAGCGCCGACGGCTTTTCCATGCAGCCCTGCCACGCGCAGATGCCGTCGGTACGGCTGAAGATCGCGGTGGTCGGCACTGGCGGGGTTTCGGAGAGCGATCCACCGAACCGAGCATCCTCTTCGTCGGCGCGGCGGCCGCTCGCCATCTCATAGACGCGCCAGGCATTGGTCGCCTTCGGGTTACCCGCGAACGGACTGCCGAGCGTGATCACCGAGCGCACCCGATCCGGCATCATCTTGGCGAGCTGGCGCGCATAGAGACCACCGAGGCTCCAGCCGACCAGGCTGATCTTGCGGCCATGGTTATCGCTGAGCTCGCGCACCAGATCGACCATCGCGTGCTGCACGCCGTCGCGCAGGCCGAGGTTGCGGCCCTGACGCCAGCCGCTGACGGCATAGCCGCGGCTCTTCAAAATGCTGCGCAGCGGGCGCGTCGAGGTGTCGGACGCGACCAGCCCGGGCAGCACCAGCACGGGATGACCGTCGCCCTTCGGCGCCAGGCTGAGCAGCGGCAACGCACCTAGAAACGCACCGAGTTCATGGAACGCCCGTCCTTCCAGAAACATCAGGGTTCTGGACGGCGGGCGCAGCGTCTGGGCAGTAGCGGACATCGTGTTTCCTCTTCAAAGCCGGCCTCTGAGGACGGCCCAATGGATCAATAGTACGACGCAAAAGCCGGATAATCGTTCCGCAACGCAACAATTCTGAATCAAGTAAAGACGCTGATTCCATCATTCAAGCTGGTGAGGCCTGTGGGGACAATGGGTCCCCTCATTTAAAACACGCGCAGTGATCTAAAAGTCACAGCCATCGCAGCAAATATTCTCCCGTATAGAGCGCCAATCCGGCGAGTCCGCCGATCAGCGAGCCGTTGAAACGGATGTATTGCAGATCCCTGCCGATGTTGATTTCGATCAGCGAAATCAACTGCCCCATGTCCCAGGATTTGACCTGGTCGGCGATAAAACTGGAGACGCCGCTTTTCTGGTCGGCGATGAAACTGCCGAGCACCGCGACCAGACCCTTGTTGATTTCGGAACGCAGTTCGGGATCGCCCGCCAGCGCCTCGCCGGCTTGTGTGAACATGCGCGCAAGGTAATGCTGGAGTATCTGCGTTTCGCCGCTGGCGCTGCGTTCGATGAAGGTCCGCGTGTTCGACCAAATGTTGCGCGCGAGATCGCCGAGTTCGGGACGCGCCAGCAGATCGCGCTTCAGGCCATCGATGCGATCGACGTAGCTCTGGTCGCTGCCGAGCCGGTCCACGAATGACAACACCATGCGATCGAATTCACCGCGGAACGGATGCGCCGGATCGTTGCGGACGTCTTCGAAGAACGAAGTTGCTGACGCAATGATCTTGTTCACCAGGAATTTGTCGGCGCGATAGAGTTTCAACAGCGTCGGCAATTCGCTACGGATCTTCTCGCGGATCATCGCCAGGGTTTCGGGCTGGGTCAGCGATTGATGGACGCCGCGCAGGATGTCGTCGAGAAGACCCTGATGCCTGCCCTCGGCCACGAACGCACGCAGCGTGCCGGCCGCGAGTGGCGCCAGATCAATCGACTGCAATTGCGTGGTGATACGCCGCGTAATGAAGGTCATCAGCCCCGAGTTCTCGGTAGCCGACACCGCCTCGGGCAACAGACGCAGCGTGAAGCGGGCAAGATCGTCGCTTCGTTTGCGGTCGCGCAGCCAGTCGGCAATAAAGGAGCCAAAATCGATCTGGCGCAATTTGGCATCGATAGGAGCGGCCTCGAGAAAATGCACTTCGATGAATTCGCCGAGCTTGTCGGCAATGCGGTGTTGGTTGCTCTGGATGATCGCCGTGTGCGGGATCGGTAGCCCCAAAGGCCTGCGAAACAGCGCCACGACCGCATACCAGTCGGCGAGGCCGCCAATGGTCGCGGCTTCCGCGAACGCCGCGACAAAGCCAAATGCCGGATGCGCCGGCAGCAACAATTTCGCCGTCACGAACAGTGCCAGCGTGCCGGCCAGCACCGAAGTGGCCAGCAGCTTGACGCGCCGCAGCTCAGCCGCACGCGCGGCGTCGGCTGAGGTGGCGAACGAAAATGTGCCTGACGTGGTCATGGCGGCTTTCGGGACAGGAAAATTCCTCATCCTGAGGAGGCGCGAAGCGCCGTCTCGAAGGATGACATATCATGGTTCGAGACGGCGCAAGGGCGCCTCCTCACCATGAGGACATCGATTGTTTTCGCCAAAAAAGAAGGCCCGCATGAAGCGGGCCTTCGAATGATTGGCCGTCAGCTTGACCGTAATCAGGCGGTCTTGGTGTAGACCTTGGAGAAGTTGTCCTGGGCGGTCTTGGCACCGTCGGCGACGAGCTTGCCGAGATATTCGGTGGTCGACTTGGCGCGCGACACGAAGGTTTCGCCGCTGGCGCGAAGCAGGTCGGACTGGATCTGAACCGCTTCGTTGATCGACTTGGCGGACGCCAGCTTGTCGATGCCGGCGAAGAAGGTTTCGGTGTCCGAATAGATCGCCTGCTGGATGTTGCGGCTGATCTTGGCGGCTTCACTGACCGAACCGGCAACGGCGGTCTCGATCGCGGCGGTCACCTTCTCGGAGCCGGCATGAAGGTCAGCGGCGCGCTCCTTGGCGGTGCCGGCGGTCTTCTTCACGAACTCACGGGCAGCCTCAGGGACTTCCATGTTCTGGAAGTTCTTGAACGCTTCGGTGACGGGGGCGAAAGCTTCCTTGACGGTGTTCAGTACGGAATTGGTCTGGGTCTCGGTGGTCATTTGGGTCTCTCCATCCTCAGGGTTTGAGCTATGGGCTCGCCCCGTCCGTTTGGCCCGGGGTGAGATCGTTGTGCCATAGTTAATGGTGCAGCGCAATATCTTTGGTGCAGTGCAATATCACTAATTCGTGATGAGCTTGCCGATTAGGCGATCTGCCCGCAAACCGGCAGCAGGCCTGCCTCAGGGCTGCACAGCGCCCGGCAGCCCATAGGCTTCCATCTGGGCCCGGACCTGCGCCACATTATGCCCGAGCACGACGATATCGTGCTTTTTGCCGGCCTTATCCCTGACATGGTCGCGCAACAGCGCCTCGGCCTTGAAGCCCAGGCCTTCGAAAATCGCGATGGCGCCGGTTTGATCGACCGTCATCTGCACGACCAGCTTTTCGAGCCCGGCGCCTAAAGCGAGGGCAAAGATTTCCTGCGTCAGCGCCCGTCCGACGCCCTGGCCGCGCACCTCGGTCGCAACGACGTTGCGGATTTCGCCGACATGCGGCGACCATGACAGGGGGTCGCGCACCAGCGTCCCGCACCCCACTACCCTGCCCGCCTTCACCGCCAGGAGGCTCGTGATAGCGCCGCGCTCGATCTCCTTGATCCAGGCCGCCAGCACCTTGGGCTCGCTGATGTCGCGCGGCAGGAACAGCAGATCATGCGCCGGCAGCTTTCGCGCAAACTCGAGGACGGCGGCTTCGTCAGCCTGCGACATCAGCCGGAATTCAATCTCGCCGGCCTCGGTCACTACGCGCCGCGGATAGGAACGGACTTCACTCATATCGATCTCTCACCCAGCCATGAATCCAGTTTCGGCCACAGCCGCTTGATGGCATTGGCGCCGGCGACCAGGCTGACATGGCCGCCCTTGAGAATCACTTCCTGCTTGTCGGCCGAGCCGATCTTCTGAATCAGCGGCTTGGCCGCATCATAGGGCACGATGTGGTCGTGCTCGGCGACCGCGTGCAGGATCGGCACTTTAATTTTGGAAATATCCGCCTTGCGGCCGCCGACCGACATCTCGTCATTGTAGAGTTTGTTGTCCCACATCAAATCGCGGGTGATGGTGCGGAAATATTCGCCGGCCAGCGGCAGCGTATCGGTCGCCCAGCGATCGAACATCCGGTACGACTTGACGTATTCATCGTTCCAGATGTTTTCCCATAACTGCACCTGGCTCGCGGCGCGCGACGCCGGCCGCAGCATCTCGAAGGATGACAGGATCATCTCCGGCGGAACATTGCCGACGCTGTCGATCAAACGGTCGACATCGAAATAGCGCCGGTCCGCGAAATTCTGGAACAGCTTCATCTCGCGAAAATCGACCGGCGTGGTGAAGCAAATCAGGTTCTTCATCGGCCCGTCGGGGAAGATCGATCCATACAGCAGCGACAGCACGCCGCCGAAGCAATAGCCGATCACGGTGACATCGGCCTCGCCGGAATCGCGCTGCACCTGGCGGACGCAGTCCGGAATAAAGTCGAGGACGTAGTCCTCCATCCGCAGCGATTTCTCTTCGGGCTTGGGCGCGGCCCAGTCCAGCATGTAGACGTCGTAGCCGCGCTTCAACAGAAACTCGATGAAGCTCTGGCCCGGCACCAGATCGAGAATGTAGCCGCGGTTGGTGGTCGCCATTACGATCAGGATCGGCACGCGGTAGATCTCATCGGCGACCGGCCGGTAGTGATAGAGATTCATCGTGCCGCGCACATGCAGGATGTCTTTCGGCGTCGAGCCGAGCGAGGGGCCCGACGACGACAGATATTCGACGCCCTTGATGCTGCGCTGGATCGCGCGCTGCACTTCGGATTGAATCCGCTTCGGAATGGCGGCCAGATCGATGCCCGGCGCGGCGTTCATTTTTGTTCCCCATCCGCCGACGGTGGACGTTTGGTGCGCGGCGGTTTGGGCCCGCCGGCATATTCGCCATCCCGCGTGACGGAATTACTGTGCACCTGATGCAGCAGCGCCTTGATCTCGTTCAACTGCCCTTCGATCGATTGCAGCCGCTCGGCCATGCTCACCATCTGCGCGCGGCTCGGCAGGTTCATGCTGACGAGATATTTCTCCATGAGATCGCCGAGCTGCTTCTGCGCGCCCGCCGTGGCCCCGCCGACCTGATTGACGACCTTGCTGAATTGCGGCGACGCCATCGCCTGATTGGCGAAGGCGTTGAACCCCTTCTCCATCTCGCCGACCATGTTTTGCCACAGCGCGACTGGATCGTTGCTGTTGTCGGCCATCGGCGCCTCCCCCGGATTGGATTGACGGCGATTGCTTCGCCTGTTTCGATCATTCCATACCGTTGCGCCGGGCCGGTCAACCGGGCGGGCCGCTTTCCAGGCCTGGACAGCCTTCTGCAGCGCGAAAAACCGTGTCATAGAGTCTCATCATAACAAAACCATCACGAGGGAGCCGCCCAGGTGAATCCGTCCGCGCATCAGCCGCCGCAAATGGCCCGCACCAACGGCATCGAACTTTGCTACGAGATCTTCGGCGACGCCGCCGCCGAGCCGTTGCTTCTGATCATGGGGCTCGGTGCCCAGATGATTCATTGGGACGATGAATTCTGCCGGCAGCTGGCGGCGCGCGGCTTTCGCGTGATCCGGTTCGATAATCGCGACATCGGCAAGTCCACCAGGCTGACCGGCGGCAAACGCCTCGGCGCGATGGAATTGCTCAAGATGCGCTTCCTGAAAATCCCGGTCGAAGCCCCTTACAGGCTTTCCGACATGGCGCTCGACGTGATCGGCCTGATGGATACGCTCGGGATCAAATCGGCGCATCTGGTGGGCGCATCAATGGGCGGCATGATCGCCCAGGAAATCGCGATCTCGTTTCCGCAGCGGGTGCTTTCACTGACCTCGATCATGTCGACGACGGGCAATCCAAAAGTGCCGCCGCCGACCCGCGAGGCCACCGCCGTGTTGATGGCGCCGCCACCGGCCACCAAGGAAGAATATTTCGATCGTTTCGCGCACACCTGGAAAGTGCTGCGCGCCGGCAGTTTCCCGGAAGATGAAGCGCTCGATCGCGCCCGCGCCGAGCGCACTTATGAACGCGGCCTCAATCCCGCCGGCGTCGGACGGCAGCTTCGCGCCATCCTCGCCTCAGGCAGCCGCAAGGAGCGGCTGGCATCGGTCAAGACGCCAACGCTGGTCATTCATGGCACCGTCGATCCGCTGGTCCGCCCCGAGGGCGGCAAGGATACCGCGGCCTCGATCCCCGGCGCGAAACTTCTGATGATCGAAGGGATGGGCCACGCGCTGCCGATCCCGATGTGGCCACAGATTATCGACGCGATCGACAAACACGCCCATGCGGCGTCGGCCAAGACCGTGCACTAAAAAGACCATGCACTAAAAAAACGACGCCTTAACGAGACAGGGAGAACGTCATGAAGCTCGAAGGTGGATGCTATTGCGGCCAGGTGCGCTATGTCGCCGAAGGCGAGCCGATGCTGAAAGCACAGTGCCATTGCCGCGAATGCCAATATATCAGCGGCGGCGGTCCCAACATGTTCGCGCTGATGCCGATCGCCGGTTTCAGCTATACCAAGGGCACGCCGAAGCAGTTTACCCGCAGCGATCTTGAAGGTGCGGTGACGCGGGATTTCTGTGCCGAATGTGGCACCCATCTGATCACACGGCGACCGGGATTACCCGCCGCGATCCTGAAAGTCGGCACGCTCGACGACCCCAGCCTTTTCGGCAGTCCAAAGATGGCGATCTACACCATCGACAAGCAGGATTTTCATGTGATCCCCGAGGGGATGCTGACCTTCGAGCGGTTGCCGCAGAGGTAGCAGAGCGCGAACTTCGTAGGGTGGGCAAAGCGAAGCGTGCCCACCATCGAAAACACCGATGTATCGTGGTGGGCACGGCGCGAAGAGCGCCTTTGCCCACCCTACGGATTTCAACTCCCCGCCCAGACGTCGAGCACGTAGCGGTTCTTCGCACCGAGATCGTCGATCCAGCGCTGGCCCGCGGCCGCATCGGCGCCGGCGCGGTCGCGATAGATCTTAACCAGCGTCGCCTTGACGTCGGGCTCCATTTTTCCGCCGTCGCCGCAGACATAGATGATCGCGCCCCGTTCGATCAGGCTCCAGACGCGCTCCTGCTGCGCGGCGATCAAATTCTGCACATAGGTCTTCGGCGTGTCCGCGCGCGAGAACGCGGTGTGCAATTCCGTGATGTTGTCGGCCGCGAAGGCTTTTAGCTCGTCCGCGTAGAGATAATCCTGTTCGGGGTGACGGCAGCCGAAAAACAGCATCGCCGGACCGAGCGTGGCGCCCTTCGCCTTGCGCGCGGCGCGCTCCTGCAGGAAACCACGAAATGGCGCCAGACCCGTGCCGGGGCCGACCATGATAATCGGAACTGACGGATCGTCGGGCAGCCGGAAGCCGGCCTTGGTCTCACGCACCGTGGCATGGATCGTTTCGCCAGCGCGGCGGCTGGCGAGATGGCTCGAGCAGATGCCCTTGTAGGTGCCGCGGCCTGAACTCGCGGGCCCCTCGACTACCGCGACGGTGACGCTGCAGCGCGCGGGATCGCCTGATGGCGACGACGAGATCGAATAATAGCGCGGCGCCAGCAGTGACAGCATTTCCAGATAGGTGGGGAAAGGCAACTCGCAGGCCGGATATTCCTCCAGCAGATCGAACACCGATTTGCGCTTGCCGAGAATATCGGCGCGGTAGCGTTCGGTCGCGGCGGCTTCGTCGCCGACATAGGCCAGTAATTTCGGTTTTGTCACAGGGCATCGGGTATTTTCCGCCATGACCTGGATCTGCTTGCGGGTCGCGACCTGCTGCAGTTCGACAAACTCGCTGAGCAGTCGTCCGACCGAAACGCTGTCCCCAACCGGCAATTGCGCGCGGCGGCCTTCGGCGACCTGCAACCGGATCTGGTCGGAGGGCGTAAATCCGAACCGGCGCGCGACGGAATCGACCAGCGAGAGATCATTGCGCGGCACCACGCTGAGATGATCGCCGACGCGATAGCTCACGCCGGGCGGCAGTTGCACCTCGATGTGCCGGGTCGATCGTGCCGAAGCGTGGGCGCCGGTCTTGTTCTGCAATTCGGTATTGGCCAGCATTTTCATCGGCGCGTTGCCGCCGAGCGCCACGATCGCGTTGACCGCCGACGGCGCGACCGGCTCGATCGTGTAGAGCGGCGCGTCGTTATTACTGCTGAAACTGGAATCGACGCCGAACTCCTTCATCGCCAGCGGCGCCAGTGCCGCGAACCAGCTTTCGAACTGGCCATCGAGATCGCTGCGGGCATCGCCCTCTCCGCGCGCATACACACTGCGCGCGCCATGCGCCGACAGTTGAGTGTCGATGACGCGCGGAATCCACTGATAGGTCGCGGCCCAGTCGCTGTTGCCGCAGCCGAACACCGCGTAGCG
This sequence comes from uncultured Alphaproteobacteria bacterium, assembly GCA_963790595.1. Classification (GTDB taxonomy): domain Bacteria; phylum Pseudomonadota; class Alphaproteobacteria; order Rhizobiales; family Xanthobacteraceae; genus Bradyrhizobium. The sequence continues at coordinate 32,635 of CAWBPE010000029.1, read as the reverse complement.
AACCTTCGCGAAGGCATCCGTGGGCAGGTCGCTGCCGAGCCATTTGACAAATTGCGTGGCGTTGTCCGGCGCCGCACCATTATACGACGCGCAGAAAATCAGCACGCCGCCCTGCTCCGGCAATTTGCCGACGAAATCATCGAGCGGCGCGAGCTTGGTGGCAAAACCATTGACCTCGGCAAGGTCCGCGACCCGCGTTGCGAGTTCTTCGGCGGTGCCGAGGTTCGATCCGTAGAGCACCAATAGCGGCGTGTTGTGTCCCGGCCGGGTCCGGGCGCGTGGCGCGGGTACCGCACTCGATACTGTCGCCGCCGCCGCTGACCCGGCAAAGGCGCCACGTTCTTTCTCGGTGCGCGGACGGACCTTGATCTTGAATCCGTCGGGCTTGATGGTCAGCGTTTCCTTGAGCACCATCTGATAACGGTGGATATCGAGCAGCTTGAAGCGCTGCAGGATCATGCCGATCGCCAATGCCGCCTCATGCATCGCAAAGCCGCGGCCGATGCAGGCACGCTGGCCGTTGCCGAACGGTTTCCAGGCATTGACCGGCCGCGCCGCCTCGGCCTCACGGCTGAAATTTTCCGGATCGAACGCGTCGGGATTGGGCCCCCACACGCCGGGATCGCGATGCAGCGCCATCACCAAGACAGTAATGAAAGTGTTTTTCCGAAGCTTGTACTTGCCGCCGATGGTCTGGTCGCTGAGCGGCGAGATGCCATAGGCCGGCGCCGGCGGCCACAGCCGCAGGGCTTCCTTCAGAATTTGCGTAATGTAAGTGAGCTGGGTCACCTGCTGATAAGTCGGCCGTGCATCGAGATTGGGACCGAGAACGCGATCAACTTCCTCATACGCCTTCTTGAGCACGTCCGGATGCTTGAGCAGCGCGTAGACCGTGCAGGACAACAATCCGCTGGTGGTTTCATGCCCCGCGATCAGAAACGTGTTGATCTGGTAGCGGATGTTGACGTCATCGAGCTGCTCGCCGGTGGCGCGGTCGACGCCGGTCATCATGGCGCCGAGCATGTCCTTTTTGCCTTCGGCGGCCTCCGCGTTCTTGCGGCGCTCGGCGACGATTTCGTCGACCATCTTGTTCATGAAGGCAACGTCGGCGCCGAGTTCCTGCTGGCGCTTTTTCAGCCAGATGCCCTCGAGCGGAATGCCGCGGGTCATCATGATGGTTTCGAGCGAACGAACCAGCGATTCCACGAACGGATGATAATCCCGTCGGTAGAAGGAATTGAAGCGATAGTCGAACCCGCACAGTCCGATCGTATCCAGCGTCAGCGCGGTCATGTCGTGGACGACATCGATCTCTTCATCGCCGTTGAGGCGCTCCCATTTCTTCACCAGCTGCTCGGCGATATCGACCATGCTCGGGTGATAGGACTGCATCGCGCGATTGCCGAACGGCTGCATCAGGATGTTGTGCGCCTTGCTCCAGTTCGGCTCGTTGGTATCGGCCGTGAACAGTCCGTCGCCGCCGACCGCGCGCACCCGGCGCAGTGAGCCGCGCACCGCCTTGTCGAACCGCTTCTCGTCGCTGAGCTCCTCGACGAGGTCATGACCTGAGACGATGACGATCGGCGCGCCCATCATGTCGAGCCAGAAGATCGGCCCAAGCTCCTTGGTCAGCCGCACCAGATCCTGCACCGGCGCCTTGGCATCGAGCGACAGCATGTTGCCGACTACAGGCTTTTTCGGCGGATGCGGAATCGGGCTCAGTTTATTGGTCGACGCCATCGTGTAGTTGTCTCCGTGCGGAATTCGTCATTCCGGGATGGTCCGAAGGACCAGACCCGGAATCTCGAGATTCCGGGTTCGATGCTGCGCATCGCCCCGGAATGACTGAACTAGTTTCGTCGCTCGCAATGACGACGCTTGAGTATCGTCACCCGAATCTCTTCCTGCGCCATTCAATCAGCTTGGCGCTGACTTCGTCCGGCTTTTCCTGTTGCGTCCAATGGCCACTGCCGCGAACCAGATATTTCTCTAAATCAGGGATCAGCTTCTCCATGCCGTCGGCCGAGGACGGCGGCAGCACCTGGTCGTTTTCGGCCATGATCATCAGCGATGGCACCCGCACGGTATGATCGATGTCGGCCGAGCGCTGCCAGTTGCGCGACATGTTGCGGTACCAATTGATGCCACCGGTGAAGCCGGTCTTGGTGAAGGTGTCGACAAACACTTTCTTTTCCTCCGCCGACAGGATCGGCGTACGCGGATCGTGTTTGGCGTCGTAACCGGCGATCATCTGCGGAAACGCCAGATTGAGCCGCGGCGATGCGCCGACGCCGGCCACGACGTTTTCTTCCGGCGCGGATGCCGGTCGTGGCACCGGCTTGCGCATGAAGGCGTCAAACGTCTGCTCCACGCGGCTGCCGAAGATCCTGTCGGGCTCGCGTCCGGGATCCTGAAACTGGACGATGTACATCTGGTCGCCGAAACGCTTGCGCAGCAGTTCGATCGGATCGGCCCAGGGCCGGTTGGTATGCGGCGTGTTGACGCCGACGATACCGGCGACGCGATCGATATGCCGCAGCGGCATCTGCCAGACGATAAAGCCGCCCCAGTCGTGGCCGACGAAAATCGCTTTGTCGATCTCGAGATGGTCAAGCAGGCCAACAAGATCGCCGGTCAGGTGCTCCATGTCGTAGGACTCGACCGGCTCAGGCCGCTCGGTTGAACCATAGCCGCGCTGGTCCGGCGCGATTACCCGGATGCCCGCATCCGCCAGCGCCTTGATCTGGTGACGCCACGAAAACGCGATCTCCGGCCAGCCGTGGCAAAGGATGACCGGCGGCGTGTCGGTTTTCGGACCGGCTTCGTAATAGCCCATGCGGATGCCGTTCGTCTCAGCGAACTGCAGCGGCGGCATTTCAATCATCGTCGTGATCTCACCTGATCTTGCCTGAAGGTGTCGCGTTAGCTGGCCGCGCTTTTGAGATCGGCGGCCGGTGGGGCGAAGGCGGCTTCGAGCGCCTCGAATTCCGCCGGCAGCATGTCGCAGAGCACCTGGACGTGCGGAATGATGTTGGCGCCCGAGATAAAACCGAAATCCAGTTGATCGCGGTAGCTCTGCACGGTGATGTTCAGCGCCAGCCCATGCGTCGAGATCGACACCGGGAAGATGTGCAGCAGCTCCGCTCCCGCCGCATACAGTGTCTGGCGCGGTCCGGGCACGTTGGACACCGTGATGTTCGCGGCCGGCGGCAGCACATCCGACAGGCTGGAGCGGCTGTAGAGCAACGCCAGGATCTGCACCAGGATCGGCGCGCCCAGCATCGAGATATTGGACATCTGCGGCATCAGGGCGCGCAGCGGATGTGACATCTCCTTGGACTTGGTGGATTGTGCGATGATCGATTCAAGCCGCGCCTTGGGATCGTCGATATTGGAGGCGATCGAGCAGATCATGCCGAACACCTGGTTGTTGGAATCGGTGTTGCCTTCCTCGCGCAGCGAGATCGGCACCGCCGCGGTCATCGATTTCGCCGGCAGCGCGCCGCGCTCCAGCAGATAACGCCGCACCACGCCCGATGAAATCGCCAGCACCACGTCATTGAGCTTGCCACCGGCCTGCTTGGCCAGCGCCTTGGCCCGGCTCAGCGAGATCGACACGCCGGCAAAGCTGCGCTCCGACGAAATCGATTTATTGAGGATGGTCGAGGGCGACACCATGCTGGCGAGGCTGTCGCGCGATTTCGGATCGGAAATCTTGCCGACCACCTCCGAGACGCTTTTCAGCATGGTCGGCACGCTGCCGGCAAACTTCACGGCAGATTCGATCTGGAACATCGCGTTGTCGAACAGGATCGATCCGAGATCGCTTTTGCCGGTGCGCGGCAGATCGATGCCCTTGGCCGCCGTCGAGGCATCGAACGGCTGACGCCAGAGCTGCTGATAGGAATCGATAAAATTGGCGGCGATGTCGCGCGGCTCCTGCTCGACTTTGGACGGAGCGACCGGTGTCTCGATCTTTCTTGGCACCGGCGTGATGTCGTAAATCATGTTGGTGAGGGCCGCACCGGCGCCGCCGTCGATGCAGGCGTGATGCATCTTGGAGTAAAGCCCGATCTCGTTGTTCTTCATGCCCTCGAAGACATAGAACTCCCACAGCGGACGGGCGCGATTGAGCAGCTTGGCATGCATCCAGCCGACGATGCGCTCCAGCGTCGCGCGGTCGTGGGGTGCGGGAAGACTGCCGCGGAAAATATGGCGGTCGATGTCGAACTGGTCGTCCTCGACCCAGGACGGATGATCGATATCGAGCGGCGCCTTTTCCAGGCGTGATTTAAGGATCGGCGCGATGTGCAGCCGCGAGGCGATCATCGCCTTGAATTCTTCGAAGAAGTCACCCTTGTAATCGTCGGGCAGGCGGAAAATCGCCATGCTCCCGACATGCATCGGCATTTCCGGCGTTTCCAGGTACAGAAACGACGCATCCATCGAGGACAGCTTTTTGGCGTCACTCATGATCTTCCTCCCTCCAACAATTCACGCGGCGCCTTGCTGGCGCTTCTGGCGTTCAGACGGTCCCTTGCTCGGGAGCGTCAATCAGGATTGTGCCTGTTCCGGAGGCGCATATGCAATGGCAAACGGTCCCGATCGATCAAATTGGCTGAATTGGCCCTCGGGCTGGGCCAGACGGTCGGCGACCGCCCATAAAGCAGCGGCGTTGACGCCCAATCCGGTATGGCTGGCCAGGTGCACCTCGATATTTTCGGCCGTATCGTACGGGCGCTGGAGGCAGGTCCGCCAATTAACCACACCGTCGGTGCGTGAATAGATCGATGTCGACGGAACCGGCAAATCGCCGGCAATCGCTTTTCTAAGCTCAGCGTCATCACCGACGGTTTCGCCGGACAGCGCCTCATAAAGCCGCGTCGCGTTGGTCGCCCGCACATCGTTCGCGAACGGACTGCCCAGCGTCACCACACATCGCACAAGATCCGGCGCCTGCAGCGCCAGATCGCGCGCATAGACGCCGCCCAAACTCCATCCGACGACACTGACCTTGCGGCCACAACTTTCATGAATCTCTACGAGCCGGTCGCGCAGCGCGGCCCTCAGGCGCGAAACGCCGCCAATATTGCGGCCCATCTTCCAGGCATAGGTGTCGTAGCCGAGTTCCCGAAGATATCGGCGCATCGGCGCCATCGACAGGTCGCTGGCGAGGAAGCCAGGCAAGGCCAGCACCGGATGTCCATCACCCTTCGGCGCGCGCATCAACAGCGGCGACAGCAACAGGCTGGTGTTGAGCTCGAATATCCCGCGCATCTCGGCCAGCAGCAGGCCGAAACCCGGCGCACGAAGCCGGCCAGGCGCCGGCGATTCGCTGCTGTCATCCGGCGGCATTATTTTTTATCGGCCGTGCGTGCGCCGCCGAGGCCGGCCATGGTCACGAACATGTCCGAGAAGCGCTCGGCGATCTTCGGATCGAAGGTCAACCAGCTCTGCATCAGCGCTTCCGGAGACACCTTCTTGATGTTGTCCATCATCTGGCTCTGGAGTTTTTCCATCACCGCCGTCTGCATCGGCTGCACATCCGGCAATCCGAAAAACTGGCGGGCTTCCAGCGGCGTGCAATCTATTTCAACGTTGACCTTCATGTGTACTCCCGTGCATCCAGGCGACTTGTAGCAGTATCGCCGCGACAGGCCGGGGTACGCAAGTCACCTAAAGGATGGGAGGACGCCGCAGCGCATCATTCAGCCCTTATGGTCAACCAAAGCGCGCGGCAGCATAGGGCGCGGGATCGGCGAAAGGCGTCTCGCCGGTCATCATTTCCGCCAGCAGACGGCCGGTCGCGGGACCCAGCGTCAATCCGTGGTGCTGGTGGCCGAAATCGAACCATAGCCCATCATGGCGCGGCGCCTTGCCGATCACCGGCACCATATCCGGCAAACACGGCCGCGCGCCCTTCCAGGGCTTGGCATCGACCGGCTCGCCCAGTGGAAACAGGGCGTGCGCCCGCGGCAGCGCCTGCGCGATCTGGACCGGCGTCGGCGGCGCATCGCGGCGGGCGAATTCCACACCGGTCGTCAGACGAATGCCCCGATTCATCGGCGCCAGCAGATAACCGAGATCCGAATCGAGCACCGGATGATTGAGCACGGCATTGCCGCGCGGCGCCAGATGCAGATGGTAGCCGCGCTTGATGCCGAGCGGAATGGAATAGCCGAGCGGACGAAATACCAGATCGGACCACGGTCCCAGCGCCACCACGACTTCGCGCGCGCTGATCGAGCCCCCGGGTCCGCTCACCCGCCACCGGCCCGGGGTCTGTTCGAGCGTTCGCGCGTCGCCGACCAGAAAGCGTCCGCCCTTGCGCAGGAACAGCGCCGCATAGGCCTTGGCGAGCGCGCCCGGATCGGGAATGAATCCCGGCGCCGGAAAATGGATCGCGCCGGCGAATTCACCGGTCAGATTGGGCTCGCGCGCCGTAATCGCGGCGCCGTCGAGAATGTCACCGGCGACGCCATATTGTTTGGCGCGTTCGAGATCGCGCACCGCATTTGCCAGCGTCGCGTCGGACCGAAACAGCTTGATCCAACCGGTCCGCCGCAACAATTCAGGAACACCCGCCTCCGTAATCAGCGCCTCGTGCTCGACAAGGCAGCGCCGGATCAAGGGCAATTCCGCCAACGCACTCTGCAACGCGCGCTCCGGCGAGGACGCCAGAAAGTAACGCAGCAGCCACGGCGCCGTGGTCGGCAAATCCGACAGGCTGTAGCGCACATGCGGCGAGCGGTTCATCGCATATTTGAGGATCAGGCCGAAATCCCGCGGAAACATCAGCGGAAAAACCGAGGCCGCTTCGATAATTCCGGCATTGCCAAAACTGGTCTCGTCGCCGGCCCGTTCATTGCGGTCGACCAGGATGACATCCCGTCCCCGCTGCTGCAGGTGCAAGGCGGCGCTGACGCCGACCATGCCTGCCCCGAGAACAAGAACATCGGCCTTGAATTCCGCCATCCGGCACTCCCGTTGAACGTCACGCACGCGCTATCGCCTGCCATCAAGCTAGTTATCGCAACCGCGTCGCGCAAACCAAGGCGGGTGCGCAAGGAAATCACCCTTGCGTGGCAGCCAAACTCTGGCAACATGGCTCGGTTGGGACTGTCGATCATGCGGAAACCAGCAGCGCGGCACAGCGGAGAACGTCAACACATGCCGGTACGTCAAGCCTTGTTTGCAGCGGCCACCGTTTCCGTCGTGGCTTTTGCCATGACAGCTTTTTCAATGACACCGGCGTCAAGCCAGACCTTGCGCTACGCCAACCAGGGCGAACTCAAATCGCTTGACCCCTACACGCTCAAGGAAACCACGACCATTGCCCATCATGCCCATGTCTATGAGGGCCTGGTCACCCGCGACAAGGATCTGAAGATCGCGCCGGCGCTCGCCGAAAGCTGGGAAACGCCCGAGCCGACGCGCTGGCGCTTTCATCTGCGCAAGAACGTCAAATTCCACAATGGCGATCCCTTCACCGCTGACGACGTGATTTTTTCCGCCGATCGGGTGCGCGCCAAGGGCTCCAACTTCCTGACCAATGTTCCCGCCGACGCCAAATTCATCAAGATCGACGACTACACGGTCGATGTAAAACTCGACTCGCCCAACCCCATTCTGATTTCGCAATGGGACGGCTGGTTCATCATGGACAAGAAATGGTGCGAGGATAACAACGCGGTCACGCCGACCCCGGCTTCCGCGACCACACCAAGCTACGCGTCGTTGCACGAAAACGGCACCGGCCCCTTCACGATCGAAAGCCATCAGCCCGGCGTCAAAACGGTGTTCAAGGTCTATCCCGGCTGGTGGAACAAGCCCGAGCATAATCTCAAGGAAATCGTCTTCACGTCGATCGGTTCGGCTGCGACGAGGGTTGCAGCACTGCTGTCGGGTGAAGTCGATGTCATCGAGCCGGTGCCGACCCAGGACATCCAGCGGGTAAATTCGAGCGGCACCGCCACTGTCATGGCCGGGCCGGAAATTCGCACCATCTTTCTCGGCATGGACCAGTCGCGCGACGAACTGCTCTATTCCAACATCAAGGGCAAGAACCCGTTCAAGGACATCCGCGTCCGCGAAGCCTTCTACAAGGCAATCGACGTCGATCTGATCAAGAACCGCGTGATGCGCGGCCTCTCGACGCCGTCGGCGCTGATGATTGCGCCGCAATTATTCGCGCTCTCCAAAGACTTCACCCGGCCGAAAGCCGATCCGGACGCCGCCAAAAAGCTGATGGCCGAGGCGGGCTATCCCGACGGCTTCGAAGTCACGATGGATTGTCCCAACGACCGCTACGTCAACGACGCCGATATCTGCCAGGCCGTGGTCGGCATGCTGGCCCGGATCGGCGTCAAGGTGAACCTGCTGGCGCAACCCAAGGCGCAATATTTCGGCAAGGTGCTGAAGCCCGGCGGATACCAGACCTCGTTCTATCTGTTGGGCTGGACGCCGGCGTCGATGGATTCCCACAATGTGCTGTACGATATTCTGGGTTGCCACGACCCGAAGGAGCCAACCCGCGGCGAAGCCAATCTTGGCGGCTATTGCAACAAGGACATGGATGCGCTCACCGACAAGGTGCTGGTCGAACTCGATACCGGCAAGCGCGACCTTCTGATTAAGCAGGCCTTCGAACTCGTGATCAAGGATTACGGCTATGTCCCACTGCACCAGCAGGCGCTGGCATGGGGCGTTTCGAAAAAAGTGAAATTGACCCAGCGCGCGGACAACCAGGTCCTGCTCTACTGGGCGACGAAACAGGAATAGGAGCTTTCTTCGCCAGCAGTCCCGGAAGTGTCGACTTCCGGGATTTTTCGTTTTGAGTTAGGCAACCGCGCACGTCATCGCCGACGTGTCGTCCCTTTAAAAGAAGTGAAAGGAACAGATGCTCGCTTTCACTCTTCGCCGCGCCATCCAGGCCATCGGCGTCATGATCGCCGTCGGGATCATCTCGTTCTCGATGTTCCGGTTCGCCGGCGATCCAGTCAACCAGATCGTGTCGATCGACACATCGGCGGCCGAGCGCGCCGATATCCGCAAATCGCTCGGCCTTGACGATCCGGTGCTGGTTCAGTTCACGCGATACCTCGTCAACGCGGCGCAGTTCAAGTTCGGGGTCTCCTACCAGTTTCGGCTGCCGGTTGCCGACCTGCTGAAGGAACGGGTGCCGGCGACGCTGGAATTGGCGACCTGCGCCACCATACTGGCGATGGTCTTCGGCATCCTGATGGGGGTCTATTGCGCGCTGCGGCGTGACACCTGGCTGGCGAAATTATTCCAGGCGGTCTCCCTGATAGGAATCTCGCTGCCGACCTTTCTGATCGGCATTCTCCTGATCTATCTGTTCGCGGTCACGCTGGGCTGGCTGCCGTCGTTCGGCCGCGGCGACGTCGTGCGGATCGGCTGGTGGACGACAGGCCTGCTGACGCTCTCCGGCCTCAAGGCCCTGATACTGCCGTCGATCACGCTCGGCCTGTTCCAGATGACACTGATCATGCGGCTGGTGCGGGCCGAGATGCTGGAAGTGTTGCGCACCGATTATATCCGGTTCGCGCGGGCGCGCGGACTGACCACCCGCGCGATCCATTTCGGGCACGCACTCAAGAACACGCTGGTTCCCGTCATCACGGTCGCGGGGCTGCAATTTGGCTCGGTAATTGCATTTGCGATTATCACCGAGACCGTGTTCCAATGGCCGGGCATGGGACTGTTGTTTGTTCAAGCGGTGCAAAACGTCGATATCCCGATCATGGCGGCTTACTTGATTATGGTGTCGCTGATCTTCGTCACCATCAATCTCGTGGTCGATATTCTCTACACGGTGGTCGATCCGCGCCTGCGCGCGACCGTCGGCCACACGACCTGATTGCGAGCCTGCATGTCCGACGCCGCCGTCCCACATCAAACAAGTTCAAGCGTACCGGACGCGGGCTGGCTGCGGCGCGCGCTGGCGAGCGATGTGTTCTATTCATTCCGGCGCTCCCGGCTCACCATGGTTGCCGCCTCCATAACGTTGCTGTTCTTTCTGCTCGCGATCGCCGCCCCTCTTCTCGCCGTACAGAATCCGTTCGATCCCGCGCAGCTTCAATTGATGAATTCACGGATCGAACCGTTATGGATGGCCGAGGGCCAAAGCCCTTATTTGCTCGGCACCGACGAGCAGGGCCGCGACGTGTTTTCCGCCATTCTCTATGGCTTGCGCATTTCGCTCACCGTCGGCGTGCTCGGCGTGGCGTTCTCCGGCGCGCTCGGCATCCTGCTCGGACTGGTCGCCGGCTATTTCGGCGGCGCGATCGACAGCCTGATCATGCGCATTGCCGATGTGCAGCTGACTTTCCCGGCCATTCTGATTGCGCTGCTGGTCAACGGCGTCGCCAAATCGGTGTTCGGCAATCGCCTCGACGCCATGAGCACGCTGGCGGTCCTGGTGTTTGCGATCGGATTGAGTTTCTGGGTGCAATATGCCCGCACGGTGCGCGGCTCGGTCATGGTGGAGAAGAACAAGGATTATGTCGCCGCCGCGCAGCTGATCGGCCTGCCCGCCCATGTGATCATGCTGCGCCACGTGTTGCCCAATACCATGGGGCCAATTCTCGTGATCGCGACCATCAATCTCGCGCTGGCGATCATCACCGAAGCGACCTTGTCGTTTCTGGGCGCCGGGATGCCCGACACCATGCCGTCGCTCGGCACGCTGATCCGGATCGGCAACAATTATCTGTTTGCGGGCGAGTGGTGGATCGTCGCCTTCCCGGGCATTGCGCTCGCGGCGCTGATCCTCTCCATCAATCTGCTCGGCGACTGGCTGCGCGACGCGCTTAATCCGAAACTCCGATGAAATTGATCGAACCTCCGGGATACCGGACCGCATGACCGAACCAGTGCTTTCCGTGCGCAATCTAAGCGTCGAATTTGTCACCCGCCACAGCGTGCTGCGTGCCATCGACGGCGTTTCCTTCGACATTGCCAAGGGCGAGGTGCTCGGCGTGGTCGGCGAATCCGGCGCCGGCAAATCCGTCACTGGTCTGGCGGTGATCGGCCTGATCGATCCGCCCGGACGTCTGAGCGGTGGCGAGATCTACCTCTCTGGTTTGCGGATCGACAATCTGCCGCCGGAAGAGATGCGGCGTATCCGTGGAAAACGGATCGGAATGATCTTTCAGGATCCGTTGACCAGTCTCAATCCGCTCTACAAGATCGGCGATCAACTGATCGAAACGATCCGGACCCACAGTAGTCTTTCGGAATCTGCCGCGCGCAAACGCGCGATCGATCTCCTCGCCGAAGTCGGCATTCCCGCGCCGGACAAGCGCATCGACGCCTATGCGCATGAATTTTCCGGCGGCATGCGCCAGCGTGTCGTGATTGCGCTGGCGATCTGCGCCGAACCGGAGTTGATCATCGCCGATGAGCCCACCACCGCGCTCGACGTATCGGTGCAGGCGCAGATCATCGCGCTGATCAAGCGCCTCGGCCGCGATCATGGCACCGCGGTGATGCTGGTGACGCATGATATGGGCGTGATCGCCGAAACTTCGGACCGCGTCGCGGTGATGTATTCCGGCCGTGTCGCGGAGATCGGCCCGGTCAGGGATGTCGTGCAGAGCCCGCTGCACCCCTACGCCAAGGGCCTGATGGGTGCGATCCCGACGCTCGCCGGCAATACCGAACGGCTGGTCCAAATTCCAGGCTCCATGCCCCGGCTTTCCGCGATCCCGCCGGGCTGCTCGTTCAACCCGCGCTGCGCCTTCGCGTTCGACCGCTGCCGGGTGGAGCGGCCGGAATCGATCATGCAGGGCACGCAAGCCGTGGCCTGCCATCTCTACGACACCTCAGCGAAAGTATCGGCGGCATGATGTCGGCGCCCTTCATCGAGGCCAGGAATTTGCGCCGCGTGTTCGACGTCTCGAAGCCGTGGCTCAACCGGATGCTCGAAGGCGGCCATCTGGAAACTCTTAAAGCCGTCGACGGCATCACCTTCGATATCGCAAAAGGCGAGACGTTTGCGCTCGTCGGCGAATCCGGCTCGGGCAAGACGACAGTCGCGCGGATGATCGTCGGCCTGCTGCCGCCATCGTCGGGCGAAGTCATCATCGACGGCGTTTCGATGAGCGACACGAGGCAGGCGCAGGCGCGCCAGCAATTGCGCCGTCGCATCCAGATGATTTTCCAGGACCCCTATGCCAGCCTCAATCCGCGGCTTCGGGTCTATGCGATTGTTGCCGAACCTATTCGCGCCTTCGATCTGATCCAGGGCGAGCGCCACATCCAGGCGCGGGTCGGCGAACTGTTGGGTCTGGTCGGGCTGCATGCCGACGATGGCTGGAAATTTCCGCATGAATTTTCCGGAGGGCAACGCCAGCGCATCGCAATCGCCCGCGCGCTGGCGTCCGAGGCCGAATTCATCGTGTGCGACGAGCCGACTTCGGCACTCGATGTCTCCGTGCAGGCGCAGATCCTCAATCTGATGCGCGACCTGCAGGACAAGTTCGGCCTGACCTATCTCTTTATCAGCCACAATCTGGCGGTGGTCCGGCATATGGCTGGGCGTATCGGCGTGATGTATCTCGGCCGCATCGTCGAGATCGCGGAAGGGCGCGAATTGTTCAATAATCCACGCATGCCGTACACCAAGATGCTGCTCGGCGCGGTGCCCGATCTGGCGATGTCCGGCCGCCAGCGGATTCCCGTCAAGGGCGAAATCCCCAACCCGATCGATCCGCCGCCCGGCTGCGCCTTCAACCCGCGCTGCCCATTGGTTTTCGATCTGTGCCGCCATCAGGCGCCCGCTTTGATTGACGGCGTCGCCTGCCACGCCGTCAACAATCCCGCGGCCGCCACCGCTCCCGCATGATCACAGGGATGGGAACGGCGCATGGCACCGGTTGGCAGGCCGCCCCGGCTGTGGTCAAGTGCGCCGCCCGCAAGGCCCTTAAAAACAACAATGGATTCCCATGAGCAAAATCAACCCCGATCCCTTCACCACCAGGCCTGAAATCGAAGGCACGTTCGGGGTCGTGACCTCCACCCACTGGATCGCCACCGCGGTCGGCATGGGCATCCTGGAAAAGGGCGGCAATGCGTTCGACGCCGGCGTGGCTACGGCGTTTACGCTGCAGGTTGTAGAACCGCATTTGAACGGCCCCGGCGGCGACGTGCCGATCATCGTGCACGATATCAAGCGCGGCCGTACCGAGGTAATTTGCGGTCAGGGTCCCGCGCCTGCCGGCGCCACTATTGCGCATTATCGCAGCGAGGGCCTCGAGATGGTGCCCGGAACCGGTCTGTTGGCCGCCTGTGTTCCCGGCACCTTCGAATCCTGGATGTTGTTGTTGCGCGATTACGGCACGATGCGGCTGCGCGACGTTCTCGAGCCCGCCATCGCCTATGCTCGCGACGGCTATCCGCTGGTGGAGCGCGTGTCAGCGACGATTGCCACCGTCGAGCAGTTGTTCCGCAAATACTGGAAGACCTCGGCCGCGGTCTATCTGCCGAACGGTGAGGTACCAAAACCCGGCACGCTGTTCACCAACAAGACGCTGGCGGAAACCTACACGCGGATATTGAACGAAGCCGAAAGCGCAGGCGCCGATCGGGTCGCGCAGATTGAACGCGCGCGCAAAGCCTGGTCGCACGGCTTCGTCGCCGAAGCGATCGGCGATTTCTTTCGCACCCAGGACGTCATGGACGTCAGCGGTTCGCCCCATCGCGGCGTCTTGACCGCCGATGACATGGCGCGCTGGCAACCCACCATCGAAGCGCCGCTGACTTACGATTACGGCCGCTACACCGTCTGCAAGGCCGGTGTCTGGAGCCAGGGTCCGGTGATGCTGCAGCAGCTCGCATTGTTGAAGGGTTTTCAGCTCGACGGGCTCGACCCCGCCGGTCCGGAATTCATTCATCTGCAGATTGAATGCGCCAAGCTCGCCTTTGCCGATCGTGAGAAATTCTACGGCGACCCGAAATTCACCGAGATCCCGATCACGACGCTGTTGTCCGACGCCTATAATGACGAGCGCCGCAAATTGATCTCGGACAAGGCTTCGCTTGATTTCATCCCCGGCTCGGTCGAGGGTTTCGGCTCAGTCGTCAAGATGCGACGTCAGGAAGGCCAGCGCGAGGCAGTCGGCGCAATGGGCGCGGGCGAACCGACTGTGGGCCGTTTCGGCGAAGTGCGCGGCGACACCGTGCATTTCGATATCATCGATCAGGCCGGCAACATGATTTCGGCGACGCCGTCTGGTGGCTGGCTGCAATCGTCGCCGGTGATCCCGGAACTCGGCTTCTGCCTCGGCAGCCGCGCGCAGATGTTCTGGCTCGAGGAAGACCATCCCGCCGCATTGGCGCCGGGCAAGCGCCCGCGCACGACGTTGAGCCCGACCATGGCGCTGCGCGACGGCGAACCGTACCTGGCATGGGGCTCGCCCGGCGGCGATCAACAGGATCAATGGACCACGCAATTTTTCTTGCGGCATGTCCATGCCAAGCTCAACCTGCAGGAGGCGATCGACGCTCCGGCATGGCATTCGGAACATTTCCCGATTTCGTTCTGGCCGCGCACCGCGCGGCCCGGCGTGCTGGTGGTCGAGAACCGCGTGCCGAAGGCAACCGTCGACGTGCTGAAAGACCGTGGCCACATCGTCGAGGTCGGTCCCGATTGGTCCGAGGGCCGTCTCACCGCCGCCTCGAAGGTTGGCCGCCGTCGTCGCGCCGCAGCCAATCCAAGGGGCATGCAGGGCTATGCGGCAGGACGTTAAGAGCAGAGATGACCTGGTCGATCATCGCCCGCGACGCAGCTACCGGTGAATTCGGTATCGCGGTCGCGACGCGATTTTTTGCCGTGGGGGCGCTGGTGCCCCATATCGCCCCCGGCATCGGCGCCATCGCCACGCAGGCCCTGGTCAATCCCTATTACGGCATCGACGGTTTAAAACTGCTGCGCGCAGGTCGCGCGCCATGCGACGTCGTTGAGACCTCGATTGCGGCAGATACCGGACACGACAGCCGCCAGATGCATGTCATCGACGCCGGCGGCCGGATCGCTGCCTATACCGGCAGCGCCTGCGTCGACTGGTGCGGGCACATCAAGGGCGACGGCTTCTCGATTGCTGGCAATATGCTGGCCGGCGCCCGCGTGCTGGACGATACCGCGAAGGCCTATGTCGCCAATGAAAATCTCCCGTTCGCGCAACGCCTGATCGTGGCGATGCACGCCGGCGAGGCTGCCGGCGGCGACAAGCGCGGCAAGCAATCGGCGGCCCTTCTGATTCACGGCGACGAGGAGTGGCCGGCGCTCGACCTGCGTGTCGACGATCACGCCGATCCGTTGGCCGAACTCGATCGCCTCGAACAGGTCAGCCGCGAGCGCTGGGTGCATTTCCGACAATATTTGCCGAGCCGCAGCAATCCGGCCGGGATTACCGATCGCGCGACGATCGACGCAAAAATCGAATTGGGCATTGAAGCGGCGAAAGCGAGCGCGACATGACCGATGCTCCGCTGATCGAAATCAATGATTTGCGGATTGTCTTCCACGGCGACGACGGCCGGACCACCCACGCGGTCGATAGCGTCGATCTCAGCGTCGCCAGGGGCGCCACGCTCGGACTGGTCGGCGAATCCGGCTGCGGCAAGAGCGTGACGTCGCTGGCGATCATGGGCTTGTTGTCGAAACAATCCTCCGAGGTCACCGGATCGATCCGTTTCGACGGCTTCGACCTGCTTGAAGTGCCCGACCAGACCCTGCGCGACCTGCGCGGCAACCGTCTGGCGATGATCTTCCAGGAGCCGATGACGTCGCTCAATCCAAGCTTCACCATCGGCGATCAGATTGTCGAGACCATCTTGCGGCATCGCGGCGGCACGCGGCGCAGCGCGCGGGAGCGGGCGGTCGAATTGCTGCGTCGCGTCCATATCCCGTCACCCGAGCGGCGCATCGACGAATATCCGCACAAGCTTTCGGGCGGCATGCGCCAGCGCGTCATGATCGCGATGGCGCTGGCCTGCGATCCGATGCTCTTGATCGCGGATGAACCGACCACCGCGCTCGATGTGACCCTGCAGGCGCAAATCCTCGATCTGATGCGCGAACTGAAAGACGCCAGCGGCGCCGCGATCATTCTGATCACCCACGATCTCGGCGTGGTCGCCGAAGTCTGCGACGAGGTCGCGGTGATGTATGCCGGCGAGATCGTCGAGCGCGCCACCGTCGATGAACTGTTCGCGCGTCCGCAGCATCCCTACACTGTCGGCCTGCTCGGCTCGATCCCGCGGCTCGACCGCCGCACCTCGCATCTCGCCACCATCGAGGGCATGGTGCCGAACATGGCGAACCCGCCGCCCGGCTGCCGCTTCGCCGCGCGTTGTCCGTTCGGCGATGACACCTGCGTCGCCACGCATCCGCCGCTGGTGAATGTGGGTCCCGGTCACCTGTCACGCTGCATCAAGGCGCCGCTGGAAAGGCTGGTGTCGTGACCGCGCTTCTCGAAGTCCGTGATCTCGTCAAGCATTTCGTCGCGGACCGTTCGGTGTTCGGGCGGCCGACCGCGTTCATTAAAGCCGTCGATGGCGTCAGCTTCCACGTCGATGCCGGCGAGACGCTGGCGCTGGTCGGCGAATCCGGCTGCGGCAAATCCACCGTCAGCCGGCTGGTGCTGCGCCTGATCGAGCCGGATGCAGGCAGCGTCCATTTCGAGGGCCGCGACCTGCTGGCACTCAAAGCGAACGAGTTGCGCGCTTTCCGCCGCGATGCGCAGATCATCTTTCAGGATCCCTATGCGTCGCTCAACCCGCGCATGACCGTCAGCCAGATCCTGACCGAACCGCTGGCGTTGCACGATCTGGTACCGCCGGCGCGTCGGCGCGAGCGGGTCGAGGAGTTGCTGCGGCTGGTCGGGCTGGAGCCGCGTTTCGCACGCCGCTATCCGCATGAATTCTCCGGCGGCCAGCGCCAGCGCATCGCGATCGCGCGGGCATTAGCGGTCGAACCGAAACTGATCATCTGCGACGAGCCGGTCTCGGCGCTGGATGTCTCGATCCGCTCGCAGATCCTGAACCTGCTGCGCGACCTGCAGGACCGGCTCGGCCTCGCCTATATCTTCGTCTCGCATGACCTCGCGGTTGTGAAACATATCGCCGACCGGGTCGCGGTGATGAATCTCGGCGGCATCGTCGAGACCGCGGAGGCGCAGGCGCTGTTCGCCTCGCCGCGCCATCCCTACAGCCGCGCTTTATTGTCGGCGATCCCGGTGCCCAAACCGCGGGCAAAGCGCAGCCGCATTCTGCTGCAGGGGGAGATGCCGAGTGCGCTTAATCCGCCGTCAGGCTGCCGTTTTCATACGCGATGCCCCTATGTGATCGAGCGCTGCCGCATTGAGGCACCGCAATTGCATGGCGATGCGTCGGGACATGCCACCGCGTGTCACCGCACGGCGGAACTGCCGCCGCCCGACGCGCTCGAGGCCGATAGCGCGATTTCATCGAGCCTGGAGCGATTAGTCGCGGCTTTCAGCAAGCCCGCGGAAGTACCGGCCTCGGCCGGGGTTGATATGGTCAGGGAAAAACCTTCGACCGGCATTTGAAGATGGGGATTGATCAATGAAAGTCTTGCGCTCGGCAGTCTTGGCAGCGGCGGCGTTGCTCTCGCTTGCGACAAGCGTTCATGCCCAGACCACCCTGCGCATCGGGCTTGCCGAAGATCCCGACATGCTCGATCCCTCGCTCGGACGCACCTATGTCGGACGCATCGTATTTGCGGCGTTTTGCGACAAGCTGTTCGACATCGACGAGAAGCTCAACATCGTGCCGCAGCTGGCGCTGTCCCACGAGACCTCCGCCGACGGCAAGGAGATGACGATCAAGCTGCGGCCCGGCGTGAAATTCCACGACGGCGAACCGCTCGACGCGGAAGCCGCGAAATTCTCGCTGGAACGCCATCTGACGATGCCGACGTCGTTCCGCAAGCCGGAACTGGCCGCGCTCGACCATGTCGACGTCGTCGATCCCCTGACCATCAAGCTTGTCCTGAAGACGCCCTACTCGCCGCTGATCGCACAGCTCACCGATCGCGCCGGCATGATGGTCTCGCCCAAGGCGGTAAAAGAAGCCGGCGACAAGTTCGGGCTGCATCCGGTGTGCGCCGGGCCTTATAAATTCGTCGAACGCGTGCAGCAGGACCGCATGGTGTTCGAGAAATTCGCCGACTACTGGGACAAGGATCACGTCTTCATCGACCGCGTGGTGTTTCTGCCCATCGTCGATGCCACCGTGCGGCTCGCCAATCTCAAATCCGGCGGGCTCGATCTGATCGAGCGCGTGCTGGCGACCGACATCCCCGATGTGCGCGCCGATTCCCGGCTGGTGCTGTCGACGATGCCAGAGCTCGGCTATCTCGGCCTCACCATCAACACCGACTAATGACAAGAAAAAGGGCGCGCTTAGCCAATCGATAAAGGTCCGTCAGGCGCTCGATCTGGTCGATCGACCGCGAGGCCCTCAACCAGGTCGTGTTCAACGGCGAATTCACGGTCGGCAATCAGTGGGTCAGCCCGAGCCACCCTTATTATCAGCAGGCATTCCCGGTTCAAAAACGCGATATCGCCAAAGCCAAGGCGCTGTTGAAGGAAGCCGGCGTCACCCTGCCCGTCAGCATCGACTACATGGTGCCGAAGGGCACGGAATATGAAGCCGTCGCCCAGGTGGTGCAGTCGATGGCGGCGGAAGCGGGCTATCGATCTGAAGCTGCGCGTCGTCGAATTCGCGACGACGTTCAAGCAGGCCCAGGCCGGTGAATTCCAGATCTTCCAGATTAACTGGAGCGGCCGCATCGATCCCGACGGCAATTCCTATGTCTTCCTGCACACCAAGGCGCCGCAGAACGACGGTGGCTATTCCAACCCGGAGGTCGACAAGGCGTTCGAGGACGGACGCCTGACGTCAGACCCGGCGCAACGCAAGGCCATCTATGAAAAGATGACCAAGACAATCCTCAATGACGAGCCGATCATCTATCTCTATCACCGCAAGATCCTGATCGCGCATACGACCAAGCTGCAGAATTATCGCGCGATGCCGGACGGATTGGTGCGGGTTGTCGGATTGAAGCTGAAGTGAGATGGGTCCAGCGCTTCCTCGTGTCCCGGATGCGGTGCAGCGCTTCAGCGGTGCACCGCTGATCCGGGATCCAACAGCTCACAATGGATCCCGGGTCTGCAGCGCATCGTTACATGCTGCGCTGCGCCCGGGAAACGAACCGCCGAACGAACAGCCGCATGCTGAGCTTCCTCGCCAAGCGCATCCTGCAACTGATCCCGACGCTGTTCTTTGTGTCGGTCTTGATCTTCTCGCTGCTGCAATTGCTGCCCGGAGATCCCGCGCTGGTGATGGCGGGCGAAGAGCGCGATCCCAACGTGATCGCGCAAATCCGCGCGCAATATCGCCTGGATCAGCCGCTGCCGGTGCAATATTTCTACTGGATCAAGGGCGTGCTATCCGGCGACTTCGGTGAATCGCTGCGCATCAAGGTGCCGGTGCGCGATCTGATTGCGCAAAAGCTGCCGGTGACGCTACAACTGGCATCGATGGCGATCGTGATCGCGTTCCTGATCGGGATTCCCGCCGGCATCGTCTCCGCGGTCAAGAAAGGCACGTTATGGGACTACGGCGCGAACCTGTTCGCGCTGTGGGGCATTTCGACGCCGAATTTCTGGCTCGGCATCATGCTGATCTTCCTGTTCTCGATCGAACTCGGCTGGCTGCCGGCATCGGGCTACGTGCCGCTCTCCGAGAACTGGCGCGCCAGTCTCGCTTCCACGATCATGCCAGCCTTTGTGCTCGGCAACGCCATCGCAGCGATCCTGATGCGTCATACGCGGAGTGCGATGCTGCAAGTGCTGGAAAGCGATTATGTCCGCACCGCCCGCGCCAAGGGGCTTTCCGAACGCTCGGTCATCCTCAAACACGCGATGCGCAATGCGCTGACGCCGATCATCACGCTCGGCGCGCTCGAACTCGGCACATTATTATCGGGCGCCGTGCTGACCGAGCAGATCTTCTCGATTCCCGGCTTCGGCAAGCTGATCGTCGATGCGGTGTTCAATCGCGATTACGCGGTCGTGCAGGGCGTCGTGCTGGTGACCGCGACGATCTACATCACGCTCAATCTGATCGCCGATATCGCCTATATCCTCGTCAATCCGCGGCTGAGGGCCTAGCGCATGACCGATGCCGCGCTGCCTGCCCTCGCTGCCGTACGCTCAGATGAGATGGAAAGCCCGGCGCGGCGCGCGCTGCGCAGATTGTTCAAGCGCAAGGGCGCGGTGGTGGGACTGGTCGTGATCGCGACCTTCGTGGTGCTCGCGGTATTTGCGCCCCTGATCGTGCCCTACGATCCGATTGCGACCAGCTGGACATTGGTGCGCAAGCCGCCGACGGCGCTGCACTGGTTTGGCACCGACGACCTCGGCCGCGATATTCTCAGCCGCGTGGTCTATGGCGCTCGCGCGTCGCTGACCGCAGGTGCGATATCGGTCGGGATCGCGCTCGGCGTCGGCGTGCCGTTCGGGCTATTGTCAGGCTATAGCGGCGGCTTCGTCGACGCACTGATCAGCCGGATCACCGACGCGATGCTGGCCTGCCCGTTCCTGATCCTCGCCATCGCGCTGGCAGCCTTTCTGGGCCCGAGCCTCGGTAATGCAATGATCGCGATCGGCATCAGCGCCACGCCGATCTTCGTGCGGCTGACCCGCGGCCAGACCATGAGCGTCAAGGTCGAGGATTATGTCGAGGCCGCGCGCGCGATGGGCAATCCGCGCTGGCGCATCGCGCTGTTTCATATCCTGCCGAATATCATGCCGGCCCTCCTGGTGCAGGCCACGCTGTCGATCGCGGCGGCAATCATCGCCGAAGCCGCGCTGTCGTTTCTTGGACTAGGACAACAGCCCCCCGCGCCGTCCTGGGGCAGCATGCTCAATTCAGCGCAGCGTTTCCTGACCAACGCGCCATGGATGGCGCTGTGGCCGGGACTCGCGATCTTTCTGGTGGTGTTGTCGTTCAACCTGGTCGGCGACGGCCTGCGTGATGCACTGGATCCAAGAGAGCGGTGATCTGGCTAAGGTCGTCTTTGCGAGCGCAGCGAAGCAATCCATCTTCTACTTCGTGCGCCGTACGATGGATTGCTTCGTCGCGTTGCTCCTCGCAATGACGGAAAATCAGATCACCGTCTCCCGCGTCACCCTCCGGCAATCCATCTCGTATTCGAGATCGACCACCGGCGGCCGCGCAAAGTGCCAGCTCAGGCCGGAGCGCATGGCACCGCGGCGAACCAGTTCCTCGGTCACGACCGGATGGAAATCGTGCACCGTATAGGCCTGCACGCCGGTCGTGTCCTGCCAGCCGAATCCGAATGCCTCGAGACGACTTTCCATTTCGCGGACGGTAAATCCGACCTTCTCCTTCAGTCCGTCTGCGCTGAGATCGCGGTAGCGCACGATCCGTTCGGGATAGCTGCCGCTACCGCCGCGCGCTTCAGCGCCCCCGGCAATGACGAAAGCCGGTGCGGTGGCGGCACTCGGGCGGGTGAAGGAGAAAGCGTAAAACGACGGCTCGGCCGGCGGATCGATTTCGGGACAGACATTGCTGCGCGCCACCGGATTGACGGAGCCGTCGAACAGCCCCCACTCCGCGAGCGTCTTGACGTAATGCTGGTTAAACGCGAGAAACCCGGCCTCGGTGAACGCCGCCGGCGACCGCAATTCACAGCCGCAGAACGACGTCAGCGGCCGCCCGGCACCGCGAATATAATCCGCGACCTTCGCGAACCCCTCCGCCAGCGGCAGCCAGCAATCGAACCGCACCCGTTCGATCTCAAAGCCGGGATCGGCCGCTGCCCCGCTCGAATACTGAAACACCGCCGGGATGAACCGATAATTGCCGGCCGGAAAGTCGCGCGTCATGTCTGGCGTCCCCTGTGAGAGACCTCATCCTAGCGCATTTTCGGCTTCAGTGGCTTCATCCTTCGAGACGCATCGCTTCGCGATGCTCCTCAGGATGAGGTCCGAGAACCCTCATGGTGAGGAGGCGCGTCGAAGTTTATCATCGGGCCGCGCTTCGCGCGGACCCGTTGGCACCGTCTCGAACCATGAGGCCCCAAACAAGAGCCTCGGTTCTAGTTCAGAACCGGGGCTCAAGCAGTTTGTAAAAGATCAGACGGGCGCTACGTCGGCTTGAGTACCCCTGACGCGTGATCGAATTCCGCGATTTCCTTGGCGCGCTGGGATTCCGCACCGGCCCGGTGATCGGTGGCGATCGCCACATAGACCGCGGGCAGCACGAATAGCGTGAACAACGTCCCGATGGTCATGCCGGAGACGACCACGAGCCCGATCGAGAACCGACTCGCGGCGCCAGCGCCTGATGCGGTGAGCAGCGGCAACAGGCCGGTTACCATCGCCGCTGTGGTCATCAGGATCGGACGAAGCCGGACCCGGGCCGCCATTTCGATCGCGGAGCGACGATCCAGTCCTTCCTTGAGCTGCAGCTCGTTGGCGAACTCCACCATCAGGATTCCGTGCTTGCTGATCAGGCCGACCAGCGTCAGCAAGCCGACCTGGGTGTAGATGTTCATCGTCGCCGCACCGAAGAACAGCGGGATCAACGCGCCGACCATCGCCATCGGAACGCTGATCATGATCACCAGCGGATCCCGCAGGCTCTCGAACTGCGCCGCCAGCACCAGGAAGATGATGATGATCGCGAAGCCGAAGGTCACCGCGAGCTGATTGCCCTCCTGCACATATTGCCGGGAGTTGGCGAGATAATCGTGGCTGAAACCAGTGGGCAGGTTCTTCGCCTGACTCTCGAGGAAATCCACCGCCTGTCCGACGGTTACGCCGGGCATCGGCACGGCCTGGAAGGTCGCGGAGTTCAACTGGTTGTAATGGGTCAACGCATTCGGATCGGTCGCCGTCTCAATCGAGACCACGGTCGAGAGCGGCACCTGCTGGCCGGTAGAGGTCGGCACATAATATTTGCCGAGCGCTTCCGGCGACAGCCGGTCCTCGCGCGGCACCTGCGGAATGACCTGGTAGGAACGGCCCTCGAGGTTGAACCGGTTCACATAATTGCCGCCGAGCAGCGTGGCCAGCGTACCGCCGATGCTCTGCATGGTGATGCCGAGATCGCTGGCCTTGGAGCGGTCGACCTTGACCCGCACCACCGGCTGATTGAAATCGAGATCACTGTCCGAGACGATGAACAACCCGCTCTTGCGCGCGGCGTCCTTCAGCTTGACCATCTGCTCATAGACCGCCTGGAAGCCGTTGGTCGAATTGATCACCATCTGCACCGGCAAGCCGCCGGGACCGCCCGGCAAGGGCGGCAGGTTGAAGGCGAAGGCATTGACGCCTTCGATCTTGCTCAGTTCCGCCTGCACCAGCGGCTTCAGCTTGATCGAGGAGCGCATCCGCTCGTCCCACGGCTTGAGCAGCATGCCCGCAATCCCGCTCTGCGGTCCATTGATGCCGTTAAGAACGAACCGCAGATCGGTTTCGGGGAATTTGGCAAACGACTTGTCGAGCTTCTCGCCATAGAAATCCGCATAGTCGATATTGGCGTATTTGGGCGCCTTGGTCACCGCAAACACGATGCCCTGATCTTCTTCGGGCGCGAGTTCCTTTGCGGTGTGCAAATAGAGAAAGCCGACCAATCCCAGCATCGTCAAGGCGAACAGCGCTGTGATGGGCCGATAGTCCAGCGAGCGGTCGAGCTGACGGCCGTACCAGCGCGTCATCGCGCCGAACACCTTGTTTACGGCTTTGGCGAAACGCCCTTCTTCGGCGCTCTTGAGGAACACCGAGCACATCATCGGCGAGAGCGTCAGCGCGATCACGCCGGACACGATCACCGAGCCCGCCAGCGTAAAGGCAAATTCGCGGAACAACGAGCCGGTCAGACCGCCGAGGAAGCCGATCGGCGCGTACACCGCGGCCAGCGTGATGGTCATCGCGATGACAGGACCGACGATCTCGCGCGCGCCTTGCATGGCCGCCTGCACCGGAGGTTTGCCCTCCTCCAGATGCCGGTGGATGTTTTCAACCACCACGATGGCATCGTCGACGACGAGACCGATCGCCAGCACCATCGCGAGCAAGGTCAGCAGATTGAAGCTGAACCCGGCCGCGAGCATCAGGCTGCAGACGCCGATCAGCGACAGTGGGATCGTCACCACCGGGATCAACACCGAACGGAACGAGGCCAGGAACAGGAAAATAACGACCACCACGATGATGACGGCTTCACCCAGCG
Organism: uncultured Alphaproteobacteria bacterium; assembly: GCA_963790595.1. Classification (GTDB taxonomy): domain Bacteria; phylum Pseudomonadota; class Alphaproteobacteria; order Rhizobiales; family Xanthobacteraceae; genus Bradyrhizobium. The sequence goes on along the minus strand of CAWBPE010000029.1, from coordinate 8,320 downwards.
TCTTCTCGACCTCGTCGATCGACGATTTAATGAATTTGGTCGAGTCATACGCCACCTTCATCTTCATCGAGGGCGGCAGGTTGCGTTCCAGCTCAGGAAACAGCTTGCGCACGCCTTCCACCAGCGTCAGCGGATTGCCTTGCGGTGTGGCCTGAACGCCGATGAAGATCGCATGCTCGCCATTGAAGGCGACGCTGGCGTCGGTACTCTGCGCCGCGAGTTCGACGGTCGCGATATCCTCGACCCGCACGAAGCCGCCGTCCTTGGACTTGACGATCATGCGCTTGAACTGATCGAGATTTTGCAGATCGGTATTGGCCGACACGTTGGAGACGATGAAGAAGCCTTTGGATTGTCCGGCGGCGGCCTGGAAATTATTGGCGGCAATCGCGGCAGCCACGTCGGTCGGCGAAACGTTACGGCCGGCCATACGCACCGGATCGAGCCACAGCCGCATCGCGAAGGTCTGGCCGCCCAGAATATCGGCGGAGGCAACGCCATCGACGGTCGACAGCACCGGCTGAACCACGCGCGTCAGATAATCCGAGATCGCCGATCCCGACAGCACCTGGCTGGAGAAGCCGAGATACATGACAGCCGTCGTTTGGCCGGTGGTCTTGGTCACGACCGGGTCGTTGGATTCCTTCGGGATGAGATATTTGACCGAGTTCACCTTGGCGAGCACTTCGGTCAGCGCCTGGTTCGGATCGAAGTTCAGCTTGATGTAGACCTGGATCGTGCTGGTGCCGAGCACCGACGACGACGTCATGTAGTCGACGCCCTCGGCGGACGCGACGGCCTGCTCGATCGGCGTGGTGATGAAGCCCTGAATCAGGTCAGGCGATGCGCCCGGATACGAGGTCGTGACGTTGACCACCGTGTTCGACAGTTTCGGATATTGCCGAACCCCCATGCTGGTCGCAGCACGAAAGCCGATCAGCAAAATCAGCAGGCTGACGACCAGCGCCAACACCGGCCGCTTGATGAAAATGTCGGTCCAAGCCATCGCGATGCGCTCCGTTAGATCAGGATCCGAACAAATCGGATCGCGATCTCATCTCTCGTGTTTGATAATGACCTGCGGGGCAAACGCTGCGCGTTTGCCCCGTGATGTTTTTAGTAACGCGGCGGAGTTGCCGGGATCGGCGGCGTCGGATCGGGTGAAATCGCCACCGCGGCTCCCGATTGCAGCTTGATCTGGCCAACCGCGACCACGCGATCGCCGGGCTTCACCCCGCTCAGAATTTCGACCCGTCCACCGACCCGGTTGCCGGTCACCACGAAGGTGCGCACCACAACCAAACTGGTCTTGCCGTCATCCGCCTTCTTCTCGTTGACGAGGAAAACGGCGTCGCCATACAGCGTGTAGTCGACCGCGGTCTCGGGCACGGTGACGACCGCCGGCTTGTCCGGCAGCACCACCGTCGTGGTCGTGAACATGCCGGGCTTGAGAATATGATCGGGGTTTTCGATCGTGGCCTGGACGCGGATGTTGCGCGTATCGGTCGCAATCTGCGGCTCGATCGCGGTGATCTTGCCCTCGAACTTCCGGTCACGATAGGCATCGACCACGATGCGCACGGTCTGGCCGACCTTGAGCGCCGCGCTGTCCTTTTCCGTCACGGTGAAGTTGGCATACAGCGTCGACAAATCAGTCAAAGTCACGATCTGCGTGCCGGCGGTCAGATACTGGCCGACCTCGACATGACGAACACCGAGTTCGCCGTCGAACGGCGCGCGCACCATCTTCTGCGAAATGATCGCCTCGGTCTTGGCGATACCCGCGCTGGCCTGGTCATAGGTCGCCTGCGCGGCATCGACCGTCGACTGCGGACCGAACTGGCGTGCCGCCAGCTGCTTGGCGCGATCGAGCGCCAGTTGCGCGCCGATGGCCTGTGCCTTGAAGCTCGCGAGATCGCCCTGCTCGGGTGCGTCGAACAATTGCACCAGCGGGCTTCCGGCCTTCACGGTGGCCCCCGCAGTGAACATGATGTCGGTGATACGTCCGCTGACGTCAGGGGTGACATTGACCTGATGCACGGCCGCGAGATCGCCGACCGCCGTCAACAGGTTCGGAATCACTTCCGCTTTGGCTTCGGCAACCGTGACCGGCGACGGCGGCGGCCTGTTGTTGGCAAAGAACTCGGCGATCTTGGCGGCGCGGAATGAATTGAATCCGACCAGCAAAAACACCAGCAGCGCCAGCAGCGCGCCGACGATGATGAACCAGCGGATCATCCGAACCGGACGCGCGCGGGGTTTCTCAGCGATCGGCTGACCCGCGATATGGGCTTCGGTCACAATGTTCATATCATGCACTTTCTGCAATGACCGGTTGCCCCAGACCCGGCGACAGGTCGCGGTCCAGATAGGTGGCAATCGCGGTTTCGTTAAGTCCAACTCCGCGTAGAATAAATTCACACACTTGGCGCTCCAGATCGGGAGCGTTGGCATAAGACAGGCACGGCACCGACGGCAGCCGCGTCAATGCGGCCATCAGCACGGTATGATGCGCAAACCAGAACAGATTCAGCGGCTCACGTCCCACCCGTGACGCGTCCCCCGCCGCGACGGCGCGCTCAAGTGACGCAGTGAAGACAGGTCCGATCAGATTTCCGATCTTCTCGTAGAGCAGCCGCGCGAATTCGCCATCGTCGAGATGGCTGGTGATCATCAGCCGCAGGCGCTGAGCTTCCTGCTGATCGGGCACGTCCAATACATGCAGGAAATGATCGACCATGCCGCGGACCAGCACCACGAACGTTTCCGTCGAGGGCTCCAGCCCCAGCAACCTGTGCAGGCCCGGGTCCGCCTCGCAGGCTTCCGCGAGGATCTCGGCATACAGCGCCGCTTTCGACGGGAAATGCTTGAACAGCAACCCCTCCGAAATGGCAGCGGCGGCCGCGACACTCTTGGTCGTGGTCCCCGCAAAACCGCTGCGGGCAAAACAACGCTTGGCGGCGCCCAGAATCAGCTGGCGCCGCAAATCACTGGTCATTCGCAGGGTGCTCATGCTTGTGAGTAAGCACTCACCTTCGGCAAATGTCAAGAAATCTACCGCAACGCACCAAGTTCCATTTCGCTCTAAATTGGGCCGAATCCGAGCGCGCCCCGAATCCGGGTCACGATGAAACTGCCGTCGCGGCTGGCCAGCACCCGCTCCAGATTGGCGCTGTCGATCTTGATGCTGGCAAAGCGCGGCCCGCCTGAGACGTCCTGCATCGAGGGCTTGAAAGCCTCGACCTCGGCCATGGTCGAGATCGACCGGGCGTCGGATATGCCACAGGCACTGGCGACACCGATCAGATCGACATTGCCCGCGGTGTGGCTCGCCTGCCCGCCGGTTTCGCCATAGACCTCATTGTCGAGCACGATGATGGTGAGATTGCCGGGCTTTTGCAGGCCGACGGTCGCCAGACTGCCCATCCCCATCAGCATCTCGCCGTCACCGGTAATCACCACGACAGGCAACTTGGGCTGCGCCAGCGCGACCCCGAGTCCGATCATGACAGCGCCGCCCATGGCGCCCCACAGATAGAAATTGCGATCGTGATCACCGGCGGCAGCGATATCGTAGGTCGATGCGCCGAGGCCACCGATCACGATGGCTTCCTTGCGCTCCGCCAGCAATTGAGTGACCACGGCGCGCCGTTCGAGAAGGTTCGGTCTTTTGAGAAGATTTGCTTGGCTCATTTGGTGAAAACCTTGGCGCCGATCAGGCGCTGCGACAACAGAACCGCGGTCGGCGTGCAGGCATTGTAGGCCTGTCCCGCCGCCGCCTCGACCACCTCACGCACTTCCCCGGGGTGGGAGGCTCGTAATACCTTGATACCCGACAATTCGAAGACGCCGGCCGTGCTGGAACCCATCGGGACCTGCCAGGGATTGAATTCGCCCCACTCGCCGCGCATCGTCACCAATGTCAGGAACGGGAGACGGAATATTTGAGCGAGCGAGAACATGTTCACGCAATTGCCGACGCCGCTCGACTGCATCAAGAGCACGCCGCGCTGGCCACCGGCCCAGGCGCCGGCCAACAGCGCCACGCCCTCCTCCTCCGTCGTCAACGGTACCGCCCGCATCAACGGGGTGGCGAGCACGCGGTCGATCAGCTGCGAGTGCCCGGCATCAGGGACATAAGGCACCTGGCGGACATCGAAGCGCTGCAAAATTGTAAAAATATCTTCGGGCCAGGAGGGCGTGTTTTCAGGCTCGATCTCGGAAGAGGCATCAGAACGGACGTGCATTTTCAATTCCAGTGAATCGACAAAACTGTATCGTTGCGGGACTGTAGAGGGAGCCGCGCTTTGCGAAAGAGCGAAAACGGCATATCGGTCTCTCCCAAAGAGTATGACAGCATGAATGCGAACGCGCGAGAGCTGGCGACCGGTTTCGACCTCGAGAAACTGACGGACGAATTCTATGCGGATCCCTACCCGACCTATCGTGCACTGCGGCAGCATGCGCCGGTCAAACCGATGCCCAACGGGTCCTATTTCCTGACCCGGTATGACGACCTCGTCAGCGCCTACAAGAACACCAGGCTTTTCAGTTCCGACAAGAAAAAGGAATTCGCACCGAAATACGGCGCGTCGTTGCTCTACGAGCATCACACGACAAGCCTCGTCTTCAACGATCCGCCCGCGCATACCCGCGTGCGGCGCTTGATCATGGGCGCGCTGTCGCCGCGCGCGATCGCGCAGATGGAGCCTGATCTGGTCGCGCTGGTGGATCGGTTGCTCGACGCCATCGCCATCAAAGGCGATTTCGAGCTGATCGAGGATTTTGCCTCCGCGATCCCGGTTCAGGTGATCGGCAATCTGCTGGACGTGCCGATGGAAGAGCGCGAGCCGCTGCGCGACTGGTCGCTGGCTATTTTAGGCGCGCTGGAGCCGGTGATATCGCCCGAAGTATTCGCGCGCGGCAACGCGGCGGTGCAGGAGTTTCTCGCCTATCTGGAAATACTGGTCGAGCGGCGGCGCGCAAAACCCGGCAACCCCGAACGTGACGTACTGACGCGCCTCATTCAGGGCGAGGACAATGGTGAGCGCCTGACATCGAAGGAATTGCTGCACAATTGCATCTTCCTGCTCAATGCCGGCCACGAGACCACTACCAATTTGATCGGCAATGGACTGGTGGCGCTGTCGAACTATCCGGCGCAGAAGCAACGCCTGCTTGAGCATCCTGAGCTGATCAAAACCGCGGTCGAGGAATTTCTGAGGTTCGAGAGCTCGAATCAGCTCGGCAACCGCATGACGACGGAACGCGTCGAACTCGGCGGGGTCATGATGGCGGCCGGCACGCCCGTGACCTTGTGCATTGGCGCTGCGAACCGCGACCCCGCTCAATTCACCGATCCGGAACATCTCGACATCGGCCGCACGCCGAACCGGCATCTCGCCTTCGGCACCGGTGCGCACCAATGCGCGGGGATGGCGCTGGCGCGTCTCGAAGGCGCGATCGCGATTTCAAGATTTCTGACGCGGTTTCCGCGCTATGCACTCAACGGCGCGCCGGTGCGCGGCGGACGGGTTCGCTTCCGGGGATTTATGCGCGTGCCGTGCCGCGTCAATTAGTGGGCTGCAGCGCTCGGTAGAAAAGCCGAAAGGATCGAAGACGACGAATGCAGCTCGTGAGAGGCCAGGTTGCCGGCCACCACGATCAGCGTTACCGCCAGCACCACGCGTAACGCCGGTTCCGGCACCCGATGCGCCAGATAGCTGCCGAGGATGATACCGGGCAACGAGCCCACCAGCAGCACGCCCATCAGGCCCCAGTCGATCTCGCCGGTCGCCCAATGCCCGATCCCCGCCACCAGCGTCAACGGCACCGCATGCGCGATGTCGGAAGCGACGATGCGCGGCATCGGGAGTTGCGGATAGAGCAGTAACAATGCGGTGACGCCGACGGCGCCCGCGCCCACCGAGGAGATCGAAACCAGCACGCCCAGTGTAGCGCCGACCAGCACGGTCGCGCGGGCGATGGTCGTAGGACTGACGTTTTCCGGAGGCCAGGGATGGCGCTGCATGATGGCCTTGCGGAAGATCAGCGACGCCGCGGTGAGGAACAGTGCAAAGCACAGCACCAGATTGACCAGGCTGCGCGAAGATTCACCCTTCAGATCAAGCCACCAGATGACGACAAGTGTCACGATGCTGGCCGGGATGCTACCGCTCGCAAGCCGGATCACCGCCGGCCAGTAGATGCTCCTTTTCCAGCTATGCGCCAGACTGCCGACGGTCTTTGTGGTGGCGGCATACAGCAGATCGGTGCCGACGGCGGTCGCCGGGTGGATACCGAACAACAGGATCAGCAATGGCGTCATCAGCGAGCCGCCGCCGACGCCGGTCATGCCGACCAGCAGGCCGACACCGAAGCCGGAGGCTACATAAAGAGGATCGATCATCAGCGGTTACGGATTCCCGGTTCCCATTCGCCCGACGTCACGCAGTTCAACCTGACGATACGGCAGCCGGATCACAGAACCGGGCCACCAAGGTGTACACCGGCGCGGGCCCCCGACAACCGTCAAAGCGAAAAAAGAACATTTCATGCCTATATCGGGGAATTAGCAGCAGCTTTATCCAATCCGGCGACTCCCGATGGAATCAACGGTCTCAAACCTTCAAGGCCATTGGATGACGGAACAACCCATCCCCGCCTCTAGCCGGTTCCCGGCCGGCCTAAACCTGTGTCCTGGTGACCACAGCTATACCCACCCACGATGCCGGGAATAGCCGGCAACAGCACGGCTCAGGGGTGTTCGAAGGGCCCGACCTCGCGGATCACCTTGCAGATCTGAAGAAACCCGCTGGCGTAGAATTCTGCGTGTCCGCGTTTCATCGTCTCGACATGCTCGGGGTGGGTACGCCAGGCTTCCAGAGCCTGTTCGGAAGCAAAGCGGAATATCGTGATTTCCTCGCCGTCATCCGCCTTGAACGACTTGACCGATTGAAAGCCCGGCAGCTTGCTGACGATGCCATACATGCGTTCGCCAAGACGGCCATACTCGTCCTGCGACGCGCCCTGGCGCAGCTTCAGGTCACCGACGACGAGCACTTCGTTGATCATTCTCTTTCCCCTTGCGAACTGAAGCTCTCTCCCGACCCACTGTGCGAGTCCGGAATGGCGCCCGCCGACGGACGCGGGGCCTGACGCTAACTTCGTTGGCTCTTGGGCTTTTGTTACGTCACCGACCGATGCCGTTCGATGCAGGTCTTGATGACCTCATCCATCGGGCGGCTCCACCAATCGGAGGAGAAAATCTCGATCTCGGAATAACCGGCGAAGCCCTGCGCCTCGACCGCCGAGCGTACCGATTTGATATCGATCACGCCGTCGCCCATCATGCCGCGGTCGTTGAGAATGTCCTTGGTCGGCACCAGCCAGTCGCAGACATGAAACGCCAGCAGCCGATCCCGGCCGGCACGGGCGATCTGCGGCAGCAATTCCGGATCCCACCAGATGTGATAGACGTCGAGCGCGACACCTAACGCGCCGGTGCGTCGCGGGTCGAGCCGGTCACAAATATCGAGCGCCTGTTGTGTCGTATTCACGCAGGCCCGATCTGCCGCATAGGCCGGATGCAGCGGCTCGATCGCCAGCGGCATCTGCGCGGCGCGTGCATAGTCCAGCATCTCGGCGATGGCGTCATCGACCTGCGTTCGCGCGGCCGCGATATCCCTGGAGGCCACACTGCCCGGCCGCGAATATTGCGGCAGACCGCCGACCACCAGCACGATACAGGGCGCGCCCAGCGCCTTGGCCTCATCGACGGCACGGCGGTTGTCGTCACGCGCCTCGATGCGATGCGCGGCATCCGCCGTGAACATCCCGCCGCGGCAATAGCCCGACAAATCAAGTCCGGCGTCGCGCACCGCACGGGCGGCGCGGTCGAGGCCGACCGCCGCGACCTGATCGCGCCAGGGATCGATCGCGCGGATACCATGCCGCGCGCAGGCCTCGATGATCTCGACCAGATTGCCCTGCTTGCGGACTGTCGCGGTATTGAGCGACAGCCAGCGATGATCGCCGGAAAAGTCGCGCATCACGCTTCGATACCGCGCAGCACCAATACGGCCTTCATACGCCGTGTCGCCAACTCAGGATTGGCGAGCAACCCGGCCTTGTCGGCAAGCCGAAACAGTTCAGCGAGATGCAAGGTCGAGCGCGTGCTCTCCTGGCCGCCGACCATCGTGAAATGATCCTGATGGCCGTTGAGATACGCCATGAAGACGATGCCGGTCTTGTAGAACCGTGTCGGCGCCTTGAAGATATGGCGCGACAGCGCCACGGTCGGTCCCAGCACATCGTGGAA
>CAWBPE010000028.1:0-25677 GCA_963790595.1 uncultured Alphaproteobacteria bacterium | reverse complement strand
TGGTCAGATACGGGTATGGCCTGCCGATCAACGGAAAATACGACGGCACGACCATGGAAGTGGTCACCGCCTTCCAGCGTCACTTCCGTCCTGCCCGCGTCGACGGCGTCGCCGATCATTCGACACTGACCACGCTGCAGGCGCTGCTGGCCAGTCTGCCGGAAGAAGCCCAGGCGGTCGCTGCAGTATAGAAAAGAGAGCCGTCATGGCCGGGCTTGTCCCGGCCATCCACGTCTTTTCTGTTTCAACATAAGGGAAGTCGTGGATGCCCGGGGCAAGCCCGGGCATGACGAAGGATATGCGGCTGCATATCCCAAGCTAGTTGCCTCCATCCATCTCCGCCATCCGCCGCGCATAGAGCCTTCGCAGCGGCTCGAGTTGCGTCGCGGCGGTCGCTGCCAGATAGGCCTCGCGCGCCGCCTCAAAGCGGCCGAGACGGCGCAACAAATCGGCGCGGACCGCCGGCAATAAATCATAGCCGTTCAATCCGCCGCGGGCTTCCAGCGCACCGATCAGATCGAGCGCGCGGGATGGACCGTCCACCATCGAGATAGCGGCGGCGTGATTGAGTTCTATCACCGGCGATGGGCTGATGCGCAGCAACACTTCATAGAGCCCGGCGATCTGCGGCCAATCGGTATCGCCGTAGTTCGGCGCGCGCGCATGCAGCGCCGCGATCGCGGCCTGCACCGCATAGGTTTCCGGCGGTCCCGGCAATTGCAAGGCGTCTTCCACCAGTTTCAGACCTTCGGCGATCTGCGCATGGTTCCACAATGTGCGATCCTGTTCTTCCAGCAGCACGATATCGCCGCCCGCGGTTTCGCGCCCGGCGCGGCGCGCGTCGTGCAACAGCATCAGCGCCAGTAATCCCTTGATCTCGCGCCGCTGCGGCATCAAGCCATCGAGCAGGCGGCACAGCCGGATCGCTTCGCGCGCGAGCGATGGCTGCATCAGGTCTTCGCCAGAGGTTGCCGCATAGCCCTCCGTGAACACCAGATAGATCACCGCGAGCACGCCGCGCAGCCGCGGCGCCAGCGCCTCACGGTCCGGCACCTCGTAGGGAATTCCGGCGAGCCGGATTTTCTGCTTGGCGCGAACCAAACGTTGCGCCATCGCGTCTTCGCTGGCCAGAAACGCGCGCGCGACCTGCGCGGTCGTCAGCCCGCAAATCGTGCGCAGCGTCAGCGCGACCTTGACTTCATCGGCGAAGGCCGGATGGCAGCAGGTGAAGATCAGCCGCAAAACGTCGTCGTCGAGCACGCTTGGTTCGAACGCCTCGTCGGCAGTCGCGGCGTTGTTCAGCAATTCATGCGTCAGCTCGGATTGCTTGTCGCGAAACGTGACTTGCCGGCGAACCCGGTCGATCGCCTTGTTGCGCCCGACATTGACTAGCCATGCCCGCGGATTGGACGGCGGATCGGAAGCAGGCCAGCGCTCCAGCGCAACGGCAAACGCATCCTGCAACGAATCCTGCGCGAGATCAAAATCGCCGACGAGGCGGATCAGCGTTGCCAGCGCCCGACCCGCCTCGTCGCGAACTATTTTTTCAATCTCGCTCGGTGTCATCCGCGAACCGGTAAGAGCACCGTCGTTCCTGGGCTACGCGAAGCGTAGAACCCGGAACCTCGAGATTCCGGGTTCATGCTTCGCATGCCCCGGAATGACGGCGTTGCATCACGTCAGTCATAAACCATCACCGGCCGAACCTCGATCGATCCCGTCTTGGCGCCGGGAATGCGCGCGGCGATCTCGATCGCGGCGTCAAGGTTTTTGGCCTCAACCAGATAGTAGCCCCCGAGTTGCTCGCGCGTTTCCGCGAACGGACCGTCGGTGGTCAGCGTCTTGCCCTCGCGGACGCGCACGGTGGTCGCGGTCGACGTCGGCTGCAGCCCGTCACCGGCCTTGAAATGGCCACTCTGGATAATGGATTGGGTGAACACACCATATTCCGCGGTCATGTTCTTGCGGTCGGCGGCGTTCATGGTCCCGAGTTCGGCTTCGCTCCGGTAGATCATCAATAAATACTGCATCGCATTAACTCCCTGTGCTGACGTGATCGGCTGACTTGATTGGCTGACTTGCCGACATCCAGTCGAACGGTCGGATCGTCAAACGACATCTTCAGGATAATTTATTTTGGCCGCCTCCACCGTTGTAAAGAACCCCGGTAGAACCGGGGTTCTTTCTTTATATTTTGACGCGTTTTCTTGACGCGAACCGGTAACCACTTCGCTCGAAAACGCTATGCTAACTTGACGCAGCCGCCTCTAGCCCCCATGCCTTAAGGCGTCAGTCGGCCGGACGGCCGCTCCGGCAATCACCGAAAGGTGGCTGGGGAGGAAAGTCCGGGCTCCATCGACAAACGGTGCCGGATAACGTCCGGCGGGGGCGACCCCAGGGACAGTGCCACAGAGAACGAACCGCTCGCCTTCTCCCTTCGGGGCGTCGGCGCAGTAAGGGTGAAAAGGTGCGGTAAGAGCGCACCGCGGGTCCGGCAACGGAAACGGCATGGCAAACCACACCGGGAGCAAGACCGAATAGGGACGGCAACGCGGGATGTTCGCTGCAAGGCGATAACTCCGCAGGGCGTTGTCAGGCTCGCCGTCCGGGTAGGTTGCTCGAGGCAATGTGCAAACATTGTCCCAGAGGAATGGCCGTCACGTATCGCCTGCGCAAGCCGGCGGTGCCCTACAAAACCCGGCTTACAGGCCGGCTGATGCTCTAAAGCGTTTTCGAGCGAAGTGGACTTCCGGTTCGCGTGAAGAAAACGCTTCTTAATGGACCAAAATGAGGGGTTCGGCGCCACCACGCCGGACCCCTCGCCAATTGGGGATGTCGCCGGGAATGCGGCATAGCCCAGCGGGTTCCCTGCCGACCGCCGTTTGCCTTGCCGGTGCCATACCTTGGCGGTAATGCTAGACCATGGGCCGACCTGCCGGTCGGGGAGATCGTCTTGAGCCACCTATTGCGCTGTATCCGAGCCGTGCCGGTACTCGCCGCTGCAGCGATTGCGATCGCCGGCTGCGCGGACTTGCGCGTGGCCGGGACCAACCCGTCGAACGCAAACGCGCAGGCTTCAAACGACCAAAGCGAGCAACCCTACAAAACCGGTTACGGCTTCACCAGCGACGGGCCCACCACTGATCTCTACACCGAACTATTCGGCTCCAGCCGACGCGACGCGGCGCCGCCACCCGCAGCACCACAGCCGGTCGAACCCGTGGTTGCGTCCACGCCAATTCAGCCGGTCCAGCCCGCGACGACGCCCGCCGCAAAGCAGAAAGCCCAGCGCGCGACAGCGGCAAACCGGCAGGTTCAGCCTGCAAAGCCGGCTGTAGCAACCCAGCAGGTTCAGCCAGCACCGGCGCCCGTCACCGCTCAGGTCGCGCAACAGCCAGCCGCGCCGCAAGCCCCGGCTGAAGCCGATACGCCCGCAGCCTACGGCATCACCAGCAATGGGCCGACGACCGACCTTTACACGGCGTTGTTTGGATCCAGGCGCCGCGACGGCCAATAAGCGTGAACAATTGGAGTGAAAGCGCCGCGCGGGTCAGACCACGATGAGCCCGATCGCTATCGCGGTTGTGTCGTTCGGCGCGTTCGCAGGCGGTTTTGTCTCCGGCCTCGCCGGGTTCGGAACCGCGCTGATGGCGCTCGGAATCTGGCTCTACGTGCTGCCGCCCTCGGTGGTCGTGCCGCTGGTGCTGATCTGTTCCATCATCGCGCAAACTTCGACATTACCTTCGATCTGGCGAACCATCGACTTCAGCCTGGTCTGGCCGTTTTTGCTCGGCGGGGTCGCCGGCGTTCCGCTCGGGACCGCGTTGGTCGCTTATGCCGATCCCGGCATTTTCAAATTGAGCGTCGGAATATTGCTGCTGGTGTTTCCCGCAGCGCTCTATCTCAACCGCCGGCCGATGGCGTTCAGCTTCGGCGGCCGGGTTGCCGACACGGGAATCGGATTTGCGGGCGGAATTCTCGGCGGACTAGCCGGTCTCTCGGGGCCGATTCCGATTTTATGGGCGAGCGTGCGCGGCTGGGACAAGAACCAGCGGCGTGGCGTGTTCCAGACCTTCAACTGGACGGTGCTGAGCGCGGCTTTTTGCCTGCAGGCCAGCACCGGATTCATCACCCGGGAAATCATGTGGCTGACCTCGATCACGCTGCCGTCAACGATCATCGGCACCTGGCTCGGCGCACGGACCTATCACGCGCTCAGCGACAATAATTTCCGCGATGTCGTGCTCGGTCTTTTGTTTGTGTCCGGGATTGTCCTGGTGTGGAGCAGCATCGGTCCGCATTAAACGTTAGAGGCATCGTCGTCCTACGATTAACGCGATGCATGGCCGCCATGCGACGGCTGTGAGCGCTGTACGCGCACCGGCAAACTCGCTACCTCTGCGCGCCCAGGTCCTTTTCATCAATGTCTTCCTTATCATCGCCCTCCTCCTCAATCTCCCGCGAACATCTCGGTCTGTTGCTGGGCTTCATCGGCGTCGTCGTGTTTGGCGGCTCTTTGCCGGCAACACGCATCGCGGTGTCCGCAATCGACCCGTTCGCCGTCACCGCGATGCGCACCGCGATCGCCGGGCTGTGTTCGCTGGCTTTGCTGATCGTGTTGCGGCGGCCGATTCCGCCGCGCCGGCTATGGCCGCAACTGGCAGTCGCGGCGCTGGGCGTCAGCATCATGTTTCCGTTGCTGATGGCGCTCGGCATGAAGACGGTCGATGCTTCGCACGGCGCCGTCGTGCTCGGAATTCTTCCGATCGCCACGGCCTTCGTCGCCGTTATTATCACCCATGAGCGGCCGAAGCCGCTGTTCTGGATCGCGTCACTCGTCGGTGCGGCCCTGGTGATCGCGTTTTCGATGCGCCAAAGCGGCGGTTCGCTGTCGATCGGCGATCTCCTGATGTTCGGCTCGGTCGCATCCTCCGCGATCGGCTATGCCTATTCGGGGCGGCTCACAGCCACCATGCCGGGATGGGAAGTGATCAGTTGGGCGCTGGTATTGGCGCTGCCGATTTCGCTGCCCGCGGCCGCACTGACCCTGCCGCCGGATATCGCCCATATCGGGCTGAAGCCATGGTTGGGGCTATTATACGTCGCGCTGTTTTCGCAGTGGATCGGCTTCTTTGCGTGGAATGCCGGGATGGCGATGGGCGGCATCACGCGCGTCTCGCAAGTACAGTTGCTGCAGCCCTTCGTTACCTTTGCGATCGCAGCCTATTTCAACAACGAGACGATTACGCCGCAAATCCTGCTGTTCGCCGCCGCAGTCGTCGCCACCGTGGCGATCAGCTCACGCACTCGGGTTCGCAAGCCGTCGGTTGACGCGGTCGAGGCGCAAGCTCAGAACTGAAAATACAGAAACTCCAGCCGCTGCCACATGCCGAACAGCGAGATCGCCAATGCCAGCGCTGATACCAGCGCCCACGCCGCGTTCGGCCGCCAGCGCAGAAGGTTTGTGCGCTCCGGCGCGCGGCGGTATTCGCGATAGCCAAACAGTTGCGGAACATTGGGCAGGCCGAGCGCAATGATCAATGCCAGCGCCACCGCGCTACCGCCGATTGCAAGCAGAAGCGGCTCGCCTACCAGCAGCGGCAAATCCATCAGCCGCAAAATCCCCGGCGATGCATAGGCGGAGTTGCTGCTCGAGAATCCGAACAGGCTGCGCAGCATCTGCCACGCGCCATCGAGCGTTTTGGCGCGGAAGAATACCCAGGCGAGGACGACGGCAGCAAACGTGATCGCCCATGAGATGGTTTTTATCAACGGGCCGCTCATGCGGTTGCCGCGCCACGCCTGCCAGAGATGATTGATACAGAGATAGAGGCCGTGCAGGCCGCCCCAGATCAGGAAATTCCAGCCCGCGCCGTGCCAGAGACCGCCGAGCAGCATCGTCACCAGCAGATTGAAATAGCGCCTGATCTCGCCGAGCCGGTTGCCGCCGAGCGGAATGTAGAGGTAATCGCGCAGGAACCGCGACAGCGTGATGTGCCAGCGCCGCCAGAAATCGACGATCGATGTCGCCTTGTAGGGCGAGCGGAAGTTCACCGGCAGGCGAATGCCGAACAACAGCGCGAGCCCGACCGCCATGTCGGAATAACCGGAGAAGTCGAAATAGATCTGCAGCGTATAGGCCGAAGTCGCAAGCCACGCCCATGACGTGGTGACGCCGCCGCCGGCATCGAGATGCGCGAACACCGGCGAGACGAACTGCGCCAGATTGTCGGCGATGACGACCTTCTTGAACAGGCCGGCCGCGAAGATCGCCAGCCCCCGCGCCGCCAGCACCGAGGATCGCCCGGTGCGGCCGCGCTTGAACTGCGGGATCATCTCGGCGTGATGCACCAGCGGCCCCGCGATCAGATGCGGGAAGAACGACACGAACAGCGTGTAGCTGACGATGTCGCGCTCGACCTTGGCACCGCGCATGACATCGACCAGATAGGCGATCTGCTGGAACGTGAAGAAGGAGATGCCGAGCGGCAGGATGATATTGACGAACGGCAGCGGCGCGCCGGTCAGCGTGTTGAGGCTGTCGAGGATGAAGTTGGTGTATTTGAAATAGCACAGCAGCGCGAGATTGAGCACGACGCCGAAGGTGCCGATCGCGCGGCGGCGCAGCGGATCTTCCATCCGCAATCCCAGTCCGTAATTGACACCGACCGACGCCAGCAGCAACAGCAGATAGATCGGCCGCCACGCGCCATAGAAGAACAGCGACGCCCCCGCCAGCACCAGAATGCCGGCGCGCGGGGAATGGCGCCGCGCCGCGGCGAAGGCCAGCACGGTGACGGGCAGGAATTGAAACAGGAACGTGTAGGAGGAGAACAGCATCGCGCCGCTAACGCTTCAACTGCGACATCAGATAGCGCGTATAGATCGGAATGCCCGAGGGATTGACGTGCATCTCGTCGGCGTAGTTGGCCTGCGCCAGTCCCGTGACCGACGGGATATTGAGGACATCGAAGCCGCAACGACGGCCGGCGTCGGCGATCAGCGCGACATATTGATCGTCCTTGTCCCGCCATGCGGAATCCCGCGCACGGTCATAACGCGGCGCCCAGGGCGGGATCACCACCGTCAGCTTCCGCGTCAGCGCAACCATGTCGCACAAGGCGCCGATCTCGTAGCGCGCCTTCGGGCCGGAAAGATTCCAGTTGGCGTAATGCGCGTGCGAGCCGATATCCGCCGGCCAGCGGTCGCCGGGCTGGATATGGGTGATCACATCGCCGCCGAAGTCCTTGGGTGGCGCGCCGGTTTCCGCGATGCGTTGATCGGCCACCAGCCGCGCCGCGAAGGCTTCGCGGATAAACCGTATCAGCGTGCCCACGCGCAACGGCAGGAATGATCCCATCAACTCGCCGACACCCAGCCGCGCGGCGACGTCCTGCGGATAGACCGCAGCCGAACGGACGCCTTCATTGAACAGGAAGGGCGCCACACTGATGACGACATGCGCACTGCGAAAGCGATCGGGCGCGCGGTGCATCGCCGCTTCAATGGCCAGCGGCTCGCCGGCATCGTAGCCGAGATTGATCGCGCGGCCGGGCGGCTTGCCGATCAGTTGCGCGGCCAGAGCAGGATCGACCTGATAGACCGTGCGGCTCTCGCCGGCGAAGATCAATTCCGGCTTTGAGGCCAACAGCGGCAATTTGACCGCCAGCATGACCGGCACATCGTCATGGACACGATGGGCTATCCCCAGCAATCCGGCCAGCACCGCGAGCCATGCCACCGCCGTCAGCGCCAGCGCGGAGGCGATCCATCGCGCGGACGCCGCCTGCACGCGCGGCAGCGACGTCAATTGCGAAATGAAAAGGCCGCGCATCATGCCGCCGTTCAAGCATGAACCGCCGCGGCAGACAATATAGGGCATGATCCCGAAAAGTGGAGTACCGGTTTTCGGATCAGATCATGCCCCAGAAAAAGTCTAATGCCCGCCGCCACCTCCGCCCAGCGCAGCCGGCTTCTTCAACAGCATGACCAGGAGGCTGAGGCCGAGATAAAACAGCGTCAGCATGAAGAAGGCGTCGCCATAGCCCATCACCTGGGCCTGGCGGTGCACGATCTGGGACAATTGCTTCATCGCCATCAAGGCCGCATCGCCCATGCCCTGCAGGCGCTGGGTGAACATGTTGAGCGTTTCGGTCGCGGTCGCATTGCCCCAGGTCACCCGCTCCTGCAACCGCACGATATGCAAATCGGTGCGATCGTTGAGCACCTCGTTAATTACAGCGAGCCCGACTGCACCGCCGAGATTACGGGTCAAATTAAACAGCCCCGAGGCATTCTTGACCCGGTCCGGCGCCAGCGTGCCGAGCGCGATGTTGTTGGTCGGGATCATCGCAAACATCATGCCGATGCCGCGCAGGATCTGCGGCACCAGCAGTTCGTAGAAATCATAATCGCGGGTGATCCAGGTCATCAGATAGGAGCCGAGCGCGAAGATGATCAGGCCGGCGGCGATGATCAGGCGCATATCGACCTTCTGCATCAGCCGCGCCACAACCGGCGCCACCAGGAACATGGTGATGCCGGAGACGAACATGGTCTCGCCGATCATCAGCGCGCTGTAGCCGCGCACTTCCGCGAGATAGCGCGGATACATGTAGGTCAGCCCGTACAGCCCGATGCCGACGCAGAACGAAATCAGGCAGCCGACCGTGAAATTGCGGTCGTTGAAGGCCCTGATATCGACGATCGGCTCTTTGGCGGTCAGCACGCGATAGAAGAAGGCGATCGCGGAAAGCCCGCAAACCCAGGCGCAGATCGCAACTGAAGTATCCTGCATCCATTCATATTGCGGGCCTTCCTCCAGCACATATTCCAGCGCGCCGAGAAATCCCGCCATCGCGATCAGGCCGAACCAGTCGAAATGATCGAGCAATGCGAAATTCGGTTGATCGAAATCGACCAGCGCCAGCACACCGACGGTAATGATGACGCCGGGGACGACATTGATGAAGAACAGCCAATGCCACGACATCGCGTCGGTGATGAAGCCGCCCACGGTCGGGCCGATGGTCGGCGCCAGGGTCGCAACCAGACCAATAATGGGACCGACGATATGGAATTTGGAACGCGGAAATACCGTATAGGCCGATGCGAACACGGTCGGGATCATGCCCGCGCCCAGAAAGCCCTGGATCGCGCGCCACAGGATCATCTGCTCGATCGAGGACGTAAAGCCGCACAACAGGCTCGCGATCGTGAAACCCGCGGCCGAAATCGCAAACAATAAGCGCGTGCCGAGGGCGCGCGACAGGAAGCCGGACAATGGAATCGCGATCACCTCGGCGATCAGATAGGCGGTCTGCACCCACGACACTTCGCTCGAGCTCGCCGACAGGCCGGCCTGAATGTCGGTGAGCGAGGCCGAGACGATCTGGATGTCCAGGATCGACATGAACATCCCGAACACCATGATGAGAAACGCCACCAGCCGCCGCGGCGCGATGCGCTCGGACGGCGCAGCCGCGGCGTTGATCATTCCCGGTGTGGCGGCAGTGGCATCAGCCATGATGGGCTCGGCTCACGTCTAATGGCGGGCACGCGGCCCGACGCGCCTATTGCGGATGAATCATTGTCGGCGAATCCAGATCGACATCGCTGTCGGCATCCCTGGCGCCTTCCTTGGTGTCGACGGTGGCATAGACCGACATGCCCGCACGCAGCAGGTTCTGCTTGGCGACATCGCTCGGCACCCGCAGGCGAACCGGCAGCCGCTGCACGATCTTGGTGAAATTGCCGGTCGCGTTATCCGGCGGCAGCAGTGTGAACACCGAACCCGCCGCCGGCGAGATGCTGTCGACGATGGCTGCGAATTTGCGGTGGCCGTAGGCGTCGACCGAGATTGTCACCGGCTGGCCGGGGCGGATCCGCTTGAGTTGAGTCTCCTTGAAATTGGCATCGATGAAGACGTCATTGAGCGGCACCACATTGCCGAGCCGCTGTCCGACCACGATGTAGTTGCCGGTGTTGATCATGCGGTTGGAGAACGTGCCGTCGACCGGCGCGCGCACCGACGTAAAGTCGAGATCGCGCTGCGCCTTGGCGAGCGTGGTCTGCAATTCGGCCAATTGCGCGCGGGCCTCGGCCTGCTGCGCCTTGTTGACTTCGACATTATTCAACGCCGCGTCATAGGCCGCCTGTGACTGCTTCACGCCGGCGACGCCCTGATCGCGGCCGGCTTCGGACTGTTCGAACGTTGCACGCGAGGCAAAGCCACGGCTGGAGAGTTCGTGCTGGCGGTCGTAATCGAGCCCGGCGCGCTTGAGGCCGGCCTCCGCGGAGGCGAGTGCCGCCTTGGCCTGTTCGACCGCGCTTTCCTGCGCGGTGATCTGGCGGCCGATCCGATCGATGGTCGCCTGCTGGGTCTCGATCCGGGTGCGCGCGGCATCCACCGCGATGCGATAATCGCCGTCGTCGATCTTGAACACGACCTCGCCGGCCTTCACCACCGTGTTGTCGCCGGCAAAGATGGTCGCGACGTGCCCCGACACCCGCGCGCCGAGCGTGGTCGCGTTGGCGCGGACATAGGCGTCGTCGGTCGAGACCAGAAAGCGTCCGACCAGAAAATAATGCACGCCATAGGATGCGGCGGCGAGCGCGAGCAACAGGCCGACGCCCATCAGCACGAACTTGCGCTTGCCGGATTTCGGCGCGGCGGTCTCGGCGGGAGCCGCCGTGGCCGGAGCCGCCGGCTGGCCGGTGGCGGGCCGTTCCGAAACCTCAGCGGCGCGCGACGCGGTCTCTTCCGAAAGTTTTGCGCGAAGCGTTTCGGCAAGATCCGTGGAAGCATCGCGCACGGGCTCGCCTTCGGCCGGACCGGGCTCGGTGCGAACGATACGGGCGGCCTGGTCTCTCGCTGCGGCCATAACGGCCTCCTCATAAAATATCGCGGCGCTGGCAGGAGCCAAAATGGGCTCCGCCGCACCGTCAGTTATCAAATTATCATTGACCGAACGGTTCGGTCAAGCTATATTCGGATCGTAGGGCAAAAGTCCTTTCCCGGTCGTTTCCAGGACCGCGAATTTTTGAGAAAAAAAGACCTATGGTTGCAGCCTCGTCCCCCAACCTGCAGACATCCTTTGAAGAGGACAACGCAAAACGCCGGCAGATTCTCGCCGGCGCCAGCAAGGTCTTCATGGATATGGGCTTCGACGGCGCCAGCATGGGCGAAATCGCCCGCGCCGCCGGCGTCTCCAAGGGGACGCTCTACGTTTACTTTGCCGACAAGAGCCGGCTGTTCGAGGCCATCGTCGCGCAGGAAACCCTCGAACAGGGCCGGCTGTCGTTCAACTTCGACCCCGCGCGCGACGTGCCGACCACGCTGCGCGATTTCGGCCAGAACTATATCAACCTGATCTGCCGGCCCGGCGGCGGATCGGCGATCCGCACCGTGATGGCGATCGCCGAGCGGATGCCCGATGTCGGCCGCCGCTATTATGAGAACGTGCTGGAAAAAACCATCAACAGCCTCGCCCGCTATCTCGAAACGCATGTGGCGGCCAACGATGTCGCGATCGAGGACTGCCAGCTCGCCGCGTCGCAATTCATGATGATGTGCCAGGCCTCGCTGTTTCTGCCCTTCATCTTCCAGGCTGCCCCGCCCCCTTCGTCCGAGCGCATCGCAGAAGTGGTCGAAAGCGCGACGCAGATGTTTCTGGCGAAGTATAGGAAGCGGGGATGATGGTGGGCGATTCACGTTTCAATTTTCAGCCGCATCGTTAGATGATCGCACAGCGGGGCCTTCATGGTTCGAGACGCGCGGCAATGCCGCGCTCCTCACCATGAGGGTTCAGCGGCCTGCGAAGCGCCTACAGACCTCATCCTGAGGAGGCGCGAAGCGCCGTCTCGAAGGATGGCTGTCGCGCTCAATTTTAAACACACCTTCGCCTCGCCGCGACGCGATGCGCCCGGATTTTGCAAGATCCTTCGCCCAAAGAGGGCGTGGGGAATGCCGGGTGCTCGCGCACCCGCAGCCGCGCGTGTAGTGGTAGTAAGCACGCGCGTTAGTCACCACGGATACGCCGAAACACCCGGCATTCCCGCACGCGATGGTTTTAACGACTTATTTCGTGCTCTCCCCGGTGATCGGGCTTTTTTGTCACCGTCATCCCTGAGAAGCTTGCTTCTCAAGAACTTGACGCCGGCGTCGAGGCGTCAGGACCACACGACTTCGCCGTCCGCTATCAGCGCTTTCGTCAAATGCGCCGTTAGCGTCCACCGCATCCCATCCCGCGTCCGTGACGATCGCGATACGCCCCTCATGTGGGACGAGACGCAATGATTCTGCCCTTGATTTGGGGGTGCGATCAACAACGCTGGTTGCGACAGATTAACGCGACGGGCAAATCACGCGCGCGTGCCATTTCTGCGACGTCAAGTCGTAAGTTTGGTGTGGCCGGCGTAACGATTTGCCGATAACGGGGATCCGCGCTTCAATAGGGCGCGCCCGCAGTCATCCGCATAGCTATCTCTTGGACTCAAGATAAGTGGTCCACGCGGCGTTGGCTATTGTCTGCGACGTTTGCTGAGCGCATGTCTTTTTGACTTGAGCCGCTATCGCCGCCGCGTCGATTTTCGCCTGTGTTTGATCACTTGCTGCAGCAACATAATTGAGTCCCGTCCAGAATCCGTAGACCCAGATGGTACCCTCTGATCGATGCGCTTGCGTAGACCGCCAGTGGGCGCAACTCATACGCCCTATTCCGATCATATCGACCGAAACCTTGTGATCCTGCGCTGAGACCAGGCCGACCGGAGCGGCAAAGGCCAGCGCCGCAATCATAACTCGTCTTATCATGCGCCAAGTCTCATGGGCCAAGTCCGGGAGCCCCTCTACAACATCACTACAAATCAGGCCGCAGCGTGACCACTGATCGCGCACCTTCGAAGCGACGCCCTGAGGCCTGTCTCAAAGGCTTTTGCAACAAAATCTGCCAACAGACGACGTCCCACCCGCGGCGAGTTGTGGCGCAATAATCACACCCGAATGAAATCGCGTGGTTGATGCCGTCCATGGTCTTATCCAGCCACGGTTCCGCCCTCATTGCGGGGCCGGTTTAGGTGGGGGCACAAGTTGGGGATGCAACATGTCTTCCATCGATTGTGCCAAGAATTGTACCAAGAGTTCTTGCGTCGCCATTAAAGCAAATCATGTTCCTGACGCGCTCTTGATCTCGGGCACTCGTGTCCGGAACGTCATTCAACTGTTTTGCGTAGCTCTCGGGGCGGCGTTGCTTGCGGCCTGCGCTCAGTCATCTGTTGTCACCAGGAATTCCGAATTCGTCGGTTCCGGCCAACAAGCGTCGCTGCGACACAATCGAACGGCATCATTCGTCACCAACAGGCGTGTCGCATCAGCGAAAAAACATACTCCGTTCGCGCGGCACAACAACGCGGCCCCGACACAGATCGCCTCGCAGGGAATTGCCAGCTTCTACACCGAGGGTCAACAGACCGCGAGCGGCGAAAAGTTCGATACACACGATTTAACCGCTGCTCATCCTACGTTGCCGTTTGGCACCCGGTTGCGGGTGACAAACGTGGCGACCGGGCACTCCGTAACAGTTCGGATCAATGACCGGGGTCCGTACGTTCCCGGACGAGTTGTCGATGTCTCACATTCTGCGGCCGAAGCGCTGGGGATGGTTGGAAGTGGGATCGCCCAGGTCAAACTTGACGTCGTCCGACATCCGCGCCAACATCCTGCGCCGTTTGACCGAACTGCGCGAGCGCTGCCAGCGCCAGGTTAGCTCGTTCGTGACCCCGATGGGCGATGAGATGTTTTATCGTTACCAGCAATCCCTGATCGATCGCGCCATCGCCGCACTGAAGCCCGGGACTATCAAAGCCCCTTAATCCGCGTCGCGGTGAGCCGATGCTGCCGCCGAAAGGCGCGGTGCCAGGGCGATCGCGAGCGGCAAAATGACAGCGGCCGTGATCGCGGTCGCCATCATCGCGCCATGCGACCCCACCGCATCGCCCAATATTCCGAACAGGATCGGCGCGATCGCACCGGCGCCGATGGTGCCGGTATAGAAGATCGCGAAGGCTTGTTCGGTGCGGCCCGCGGGCGCCAGTTCGGGCACGGTGCCATAGAGAACCGACGAGGTACCGTTGAGCAGTACGCCGACGATCGGCAACAGCACCAGCACGACGCCGAGCGGCAGCACCAGCACGGAAAGGATGACGGCGGCGGTGCCCGCTTCGGTCAGCAGCACGGTGGCGAGCACGCCGAACCGTGCACCGAGCCAGCCGCAGGCGAATTTTCCGGCCGCGCCGCCGATGAATACCAGAGCGAGCGCCGAGCCGATCGTCGACAGCGATGCGCCCTGCTCTTTCAACAGGAACGGCAGGAATGTCAGGAATCCCATGCGCACGCTGGAGTCGAGGATGCCGATGCTCAGCAGCAGCGTGAATCCCCGGTGTGCGCCGGAGGAGTGCTGTTCGATCTTCTTGTCGGCGACAACCGGCCGCAGATTGGCCGGAAGGAAGATCGCGACCGCCAGCGCCACGACCGCGCCCAGCGCGGCGAGGTACCACACCATGTGGTGCCACGACATCAAGCCCAGCAGCAGTGACGCGCCGCTCGGAATGGCGGCCTTACCGATATCGCCCGAGAAATTATACGTGCCGAGCGGACCGCGCGCATTGTCCTGATAGGCGCGCGAGACCGCCGCCGACGCGATGGGGTGTTGCGTGCTCAATCCGCATCCGGTCACCGCAAGCGCGACGCATAATCCAACCAGGCCTCCGGAAAGGCCTGCGAGCACATAGCCCAGCGCCGCCAGCAGCGTGCCGAGCGCCAGCACGGTGCGCCCGCCGATACGCTCCGCGGCCCAACCCGCCGGCAGCTGCAGTCCCGCCATCGTCGCGGCAGCCACGCCGCGCAGGAACGCCAGCGCGCCATAGCCGAGTCCGAATTCGGCCTGCCAGATCGGCAACAGCAAATAAATTAGATCGGTGTAGCCGTCATGCAGCGCATGGGCCGCACAGGCGGTCCAGAGCGTCCGCGCGCGCGAGGCCGCCGGCGCGGCCGCGTTCCCACTGTTTGCGTCCAGCGCCGTCATCCGCGCTCCGATTCGCTCTTTGGCCGAAATGGGGAGAACTCCTCCCAGGAGCGATCTCGCATCTGCCGCTATTTCCCTTTGCAAAGCAGGCATAGTCCGGTAGCGCCCGGCTTTCAACTGAGCTATTTTCCCCTCAGAAGAGAGAAAAACTCACCCATGGCCGACGACCTGCCCCTCAATGCGATCAGGGCCTTCGAGGCCGCGGCCCGGCGCGGCAGCTTTGTCGAGGCCGCAAAAGATTTGCACGTCACCCATTGGGCGATCGGCAAGCAAATCAGACATCTGGAAGACTGGCTCGGCGTGCCCCTGTTCGAGCGGCGCACGCGCGGCGTAGCGCTGACGGACCATGGCGCAGATCTGCTGACCGATGTCAGCGCAGCGCTCACGCGCCTGACCTCGGCAACCTCAAGGCTTCGTGGGCCGCAATCCGCACGCCGCGTCTCCGGCGTCGTTCGCGTCAACGTGCTGTCGAGCTTTGCGCTGCGCTGGCTGCTGCCGCGGCTGTCGCGATTTCAGGAAGCGTATCCGAGCGTCGAGGTCAAAATTTCAACCTCGTCGCGCAAACTGCGCTATGTCGGAACCGGCTTCGACATCGGCATCCGCACCGGCGTCGAGCACGGGAACGGAATCCAATGCGAGACGCTGATGCCGGACCGGCAGTTGCCGGTGTGCAATCCCAAAATTCTGCGCGACCGGCCGGTGGAAACCGCACAGGACTTGCGGCGGCACGTTTTGTTGCATTCCACGACGACGCGTTCCGCATGGCCACAATGGTTTGCGGCGGCCGGTGTCGCGGGCCTTGCACCCGCGAAACATCTCGAGCTCGATCACGTCTACCTTCAGCTTCAGGCCGCCGTCGATGGTCTCGGCATCGCGCTGGGATCGCTGCACCTGATTGAAGCCGATATCGCAGCCGGCCGCCTGGTCTGTCCGATCGCGGCCCCCGAATTGCGGGCGGACGACTATCAACTGATCATCCGGGACGATCGCCTGCGTGATCCCGCCATAAAAGCATTCCGAAGCTGGATTCTCGCCGCGGCCCGCGAGCCGTTGGTTGGCATCGAAAATCCGTTGCGCCCAAATCGTTTCGCAGGCGCTGCACGCAAACGGAAAAAATCGGACACGTAGCGCAGCGACAGATAGGGCCGGCGTTGGATCATTAGCGATCTGCTATTCGCTCAGGCCCATCGCTCCCGCATCGACCCAGATCGTGTCGCCTTCGATCCGTGCCGGATAGACCCTCAAATCCCGGCTCGGCCAGCCCGCAGACATGTTGCCGTCGAGAAGATCGAACGACGCGAAATGGCGCGGGCAGAACAAACGGCCGTCGGCGATCCGCCCCTGGCTCAGATCGGCCTGCTCATGCGGACAGAATCTTTCGCAGGCGAAAATCCGGTCGCCGTCGCGCATCAGCAGGAGATCGACGCTCCCTGCCCGCGCGCAGACGAATGCCTGAGCCGTCAGATCGATCGCCGGACAGACCGCGACCCAATTTTCATTCTTTGAGATCATGCGAGGCGTGCAACGTACCATGCGATGGTCCGTGCCGACAAATAGCGCGCTTTGAGCCTTCAGGCATGGGCCGCACGGTGACGTTGCCGAGCCACCAGCAGGCTGATCATCAGCAAATTGAGAATGTTGGCGCCGATGCCAAGCACAAAGGCGGGCGCGTAATATCCAAGATGGTCGTACAGCAGCCCGGCGATCCAGCCGCCGGAAGACATGCCGAGCCCAGTAAACAGCAGGATGGTCGGGATTTGCCAATAGGCTTCCGATGCCGGAAACAGTTCACGCGCCGCCAGCACATAGGCCGGGATGATGCCGGAAAAGCCGAGCCCGAAAGCGGCAGATACCATCAGCAGACCGGCTTCGCTCTGCGTCAGCAGAAACGCCGTCATCGACACCGCCTGCCAGGCTGAGCCGATCAATATGGTCGCAAGGCCGCCGATGCGATCCGATATCACGCCCCAGACCTGCCGGCTCAAAAACGCCGTGCCGAGCAGTACCGACAGCATCAGCGCACTCATCGAGCGGCTGATCCCGAGATCGGTGCAAAACGCGATCAGATGGCCCTGCGGCATCGCCATCGGCACGCAACACAGCACGGCGGCGGCGCACATCGCCGCGAATACCGCATTGGGCGGCCAGCCGAGTACACGCGCCGGAGCTGAACCGGCTGCGGCCGGCGCCACCGGATGAATCACTTCGGGCGGCGCGCGAAAATAAATCGCCGACAGCGGCACGATCAGAATGATCTCGGCCAGCGCATACCACAGCATCGTCTGCCGCCAGCCGAAACGGGCGATTGCCTGCTCGAACACCGGCGGCCACAGCGCGCCGGCCAGATAAGTTCCACTCGAGATCAGCGCCAGCGCCGAGCCACGGCGGCGGTCGAACCAGCGGCTGACATAAATGTACAGCGGCGCGTTGATGCCGGCGAGCCCGATCAAGCCGATGAACAGCCCGTGGCCGAGCCACAACGGCCAGGGCGGCCCGAGCGTCGAAATCGAAAGCCCAACGCCGATCATCAACGCGCCGAACACGACGGTCCAGCGGGTGCCGACCCGGTCGGCGATCCGGGACATGATGATTCCGCCGGCGCCGGAGCCGAGCCACGCCAGCGCACTGGCGAGCGCCGGAACCGAACGCGATCCGCCGACCTCGCTGGCGATGTCCTTGAGCGCGACCACGGCAATCCAGGCAGCGCCGAACGACATTCCGAGAACAAAGAGAGCTATGAAGGCGATGGTCCAGGAGGACTTCGACTCTACGGATTTAGTCTCTACGGACTTGATCTCGGCGGAAACGGTGAATTGTAACATCAGGGGGACTCAAGCTTGCGAGGCCCCTTTTACATACCGCCGAACATTTCACCACATGCGTTGATGTCGGGTCTGCCCTACGCGCTGCACTGCATCAAAATGGATGAGACCGCACAATGCGGTCCTCATCCTGAGGAGCGGCGCCAGCCGCGTCTCGAAGGATCGCCGCGAGTCCGAGTGTTGCATCCATCCTTCGAGACGCGCGCAAGGGCGCGCTCCTCAGGATGAGGAGCGATGAGGATGAGGCAAGAGAGCGAAAGTCGTATTCACCAGGCGTAGCGCACCACGCCCTTGCCGGCGTAACTCGACGTCACCTTCGAGAACTCGCCTTCGAACGTCGCGGCGACGGACCAGTTGTTGCGCCATTTCATCTCAACGGATGCCGTGGTCAGCACCGAGTCCGACGCCTGCGCCGCGCCGTTCACGACGAAGCTCGCGCCCGGCAATGTCTGGAATGTCGCACCGATCGAACGGCTCGGATCGTAATCATGCGCCCAGGCGAGACGGCCGCGCAGCGTGAGAACGCCATCCGATATCGCAAAAGACTTATCGGTGCGGAAGCCGAACTCGCTGCGCGGGTCCGTCACACTCTTGGCGCCGTAGGCCAGCGCGAAATTGTTGGTGCCGACGGTCGCCTGTTCGGCATAGGCCGGCAGATCGAAGGTTGTGAACTGCGCGGCAGCATAAGGCGTGATGCCGATGCCACCAATCCATGGCGAGACAAAGCGATAGCCGCCTTCGACGCGCCCCGAGAATGCGTTGGCGTTGAAGCGAGCCTGTAGCTGATCGAAACCGGCCAACGTGACGGTGCGATTGGTCGTGATGTCCTGCCAGCCGTAAGCCAGCGCGCCGGCAATATACGCCGCGCCCATCGTATGGCGCGCATAGACGCCAGCCTGGAAAAGATCGGAGCGCCCGCTGCCGAGGCCGTTGCCGACGGTGTAACTGGTGCCTCCACCGGCCAGCGCAAAACCCGCGATCGTGTTCGGCGAGAACAGATAGTCGGCGCCGACAGCTGTCCCGGCAATGCGGCTGGTCGAACCGTTGGTGCCGGCCGCAACGCTGCCATCCGTCGTTTGCGAACCGCCATAACCTGCCGCCCACACATTCCAGCGCGCTTCAAAATTTTGCGGCGGCGCCTTGGTGAACATCGCATAGGCGTCGCGTTCGGCAGCGCTGCGCTTGCGGCCGTCGGAGGCGTAGGCACTGGCATCGCTCTCCGATGCAAAACCACTTACGCCACTGCCCGGCGTCGATGTCGTGCCGCGATTGAAGGGATCGAGCATCGTGCCCATGAAAGTGTTCATCGCGCTGAAGGTCGCCTGCTGCGTGCCGCTCGCGGCCTCGCCCGACAATTGGTTGAGCGCAGCGTTATAACCGGGTAGCGAGGTGACACCGTTAAGCAGCACATTGAATATCGGGCCACCGAGACCCGCAGTCTGCGCCGCACCGTTGAGCGCATTGCCGAGCACAGTCTGGTTGACGCCGAGGCCGGCCACCGCGAAATTGACGCCCGCACTTTTCACGACGACATCGGTCGCGTTGGGAAATACCAATTGCGCCTGCAGCGCCGGGCTTGCCAGCAGCGAAAGCCCATTGATGGTGGTGCCGCCCGCCGCCGACACAATGGTCTGCTGGAACGCGCCAAGTTGAGGGTTCGACACCTGCAACTGCACGACGCCCGCCAGGTTGGCGGTTCCCGACACGTTGACCCGGTCAGCGCTGGCGCCGGCCATGTTGAAATCGATGGCCAGCCGTCCGGTCGTGGTCTGCACGAGGTTGCCGGTCAAGGCCGTGGTCTGAATCACGCCCGCGCCACCCGGCGACAGCATGCCGGCGTTGGTCAGCGTGTTGCCTGCGCCGAGACTGACGGTTGCGCCCGCATTGAACACGGCGCCCGCCATGTTGTTGAAAGCATTGGTCCCGGCTCCCAGATCGACATTGCCGATCACGGTGCCGAAATTGCTGACGCTGTCGTTGCCCGTGCTGGCCACGATCGCCAACCCCGACAGGGCCATCACCGTGCCCCGGTTGACCAGCGTGTTGTCGGTCCCGCCAAGGAGGGCAACACCCGCCCCGAGCCCCGTCCCGCCGGACACCGTACCCGAGGTGACGGTAACGTTGATCGGACCGCCGAAGCCGAGGGATTCGCCGACGATCCCGTACGTGACGTTGCCGGTGGTGGCGATGTTGCCGGCCGAGGTCACCGTGACAGCGCCATGGCCGACGGCCAAAATCCCGGCGCCGGTGTCACCCGCGGTGGTGATGTTGCCGGTCGAAGTCACGGCGAGCGCGCCAGTGCCACCTGAGGCGAAGGCAAAAATCGCAGTCGCGTTGCCTGCGGTAGTAAGGTTGCCGGTCGAGGTCACCGTCAAGGCGCCGAGGCTCCTGGCGTTAATCGCATAGGAACCGGCGCCTGTGGTGGCGATGTCACCGGTCGATACGACCGTTACCGCCGCAGAGCCCGTAGCAACAATCCCGGACGCGCCGGTGCCCGTCGTGGTGATGTTGCCGGTCGACGTCACCGTGATGGCACCGGTAAAATTGATATCTTGAAAGACACGAATCCCGGACGCGTTGGCACCCTGGGTGGTGATGTTGCCAGTGGAGGTCACCGTCAGGGCGCCGGCGTAATTGCTGCCCTGGGCGGCATAAATCCCGTGCGCATTGTCGCCCGCGGTCGCGATATTGCCCGTCGAGGTCACCGTTACAGCGCCTGTACCAAAGATGAGAATCCCGTCGCCGCTAGCACCAGCGGTGGAAATGTTGCCGGTCGAGGTCACGTTGATCGCAGCGCCGTGGCTGCTGCGGACAAAAATACCAAGACCGTCATCGCCCGCGATGGTGATGTTGCCCTTTGAGAGTACGGTGATGGCGCCGCCCCCGCCATCGGCTTGAATTCCGTTCGAGAACATACCCCCCGCGCTGATGTTACCGGTCGAGGTCATCGTCACCGCGCCGAAGCTGTTGGCATAAAGCCCTGTCGCGCTATTGCCATTGGTGACGACGTTGCCAGTCGAGGTCACCGTCACCGTGCCGCCGCTGCTGAAAATCCCGAACGCGTAATTGCCCGCGGTAGCGATGTTGCCGGTTGAGGTCACAGTCACCGGGCCATCATTGTTCGACGCAAAAATCCCGCGCGCCTGGAGGCCCGTGGTGGTGATATTGCCGGTCGAGGTCAGCACAACATCGCCGGCCGTACTATAGGCCTTGATCCCGAACGCGTTGAGACCCGCCGTGGCAACGTTACCGGTCGACGTCACCGTCGCCGTTGCGCCGGAAACGCTGAAGGCCGCGGAATAGATCCCGCCCGCGTTGTTGCCGGTGGTGCTGATATTCCCGGTTGAGGTTACCGTGGATGCGAGGCTGCTGATGGCATCGATCGCGGAGGCGCTGGCGCCCGTGGTGGCAATGTTGCCGGTCGAGGTCACGCTCACCGCCAGGGAGCCGTTGGCATAAATCCCCTTCGCATTGGCGGTGGTGATGCCGAACGCACCGGTGTTGCTGGTGATGGTGATGGCGCCGGCCGAACTAAAGCTGATCCCGGCCGTGCCGCCCGCGGGCGCGATGGCCTGGTTCAAATTATTGACATTGAGGGTGGTGACTGGAGGCGCCGTAAAATCGGTGCCGCTGGCGATCCCGGCGGATTGATTGCCGCTGCAGGTCTCGATGGTGCCGCCGCCGGACGGCGTGCAGGCATCCGGCCCCGCCAGCGCCGGGCCCCCGAACGCCAACGACAGCGCACCGGCCGCAACCGTCCCAAGAAACGCATCCCGAAAACGCAGGCCGATCGGCCGGTCCGCCAGGACCGTCGCGGTCATACCGCCCGGGCAACCCCACACGTCAGTCATCGAATCCTCAACAGCATCGAGATACAACTTGAGGGAATTGATATTGAACATCACCGCGCGCGTCCAATCCGGGGCGCGCGGCTTCCGGCAAAACAGGCCCCAAAATGCAGCCTTCCGGCAACACCGGCGGGAAAATTGGCGGAACGATCGTTCGACCACCAAAAATGGTCACATGGTGAACCGCGCTTCGAAGCCGTGTCACATAGCAAAAAACCTGATAGCCAGAGATCTGAGGCTTGCCGCAACAACGGCGTGCGCCAGATATCGAGGACCTAAAGCAGTTGACCGACGCTCCATCACCAGCCGCCACCCTGCCGCAACTGACGCCGGCGCACATCACCTGCTCGCGCGGCATGGCGGGCTGGCTGCAAGCCAATCGGGTCAGCCTCGCCTTCACTTCCTACCAAACCGGGCGGCTTTATCTCGTCGGCGTCGATGACGCCGGAGGGCTCGCGATTCACGAAGTCGGCACCGGCCGCGCAATGGGTGTGTGGGCCGACGCGCAGCGCCTGGTGCTGGCGACCGCCTTCCAGGTCTGGCGTTTCGAGAATATTTTGGCGCCCGACCAGACCATGAACGGCGCCGACCGCTATTACGTGCCGCGCGTCGGACACACCACCGGCGAGATCGACATCCACGACATCAGCGTGCTCGGCGACGGCCGCATCGTGTTCGTCAACACCGCCTATTCCTGCCTGTCGCTGCTGTCACCGGTGCACGCCTTTCGCGCGCTGTGGAAACCGACCTTCATCTCGAAGCTCGCGGCGGAGGATCGCTGTCATCTCAACGGCCTCGCGGTTAAGGACGGCGACGTGGCCTGGGTGACCGCGACCAGCCGCAGCGACGTGATCAGCGGCTGGCGGGCGCGGCGCGCCGAGGGTGGCATCGTGATCGACGTCGCGAGCAACGAGATCGTCACCGAGAAACTCTCGATGCCGCATTCACCGCGCTGGTACGATGGCAAGCTCTGGGTGCTGAACTCCGGCTCCGGGCATCTCGGCACCGTCGATCTCGGCAGCGGCGAGTTCACGCCGCGCGCGTTCTGTCCGGGCTTCCTGCGCGGGCTGGCGTTCCACAACAATCATGCCGTGGTCGGCCTGTCGCTGTCGCGCGACGGCTCGTTCTCGGGTCTGGCACTGGACGACGAAATGAAGAAGCGCGACGCCGACGGCTGGTGCGGGCTTCAAATCGTCAACCTCGCCTCCGGCGACATTGTGCAATGGATCCGCATCGAGGGCGCGGTGAGCGAGCTCTACGATGTCGCGGTGCTGCCGGGCGTACGGCGGCCGATGGCGGCCTCCTTCACCGGACCCGAGATCAACGATCCCCTCACCTTCGAGATGTGAGACGCGGAAATCGCGCCAAGAACGCGATGACAAGATGCAACGAGGCGCGATGCGTCGCGATGACATGACAGGTTCATGATCCCCGGTCATTTTATGGGGACGCTTTTGTCAAAGCAGCCCATTTCACGGATCTTTCATGATTGCCCGCGGTGTAGACCGGAGCGTCGATTACCTGACGCATGTTTCCAGATTGCTTTTTCTGATGTTGCTCGCGGGCCTGCTGTTCTGGCTCGCCCCGCCGATGGCGCGCGCATTGGATGCCGAGCCGGCGCAGGCCCCACCGCTTCGGATTGCGGTCTATGACGTGCCACCTTACGGCTACACCAACCCTGATAGTTCGATGTCCGGCATCAGCGTCGACCTGTGGCGCCGGATTGCGGAGCGGCTGGAACGGCAATTCAAGCTGATCCCGGTGGCGGACATGGAATCGATCCTGAGCGGTCTCGAGCAAGGCCGTTTCGACGCCGCGATCGGCGCGATCACGATCACCTCCGAGAGAGAAAAGCGCGTGGATTTTTCCTATCCCGCGCATCGGTCGGGCGTGGCGGTCGCGCTGCGCAGGGATAAAGGGACGCTATCGGCGCTGCGGTCCTACGGCGCGGCGACGACGGAGCTGAGCCCGCTGATTTTCGGCAGCCTGGCGATGCTGATTTTTATCGGCGTCATGATGTGGGTGATCGAACGCCGTCACCCCTCGGCGGCGGGTTCGGAATCCTCCGTGGTCACGCTGCGCGACGGTCTCTATTGGGCGATCGTGACCATGACCACGGTGGGGTACGGCGACAAGACGCCGAAATCCACCACCGGCCGCGTCATCGCGGTGTCCTGGATGTTCGCCAGCCTGGTGTGGGTGTCGCTGTTGTCGACGAGTCTCGTATCGCGATTGACCGCCGAGCGTGTCGAGGCCCGCGAACTCGTCAACACGATCGATCTCGCCAAGAAAAAACTCGCAGCGGTGGCGCAGTCCTCGGGCGCCGAATATCTCGACGAGCATCGCCTCGCCTACGCGAAATTCAACAACCTCCCGGACGCGCTGGACTCGCTGGCCGACGGCAAATCCGACGCGGTGGTCAACAGCGTCGGCGCGTTGCAATATCTGATCTCGAAACGTCACGCCAACACCGAGGAAATGCCACAGGGCCTGCTGGCGCCGGCCTACATGGCAATCGCGCTGCCCGAGCACAGCCCGCTCAAACGGCCGATCGACGAGGCGCTGTTGAAGATCACGTCCGACCCGGAATGGATCGCGCTCGAGGAAAAATTCTTCGGCAAGTGATCTCAGAGTCTCGCTGAAAATAAAGCCGATAGAATTAGGACTTGCTATCTAAGCTCGTCATGCCCGTGCTTGTCCCGGGCATCCACGCCTTACTGCTCTTAAGTGGAGAAAGACGTGGATGGCCGGGACAAGCCCGGCCATGACGAAAAAGAGATTCATTTTCAAACGCTTGGAAGAGCCGGAAAATGTTCGATGCTCTTCGGTCAAGCTCTCAACCAAATAATCTCGATCAGCCGCCTGAGGCCGCCTGCACCAGCGCTTGCAACATCGGGCGGGTCGGCGCGAAGAATGTCGTGCCGGTGTGTGGCGTCGAGAAATCCAGCAGGCGGTCGTATGCGCCCGGGGGATCGCCGATATACATTCGCTGCAGCATTTTCTCGGTCACCCAGAGATAACGAGAATAGCCGATGAAATAGGTTCCGAATTCCTGCTGTCCCGGCCGGCCGAACGGCATGTTGTCACGCAGGATGTCGTATTCGTTGCCGTCGGCGTCTTCGATGGTGGCCAGCGACTTGTGCGATTTGCGCGGCGCATCATCGTCATCGAGCTCGATATTGTCGATCTTGGTGCGGCCGATAATCTCTTCCTGCAGAGGCGTTGGCGTCTTCGCCCACGCGCCGAGATCGTGCAGATATTTCTGAACCACGACATAGCTGCCGCCGGCGAAATCAGCATCTTCCTCGCCGACCAGCGCGGATGCGGGCAGATCGAGGCCGGTCGGGTTGGCGGTGCCGTCGACGAAACCAAGAAGGTCGCGCGCATCGAAATATCGAAAGCCCGTGACTTCGTCGACCACCGTGATGCTGTCACCGAGATTGTCGAGCAAAATCCGCTCGAACTCAAAACAGAGATCGGTTCGCTCCGACCGGATATGAAACAGAAGATCGCCTGATGTAGACGGCGCATCATGCGCCGCCCCCTTGATCGCCGCGAATGGTTTCAATTCCTTCGGTCGCCCGTCGGAATGGAAACGATCCCAGAGAGCCCTGCCGATCCCGGCAATGCACGACAGGCGGCCGGACAAATCCCGAAATCCGACCGTCTTGACGAGATCGTCGAGCCCCTCGAGGACAGAGGCCACTTTCGCCAGAGCCGTCTTTTCGCTTCCGACGGTGACCACCAGAAAGATCGCCGCCTGCGACAGCGGCGCATCGATGCTCTGTGCATCGATCGGCACCCTGTCCCAATTCTTACCTGACATCTTGAATTCCCCACTTGCTCCGGGGAAGATATCGCGATCACGAGCGCGCACGCAACAGCGCGGAAAATCGACCGACTTCAATTTTCAAGTTGGTACTG
>CAWBPE010000027.1:0-384424 GCA_963790595.1 uncultured Alphaproteobacteria bacterium | reverse complement strand
GATTAACCATCGCGAATCCTCCCGAAAAAATTCTTGGGGAACCTCTTGAAACTTTTTCCGGGTTTCCAAATTCTATCTGCGTCGCCATGAGGCGATCGGGATGCCGTCAGGGTCCCGCACTTGAGACGGGCACCGGGAGTGTCCGGTGTCGTTCGTAACCATTTTGCTCCCAGGAGGATCTGGCTATGCGCACTGTAGATTTTTCGCCCCTGTTTCGGTCGGCCATTGGATTCGACCGCCTATTCGACCTCGCCGAAGCAGCCCAGCGTGTGGGCGAGGAGAGCTATCCCCCCTACAACATCGAACGCCTCGACGAGAACAGCTTCCAGATTTCGGTCGCGCTCGCCGGATTCAAGCCGGATGAGGTCGAACTGACGGTCGAGCAGAATGTCCTGACCCTCGAGGGCCGAAAGAACGACAAGGAAGGCAAGACTTTCCTGCATCGCGGCATCTCGGCGCGCAACTTCAAGCGCCAGTTCACGCTCGTCGACCATGTCGAGGTCAGGGGCGCCCGCTTCAAGAACGGCCTGTTGATCATTGACCTGCAGCGGGAAATCCCCGAGGCGATGAAGCCGCGCCGGATCGCGATCAACGGCGCCAACCCTGGCAACGTCACCCAGATCGAGTCCAGGGCGGCCTGACCGGACCTGACCGGACAAGAGGACTGCCCGGATCGATCCCAGCCGCGCGGGGACACATCTCGCGCGGCACTCTCTCAATTCGTCAAAACAATGGAGGCAACCATGCGGCCGACGACCGCGCACGACGACAACATCTTCGATCTCAATTCTCTCCTTCATCCTGGCACCGCGTTTGAGTACCCGCAGGAGGTAGTTTCCCATCCAGGCCTCAGCCTCGCGGAAAAGCGGGCGATCCTGGCGTCCTGGGCATCGGATGCGTCCGCTATCGCATCGTACCCATCGCTGCGGGCGCCCGAGGGCCTGAAGGCACCCGTCTCCATCGACGGTATCCTTGAAGCGCTCTGTGCGCTTGACGATGGCCCACGGCATCCGCCGGGCGGCAAGCCAATGCGGCTGCGATCGGTCGAGCGGCGCGCCGCAGCCTGACGGGCGGCGGCAATGCCATACCATGTATACACGCGCAGCGGCGTGGGTGCCGTTGGGGTCATCGTTGAGACCGCGAAGGAGGCGCTCGCAAAGGCTGCGGAGCTTCTTGAGGCGGGGCACCGGGAGGTGATCTTCAAGGATCTGCTTGGAAACGTTCTGGACCGCGCTGTGGCACGACAAGCAGGAGGGGCAGACTTAATATGAGACGAAAAATCGGTCTTCGCCGAGGTCGTTCGTGAAGACAAGGGGCTTAGGCGGAACCGTTTCCATCCGCAACGCTCATTGGGAAACCGAATGCCGGCAATGTCGTCGCCATTTGCGCGCCGATGGGTCCGCACGTGGAACACGATGCCGTCCGCGCCGCTGCTCCCTCCCTTACTGAGAGGCAGATCATGACCAAGAAAACCCTCGCCGATATCGCGGACGAAATAGCCGGCATCGACATCGCCATTCTCTCGACTTATACCGAAAACGGTGAAATCGCCAACCGCCCGATGAGCAACAACGGCGATGTCTCATACGACGGCACGTCATATTATTTCACTTACGAGCAGGCCCGCGCGGTGGCGGATATCCAACGGGATCCGAAAGTGGCGCTGGGATTCTCCTCCGATGGCGGCATCTTTTCGGACGGCATCTACGTGGCTGTCGAAGGCACCGCCGAACTGATCCGCGATAAAGCGGCATTTCAGCAACATTGGACGAGCGACCTCGACAATTGGTTCGAGAAGGGGGTCGACACGCCCGGCATCGTCCTGATCAAGGTGAAGGCGTCCCGCGCGACCTATTGGAAGGGACGCGAGGAGGGCGAGGTTGTGCTCTAGCGGACCATAAATCGCACATCGTTGCGCCGGATGAAATTGCGATGATACGCCGGTTCTTGTTTTGGTTCTTCCGAAACCGCGAGAGGGGCGAAGTCACGATCACGCAGGCACCCAACCTCGTTCTGTGGGTTGCAATCGCGGCCGGCGTCCTACTCTGGGTCAGGGCTCCGCCAGGCAATCCCGGAGTTGCTTTAGAAGTCGTTTTCAAGGGCGGTCTATTCGTTTGGGCGGTCGACGAGGTTTTTCGCGGGGTGAACCCGTGGCGGCGCTGTCTCGGCGCAGCCGCGTTCGGCTATCAGTTCACGACCATATTGTGATCGGTTTTTCTGGGTGCTTCACACCGTCACGGCTACCGCACGTCCAAGGCCTGGGCAATGTCGGCGATCAGATCGTCCGGATGCTCGATGCCGATCGACAACCGGATCGTGGAGTTGAGGATCCCGATTCTCTGTCGCACGTCGGCCGCCACTCCGGAATGCGTCATGCTCGCCGGAAGGCTGGCGAGGGACTCCGTTCCGCCCAGGCTGACGGCCAGCTTGAATATCTGCAGCGCGTTGAGGAATTTGAACGCGGCGGCCTGGCCACCGACGATGTCGAACGAAAACGTAGAGCCGGCGCCGGTGCACTGCCTTTTGAACAGGCGGCCGGTGGCGGAGTTCTCGTCGAGGTGACCGAGGTAATGGACCTTCGCCGCCCGGGCATGATCGCGCAGGTAGTCCGCGACGAGCCGCGCGTTCGCGTCGGCTTTTTGCATCCGGATGCTCAATGTCTCGAGCGACCGGCTGAGCATCCAGCAGGAGTGCGGATCCAGTTGGGTGCCGATGGCTCCACGCAGCGCTTTTACGTCTTTCATCACGGCCTTCGAGCCGAGCGCAGCGCCCGCGATAAGGTCGGAGTGACCCCCGATGTACTTCGTCAGGGAGTACAGCGAGATATCCGCGCCGTGTTCGATCGGCCGCTGAAACACAGGACCAAGGAGGGTGTTGTCACACGCGACGAGGGGAGTATGGCCCTGTGTTCGGCCGATCGTGTCGGCGACACGGCGCATCATCGCGATATCCACCAGCCCGTTGGTGGGATTCGCCGGCGTTTCGATGAAGATCATCGTCAATCGGCCTTTGCGCATGGCATCTTGTGCTGCCGCGCTAACCGTGGCTTCGTCGACGCCGTCCGCGAAGCCGACCGCGCCGATCGACAGACCCGCAAGCGTCTTGGCGAATAGGGTCTCGGTCCCGCCATAGAGCGGCTGGGAGTGCAGGATCACGTCGCCGGGGCGTACAAAGGCGAGGATCGTGGTCGCAATCGCCGACATGCCCGAAGAAAACAGCGCGCACTTGTCGGTGTGTTCGTAAATGGAAAGCCGGTCTTCGACGATCTCGCTGTTGGGATGGTTGAAGCGCGAATAGACCAGGCCCGCGCCCATTCCCTCAGGCGGCTCGCGCCGGCCGGATACGTAATCGAAGAAGTCCTGACCGTCCTCGGCGGTCTTGAAGACGAAGGTCGACGTCAGGAAGACCGGCGGTTTGACGGCGCCTTCCGACAATTGCGGATCGTACCCGAAGTTCAGCATCAGCGTTTCAGGGTGGAGCATGTGGTTGCCGATATGGGTTTTGGACGGAAATGGTTTCACCACGGTTCACCTCGGTTGCTAGAGTAAGCTTCTCGTCACGCGACCCGCCTAGCGAAACGGTGCTTCCTCATCAAGGCCGGGATAACCTTTCCTGGGACCGCGAAGACCCTGGATGGAGATGTTGGACGGCAAGGTCACGAGGGGGCGTCGAGGCTACCACCTCGCTCAACCACTTCTCGCATCCGAGAGTTTCCGCGAAAGCGACGATTATACCTTCGAAACCTCGACCGTCTGTCGAATTACCTGGCACTGCTGGTCCGACGTAAGGAAGGCAATATCCGAGGCGTCGCGTCCGCTTCCGATACGCACAATACCTTCGATGGGCGCGAGCCTTGTCGGATCGATCAGCCACCAATCGTTTTCGACGTAGACCTCGAAGATCGCGTGGAAGTCGGGAGGATCCAGCTGTAAGGCGTAAGCGCTGACGGCGCGAGCAGGAATTCCCAATGCCCGCGCAAAAGTGATGCCCAGATGGGTGAAGTCTCGGCACACTCCCGCGCGGTCCACGAACGTCCGTTCCGCGGTGGTTTCTGCGTTGCTGACACCGGCCACATAGTCGACATTCCGGTGGATCCATTCCAACGTGGCCATGATCCGCGCCACGCCATCGCCGGCCCCCGCGAACTCGCGCTGCGCGAAGCGCATGAACTTGTCTGACGGACAAAATCGGCTGGGCAACAGAAAGGGCAGCACGTCGCTCGGAATATCCGACCACAAATGCTGCCGACCGGATTTCGGAAGCAACCGGCGGACGTTATTTTCGACGAGCGCTTCATATCGGATATTCACATCACCGGAGAGGGAGGCGCGAATTCGCCGGTCGCCATACGCCGTTTTGTCGAAAAGAACCTTTGCTGGAGGCTGGATGTCGAGCGTTTCCGACAGGATTGATTGGTCGGTTGTCTGCGACGCTTCGATGCTGGCGATGATCTGCGTTGCGTCGGCGAATCTATAGGCGAGCTCCGCCTTGATGGACAGTTTCACAACGACCTCCGGGACCGTAAGCATGCCTCCGTCTTGCAAGACTTGCGCCGTGGAACCAAGCGGAACCGAATGCATTGGGAGGCATGGTCGCACGACAAACCAATAATTCGCACCTCGAACTTTATAAAGGCGCAAGGAGACACTCATGAGCGATGAAATCCCGCCGCCTCCGTTTATCTATGACGGACTGGACCCGAAGCTCGACGAAAAATCCGTGATCGGCGAGGTGGCGGATGCCTTAAAGGGGACCGCGCAAAGGATAGGCGAGGCGGTCGATTCCGGTCGCAAACCCGGGATGCCGCTCAGTGTTTTGAGCAATATCGCTCGAGAAGCGCCGCTGGGATCGCTCCTGGTCGCATTCTTGCTGGGTGTCGCTGTCGCAAGGCGGAGATAGCGGCTGCGGTCAGGGCGGCTTCGCTAGAGGCGCTCTACCCAAGGTCTCGGTATTGAACTCTGGAATGGGGGTGATTCACGTCGTAAACGACGGCGGAGCCCGAGGGTCTTCCTACTCTCCAACGCTCCTTCCGTTCCACATCGGATCCGACCGCGCGGACGCGCTGGTGTCTAAATTTGCCGTAGTCCGAACGCAAAATCCTGATTCGCAGAGCGGCGGACGCCACGGCGCACGTTGAGTGCATCGATTGCTGCCGACCAGGCCGCACCCCAAAATGTTGGGTTTGGAACGGCCGCTTTTGGGGAAGCACACGTCGCTATTCAATCTGGTTGCAATCGACCGCTTTTGGCGCAAAACGGCCCAACGCGCCGGGAGCTGACCGAGCTTGTCAGCCAGCTGTGAAGACCGGATCGATGGTGAGGCGGCCGTCGTGGACAGTAAGCGACGGAGATACAGGTAGGCGAAGGCCCGCAATATTGCGGGATGCGGGCCTTCGTTAAGTGTTAGCTGGCAATCCCGTAATAGTCGTTCACGGAGCGGGTTCTTGCGGGATCGCTCCAATTCCAAGCGTTGTCATTTCCGTATTTTGGAGCACCCTTGAGTTGCTTCTCGGTGATGCCGGTACGGTAACCTCCAAGGTTCGTGTCGTATTTCAACGATTGCCAAGGCAACGGATAATAGTCGTCGCCGATACCAAGGAAACCGCCAAAGCTCAAGACGGCATAAGAAACTTTTCCGCTCATCTTGTCGATCATGACGCGTTCGATCGATCCAATTTTGGTGTCGTCGACGCCATAGACCGCGGTTCCTTCAACCTTATCGCTGCCGATAAGGGAACTTGTTTCTCTCGTTTCAGAAGCCATCGCTCGTCCTCCTGGTTGAAGAAAACTTGCAACGGACTCGACAACGGATGGTTCCTGTCGGGCTCGGCGCTCTTTACGTTTTTAGCGATGTTCAATGGGTCACCAACGAGGGTCTGCTCGCGGCCAACCATGTCATTCGACGCTGTAAGGGACTTAGTTACACGAAGGTGATTCGTTTGAGGAACCCGCGCCGCTTGTAAAGCGTTGCACGCCAAATGCAGAGGGCGGCAAGATGCGCTCAAAAAGGCCCGATCAAGTTCTCTTCAAGCCTGGGACGCTGTTGAGACTGGCCAGTCATTCGGCTATGGGCATCGCGCTCGGCCTCGCGTGCGCATTCGTCCTTACCAGTGTTGACCATAGCATGGCCCCGCGTGCTGCGATGTTGGCGTTCGTGGGCGCCTTCGCGACGATATTCGGTATCGGCGCGACTTTGACAGGCCTTTTGTTCATGGCGATTGACGATTGATAACACCGCTGCAGTAATGATCGTGCCGTTATGTTTGACGATCTCTCGGCCAAGCAAATCGGAAAAAGAGCCCCGGCGCCCGGCTAAGTCTCGGATCGTCTCTTGAGGCCGTGTTTTGGGCGTCATTTCCGGTTTGGGAGCGCCATCGCTTCCGCCGGCTGAGCACGTCCTTTGCCTTCCAGCGCTGACAATCGGCCCTCGATGTATCTGACGGCGTCCACCAGCTCGGTCAACGCTTCCGCCGCTTCCGGTGGAAGTTCGGACTGATCCCGGATTGCTTGTATCGCCCGTTCGGCGCGCTTCAACTGGCTGCCCGGCATATTCTTTCCTCAGATGTCTCCATCAAAGGCGAGCGAGCGGTTTTGTTCCAGCGCCGAGCCGGCGATTCGAGTCAGCCTGCTTAAAGATCGAGAGGTCCAATCATTCGAGAAATCTTTTGCGACCCCTCGTCCGAGGTGACGCTCTGACGTAGCTCTCGCTCGGCCTGATACCAGAACTCCTCGTCCCGCCCGACTGGCCGATGGTTTTCTTCCCAGATTTCCTGCGCACGCTGTCGGATTTGCTCTTCGGTAGGCTTGGCCATTCGTTATTTCCTCCCAACTAACCTTCTTTCAATATCGTCTTGACCTCTTTTACGGGCCAGTTCTCGCTCTTAGGCAAGACACGTACGCGGCTATTATCGCTCGCGCTGATAAGGGCGTGCGAACTGATCTCGTCGTCGATGTGGACGAGCTTTAACTCGGTGTCGGGTCGCCAATTTAGGGTCACATCAAGGTCGCCGGGAAATACACGCCATGAGGTACCGTCGTCGAGTTCGACGATGTGGCTTTCCGAGTGCTGTCGGATTCTCACGATTTCTCGCTTGCGGTTCGCGCCTCAAGCGACTTGAGGTAGGTCAAAGCGGACACCACCAAACGCGTCTCGTCCATCTGCCCGGCCTCGATTAATTCGAAGACGTGTGGAGTAAGGACTTTGCGCGCCTGGACGATCTCGCCGTGCTTCCGCTCCTGAAAACTCTCAAAAATACTCAATGCCCGTTCGATGACGGCGGGCGCCAGTACTTCTTCGATCAAATCGGTCATACAGAGCAAGGCTTTACCCAGCATCTGGTTCCCGGCACCGGCATGGTTTTTCGCTTGCCATGAGGTTAACGATTGCAAGATCTCGCCTTGATCGTGCGATTTCTAGCCTCACTCGAATGGACCTGACGTGCTTAGGCTCAAGGGGTTTCTTCTGGCCGATGTGCAATCCCTTGTTCCAAGCTCGTCGGTCTCGATAGGCGGCGCTCCGGCGTCCCGGCCTCCGCGTGGCAACGGTGCAAGTGTGGGGCGTTTGTTGCCGGCCCCACGCAACCTTTTAAAACGATTGCTTATTGGCGGCTAAGTATTCGGCCCAGAGCTCGCGCATCATCCGCTGCACGTCGTCGGCCTTAAAGCCCTGTCCATTAGCAGGTCGATTATTGAGTTGACCTAAACGTTCGGTCCCCGAAAAGGGGTCACCCGGATTTGGTGTAAACGCGGCATCGGTAGGTTTGTGGACAATGCCCTGCGGGCTAATGTTGAACTGATCGCGTCTGACTAACGTGCTCTCCATGGCTGGCTGTCCTGTCTGTTCGACTGAACTAGACCAATATAAATCGGCTAAATGCGCTCGGGTTCCAAGCACTACGTCAAGAACCTGCATCATTATGTCGGAAACCGGATATTGATGTTAGCAGCGCGATGGTGGCCTCACTGTTGCAACTTCTATTACAACGTGCGGCAGCTGCGGTCTGACCCCTAGGCAGATCGTGTTATCGTGTGGATCAACCGTGTTCCCCGGCGGAGATGTGCTCGTCGGCGAAAATACAATCAGCGTTGCGGATCAGGTGCAGTAGCTCTTCGTGCCTGCTGCCATCGGCGCGCGGCCGCCCAGCCCAGCATGGTTGCGACCAAGATCAAGCCTGCGGAAACTTGCCGGCCGTCAGATCCGGGCCGAGGAACACTCCTAGATCGTCTGACCGTATCCGTCGGTATGTTTGATGACGCGGTGTTTGGCACAGGCTGTCTCCCGCCGGGAAGAACCGGATTGGCCCTAAACGCCACGCGCAGGCGGCTGGCTAGACTGGGAAACGCAGGCGGCGCACGCTTGATAAATATTATTGCCAAGACTGCGCAGATCGCAGCAGCCAAAAGCAGCAACGCGCCGATGGCTCCGAATGCGGGAAACCGCCCGTAACTGACTTCGATCCAGCGAAATAGGGCTGTGGCTCCGACAAGACACGCGGCAATCAACAAGAGGCCCGCCGCGCCGAAGAGGCCGATAGCGACGGCGTAGCCTGTAATCGTGCCAGTTGCCTGCTTCGTGCGATCACGCAAATAGGACCGGGTCGCCAACTGAATGTGGCTCAACTTGAGCGCCAATGCTGCACGCAAAAAATTGCTCGATTGTGGTGTCGGCATCCCAGATCTCCGCGGCAGCAGCAGAATTACCTGCGGTTCTTGAACGATTATAGATTTCGAAGGTTCCGGAATCCTGTGCCTTCCGCACCCAACTAACAGTGCGTCAGTAACTTGTACCCACAGTGTCAGCCATCTTCGCCCCACGCCCTCCCAGAGGATTCGAGGTTCCCGCCGTGCTGTCAACGAGCGTCTGATGTTCAATTTCCGAATTCAACTCTGCTCCGAAGAGAATAACGATTGTCGACATCCACATCCAGATCATCAGAGCGATCGCTGCTCCGAGCGAGCCATAAGTCACATCATAATGGCCGAAGTTCGAGAGATAGTAAGACAATAGTGCTGAGCCGATGATCCAAGTGATCGTCGCCACCACGCTTCCGATAGAAATCCAACGCCATTTTGGCAGCCGGCGGCTTGGCGCATAGCGGTACAGGATGGCGAGCGCCAGCAGCAGCAAGACCGCCAGCGCGGGCCACCGACCGTATTTGAGCAACAATTCGGCTTGCTCGCCCAAGCCAATTGTTTGAAGAGCGACGGGTGCCGCGATGACAAGAGCGCCCGCCACCAAGATGGCAACGACACCGCCGACTGTGAATGTCAAAGACAAGGCGTTCAGTTTAATGAAGCTGCGCTTCTCATTTTCATCATAGACAACATTCAACGCGTCGATAATTGCTTTCACGCCACCGTTGGCACTCCACAGTGCGAGCAAAAGACTTGATGCAAACGCCCAACCGAGCTTCATATCCCCTTTGGAAAGAACGCGATTGACCTGATCCTGGACAATCGAAAATGTGCCTTCGGGCAGGAAGGTCGAAAGGAAATTCAGATGATCGTTGATTGATCGGGCGTCGACGAACAGCGCGTAAGATGAGACTAGCGCCGTAATGGCTGGAAAAAGAGCCAGCAGGCCGTAGAATACGACCCCGGCCGCAACGGCTAGCAGACGGTCTTCGCCAATTTGCTCATAGGTCCGCCACAGTATGTCTTTCCAGCCCCCGGCCGGAATGTGCGTCGGGGTCGTCGCATGTCGTCCGTGTGCCGGGGCCAGTGACCCTTCAGGCGTGGCGCCGCTTTCCGATTTGGACGAACGCCGATCAAGGTGATTATCCGGCCCGAAATAGGCGATCGCGGCGGCAAGCGCCAGAAACGCGACCCCACCAAATAAACTCTCCTGACTTCGTTTCATCGGACGACTCCGGCAAATCCGCTAGACCAATCCGAGATTTTCCATCGCGTTACGGACGCGATCAGAAAGCCATAGGAAAGCCATCTCATGAGCGCGGGCTCTGGCGGAACCGGCGCACATAGCACCGCATCCGCCAAAGGGCCACCGATACCAGAAGCCATGCGAGTGATCCGAGCGCCAGCGATGCGATGCCGAGGCGGGGCGCAAGCCACCAAACGGCAAGGGCGAAAGAAGCCAATCCTATGCTACCGAGCACGGCACCCGCGGTATCAAGCGCGGCTGCGTCAGTTCCACGACGACGTCCACGGGCTTTATGTTCACGTTTTTCGCGACGCTCATGGGATTCGACGAGCGTAACGCTCGCGCACAAGATCGCCGGAAAGGCCAGAAAAAGACCGCCGGTTTCCGGACCCCAGGTGTCGCCGATGATGCCGGCGACAAGCGTGGTCGCGCCGCCTAGCGCAAAGCGGATCACATACTCGTACCATCGGCCCTCCTTCAACGCAGGGAGTTTGAGGTTAATGATCATGAGCTAACCGATGAGGAGTTGCTTGAGACCAAACCCAGCAGCCAGCCAGATGGCGAGGGCAGAGCCAGTTGCCACCAGGGCCGAGAGGCGAAAGCGCATTAGGAGCTGACACACTACGAAGCCGTAGAGAAGGAACGCCACCGCGCCCAAGGCCATCGAACGACACTCGTTCGCGACGTAATTTGGACCTTCCTTGAGAATTGCGAGCGTCAGGGTCGCCAAAGCGACGGAAGGGGCAGCGCCGAAAAGCCCGGCAAAGCTCTTAGGCCGCAGCACGTCGCCGAGTATTGCGAAGGCTGAGACGATAAGACCGCCCGCTAAAAACCGGATCACATAGTCCATAGCGTCACTTTCCCGATGGATGTTTATGAACCTTTTGCGACAGTGGGCGTTCCCTTTGTCAAAGCACTCACACGAATTTCGAAAACATGGCGTTACTCATCATTCACCCGACCCGCCTCGATGAAGAGATTGCGCGTGAGGTGGCTTCGCATACCGACCACCGCCTTGAGCACGGCGCGAAAGTCGTG
Source organism: uncultured Alphaproteobacteria bacterium (assembly GCA_963790595.1). GTDB lineage: Bacteria > Pseudomonadota > Alphaproteobacteria > Rhizobiales > Xanthobacteraceae > Bradyrhizobium. The sequence goes on along the minus strand of CAWBPE010000027.1, from coordinate 373,507 downwards.
ACCTGGGGCGCTGACGAACACTTCCTTTTGGGGCTAGCCGCACTTGGTTGGATATTCACCCGGACTGCCAGTGAGCCAGCGCGACGTCTCGGCAGCCATGTGTTGGCATGCTCGCTGATAACTACCGCAGTGCCGCACATTATGAAGCGGCTTATCGATCAGGAGCGCCCCGATCGCCTGACGATCGAAGGGCACCTCCGCGGTGTGCCACTTTCCGGCAAATCTGAAGACGCGTTCCCATCCGGTCACGCGCTGCATATCGGCGCGTTCGCGTCGGCGGCCACATTGATACCGGCCAAAGCGAGAAACGCGGTCTGGGCTGTGGGAACAGTTCTGGTTGCGACCCGCGTTATTCTCCTGGCGCACTGGTTCACGGACGTGCTGGCAGGCCTTGCGCTGGGCGCGGGCGTTGAGCGCGTGGTGCGCAAAGTGACGAAGCCCCAACCGGTTTAGCGCTTATCGCCACAGGCCTTTCGGCAGCTACGGCTTCACCGGCGTTTTGTAGACTTCTGCGCCTTCATCATCGACAACAAGGACCTTGCGGGCCTTGTTCCCTACGTCGATGGCGATTTGCCGGACAATCCTTTCGGCCTTTCGTCTTCCGAAGTCCTGCAGTGCAGTCCAACCGGATCGTGAATCTTTCAGCTGTCAATGATCTCGAAATGAAATTTGGGCACTGTTTACCCCTGGAAACAAACGCCTGCCGCTGCCGCAAATTCCTATATTCCAGCGGTAAGGCTCGGGCCGGTCAAAAGACGCGCACACTGGCTATCGCATGTTTTTACGCACTCGGCTCCGCCATTAGGCGGCAGCACCTTCGGCGCTACTGTTCGACTGGCTCATCGAGTCAGGATCGGCCTGTGCCGTACGCGGCAGTGCCCTCGACTTTATCACTGCCGATCATGTTTCCCGTCTCTTTTTCATCCATAACCATTGCGTCCTCCAAGGTTTGTCTGACGCCAAACACGCGATTTCTTTTAACGTTCCAAAGTTGTCAAATCACGCTGCGATTGCGGCGCCAACTGAGCTGAGCATTCGGCCGCTAACAACAACAACGGAACAGAGCGGCGGATTAAATGGTTGTGCGGGCTCCATGACCAATCAATTGGTTAAACAGAATGATCAAGGGTAGGTTCATCGGCCGCATTTCAAGGATACCGGATGACAGCATTGGCATGATCAATCTACGGAACCTGGTCGAGCGCGGCTATGAGAACTCAAGTCCTTCTTGGCGGCGTGCCCCAACCAAATATGATGCAGCGGACTTGAACGAAGGTTGGGTTCGGCTTCGGTGCCGGAACCGTGTTCCGGGCGGAGGTAGCATGCTTTCCGCCATTGAGCTGAAAGGTAGTGTTGACATCTCGATTGAGAAGCTTTCGCAGCCGCATGGGCCCGATACGCCGGGGAAATGGTAAGGAGCTCAAGTCGCGGCCCAAAGGGCGGTAAGACGCTGGGTATGATGTCGGCTACCTTGGACTAGAAAATGGAACGAGTCTGCAGCTTCATCAAAGTGGGAACCCGACTTCCTAACAATCCGCATTTGGCCACAACTATTTAGAAATGCGACCGCCAACTCGGGCTCGCCGCTCCTCAACAATTAGAAGTTCCATGACGACGATGCGGAGATAACAGCATCCCGGCAACAATCTGCGTGATTGGAGATGTCGCTGATATTTTCAATCGCCGAAATAACGGAGGGAACTAAAACAAGTCAGTGTTCACTTTGTAACGTAACGTCTCATCATCGACGCTGACCGCAGTTGCGATTGGCCGCCCATGTGTCTCCCGCGCTACAGTAAACTCAGCGCAATCTCGATAGTTTCAAAACGTAGAATTGACTACGCTTAGGGAGATACTGAAATGAAAAAGTTCCTGCTCGCTTCTGTCGCTTTTGCCGCCCTCGCCGGTACTGCGTCGGCAGCTGACTTGGCGGCCCGTCCTTATACGAAAGCCCCCGCGATGGAGGCTTCGCCAATTTACAATTGGACTGGCTTTTACATCGGCGGTCACGTCGGCGGCGCGTTCGGTGGCAACAACAATATTCTGGCGCCTGGCTTCACTGGTACGAACAGCAACGACGGCGTGTTCATGGGCGGCGTGCAGGCTGGGTACGATTACCAGTTCTCACCGAATTGGGTGCTGGGCCTTGAAGCCAACTACAGCTTTCTCGACACCAACAGCAATCCATTCGTGAACCGTGGGCTCGGTTCGGTCACGGGTCGCCTTGGCTACACTTGGGGCCCGGCGATGATTTACGCGAAGGGCGGGTATGCTTGGGCCGATTCCCAATTCACCAATGGCTTCGGCGGCGGCACCTTCTCCAACAACGGCGGTGGTCGCGACGGCTACACCGTGGGCGGCGGTCTGGAATATTTGTTCACCCAGAACTGGTCGGGCAAGATCGAGTATCAGTACTACGACTTCGGTACGCGGAACGCTCTCTTCACCAGCGGCGCTGGTGTCGTCACCGCCGTCGGCTTCCGGAATGACGAGCACACCATCAAGGCCGGCCTGAACTACCGCTTCGGTTGGGGCGCTTCGGGTTCTCGTTACTGAGGGTTCTGAAATCAAGATTTAAAGGGTCTGCCTTCGGGCAGGCCCTTTTTATTGCTTGAATGATCCGAGCGTTGGGTGTTGAAAAAAAAGGTCGCCAACTGAGGCGGCTTTTGAGTCTGTTACAACCATGCTTTGCGAATTACATGTATATAATGCGCTCGGAACGATCTGGCTTAAATCTAGTGCTGTGCAGGCCGCTAACAACGCGGTCTTTTCGAATGGCATCCGGAGACAGTCTCAGTTCGTCAATGATCGACTGGGCAATCCGTAGATCACCACTTCTTTATCGATCGTTACCCGAAGCCTGAGACGCTAGAGAGCTAAATTTCTGTCGTGATTATTTCCTGGCCCGATGTCGAAGGCGCCCAATTTGCATTCGGCGGCGGGTCCGATCGAAGGCTGCGCCACAAGCGCGAATTCAGCATCCGAAAATTGCGTCCATATCCGCAGATCATCCGCGGTGATGTCGACGATCCCAAACCGAAGCATGTATCGGCCGGGCTCGGTTAGGCGCCCGACTTTATCCGAGTTGACGTTGTTGACGTTCGTCACCGTTCAGCCAGATCGTAATGCCGGCAAAGCTCCGCGACGATCGTGTCGGCCATGACCTGACAGCGATGGACCTCTGAGGTTTGCCGTCCATAGATCGTAGCGTGCCACCCTGTCTCGGGATTGCCATGGACGGTCACCCGGAAATCGCCGGCGCCGATCCGTTGCGTTACGATTTCCTCGAGCTCGGCTGCCGTCTTTGTTTGCCTATCCATGCGGATTCCGACGAAGTCGCCCGGGCATTCCGAGATGATGCCGCCCGTGGATTCCGACATGATGTCGCCCAGGGCGCGGGCCTCGCTGGCTACTGAAGTTGTGCCATTGCTTGTTGCGGATGGTCAATCTTTTTTGGTGGGCTTTTCGCGGGTTCGGCGCAGGCTGTCGCCAGTGAGATCGATGCGGTGGGCGTTGTGGACGAGGCGGTCGAGGATAGCGTCGGCGTAAGTCGGATCGCCGATGACATGGTGCCATTTATCGACCGGGAGCTGGCTGGTGATGATCGTGGATCGTCGTCCATGACGTTCTTCGAGGATCTCCAGCAGATCATGTCGTGCGGCGGCATCGAGGGGTTCGAGACCCCAATCGTCGAGTATGAGGAGTTGCACGCCCCCGAGTGCACGCAGGAGTCGGGCATAACGGCCATCTCCGCGCGACAGCGCGAGATCGGCGAAGAGCTTGGGAATGCGTTGATAGAGAACGGACCGGTTATTGCGGCAAGCCCGGTGTCCGAGAGCGCAGGCAAGCCAACTTTTGCCGACCCCGGTCGGGCCGCTCAGGATGACATTATCGTGCGCGTCGATCCATCGACCCTCGGCGAGCTTCTGGAATAGCGCGCGGTCGAGACCGCGCGTGGCACGATAATCGACATCCTCGACGGCCGCCTGGTGGCGCAGTCTCGCATATCGAAGCCTGGCCGTCAGCTTCCGGTCGTGTCGGTAAGCCATCTCGCGCTCAAGCAGGAGCGCAAGCCAATCTTGGTGCGGGAGCGCGGCGGCGTCGCCCGACGCAGCGACTTCACCGAAGGCCTTGGCCATGCCGAACAGCCCGAGCTGATTGAGCTGGTCGAGGGTAGGATGGATGAGCATGTGGTCTCCTCAATGGTAATAGCGCGGGCCGCGGATGTTGGGGTGGAGGATCGTCACGCCGTCCGGGCCGCGCGGTCGGTCGGGGTGACGGTCCAAATTGTTGTCGAGGATCGATCTGACGGAGCCGTAGGTCCGTGCCCCGATGTCGAGCGCGCGCGTGGCAGCGGCCTCAACCCTCGCCATGCCGAACGGCTTGACCAGCCGCACGATCCCCAGACACGCCCGAAAGCCCTGTTCGGGATGCGGGCGATGCTCCAGAATCAGCTCGCACAACGCCGCCGTCGCCGGGCCTATCGTGGCGGCATCTGTACGGATGCGATCGAGCGTCCAGTTGGCATAACGCCGATGGCTGGAGGGCATGTGTTCTTGCACGGTCGTGTGTTTGCCGTTGCCGCTTGAACGCAGGTGCGCGGCGATCCGCTCGCCTCTGGCGAATATCTCGACGGTGCGGCCGGTGAGCCGGACCTCGACCTCGGCGCGGGCAAAGCGATGCGGCACGCTGTAATAATGCTTGTCGACATCGACGTGGTAATCGATCCCGACGCGGCGGGCGCGCCATTCGGCGAACACGTAAGGCTCGGCCGGCAAGGGCTTGAGCGCCGGACGATCGAGGTCTTCGAGGAGTTGGCGTCGCGTCACGCCGAGACGCCGGATCGGGCGATCGTCATTCAGCCGCCTTAATAACTCTGTGATGGCCTCGTTCAACTCGCCCAAGCTATGGAATCGCCGATTGCGCAGACGGCCCAGAATCCAGCGTTCCATGATCAGAACGCCGACTTCGACTTTGGCCTTGTCGCGTGGCCTGCGCGGCCTCGCGGGCAGCACGCCAGTTCCGTAATGCGCTGCCATCTCCGTATAGGTCCGGTTGACTTGCGGCTCGTACAGGCACGCCTTAATGACCGCAGTCTTGGTGTTGTCCGGTACCAGAAGCCGGGTCACGCCGCCGATCGCCTCGAAGGCACGCGTGTGTGCACCGATCCAGTCGGCAAGCGATTGCGTCCACGTCGCCTCCGCATACGTGAAGTTCGATGCTCCCAGGACGGCGACAAATATCTGCGCCTTTCTGATCTCGCCGGTCAGCCGGTCGATCACCACCGGGGCGGTATCGCCGGCGTAATCGACGAACAGCTTGTCGCCACCCAAATGGGTCTGCCGCATCGTGACGGAGATCTTGCCTTCCCAGGATCGGTAAAGCTCGCAGAAGCGGCTGTAGCGATACCCTTCCGGGTTAGCCTCGATGTACTCGTCCCATAAGATCGACAAGGTGACATGCTTGCGCTTCATCTCCCGGTGCAGAATTGCCCAGTCCGGCTCGGCGCTACGCCGATGTCCCTGCTTCTTGCCGGCGTTCTTGTAGAGCTTTGCTTCCAGCTCGCTGTCCGTGACCGTCTCGGGCAGCGGCCAGGTCAACCCAAGCGACCGGAAACGCGCAAGCGTTGCCCGTACCGTCGATGACGCCAAGCCGGTACGCCGCGCCACCTCTCGCTTGGAAATCCCCGCAAACGTCAAACGTAGAACTTCACGCACCACCCGCATCGTAACCCTCTCCGCCGGCATCGATCCACTCCTCAGCCAAAGCCAAAGAAACGGACCCTACACACAGCCAGCAGAGGTCTCCGACATCCCCGCTACCCCGGGCGGCATCATCCCGGAATGGTGGGCGAGGATTAATCGGAATGCCGGGCGACAATTAATCGGAATGGGTGGGCGACATTATCCTGGAATAAGCGGGCGACTTGCTCCGGAATCAGCACCTATCCATGACAATTCTCGCACTGAATTCAGATCATGTCGCCTCGTTGGCCAGGCTGTGCATGGTCTCGATGGCTAACTGCCAATCGTCGTCGGACGCTGCGCCTTTGGTCTCTAGGTTTCCAATCAGATTTTTCAAGGCGTCCGAGGCCGCGGCAACGCGATCGCTGTCTGAAATGGGAGAACTGATCGAATTTAGAAAATCTTGGAGCTTGGCGGCAGCTTCCTTCGCAGGAAGTCCACGTGCGCCATGCAGCGTATCAAGTGCGGCAGCGGCTAGTTCGCTTTCGGTGCTCATACCACTCCTAAAGTCAGATCGTCACGGATCGCGAGAGTCCAAGTTCAAGCCAGGTTCTATTCGTCAATTCGTCAACAGTTTTTTCAAACACAGGCCAACGGTTGGACCATTCGCGCATTTGGCGCCATCAGGCGAGCCGCCGCTCGGACAAAATGCAGAAACTAGCGTTTCACTGGCGTCACAACTCACTGCTCCATCGGCTTGCACGGATCGAAGCCCGGTGAGCCCTGCATCCCCTTTTTCTCCCTTATCGCCCTTTTCCCCAGGCGCGCCTTGCGCTCCCTGGGGGCCTTGCGCACCTGTCTGGCCTTGGGTGCCCGGCACACCCTGAATGCCCTGAGCACCTTGGGGGCCCGCAGGCCCTTGAACGCCAGGATCGCCCTTCGGTCCGGGACTGCGGCCACACCCACCGAGCGAAAGGGCAAGAGCGATGACGGCGAAGGCAATAATTTTTGTCATAAAGCGACCCTTGATAGATGAAACCTCATTGATAGAAGCACCCGAAACTGTGCAAGTTCCGCGCGCCTAACCAATTAACGGTCGGGAAGCACATGCGATTCAAATATCTGGAATAGCGAAGGCTATCGTGAGGACCACATAGCCTTGCCGTATTAGAACGCGCAGCCCGCTCCTTTCCCGGCCGGCAGCTCTGCTTCTCGTATAACGATGGCGCGGATTTCCGGGACCGGAAATGAATAGTGGGGCCCGAGATCATTCGCTACCCCCCACTAGGGTCGCACAGCTGGGCGCCCGCTTTGATCTCCTGAATTAGCCGCTCTCACGCTGTCACAGTTCACCTTAGCCCTACGCGCCGGTGGCGGGGAACCCTGAATTGTTAGGAACGTTGAGGCCAAGGTCCGTTGATCATACCGAATGAAGGACAAACTCATGAAGCTTGCAACGATAGCCTTTGCGTCAGTTCTCGCTATTAGTTCGACTGCAGCACTTGCCCAAACCAATGGTGCGGAGTCCGGAGCCGAAGTTCATCGAAAAGATCACGCCGCTGAAAGCAGCCGGGCCAAGCCTCCTGTTGGGCTTACCGGAACTTCGACGGGTTCAGCACGAAGCTCTGGCGATGCGGTTACCACCGGCAGCGGCGCACCGCAGAACAATCCCAATCTCAGCGGATCACCCGAGACATCCGACACGGGCAGGAAGGGTCCGTGACGCTTCTCGCGGGGCGGACCGCCTCGGCTCCGGATCCGGCAACATAAGTCTGTGCAAGCATGTGCTATCTACCGCCTGCTGTAACGCTGGCCCTCGCTGGGCGAACGGCTCAAGATCAGAAGGGCAACTGCAAAAGCCCCGAGCATACAGAGTCTTAATTTTTTGCTCAGAGCGGATCTCTCTCCTGGGTTTTGCGCGGAAATTCGTCCGGCGAGGGGAGGGACGTTTGATCAGCGAGTGTCGCCAATAATACCGATGCGCCGGCGGCGAAGGTCGAACCAACCGGGAGCTCAAGTCGGTAGCACATGAGCGCAGTCATCTCCTCATGCTGTGCGACCACCTCGATGACTGGCTGCCACCACCACGCCGGCGCTGGCGAACGATCCTCTTCCGAAACGGAGCGCCAGAGTGAAAAACTTGCAAGCGGTCCGCTCGAATTGCAGTTTTGCAGCTGGGTGCATGGATAGCTCAAAACTGGATAACAGGGCGGCTTGTTATTAGTTCAGCGGCATCCGGTTCGGACTCCGAAATGTCCCGGCGGTGAGGGCGTCAGGCCGATCGTCGTGAAGTACTTGGGTCCCGACCGTCAGATCGCGGATGTTCATTATTAACAACTAGGCGGAGCGGCGGGTTGGAAAGTGGCGGCTCGTTTGCGCGGGGAGTTTCGACGTTCTCGGCAATCTCGGAAACCGCCTGGAGAGGCCCTTCTAGCGAGGCTAAAAACAGTCGCCCTGCATCCGTAATCCGCCAACCTTCATCGTCCCGCACCACAAATGAATCTCCGAAGATGTCTAGTTTAGGGGCGCGTGCGGCAAGTCGTTTCGTTCGATTAGTCCAATCTGTACCGCTTGAAATTAGGATGCTGACATTGCGCGTTAAATCCGCAAGCGAAGCGTGTCCGTGGAGATGGCCGGCCAGTACTTTCAAAACGGTGATCTGAAAACTCACTAAACACCTCGAAGACGCAACGACTAGATTTGTAACGGCGAGACTGTCTCTTTAGTCTAGGCATCAGTCGCCGTGTGGGCAAAAGACCAGTAGAATCTGATGGGGCCGCGTTAGGCTCGCCACGATAATGCTCAAGTTGAGCGCGTTTTGCCAACTTTTTCTGAGCCGATGGGGCAACCGTTCGACGGCTCGACGCAGAGGGTTCCAGATAACATGAATTGGTCGTGGGTGCCGGCGCGAGACGCCAAATAGCAATTGTTGCTGGTCCATGAGGGCAGGGGCCAATGGGCATTTCAAATGAAAACCGCCATCAGTCGGTCGCTTGACAGGCATTCCGACGATGAGCCTGGAACCTTTCGGAAGCACCCAGATTAGCTGGACGTTCCTCGCAACGAGCCTAGGAAGGCCAGCACAATGGCGATTTGGACGATCGCGCTGTTCGCCGTTGTCGAACCTCTAACAGGGCAGGTGGTCGAGCCCTTGGTTTGCGGTCGGACCGCCGGCCTTTCCCCGGTTGCCATAGTCGTCGCCGCGTCGTTCTGGACATGGCTGTGGGGCCCGTTGGGCTTGCTGCTCTCCACGCCGCTGACGCTATGTCTTGTCGTGCTTGCCCGGCATGTCGAACGACTGCAGTTCATTGATGTGATGCTCGGAGACCAGCCCGCGCTCACGCCCCAACAAGCTTCCTATCAGCGGATGCTGACGGGTGACCCCATTGAGGCAATTGAGCAGGCACGCTCGTTTCTAAAGGAAGGCTCGGTCCGGGAATATTACGATCAAATATTGCTTGGTGCGCTGCAGTTGGCCGAAGCCGACGCTACGCTGGGTCGATTGGACGATACCCGCCTGGAAAATATCCATCAGACGGTTTCTGAAATTGTCGAAGATCTGGCTACACATAAGGCTGCCAACGTATCAACGTTCGGGCAGGGTAACTCCCGAAAGCCCAGGGTCGTCAATGTGGAGGCGGATAAGCTCGGCCGGTCAGTTTTCTGCATTCCGGGCTTGGGCCGTCTCGATGATTGCGCCGCAATCATCGTAGCGGATGTTTTGAGAAGCGAAGGTATCGTTGCCCGCACTGCTGGCGCCGGGGCAGAAATAGAAGCCGACAATGCTGGGACGATCTGCGTCTGCTTCCTGGAAGACATCACGCAAGCCAGGACTGACTTCACCCGTAGAAAAATAGCTCGGCAGGCGCCCTCTGCAACGGTTGTGGTTTGTTTGCTCGGCGTGAGGCCCGACAGTCCGGAGAGCGACCATCTTTCTAACGATGCTGCGCCGCGGTCATTGAATGCCATCCTGTTGGCCGTCGAGAAAAGTATTGCACCGTCACGTCGTCGGGAACATTAGGCAATCCCCGTGAGTTCAGGTTGCTCATAGCCTCATTTGAGGCTCTCATAATGTTGGCCTATTTAGTCGATTGGCCCGTAGTTGGGGGAGCGGTCTTAACTGCATCGGCCTTGTTGGCCTCATGATGACCAACTACACAGCCCGCTGCGGCACCGACCTTTCTTTGACCGACGGTCGATCCAGCGACGCCTCCAACAATGGCGCCTTTGATGCAACCCTTCGCATAAGCGGATGGGGAGATCACAAATAATATAAAGATTACGGCAGCGAAATACGGTCGCATGTTGGGAACTCCTGTTTTGACAGATAAGCCCCCGCTTCAATCCGAAGTTCCAACGCTCTGTCATTCATCCAAAAATAAACCGGTGCTTTAACGAGCGCAGTCCAAGCGATTCGCCGTGACGTTTAATTGGCATAGCGGTGAAGGTACCCTTATTACGATCTTCGTGCCTCCAGCCCGGATGGATAATCCGGGCGGAACAAGGCTGGGCTTGGGAAGTTTTCATTCATCTAAACAGAGATACGCCATGCCAGCGCTCCTAGGATATCTTTTCGCGATAGCGATATTTTTGGGCGGTGGTTACGCTGGTGTAGCGTGGTTGGCATCACCGGAAAGCCCGAGCGCTTACCACGGCCCGAGCTACAAAGCGACTTCACACCGCAAAAACGCGCAACAAAAGAACCCTTCTGCAACTCAGGTTCCGGAGGGCGGAGGCAGCTCCGCAATCGTTGACCGGACTAGCAAGTCAGCCGCCACCGCGGCTGTCCCTGATGGGGCAACACTGCAGGACACAAATGTCGCTGCGGACGACGCCAAAATCGCGAACTTTGATTCTGTTCCAAGCGGTGGCTGCACGCCCATCGGCCTTACCGCCCAAGGTGACATGGTATTTCCGTTACGATGTCGCGAGTTGCTAGAGCAACGGAGTGGTCCGGCTTCTTCGGCAGCTATGGCTCCTCCTCTTAAAGAAAATGAAGGACCGGCTTCCACGAAACCAACTGGAAGCAGCGACACCCAAATCGGGTCCGATATGCGGAAGCCATCAGAACGTAAAGCCCCGGCGCAAACAAGGGCGGAGGAATATGCGTCAAGGCCTACATCTGCTCCTAGCTCCGAGCCGGTAACCACACGTGTAAGGGCCAACGAAAACGCCAGTCCTTCTGAGTTGTCCGCGTCTTTAAATGAGCCTGAACATAACGATGCATCCACAACCGGCGCAATGAAGCCTGACGTTCAAGGAGCGAAAGCCGGAGTCGGACTATCAAAGCACAGCACGGAATCTTTGGTACAACGCTCACGGCTTGTAAAGATGACTCTAAGAACAATTGAGTATTCGGATGGTCACCGTGAACGGCGGTTGCTGCCGATCAAGCATGCCCAGCGGGCTACACTTGAGAGCGAGGACCAATGGTACAACCCGCTCGGGCTGCGATAATGCTGCTGTTTTGAAAGCTCACATGCGAGGTCCGTTTGCGCGTAAAGCTCAGCATCTGGAAGGTCAGGCTTTGATCATCGATCGGTTCAAAATGCGCCTGCGCAACATGTTTCTTACAACATGGATGCTGGTTATTCCCGCAGTTGCGGTGGCCCAGCCACTCGAGTGGCATAGGTTTGGAGTGCCAGAAACGGGCGCCTACGTTGACTTACCGACGAGTGTCTTCACCACAGACGTTGGACGGCCTCACGAAGGTTATGGGCGCCGGTTCACGACGGCAGACGGTCGGGCGACCCTTGCCGTCCAATCAATACCTAATGTTGCGAATGATACGCCGGGCAGGTTTTTACGAAAAAAGCATCCACCGTCTGACATCGTCTACAAACGGGTAACGTCCGACTTTTTTGTAGTGTCTAGTTTTCGAAAAAAGGCGATTTGGTATGATCGGTGCAACTTCGAGGGCCAATTTATCAATTGCGTCATGGTCAATTACCCTGCCCGTGAAAAACGCCAGTGGGACAGCGTTATTACCCGAATCAGTCATTCGCTGACGCAGGGTTAGTCACTTTTTTACGGCCTGTGCCACACCGGGGTCTTTCGATAAAATCGGCTTTGGGGCTGCCGTTAAACGGTCTTTGTGGCACAGAGGCAACCGTCTAAACGCGAAGGTCACGCGCCGGCTCATTCGTTCCTCACAGGCACTATCTGAAGTCCGGCCTCAGACAGCGCCTCGATGATGCATTTTGCGACATGTTTGGCCTCTTGAGGGTCAATTTTGCCCTCTGGTTGGTCCTTGCGAGCGTCGTAAATCGCAGTCGCAATAATCGAATTCACCTGATGCTCATCGGACATAGAGAACTCCCGGACTCTGAAACGCGCAAGTGGTAAGGGCAGTATAGTGCTTCAACTTCAATTGGAACTAAAATCTCGTAGCTCGCTTAGGCTTCGAACTATCCGTTTGAGGTTGTTTTAAAGATCTGTCCCGTGAAAGTCCTTTTACCGCCGACGTTCGAGACGCACCTGCGTTACCCAATCGAGATATCAATCACGCCGTAAGCGTCCCCATTTGACCCTATCACAAAAGTTAGAAGCCATCCTTGAATAAGATGTACGATGACCTCCCCGTTTCGGGTAACCTCACATGAATTGGGGTTCGGTAGTTCGTCGCACGGCCATAATAATTGGCGCCACTTTTGTCGCGAGCACTATCGTCTATCTGGTGACCAGACTGTTGATATGGAGCTTCCGAGCGTGAAGCCATGATCGAGCGCAAGTCGCGCACAGCTTCCTGCGTCTTTCGCTCATTACTCTACCGTCGCCCTTTACCGGCCCGACTAGGCCGCCGTTTTCAGGTTACCGCCTCGGGCGGACGGTCCGGGATTAACCTCGACGCAGCCGCCTGGCGGAGCAAATGCCTGGTGAACCCGCCGCAGAGGTGACCGACACAACCCTCGTAGTGGAACGGGTCGCCGTTCCTACAGAACGTCTTGGAAGGCCAAAATTTCGGCGATGTGATCAGACACTGCGGCACGTGCTTCGTCGTCGAGGTGACGGTCGTCGCGCCAGCATACGGCGACGTCACAGCCGTGTAACTGACAGAGGATATTCGCCCTGAGCCTCCTAAAGAGAGCGTGCAGATGGTGGCTACGATCTGATCAGCAAAGAATGCGGTTAGGACACTAACAAATCGGCACGGGCGAGCGCTAATCAAGGAAGCGCTCTCTCGCCCGCGCCGGCTCGACACGAAAACAAAAGAGGCGGCCCACCGGGCCGCCTCCTGTCCACCCCTCGGTGAAGTCGTCTCAATCGATTTCTTCGATTACGCGGCGCTCGCCCGGATCGACTAGGTAGGTCCGGTTCTCGCGATGGATGTAACGGTAGTCACGGAGCGACGGTGCCTCCCGGTAGACCGTCTCCGGGAATTCTTCGACTTCTACCGTATCGGGCAGACGTTCGCCGCGGCGGATCTCAACCTTTGCCGTGCTGCCTGTCGTCTGACGCTCGGTCGTCCGTGTCTTGACGTGCTTGCGCACCACGTCGCGGTCCTTGTCCGTGAACGAGACCTTTGATCGAGAGGGTACCGGCGCCGGCGCGGCCGCCGTCGATCCGCCATTGCGCGGCAGCACCGTCACGATCTGGTAGGTGGACGGTTCGACGATCACGATTTCGTCGCGCGCCACGAAGAAACTGTACCCTCGGTACTGCGGCACGACCTCGACGATGTCGGACGGTAAGGTTTGCAGGCGAACGTCGCGTGGAACGGCGGTGCCGACCGTCAACGAAAAGTTCACGTTGTTGAGAGGCGGCACGTTCAGCCGCGTGATGGATTGGGCGACACGCGTGCGCTGCTGGTCGTTGATGTTGACCGAAGCATTCACGTTGGTGGACGGCGACTGCGTGTTGTTCGTCGCTGATGACGGCTGGGCGGGCTGCCGCGCGGCCGTGTTCGCAGTGCCGCTGGCGGGAGCCTGCTGAGCTTGGTTGTTGGCAGGAGCGCTCGTGGGCACCTGCTGGGCTTGGCCGGTGGCGGGAGGCTGCCTGTTCGTCTGCGCCTGGGACGGCTGTGATGTTGAAGATCCACTCGGAGATGCCGGAGCGGTGGTCTGCGCCTGCGGAGAACCGGCGGAAGTGCTGGGGGATGTGGTCGTGGATGTGGAAGGCGTTGAAGCGGACGGCGTCTGAGTCGCCGTATCAGGTGACTTCTGCGGCGCCGGCGACGAGGTTGTCGGCGTCTGGGTTTGTTGGGTGGTTGTCGAGCTCGGGGACTGGGCGAATGCCACGGTAGCGAAAACCAGGCCGACCGCTGTACTGATCAGAAAACGTGTCTTCATTTTGGATTCCTCCGGGTTTCGGTCTGTAAAAAACCATTAGCGCGCCCCCGGGTTCCAAGGGAACATGTGGCAAGCGGATCTTAGGCGGTGACGATGTTGCGCTTCGTTTCGCGCATCCGGTTCCATGAGTTACGTTTTAACTTTCAGGAACATTCGGCAATCTGCCGAATTGGCGCATACCTATAATCAGAGGAGTTGTGTCATGAAGAGCTTGTTTGTTTCTCTCGCCGTCGGCGCCGGCGCTTTGCTGTTGTCGGGAGCCAATGCAGCACCGCTTTCCATCAGTCCGTCGGCGCTACCCGACAACATCATCGAGAACGTGCGGCTGGTGTGCGACGATTTCGGCCGCTGCTATCGCACCCGCGAGGGTCGTCGCGTCGTCATTCAGCAGGACTATGGCGACGCCTACAACTATGTCCCGCGTGAGCGTTACATCGAGCGCCGCGGCTACTATGACGGCGGCTACTATGACAATGGGCCGAGTGTCGGCATTGGCGTGGGCCCCGGCGGCGTGGGCTTTGGCTTTGGTGCAGGCCCGCGCTGGTAAATTTCCGGGAGCGTGAAAAAGCCGAGGAGAAACTGCGGCCTTTTTCACGTTCCTCGATGCGGCGCCCGGTGGCTTGACTGGAGAATCCCCGAATTTCGGCATAGGGTTGGTAATAGCAGTTCTAAACCCCCGTCCTTTTTTCCTGCGAGCCTATTCACAGCCCATTCATCCGCCGGGCGCTGGTCGATTGGATGTGCAGGCGGCGGGCCCTCTGGCCGCTCATGGACCTGTAAGCCGAGGAGGCAACGATCGAATGCCGTCAGGCGGAAGCTTTTGCGGTCGCCGAAATGGAGAGAGAACTCGCGCCCAAGTCAAACCGGTTCCCGGCGCGTTTGAGGTAGAACACATCGTTTCCGGAGCAGAGTGGTGTCAGACCACGACGGATGTTGTTTATCACCTGAAGCGGCCATCGTTCTGGGCGACGGCCACTTCCGTTTTTGACCACAACGGACGTGACTACCTGCGCCCCAAACTACCTGGACCAGATCTTTTGACCTCCGCGAAGCCCAATTGAACGTGACATCGCTGTCTTCTGAGTATTGGGGCGAACGCGGCGGGAATTTTCGGAAATTTTTCCGTGCGTCGGTCCTTCCGCCTGCGCGATCATCCACATTTAGCCCTTTAAAATGGATTGATTAGTACATGGTCGGGGATGACCTAGGTGCCGGGCTGTCGTCTCTGAAACGGGAAAAAGTGGAACATTGGTCGGCACCCGGAGTTACCGGTGGCAATCGTGCAAACTGGAGGATAACCCATGAAGAAATTTCTAATGATCGGCGTACTGGCTTTCGCTGCGACCACAGTTGCTAACTCGGCGATGGCGGCTGAATTCTATGTGGTTCGCGACGCCACCACCAAGAAGTGCACCGTGGTCGATACCAAGCCCACCACCACAACGACCACTATCGTCGATAACGGCACCTACAAGACCAAGACCGAAGCTGAGAGCGGCATGAAGACCACCAAAGTCTGCACCGAGTAACAGCACGACAAATTCTCGGCGAAGGACCGCGGCGGTGCCGCGGTCTCTTTGTTGTGAGCTGCCCGTCGGGCAAGTTTGCATCGCTTTCGGCAAACTTCAGTGAGTTGGCGTCTGGAAAGGCGTACGTGCTGAGCGTTTTGGGGAGGCGGAAGGCGGATAACGCTGAACGAATGCCACCGCGGACACTCTCCGACGGTTCTTGAAAATCCCGCCTGAATGTCAATATCCCTGTCTTGAGGAGATCTGACACCCGTACTGCGCGGACAGCAGGCTGAAATTTCCAGCCTCTCAACGCGTTGATTCACATGGCTTCACCGGCGATCTGCTTGTCTCTCGTCGCTGCGGTTTGTGGTATCGCCGAAGTGGCTGGAGACGTTAGACAAGAGTGCCCCGGCCCTTACGCCGCGGCACTTTGTGGTATTGGGACGCACATCGTCACTCATGATGGAAAAGTGCTGCTTTCGTTCGTCGGGAGGCGTAGCGATTTGAATGCGTCATCCAATACGGTAGCGGCGCACCATCGCGATGTTTGCCGCCGGCAACGGCGGCCGCCCAAGCCGCTACGGCCCCGAGCAGCAGGGCGGTTGCGACTGAGAAAGCCAATATAATCGAACTGGCTCGGGTCCGACCAATTGCTTTCTTCGCATTTGCGAACGATACGTCGACGCGACGTTCCGCGTCCGCAGGGGGGAGGCTGGTTACTGCACCAACTTGCTGGATAAGATAGGAACGATCGTCGGCAGATACGCCGTCGTGTCCGGAGGCCGTTAGCATAATCCGACCCGCTTCCGCGCGCTCCATCGCAAGATCGGCTGGCGAGGGAGTGGACCGACGCCCGGACCGAAATAGACGGTCGATCTCATAACTTAGGTTGACGGGCTCGGTCAGGCCAGAAGCGGTGTTTTGAGGGCGGCTGGCCGAAGCACCAACTATCGCCAGAAACGCCGCTCCCAATACGACTGCCGTCGACCAGGAAGCCAGACCATGCAGCCCGTCGCGGCTCTCGCTCACATCTCCGGTAACGGGAACATGTGGTAGGCGGGCACGCCCCGCGATGTAACCACCAAACCCGAAGCTGATAAGAGCTTGAAGAACCAAAAATATGCCCGACAGCAACCAAAGCGCAATGGACGCATCTCGCCATGTCGGTGATGTTGAACTGACACCCAAACCCACGGTCGCCCCGAACGTGATCAAAATTGAAGACATGGCCGCAGCAGCCATGCCGCCGACGATAATCGGTGACCACTGAACGGACCAAGCGCCCTCCGGCACGACAGCCGGTCTGGAAGTTTCATTCAAAACCGGTCCAGAGTTTTCAATCGGAGAGGTAATGCTCATTGGCCGGCTCTAGCGCAGGCCGAAGAAAGAAAGGAT
The DNA here is from genome assembly GCA_963790595.1 of uncultured Alphaproteobacteria bacterium. Lineage (GTDB taxonomy): Bacteria > Pseudomonadota > Alphaproteobacteria > Rhizobiales > Xanthobacteraceae > Bradyrhizobium. Next base: position 356,629 of record CAWBPE010000027.1, on the reverse strand, counting down.
TGCCATAACAACGACGACAAGCCCAACCAAATAGATCAGTCCGTCCATGATACATCTCCCATTATTCGTTGGCGTGCAGATAAGCCGCTTTTGCGGGGATGGTTCCAAGTCGGCTCATTTTTGAATTGCCATTTTTTCCCGATTTGATCTAATAACGGTTCTTATCACTGGAGCATGCCGAACCGGTGGGAATCGATGGGAAGAGATTACAGAGCCTACGCGATAAGCGCGGAGGACCGGATTGTGCACCGCATCGACCTGCTTTGCGCTGATGATGACGAAGCGAGACATCGCGCACGGCAACTGGTTGACGAATACGCCATTGAGTTATGGCGAGATCAGATACTTCGAGCCCGGTACGAGCTGCCGCACTAATACCGCCACATTGGTTCGCACGCCCATCAGTTCCCTCAAGAGAAGTGCGGTATGAGCAACATAGGCATGATTTGTTCGCGGCTGCGTGCTCCGCGGCTGTCGCCCCCGCGACGTTATCTAGGTCAGTAGATCCTGAAAATGCTAACCGTTATGGATTGATCTCAACGCGTCTCGCCAGGTTTGAGTAGCCGTGAAGCCGCGGAAGGACGGTAGCCTTTTTCCATCTCGACGATACGAGCCTCATACTCGGCGGCCAAATCCAGCAGTCGCTTCTCGGTGAAGGGATCGGCCTCCTTCGCTAGGCGCCTACAGCGCTCGATCTGCTCTCTTAAAAATTCGACATCCATCACTCACCGACCTACGTATCCAACATTGATGCGATTAAAAGGTTGCCGATCAGCGAGTGAGCCCCTTTTCGTACTCCGGATTGGTGAGAGGGATGTCGGCCAGTTTGTTGTATTCGGTTTGCCTCTATTCAACGGAACTGCATCGAGTGCCAGGGTGCAGTCACGCAAGGACAGCGTAGGTGGTCTCACCCGTGATCGAGTGAGCGAAGAAACCAGGCTTCGCGAATCCATCTATCAAAACGCCCCAGCACTGGACCGGAGCTGGGGTCGGCTGAAGCGTAGGGACGAGTTGCATTGGATTACGCCCGACCAGACGAGGTCGCTTCCGGGCAACAGCGCCAGCTCCTCTTCAAAAGCGAATCACAAGCGCACGGAGCGGCCTTCATCGGCGGCCTGCGACCACAGGACTGAGGCCGCCGACCCGCCCGGACGTTTGCCGCGAAACGTTTCCGCAGAAATCATTAGACGAATTCCGCGATCGGCTCACATGCCGTGAGCCGGATTTTTCCCGCGGGCGTAAATCGAAAAAAGGTCCTGACCGGAGCGCCGTCATGCCCTCGATAGTCCAATAAAACGCCTTCAGCATCGGGCATCAAAGCATCAATTTCGAAGTTATAGTCTGTCGATCGCGCGAGCCTCGATCGCCAGTAATTTTCGATTTCGGTTGGACCTTCGAACCGACCGCCCTCGCAGCAGCTTATCGTCGCTCTGTCGTCGTACAATTCTAGCAAGTCATCTAGTCGCCGTTGCTTGTAAGCATCAATCCAGTCGACCACAATTCCAATAGCATCAAAATCTCTCGCAAACATCGGCCCACCTCCGAAATATGCCCGTAAGCTGCTTATGCGAGCGGGCGTGAATGGAACGTGAACCGGACATTTAGCGATTGTTGTTTTTGGAACCGGAAAAATCCGGGAAAAACATGGGAAGCAGGCGTAACCAATCGCTTAGTGACGTCGTTAGAAGAAAGCGGTCGCGCCGATATCGAGGCGCGACCGTATTGCCGACTACTTTTCTGGAACCCAGGTAGTGCTGGCCTTATCGTATTTGAACCCAGCGGCAGTCTTCAACGTGTCTTTCGTCTCGTCGAGCGTCAGCCACCACTTGTCGTTCTTCTTTGCGTTTTTGACTGATGTGAAGGGCACAATGACGTCCTTCTCGCCAGCACCTAGAAAGCCGCCCACGCCGATCACGAGGCCGGTGACTTTTCCGGATTTATCGACTAGCACATCGTCGATATCGCCGATTTTGCTTTCTTTCGAATCATATACTGCTTGCTTATAATAGTTGGTGACAGTCCAGCTCTCCGCTGGAGCGGCTGTCATCGCGGTCGTTGCTGCATATGCGCCCGCGACGGTAACCGCAGCCAATAGAGATCCGGCGAAAAAGGCTTTATTCATTCTGTGCTCCTCTAATAATCGGTTGTCGAAGCCAAACGGGACAAATAGGCAATAGTTCCGTATGCTCCAATTTCGATCTTCGTGGTGTTTGGATCTCATAAGCGGCTCAGGAAATTTGTGATTCGTTTCTCCGTTCACTCACTACTTCCTGCTGATTAATTCGGGAATAAATGGCAATTCGTCCAGTCTGCAGGAACTCCTCCACCGCTTGGGTGTTCTCGTCGCGCCGCATGAGGCGGCGTGGAGGAAGTCATGAAGAAGGTGTTTTTGATTGCCATCGCGGCTGGCGGGATGATGTCGGCGGATGCGTCGGCGCAAAGCACCGTCGTTACGACAACCGGCGTCGGACGCTCAACGGTTCAGATCGAGCAGGAATACCGCACCAAACTCCGTAGCTATGTCACCGAACATCACGTTCGTCCCGTTGTTACGCAAGAGCGCATCGTTGTCGGCTCCCCGGTCCCACGCGATGTGGAGCTTGAGGCGGTTCCAAGCGATTGGGGACCGTCACTTGGTCGGTATCGTTATGTCTATTTCGGTGAGCACGTAATGCTCGTCGATCCGGAAAGCCGCACCCAAGAAGTCGAGTGAACGTCGCGCGGCGGGCCGTTGAGGAGGGCGGCCCGCTGCAGATTAGGAGAACGCTTATGGATTCGCGAAGAGACGAGCATCACCGGTCTCGGCCTGACAGCGGTCTTCATGGCCTGCATGTTTTTAGCTGGGCTTGGAATGGGGTGATGGTTATCCGATGGCGTTCGCCTTGGCCGAGCTTCCATTGCAAAAATGATATTGCAGAAGGGATTTCTGGTTGTAAGCTGAAACCGGGTCGACGGACCCGAGCCGCCTCGTGACGAGGCGGCTATTCCCATATGATCAGCGGCCGCCGATGGGCGACCCTGGCAAGGGTGTGGTAATGTTGGATTGCGCCTTCGACCCCCTTGCGGTGGCCGTTGATTGGCTTGATGCGTGCAGAGCACGCAACTTGGTGGAACTTGTCAATCTGTACGACGAAAATGGAATGCATCTTTGCGCTTGCGACGGCATTTGCGCCAGCTTAGACGGACTCGCCAACTACTGGTCGCGACGTTTCGCGCGGTCTGTGCCGCATGCGTTCGGACTCATTGATCTCGCGTTGAGGTCCGACAGTGGCCCGAGCGTCTTACTTGAGCACTTTGCGTTCGATGGTACTCCCATCTGCGTCGACTTCCGCTTTACCCATAAAGGAAGGATCGTTCGGACCGAGTGCGGTCCCCTTCGACCATGTCGGAAGGCAACGCAAATCTCTTGAATTTTTCAAGTTACGGTGCTGAAGATCCTGGTGAGCTCTCCGAACGGCTTCGAGGTGATACCGGATATCAGGCGCGATATGGCGCTGCTGGCGACGAGTGGCGCGGAATGGTCAGCTCGCACGAAACGGCTAGCGGCACGCGTACCGAACCTCGATATCGTCTCGCAGTCTTCGTTGAATGTTAGGACCGCGGTTGACGCATCGCCGGCGTTGATGACAGAAGTGACAAAATTAACTTGGCGGCCTCAGCGCCGGGCAATTGATACGCAGCGTCAAGGCTGCCGCGCTGGTCAAACCGAGCTTAGGAAATTGGGGCATATACCGAGAATTCCTGTCAACCGAGTTATTATGGATGATCGGAAAACGGGCTCACTGCGGACTCGTTTATATTCGTAGCCCAAGGGGCGGACTAGTTCTTAGAGTAGATCCGCACCGCTGGCTCACCGCGATGGCCGACGCGGTCGCCATCAAAATTGCTTAATCAGGGAGGCTTTCCATAGGAAGTCGGCAGCGAACGATGGTCCGATCGCGCTCCCGGACCAGTTCCAAGGTGCCATCGAGCGCTCGGACCCGTTCAGACATGCCTGTCAGGCCCCGTCCGTATCTCATTCCGTCAGGCAGTCCGATGCCGTCGTCAGAGACTTCGATCGCGATCCACCGACCCTTTACCGTTGCCGTGATCTCTAACATCATCGCTTGTGCATGCCGAAGTGCGTTCGTGACGCCCTCCTGCACAACGCGGTACACGGTTTGAGAAAGCAGGCCGTCTAGACCGTCCAGGGCGCGATCGATTTCCGACGCGACCCGCACGGCGCGCGTTTGATTTCGGGCATTGCGCAGTAAACTCTCTATGCTTCCAACCAATCCGAGTTCCTGGAGGTATAGGGGATTCAACCGTTCGAGGATCCGATAGTTCGCCTGCTGAAGAGCCTCTGCCGCGCTGAAGACGCCGAGAGCAGGCGATCCCGTGCGGAAAGTGTCGTGGCCTGCTGCCTCCGAGACCGCCGTGGCATTGGCGCGGATCGCGAAGAGAAGGGGGCCCATTTCGTCGTGAAGCTCACGCGCGAGTTCTCGTCGTTCATCGTCCTGTAGAGAAACTAACCGACGCAGGAGGTCGCGGTTGTCTGCACTAAGATGCTTCAGTGTCTTCGCAAGCTCATTGGTCTCTTGGCAGCTCTGACTTATTTCGGGTGGGCCGGCGACTGGAATAATGATATCATATTCGCCGCGACGCATTCGAGTCAGGCCGGCGCCGAGTTGTCCCAATGGGCGAAGGGCCGAGCCGGCCGTCAGGTGGGCGCTGAACGCCGCGAGCAGCATCGGTATGGTGCTCGACGATACGATAGCAAGAAAGCCGATCCACTTCTCCCAGATGTCCGCGGAGAGATCGGGAACGAAAGCGATGTTTCCGACGTGTGTTTCCCCAATTTTGACCGGATAAATCTTGCTGAGTTCAGGGATCGTGAGGTGGGAGGAGAACCATGCCGGTACGGCGCTGCTCTGCGCCGGCGGAAGAACCCCTGCGCCCAGCGGAAAATACTTGATCGCCTGCGAGGTTCCGAGTCTACTGGCAAAAGCATCAAGGCTCTGCTGCGGGTTGCCAACTGACGCGAGTGATGCGTTCAAAGCTTCGGCTACAAATTGGGCAGAACCCGTTCCTTGCTCGTTTTCATACTCGAATTGGTCGGGCGAAAATATCTCGAGCGCGAGGATGCCCGATAGCAATACGCCGGCGATCATAGCGGCAATAGGTAGCAACAACTGCTGACGCAGGGAAAGTCTATTCCACGCTTTCGTCAATTCGAGCTCCTTGGAACGGTTCTTGAATGTTTTAAGTAGCTGCCAAGACTAAATAGATTGGATCGTTCTGCGTCTTCGCGTAGTTCTATTGGGACAAAGAGGAAAGTTGTGCAGGATACGGCAAAATCGTCGATAAGGATATTGGTCGTCGATGACCACCCGCTGGTGGTGTCGGGGTGCCGATCCTTGTTCGCATCTGACGTTTCTGTGAAGATCGATGAGGCTGGTGATGCGAAGTCCGGCTACTCCGCTTTCATGCGGAAGCGGCCCGACGTCGTCGTGATCGATATCAAATTGCCCGACGTGTCTGGTTTTGAGTTGATGCGCAGAATACGGAAAGACGATCCACAGGCCCGCATCGTAATGCTGAGCATGAACGACGATACGGGGTTTGTACTCCGCGCTATCGAAATGGGCGCGCAGGGTTATGTTTCAAAAGGGGATGACCCTCGGATTCTGGTGAAAGCGATTCGAAAAGTAGCGGCCGGGGAGAGGTTCATCACACCACGCCTGGCTGAAGCGGTGGCATTCGCAGGGGCCTCTGCTAGGGCCAATCCAGCCGCTCATTTGACCGCCCGCGAACTCGAAATTCTGCGGATGCTCGGCCGTGGGGACAAGATCGCCGAAATCGCATCCACGCTCGACATATCGTACAAGACTGTCGCGAATTCGACGTCATTGCTGAAGCAGCGGCTGGGTGCGAGGAGCCATTCCGACCTTGTGCGACTTGCCATCGAGCTTGATTTGAAATGAATGCCGTCGCTGCATGGATGCACTGCCAGCGGCGAGCAAAACGAGGAGCCGCCGATCCAGCGGCTCCTCAGGTCCCGGCGGTTTACCAGTTGACCCACTTGTCTTGGCGCCAATAACCGCGACCCTCATGCTCGCGGAACGAAAATTTTTCGCTGGGTCCCCACTTCCAATTATCTTCGTGCACGGTGACCCTCGCGTCCGGCGGGTAATCGTAGCTTTCGTGGGTATGCCAGCAAACGCCGCCGGAGCACACGATAGCTGCGGAAGCGCTCATTGCTGTCGCGGCGAGAAATCCTGCGCCGAGGATGGCGGCAGCGGCCGCCTTGCTAACCAATTTCATGTCGTCCTCTCCTAGTTCAGCCAATTGCCCCAATCTGTGAATAGATTGTACAAGCGTCCGTTCCAAGAATTGGGAAAAATAAGCAATGACGGGGAACGCGGAGAGAAATTTTTCCGTTGTTCTCGCAGCTCATGGTTGATCGACTGGGCTCCGGCGCTCCCAAAGCGTCGGGCTTTTTTTTACAATTATTGAGAGCGGCCAATCGAGGAGGACGTTCCTGTCGCAGGATGCAGCTGAAAGAGCGAACAAGCTAAAGCAAAATGACAAACTTCTGGCGAAAGCTGAACCGCCTTCGGTGTTCGCGCCTTCACGAACGAATTGGTCGTGATCAGCAAGCAAATGCAAAATAGCGCTACAACTGACGCGCATGCGAACTGATGACCGTCGTCCATAATCTGGTAACTCCTTATCCCGACAACTCGTGCCGCGCCCGGAGGTTCCGAAAAGTGGGATAAAGTGGCAATATGAATGCCTTTGTGGCTGTATGTGCCCGCGCTCTCGTGTTTTAGTACGATGGGCCGGCCGTTTTTTTCCGAGTGGAACGCCTCATTTGGATATCCGTTACGCTGTCAGACTATGTGTATCGAAAGGGGAAATTACTTTGCAAACGGTCAAATATCGATTGAACGATCCGCGATTAGCACCCCGGCGGACTAAGCTGGAAATACCTGGTTGGTCGGGCGATCGCGATCCCCGGAAGGACGGATCCCATGAGCAGGTCTGGCACTGTGTACCATTCTCCGAGGGTGCGCAGTACGGAATCGAGCTGTTTTATCCGTATGACAACGATCTGCACGTTTCGACAAGAGACAGCCGATTGTCTCTCGACGGCGACTGGGGCGAGCCGCCAGAACCCGGCGTTCAGTGGCCGCCTTTCCGCAATTTCGGCGAAAATTTCTACACCTATCAGCTGCTACTCGATCTCAAGGTCGAAAAAGGGCTTGCTATCCGCACTGAACCACACCCGCGGTTCTACACGGATCGCAGTGGCACCGTACCGATTGCGGTTCCGGCTTTGGTACGCAATTGGTGGCCGATGCTGTTCTTTTGCGTCTTCAAGGCGCCTGCGGAGGGATGCACGCACGTTTTCCGAACAGGTGAGCCATTTGCCCAAATCATTGTGATACCTGAAGAGTCTTTGTTCAATCTGGAACCCATGACCGAAGAAGAAGCGGCGGAACGCGAATTGCAATCGCGACGCATCCATGCAAATCGGCAAAAACTGGCCGCCGGTACAGAGTGGGCATCTACAACAGATACGGTCTTTGATGGAACCTATCGGCATCTACATCGCGCAGCCAAGGATAAAGCCAGGCAGAGTTAAAAACACGTCGAGAAAAAGGCCCCGAAGCGCACTTCGGGGCCCGTTATGGTCAATAACGGCGATAATGGTGGTGGTGGTGATGATGATGGTGGTGCCGATGGCGACCGATCACTACCACGGGCCCGCGTCGCCAATGGCTATGGTGATGATGGTGGTGGTGGTATTGAGCGAGTTGAATATTGGCGTCCGCGGAGGCTGGCGCGCGCTCATCCACGATTTTCAGGGTCGCGGCGGCATTCGGGATGGGCTCCAATAGGTCGGCGTAAGAATTGGCCTGCAAGGGGTCAGTTGGCAATGCCATCGGTGCGGGCGCGGCCTGCGCGGACGTCAGCGCGCCGAACGCCGCCATCGCTCCCAGAAGTCCAGCAATCTTTTTTTCCATGGTGTATCTCTCCAATGTCGCCCGAGCGTGCATCCGCCGGGTAAGGCCAAACGGGAAAAAGCGGTAATTAGTTCCGCGCGGACCCCTTCCCAAGATACAAATATTGTTCATTACACGGTTTGCCGAATTTTCCCGGAACACATGTATGACCTGGTGCGTTCGGCTCTATAACATTCGGAGGATGTCATGACGCCGAAGCTGCGTTTCTTTCTTTCCGGGGTTGCAACCACCGTTGCGGTGCTTGCAGCGGCGTTCGGCAGCGGGGCGCTGCTAGCGAACTCGATGTCCAAAAGCGGAAAGGAAACGCGGCCGATCGTCCGTATCGAAACGCAGGGTGCAGTGCCCGTGTCGCGAGTGGCTCTGCCAGACTCTTCCCAGCCGGCGCCAGCGGCCGCCGCTGCGGAACGGATTGCGGAGCTTCATCCCGCCGCGGGAGCCTTGCAGCCAGCGACGGAAGTCTCGCAACCAGCGTTCGCGCCGCACGCGGTCAACGATCGGCCAAAATCCCGCCGGGAGTTGCGCGAGGAGCGTCGGATATTGAGAGTTCAGCGAAGGGCCGACCGGCGGGAAAAACGCCATTTGCTGCATGTACCGCAACAGCCCACGGATGCGGAAACTACGATTGCGCTCGAGCCCGAAAGCGACGCGCCGTTCCGGTAGCCGTTCTCGGCGATGGCAGAGGGGGCAACGTCAGTTGCGGATGCGCTCGGCGTCAACTCGCTCGTAACACTGAAGACCTTCGACCGCTAACACTTCGGCTCGAGATATCCCTCGGTCGAACGTTCACTTGGTCATTTTTGCCAATGCTGCTTGTCACTCGGCGGCCGCAGCGGGACTGGTCGCGTTAGCGGCGTTTGTCGGCAAACGGAGTCGATACCTATCCGGGTGAAACACGCTCTTTGGCGGTTCCGCTCGGCTCTAGACTGCTAAAGACAGATCGAAAAGGAACGATTGCCAGTTTTTCCCGTTGAAGAAAACGTCCCGACGATGGGGCGGCAAGTGCGGGAATTCATGCCGATCATCAGATATTTCGTCTTTGTTGGCGCCTTGTTATTTTCGCTGATGTTCGCCGCGGATCGATACCTGGCTGCGCCCGCGGAGTATTTCACCTCGATCGATGTCGATAGGTCCATTATCAGGATCCGATCTGCGCAGCAGTTTCCGCAAAAGGTGGAATTCGACACCATAAATCCTCCGTTGGCACGAACAACCGTCGAAGCCGTAGCCAAAATTACCGACGATCATCCTCGCGAAGCCTTGGCGTTGATGACAGAACGCCAATCGCAACCACCAATATCCCAACCACCGATATCTCGTTTGAGTGCGCGAGCAGTGAAGCACCAGCGGGCTTACAGATCCTACCGAGCGGTCCGCGCCAACGCTGCACGGCAGCCAGTCGCCGTTCGTCACGATCTGCTTGCAGGCTGGTAGGATGGCCCCCTTCAAACGGAAAAGTGGAACCGGGGCAACCAGCATTGCTGTCGGGTGTCGCAACAAGAGAGAACGTGTCATGAAGAAGTATCTTTTGCTGCAGCATCGGGGCTTTTGCCGACGACGTCTGCGTTCGACTGGGTCCTGTCGGTGCCGGCGTGACGGCAGGCAAGTCCCATGACCGGGACCGCGGCCGTGATCGTACTACCGTCGCCGAGGACCATGAGCCCGAGAGCAAGACTGTGTTCAAGAAGGAAGACGATTTCGGAAATCGTGATTCGTCGCGATAATTAAGGCCGACCGAGAACTCCGGCTCTGTGCCGTCCAAGCAATAAAAGCGAGGGAACAAACGCGACTGAGACGGAGTTGCTAAGCTCCGTGTTCATGGGACTGTCTACATCGCGACGGCTGGACGGCCCCCGCTCAGGTTTTTACGGGAGCGACGTAAACCTGTTGGCCGTCATCGTCGACAACGACGACATTGCGGGCTCTTGTAACGCCTACGTCGATTGCGATTTGTCTGGCAATCTTGTCCGCAACCACTTTCGCTTCATCGGAGGTTTTGCAATCAAATCCTACCGGATCTTCGATTTTGTAACCGTCAATAATCTCAAAATGAAACTTGGGCATTGTTTCCTCCTGGAAACGAATGCCTGGAAAAGCCGGTTGTTCCGCCACGGATATTCCACGAAGTGAAGCCCCCAAGTTAATAAGGCCACACTAAGTACAGGGATCAAAATAAAAGATTAGCGCTGGGCCGTGTCAGCCGGCGTCAGAGAGCGTGACGCTGGGGAAGGACGATAGCCGTTTTCCAGCTCCGCGATGCGGCCCTCCTACTCAGCCGCCAGGTCCAACAAATGTTTTTGGGTGAACGGGTCTGCTCCTCTGGCGAGGCGCCGGCAGCATTCGATCTGTTCTCTAAGAAATTCAGCGTTCATCAGCCACGAACCTTCAGTTGGATCATAGGCATCTGTTTCGATGTCCCAATTGAAGTACGACGCATTGATGCGTGGACTAATGCCGGGGATCCTACGGCATATTGGAACTGTCAACGTTTGCGTTTGTTATCAAGGCGTGCCGTCCTACCCCCACGGCACCATTCCAAGCCCAAGGACGGCCTCAGCTCGCGCTGGGGTCGTTTTGGTTTGGGCCTACTTAGCCGAGATCTCCTTAGCCGAGATCTCCAATGGCAGCGGCAATGGAGAGGCCGCTTACGATCGTCCCCAATGTTGACGGCCCTGCAACGCGCCTTCCTAAGACCGGCGACGTTGATCGGATTTGCTATTTTTGTCATTCAGATGGGAAACTGCGGCTGTCAGGAAAACGGCCCCAGCGCTGGACTGGAGCTGAGGCCGTGTACCGTCAACCGGCGATTTATTACCCGCCATCTCGGCATTTATTCTCTAACGCGAACACCGCCCCCGGTTCTGTTCACTACTGCACAGTGCAATGTTGTTCGCCGGTAATTATCTCGGCATCATGAGGCGCACGAGTAATATGGCAATCCGACGATAGGCGGCGCAACCTGCTCGAGGATTCACGCTTGCCCGGCTCTCCGTTTTGACGTGAATATGACTTTTGCGTCCATTGAAATCGAGAGGAAGCGCTGGCTGACCGGCCGCGCTGTTCGCTCGCTGCGAGGACTCCATACTCGCGCGGTCGTAGATCCATGGCGAGAAAGACCTGCCAGACTTCGCTGACTTCTTCGATCTGGCAATCGCGGCGCCGGCGAGGGCGGTCAGCGCCTATGTCCTTCAACACAAGCCGCCGAACTTTCGCGCAATATTCGAAGTCAGAGGGAACGGACGCGAATCTTCTTAAGGCTCTCAAGGCCGCCTTGGCAAAGGCGGGTGCGACCTTCGAGATCATCGCTCCGCACGTGACGGGAGCCAAAGCGAGCGAACTCTGACTGAGCTGCTGCCGGTTTGATGGACACCTCGTTAAGCTAATCCCACCTTACGTTCGAACTCAACTGGGCTGATGTATCCGATCGTCGAATGACGCCGGATGGCGTTATAGAACCTCTCGATGTAATCGAACACATCTGCCCTGGCCTCATTTCTGGTGCGATAGATTTTACGCGCGGTCCGCTCGGTCTTCAGCGACGAGAAGAAGCTCTCCATCGCCGCGTTATCCCACACGTTGCCGGATCGGCTCATGCTGCAAACGATGCCGCTGTCGGCCATCAGCCGTTGGAACTGCTCGCTGGTGTATTGGCTGCCCTGGTCCGAGTGATGCAGCAGGGCATCTGGCTTGCCTCGCCGCCAGATCGCCATCAACAGGGCGTCCGCGACCAATTGAGCCGTCATGCTGGCGCTCATCGACCAGCCGACCACCCGGCGCGAGAACAGATCGATCACGGCCGACACGTAGAGCCAACCCTCGGCGGTCCAGATGTAGGTGAAGTCGGCGATCCACTTCTGGTTTGGCTGTTCAGCCGCGAACTGCCGGTCAAGAATGTTCGATGGCACGGCTGCGATCTGGCGATCACCTTCGTCTTTCGGCAGACGCCGGCGCCTTGGCCGTGCCCGCAAGGCTTGCAGGCGCATCAGTCGCTCGATCCGGTGCAGACCGCATTCGACGCCATCCGCCAGCAGGTCACGCCAGACACGCCGTGCGCCGTAAGTCCGGTCGCTGGCAATGAAGCTTGCCTTCACCTGCAGGCCCACCGCTTCGTCACTTCGGGATCTGAGGCTGGGCGAGCGGTTCAGCCAGGCATGGAAGCCCGACCGGGATACGCCCATTGCTTCGCATAGCCATGCCACCGGCCAGATGGTCCGGTGCTTCGCGATGAAGACGAACTTCATGTCGCTTCCCTCGCGAAGAAGGCCGCGGCCTTTTTTAGGATATCCCGCTCAGCCTTCAGCTTGTTGACCTCGCGCCGCAGCCGCTCGATCTCCAATTGCTCGGGCTTCATCTGACCATGCCCGGGGAAGGCTTGAACCGGATCGGAGCCGAACTCCTTCACCCATTTGCGCAGCACGTTCTCATGAACGTCCAGATCGCGGGCGGCCTGCGCCGCAGATACCCCGCGTTCTCCGATCAGCTTGACTGCCTCGACCTTGAACTCTCGACTGAATCTGCGTCTCTGCATAACCCACCTCCGGCTTCATGAAACACCCAATCCGGGTGTCCATCAAACCGGCAGCAGCTCAGACAGACGTTGCCTAATTAGATCGGCTATCGTGATGTAACGCACACACCTATCCGGGCTCTTGTGCTTAGTTGGGGGAACAGGGGAGCTAAAAATGTTGTCCATACTATCGAAAATTCCGACCGCTTACGCCTGCTGCGCGATCATAGCGCTGATGGTCAGTGGCTTTGTTCTTAACGGGCTCAGGCCACACATTCCGATGCTGTCGGGTAATGCCGGCCAAATCGCGTTCGGCGTAAGCCAGATCGTCACCGGGCTCATTATTCTGGCGCTCACATACATCGTAGTTCGTAGACTGTGGTTGTAACGGACCCCTCGTAATGCGCCGGATAAGGCCACTTCGATTGGTGGCTGCTTTAATTCTCGAATGTCGGCTGTTGGCACGTTTGCGACATGCCGGTCGGTTTGATTGATGTCCGTTTATCGTGGGTAACCGGAAGTGGCTGACCACGGATCAGAACGACGCGAATGACCCGAAGCCGACATTTGTTGCGATCTCGCGGCATATTTAGCCACCCGTCAGGGGCTGGTTCATATAGGATGGCTCCACTAAACTTGGAGGGCGGCAATGAGGCGGCGCGACTTCATGGTGGGACTGGGAATTGCGGCTGCCCTGCCAGCAATTTCGCGCGCTCAGCAGAAAATGCCGACGGTCGGATTTCTGAGCACGCGCTCGCCCGATGAAGCTGCGGCCCATACCAATGCCTTTCGCCGCGGCCTCGAAGAGATGAGTTATGTCGAGGGCCGTAACGTCAGCATCGAGTATCGTTGGGCAAAGGGCGACTATAGCAGTTTGCCGTCATTGGTCACCGAGCTGATCAGCCACCCCCTTTCGGTGATCGTGGGAGCGGGGGATCCGGCGGCGCGGGCAGCCAAGGCTGCGGGCTCACCAGATCATCCTCTTGTCTTTCTCGTCGGCGAAGACCCGGTGCGCGCCGGCCTCGTCACGAGCATGAACCGGCCCGGAACGGCCACCGGCGTCAACTTTTTCACAGGAGACCTGGGTGGCAAGCGGGTGGAGCTTCTCTGCGCGATGGTGCCATCCGCACACGTCATAGGCTTGCTGGTCAACCCGCGTTTCGGGACCGAGGTAGTTGCGCAGCATCGACAGGCGGTAACAGTCGCGGCCAAAGCGCTCGGCCGCGAATTGTTCGTGCAGGAGGCGACAGCGGATGCCGAGATCGAAGCAGGGCTTGCGGAATTGGTGAAGGCCGGGGTGGCTGGACTGATCGTGCAGAACGATCCGTTCTTCGACTCCCGTCGAAGCCAGATATTGGCGCTATCATCCCGTCATCGGCTACCCGGCATTTTCCACATCCGCGAGTATCCGGCGGATGGCGGGCTCTTGAGCTATGGTGCTAGCCTCTCCGATACCTATCGTCAGCTCGGCGTCTACGCTGGCAAAATTTTGCACGGTGCCAAGCCGGACGATCTTCCCGTGTTACGGCCCACCAAGTTCGAGCTAGTGGTCAATACCCGGACCGCAAAGACGCTTGAGCTTGCCGTGCCGCAATCCATTCTCGTTGCAGCAGACGAATTGATCGAATGAAATGGCACGACTTCCTCTTGCACGAACCGGAACCAACCGGATCGGTCTATTGATATCCGTTTATCGGGGGTAGACCGGAACTGGCCCGCCCACGGTCAACACGACGCGTTTGACGCAAAGCGAACCTGGCTGCGTCACCGCGTCCGTTCACGCCTCGGCGACGTCGAAGCCCATCGATATCATGCAGAGGGAGGCCAACAAGCCGACACAGCAAAACATCGCCACTATATTGAACGGTCGCGTATCGGTTCGAGCCTCTGCGGCCTTACTCTTCAAAACGCTTGCAACGATCGTGTTCATGGCGATCCCCTCGCTTTGGACGCCATCTAGCTAACGAGAGATTCGTTTCAGCCGGATGTCGCGCAAACCCAGAAACGGTTTCGTTGGAGGCGCCAAAATCGGGGAAACACTCGGTGCCTACGGCTTTGGCGGCTGTAGCTCGCTCGAAAGCCACCGAAGCGCATCGTGGGACTTTAGGGGGTCGGGGCGCTCGCAATCCAGGCACTGGAACGTGCGTTGTCCTTTGCCACCGGGAGGTAGCGCAAGGATCAAGAAAGCCCCGCAACCGGGGCAAGTTGGTCGTTCAGCCTGGCCCATGCGATTATTCTAAAATCGCTACTGCAAAATTGTCCAGTCCGGTACCGGACTCAAGTTTCAATTTTTCAAACCACCCAGCATCTTGGAAGGGTAAGTGAAGCGAACCAGCGCTCCGTTTTGACTCATGATACCCGCGGCGCCGAACCCCTGGACGGCGCGGGTGAACGCCAGCGTTGGGAGTGAGTGGGCAAACGTACATCCAAGCGACCCGAGCGTAAAAGCGACGATTCCAAGCTGAAATACCCGCCGAAAGCCGACCATCTCGCCCACGGCAGCCATGGGGACAAGCGAGACGACGATCGCGAGTTGATACGCATCAACCCACACCGAGTCAGTCGCTGGGACATTCAGGTCTGCGGCAATCGTCGGAAGGGCAACGTTGGCTATCAAGCCGTCGAGGACGGAAAGGGTGAGCGCCAGCCAAATCGAGGCTGCAGCCCAATAACGTTGAGGAGCGGGGAGACCGTCTTCCTCCGTCGTCACTTGCGCCACGGGACACTATCCTTGGAAGTTGGCGCCGATGTCGTCGAGAGATCTGTGAGGCTGAACGGAGAAGGCTTTAGCTTGCGGGGTGGGCCCGGTTCGAAATAGCTGAGCGGTTCCTCTTGGGAAGCCTGACTACCTGAATGCTTCCCCGTGCTATATCGGTTTGACCACGCCGGCCACGCCAAGCCAGGGCCTCGTCAGCAAGCTTGCTTGCCCATTCTCCGCCTGCCTGAGTTTCGTCGCTACCCTGGTCTAGCGCGCGCATATATTCTCCAGTCTTGGGGATGCTTCCGTTCGCTTAAGCGCCTTTGCGATCAATACTGGAGTTTTGCCGGCATCTCTCATCTCGGCGAGCCGATCATCATCTTCCGAAGTCCATTTTCGGAAAGGCAGGTTCATTTCGGAGGCTGTAAGCCGGACGATGCGGCCCATTTTTTCACTTGAGCGGCAGTATCAGCGCGGCGCGCACGTTTCAATATTTCATCCCGCTGGGGACCGGGCCGCAACTTATCGGCCTCTGACTTTAGTTGGTCGGAAAACGTCTTGAGGCGGTCATTCAGCGATAGATGCTGCTTAAACTGCCGTCTTGTCCGTGCCACGCGCTCGCTCCCAACAGTGGTCGTGGAACCAAAACATCAATCTCGGCCTTCGGTTCCCGTGAGCGGGTTATTTAACCAAATTCAAGGGGGGGGGGCACCGGCCACAAAAGCAAACGCCACCGTGCGGAATATGATCGCAGGTGGCGTCTGGCCAGAACCGGAACTCGCAATCCCCCGGGCCAATTGCCTTGCACAGGATATGCCAGGATTTCACGAGAATCCGTGGAACTCGCTAACGGGTTGGCCACGTTTATCTAATGACGCCCGCCCCCGACTGCGGTCGTTTCATACCCTGTCGCCCAAGCTAGCGGCCCTCGCGGGGTTTTTAACAAATCCCCGGACAGCGGAACGCAGTGCTCTCGGTTCGCGCATGGGCGTTGCGTGGGTGGCCGTTATCCTTGCCTCAACGCTGATCGCGCCGAGCCGGCAATGGGTCCGGGCCATTGGAGGTCTGCGGAAGTCATGTTGAGTTGACCAGAAGACCCGACTTGGTAGTCTGCCTCATGGGCATGTTCGGCAGGCAGCAGGGAACTTTGGTTCCTATACATGAAGACAACGCGCGCACTAAGGATTGGCTGGTGCTGCTGGAGGCCGCCACTATTGTCGGCCACGAGCGCGATAAGCTCAGGGTCGCCCTCACGACGCAAGAAAGGAAGCTTGTAAAAAAGCGAAGGCTATTCCGAAAGCCGGAGCACTTCCTCGTTCTGGACGGATACGATCCGCGGATCCACGCGCTCTATTTCTGCCCTCAACTCTACAAAAACGAGAACGGCAGCCTTGTCCCGCTGAGCGGCCCTGAAATCGGACAGCTAATGGCGCAAGCGCTTGAGGGCGGAGCGATCGAGAAGTCGCCGTGGTACGAGCCCGCCGACGCCGTCCCCAAGGATCCGGTCATCAAGGCCGCTCCCGGAATGGAGTTTGACAGCTTGGTTGTGGGTGCGCCCGTCCCGAAAGCCACGAAGCCCGCGGCCCTCCGTGCAGTCGCCGCTTCTGACAAGACGGCCAACTGAGCTCGTTTGCGCGGGCGCCGTCTCTGACACAACGCGATCAGACCATTCTCAGGTTTTCGGCCCACGTCTTGCCTCGATTGGCGACTTCCTCATAGCTCTCGCTCCTTCGACGAGGTTGCTGAACCCGGCCTTTTCCACCGCGGAGATGTGAACGAATACGTCCTTGCCGCCGCCATCCGGCTGAATGAAGCCATACCCCTTTGTCGCGTTGAACCATTTCACCGTACCCATCGCCACGTGTCGCTCTCCTACAAAATCAAACGCCCAATTCTAATTCTGCTCGATCGATTTTGGCAAGCGAGCGGCATACCGACGCACGCTGTGACGACGGCGTCGCAGCAGGCGGGTCGACAGCGATGGAACGCTCCGTCCGCCTCATGGTTGTTTCCGTCCACCGGGAGGAACACATGTCCAGAAAATCGCTCGCCGAAATCGCAAAGCGAATGGCCGGCATCGACATCGCCATTTTGTCAACCCATGCGGAAGGCGGTGAGATCGCTAACCGGCCGATGAGCAACAACGGGAACGTCTCCTACGACGGCACGTCGTTCTATTTCACCTACGAACAGGCGCGCGCCGTCTCGGACATCCAGCGCAATCCCAAGGTTGCTCTCGGATTCGCTTCCGCGGCAGGCATCTTCTCCGACGGGATCTACGTGGCCGTCGAGGGTACGGCGGAACTGTTCCGCGACAAAACTGCGTTCAAGCAGCACTGGACTAGCGACCTCGACGAGTGGTTCGAAAAGGGCATCGAGACACCCGGCATCGTCCTAATCAAGGTGGTAGCTGAGCGCGCGACCTATTGGAAGGGCCGCGAAGAGGGCGAGATCGAGCTCTGAGCCGCTCGAGAATGAAGGGGCGCCGAATCCTTGCATGGTTCTTCAGCGATCGTAAGACTGGCAAGGTCACGATCGCGCAGGTTCCTAATCTTGTCTTGTGGATCGTGATCGCCGCGGCTGCGCTGCGCTGGCTCCGGTCGCCGGCAGACGCATATGGCACGGCGCTGACGATCATCGTCCGGGGTGGTCTGCTGGTCTGGGCAGTCGACGAGATCTTCCGCGGCGTAAATCCTTGGCGTCGTTGCCTCGGGACCGCTGTCGCCGCGTACGAAATCGCGACCATTCTGATTTGATAGCTTAGTCGAGACGGACCGCGCAGGTCGGTTGTGCGGTCCCCACGTGCGGCCCCCTCGGCGCTCCGAACGGCTCGGTCGTCGACAACCTTCGGAGCAGGCGGAGATGTGGTGCTGTTGGGGAACGATGGCCGCTTGCGCCCGTTATCTGGCCGGAAAAACAGGAAGGATTCGCTCCATGGACTTGAACGGGAAAACGATCGCAATCCTCGCCACGAACGGATTCGAGCAAGCCGAGCTCGAGGTGCCGCGGGACCGCCTTAAGAAGGCCGGCGCGACTGTCCACGTCGTCTCCTTGGCCAGTGGCGAGATCAAGGGCTGGGATAAGAAGGATTGGGGCCGCGCTGTGAAGGTCGATAAGACTCTCGATGAGGTCTCGGCCGGAGACTACGACGCGGTTGTTTTGCCGGGCGGCCAGATCAACCCGGACCTGCTGCGGGTCGAGCCCAAGGCGCTCAACTTCATCAAGGACATATTCGACGCGAAGAAGGTCGTCGCCGCTGTCTGTCACGCGCCCTGGCTGTTGATCGAGATCGGCATCGCGAAGGGCCGAAGAATGACGTCGTTTAAGTCCATCAAGACCGACGTGGCCAACGCCGGCGCCAAGTGGGAGGATTCTGAGGTGGTCGTCGACCAAGGCATTATCACATCCCGCAATCCTGGTGATCTGGAAGCCTTCAGCGCTAAGATCATCGAAGAAGTCAAGGAAGGCCGTCACACCCAGCGCAGCGCGGCCTGATCATATGAAGAGCACCAAGATAGCAGGCGACGCAGGCTCCGAGACCCGCGTCGTCATTCTAGACTCCGGAGAAGAAGCTTTCGCGAGTCTCACGAAGTTTGCCAACGAAGCCGGCATCACCGCCGCCTCGCTGACGGCCATCGGGGCGTTCGAGAAGGCGACCATCGGATGGTTTGACTTCGACAAGAAGACTTACAAAAAGATCGACGTCGGGCAGCAGTGCGAGGTGTTGAGTGCGATCGGAGACGTCGCGATCGGCGACGACGGCAAAGCAAGCTTGCATGTGCACGTCGTCCTCGGGCTCTTCGATGGAACGACGCGCGGCGGACACCTCATCGCGGGCTCGGTCAGGCCCACGCTGGAAGTTGTCCTCACCGACACGCCTTCGCATCTGAGACGGAAGAAGAAGCCCGATATCGGCATCGCGCTTATTGATCTTGATGCCGCTTCGAGGCGCTGACCTGTAATGCCCAAAGAGCTTGGTCCAATTTCTCGTCGTCAGGTAGTCGGAGGCCTGAGCATCGGCCTAGCCGTCGAGATCGAAGCATCTGCTTTTTCCCAAACATCCATGCCCACGCCACAACCGGTGAACAGCATGCAAGATCCCATCAGCAAGTACCCGAAGCCGCCCTTCAAGCGTCAATCGCAGCCCTGGCCAAGGCTCGCGAGCAAGATGGATCCCAAGCGACCATGGCGAGACCAGCTACAAGGGCAGCGGACGGCTTGCCGGGCGCAAGGCGCTTATCACTGGTGGGGACAGCGGCATGGGCCGCGCGACTGCCTTCGCCTACGCGCGCGAAGGCGCCGATGTCGTCATCAACTACCATCCGGACGAGGAGCCGGACGCCCAGGAGGTGATCAAGGTGATCAAAGACGCAGGACCGAACAGCGTGGCGCTGCAGCCGGAAGCGCGGGTCTCAAGCCGCTTGAGTAGAGCGGCGCACGCCTGCGGCTACCATCACTAACAAGGTTGGCTCGGACTGGTTCCTGCGCTCTAGGTCCGGAAAAATACCAGCCAAATCACGCCGAGGACTGCCACGGCAAGAATGGTGCTGATAGCCAACACCAACAGAATCGACGGACCAGGTTCAGCCTGGCGGGCTTCGGTTGGCGTCTCGATAACTACGCCATGTTTTTTGATCGGCATGATACACCTCGCTCAGATCTTCGGCGGCAGATCGGCGCGATCAAAGACCAGTGTTTTTTCAATCTTGCCACCCTTGGCCCCCGAATGCGTATCCTCAGTAGCGTGCCGCAATTCTCCCGTTGTGGCGTCGAGGCCGTCAGAAGTTTCATTGCCGCCACTGCCGGCGTCGTGACGGCGTGCCGGAATCTGCTCGCCGGTTTCGAGCGGGACTTGATCGAGATCTCTTTCTGACATGAGTCGTCCTCCATTCAGCGATTTCAAAAGGACAACCGAAGGCGTGCTGTAACGTTCCAATAGCTCGCTATCCCCTGCTGTCGCAGACGGGAACCCGCGAGGAACTTGCAACTTGATAACGGCAGCCAGAGGGGCTGATTACAAAACCCGGGCGGATCATGATCGACGACCTCTGGTACAAGAACGCCATTTTTTACTGCCTGTCTGTCGGCACCTACATGGATGCCAATGGCGACGGCGTCGGCGACTTCAAGGGATTGCTGCGCCGGCTGGATTATCTGCAGGGACTGGGGATCACCGCCATCTGGCTGATGCCGTTCCAGCCGTCGCCGGGCAAAGACGATGGGTACGATATCTCCGATTATTACGGCGTCGATCCGCGATACGGCACGCTCGGCGACTTCGTCGAGTTTACCCATGGCTGCCGGCAGCGCGGAATTCGCGTGATTATTGATCTGGTCGTCAACCACACCTCCGACACGCATTCCTGGTTTCGCGACGCGCGAAGCTCACCCGACTCCGAATATCGCGACTGGTACGTCTGGGCGGACAAGAAGCCTGCCAATGCCAATAAGGGCATGGTGTTTCCTGGTGTCCAGAAATCCACGTGGACCCGCGATCAGGAAGCCAAAGCGTGGTACTTCCACCGGTTCTATGACTTCCAGCCTGATCTCAACACCTCCAACCCTCGCGTCCAGGCCGAGATCCTGAAAATCATGGGTTTCTGGATACAGCTTGGTGTCTCCGGTTTCCGTATGGATGCGGTACCCTTTGTTATTGCCACCAAGGGCGCGAAGGTCCGCACGCCGGTCGAACAATACGCCATGCTCCGCGCTTTCCGCGAGTTTCTGCAATGGCGACAGGGTAATGCGATCATCCTCGCGGAAGCGAATGTTTTGCCCGAAACCGACATGGAATATTTCGGTGACGACGGCGAACGCATGCACATGATGTTCAATTTCCATGTCAATCAGCATCTGTTCTATGCGCTGGCGTCCGCAGATTCCCGTTCCTTGGCCAAGGCGCTCAAGGCGACCAAACCGCGACCGGCCTCCGCCCAATGGGGGCTGTTCCTGCGCAATCATGACGAGCTCGATTTGGGCCGCTTGAGCAAGGCGCAACGTGACACGGTATTCAAAGCGTTCGGTCCGGACAAGAACATGCAGCTCTATGATCGGGGGATCCGCCGTCGTCTGGCGCCTATGCTGGGCGGCGATCGGCGTCGTCTTGAACTCGCCTATAGCCTGATGTGCACGCTGCCGGGAACGCCGGTGATCCGTTACGGCGACGAGATCGGCATGGGCGACAATCTCGCTTTGCCGGAACGCAATTGCGCGCGGACGCCGATGCAATGGTCGACCGAACCGCAGGCCGGTTTTACAGAAAGCAACAAACCCTGTTCGCCGCTAATTAATGTAGGCCCGTACGGCTTCGAGCATATCAATGTCGCCAAGCAGCGACGCGATCCCGGCTCGATGTTGAACTGGATGGAGCGCATCATCCGGATGCGCAAGGAAGTACCAGAAGTCGGCTGGGGGGATTTCGGCGTCATCGCGACACGAGATCCGGCGGTGCTGATTGTCCGTTACGACTGGCGAAGCAATTCCGTGGTGTTCGTTCATAATCTTGACGAAAAGCCTCGAGAGATTTCCTTTGCGACGGGGCTTCCCAGGGACGCCGGAAATGCGCTGGTGAACCTGCTGTCGGAGGATCACAGCCAGGCCAGCGAACGAGGACAACACACCCTTGTCATTGAGGGGTACGGTTATCGCTGGTATCGCGCAGGCGGACTGGATTATCTGCTGAAGCGCAGCGATATCGACGTTGATGCTTCAGGTAAAGCGGGCCATCCGGCTTAGATGGCTGGACCGATGACGACGCCTTCATTGCCGCGCAGATCGAGGGCGCCATCGACTATCTCTCCGCGCCTGTCGAGCGAAGTCGACAGCAGGATTTCGCCGGTCAATCCGGTGGACGCCATCGAGACAGGTTGGGCTCCGAGATTCAACGCGACCGCAATCGAACGCCCCTCGCTTTGCCTGCGATACAGCAAAAGATCCCCGTCCGCTGCGATCGGCACGTAATCTCCCGATCTCAGTTGCGGCAGTTTCTTTCTGAGATGGGCGAGTGACTTATAGAGATTGAGGATTGAGCCCGCGTCGGCTTCGAGATTCGCCACGTTTTCGTGGTTGAAATCATCGGCCAGGGGCAACCAGGGTGTTGTCGTCGAGAAACCTGCGTTTGCTGTGGCGTCCCATTGCATCGGCGTACGGCAGCCATCCCGGCCGACGCCGATGCCCGGCACGTTCTTCTCAAAGGGATCGCGCACCTGGTCGGGCGCGATCGCAACTTGATGCATGCCGATCTCGTCGCCGTAGTACAGCGTCGGCGTTCCGCGTAGCGTCAACAGCAGGATTGCGGCGACGCGTGCCTGCTCACGCCCAACCCGGCTCGCGATCCTCGGGCGATCATGATTGCCGAGCACCCAATTCGGCCAGGCCCCTGCGGGAAGTGAGCCTTCATAATCGTGGATGATCTTGTCGATTGAGCGGGCATTCCAAGGCGCCGAGAGCAGCGCAAAATTGAATGGCAAATGGGCTTCGGGACGATCCTTGCCGTAATAGGTGACGAGGCGATCGAGCGGAAGGTAGATTTCCCCGATCAATACGCGGCTATCGAACTCGTCCACCACCTGCCGCATTTCCGCGATCACTTCGTGAACTTCCGCTTGATCGGTCGTGTACAAGGGCAATATCCGCTCGTGCGGCGGTCGACCCTCCCGATAATCAGGGTTAGGCGGATTGTCGCGAAACGCGGCATCCTTGATCAGATGCCAGATGACATCGACGCGGAAGCCATCGACGCCCTTGCGCAGCCAGAACCGCATCACGTCATACATGGCCTGGCGCACCGCCGGATTGCGCCAATTCAGATCGGGTTGTTCAGCGAGGAAGGCATGATAATAATATTGGCGGGTCGCTGCATCATATTGCCAGGCGCTGCCGCCGAACTCGGATAGCCAGTTGTTCGGTGGACCGCCGTCTACAGCCGGCTCACGCCAGATGTACCAATCGCGCTTCGGATTGTCGTGGGACGACCGGCTTTCGGTGAACCACGGGTGCCGTTCGGAGGTATGATTTGGGACGAGATCGAGGATAAGTTTGAGGCCGTTGGCATGCACAGCTTTTGCCAGCGCATCAAAATCCAGCATCGTGCCAAACAGGGGATCGATGCCGACATAGTCGGCGATGTCGTAACCGAAGTCGGCCATCGGAGATGGAAAGATCGGCGATAGCCAGATGGCATCCACACCCAGCGTCAAAATGTAGGGTAACCGCTCGATGATGCCCTTGAGGTCACCGACTCCGTCCGCGTTTGAATCCTGGAAGGACCGCGGGTAGACCTGATAAAAGACACCGTTGCGCCACCAAGCGCGGTTGGAAAGTTCTGCATTCATTTTCAGTCGGCCTTCGCCTCGCGCTTGCGAAGGTCTTGCGCGATGCTTTCAACCGGCGTGTCCTTGGCAAGTTTTTCGTGTTCCGGCTCTTGGGGCACATCGACACGAAGATGGTTTGCTACCGCGCGCAGGATATTCAAGATGTTGGCGGCTTCTTCCTCGGCGAGCAGGTTGATCTGGAGGTCCAGATGATTGCGTCGCTCGGAGCGGCGATCCATCGTGTTCTGACTAATCAGGACGAATGACGTCAAAAATACTGCTTCCAGCGTGAGCACCAGCGACAGCAGTGAAAACGGGTAGGGGTCGAATGGCGTGATGTTGAACAGATGAACGTTCAACAAAAGCCAAACCGCAACAATGACGCACTGCGCGGTCACAAAATGCGCTGTCCAGACAAAGCCACCGACGGTGTGCGACACGCGATGAAATTGCGATAGCTTGCGTTCATCCTCTTTTTCAAGCTTGAGGATGGAATCGATGTTCTTTTGCGTTTGTGGCTTCGTATTCCCGGACCGGGATGCCACAGGTTGCGATCTCATCAGACCGCGCTTTCTGCCGCTTGCCGGGCTTTCTTTCCCGTTCGTTTGACCGTGGCCTCGGCAACCTTTTCGGCTTCGGCGCGCCGCTCGCACCTGGTGCGGATCTCCTCGAGTTCGTCGTCCGAAAGATGCTCAATTCCCACAAACGAATTATGTGCCGTGCTGACCCGGATCAGCTCGTCGAGTTTGACCTGGATCGCCGCGCCGTCCCGGTTTTGCGAATTCTGAATCAGAAACACCATCAAGAACGTGACGATTGTCGTCCCGGTGTTGATGACGAGCTGCCAGGTATCGGAATATTGAAAGATCGGCCCAGTCATAGCCCAGACGACCACAACGAGGGCTGCAATCCCGAAGGTCCGCGCGCGCCCGGCGGCCCGGGCTGTGTAATTGGCGATGTCGCCAAAGACTTTCCCAAAGTCTTGTTTGCTGGCGGTTTTGCCGTTCTTCTTTGCAGGCATCGCAAGCATAACCTTGTGGCTGGGACGCCTGGATCGCAGGGCCGGGGAAAGACATTTCGTTTTAACCGCTAGGTGGTTCCCCGGTTCCATCTCCGGATTATCCAATGACTTCAGAGCTTGAGGACGCTCCGCAACCGGCGGCGGCCGTGTCCTTGAGGACTTTTCCGGGAGTTGGGCCGAGCGGGTGGCTCCGCCGCGGAGTTACTTCACCCGGTTTTTCACAAAGACAGGCTGGAACCGAACGGTTACCGGACCGTTGCAAGATCATGCTGTCCCCCGCAGCATATCCAAACCCAAACGGCCTCAGTTCCCCCGCTGAGGTCGTTTTTGCTTTGTCAGATATGAAGTCCTTCACCAACCGCGCACTGATCTCAGCGGGAGCTTCGCGCGTTGAAAAATGGTCGAGCCACCAGCTACCTCATGCTTCTCTCGGGCCAAGGAACTTACGCGGTGGGCGCCCGTTTGCCTAAGAACGGAGGACATCATGGCTGGAAAATTCGATCCCGCGCCGGTTGATAAGCACGCTGCAAATCCCGAAACTGCTCGGGAGAATGACATGAAAATGCACGACAGACTTGAAGAGGGTCTGGAGGACACGTTCCCTGCGTCTGATCCGGTAAGCGTTACGCAGCCTGCCAAGTCAAAGTGAAGTTCTTCGCAAGAACGGAGTCCAAGAGGTTGCGACATGCCCGGTTTCTTTTTTGACATTAAAAATGGCCATCGATTGGTAGATGCCGCCGGCGTGGATTGCGACGGCGACGCGGCGGCGAGAAAGCAGGGTATCGCCATCGCCAATGCAATCGCCGCCGAGGTTCCTAAATCAGGGCCAGCAGCGTTGCGGTCAGGACGGGGCGGGGCGCGAAGTGGCGATCATACCGATAGGAGAGCACATGAGATCAACCTGCCGCGATAGGTTTGATTTTGTCGACAACGGGGGTGTTTGCGCAGAACGCCAGTACTGGATCAACCGTAACGACCGGCGACTCGGCGGTTTCACCGGCGACCGCCAATCCGGTCGGAGACACCGCGCACCGCGAGGGTTCTGCGAGCCCCGGGAATGGAATGAACAGCGGTACAAGCAGTAACGGCACAACAGGGGATACGATTGGCACCGGGCGAGGCACCTCAAGCGAGGCTGCACGACCCTCATCACCCAAATAGGAAGCTCGGTTTCTAGAATAGGAATCTCGGTTTCTAGAATTTCAGCCCATTACCTTGCCCAAGGCCACCCGCGATACAAATGTAATCGCGACGGTCCCGACGAAAACAGCGGTCCTATAGATACAATCCATGGTTTTTTGATATCTTCCGGCGCGATCGTGCGTCATTGCTTGAAAGCGAACGCTACTGCCGCGGTTCGCCACTATCCAAAGTCACGTCAGTTCGGCGGTATTTCGATGTCAACGTGACCACGCATCTCTTCGACCAGCCTGGTAAGCGCCGACCGTATCATGGTTGCCGTCGAAATGTTCGCCGATCCAGGCGCGAATGTCACCATGGCGTTCCACGGACGATAGCCATAAACGGTGATCGTCATGCCATGCTTCGGCGCGCCGGGGATTGTGGCCAGCGCGTCCAAAATCATCTTTTGGACGTCTTCGGCTGTGCGGATGCGAGATTGCATGCTCGCTATTTCAGGCTTCGAAGCTGGCTCGGCCGGGAGCTCCGGTTGGTCGGTAGGTTCAGCTGCCTCGAGAACTGTCGGTTCAGGAATAGGCTCTGAAGTTA
The DNA here is from genome assembly GCA_963790595.1 of uncultured Alphaproteobacteria bacterium. Lineage (GTDB taxonomy): Bacteria > Pseudomonadota > Alphaproteobacteria > Rhizobiales > Xanthobacteraceae > Bradyrhizobium. The sequence goes on along the minus strand of CAWBPE010000027.1, from coordinate 330,357 downwards.
ATACGGGCTCTTCTTCCGGCAGATTGCTTTCTTCTATCGGCTCCGCTTCCTGTGTTGGATTGATAGCCCTTTTGATCATGGCCAACAGGCCGTCGTCGGGCTTTTCGTCGTCAGTCACTCGATCAACCTTCATACAACCGGGAGCGGGCTTCTCGTCATTGAGCTTACCATCGGGCCCGTCGGAAGTTCCGCGGAGCGGGCGGCTTTTTCCCGACACTCGCTCGCGTAGCTCATCAGGGCTTCGAACGCGGGTTGATCGAGGACACTTCGTGCGAGACGTTCTGCGCGAGCGGCTTGTTCAAGATACTGGGTCATCGTTGCACCTCATCGGCACAAGTTGAAGCAAATGCCTTCGTTCCCAGTATTCACCTCTCAGGCTTAAAGGAGTGTGAAGTGCGTCACACCGACGTGCGCTTTAAGGCGTTTGCTGGGCCGTTTGTTTGTGCAGCAGCAGACTGGAACCAAGTGCGGCTTTCCGGTCTTGTTTCCAACAAACACGCGGGAATAACCATATGGCACACTGGCGAAAACGTAACCCTTCGGCATCTCGATTTAACGCGTCCCTGGCCCAATGGGGATTCGTTTTCGCAGTTATCGCCGGCACGCTCTTGTTCCTTTCGCTGCATGGTAATGCTTAAAAGCATTTGCTGTCGTGATGCTGACGGCTCGTGACATTCACGCGCAGGAACGTACCGGAGGCTGACTCAATATGGGCCCGTCGCGCAGGGGCCTGGAATCGGGAGCGCCGGTGCCAGCTGAGGGCGATTCTATCGTCCACTACGCAATGGGTTCATTCGATGGCACATCCGACAGACGGGCAGATTTAGCAGATTAAGACCCGCGCTCACGAAATGTGGGAGCAGGCGGGAAAAGCCGGACGGCGGAGACAGTGAATTCTGGCACCTTGCAGAACGGAATCTGCAGGAAAAGTCTGAGCATTCAGAGACCGCAATCGTTCCGGGTTGAATATTTCAAATGAACTGCCGCCTGATGAAAGGCCACAGGCGGCGATGCAGACCGCGATCTGGCTGACGCTGTCCCTGCGCGTTCTCGGCGTCGCTCGCCGCGACCGAGGGGGCGCGACGGTACCTGGGGCAAGAAGGCTTACACCCCTGCGATCAACCGCTAACCCCTCGAAAACGAAAGGAGAGATACCATGCCGATTCTGCTTTGGCTCGTCGGAATTCCGATTCCGCTGATCATTCTCATTATGCTCCTGCACCACTGAACACGAGTGTTGGTGGATGTCGTCGTGCTCGCTGTGGTCGACCGCGGCGGCTCATTCGACCACTTCAGCTTGTCGTAGGCGACGGCGACGTAATGCTCGCCCATACCCAAGAAACCGCCAACCCCCAGGATGACGTTCTCGACCTTGCCCGACTTGTCCAGAATGACATCATTGATGTCACCGATCCTTTCATTGACGTCGTTGTAGACGTTGACCCCGACGAGCTTGGAAGCCCGCCATTCGCCTTCCTTTTGCGAGGCGGCTCTGTCGGCGGCGGCGCTATCCGTCTACAACGCGACCAAGGATCAGTTGAAGGCAATGCCGCAGTTCAAATACTGAAACCGAATCCTGCCGCCTCGGTAAATTTATCGGGGCGGCATTGCCGGTCCTAGCCCGGTTGTCGAGCCGACCAAGCCGGGCTCCCCTGGCTGCTTACCGGGATCGTGCTGCTGCTATTTGATTGCCAATGCCATTAATATCGGAGCTGATCTCGACGCGACGGCTGACGCCTCAAAGTTGGTACTCGGCGCTCCAATGGCGGCTTTTCTGCTAATGATGAAAAGGACCTTGTTGCGGGTTTATGCTGCGCGCAAAAGTCGGCGACCTACCTAAGATCAACCCGTTCGCCAAGCCACTGTCGGTGATCGAGGCATCGGCAGCCCGACGCCTTATTTGCGGGAGTATTGCCTCATCTCGACGTGTAAGGAAACGGCCCCTTTCGGGGGCCGTCCCAACGAGTTGGGCAGTTAGTGTGCAAGTTTCCTCACTTACGGTTCTTGTTCATGTCCTGCGCCATCTCGAGATGGTGCTGCAAGGTCGGCAGCGTTTTTCCTGCCCAGTCCTTCAACTTGGGATCATTTCCGCCTTTCGCGTAACGCTCGAAGAGCGACACTGCATCCTTGTGCGCACTGACCTGCATCGGATCATATTCGCTGGCGAAGTCTTCTGGCTTGGTATCGCGCAGCTTATCGAGCCTTTTCTGGGAAGAGTCGTCGAGAGAGGAGGGTATAGCCGACTTCATTTCACCGGACACCAGTGCTTTCAGCTCCGTGCTGGTCTTGGTGTGATCGGTTATCATTTCGCCTGCAAAGGTCTTCTCCTGAGAATTCCCCTTCTGTTGAGCTATCTTGGCGGCATCTATCTCCAGCATATCGCTCAGGGCGGCTTCTTTGATGAAGTCTTCCGTTTTCGGTGCAATCCCAAGCGTCGAGTTGACGCCGGTCTTTTCGCCCACCGACTGCGCGTAGGCTGCCGTCGACAAAAGGACCGAAGCAAAGGCGAGAGTGGCAATACTACGTTTCATGATGATCCTCCTCATGCCGCTTCGGCATTAACTGCGGTGTCGGCAAGTTTGGTGAGAGTATCGTCGGTCTTCTTCTCCTCGGCCAACGTCTGATCCAGAAGCTTGACGGCGTCCTTCAAGCCGAGTTTGCCGGCCCAACTCTTCAAAGTGCCATAGCGGGATATTTCGTAGTGCTCGACCGCCTGCGCGGCAGCCAGCAAGCCGGCGTCAAGCGCGGGCTCCCCCTTGTATTCGTCCATGATCTCGGTGCCTTCATCGAGGATACCCTCGATTGCATCGCACTTCTTGCCGCGAGCAGGCTTGCCGATCTGCTCGAAGATCTGCTCCAGCCGTTCGATCTGGCCCTCGGTCTCGTCGTGGTGCTTCTCAAATGCGGCACGGAGCTGATCGGAGTTGGCAGCCTTCGCCATCTTTGGCAGAGATTTGTAGATCTGCTTTTCGGCGTAATAAATGTCTTTTAGGGTGTCGAGGAAAAGGGCGTTCAGGTCTTTGTCGGTCATCGGACTCTCCAACATTTAGAAGGTGAAAGAAGTCAGGCAACCCGACTTTCAAAGGAAAGTTCCGGGAGCCGCAGAAAGTGCGCGCGCGATGACTATCGGAACAACAGCGAAGTCGGTGGTCTAAGGGATTCCTCCAGCCGCCGCCGAACTTGCGGTGATTGAAGTGGATCGTGATTCCCATCCGCGGGTGACAAAGGCGCGCGCTCCGAATGTCGCCGATCGCCGAGCACCTGCGCAACGTGGGATGCCCAGCGACGCTCGATCCGGTTTACAATGTGCTGTGGTAATTTGATTTCATCCACGATTCTCTCCCCGTTACGCCGCCAGGGTTCTCGACGTCGAACACAAACGGTTCGGCTTGCCGCCCGGCGGATGGCGCGAACCCCCGTCGAGTTCACACAGGGCTTCGAGTATTTCGTCGATGGTGACGGGCGCCTTGAGGCCGCCCGGAGCCGCAGCGCCGGACAGGAAGCGATCGCCGACGCATCGGATGCCCACGACGCCAGAATGGCGCGCTTCTCGGAGATCGACAGCGAGGGATGCGCCACCACGTCTCTTGGATGATTAAAGATGGTTCCGGGGTGCAGCAACGCGGTGATGTCGAAAACATTATCATCGAAAGCGGTCGTCGGCCGCATGGTCTCCTCCATTCTTTAGACGAAGTCCGATGCCGCGCGTCGGACGACGCGCGGCACACTCCTGAAGTTGCTGAATCAGGCCGCCTTGGCCTCGATCTGACGGACATTGTCGGCGGTCGACGCGCCATTGATGGCGATACGCCGCGGCTTCATGGCCTCCGGGATTTCCCGGACCAACTCGATCTTGAGCAAGCCGTTGTCGAAAGTCGCGCCTTTCACCTGGACGCAGTCGGCCAAGCTGAATTGCCGCTTGAAGTGCCGGGTCGAGATACCTCGGTAGAGGAACTCGCGCTCGGCTTTCTCGGTCTTCCCGCCTTCAATGGTGACAACGTTCTGCTCAGCCGTAATCGAGACTTCGTCCGGGGAGAATCCCGCGACTGCCAACGTGATCTGGTAGCGGTCTTCCGCCAGCCGTTCGATGTTGTAGGGCGGATAGCTGTCGTCGGTGGCCCGCTGAGCCGTTTCGACAAGGTCGAACAAGCGATCGAAACCGATGGTCGATCGGAACAGGGGAGAGAAGTCATAAGTGCGCATAGCCAAATCCTCCAAAGAGCAAAATGGGTATGAGGCACCGGACACAACCGGCGCCCGTCTCAGTCCCCAGGCCCATAAAGGCGCTTCGGAAGCCACCTCCCGGGTGGCGCAAAATGAATTAGCAAAATCGGATTTGGTTTCAAGAGGAATGCGAAAAAAAATTCAGCAGGGCGATTGGGCCGGAACAGCGGTGATCAGGGAGCGCTGGTTAGCTCGCGCAGCGTCGCGACAATATGGGCACCGCGATACAGCTTTGGCAGGAGGACGCTGCCGGCCGGCAAATCTTCGTCGTCGACCGTGACTCGACCCGAGGTCTTAACGATCTTGATGGGCTGTCCTTGGAGGTGTAAGCGCGGTCCTCATCGTTCGTCATGAGTTCGCTGATGGACGCGCGGGCCGAGGTTCGGCGCAGGCCACGACAAGCGCCTATCCCCTGGTAGAAGATCTGCCGCCGCCGCGCGGTTTTATCAGAGCGTTTTCGAGCCAACGGGTCCCGCGAATGCGCGCCCGATGAACAGGCTCCGTGTGGTGCGTTTCGAACGCGGGTGCCGAGCCATGACAAAGCTCCTCCAAAACTGCCCTACCTAATTCAAACGCATCCCCTGTTTTTTGTCTGTCCGGTTTCGAACTCAAGCTTCCGGTTAGCTTTCTGTCTGCCGGGCCGTGCCCAAGGTTCAACGGTCTGGAACGGTCAGCCGCCTCGCAGGTTGTCCCCCGCGCCGTCCCCGCACGGCGCACGTTCCAAGCCCAAGGACGGCTTCAGTGTTGCCCGCAGCACTGGGGTCGTTTTTTTGTAAGCCTCGTCGGAACCCAAGATCAAGTGGTCTAGGCGGGTCTTGACGTCACGAAATACCAGACCAGCGGCGGCGCCATTATGGGCAGCGATCCTTCGACCAGCGCGCTCAACCGCTATCTGCAAAGCTGGGACGTGCCGAACCTGTTTGTGATGGGCGCGAGTGCCTTTCCGCAGAACGCCGGCTACAACCCAACAGGTACCGTGGCCGCGCTGACCTATTGGGCGACCGACGCGATCCGCGACAAATATCTCAAAAACCCGAGACAGCTGATCGATGCGTAAGGCTCCGGTCATCGCCGCGTTGATTGCCGTCGGCGCAAGCGTCGGGCCGGGGCGCGGCGCAGGACCGCCGGATTTTTCCAGCATTGAGCACGGCCGCTACGCGGCCGATTGCGGGAGCTGTCACACGGCTCCAGGCAGCGACCATCCGTTCAGCGGCGGCCGGCCGATCGAGACGCCGTTGGCACGCTGGTCGCCCCGAACATCACGCCCGACCGCGAGACCGGTATCGGCGACTGGACCGACGATCAGTTCGACGCCGCCGTCAGGCATGGCCGTGCCCGCAACGGCGCGCGTCTCTATCCGGCGATGCCGTTTCCCTATTACACCCGGATGTCGCGGAAGGACGTCGCCGATATCCGCGCCTATCTCGCGACGGTCGAGCCCGTGCATAGCGCCATCAGGGTCAACCGGCTGCCGTTCCCGGTCAATAATCGTTCGGCCATGACGGTGTGGGATGAGCTTTGTTTCAAACCCGGCGAATATCATCCGGACATATCGAAGTCAGCTGAATGGCGGCGCCTATCTGGTGCAGGGACCCGGCCATTGCGGCGCCTGTCATACGCCCAAGACCTGGCTCGGGGGCGACAAGACCTCCGAAGCGCTGCGAGGCTACACGCTGCAGGGCTGGACGGCCTCCGATATCACCAGCGGGCAGGGCGCGCTCGGCAACTGGTCGGTTGACGACGTCGCCAGCTATCTGAAGACCGGGCACAATCGCAATGCTGCGGCCGCCGGGCTGATGTCCGAAGTTGTCAGCCTTTCCACGTCCAAAATCATCGATGACGATATCAAGGCCATGGCCGTCTACCTGAAAGACGTCTCGGGCCCGGCTCCGGAAGCAGCATCGAGCCCGGACAAGAACGTCATGGCGGCCGGCAAGGCGATCTATCAGGACCTCTGTTCGTCGTGTCATACGCCCGATGGCAAGGGGGGTGCACAACCTGTTCCCGAACCTGTCGGAGGCCGCGACCGTTTCGGCTCAAGATCCCGCCACGGTGTTACGTGTGATCCTGCAAGGTGCCCAGAGCGTCGCAAACGATCGCGAGCCGACCGGTCCGGCGATGCCGGCGTTCGGCTGGCAACTCAACGACGCGCAGGTGGCGGCGGTCGCTACCTACGTCCGCAGTGATTTCGGAAAGAAAGCGCCCGCCGTAAGCGAGACCGACGTCAAGAACGCACGGTCAAGTCTCTCGGCACGAACCCACTGACCGGCGCGGAATCTTACCAGTTTCGTGGTTTAGGGGCGGCCGTTTAATCAGCGGCCATTCGCGTCAACACATCGGCCAATGTGAGCGTAAACAGGACTGCGAGAAACAACACGCCGGCCACAGCAGCAAGATGTATGAGCGGCTTCGATTTTGCAAGTTCCATGAACAGGAAGATGACGAGACCGGCTTTGGCGAACGCGATCAAGATACCGGCGATCGGCGTGAACAAGCCCATCGGTACGTAAGCGAGCACCAGGCTCAGCAGGAGCAGCAGGAGGAGCGCAGCCCAGATCAGGCAGTTCCGGCGCCAGAGTTTCCAGACGGTGATGCGCGGCCCGGCGCTCATGAGACTCGTCCCGGCAGATAAATCAGGGGATACAGAAAAATCCAGATGACATCGACGAGATGCCAATAGAGCGCGGTGACCTCGATCTCGGGATTTTCGTCGAGTTGCAGCTTGTCAAGATAGCCCAGCAGCGCCAGCCGCGCCACCAGAACAATGCCGATTGTCAGGTGGATCGCATGCACGCCGGTAATGAGCCAGTAGAGTCCGAAGAACAATTGCGCGCCGGTTTCGTGCAAGGCGAAGTGCACGCCGGGCAGCAGATGCTTGTCGATGTCTTCTTTGTATTCGAAGGCCTTCAGCACCAGGAAGGCAAATCCTAACGAAGCAGTCGATGCGAGGCACGATATCACCAGGCGACGAAACTCCCGGCCTGCGGCCGCCGCTTGCGAGGCCACCGCCATGGTAAGGCTGCTGGTCAGCAGGATCGTCGTGTTAATGGTGCCGTACCAGATGTCGGTCTCGCGCCCTGCGGCGGCAAAGGCGTCGGGGTGATCGATACGGCAAACCGTATAGGTCAGCATCAACGCGCCGAAGAACAGCACCTCACTGGCGAGAAACACCCAAATTCCGAATTTTCCAGCGCCGCGCTGGCGTTCGAAATTTTCCCAGGGCTCTCGGAGCAGGCCGGTTGTGTCGGTCATTGGACGTCCCGCGCGTTCTGGACTTCGGGTGGATCTACGCCAGCCGACCGCCCCTCGGCGTGGTAATCGTAAGGGCCGCGGTCGACGCGAGGCTGGCGATCGAAATTCTTCGGTGGCGGCGGCGAATTGGTGGTCCATTCAAGGCCGGTCGCGCCCCACGGATTATTGCTGGACGGCCTGCCGTAATACAGCGACCAGGCGAAATAGCCGAGCGGCAGGAGATAGGCGACGGCCAGCACGGCTGCGCCGGACGAGGACATCACGTTGTAGATCTGGAACTCCGGCGGATAGGTATGGTAGCGCCGGGGCATTCCGAGATAACCGGCGAAAAACTGCGGCAGAAAGGTCATGTTGAAGCCGGCATACATCAGGATCGCCGCGAACCGCGACCAGGACTCCGGATACAGCTTTCCGGTTATCTTCGGCCACCAGAAATGCAAGCCGGCAAAGAACGCCGAAACCGAGCCCCCGACCATGATGTAGTGGAAATGCGCTACCACGAAATACGTGTCGGTGACGTGCACGTCGACCGGAATCGAAGCCAGGAAGAGGCCCGACAGTCCGCCGGTCGTGAACAACCCGACGAAGCCCAGGGCATAGAGCATCGGCGCTTCGAAACTGATCTGGCCGCGGTACAGCGATGCCGTCCAGTTGAAGACCTTGATGGCCGACGGCACCGCGACGATGAAGGAAAGAAAGGAGAAGATAAGATTGGCGTACGGCGATTGGCTCGACACGAACATGTGGTGGCCCCACACGAAGAAGCCGATTCCGGCAATCGCCATCATCGCGTAGACCATGAAGTCATAGCCGAAGATGCGGCGGCGTGCGAAGCAGGGGATGATTTCCGAAACCACGCCCATCGCGGGCAACACCATGATGTAGACCGCCGGGTGCGAGTAGAACCAGAACAGGTGCTGAAACAGGATGGGATCGCCGCCATTCGCGGGATTGAAAATGGGCAGTCCCAGCCACCGCTCCGCGATCACCAATAACAGCGAAATCGCCAGAACCGGCGTGGCCAGCACCATGATGATGGAGGTGGCGTAGATCGCCCACACGAACAGTGGCAGGCGAAACCAGGTCATCCCCGGTGCGCGCAGCATGTGCGTGGTGGAGATGAAGTTGACCCCGGTCGCGATGCTGGCGAAGCCGACGACGAAAACCCCGGACGCCGCAGCGAACACGTGGCTGTTAGAAAACATCGTCGAGTAGGGCGTGTAGAAGGTCCATCCGGTATCGACGCCGCCGGCGATGAGCGCGTAAACGGTCAGGGCGCCGGCGGCGATGGTCAAATACCAGCTGAACAGATTGAGCCGTGGAAAGGCAACATCGGGCGCCCCGATCATCAGCGGCAGCAGGAAATTGCCGAGCGTGTTCGGAATCGACGGCACCAGGAAGAACCATACCATGACGATGCCGTGGAACGAAAACAGCTTGTTGTAGGTATCCGACGTAAACAGCCAGCCATTGGGTTTGAACAATTCCAGCCGCACCAGCGTGATCGCAATGCCGCCCATGAAGAAGAAGATCGTGATCGTGATCGCGTAAAGAATCGCGATGCGCTTGTGATCTGTCGTGGTCAACCACGACTTCAGCGTGGTGCCGTGGTGGAGATAGTCCGGGCGAGGCGGCAGCGGCAGGTCGCCCGCAAGCAGGGCATCAGTCAATTCGCGCCTCCGTCGGTTTGGGTGTTGGGCTGCGACGACAGGGACCGGATATAGGCTGTCAGGCTCTGGATTTCGCCATCGTCGAGCAAGCCTGCGAAGCCCGGCATGATCGGCTGGTAGCCGGCCACGATGTCACGCTTGGGCTGCAATATTGAATTCCGGATGTAGGCGTCATCGGCCTTTATCTGACGCCCGTCAGAAAGGCTGACGGTCCGGCCGTAAAGTCCGGCCAGTTTCGGGGCTTGCACGCTGGAGGAATCGGCGTGACAGCCCGAGCACCCTTGCGCCACGAACAGCCTTTCGCCTTCATGAACGAGATCGTCACCCTCAGGCTGCTTGCCCAGCCAGTCGGCGTAGTCTTCCTGCCGCATCACCACGATCCGGCCGCGCATCATGGAATGGTCCGTGCCGCAGTATTCGGCGCAAAGCAGCGGAAACACCCCGATCTTGGTAGCGCGGAACCAGATTTCGGTATCGCGCCCCGGCAGGACGTCCTGCTTGACGCGAAAAGCCGGAACATAGAACGAGTGAATGACGTCCTGCGAGGTCATTACCAGCCGCACCGGATGGTCCACGGGAACATGCAGGGCGTTGATCTCGCGTGCGCCATTCGAATGCTGAGTCTTCCACATCCATTGTTTGGCAACGACATGCATCTCGATTGCATTGGCGGGAGCCGACAGGCCGGAGAGATCGGCGGATGCCGCCCACCAGAACAGAAATACGAAAAGGAAAAGCGTGGCGGTGGTCCAGCCGATCTCGAATTCGCGGCTGACGATTTCGGGTAGCGGACCACGCCTGGCGCTGGATCCACGGCGGTAGCGAACCGCCAGGACGATGACGAGGCCGAACACCACCAGCATGGTCAGACCCGACAGGACGAGAAGACCATAAAATATGTGATCGACGCGCACGGCATGGGTGCTGGCCTCTGGAAGGCTAAAGGACGAGTTCATGCCGAGGCTCCGCGCCTGGACGTTCGCCACACCATCAAGCCGAGGGCGAAGGCCAGGATCGCCACGGTCAGTGCGCCGCCGATCTGAAGCAGCGTTGCGATCTGGCGGGTGTAAATGCCGTGCACGGCATCAAAGCCGTAACAGAGCAACGCAATCCGGCCAGCAATGCCTCCGATCGAGCCGCCGCCGGCCTCCAGCAGTGCCAGTCTCAGATCCGTGGGCTGCAGTGCCAGGCTCGACAGCACGCGCGATACCCGCCCGTCCGCCGTAAGCGTGACGTAGGCGGCGGGATGGGCGATGACATCGTTGACGGAGTCGCGCTGGAAGTGGTAGCCGATCGCGACCATCAAGGAATTGATCGTCTCGCTGCTTCCGGTGAGCACGGAGACGCCGGGACCGCCGACCTGGCCCGAGGTGAAGTGCCGGGCGTCTTCGATGCCGTCCTTTGCGTCGATACCGACCACCACGAGACTGTAGTCGCGCCCGGCCTGAAGTCCGGTCTGGCCGAGCGCGCTTGCCGCGATCGATAGCGCCGGGCCGCAAATCTGCGTGCAGGTGAAGTCGGCCGGCAGCAACAGGGTCGGGCGTCCGGCGATGGCATCGCCGAGCGAAATGTTGCGGCCGTTGAGGTCTTTGAACACGAGCGCGGTCGGCACCCGCGCTCCGGGTGACGGAGACAGCGAAACCTGCCCGACCTGTTCTTCGGTCAATCCTGCCAGCGCTGTGGCCGGCCACAGCGCCAGAATCAGGAGGAAGCTCGCGCCTTTCATGGCCGTACTCCCGCTTGATTGGTGGTGTTCGGTGCGGTTGGGGACGGCTCAGGCGGGCCATAGGCATGATCGCCGCGTGCGATGACGATCCGCATTGCCTCCTCGATCGGGATCCGCGCAATGCCCCTGGCACGGTCGATCCAGCCATAGCCCGAAAGCGCCATCCGCTGTTCAAGCTCGAAACGCTTCAAATCGTCCTGCGGTCTTTTCTGCAGCGTTGGCTCGGGAAAGTGACGCTCACTCGCTTGCCTGAGGGCACCCGGCGCGCCGGTTCGCAGGTAGAAGAACAGACCGGTCATTGTCAGGCCGACAAATGCCAAAAACCCCGCCACCGCGATAATGACGACGCCGGTTGCGACATCCGGCGGCTGCGGAACCGTTCGGGCTCCCATTTCGTCATTCGGCATGACGGGTCTCCAATCGCCGAGCCAGGGCGGGTCCGGTCAGGTACGAAACCAGCACCAGGACGGCGATGCCGGCGCAAGCGGCCGTGATGACCGAGATCTGATCGTCGAACGTCGGCACCAGCAGCCAGATGAAATGCAGCACCGAGCCTAACAGGATCGCGACAGAAACGATGCGCAATCCCCGGCGGCTTCGGCGGACCCGCTGCATCAGCAGCATTCCGAACGGTAACACCGCGCCCACCGCAAGCGCCGCCATCAAAACCGAAATCCAGCCTGGACTGGAGCGCTTCAGAAACCACGACGCTTTCTCGGGCAGGTCGCCGTACCAGGCGACAACGAAGGTCATGAATTCGAGATAGACCACGCCGAGCAGCGTCGCGATCAGCAGCGCGCCAAGGTCGCCCGCCACCTTGCCCTGGAGGGTAGCCGGCCCGATCAGTGCGGTGACCGCCAGCGCCATCAGCAACTGCTGAATTGCGATCATCGCTCCAAAGGCGGTCGCGACATAATGCGGGTCCAGCGACAGGTACCAGTCGACCGCGACGAGGCTGATGGTCAGGCCGAAGAACGCCAGTCCCAGGCCGGCCATCAGGCGGCCGCCCCACCCGGCGGCGAACACGACCGCGAAAAAGGACCACCCGACCAGCGCGATCAGGCTACGCAGCAGAAAGGACGTTCCATTGAGATACCAGTGGGCGACATCCGCGGGAATCGCGCCCGGATCGGCTGCCCAGGGATAGATGCGATTTAGCCCGGCCAGCACGGGTACGAAGGCGGCGATCAGGAACGGGCTCATCGCGGCGGCCGGACGCAGCACCGGCGCCGCGGCGATACCCCATGCGCCACCGGTCAGGCGATGGATCATAAGCCAGATCATGCTGCCGATCGGAATGGTGCCGCAGACGGCAAATGCCACCAGCCAGCCGCGCAACAGCGGCTCGATCTGCATGAACAGGCGAAGCACCGCGAGCAGTCCCGCCGCTGCCAGCAGCACGGCAATGCCGAGCGCGAGCGGCCGGCCGCCGACCGTTCGCTTCACCAGTTTTGCGGCTGCGGCGGTCATGGCAGCCTGTCCCTGAGCCCGGGCATTTCGGCAAGCCTGGCGTTTCGGGATTGCTGCAGCGCCCGGATATAGGCGACGATTGCCCAGCGGTCGCGCGGCTCGACCCGCGCGCCGTAGGAGTACATCACGCCGTAGCCATTGCTGATCACGTCGAAGAAATGTTGCGCCGTTGCGGCCCGCAGCCGTGCGGAGTGGTAGGACGGCGGCGCAGGGAAACCGCGGCGAACGATCATGCCGTCGCCGTCGCCGGACAGGCTGTGGCAGGGCGAACAATAGATATCGTAGCGCTGCCGGCCCCGTGCCAGCAGCTGCGCATCGACCTTCGGCGGATTTGTGGCCTGCTCGGCGCGATCGAGATCGCCTTGTGCCACGACACCGGCCGGCAGGGCCTGCGCCTCCGTGCCATCCGGAAACAACGCGGCCGGCGTGTAGGTGCCGTAGCGGTTTTGCCGCGTCATCGAAATGTCGTTGCAGCCGGCCAGCAGCAGCGCGGCCGCGAGGCTGAGCAGGATGCGCATCATGGCTGACGGACCTCCGTCACCACCACCGCGCCCGCGGCTTCCAGCAGATGCCGAAGGTCGCGCGCCGCTTCGTCGTTCGGCCCGGCAGCGGCGAGCAGAAAAAACCGGTCCTGGGTCACGCGCTCGAACCCGGGAATTTCAAACAGCGGATGGTGCAGGCGCGGCAGGCCGCACGACCAGAACAGGGCGATCACACCGCAGAGGGCTGCGGCGAACACGCCAACTTCGAACGGCACCAGCCAGAACACTTGCCAGGAATCAAGCGGCCGGCCGCCGCTGTTAATGGGGTAATTGATGACCGCGCTGTACCATTGCAGCCCGAAGGCGAATGCGGCAACGATCAGGCCCCCAACCAACATCACGATACGAATTGACGATGTTCCCAGGCCCAGGTCCTCCGCAACGCCTTCGACCGGGTAGGGCGTGAATGCATCCAGCGCGCGGTGACGGGCCTGCTTCACCTGCCCCAAAGCGTGATGCAATGTTTCAGGATCGCGGAATTCGGCCAGCAGGGGGCCTGTCATGCTGCGCCCTCCCGGTGTGCGAGTTCGCGCATGTCAAACATCGAAACCGCGGGGACCAGCCGGACGAAGATCAGGAACAGGAAAGCGAACAAGCCGAGCGGCGCGATCAGGAACGACCAGTCCCAGAAGGTGAAGTGGAAGGAGCGCCAGAGGCTCGGCATGTAACCGTGCGACAGCGTGTTCCACACGATCAGGATCCGTTCCAGCCACATTCCGATATTGATGGCGATCGCAATCACGAACAGCGCGGGCAGCGACCGCCGCATTGCCGGAAACCACAGCGCCTGTGGCAGCACGACATTGCAGAACAGCAGCGCCCAGAACAGCGGCGCGTAGGTGCCGGTGAACTCGAACGCGACCAGGCTGCGGTCACTGTGCTCGCCGCCATACCAGCCCATGAACCATTCGGTGGCATAGGAGTAGCCCATCACGATCGAGGCCATCAGCAGGATCTTACCCATCACCTCAAAATGTCGCCGGGTGATGATCGCCTGCAGATCGAGACCCCAGCGGAACGCCAGCGCGAGCACGACAACCATGGCGAAACCCGAATACATCGCGCCGACCACGAAATAGGGCGGGAAGATGCTTTCCTGCCAGCCCGGCATCAGGCTCGCGGCGAAATCCAGCCCGACGATCGAGTGCACCGAGCAAACCAGGGGAACGGCGAGCGCGGCCATCGTGGTATGCAGGGTTTGCAGCTTGCGCCAATGGCTGGCCGAGCCACGCCAGCCCAGCGCAAAAGCCCCATAGAACAACTGCCCCGCGCGCGTCCGGGTGCGGTCGCGCATGGTGGCAAGATCGGGAATCAGGCTGACGTAGAAGAACAGGATCGAAAACAGCAGATAGCTCAGGATCGCCCAGAAATCCCAGACCAGCGCGCTTCGCCACTGCGGCCAGAGCGCCATCGTATTTGGATAGGGGGCGAGCCAATAGGCATAGATCGGCCGGCCCAGATGGATGATCGGCATGATGCCGGCGATCGCGACCGCAAACAGCGTCATCGCCTCCGCGAAACGGTTGATCGAACCTCGCCATTGTTGTCGCGTCAGCAGCAGCATGGCCGAGATCAGCGTGCCCGCGTTCCCGATTCCGATCCACCAGACGTAGTTGGCGATGGCGACACCCCACACGATCGTGGAGTTGATGCCCCAGATCCCGATCCCCTGATCGAACAGCCAGCCGATCGCTCCGAAGAACCAGAGCAAAAAAGGCAGGCTCGCGAGCAAGGCGAGCCACCACGCCCTGCCGGCCGGCTGAAACAGCGGCTCGGCGACGGCCTGCGTGATCTCGACGTCACTTGCTCGCTCCGCGGCAATCCAGCGATGCGGGGGCGGCAGGGTGTGTTCGAGTACCGCGCTCATGTTCCGCCCTCGTCGAAACCTGGCGCGGGATTCCGGACGTCGGCGAGATAGGTGGTGCGCGGGCGTGTTCCGAGATGCTCGAGCAGCGCATAATGGCGCGGGTCTGCTTTCTGCCGGTTTACGGCGGATTCCTTCTGTTGAAGGTCGCCGAAGCTGATCGCGCTGGTCGGGCAGGCGTTCTGGCACGCGGTCCTGACTTCGTCCGTGCCGATCGGGCGGTCGTCGCGTTCGGCGGCGCGGCGCGTGGCGCTGATGCGCTGGACGCAGTAGGTGCATTTCTCCATCACGCCGCGGGCACGCACCGTGACTTCTGGATTCTTCTGCGCGCGGTAGGACTCGAAACCGAGATTGGCGTATTCCTGGCCGTCGGCGTATCCAAAGAAGTTGAAGCGACGCACCTTGTAAGGACAGTTCGCCTCGCAGAAACGCGTGCCGACGCACCGGTTGTAGACCTGCAGGTTCAGACCTTCGCCGTCATGAACCGACGCGGCCACCGGACAAACCGGCTCGCAGGGAGCGTGCTCGCAGTGCATGCAGGGCACGGGTTGAAACCCGAGCTTGGGATTCACTTCCGTACCGTGGTCGTAAACGTCGATCCGCAGCCAATGCATGTCCCGGCCGCGGGCGACCTCTTCCGGCCCGACCACTGCAACATTATTCTCTGCCTGGCAGGCGACTACGCAGGCGTTACACCCGATGCACACGGCGGCATCGATCACCATCGCCCAGGCGTGTCCGTCATCGGGCTTGGGCCGCTCCGGCAGTAGGCTCGGAATCGCGTGCCCACTTGCTAGCTGTGGTTTGGCAATCTCAGCGAGATCGCGCAGCGGGTAGAGTTCCCGGACGTCTTCCGCGGTGCGGACCACGTTCTGCGTGGTGAGGATTTCCTCGTGCCGGCCCGTCTTCACGATGGTCACATCGGGAATGCTCCAGGCGTGCGCAGTGGTGCGCAGGGTAAAGGCGTTGACGCCAATGCCGTTGCCGATTGCGCCGGCCTTGCTACGGCCGAGCCCGAGCGTGAGGCTCATGGCGGCTTCGGCCATACCCGGTTCAACGATGACAGGTGCATCGATCTGTCGCCCATCCGAGGACAGGGTGACGATATCGCCGGTACTGAGCGCGTGCCTTGCCGCATCCTTTGGGTTGAGCGACAGCGCATTGCCCCACACCTGTTTGGTCAGCGGCTTCGGGCACTCCTGCAGCCACGCATTGTTGGCAAAGGACCCGTCCCACAGGCTGGGGTCCGGCCGCAACACCAGGGTCATGCCTGTGCCCGGCGAAGCCGGCGCCGAAATGTCAGCGAGGCGAGGATTCCCGACTGCGGTTGTCGAGGGCGCACGATCGACGACGCCGTCGTGAAGCGCGCGGGTCCACCATCCCTCGAAATCGTTCGAGGCGTGCGGCTGCCAAGTCTCGCGCACCAGATCGTAGGGCGAGGCATCGCCGCGGCCCATCAGCAGCGCCAGTAGTTCGTGCGTGGTCCAACTCCGGAATAACGGCCTGATCAGCGGCTGAACCAGACTTGCGGTGCCGTCGCTTGACCTCAAATCGGACCAGGCCTCGAGTTCATGCGTTTGCGGTACATGCCAGTTGGCGAGATCGGCGGTTTCGTCCGCGTAGCGCCCCAGGTGCAGCCGGAACGCGGCCTTGGCTGAACGCTTCGAAAATTCGAGATCGGCAGCCGCGTCGTAACCGGGGTTTGCGCCAATCATCACAAGCTGGTCGACCGTGCCGGCATCGAGATCGTGCACCAGTTCGGCAAGCGTGCCCGGCCCGCGTCCGTCAGGCGTTTGCTCGATTTCGATGGTGTCGATCGATGCCTGCACTTGGGCGTTGATCCAATGCACCAGCGCGTGGGTTTCAGGCGGAAGCGACCGGCCTGCCAGTACGATGGCCGCGCCGTGGTTCGCCGACAAGTCGGCCGCCGCCTGCTTTGCCAGACGCATCGCCTGATCCGGGAGCGAGGTCTCGCGAAGGCGCGCGCCCATCGACCGGGCGATGGCGATGGCCATCTCGCTGATCAGCTGCGGCTGAAGCGCGATTCGATGATCGGCCTTGGCACCGGTCAGCGTCGGGGCGGTCTCGATGCTGTAAATGCGCGAAAACTCGTCGTGCTGCGGACGGCGGCGAGCTGCGAAGCCGCGGGCATTACTAAGTTGGCTTGGGCCCTGGCCCAGCGGATCGGCGTCAAGCGCGACGAGTACGCGTGCCTTGTCGAGATGCGGGACGAAGCGCAGTCGCTTTCCGAAGGCCAGTGCCGCGCCGGCCGCCGCATTGTCCTCGTCGATCGGCTCGTAGGCGTGCCATGCGGCTTTTGGAAATTTCTGCAGCAGATCGCCGATCTGTCGTAGCAACGTCGGGGAGGTCACACGGCCTGTGAGCAGACGAAAGCCTTCACCGTTGCGCTGCTGCATCCGCTGCAGTTGCGTTCGCAGCGCGAGCCTGAACGCTTCGGGCGAAGCAATCTCGCCGTTTTCGAGGATGGTCCGCGAGCGGTCGGGATCGTACAGCGACAGCACCGTGGCTTCGGCGAACACGTCGGTCGCTCCGAGGCTGGCGGGATGCCGCGGATTGCCATCGACCTTGATCGGGCGGCCGTCGATCGAGGTGACGATGACGCCGCGACCGAACCCGGATAGCGACAGCGTAGTCGCGAATTTCAGCGCTTCGCCGGGGACGATGCGTTCGGGCATCTTGACGTAAGGGATGATCTCTTCCGACGGTTTGCTGCAGCCGGCAAGCCCGCTCGCGATTCCCGCGGCGAGCAGGTTCAGCGCCTGGCGACGGTTCGGCGCGGCCGGACCGCGTGCGAAGAATTGTGAACCCTTGACGGGCAGCTCGTTCAGCGGTGGCATATCGAGCAATCCGTCAGATGATCAGTGCGAATGTGAAAGGCCGCCATCAGCTGCTGTCCTGACTCGCTGCGGTCGCCGGCTGGTTTCCAGTCGGGATCGAAAACAGCCTCGCGCGGGCGAAGCGCCTTGGCCGGATCGCGGTGACAATCGATGCACCAGTTCATGGTCAACGGCGCTGACTGCCGCGTGAGTTTCATCTGACCGATGGGCCCGTGGCAGGTGGTGCAACCGACGCCTTTGGCAATATGAATGGAATGATCGAAGTAGACGTAGTCCGGGAGCTTGTTGACCCGCTGCCAGTGGATTGGCTTGTTTTCAGCCATGCTCGCGCGAACCGGGCCCAGCATGTCGGCGTTGGTCCAGAGCTGGGAGTGGCAGGTCATGCAGGTTTCGGTTGGCGGCAGCCCTGCGAAACGCGCCTTTTCCACTGATGTGTGGCAGTAGCGGCAATCGAGCCCCAAGCCGCCGACATGATGTTCGTGACTGAACGGCACCGGCTGATCGCGGGTAACGTTCTGATCCGTGACATACGGTGAACCCATGATCTGGTAGCCAAGTCCAACCGCGAGCACCGGCAAAACTCCCAGCGACGCCAGCAGCAGCGTGGCGATCGTGTTGGCTCCGGGACGGAAGATCTGCATGCATCCGTCTCTAAAAGTAACGACCTTGCGAAGCGCGCGGCGGCCGGAAGGTTACGCGCGAATTCTGACCGGAACCGATTTGGCGGCCGGCGTCTTTGACTGCTTATCGTGGTTTGACAGCGCCATCAGCGGATTCATTTCGGGGTAATAGGAGGCTATACAGCCGTCCGGCAGCTTGAAGGGCGTAACCTTCAGCGGGCCGACCTCGCGGTGAATGCCGTCCCCGGCATCGCTCACCAGCGACACCATCTGACCTTCCTTGAGGCCGGCGCGCTCGATATCGCCGGGATTCATCAAAAGCACATGGCGCGTGCCTTCGATGCCGCGAAGCCTGTCGCTCAAGCCATAGATCGTTGTATTGAACTGGTCGTTGCTTCGCATAGTGAGCAGCCGGTAGCGGCCCGGCGCGTCGTCGAATCCGACGGAGGACAGCGTGCCTGGAACGGTGAATTCCGCTTTTCCACTTTTGGTCTTCCAGATTCGCTCGCGGGCGGCGTTGCCGCGATAGAAACCGCCCGGCGTGAACATGCGTGCGTTGAAGTCGTGAAATTCGTCCGGATAGGTTTCAGCGATAAGATCGCGGACCAAGCCATAGTCGCCGACCCATTCATCCCACTTGACCTTGGGATTGGGCGGCAAGGTCGCCTTTGCCAGCCCAGCGACGATATCGAGTTCCGACTTCAAATGCTCGCTCGCCGGCTTACGCAAAGCGATTGAACCCTGAATGCAACTGAAGGTATCCTCCATCGTCACCGCTTGCGGACCACTGGCCTGCATGTCCTGTTCGGTGCGACCGCGACACGGCAGCAGGAAGGCTGATTTGCCGTTGACGAGATGACTGTGGTTGAGCTTGGTGGCGATCTGGACCGTCAGGTCCATCTTGACCCATGCCGCTTCCATGGCTGCTCGCTCAGGGACGGCACGGACAAAATTACCGCCGAGCCCGAAGAATGCCTTCACCGTTCCAGCGAGGATGCCCTCACAGGCCTCCACGGTGTTCATGCCTTTCTCGCGCGGCGGCTCAAAGCCAAACTGTTTTGCATATTTGTCCAGCGGCACAAGTTCGGGCTTTTCTGAAATGCCGACCGTTCGCTGTCCCTGGACGTTGGAATGGCCGCGAACCGGCGAAATGCCGGTTCCGTCGCGGCCGATATTTCCCTTGAGCATCAGAAGATTGACGAACATCGCGATGTTGTCGAAGCCGTTGACATGCTGGGTCAGGCCCATGCCGTAGATTCCAATCACGCGATCGGCATCCACATAAACCTGCGCGGCGGCTTGGATCGCAGCGCGGCTAAGGCCGGAAGCTATCTCGATGTCATCCCAGGAAGTGTTGCGGACCTTGGCTTCGAATTCCTCAAATCCGTGCGTATGCGCCTCGATAAAGGGTACGTCGAGCACGCGCTTGCCCTCGATCCAGGCCTGGTCGTCCGCGGCGAAAACGTGCTTGCAGATGCCGAGCATGACGGCGATATCTCCGCCGACCTTGACTTGATGATACTGGCTGCTGATCGGCGTTTCCTTGCCGGTCAGCATTTCCGCCAAGTTCTGCGGGTTGACGAAGGTTTCAAGACCCTTTTCCCTCACCGGATTGAAGGTGACGATCTGCACGCCACGCTTTGCCGCATCCTGCAGCGGGTGGAGAAACCGCGGACTGTTCGAGCCGGTGTTCTGGCCGAAGAAGAACATCGCGTCGCAATTGGCCAGATCATTGAAGACGACGGTGCCGACACCGACGCCGATGACCTTCTTGAGGCCGACGGAGGTCGTTTCATGGCACATGTTCGAACTGTCCGGGAGGTTGTTGTTGCCGTAGAGGCGCGCAAACAGGGCATAGAGGTAGGACGTCTCGAGGCTGGCGCGACCAGAAGCGTAGAAGACGACGGATTTCGGATCGAGCGATTTGAGCCGGGATCCGATGGCCTGGAGGGCTTCCTCCCATTCGCAGGGAATGTAGTGATCGGTCGCGCTGTCATAGCGCATCGGGTGGGTCAGGCGTCCCTGCTGCTCCAGATCGTAATCATTCCACTCGCGCAGCTCGCTGACGGTATGCTTGGCGAAGAAGTCGGGGGTGCAGCGCCGGCTGGTCAATTCCCACAGCGTGGCCTTGGCGCCGTTTTCGCAGAACTCGAAAGCGTGATAATCGGCCGGCTTGGCCCAGGAGCAGGAAACGCACATGAAGCCCTTGGGCTTGTTTTGCCTTCGCAGGGTGTCGAGCGCCGCTGGTGAATCCCATTCCTTTCCGAATATGCTGGCGATACCCCTTAGTGATCCCCAGCCGCCGGCCGGTCCATCATATTCGACGGTGTGGTCATCAGGTTCGATCTGATTGTCGATTTCAGACATGGTTAGTTCCTGCATGCACCGCCAGCCAGACGTGCATCGTTAACGGGCGATCGAAAGCCGGGTTCCACTTCTGAAACTATGAATTTTGGAAAGTATTTCCGAAAGAACGGCCTTGGATCGACATTAGCCTTTTGGCGGACTTGACCGAGTTTTGAGGGCGCTCAAGCGTTGCCTGCTTTGCATGGCGGGGGATTCGGCCACCGCTTATTAGCCTTTTGGAGGGACGCCAATTGTCGAAATCCCAAGCATCGTCAAAGATCGCTGAGACTTCGAAAGGAAAGTCGCGCTCCGGACGCAGCAACCCGCGTATCACGCAAAAAGAGGCGGGTGACGTCGAGGAGATGTCCAGCCCACGGACACCGGTGATTTACGAAATCGTGCGTCGCCTTGGCGACGAGGAGATGGACCGACCGGTCACCTCGTTATGGTGGTCGGGGGTCGCCGCGGGGCTTTCGATCAGTTTTTCGCTCCTCGCCCAGGGCGTTCTGCAGGCGCATCTGCCGGCGGCACCCTGGAAGGTTCTGGTGGTGAGTCTAGGCTATTCCGTTGGATTTCTGATGGTCGTGCTCTCACGCCAGCAGCTATTCACGGAAAGCACCGTGACCGCAGTGCTGCCCGTCATGACCCACTTCAGCCGGACCAACCTGTGGCGGCTCGCCCGGCTCTGGAGCGTGGTGCTGCTTGCAAACCTGGCTGGTACGCTGGTCGCGGCCCTGCTTTCCACCTTCACGCCGGTGCTCACGCCGGAGCTCAAAGCTGCAATGCTTGAGATCGCAGGCCAGATCACCGATCATTCTCGGATGGAAATGCTGTTTCGCGCGATTGCATCGGGATTTCTGATTGCCACTATGGTTTGGCTGCTCCCGGGCGCGGAGGCGGCGCAATTCCACGTCATCGTCGTGATCACATATCTGATCGCCGCGGCCGGCTTCATGCATATCGTTGCCGGCAGCATGGAGGCATTTTTCCTCGTGCTGAATGGCCATTTGGGAGTTCTGCCGATGGTCACCGACTTTTTCGTGCCAGTGCTTGTCGGAAACATTATCGGAGGAACCGCCCTGTTCGCCTTGATCGCCTATGCCCAGGTCATGAACGAGATCTAGGTCGCATCGCGACGGCGGGGCCGGTCACCGGCTTGCATTGTCACCGCGAAGGCGCCTAGCGTTTCCGCTATCCGGCGAAGTGCGGATTCAAACCGGACATTGCGCCGCGTTAATTGGCATCGTTTGGTGACGGTACTTTGCAGACAGAGATCGAACACGGCGCTGGCCGCTTCGAAGTGCTACAATCGACCGTATGATGCCGATAGCTAGCGAAACCACAAAAATATTTTTGCAATGATTTTCTCTTTAAAATCAAAAGCGTAACTTTTTCGCGGACCCATCGTCGGAATATGTTCGGTCGCAGAAACAATTTCGAAGGAATCTCAATATGCTATGCGTGATTTGAACAATCGAGTGGGAGTGAGGTGAGTTGGCGGCTGTAGCGCAGTTTGGCGTAGCTTCTGCAAGGCTCTTATCGGTCCGTTCTATCCTTGTGACTCACTGGCCTTGGTGGCATCAAGTTAAACCCATCCAGCTCGCGATTCCAGTCCAGTGTTGTAGGTGGAGTATGGCGGCGTACAACAGAGTGCCAAGCGGCGAGGCTCGGACCTCGGCTATGCCGGGGGACCGGTCGCCTGTCGCTTTGAATAAACTGATGACTATAAACCGAAGCGTGGAGGGTTCGCATCGCCTCCCGTCACATTGCAATCACTTTGTGCCGAATTACGATTTTCGACGGTTCCGTAGAGGGAGCAGGCAAGCCGAGGCCGAACGCGTTAAGGAGGAGGCTCAATGAAAACAGCGCGAAGCGATCTTCGAGGTCTACGTCGAAAACGAAAAACCACGACCCGGATGTACGCCTGCCCCAACTCGTCCGATATACGCGAACGCGTTGCAACCATCAGCTCGTGGCTGGACCGGTTTGTTGCGATACTAGATCATGATGAAGCAACGAAATTCTCGGATAAGGCGAATGAAGGACGCCCTCATCTTGAAAAAGAGCAGTTGATTAAACTTGAATCAGCGCCCCGGAACAGCTCTTTGTGAGATCCGCTCGATATTCCCCTCCTCTTGATCGCCGCGTGAAAGCTTGACGAGAAATGCTTTCTTGACGCGCTCAGCCCTTGCTTACGAAGCGGGCCTTACTTCCGCTATTACCCCCGAAGTCATCGATATTAGAGGCCAAAGCATCCGAACCATTTTGGATTCCAACCCAATCAGGTCTTCGCCGAAGCTTCGATTTTAGCGGCGCTTACGACCTGAAAGAAGCGGCCGTTTAAGCCGCTTCTTTCGTTTTTCTGTGTCTGCTGGCAGCGATACATCGGCTTTAAAAACAGAAGCCCAGCGCGCCGGCCAATGCCGTTGCCGTACCCCGGCCTCAGTAGCCCGAAGCGGTATGACCCCAATCATCGGCTGCATAATATTGGCAGCCATAGATGTGACCCGGCTGGCATGGATAGTAACCCCAGGGACTGGTCGCATAGTAGCCGCCGCCCCAACCATTACCTTCATGGTAACCGGCGGCCATCACTGAATCGTACCCGTGTGCATCTCTGTAACCGTAACCCCGAGGCGAGGTGGCGATGACCGCAGCCGTGCCGATCGCACCGGCCGCCACCACGCCGGCACCATAGCCGTATGCACTTCGCCGATATTGTCGACGCGCAACTCCCGCGACGCTCACCGGCGTCAACGGGCGACCAACGCGCGCCTGGGCGCTCTCGATCGACAGCGAGACGCCGCGCTGATCAGACCAGCCAAAGGAGAACAGTGTCGCGCACGCAAACGTCGTGGTTGCAATCGCAATTTTACCTAAACTCATCCGGTTCATGGCTTTTCTCCGTTACGATCTGCCCCTTGCCAAAACCCGTGCGCCTTGCGGCCGGGAAAGCCTTGCGCCAGATCAAGGGGATCTGAAAAAACACCGGGCCTGGGGGGCGTCGTCGTTGCTGCATTCTCGGCTCCCGGCGGCCGGATCGCTAGTCAAGTGAGGAATGCACGATATTGAGGTTCGACAATTCTCTGGCTGTCGCTAAAATCATATCGATCCGCTTTTGGAGCCTTTGTTTCAAATCTGGAAGGTTGACTTTGTCGGTCATGCGGTAGGCGTTGCCGACGTGCTCGACATAACCCAGCTTCTGCATGTCATTTAGCCGGTGGAGCACCGTCGCGCGCGGTATCTTGAGAACCTGCGCAATCGTACTCGCCCGCACCGGCGAGCAAGTGACTGTGCGCAAAAAGACGTAAATCCCGATGGTTCGGTAGACTGCGCTATCGCTGTGTTTTGCGAACTCCGCACCGTAATCGTCATTCATGGTTTGAATCAGGCCAAGATACAACCTGCACAACAGCATTCGCTCGCGTCCCAACTCGATACGGGGCGGTGGCCTGGTGTCATCGAGAATAATGAAATCGGTTAAGTCGCCCGAAGCAGGGTGCTCGTCCCGTTCTGTCGCCTTCGAGTTGTCCCGTTCGTTGGCCATGACACTGCGCTCCGTCATCCCAATACGGCGCGGTTATCGCGGCGTAGGCGCGCCAGCACATTGGAGCAAAGAGTTTTTCGCTGTCCACGTCAAAACCTGGCCGCCGGGCGAGCGAGCGAGACTGGAGGCGATATCGAGCCGCGCAGAGCTTAAGCAGAACTTAACAGGTGACACCGGCAGCGCAGTGCCGTACCGCGCGCCGCGTACTTCGGCGCGCCACACCGGCGACGCTGGCGGGCGTTCCCGGTCGTCCGACCCGGGCTTCGGCAGTGTCCAGCGCCACCGAAACGGCGGCCTTTTGCGATATCTGCAGCGTGAGAGGGATCGCACAAAGCATGGTGCTGCCGATAAGTGTCGCCCCGACGATAGCCAATTTTTTCATGACATTTTCCCATCAGTTCGATATGGCTCGCAGTTCACGTTGATCGGGAACAATGCGAGTAACATTGAACACCGAGCAGAGTTCGATCTGGCTTCCCTTGATCTATGTCAAAGTCCTGCGGAACTGACGCCGCATCCTCCTGTGTCTGGAGAATTTCTAGGGAGGTTGCTGTCATGCTTCGCTATATTCTCGCTGCTCTTGCAGCAATCGTTCTGCTCACCGCAAGCTTGATCCCGGATGACGCCTATGCTCGCCGTGGTGGAGGTGGCGGCTTCCGCGGCGGAGGCGGCGGCGGATTTCACGGTGGCGGCTTCCGTGGTGGCGGCGGCATGTACGCCGGACGCGGCGGCGCCGGAAGGTTTCATGGCGGCGGCGGTCGCTATGCTGGACGTGTACACCCCTCACATCCGATAGCCGGTCGTCCGGGCCGTCCGATAGCGGGCCGCCCCGGCCGTCCAATCGCCGGTTATCCTGGCTATGGTGGCGGCTACTACCGTCCGGGTTTGCGTTATGGGGCGGCGGCAGTCGGCACCGCCGCTGCAGTCGGCGCGTACGGCGCCTACGGTTATTACGGCAACAATGGCTGCTACCGCGACGGTTACGGTCAGTTGATCTGTCCGCAGCCATATGGGTATCAGTATTGATGCAACCGAAGTTCAGGGCGGCGGTCGAACTGCCGTCCTGCCTTCAAAGCGGACACCGTCGACGCGGCTGCTGCGTAAGAGTTGTTGGTTTGCAGAGCAACCCCCGTGGACCGCAGCAGGGCAGAGCAGAGCAGAGCAGAGCAGAGCAGAGCAGAGCAGAGGCTGACTCGCAGCCGCAAAACCGTCCTTGAGACAAGTCAAGGGCGTCCGTCCCACAGCAAAGTGCATGGAGGAACGACCGTGGCGATCCGAGAAATTCTGCTACCTCTGATCAGTTATCCGATCGCGGTTGAAGCAGCTGCGATAAGGAAATCCGTGTCGGTCGCCGCGCATCTGGATGCCCAAATTACGGCTGTCTCGTTTGAGGCGGATAGTCGTCCGCTGGCCGGTAGCTATACAAGACCGTTTCCAATCGAGGGTTTAACCATCGAGACGCCGGAGTATACCCAAAGTCTCATAAATGCCGGGCAGATGATGGCGGTTTTTGAGACCGCAGCGCGTGCCTCTGGCGCCGGGTATCATAAAACGATCAAGCATTGTGTTCCGGAAGATTTTCCTTCCTATTTGGCGTTTTGCGCGCGCACGTTTGATCTATCCATGGTCCCCGTCAGATCACTGGATGTCATGTATGAAAAAGTGGTCGAAGAACTCATCTTTC
Source organism: uncultured Alphaproteobacteria bacterium (assembly GCA_963790595.1). Taxonomy (GTDB): domain Bacteria; phylum Pseudomonadota; class Alphaproteobacteria; order Rhizobiales; family Xanthobacteraceae; genus Bradyrhizobium. The sequence goes on along the minus strand of CAWBPE010000027.1, from coordinate 304,554 downwards.
AATCGGGACGCCCGCTCCTGATTTTTTCGGGCGAAATGGCCGATCGGCTACCTGGTTCGTTCGAGCAGGCGGCAATTGCCTGGGATCAGAGTCAACAGGCCACGAGGGCAGTTGCGGATGCAATGTGGTTGTTGCAGCGCGCCAAAACAGTTCGTGTCTTCACGGCGACCGATTACGAAACAACGGCGGAACGGGAGTCCGGAGAAGCCCTCGTCAGGCATCTAGCCGCGCACGGCATTGAAGCTCTGTTTGAACCTGTCCCCAAGAGAGCGGCCTCAACGGGAAAAATCTTCGAAGCTTATGTCAAAAATCACGAGATCGATCTTCTGGTGATGGGAGCCTATCGACATTCTCGTCTACGGGAATTCTTCCTGCCAGGTGCGACCAATACGATTGTCGGACAACCGCCGTGCTGGGTGTTGATGTCTCATTAAGACAGCAAGCGGCCACGCATCCGGGCGCACTTCGCGTCTGGCAGAGTTGCGGCGCGCCTTCCGACGAAACTCACCGACGCGTGAATGTCTTCTTGATTTGGATCAAACTACCCCGCGGCTCTGATTGCCACTTTCTGCTGGGGGCGAATGAAACGAGATCCAGGAGCTTGCGATGATGATTAAAAAGGTAGCTGTAGCAACGACTGCAGTCTTCATGGCTGCATCACCTCTTGCCTACGCAGCAGAAACGTCTTCCAGCACGGTAGGAATGACGCATCCGAGTGCCGCTGACCTCAACAGCTTGACGGATGCGCGTGTGGCCATGATCAAGGCCGCCGTGCAATTGACAGCCGACCAGGAAAAATACTGGCCGGCCGTTGAGGAAGCCATCCGTGCCAGAGCGAAGAACAGGCTAGCCCGGTTGGAACGGGTGGCGGAGTTGCGCGATAACGACCCAATGGAAGCCCTTCACGAACGCAATCCGGTCGAACTGATGCAACGTCGGGCGGAGTCACTGAGCCGACGTGCGTCCGACCTCAAGAAGGTCGCCGACGCGTGGGAGCCGCTCTACAAGACGCTGAGCCAGGATCAGAAGAAGAGGATGGCTTTCGTGACGGTCGTGGCCGCGCGCGGAATACGAGATACGATTGAACATCATATGGACTCCGGAAACGACGACGACGAATGAGGTCGGGCACAAGCGTGTCCTCGAAACGCTGACCAGGCAGATTAAGAACCCGAGGAACAGCCCAGTTCTGATGGGTCGGAACGTCTCCCCGGCATAAAGCGAGGGCGGCGTTCCGGAGCCTGGGGCCTCTACCTGCAAACCGATTGCGTCGCTTAGTCCCGAAGAGCGGCGCAAAGCGTCCACACCAATTTCGAGTCTCTCATCAAGACCAGTAGTGGCGACGAAGATGCGGTACTGCAACCGCATAGCCTCTCACGAAAGCACGCGAGAAGGTGAAGTCAGTCTTTACTGATAGGGTTTTCGCTCGCCGCGCCAAAAGCCGCCCGATAGATGGTCCAGTACACCGCGCCGACCATGCCGGCGCCGCCGACGATGTTGCCGAGGGTGACCGGAACGATATTGTGGACGATCCCGGCGAGTGTGATGGACGAGGCGTCGAACCCGGCCGGAACGTGCCCCGTCTCGACCAGCAGCCAGGCCAGCGGCAGGAAATACATATTGGCGACGCAGTGGTCGAAGCCAGCCGCGACGAAGGCCGAGACCGGCAATATGACGGCGACGATCTTGTCGGTTACTGTCCGGCCCGCATAGGCGAGCCAGACCGCCGCGCATACCAGCACGTTGCACAGGATTCCCTTGACGAATAGCGTCGTCACATCGGGTCGGATTTTTCCGACGGCTGTGTTCAGCACCGATATCCCGACCTGCCCGTTGTTCATGTCGAGGTGATGGGAGAGGAACACGAGAACGACGAGCCCGAGCGATCCCAACAGATTGCCGGCATAAACGACGGCCCAGTTGCGCAACATCGTTCTGGTCGAGACCTTTCCGCTTGCCCAGGCCATCACGATCAGATTGTTGCCAGTGAACAGTTCGGCGCCGCCGACCAGGACGAGCACGAGGCCGAGCGTGAACGCCAAGCCGCCGCCGATGCGCGCGGCGGCGAAGCCGAGATCCGGATCCGAGACGACGATGGTGTAGTAGAGCGCGCCGAAGCCGACGCCGCCGCCCGCGACAACCGCCAGCATGAAAGAGACCTTGATCGGTAGATTGGCCTTCTTGACGCCGACCTTTTCGACGGCTTGCTTGATCTCCGCTGGGCTGTAGGCCCCGAGATTGAAAATCGGCGGCTGCGGCGCCGGCGCTCGATTTGACATTTGCGATTGCCCGCTACCCCGTCACCAGCAAACCGACGATTTGCGCCGCGACAACCTTCACGAGGGTCATCGAGGGGAAGATCATGGCATACCCAATATCGGGACGGTCGGTCGGCGCCATCTTGGTCGAGTAGACAAGGATAGCGGGATTCCCAGTCGCGCCGGATGCGACGCCAACGAGGTCGTCGAACGGAATCTTCAATACATAGCGGCCGGCGACCAGAACGATGAACACCGTCGTCAGCAGAACCGCGACACCGATGAACAGCATCGTCAATCCGGATTCCGCGACGGTGCGGACGAAAGGTTGTCCAGCGTTAACACCGACCGTTGCAAGGAACAGCGCCAGGCCGAAATTTCGCAGCACAATATTCGCCGGCAGCGGCATGGTCCAAAGCAGGGGGCCCGTGCGGCGCAATTTGCCGAAGATGAGCGCAACGATCAGCGGTCCGCCGCCTATTCCGAGCGTCACGACGCCTACACCGGGGATCGGAACTGGAATAAGTCCGAGAAGGACGCCGAGGACCATCCCAATTCCGAGCGATACGTAGCTGAATTCGGCCGCCGCCTTGATTGTATCGCCGAAGTGGCGGCGAATATCCTCTTTCCGGTCGGGCGGCGTCAGTATCCCGACGCGGTCGCCGAATTCGAGCATCAGATCAGGTGCCGGGACCAGATCGGCATCGTAGCGGCGTACATGCAGCAGGTGGGCTGGATAGCCTGCTGGCATCGGAAGATCCGCGAGCGGGATACCAACCACACTTGCCTTCCCGACGAAGACCCGGATGTAGTCGAGGTCGGCGCGGTCGCTGGCCAACCGACCAGGTTCCAGTCTGCCAAGCTCATCCGCCGCTCTTGCGATAGCCTCTTTGCGCTCGGCAACGACCAGAACGCCGTCACCGGCGGACAGGACAGTGTCATCTGTCGGGACGATATTGTGTTCGCCGGTTCGAACCATGGTCACTTGCAGATCGCCCATCGCTTCCGCCCTCAGGTCGCCGAGCCGCCTGCCGGCAAAGCCTTCGCCGATCGAAATCTCGGCCATGTGGAAACTCTGCGCCTTGGTCGGGAATTTGGGTTTCACCATTCGCGTCATGAAATAGATACAGAGGATGGGGCCGATGACGCCGAAGGGGTATGAGATGGAATAGCCGATCGACGGGTCCTTGTTCTTGATGACTTCAAGTGCGGCCTGGAGAGAGGCCGTACTCGTCATCGATCCGGCGTAGATGCCGAGCGTATGTCCGATTTTAATGCCGAAGACGTGCCCGAGGCCGAGTGCAACGAACAAGCCAGCCAAACAGGCGACGAGCGCGAGTAGGTTGTACTTCTGCCCTACGCCGATCATGCCTTCGAAAAATTGGCGCCCGTAGAGGATGCCGATCCCGTAGAGAAACATGATCAGACCTGTCAGTCCGATCGGCCCTATGATCTGAGCCTTCGGCGCAAACGCCCCGATGACAAGTCCGACAAACAGAACGGCGCCCACGCCAAGTGAGAAGCCAAAGATGCTGATCTGGCCAACCAGATAGCCCAATCCGATCGCCAGGAAGGCGGTCAGAATGGGCTGGCTTCCGATGATATCGCGGGCAAGGTCCAACATGTCCAATCTCCCAGACCACCTCTAATTGACTAGCGCGCGTGACAGCCTGCGGCTCGAAACTGTTCGACAACCCGATTCACCAAATCCTGGCTCGGTGCGGGCGTATCGAGGTGCTTGTATTCAAGGCCGATCGCTTTCCACTTGAATGAACCCATCTGATGAAAGGGTTGCACCTCGACCCACTCCACATTTTTCATGGGGGCGACGAATCGAGCGATGCCGTCGACATTCGCGGGATCGTCGGTTGCGCCGGGAACGAGGGTGAACCGGACCCAGACCGGCTTGGACAGCGAAGCAAGACGCTCTGCAAAGCGCAGCGTGGGGGCCAGGTCCCGGCCGGTCACACGGCGATAGGTCTCGGGATCAGAGCTTTTGATGTCGAGCAGAACGTGGTCAATCACTGTCAGGTACGAATCATCCGCACGATTGCCCAGAAATCCCGACGTCTGGATTGCCGTATGCAAACCCATCTCCTTGGCCCCGGCAAATATCCTTCGGGTGAAGGCGAGTTGCACCATGGGCTCTCCTCCCGAAATCGTCAGACCTCCACCCAGCGCGCGAAGCGCCGGCGCGAAGTCACCGAGGCGACGGAGCACGTAATCGGCTGACACGTAGGTGCCGTCCTTCAGATGCCAAGTGTCCGGGTTATGGCAGTATGTACAACGTAGAAGGCATCCGGAGACGAAAAGGACGAGGCGCAGGCCCGGCCCGTCGTAGCGGGACGAGGTCTCGTAGGAATGGCAATATCCGAACGAGCCCTCCTGGTCCTTGATTTCATCTTCATCAGGAGCGTCGGGCGAAATGCCGACCCGCATGTCATAGCGGCTTCCGGATTCAAGCGGCTGCACGGTCGACATCGCAATACCTCGCTATATCTGGCCGTGGAACGTGCGGCTGATCACATCTTTCTGCTGCTCCGGGGTCAGGCGGACGAAGTTCACTGCATAGCCCGACACCCGGATCGTGAGTTGCGGGTACTTGTCCGGATTCTTCATCGCGTCCTCCAGCGTCGCCCGGTCGATCACGTTCAGGTTCATGTGAAAGCCGCCTCGCTCGAAGTAGACGTCGAAGGCCTTGACGGCTTCGTCGATAAGCTTGGTTTCGGATAGATGCGCCATCTGCGGCGCGATGGAGACGGTGTAGCTGATGCCGTCCTGCGCATCCTTGTAGGGGAGCTTTGCAACCGACAGACAGGACGCGAGCCAGCCATGACTATCCCGGCCGTGCATGGGATTTGCACCAGGTCCGAACGGCTCACCCTTGCGGCGGCCGTCGGGGGTATTTCCAGTGGCCTTGCCGTACACGACATTGGAAGTAATGGTGAGTACGCTTTGCGTGTGTGTCGCGTTTCGATAGGTGGGGTGCTTGCGTATTTTATCCATGAAGCTGGTGACGATGTCTGCCGCTATCTGGTCGACACGATCATCGTTGTTGCCGAATTGGGGCGTCGAGAGGTTGCCGACATTTTGATAGTCGATGACCAGTCCGGTCGGGTCGCGCATGACACGAATCTTGCCGTACTTGATCGCGCTTAGGCCGTCGGCGACGACGGAGAGGCCGGCGATCCCGAAGGCCATGGTTCTCAGCACGTCGCGATCGTGAAGCGCCATCTCCAGGCGCTCGTAGAAATACTTGTCGTGCATGTAGTGGATACAGTTCATCGCATGGACATACGTCCGAGCGAGCCATTCCATTGTCGCGTCGAACTTGCTCATGACGTCGTCGTAGTCGAGGAATTCGCCGGAAACAGGCAGCGTCTCGGGCGCGATCTGTTCACCGGATACTTCGTCGCGCCCGCCATTGATCGCATAGAGCAGCGCTTTGGCGAGATTGACCCGGGCACCGAAGAACTGCATCTGCTTGCCGAGCCGCATGGCGGAAACGCAGCAGGCAATGGCGTAGTCATCGCCCCAGAACGGGCGCATCAGATCGTCGTTTTCGTATTGCAGCGAGGATGTTTCGCGGCTGATCTTGACGCAATAGCGCCTGAAGGCTGCCGGCATCTGGTTCGACCACAGAACCGTGATGTTCGGCTCGGGCGCGGGACCGAGATTATGAAGGGTGTGCAGCATCCGATAGCTGCTTTTGGTCACCAGAGTACGGCCATCCAGATCCATTCCACCGACGCATTCGGTTGCCCAATAGGGATCGCCGCTGAACAGCGCATCGTAATCCGGTGTGCGGAGGAACCGGACGATACGGAGCTTCTGCACCAACTGATCCCACAGCTCCTGGGCCCGCGCTTCGTCAAGAATAGCGCTCCTGAAGTCGCGCTCAATGTAGATGTCGAGGAAGCTGGATATGCGGCCGATGGACATCGCGGCGCCGTTGGCTTCCTTGATAGCGCCCAGATAGGCGAAATAAAGCCATTGGAATGCCTCCAGAGCGTTCGAAGCCGGCTTGGATATGTCATGACCGTAGAGCTTCGCCATCAAGAGCAGGTCGTCGAGGGCGCGCATTTGCTCGGACAGTTCCTCGCGCTGCCGAATGATTTCATCGGTCGGCCACATGTCGTCGATCTGCGCGCGCTCCGCACGCTTGGCCTCAAGAAGCCGATCGACCCCGTAAAGAGCCACTCGCCGATAATCGCCGATGATACGCCCGCGCCCGTAGGAGTCGGGAAGCCCAGTTATGATTCCGGACCGCCGGCAATTCATGATTTCCGGCGTGTATGCGTCGAACACGCCGTCATTATGCGATTTTCGATATTTCGTGAAAGTCTCATGTACAGCGGGGTCCACCTTGAAGCCCGCAGCCTTCAGGCCTGCCTCGACCATACGCAGGCCGCCGAAGGGGAATATCGCCCGCTTGAAGGGCTGGTCCGTTTGAAGCCCGACGATGATCTCGTTATCGCGATCGATATAGCCGGCCTTATGGGCCAGCAGCGTTGAGGGGGTTTCCGCATCGACTGCAAGCACGCCCTTCTTTCTTTCGTCTGTGAAATATGGCTGCAGCTTTGCCCAGACGGCCTTGGTGCGCCGCGACGGCGACGCGAGAAAGTCCTCATTCCCGTTATAAGGCGTGACGTTGCGGATAATGAAATCACGAACGTTGATTGAGGTGGCCCAACTTCCCGGCCGAAAGCCCTTCCAGCAATCTCCGGAGTCGACTTCCTTTCTCAGAGCTGCGCTTGCCTTCATGGTGCGTCTCCCGACGGTTGGTTGCATGGCCGTCCGCGGTAGAATGCGGAGCGCCGCAGTTGATGCGCCGAGCATTGGGGCGTGGGAGGCGCGACAGTTGATTTATGTCAAGCGGACGAGCTCACTTCGTTTTGCCGAGGTCACCTGCCCATTGGGACAATGGCCGTGAGGGCAATAGTCCGGGACTGACAGTTGTCGTAGGTTGGCAAGGATCAAATCAACCCTCGGGCAGGGGGCGCCAATGTCGATCCAATTGGAATGTAGTGCGCGAGCCGCGCTATGCAGGAGACTTGCGACGCGTGAGCCGGCTAACAGCAGGCTCTGGATGGCCGAGGCAGAACACTGGTCGCGTTTGTCGAAACAGAGGTCTGGCGAAGAAGCTCTGGCGGAGCTCAAGACCGGCCACCGATTGATGGTGATACCGCAGCCGACCGAACATGGACTCGACCTCTCTGCAGTTCTCGCCAGGAATGGCGAGAAGAGAAGCCCTTATTGCTGGCCGCGCCTTCTGGTCAGGCAAGCTGCAGGGTCAGATGGATGACCTGAGGCTCTCGTTTCGAGGCGGTCCTGAAGCCAAGCTTCTTGAACACTTTCAACATCGCGGCGTTCTCAGGTAATACTTCCGCAACCAGTTCGGCGAGGCCCTGGTCGCGCGCCAAAACAGCCAGATGCCGCGTGAGGATCGTCCCGATACCCAGACCTTGATAGGCGTCGACCACGACGAAAGCTATCTCGGCCACGCCGGGCCGCACAACGATATAACGCCCACCGCCGACGATCGTTGGAGATTCGTCTTCGTCGATTTGTGCGACGAGCGCGACATGGTTATCGAAATCAATGTCGAGAAAAAACGCCAGCTCTTGCTCCGAGAACTCCTTCTTTGAAGTGAAGAAGCGTCGTCGCAGCGATTGCGCGCTGGTTCGTCCGACCGCTGCGAGCATTCTGGCTCTGTCATCGAGGCGAATTGCGCGAATTTCAATCGCACGGCCGTCGCGGAGATGTTCAACAGCTGAATAATCGGCAGCTTCAGACATAAGGAATACTTCTTGGTCTATTCGTAATAGCAGACGGCTCGGGCGTTGGTGCCTCCTGCAAGAGAATGATCGTGCCGTGGCGAGGCTTGATCTGGATCAAATCCGGGTTCGGCGCATGAGACAATTAGGTCTGGGATGCCAATGGAAGCCATTCTCCCTCTGAAGGATCGCGATCTGCGGCCAAAGTCTGCAGGCGGCCGACACCACCGGCGCGTTCTATCAGGTCGACTCTGACGGCCAATTGACCGGTGTCCCAAGTCCCCTCGGAAGTTGTCCGGCACAGTGCCTTGGCGTCGGGATTTCTGAAGCACCCTTTACGCCATGGAGAGCATTTGATGTGCATTCATCGCGGGGCAGGCCGTTCGTCGCGACAACAAGCGTCCAGATGGCGATGGATAAGACAACAATCATGGCCAAAGGCGGCCGCTCCAAAACCTGTATGTTCACGTTGTCGTCCACAAGAACATCCGGAATCATCGGCGCTTGTTCAGAAATTGGCTGACCAGAGGTGACCATCGGCACGGCATCCGGTGAATTGATCATATAATGTCCCGCCTCCGAATGGCGGCAGCAGGTGATACTCGGCTTTGTCTCCGGCGGCGGTAAACGGCTTGTACATCCGTTTTGACGGTTCGAGCCCGAAAAAGAAAAAGGTATCGTTGGATGTGTAGACCCACAGCATGGGGAGTCGAGACGTTCCGCCGAACGCGTCCGCTGCCGCCATGCACTAGACGGGCGCGTAATTGAGAATGATTTCGCAACGGCGATGCTTGATCTGGATCAAGCCGGGTTTGCGCAGGCGACAGTAGGTCGGGACACGAGGTTCTCGCATGCGCATCGCGTTCCGCGCGTGGTCGTTACGCGTGTCATGCGGCGAGCGGGATATTGAAACATGGCCCTGCGGGTGTTTCGGCAAATCAAATCCGGCGACGAGATCATCCAGCTCGCGATCCGTCTGGCGTTGCTGACCTTCCTGCTTTACTGGACGTTCGTTCTTGTTCGTCCATTCATTCCCATATTGGCCTGGAGTATGGTTCTGACCGTCGCCCTCTACCCGACGTACGACAGGCTATCAATCCGGCTCGGCGATCGGCCAAAACTGGCAGCCGCTATCATCACGATCCTCAACCTGGCGATCATTATCGGACCGGTGACATGGATCGGATTTGGCTTGATTGATGGGTTGCAAGGTCTTGCCGGCCAGCTCGGCGCGGGAAGCCTGGTCGTTCCCTCTCCTCCGGACGGCGTCAAAGACTGGCCTATCGTTGGTGCGCGGGTTTACAGCCTCTGGGACCAGGCTGCCACAAACCTCGGGGCCGTATTGCGTCAGATAGCTCCGCACCTGAAGCCATTGGCCGGCCCGGTACTCATCTTCGCCGGGGGTGCGGGTGTGGGAACACTGAAGTTCATCGTATCGGTGGCGCTGTCGGGGTTCCTGTTCCTGTATGGCCCGCGCTTCGTTGCGGCCAGCAGAAGAGTTCAAGCGCGGCTTGTGACGCAGCGAAGCCAGGATTTTGTCGCCTTGGCAGGGTTGACGATACGTACGGTCTCTCAGGGGGTAATCGGCGTTGCTGTCCTTCAATCCCTGCTGGCCGGAATTGGATTGAAACTAGCCGGCGTGCCTCACGCAGGCTTGTTGGCGTTCGCCGTGCTTGTGCTTGCGATCCTGCAGATCGGATCGGCAATCGTCATCATTCCCGTGATCATATGGATTTGGGCGACTAAGGATTTCGCGGGAGCTCTTCTGCTGACGATATATCTGCTGGTTGTAGGGCTGGCCGACAATGTTCTGAAGCCCATGCTCATGGGACGCGGGCTGAGAACGCCCATGCTTGTCATTTTTGTTGGCGTCCTTGGCGGCATGCTGGCGCATGGCATCGTCGGTCTGTTTATCGGGCCGATCATTCTGGCCGTGGCCTGGGAACTGATGACCGCATGGATCCGGGAGGATCAGGCCGATGCTTTATTGTCCGACGCAGAAAGCGAGGTCGGAAACCTGACCGTTGAAGGATAGCATCCCGGTCCTGCCGTTAGGGGCAGTGTTCCCGATTGGCACATCGCGGCAGCGATGACGACACGTCAAGCGAACCCGGTTTTCCTTGACCTATGTCAAAGGCCTCTTCCGCTCCCGCGCAATCCTGATGCACGGGGCTGCGATGAATGAGAGATTTAAGCATGTCTACCGACAAGCCAGCCGTTTCGGGCGGTACGCAGCCCGGGATATTTGCATCTGCTTTCGAATATCTCGTGGATAGCGGGCAGCGCAGCGTCCTGTTCCTGGACGTCATGCGCCGGCGAGGCGTTCAATACAGCGAACATATCGCCAAGACCGCACCTCATGTTCTCGACTATGAAGTCGAGTTAGTCGTCGACGGTAGAAATCTCGAGCGACCGGTGAATTACGGGCTCGCGCGGGTCGTCCCTCCGAGCGGCGTGAAGATCGATATCAGGCTCCGTCCGTTTGTGGTGGTTGATCCCCGCGCGGGTCATGGGCCCGGGATCGGCGGGTTCAAGGCGGACAGCGAGATCGGCGTGGCGATGAAAGCCGGCCATCCCTGTTACTTCATCGGCTTCCTGCCCGAACCGATGCCTGGCCAGACAATCGAGGACATCGCGATAGCCGAAGCGGTCTTCGTCGAACGAGTGATCGCCCTGCATCCCGATGCCGACGGTAAGCCGTGCGTGATCGGCAATTGTCAGGCCGGCTGGGCGGTCATGATGTTGGCTTCGCTGCGGCCGGAGCTGTTCGGACCGCTTATCATCGCGGGCGCGCCATTGTCGTACTGGGCCGGCGTCCGCGGCAAGAATCCGATGCGCTATTCGGGCGGCCTGCTGGGAGGAAGCTGGCTGACCGCGCTTACCAGCGACCTCGGAGGCGGCAAGTTCGACGGCGCGTGGCTTGTCCAGAATTTCGAGAACATGAATCCCTCGAACACGCTCTGGACCAAGCAGTACAATGTCTATTCGAAGATCGACAGCGAGGCCGATCGCTATCTCGATTTCGAACGCTGGTGGGGCGGGCACGTCAATCTGAATGCGGAAGAGATCCAGTTCATCGTCGATGAGCTGTTCGTCGGCAATAACCTCGCGCCAGGGCGTATCAAGACGTCAGACGGCAGGGTTGTTGACCTGCGGAATATATCTTCGCCAATCGTGGTATTCTGTTCGAAGGGTGACAACATCACGCCGCCGCAACAGGCGCTCGGCTGGATTCTCGATCTCTATGGCGATGTCGAGGAGATCCGGGCCTACGGGCAAACCATCGTCTACACCGTCCACGAAACCGTCGGTCACCTCGGAATATTCGTATCCGGCGGCGTTGCCAAAAAAGAGCATAGCGAATTCTCAAGCAATATCGACCTGATCGACGTGCTTCCGCCCGGGCTTTACGAGGCAACCTTCGAAGAAAAATCGGCCGGTGCCGCCAATGTTGAGCTTGCCGGCGGAAAATGGATCATGCGTTGCGAGCCGCGCACGCTCGACCATATCAGGGCGATGGGCGGCAATGCCGCCGAAGACGAACGGCGTTTTGCTACCGCGGCCCGGGTATCCGAGATCAACCTCGCGAATTACCGCAATTTCGTGCAGCCGTGGCTCCGCGCCGCGGTTTCTCCTCACTTGGCGGAGCGGATGCGAAAATGGCATCCACTCCGCATTTCATATGAGAGTTTCGGTCGCGATAACGTCGCCATGAAAGTTGTCGCGAAGGCGGCCGACAATATTCGCGAACACCGCAGGCCGGCAGCAAACGACAATCCATTTTTTGCCTTCCAGGAGGCCGTCTCGAAGAACATCGTCAACATGCTCGACAAATGGCGCGACACGCAGGAGGCCATCAGCGAGTCGCTTTTTCTCGGCATCTATGGATCGCCTATGCTGCAGGCCGCGGTCGGAATCACGCCAGATGCTGACGTGTCGCCTAGGCCCGAAATGTCGCCGGAACACCGCAAGCGCCTCGAGGCGCGTATTGCAGAGTTGAAGTCGCAGATCGAAAAAGGCGGTCTGCGGGAATGCACTATTCGCGGCCTGCTTTACGTCGGCATGGGCCGTGGAATGGTAGATGAGCGAAGCCTGGAGGCGTTGCGCGTGGCCCGGGCTGACGACGCTCCCTCTCGTCTCACGCTTGCGCAGTTCAAGGCGATGGTACGCGAGCAGTTCTTCATGCTGCTACTGGAGCCGGAGGCGAGCTTGGCCGCGATCCCGAGACTGCTGCCGGCAAGCGAGGAGCAACGGCGCAAAGGTCTGGCCGTGATCAGTGGCGTCCTGTCGGCGAGCGCGGAAATATCCGGCGAAACTGCCACGCGGTTTGATCGCGTGACACAGCTATTCGGCGGCCGCGCCGCCGAGCCACAGGCGAGGGCGTCATAGGTCCTTTTGAGGTGATGAGGAGTTGAATGATGAGCGCTGCACCGATGGAAACCGGCGAGGCCAAAGCCGGCACAAAATATGACCGTCTCATCGCAGCAGCGAAAGCGATCCCGGCGGCTACAACGATCGTGGTGCATCCATGCGACGAAAGCTCGTTGCGGGGCGCGGCCGATGCGGCCGAAGCCGATATCATCATGCCGATATTGGTTGGGCCGACCGCGAAGATTAGGGCTGTGGCGCTCAAACACAATATCGATATTAGCGGCTTCGAGTTGGTCGACGCCCCCCATAGCGACGCTGCTGCAACGACAGCCGTGGAACTGATCCGCACGGGCAGGGGCGAGATGCTGATGAAAGGCAGCTTGCACACTGACGAGTTGATGCGAAGCGTTACTGCGAGGGCCGGCGGGTTACGCACGCAGAGGCGTATCAGCCACGTGTTCGTGATGGATGTCCCGTCCTACAGCGAAACCATCTTCATCACCGACGCGGCTATCAATATTTTCCCGGATCTGGATGACAAGCGCGACATCATCCAGAATGCGATTGATTTTTACAACCAGGCGGGATTTGGCGCGTCTCCCCGGGTTGCCATTCTCTCGGCGGTCGAAACGGTCACATCCAAGATTCCCTCGACCATCGAGGCCGCCGCACTCTGCAAGATGGCAGACCGCGGGCAGATCACCGGCGGGCTGCTGGATGGACCGCTCGCATTTGACAACGCCGTCGACAGAGAAGCGGCGAGGATCAAGGGAATAAAATCGGAAGTCGCAGGACGAGCCGAGATTCTGGTGGTGCCGGACCTCGAGTCCGGCAACATGCTGGCCAAGAACCTGGCGTATTTCGCCAAGGCGGACGGAGCCGGCATCGTGCTTGGCGCCCGCGTTCCAATCGTGCTGACCTCGCGGGCCGATTCACCGAGAGCCCGGATGGCGTCATGTGCCGTTGCAACGCTCTACGCGGCCGCGCGGCGCGGCGCCCAGACAATCGCCGCGTGACGTCCATGGATACCATCCTCGTCGTCAACGCCGGCTCCTCAAGTGTGAAGTTCCAGGTATTTGCCGTAGATGGCGACGGCAGGCTGCGACGGCAGATCAAAGGTCAGATGGACGGCATTGGAAGCCGTCCCCGATTGCGCGCCAGCGGACCAGGGGGCGACACCCTGGCAGAACGGGCCTATCCGGTTGAGAGTGTTCCGGACGTTCCAGCGGCGCTGCTGCTGGCGAGCGCATGGCTGCGGGATGAACTCCAGTTGAGGCCGCTCGCCGTCGGCCACCGGGTCGTGCATGGAGGTCCGGACTATGACCGGGCAGTGCTGGTCGACCATGACGTGGTTGCTCGCCTCGAAGATTTCACGGCATTGGCGCCACTTCATCAAGCTCATAATTTGGCGCCAATCCGGTCGCTTCTCGCCAAATTCCCTTCACTGCCCCAGATCGCGTGTTTCGATACGGCATTTCACCGCGACCACGACGAAGTAGCAGATCATTATGCCATACCTCGCCAGCTCCACGACGAAGGAGTAAGGCGCTATGGATTCCATGGGCTCTCCTACGAGTACATCGCGAATATCTTGCCCAATGTTGCGCCGGAAATCGCCAAAGCGCGTGTCATCGTCGCCCATCTGGGCAGCGGCGCTTCCATGTGCGCCATTCACGGCGGCCGCAGCGTGGAAAGCACGATGGGATTCACCGCCCTCGATGGGCTTCCAATGGGAACGCGGACGGGCCAGATCGATCCCGGGGTCATTCTCTATCTTATGACTGCAAAGGATATGTCGCCCGCCGAGGTGCTGGATTTCCTTTACCGTGAGTGCGGGCTGAAAGGACTTTCCGGCGTCAGCAACGACATGCGGGAGCTCCAGCACAGCAGTGATCCCCGCGCGGCGTTTGCCATAGACTACTTTGTCTACCGGGTTGCGCTTCACGCCGGGATGCTGGCGGCTGCCCTGCAGGGCCTTGACGCCTTCGTCTTCACCGCAGGTATCGGCGAAAACTCGGTCGGCATTCGAGCGAGGATTGCGGAGCGGATGGAATGGCTCGGGATATCCCTCGATCCGGCAGGCAACGCCCGGCACGCGTTGCGGATATCTTGCGCGACCAGCCGCATCCCCGTCTACGTCATACCAACCGACGAAGAGTTGATGATTGCGGAGCACACATTGTCGCTCCTCTGGGAGCGAGAGCCGTCCCTAAGCCCGCATCACGTGAGAGCGTCATGACAATTCCAGCGTATCCGGAGACGAGGGTGGCGCTGAAAGGACGCAAGGGCCTGATTGTCGGGATCGCCAACGATCAGTCGATCGCATGGGGATGCGCCAAAGCGTTCCGGGCGCTGGGGGCGGAGCTCGCAGTCACTTATCTGAACGAGCGGGCAAGAAAACATGTCGAACCGCTGGCGAAGGAGCTCGATGCGTCGATCTTTATGCCGCTGGACGTGAACGTCGAGGGCCAAACCGAACAGGTATTCGAACAAATAGAGAAACAATGGGGCCGGCTCGACTTCCTGCTGCACTCGATTGCGTTTTCCCCGAAAGAGGCATTGCACGGGCGCGTGGTGGATGTTCGGCGCGACGGCTTCCTCCAGACGATGGACGTATCGTGCTGGTCGTTCATGCGCATGGCGCATCTGGCGGAGCCGCTGATGAAGAACGGCGGCGCGCTCTTTACCATGACCTATTACGGCAGCCAGATGGTGGTGCAGAACTACAATGTGATGGGAGTTGCAAAGGCGGCATTGGAGGCGGCCGTCCGTTACATCGCCGCTGAACTTGGCCCGAAAGGCATACGTGTGCACGCGATTTCGCCGGGACCGCTGGCAACCCGGGCCGCTTCGGGTATCCCCGAATTCGATGAATTGATGGACAAGGCGCAGGCCAAGGCTCCCGTCCGGTGCCTCGTGAGCATCGACGATGTTGGTGCGGCGACGGCCTTTCTTGCGCTTGATGGGGCCAAACTGATCACCGGGGGCGTGATGTATATCGACGGCGGATATCACATCATTGACTAGAGGATAGGCGCGTATGTTGCGGCAATATCTCGTCGGCGCGGCCGCCAGCGTCTGCAACATTGCGATCCACGCTTTCGTGATGGCCGTCGTCATCAGGGTGACGCGCATCGCCGATGAATTGGCAACGTCGCATCAAACCCTTCGACTGATGGCGGTCATGATCGCCGCCGTGACGGTCTTGATGATCGCGCATTTTGCCGAGGTGCTCGTCTGGTCACTGACCTATGTGATGACCAGCGCCGCACCTGCCGGCACCGATCTCATCTATTTCGCCTTCGTGAACTACACGACTCTTGGCTACGGCGACGTGATTCCAGTCGAGCGCTGGCATTTGCTCGGGCCAATGACCGCGATGAGCGGCGTATTGTTGTTTGGCTGGTCGACCGCCGTAATTTTCGAGGTGTTGCGGATGACTCTGGTGGCGGGCGGTGCCGAAGGAGAAAAGAAACGCTGGTCGTCCGGGTAGGGTGGTCACCCAACCAAAATGCGACCGGGTCGTCCGCGACGCGACTGATATTTGGGATCCGGGTTCGTCCTATAGGTCGAGGTCAGCCAGCCGTACCCGGTCCTTTAGCACGATTTGACGCTGGGTTGGTCCCAGGAAACCGAGAATCCCCCTGTCCTGCAGGTATGAGAGCGCGCGCGAAACGGTTTCAAGTGTCAGGCCGAGGTAGTCGGCGATATCGCGACGACACATGGGAAGGGCCATTACGCTCGTAGCGGTCAGGCGGCGATCCATCTCCAGCAGGAAAGCCGCAACGCGCTCAAGGGACGTCTTGCGTCCCAGCAGCAGCATATGATCCTCGGCGTGCTGAAGGCTGCTCGTTGTCATGTTCAAGAGATTAAGCGCTACGAGCACATCGGTCTCCGCCACATGCTCCAGGCTGCGCCGCTTCATGAGGCGCACGGTCGTGTCGACAATCGCCTCCGTGGTAAACCGATGGGCGGCGCCGTTCTCGAGGCCGAAGATGTCGCCAACCAAATGAAAGGCGCCGATTTGGCGGCGGCCGTCCGAAAGGAGCTTGTAGCTGCGGACCGCACCCTCAACCACCTGGTAGATGTAATCAGCGGGTTCCGTTTCTCCGTAGATTTCCGCGCCTCTGTTATACTTGTATTCACTTAAATTGACTCTTGCCCTGGAGAGTTCCCCAAGCTCACCGAGAGCATTCTGCCTGCCAACCGAAGCCGCGTTGATATTGACAAGCATGGACGCCTCCGTGTTACGCAAACCGCTCGCTTCCATGAGGGCTTTAAACTCAGGTGTTTTGCAAATTCGGCGCCGATGTTTCACCGTCGTGGGAATGGTCTACGACGGAGTTTATGCAGCCGACTATTGGCTTGTGGGCCATTGTCCTAATGGTCATTGTCCGGAGAGCCATTGTCCTTGAGAACATTTTCGCAGACGCGGCAATTTTTCGCGGGTGTACGCCTCGCGTTAGGTGCATACTTAGCCGGCACAATCAGACGCTTGTTGGTGGGGATAGTCGCGTGTTTTTGATGGTCAATATTACGGACCTATTTCTGTGCCCATCACCGGTAATGTTCGGCTCGTGCGCAGCCGACAGTCGGTCGCATGCGGCTTCTGCCGCGGGATCTAGCGAGATGAGCCGTTTCAACAGGGCGGTCGGGCAAAGTCCCCGGCGGCGTGTGAAGAAAAAATATAGCGACAGGTCGATTGACGCTGCGGTTGCCGCCGGCGCGGGTACGCCAGAACTCGTGCAGAGCTCGCGGCCGGTAACCGGTGTCGTCTTGCGGTGGTAGATCAGATCGATATCGCGTGATGAACGCTGCCTTGGGAGGTACGTTATGCTGGGCGTCGTCCACGTCGTCGATGATGATGATTCATTTCGGGCGGCGATCGAACGCCGTTTGAAGAAGGCTGGCTATGAAGTCGCAACATATGCTTCAGCCCGGCAATTGCTGGACCACCTGCCCAATCAGAGTGCTCCAGGCTGTATCCTCCTCGATGTTCGGATACCCGATTTGAGCGGCCCGGAGTTGCAAAGCCGGCTCAGCCAACTCGGCTCGACACTGCCCATCGTGTTTCTGACGGGGTATGCCGATGTTCCGACCACGGTGCAGGTTATCAAGGCCGGTGCGGATGATTTCCTGACAAAGCCGGTCACGTCGGACCAACTGCTTCGCGCCATCGAGCGTGCGATGTCACGCTACGAAGCGACACGCAGCATGAGAATCAAGCTGGACATTATTCGCTCTCACATTGCGGCACTGACACCGCGTGAGCACGAGGTCTTCGAACTGGTCATTCGCGGCAAGACCAACAAGGAAGTCGCCGGTGTATTGGGCGCAACCGAACGAACCATCAAGGCTCACCGCCACAGGGTGATGGAGAAGATGCAAGTGCAATCGATCGCCGAACTTGTTTCCCTGGCGGAACGGGCGGGCGTCCTGGATATCAGGTAGCCGGCAGGCTAGTCGAGCTATTGCCCCTTGGGACAATAGAAAAGCCGATGCGCGAAGCGTATCGAGATTGCGTGATTCCGAACGACTTCGCACGTTCTGGATTGGCCGTGTTTCATCGGCCGAGCTGTTGTGACGAGCCCCCTTAAACAGGTTGAGGTTGCCGATCGTGCTGAACCGAAAAGCGGTATTTGTCGTGGATGATGACCTGGGTACACTGAGGGGCGTGAAGAGGCTGCTGAGGGAACATGGCTACAACAGCTTGCTGTTCCAGTCGGCGGAAGCTTTTCAGGATCACGGCCATTTCGACCAGGCGCTTTGCATTATTCTGGACATCAACCTGAAGAATACGTCCGGTATCGAGGTGAGGCGCCGGCTTAAAGCGTCTGGAATCTCTGTTCCCGTCATTTACATTACCGCGAACGACAATCATGCCGTTCGGACGGCGGCGATGGAGTCAGGCTGCGTTGCTTTCCTCACCAAGCCATTCTCTGCGAAATCGCTGATCGACCCGATTGATAAGGCGTCAGCGGGCCTGGCGTGGCTGGCTTAATTCAGCAACAGGCGCCGTACGGTGCGTGGGGAGCGCACCGGCAGTTTCAATTGCGTCCAGTGGTGCCTTCGCGACGGCCGCGCTTAAGGTGGACGCTTGCCGCTCTCAAGCGCTCTATCTCTTCGTCGGTGTTCCTGAGTTTTCTGTCGACCTGGCTGGTCGCCTGGTTTTTCATGGCTTCGTCGCGGCGCAGTCTGTCGAGCACCTTGCCCACGGACAACTTGTTTATTTCAGCCATCGTAACCTCCTGCTGAACGAGCCGGATTAGCCTTCTTTCGAGGGCACGGGGCTGAAAAACTCCTCTCAACGAACCGCGGGTTCACTGTTGTCGAGGCTGCCGTCCTGGCCTTGATCTATCTCAAGCGTCGAGCCGTCTTCTCCTGCAGCCTGCGAAGGGGCTACTTGAAACGAGAGCCGCAATCCCTCGTGACATGTCCAAGGGACCGTGCGGATAACGGAGAAGCAAAATGATCAGGCTGATTACTGTTGCCGGTTTCGCCTTGGCGGTTGCCACATCGACGCAAGCTATGACACCTGCGCCGATTGCTGGGACGAACACCATAATCACACAAGTCGCGCTGGCCTGCGGCGTCGGCAGGACGCGGATTAACGGAGTGTGCGTCGCCAGAACCACCGTCCGCCACGCTCGCCGGGTCGTCCGCAGATGCGCGACAGGCATGACTTGTTAGCGTCATGTGCCTGCTGAACATGTGAGGGGACGTTCCGGATGATTACCATACCGGAATTGGTCGCGCAGGCGCTGAGCTCGTTCCTTGACCTGGAGACGAGGGACCGGTTCGGTGCATCGCGCGCTGCGCTCGCGGAGTTTCTGCCCCAGGCGGCAAAGCTTACGCTCGAATGTATCGGCAACAGCGACGCACTCTATCACAACATCGAACACTCGATGCTCGTGACTCTGGTCGGGCATGACATCCTGGTCGGCCGCGCGTTGCGGCGCGCGACGACTGTCGGTGACTATGCCAATTTCATTATGGCCTGTCTAACGCATGATATCGGATACGTCCGTGGCATCGTTCAAGGCGATGAGGATGCATGTTTTGTTGCCGACGTGACTGGTCGGACGGTTCGATTGCCCACTGGCGCTTCAGACGCCGCGCTCGCTCCCTATCACGTCGACCGGTCGAAACTGTTCGTTGCGGAGCGTCTTGACGGCATCCGGGGACTGGACGCTGCCCGGATCGCCAAGGCAATCGAGTACACGCGGTTTCCCTATGTGTCCGCACAGGTCGACGAACTGGACGATCTGCACGAGGAGGAGGGGCTCCTGTTGCGCGCAGCCGACCTGATCGGCCAGCTCGGCGATCCCAATTATATGCGAAAGGCGAATGCGCTATTCCACGAATTTGCGGAGATCGGGTTGAACAAGAAGCTGGGCTACAATACGCCCGCCGACGTCATCTACAAGTATCCGCAGTTTTATTGGACCCATGTCGCGCCGCAGGTGCAAGCCGCTATCCGATATCTCAACGTAACTTCAAGCGGGCGACAATGGATCGCAAATCTTTACAGCAACGTATTTCGCGCGGAGCGCGACGTGAGCCTGTCGGGTCCGCAAATGACGTGACCCCGGTGAAAGGCCACTCGGTTCGCTGGTTCCCCTTCGCGGATCACGTCTGGGCGTTGAAAAATTCAAGGAGGCATTCGCGATGACGAAACATTCGGCGGGAATGGCCGCGTTGGTTCTTGCTTTCAGCATTGGCGCGGCGACGCCGTCACACGCACAAGCCGCGGGTTATGTTCGCGTCGTATTCGCGAAAGCAGGCCTGATTGCGGGCACCGGCGGAGGACGCGGCGTCCTGACGTACCGTGGTCACAATTACCCGTTCCGGGTTTCCGGCGTGAGCCTCGGTATGACAGTCGGAGCCTCCGTGATGCGACTGACGGGACGCGCTAGCGGGCTGCGTGACGTAAAGGACTTTGCTGGTACCTACGACGCGGTTGGCGGTGGCGGCGCCTGGATCGGCGGCCTGGGAGGAGTGCATTTGAGCAATGGAAAGGGCGTGCTAATCACGCTCCAGGGAGTTACGGCGGGTCTGGAATTCGCGGCCAACCGCAGCACCATGCGAATTTCGCTGCGGTAAGTCCGCTGCAGGAGAGGCGATATCTGCAGTAGCGCGCAACGTTTTTCCCGCTCCGGCCCTGGAAGGGTTCCTCCATTACACTTAACTTGCCTAAAAATGACGCGAGTCCTTTGTCCGGAAGGCACTTGTCAGAAGGGGCTATTGTCTCCTGGACATATTCGCAGTCCGCGACATTTTGGCGCTGCGCCGCATTCCCCGTTGGGTGCATACTGCCGTCAGCACAATCGGATGTTAGCTCGCCATGATTGTTCGCGTCGCCGGGCTAATTCTCTACCTGACTGCATTACTGGCACCGGTTTGTTCGCCGGCGCAGGAGATGCGCACGCGATCGATACTGGTCCTCGATCAGTCGGAAGCAAGGGGACTGTTCTCCCATAAAATATTTTCCGGCCTGCGTTCGGTGCTGACCGCCGACACTCAGTCGCACGCCACGCTCTATTCGGAAAATCTCGATTTGAGCCGGTTTGATGGTCCTGCTTACGAGGAAAATCTGCGCCGGTATCTGAAGGAGAAATATCGTGACATGCCGATTGGTGTTGTGGTCGCCGTCGGCACTGCGGCCCTAGAGCTCGTGCTGCGCTGGCGAGAGGAATTGTGGCCGGGAGTTCCTGTTGTCTTTGAGCTTGTCGATGAGATGGATTTCGCGCGATTGAAGCTGCCGTCAGACGTGACCGGAAGCATCGTCAAGCTCCCGCTCGCCAACTCGATCAAGGCCGCACGTGCAGTTGTACCCAACCTCGACAGCGTCGTCTTCGTCGGCGCGCGGTGGGATCGTCAGGTCATATTCGGGAACTGGAAGGATGAAATTCCCACCGTTACCGCAGGTTTAAACGTCACCGAAATCATCGGCTTGACAATGACAGAAACGCGAAAGCGCGTAGAAGCGCTACCTGCGCGCAGCGCGATTATCTATTCGGCCATCTTCTCCGATGGCGAGGGTAATTTCTATGCACCTTCCACCGCGCTAAAGCTCATCGCTGACAAGGCAAACCGGCCAATCATTGTTGCGTCCGAGACATTTCTTGAGTCCGGCGCCGGCGGCTTCGTCCTCGTCCCCGCCGTGATTGGGGCGGACGCCGCCATGCTGGCGCTTCGGATTCTGAACGGAGAGTCGCCCTCGAACATTCCAACGAAAGTAACGGACGCAATAAGGCCGATCTTCAATTGGCAGCAGATGCAGCGCTGGAGCGTCAACGAATTGAACCTGCCTCCCGGCAGCGAAATCCGCTTTCGCGAGCCGAGCCTATGGGAAAATTATAAATGGCAGAGCATATCCGTTGTGGCCGTGTTCCTGATTCAGGCCGCGCTGATTTCGATCCTGCTGCACGAGCGCAAGAAACGTAACGACGCTGAGCTGGAAGCACTTCATCGGATGACGGAGCTGGCCCATGTGAACCGGCAGGCGACGGCCGGAGAATTGTCATCTTCGATCGCGCACGAACTTAACCAGCCCCTGGGCGCGATCCTGGCAAACGCCGAGACGGCTGAATTAATGCTAAACTCTCCATCGCCGGATTTGCGCGAGATCAAGGAAATCCTTTCCGACATAGTGCGAGATGATTTGCGAGCCAGCGAAGTTATTCATCGCATGCGCAGTTTGCTTAAAAGGCTGCCCTTCGAGACAAGCGACATAAATCTCAACGATACCATGCGCGAGGTATTCAAACTTATTTCGGCGCAGGCCTCGGCTCGCAATATCGTGCTCGACCTGCAACCATCGTCCGGGGCACTGTATGTCAAGGGCGACCCCGTTCAACTACAGCAGGTTATCCTGAACCTGATGGTGAACGGTATGGATGCAATGGCCGCGATGCCCAACGGCCGGACAGTCGTCGGGCGAACTGAAATGAAAGGATCGTCAGCGATCATTTCCATCTCCGATTTCGGTCCTGGAATTCCGCCGGGCCTGCTCGATCAGGTCTTCGATCCGTTTTTTACGACCAAGAAGCAAGGCATGGGCATCGGCCTCTCTATTGCGCGAACCATCGTGGAGGCCCACAAGGGACGGATCTGGGCCGAGAACCAGACCGGTGGAGGCGCGGCGTTCCATTTGTCCTTGCCGTTATCGATATAAAAAACGTCACGCCCAAGCCCGGGATAGATCGCTTATCTCGACGCCTGCATCATTCGTCGATGGCTTGTTCAAAGGTCTGCACCGGGAGCCCTTTCCGAGCGCTGGCGAACTGGCTGACTGGAACTGAAGTGCTCACCGTCAGCAGGCTTGAGTCGACGACCTCCAGCACGAGCTTTTTGCCGGTCTCCATTTCCCTTATCAAGCCGGCCTCGGCGAGATCGGCTGCGATGCAGGTATTGGTAAGGCACCAGACGTAGGGAATCCGGTATGCGTTGCCCTGGTCGATTGTGATCTTGACGCCAGCCTGCAAGTAGAGGCCGACGGGAAGGAACAGTTGCAGCCTCGCGGCCTTGTCGCCCTCGCGTTCAATCAGGTCGATGCGGACTGCGGACTGTCCTGTTTCGAATGTACCGTTGATAGTCGTGCGGCAGACCACGTTTGTTCCGGGCGTTTTGAAGCAGAACTTGCGCCAATCGGAATATTTGATCGTTCTTGACATGCGTTCGCCGCGCGGTGCGAACTCCAGGCTAGGAGGCTGCTCGTTCGCTTGAGCGTTGGTTTGTGAAGGCTGCTGCCCGTAGGTTGGGCCCAAGCTGCAATAAAGCAGCAGAGCCAATAGCGCCGGCCGGGAAGAAATTGGTGAAGAACGGAATTGGTGAGAGGGCTGCTCGATCATGTTCTGCTCCATCATGGCTCTTTGCCGTTATTGGCGTTTATCCAGGAACCGGCTAACCAAAGGCGCCCACAATGGGATGGCGTCGGCTGAATCGATAAGAAAGTGCCCGTCGTTTCCGAACGGCGGAAGCATGTGATATTCGGCACTGCCGCCTGCGCCGGTGTACGCCTCATGCATTTTCCTGGATAAGGCCGGTCCAAAAAATGTGTCGTTCTCCGCGTAGATCCAAAGCATCGGGATACGGGCCGTGCGTCCGAACTCTCTGGTCGCCTCAACCAATTTGTCGGGCGCGCAATTGTTGTTGGGTTTGCCGTCGACGTGTCCGCCGCGGCCGGCCGCAAACGTGATGATGGCCCGCACTGCCGGGACATTCCGGCTCGACAGCGCGATCGCGGCCCAGCCGCCGGCAGATTGTCCGACCACGACGACATTGCCGGGCATGATCAATTTTTGGTCGGTCATGTATTCGATGATCCACTTGTCGATCAATGCCACCGCAAGTCCGGCATCGCGGAAGTTGGGGTTGTCGCATCCGCCGATCGTTGAATAGAACAGCGAATAAAGCCCGCGCTCCGGCTCATCGAGCGCTGCGGCGCCATATCCGGCACCCGAGGGCGCAACCACCATATAACCCCTCCGGGCGAACCACATCGCGGCATCCCTGAATTCAACAAGCGGAAAGAAGCTCCTCTCCCGCTGGTTGAGCGAAACCCCGTGGTTCATGACCACCAGCGGAAACGGACCACCGCCAACGGGACGGACCACATAAGCAATTGTCGGCAAGGTCACGGGGATGGCCCACACTTCCTCCTGGATGCTTCGATTTGTGGATTTATCGTCGGCGAAGGCCGTCGCGGCCAATGCGATGATCGCGATTGCACAGGCCATCAGAGCGCGCAGCAGATATCGAAGCATGGCTTTCGGTCCGTTATGACGCGCAGGTCACCCCGTCATGTGGTGAAGGTAAGTGTCACGATGACGGGGCCGAGGATCGTCAGGAGCACATTGCCGACCGCATAGGGAACGGCGACCCCGAGTACGGGTGTCTGGCTTTCGGCCCGCTCACAGCATCCGGTAATGGCGGCATCCACCGTCATCGCTCCGGCGAGCGCGCCGCAGATGATCACCGGATTCATGTGCAACAGACGATGCGCCACAAGAGTCGCGATCGTCAGGGGGACGAGTGTAACGACCAGGCCCATCGAGAGAAGCAGCAGGCCGTGGGCTTGAATGGCTGCAAGCGCCGCGGGTCCGTTTACGAGCCCGATGGCCGCGATGAAGCCGCCGAGGCCGATGTCGCTTAACGCTTGTTGAGCGCCCGGTGGGAAGCTTCCGACGGTCGGCCGGCGCGCGCGCAGCCAACCGCAGATGAGCCCGGCGAGCAAGGCGCCACCGGCGCCGCCCAGTGTCAGCGCGAAAGATCCAACCCTTACGCTGAGCAAGCCTGTCAGCAGCCCGGCTGCAATGCCTGCCGCCAGAAATGCGACATCGGTCCGGTCATCGTAGCGCAGCACCTGGCCGACTTTCGACGCGGCCCGTTCGACATCGCGGGTCGCGCCGACCAGCGTCATGATGTCGCCAAGATAGATCCTGGTTTGCGGGGTCAGCGGAACTTGCTCTCTTCCACGCGTCAGGTCTCGCAGAAACACACCTCGTGCGGCATCACCGACCTGATCGGCTATTTGGCTTAACGTTCTGCCGTGCAGGGCCCGATTGTCGACGAGGACGCCGAGCGCGTCGCCCATGACCTCCCGCAGTACCTCGGCGCCTTCAATTTCAGTGCCGATCGAATGGTCTGCCTTGATGAGTGCGACGGCCGGACCTGCAAGCACGACGTCATCGCCTGCTTCGAGAATCGTTGACCTCGACGATTCGACATCGTTGCCACGACGGACGATCCGCTCGACCACGACACGCTGGCCGATGCAATCTTCGATCGCTCCGACGCTCTGGCCGGCGCCTATCGTGACCCGGTAGGCGCGTGCCTTGAATTTCTGATAACCGAGATTGCCAGCCTTGGGCGGCTTGCCGCCGGAAAGGGCCGCCTCCAATTTGGCGGCCTCCTTCTTGAGGTCGATCCGCATCAGCCACGGCGCGGCAAACGGGACAAACAGCAGGGTCAGGATATAGCCCAGGATGTAGGTGACGGCATAACCGGCGGCGACATTCGCCTGTTGCTCGCGCAAGACGTCGTCTGGCAGGCCGAGCTGCGCCAGCGCTCCCGACGCCGTGCCTATCATCGCCGATTGCGTGAGGCTGCCGGCCGCAAGACCCGAAGCCGTGCCCGAATCCAGATGAAAGATAAAGGCGAAGGCGAGAACGATGAGAAGGCCGGTAGTGCCGACCACGAGCGCCACGCCGACTTGCGACAGGGTCCGCAGGCTCAGCGAAGCAAAGAATTCCGGCCCCGATTTATAGCCGATGGTGAATACGAACAGGCTGAAGAAGATCGAATTGAACAGGGGCGGGATCACGAAGGTCCCGAGTTGCCCCAGTATCACAGCCACGATCAGCGTGCAGGCCGTCGTACCGACCGAAAATCCCTTGATTTGTATCCGCCCAAGCGCCGTTCCAACTGCGATTGCGATAAGCAGGAAAATCTCTGGCGCGGTCGAAATGACCGATCTGACTGCGTCCATAGGCGCGATCCTCAAGCCCGGATGCAGGCAAGGTCGGTCGCGCCCATCCACGTCGATTGATTCAGATCAAGCCGGGATACTCCGCTGGGATCATTTTCTCGGGGGGCTGCTTTCCCCTCCATCGCCCACGGAATTTTTGTCGTGTCGATCCCGCAGGCCACCGCCGCATTGTTGCCGCGCGAGGAGACGCTGCTGATCGCCAGCCTGCTGGCGCTGGCCGGCGGATATCTCGATGCCTACACCTGGATCGTTCATCGGGCCTTTGCCAACGCGCAGACCGCCAATCTGGTGTTTCTTTGGGTGTATTTGACCAAGGGAGAATGGGGCAAGGCGCTCCATTATGTGCCTGCGCTATTCGCCTTTGTGCTGGGCGTGATCATGTCGTCGTGGCTGCAAAGGGTTACCCCGCAAAAGGCACCGCGGATCAGCATTCTCGCCGAAATCGTCTTTCTGTGCATGATCACGATCGTGCATAACAGGTTGCCGCAAGTCGCGGGCACGCTTGGTCTTTCCTTTGTCGCTGCCTTGCAGACGGCGAGTTTCCAGAAGGTGGAGGGGTGGACTTACAGCTCCGTGATGGCAACGGGAAATTTTCGTAACGCCATCGAAGGATTGTTCGCCGCCTTTGCCGGAAGTTCGGAGGCCAGACCGTTTCGCCGGCCCTACGTTTTCGGCGCGATGTGCATCGCTTTCGGGGCGGGAGCCGCTATCGGCGCAATCACGACGGAAGTGACACGTTACTACAGTCTCGCCGTTCCCGTGACACTGCTTGCGATCGTGTTGCTGCTTTGCCGGCCAACCACGGAAGGAGTGGCGGTCAACGCGCGCGCGGAGGCTTGATTTAAATCAAGAGCCGGTTCGCACAGGGATGACTACGCTTGCTCAACTCCAATCGCACGCTGGGAGAACCGCAATGGCGCAGCAAGCTCAGGAACGTCGGATCGATCAGTTTTTCTCCGGCCCTGGCGCGCGGGCAGACGAATGGCGCGGATTGATCGAGGCGGCAAAAGCATGGTCTAGCGGATCGGCAGATCGCGCCGGTTTCGAGGAAAACCTTTCACGGCTGGCGATCACCGAAGAATACCATGCCTATCCTGGCCTGCGTCTGATGGCAGCCCTGACCGAGCGCGCGGCCGCAGGTGACGCCGCAGGCGCGCTCGCGCTGGCGATGCGCATCACCCAATCGCTGCAGACGCGATCGTTCCGTCAGCATGCCGGAGATTGGGATGCGCATACAGATGCCGTTGATGAAATGCCGGATCTGCTGCCGCCCGGATTTGGCGAGACCAGCGCGCGGCGGCCTTATTTCGAAACCCTGATTGTCACCGGTATCCCCGCGACGAACTGGCCGAATCTTGCGGCCGAGTGGCGGAAACTGCGCCGTCCTGTGGATGCCTTCATCTATGAGCCGGTCTTTACTGGCAGTTTCGAGGACGCGTTCTGTGCTGCCATGCTCAATCCCGATCTTGCGGCCGTGATCGTGAACGACGGTTTTGCGCAGCGCTCGCGGCACGATGCTCCAGTGCTGCGTGCGCTGATGGCGTCGATGGATCGGCTGGAGATGTCCGACTCGCCGTTGGCGCTGGCGCGCACGCTGAAGCGCATTCGGCCGGAACTCGACGTCTATCTGGTCTCCAATCGGGATGTGGAGGAACTGGCCGGTAATCCGGAGGCGGACGTGGTTCGCCGCATCTTCTATTCCGTGGAAGAGCTGCTCGAACTGCATCTTGCCATCCTGGAAGGCATTCAGGACCGGTTCGAAACGCCGTTCTTCGATAATCTCAAGAAATACGCCCAGCGCCCGATCGGAACGTTCCACGCGCTCCCCATCGCCCGCGGTAAATCAGTCTTCAGGTCGGACTGGATTCGCGACATGGGCGAGTTCTACGGTCCAAATCTCTTCCTTGCCGAGAGCAGTGCTACGACGGGGGGTCTCGACAGCCTGCTCGAGCCGACCGGCAACATCAAGAGGGCTCAGGAAAAAGCGGCGCGCGCCTTCGGGGCCGATCACGTCTTCTTTGTCACCAACGGCACGTCGACGTCGAACAAGATGGCGGTCCAGGCCTTGATCGGCCCGGGCGATATCGTGATCGTCGACCGCAACTGTCACAAATCACATCACTACGGCCTGGTGCTGGCGGGCGCGCAGCCGCTTTATGTCGAAGCTTTCCCGATGACGGAATATTCGATGTACGGGGCAGTACCGCTCAAGACCATCAAGCAGGCGCTGTTGAACCTGAAGGCCGACAATCGGCTGCACCGGGTCAAGATGATCGACCTGACCAACTGCACCTTTGACGGCCACATCTACAACACCCGCCGGGTGATGGAGGAGTGTCTGGCGATCAAGCCGGATCTGATCTTCCTGTGGGATGAAGCCTGGTTCGGCTTTGCGCGATTCTCTCCGTTTCTGCGGCCGCGCACCGCGATGGGCGCCGCCCATGACATCGAAGCGTGGATGCACGATCCCCAATCGATCGAGACTTATGAGAAGCATCGCGCCGCGCTCGGCGACAATCCCTCCGACGACGTATTGCTGAACGTTCGGCTGCTTCCAGATCCGCGGCAGATCAGGCTGCGCGTCTATCAGACCAATTCCACGCACAAATCGATGTCGGCGATCCGGCAAGGTTCCATGTTGTTCGTCAAGGACGTGGATTTCCACACGGTTGAGGCGCAATTCCACGAAGCCGTGTTCACGCATGCATCGACCAGCCCCAACCAGCAACTGATCGCCAGCCTGGACGTGGCACGCCGGCAGATGGAGCTCGAAGGATACGGACTGGTCGCCAACGCCATCGAGATCGCCCTCGCGATCCGCAAGGCCGTTGCAGCCAATCCGTTGATCTCGAAATATTTCAGCGTGCTCGGCGCCGACAAGATGGTGCCGGCGGAATTCCGTTCCAGCGGCTTCTCCGATTATCTCGCCCAGGGCGTCAATTGGGGACAGGTTCTGCACAGCCTGAAGGATGATGAGTTTTGCCTTGACCCGACCCGCATAACGCTGGTGTGCGGCACCGCCGGTTTCGATGGAACCCAGTTCAAGGGTATCCTGGCCAACCGCTACGGAATCCAGGTCAACAAGACCTCGCGTAACTCCGTGCTGATTCAGTCCAATATCAACAACACCCGCAGCGACGTTGCGCATCTCATCCGGGTATTTGCGGAGATCAGCGGCGAGATCGCCCGCAGTCTCATCCAGGGCGGAGAGAATGCCCGGATGGCATTTGCGGCCCGGGTCAAGAGCCTGATGGAAGACGTACCCCACCTGCCGAACTTCTCGCGCTTCCACGACGGTTTCCGTGGCGACGCAGGCAACAGGACCAACGAAGGCGATATCCGGGGTGGTTTTTACGCCGCCTACGATGCGGCAGGATGCGAACATATCCGGCTCGCGGACGCGGAGATTGACCGCCGCCTGAAGAGCGGACCGGAGCTGGTATCGGCCAATTTCGTCATTCCGTATCCACCGGGATTCCCGATCATGGTGCCGGGGCAGGTGATCACCCAGGAAACCATCGACTTTATGCGCAAGCTCGATGTCAAGGAGATCCATGGTTACGACGCCACCGAGGGATTGAAGCTCGTACGTCCGGAGGCGTTGGCAACGCTCGGCGACAGCCATTCGCGGACACATGGAATCAAAGCCGCCGCGGAATAGCGGGCCGAAATGGGAAGGACGACATCATGATCGCTTGGTTCGTGCAGACGCTCCGCAGTTATCCGGAGATCGCCATCTTCCTGTCTCTGGGGCTCGGATATTACTTCGGCTCGTTCACATATAAGGGCCTCGGTCTGGGAGCGGTAACCGCGACGCTGATAGCGGCGGTAATCATTGGTCAACTCGGGATCACGATCGGCTCTCCTCTCAAGCCGACATTTTTCCTGATGTTTCTGTTCGCCATCGGTTACGGCGTCGGACCGCAATTCGTGCGCGGCATCGCACAGGATGGAATTCCGCAGGCGCTGTTTGCCGTGGTGGTGTGCTTTTTCTGCCTCGGATCTGCCTATTTAGGTGCGAAGGTCGCCGGTTACAGCGTCGGCTCGGCCGCGGGGCTCTATGCCGGATCGCAGACGATCTCCGCGTCAATGGGCCTGGCGACCGATGCGATCAACCGTCTCGGTCTGTCACCCGAGGAGGCCAAGAAAACACTGGACGCGATGCCGGTGGCCTACGCCGTCACCTACATTTTCGGAACCATCGGATCCGCCATTGTTCTGGCGCTGATTGGTCCGGCGCTTCTTGGCATCGACCTTGAGGCGGCCTGCAAACGGTATGAGGAGAAGCAGGGCGGCAAAAAAGAAGCGGGCGGTCCAGGCACGGCCTGGCACCAATTTGATTTGCGCGCGTTTCGCGTGAACGAACGTGGGCCTGCTGTCGGAAAGACGGCACAACAAGCCGAGGCGCTTGTCCCGGACCAACGTATCTTCGTCCAAAGTATTCGGCGGGACGGGAAAATACTGGATGCCACGGCAGACACGGTGATCCAGGCCGGGGACATCGTGGCCGTGGCCGGCCGCCGCGAGGTGTTGGTGTGTTTGCTCGGCGCCGCGGCCGAAGAGGTTGATGATCGCGAATTACTGGCCGTGCCGATCGAGGGCGTCGACGTTTATGTGACCAACAAAGACGTCGACGGAAAAACCCTGGCGGAATTGGCAAACTCGCCGGGCGCGCGCGGTGTGTTCCTGCGCAAGATTGTCCGGGGAGCGACCGCGACCAATATTCCCATTCTGCCGAACACGGCGCTGCAGCGCGGCGATATTGTTACCCTGGTCGGGCGCACCCAGGACGTAGCGGTCGGAACCAAGTTGTTGGGTTATCCGGACCGCGCGACCGATGTCGCGGATGTGGCCTTCATTGGTGCGGCGATCACCATCGGTGCGCTGCTCGGTGCGCTGGTCTACAAGGTCGGTAGTGTGCCGCTGACGCTCTCCACCTCGGGCGGCGTATTGATTGCCGGCCTGTTCTTCGGATGGCTGCGTTCGGTCAAACCAATCTTCGGACGGATCCCGTCACCGACCGTATGGTTCATGAATTCCGTCGGCCTCAACGTGTTCATCGCAGTGGTCGGCATCTCCTCAGGGCCGGGGTTCGTCGCCGGACTGCAACAGCTCGGATTCAGCCTGTTTCTCTGGGGCGTTGCGGTCACGACAGTGCCGCTGGTGTTGGCGATGTACGTCGGCAAGTACCTGTTCCGGTTTGACGATGCCATTGTGTTGGGTTGTTGCTCCGGCGCGCGCACCACAACAGCCTCGCTCGGCATGATCAATGACCGCGCCAAGAGTCAAATTCCTGGGCTCGGTTACACGGTAACCTATGCGGTCGGCAACACGCTGCTGACAGTATGGGGAATGGTGCTCGTAATACTGCTCACCTAGGGCCTGAAAATTGTTCTCGGTCCACATCCGTGAGCCATAGAGGCTCCGCTTCGTGACGATCCAACCGCTGCTATTCCGGAAGACAACAGGAGCAAGTCATGGCCGATATTATGACGTTGAAGAAGTTTGAGGCTCTCAGCCCCTTCGAGATCAAGGATGAACTGATCAATCTGGCAAAAGCGGCTTCCAGAACAACCCAATCCGCGTTCCTCAATGCCGGCCGCGGTAACCCGAACTGGATTGCCACCACGCCCCGTGAGGGATTCTTCCTGCTCGGCCAGTTCGCGCTGACCGAAAGCACGCGCGTGATGCATCATGCGGCGGGCATCGGCGGAATGCCCCAGCCAGGCGGTATTGCCGACCGGTTCGCGGCATGGCTCGAAAAGCATGCGGACATGCCGGGCGCCGCTTTCCTTTCCGCGATGACGCAATTTGCCGTCAAGACTTTCAAGTTTGAGCGTGATGCGTTCGTCCACGAACTTGTCGATTCCATCATCGGTGACAATTATCCGGTGCCGGACCGCATGTTGGTTCACAATGAACGGATCGTGCACGAGTACCTGATGTGGGCGATGTGCGGTCTGCCCCGGCCGCCCGGCAAATTCGATCTTTATGCGGTCGAAGGGGGAACGGCGGCGATGTGTTATATCTTCAAGTCGCTGAAGGCCAATCGGCTGTTACATCCCGGCGACACGATCGCGCTGGGCACGCCGATTTTCACGCCCTATCTCGAGATGACGCACCTTGAGGATTACGACCTCAAGGTCGTGCACGTGAAAGCGCCCCAGGAGAATCGCTTCCAGTACACGGATGAAGAAATCAAGAAGCTGGAAGACCCGAAGATCAAGGCCTTTTTCATCGTCAATCCTGGCAATCCGACCGGTATGGCGATGAGCAAGGAAACCATCGGCAAGATCACAAAACTGGTAAAGACAAAACGCCCGGACTTGATGCTGCTGACCGACGACGTTTACGGAACCTTCGTCGACGATTTCCGGTCTCTGCTCGGCGAATTGCCGCAGAATACGATCGGCGTTTATTCCTACTCGAAATACTTTGGCTGCACCGGCTGGCGGCTCGGTGTCATCGCGGTGCATGAGGACAACATTTTCGACAAGATGATCGCCAAGCTGCCGGGTTCCGATGTTAAAGCGCTCGACAAGCGCTATGGCGCACTGACGCTGGAGCCGCGCAAGATCAAGTTCATCGATCGCATTGTCGCCGACAGTCGCGACGTAGCACTGAACCACACTGCCGGACTGTCGCTGCCGCAGCAGGTGATGATGAGCCTCTTCTCGCTCTCCGAGATGATGGATACGGAAAAACATTACCAGAAGGCCTGCAAGCAGATCGTCGATCGGCGCATCTGGGCTTTGATTGACAGCATTGGCCTTCAACTCCAGCCCAATTCGAACTATGACGCCTACTACGGCTTGATCGATTTTGAGTTCTGGGCGCGGAAGAACATCGGCGACGAGGCGGTTGAATACCTGAAGAAAAACATCCATCCGCTTGATCTCGCCTTCCGCCTTGCCGAGGCCTACGGAATCGTTCTCCTGAACGGCGGCGGTTTTGAAGCACCCAATTGGTCGCTTCGCGTGTCCCTGGCTAATCTGCCCGACGAAGCATACGAGGAAATCGGGCGAGGCGTACGCTTGATCGCCCGTGGCTACAGAGACATGTACGAGGCATCAAACCTGGTTCCGGCAAAGTGAGCGAGATTGTCGCGAAGTGCGTCCCGGAACGTGCGATCGGATCTGCGGTCGGCTACGCGGTGTCCGACATCCCGCTCACCGTCTTTGGCCACTTCGCAATGATACTCACACAATCAGTCGGTCAACACCGGTCGGGCCGCTCGTTCGGCCCGGCAAGCTCCTTCAAAGAGAAGGCATCATGAGAAAGCGTGGAATATGGCTCCTCGAAATCGCACTGCTGGGATTGCTCCTGGCGGTGAATCTGCCCGTCTCATCGCTTGCGAAGACCGGCACTGTCCGTGTCGAGTTCACCAAGGGCGGCTTCATCATTGGCGTTGGTGGGGGCCGGGGCGTCCTGACCCTGCACGACCGCTATTATCGGTTCCGCGTTTCAGGCATGAGTGTTGGCGCGACGATCGGCGGGTCGACCAGTCAGTTCGTTGGGAAGGCATTACATTTGCGAGGCCCCTCCGATCTTGCAGGCAACTACAGAGCCATCGGTGCCAGTGGCGCGATGGTCGGCGGTGAGGGAGGCGTGCTGCTGCAAAACAAAGCAAATAACGTGGTACTGCAGTTGAGCGGCGGCAGGTTTGGCGTGGAACTATCGGCCGCCGTGAGCGGGATTCAGATCGTCATGGAGTAATATCGCGCCGTCAAGACGTCAGAGACCGTTCCCGCGAAGTGAACGGCAGAACAGAAGCGTATTGAGTCCCGGAACGGAGCAGTTATTCAGGAAATGGAAATTGACCTAACGGAGAACAGCATGCGAGAGCGTTCAACACGGATTGTTCAACTGGCCTTGACGATATTGCTTGTGTCGGGGCTGACCACGGCCGCGCGAGCGGAGATCGGTTCCGTTCGTGTCGTCTTCACCAAGGGAGGGTTCATTGTAGGCGTCGGCGCGGGCCGGGGTGTGCTCGTGTTCCGCGGCCAGCGCTACCCGTTCAGGGTCTCCGGAATGAGCTTCGGCGCCACGATCGGGGCCTCAACCACCGACTTGGTCGGGCGTGCCTTGAACATGCACAGTCCCGGCGACATCGCGGGGACCTACACGGCGATCGGCGCTGGCGGCGCGCTGGCCGCCGGTGCCGGTGGCGTCCAATTGCAGAACGAACGGGGGGTCGTCCTGCAGTTGCATGGCGTCAAGGTCGGAGTCGAACTCTCGGCTGCGGTAGGTGGGGTGCAAATCGTACTCGACTGATCGTGGGTCGCTCAGCCAGATTGCCGAACCGCACACCACCGGCGAGACCGGGGCGGTCAATACTTCTCTGCGACGAATTTCATTCCTCGCAGGGCGGCCTGATCGTTGTAGCGTCCCTTGTCGGAGCGCCTCGGCAGCCGAACTTGATCACGAGACATACGCTTGTGTGGGATCACCTTCAGTAAATGTGCGATGCAGTTAAGCCGCGCCCGGCGCTTGTCGTCGGAACGGACAAGGTGCCATGGCGCGTGCGTTGAGCTCGTCGCCTTGAACATCAGGTCCCGCGCCCGCGAATAATCATACCATCGCCGATAGGACGCGATGTCCATCGGACTCAGTTTCCATTGCCGGACGGGATCTTCAATTCTGCCCTTGAACCTTCGCTCCTGTTCGTCCATCCCGACCTCGAGCCAGAGCTTGATCAGGATGATGCCGCCGTCCACGACGTATTTTTCGATTTGCGGACAGAGATCCAGGAACCGCCGATGTTCGGCGGCCGAGCAAAATCCCATGACATATTCGACGCCGGCGCGATTGTACCAGCTGCGGTCAAAGATCACTACTTCTCCCGCGGAGGGGAAATGCTGCATGTAACGCTGCAGGAACATCTGGGTCTTCTCGCGGTCCGAAGGCGCTGGAAGCGCGACGACCCGGAACACGCGCGGACTTACCTTTTCGGTGATTGCCTTGATCGTCCCGCCCTTGCCTGCGGCATCCCTGCCTTCCAGCACGATGATAACCCGCAGCTTCTTCTCTTTCACCCATTCCTGAAGATGGCACAGTTGGACCTGGAGCTTGCGCAGTTCTTTCTCGTAAATCTTCCGTTTCATTTCGGATGACGCATGTTCGCTTCCAGCCATGGCGTGGTCCCTCAACTCTCCGGTGCGTCGGCGGCCAACTAGTCGCCCCAGGCGATGGCAATGCCGATATCTCCCGGCGCGCCTTCTGGAAAATCGATGATCTGGTATCGAATGCGGTAGCCGCGCGGCTTCAAGTGATCGAACCAGAGCTGATAGATTTCCTGCGCCATTCCTGTCAGCGTCTTTTCCCAGCCGCGTTCCTGCTGGTTGATGGCTCGTCCCTTGTCGGTGCAGAGCGAATTGGGAAACCGGTAGACCTGAACTTCGGTCAGGCCGTTACGCACGGCCCGTTGAATGATGCTCGCTGCAAGCTTGACTTTTTCATCTTCGGTCAAGCCCGAGGGCTCGCGAAGCCTTTCGATCAAGGCACGCTTTTCCGCCTCGGCCGCGATGAGCCTGCGGGCATCTTGCTCGGCCTTTTCGGCCTCCATCAAGGCGGCCCGTTTCTGGATTTCCTTTGCCGTGGGCAGCAGATCGTCGATGTTTTCGACCATGGCTGAGCCTCCCAAATGAGACCGTTTACCTGCGTGGCCACCCTGGGGCGGCGTAAGGCCATTCCTTTGATCCATATCAAGCGATCCAGCTGCCTTCCTGCTTCGTTCCGCTTGTGACGGCGCGCCCTGTCGGAGTGCGGCAGAAGCTGCGAATGGAGAGGCGTTATGAAGCGGCTGCTGAAGTGGACCATAGCGGTCACGGCTCTGATAGGCGTGACCGCCGTCGAAAAGGCGCCTGCCGCCGAATTATCAGGCGCGTGGGCCACGGATGCGGATCAATGCCACAACGTGTTCGTTAGAAAGGGGCGGGCAAACCAGATCGGATTTGCCGCCTTTTCCGAACAGCATGGCGGCGGTTTCATCGTCGAGGCCGACCGTCTCAGGGGCAAATTCGCCAGCTGCAAGATCAAGACCAGGAAAGAGGACGGGCAGAACGTCAATATTATTGCAGCCTGTGCAACCGATATCATGCTTTCCAATGTCCAGTTCAGTCTGAAGGTGCTTGAGCCTGGCAAGATATCGCGGGTTTTTCCGGGCGTGATGGATATGGAGATCGACTATTACCGCTGCCCAATCTAACTGTCGCTGATTTGCTACTTAGGGAGCCGCAGCAGCGCCCTCGCCAAAATGAGAAGGGGTTGTACTTGACACCGTCACCTAATCCGATCGCGACAACTCATATGCCGTTCTTCATTACGGCGCCTGGCGACACCGACGTTCTTTTCAATGTCACGCTGGCGTTTGTCGTCGCATGCATCATTCTGACTGGGGTAATTTTTCTTACCATCCACTCGCTGCCGGAGCGAATGGCGCACAAGTCGAAGAAGATCCTGCTCGATCTTATCGCGTTGCTTTGCCTGCTTGCACTCCTGACACATGAACATCTGTTCTGGTTTGTCGCGATCGTGCTCGCCTTCATTGATATTCCGGATTTCCTGACCCCCGTAAACCGTATCGCAAGGTCGGTCGAAGTCATGTCCAGGCAGGAAGTCAGCGACAAGCCGGAGGATGACCTTTCAACGACCGCTTCGCCCGAGGTCGTGATCGCGGATCAACCCAGGCCGAAGAAGGAGGCCGTTCATGGTTGAGCTCATATTGTGCTCCATGCTGACGCTGTTTCCGGATTTCTTGTTCCGCCGCTTCGTGCAGGGCAAGCGCCTCGGCCGGGAGATCACGTTGTTCTCGGTCTGGTACGAGCTTCGCTGGGGAATTACCCTTTGCCTGATACTGACCATCCTGCTGATTACGGTGGTGCTTTACAACCATCCGTCGTCGAGCAATGCGACCTCGCTGTTCCGGACCATTTCAATATTTCCCGAGGTCGGTGGTCGGGTAGAAACGGTCTATGTCGACTACAATCAAACAGTGAAAAAGGGCGATCCCCTGTTCAAGATGGACAGTACGAGGCAGGAAGCCGCTTTTGAGCGGGCCCGACTTCATGTCGTCGAGGTGGATGCGTCGATGGGGACGGCGAAGGCCGACATCCTGGCCAGCGAAGGCAAGCTTCAGGAAGCCAAGGGAGCGTTGGAACAGGCCGGGGATGAATTGCGAACCAAATCTCAGTTACAGCAGCGTAATGCGGATGTCGTTGCGGCGCGCGAGATAGAGAAGCTTCAGACACTCGTGGCGACGCGCCAGGGGACCGTTGATGCCGCGGCGGCGGCCAAGGAGTTGGCGCAAACGAAGCTTACGGCTGTTTTGCCCGCGCAGAAGGCGAGTGCGGAAGCCGAGCTTGCCGCGGCTCAGGTCGAGTTGGACAAGATGACGACCTATGCGGGCGTTGACGGACGGGTCGATCAGTTCGTGCTTCGAGTGGGAGACATCGTTCAGCCGGCGCCGGTGACCAGAGCCGCGGGCATTCTCATTCCGGCGGGCGCCGGAGAGAATAGACTGTTTGCCGGTTTCAATCAGATCGAGGCCCAGGTCCTCAAGGTCGGTATGGTGGCCGAGGCGACTTGCATCAGCAAGCCAATGACAATCATTCCCCTTGTTGTCACCAAGATACAGAACGTGATCGCTGCCGGGCAGATCACAGGGACCAACCAGCTAACCGAGATGCAAACGATCGGGCCGCCCGGGACGGTCCTGGCGTGGCTCGATCCGCTCTATGACGGCGCATTGGTCGGCGTCCCTCCGGGAAGCAGCTGCATCGCCAATGTCTATTCCAATCATCACGAATTGCTTGAATTGAAGGACATCGGTTCGCTGAAGAAGGTCTATCTCCACATCGTGGATACGGTGGCTCTCATTCACGCGCTGGTTCTTCGGATGCAGGCGGTTGTCTTGCCGCTCAAGGCGTTGGTGTTTGGCGGGCATTAATGGAGACGCGTCTGGCGTTTCACGAGGCGCGCATGATGCTGTGCCTTGACTCCAGGTACGATCGTCGCAGCAGCGCCAGCAGGCTACCGCCCGTCGCCGCGCCGAGGACGTAAACGACAATCGTCAAAAGCGCGAGCGGCGCGCGGAGCCTGAATCCGAAAAACGACACAGTCACGATTTCGAAGTTCTGCAACGCAAAGACGAGCGTAGCGGCCGCAAACAGGACAATCACAGCGAGATAGAACCAGCGCATGAATTGTTCTCCTTCAACTGAAGTATCGTAACGAGTCACCGACAACAGGTAGGGCGATCAGGTCGGCAACGGCAGATGTGATGGAGCCGGCCCCCTGCGGAAACCCAGGCCAATCCCGATCCAAGCCGCCCCCGCCATGACCAGATCGATGCCGAGAAATAAACCGAGAATATAGACGCTGTTGATCGGCCAGTGCGCAAGGATCAGCAATCCGAGCAGCAGGGTGATGACGCCGGACAATGCCACCCAGATCGATGGCGATTCGCGCTTCATGCTGAACGCCAGGATGATCCGCATAACGCCGGAGGCGACCAGCGACGCGCCCAGCACAAGCGTGAGCAGCACTGCGGCAAGTAGTGGATTTTCGAATGTCACGAAACCTGCAACGATGTAGAGCACGCCGAGCAGAGCCCACATCAGGAATTTACCCCAGCTCTTGATCTGGAAAGAGCTGATCACTTCGGCAATGCCGGCGACGATCATTGCGACGCCGACGATGAGCACGCTCGCCGCCGTAGCCATCGCCATGCTGCCGAGCGCAAACAAACCGGCGATCACATAAACCACACCTAGAGCAACGATCCAGCCCCATTTGGCGCGCAGCGGCGCCATTTCCGATGATGCGGCCAGGGAATCTTGCAGGGTGTCCGAAGTGCTGGTCATGACGTCCTCCATGGGAAAGCTGTCCGACGCTGGCCCCGCCGGCTCGCTGCGCCGTATCAGCTGGATGCAATGTCATCAGCAATCCACGCCGATGCCCGAGGCGCTTGATTTAGCTCAAGCCAGCCGGCACGTCGGGCTTCTCGGGGGCCTGGGTAGCAGCAGGTCGGAGTTGAAGATTGGCAGCGAGTAAGCCGTCGAGGGTCACGGTGCGGTCCAGCCGTCCCACCTTGTCCTCGATGCCCTCGGCGCGGAGCAGATCGCGCACCGATCCGCGGGCGCCGACGATACGAAAGGAAATGCCACGGTCGGCGAGTTCGGCGTGAAGCGCGCGCAACATGCGTGAGCCTGCCAGGTCCATATAGGGAGATGCCGACAAGTCGCAGACGGCCAGCCGGATGGCGGAAGGAGCGGCGTCACGCAGGCGGCCAAAGACCGCTTCGGGCACCGCATCGGCGTTGACATAGATCAGCGAGGCTTCGGGACGAAATGCGATGACGCCCGCCAGAGCTTCGTTTTCGGGATGCCGGGTCCGATCGGAATAGTGGTTGGTGCCGGGAATGCGGCCAAGAAACGCAATATTTGGTTGCGACACGCGCGCAAGCAGCAAAAGTATTGAGGCCAGTGCGGCAAGCAGAATGCCTTGCAATATTCCAAGCAGCAGCACCGCCAAAAGAGCGATGACCGCTGCGTAGAAGTCCAGCCGGCTCACGCGCCACATACGCAGCAGTGCCGGAAAATCCAGCAAGCCGTACACCGCGGTCAACACGACGGCCGCCAGAACCGCCTTTGGCAGGTTCTCAAGCAGGCCGGTGAGAAAAAGCAAGCAGAGGGCCAGCGTCATCGAGGCAAAGACCAGCGCCAGCTGCGTGCGTGCGCCGGCCTTGTCGTTCACGGCCGACTGCGAAAGGCCGCCGGCCACCGGATAACCTTGTCCCATCGCGGCGGCGAGGTTGGCTGCCCCGATAGCAAGCAGTTCCTGCCGGGGATCGAAAGCATAGTCGTGCTTGGCGGCGAAGGTGCGGGCAGCGGAGACACCTTCAACGTAAGCCAGCAGCAGGCAGCCGGCCGCCAGAGGAACTATCCCCTCGACATCGCGTAACCTGAGGGGCGGCCCCGCTAAGGCGGGTAAGCCCGCCGGAATTTTCCCGGTTGTCGCTACGCCGAGCGAGGGAAATCCCAGCATGGTGGCAGCAACGATTGCAAGCGCGACAACCCCGAGTGCGACCGGTTTTCCCGGCAGGAATTTCTCCCCCAGCACGAGCAATCCGATCGCAACAAGGCCGATCAGGAGAACGAGGTACTGCATCTGACCGAGTTGTCCGAGCAACAGCCAGGTGCGGTCGAAAAAATTATGCCCGCCACTGGCGACGCCGAGGAGACTCGGCAGTTGCGTCATCGCGATCGTTAAGCCCGCGCCGGCCTTGAAGCCCACGAGGATGCTGTCGCTGACCAGCTTCACGAGCGCGCTCAATTGCAGCAACCATGCAAACAGGCAGAGGGCCGCGACGGTAAAGGCTACGAGGCTTGCGATCTGCGCATAGCGTTGCGCGTCGCCATCCGCCATCGCCCCTACGGTTGCGGCAATCATCAGCGAAATGGCGGAGGTGGGCCCGATCGCAAGCTGACGTGAAGAACCGAGCAGGGCATAGCCAAGTCCACCCAGCAGGTATCCGTAGACGCCGGCTTGCGGCGGCAGGCCCGCAAGTCCCGCATAGGCGAGGGAAACCGGGATCGCGTAGGCGGCCAAGGTTATCCCGGCCACCATATCGCTGAACAGCTCGGAAGACCGGTATTCGGCCAGCCAGCGAGCCGGCGGAAACCACCTGGCACGCCAATTTGCTTCCGTCTGATGCTTCGCCGAGCCAGCCATGCCGCACAAAAGCTCCCGATTGACGGTTTTTAATAGGGGCTCCGCCGGCAGCTGCTTGATTCAAGTCAAGTGCATGGGCCTGTTGATTCAGGATGGGGCAGCCGGTAACCGCGACTCAAAAAAAGCCCCGGACGATGCCGGGGCTCAAGTTCGCTGGAGATCAGGGAGATCAGTAACGGGCGGCCACTGGTGCCCCGTAACCACCAAATTTGTAGTTGAAGCGCAGGGTGACCATATCAACGTCTTGGCTGATCCGATTGGCCGCACCAGCTAGCAAGGGGTTCACGACCGAGAACGAATTGTTCGCATCACCCATAAAGAGGTGATCGTACTCAAGACCAACTGTCCAGTTCGGACTGAATCCGTACTCTCCTCCGATACCCACGGTCCCACCCCAGCGGGTCGAGCTCGCGGAGAAAAGACCGACGCCAGCAGCTGTGCTACCGATGAAGGCGCTGTTGCTCGTCACCGCCGCGCCGCCCTTCAGGTACAACAGCGTCGCATTCCAGGCATAGCCGATCTGGCCGGTGAAGAGGCCCAGGCCGTCAAGGCTGGTGCCAGTCGTAAACGCCGGATTGAAAATGCTGACGTGATTGCCGTGGATGTTCGCCCAGTCGCCCTGAGCTTCAAAACCGAAAACAGCCTGACCCGCTTGCCAGCGGTAACCGACCTGGCCACCGAGAAGGCCACCGGACTTGGAGAGGCAGCCGTCAGGAATGACGACGCCAGCTACTGGAACGATGCCCCAGCAATTGCGAGACTCACCCCAGCCGCCGTTCGCGCCAATGTAGAAGCCGCTCCAATCGTACATCGGAGTCAGCACCGGAGGCGGCGCCTTATAGGTCCGCGCTGGAAGATCGGCAGCCGATGCCGGCGTCACAATTCCCAATGCGATCAAGCCTACGCCAGCCAACAGAAGCTTTTTCATCGTATCTTCTCCATTTTTGTTTCAAGATAAATGCGTATTCCCCCGACGTTGCTGCGTTTAATCCCTGAACCCAAAACGCGTTTGCACCTTAAGCGTGTGGGTCGCGCAGCCCCGTGCCAAAATGGCAACACACAACAACAATCAGTGGAATCAAATTCATCGTCGTAATTTACGTACGTGCTGCTGACGTTTTCGGTCGGGTCGACCTGTTCTGTTGTGCAAGCCACCTGTCCAGCATGATCGGAATGCGACAGACCGCGATGCGACCCGGAAGCCGCCACAATCCTGCCTGCTATTTTTTTTGCTCGTGAGTATGGTCTGCGTCGGCGATCTCTTGTTCTTCCGGGTGTTCGATCCATGAAGGGATGCTGCTCGAGGGGATCAGTTGTTTCGGCGAATGAGGGTTGATGGTGCCGGCGTAAACAATCAATCCCTCATTGAATTTCGCACGCGCGAAGTCCTTCGCTTCTGTTTCGGTCTCGAATTTTCTGGTTGCTCGCGGGCTTCGCCTTCGAGGCAACAGACCTCTTTTCTGCACCTCAAAGGTCACATACCAAGTGTACGGCATCTATCACCCAAGGATGACGCCCGGGAAATATCACTGACGCCGGTCGTTCTCGTTCGCTACATTTCGTTGATCAGAACCGGCCGGGCTCACGACAGGATCGGTTCCCGAATCCGGAGCTGCGTCGCCGCCCAGCGACGCGGGCAACGATCCTTTCGAGAGCGCACTAGTAGCAAGCTGGATAGGGATAGTATCCGCAGCGCTGCGCTCCATAAGCCCCGTAGGCAGCGGCGCCGACGGCAACAGCTCCAACGCCTACCGCAACGCCACGACGTACTGCTGCGCCACGGTAAACACCGGCACGATACGCACCGGCGCGATGGACGCCGCCGTGATAGCCGGCACGGCCAACACCGGCGCGCCCACCACGATATGCGAAGGCATCACTGGAAACTATGGCGACGCAGGCGATGCCGGCGATGATCGATGCAATCGACGAAAAGATCGTTCGACGTGACATGTTGTTCTCCTTCTACAGTAATCAAAACGCGAATCCGGCGGTCGCCGGACCAGCGTTTCAGGGTGCGCCGGAGAGCGGCCACCGGCCGCTGAAGGTTGCGCCCCGTGCCGCTGCCTCGTTGATTTAGATCAACACAGTGTCCTGGAACCGGGGGCATCAGAGCCCTTCGCGTGATCGATCAATGATTGGCCGGATCGACGCTTGACGGGGGCAGATGGAGCGGCGAGATGCCTCTCGCGCGATATTTTTTCTATGTCGGTGGCGTATTGCTCGCGCTGTTGTTTGTCACGGACGCATGCCTTCCGAAACGGCCGGTCGCACGCGGGCCTGACGGGATTTCCTACAGCATCCGCATTCGTTCCGATCGGAAATGGCCGGAGCGCATTGTTTACGACACCAATCTCCCGACTATCACCTCTCGGCAGATTGCGAGTGAGGAACAAAGCGCCGCGGCGCCGTCAACGATCGCCTCTGCCAAGCCGCGTGAGCAGAGCGCATTTGCGCAATTGTCGGCGTCTGATGCCAACCAGCTGCAATCATTTGATTCAAAAAAACGGAAGCCGAAGCCGCAACGCCAGCGGAAAATTACAAAACGACACGCACCGCCGCCTATGCTCCTGGTGGCGCGGCAAAGGCAATTCGGTTGGTTTGATTATTGGTGAGTGGCGGAACGCGATCGGGAGAATGATGATGATCATGTTTGATTCGCGCTACCGGAATCGCAGAAGGCTTTCGGGACTGACCGCAGTTGCAACCTTACTCAGTTTGTGGACGTCATGTGCGTACGCGCAGCAGTCCTTCTCGACGCCAGAGGGAGCCGCCAGCGCGTTTGCTGTCGCGGTCAAATCCGATGACCCGAAGGAACTTGTGAAAGTACTGGGCTTTCGCGGGGTGGATATTGCTTTTTCCGGCGACAAAGTGGCCGATGCTGCAACTCGTCTGCACTTCATCGCAACTTACAATGCCAGGCATTCGATCAGGCTCGAAGGCGACAACAAGGCCGTCATGATTCTTGGCGTCGATGAATTTCCATTTCCGATCCCGCTTGCGCGCCAAAAGCGTGGCTGGGAGTTCGATACCGCGGCCGGCCGCCTCGAAGTCCTGTATCGACGCATCGGACAAAATGAACTTGATGCGATTCAGACCTGCCTCGCCTATGTCGACGCGCAGAATGAATATGTTGAGAAGGACCGCGCCGGTGGCGGCAACGGTGTTTATGCCCAGCGCATCGTCAGTACGTCCGGGAAGAAGGACGGTCTCTACTGGCCGTCGCCGGAAGGAGACCAAAGCCCGCTAGGCGAACTCTCCGCAAGAGCCTTCGCGGAAGGATACAAGGACGGCTTGGGTCCCGTGCCATACCACGGCTACTATTATCGGATTCTGACGCAGCAAGGCCCGAACGCGACAGGCGGCATACTTAACTACGTTGTGAAAGGCAAGATGATCCGGGGCTTTGCGCTGGTCGCCTATCCGGCGGTGTACGGCAATTCCGGCGTCATGACCTTCTTGGTCAATCAGGTAGGCACCGTTTATCAGAAGGACCTCGGAAATCATACACTTAATCTTGTAACGCGGATGCCTTGGTTCGATCCCGATCAGACCTGGAAGAAGGTCAATGCTGCCGATCCGCGCCGCTAATTAAAATTCCAGTGTTGTCGCAAACCCGGCGCCACCAGCGCTCCCGCAATCCCGATTAGAAAATAGAGAAACCTGGTGTTCGGTTTTGAGGGTTGGTGAGGGGCATCTCTTTCCAATTTCCTGCGGGCGTAGAAGTGTGTCGCGCAACAAGCATTTAATTTTAAAGGCACTCGATGTCCGATATGCGCTGCCGGTGGCGGACCAAATTTCGCATCCCTGAGGAAACGACCCTAAGCGTCAAGCGCGCAAGTCGTTGCATCGCCTCGGCGCTTGCCTTCGGCGAAAGCCGCAACTCGATCTTACCACATATATCGCACCCCAGCGGCTCCGCGGATACCGTTCCTGCTGGCGGCGTCGCCGTTGCCGACAGCGAACTGGTAGTCGGCATTGGCGTAGAAGCTGACGTTGGCATTCATCCTTACGCTCATGCCACCACCTAGTTGAAGGCGCGTGGCCTGCTCCAGCAGCGGCACCAGATCGGCGCCGGAAAAGATCGTCGTCGCCTGTGCCCCCCAGTCGCGCCACAGATCGGCACGCACATAGGGCTGCCACACCTGTCCGCTCTCGCTGGTGATGGTCCAGCGGCC
The DNA here is from genome assembly GCA_963790595.1 of uncultured Alphaproteobacteria bacterium. Lineage (GTDB taxonomy): Bacteria > Pseudomonadota > Alphaproteobacteria > Rhizobiales > Xanthobacteraceae > Bradyrhizobium. The sequence continues at coordinate 259,745 of CAWBPE010000027.1, read as the reverse complement.
ACGCAGGCCGATCCGTCCGCTCGCGCCTGACGTCGTGCCGAGCGCGACCTCGCCCAGGCCGTCATTAGCGTCACTGAACGACACCTGCTGCCAGACGATCTGCGCTTCCGGCTCCAGCACGAAGCCCGGCCCGAGCCGCGGCAGCGAAATTGGATAACCGGCCTCCAGCGTGGTGAGAAAACCAAAGCCGGTGGGCGCAAAGCTGGCGAATTGAGTGGATGCCACGCCTCCATAGCGCGTCACCTGCGCCACCGCATCGAGGTACCAGTCGCTCGGGCCATAATGCGTCCAATAGGCACCGCCCGACCAGGCATCGAGATTGAGGCTGCCGGTCTTGCTCAGCGCATAGCCGGACACCGCCGCGTTGGTGACGAGACCGGTCACGTCGACACCGGCATTGGCGTAGGAGAAATAGATGCCGGCGGTGTCGCGATGACCCGGCATCCATTCGCCATGCCACAGGTCTATGCCGCTTTGAAAGCCCAGCAACTCGCCAGAGGCGCGCGGATCAGCGAAGGCCGTGTAGTGGTTGTTGATCTGCTGGCCGAGGACCCGGCCCCACCAGCCGGTATATGGACAGTCAGGCTGCGGCTTCGCGAATGTCTTGCTCGCATTCGTATCCCGCGTGTCGCCGCCGGACGTACACGGCGTGCCTGTATTCGCGTTCGGCAACGTATCGCCGATCCGATCATGCAAGGTGCCGAGCGTGGTCATCCCCAATTGCCGCGCGATCGGCTGTACCACGCCGTAGGTCGCGATCTCTGGCCCGATGATCGGATAGACTCCGGGCGGCAGCGGTCCCGTCGGTGGATCGATCGGCAGGATCGGCGGTACGGGCGGCTCGATCGGCTCCGGCGGCCCGATGACGAAGGTCGAGCGCAGGAACCAATCGTTGGGATTGCTGCCGGCAACGCCACCGCGGAACAGATCATAGTCGAAGAAGCCGGCCCGCGCCTCGCCAGCGAGTGCGAAGGCACCGGGCGCGGTGGTGCCACCGTTGATCGTCTGTACCACCGCGATGCCGTTGGCCACCGTCCCGGCGCCGGGACCGCCCGCATTGATGATGTGCAAGAACGAATTGCCGATCGCGCTGCCGCCGCTGACGACAAGCCTGTCCGACGGCGAACCGTCGGTGCCGAGAAACGTGTTGAGCCTGATCGTTCCGCCGGTCCCGATGTAGTTCGTCGCTGTCAAGGTCGTGCCCAGCGCGGTGCCCGTGCCCAGGTTCACGAGGCCGGCATTGGTCAGGGTGGGAAGGGTCTGGTTGAAGCCGTTGAGATCGAGCATTCCGCCGCCTGCGACCGCCACTGGCGAATTCGGACTGAACGTATTCGGTGCGCCGGCCCTCAACGTGCCTCCGTTAACGTTCGTGGCGCCCCCGTAGTTGTTGGCGGCAGTGAGCGTGGTGTTTCCTGCAAATACATTGACTGTACCGTTTCCAATGATTGCGGGCGCAAACACGTAGTCGGCGGATGTGTGGTTGAAGTTGATGGTCCCGGTGCCGGCCCCAAAGGCAATGCTCGACGCGGTGAGCGTTCCGGGTGCGGCCGCTGGATTGCCTGGGGCCGCGCCGATGTTGAGCGTTCCAACCGAACCCGCGTTCGCCGCGAGCGTGACAGCAGCTGCAACGCGAGCGCCGTCTGCAATTGTGAGGGTGCCGGTGCCCGAGTTTCCAATCCTAATCCCTGCAATGTCGCTCCAAAGGGAGCCCGCGCCGGTCACTGTCACCGTGCCATTCGAACCCGCACCGTTGCCGATGTTGGTGAAGAGGGGGGTGATATCGATGACGCTGCCGCCGTTTGCGATCGTGAGAGTGCCGGTGCCAAAACCGCCGACGTTGAGCCCGCCTTGTGGTCCGTTGATCCAACTCGAGCCCGGGCCCGTCACTATTACGGTGCCCGTCGAGCCGGCGGACTGTCCAATCGAGCCGCCGGTACTGCTCGCCATGGTGCCGTCCTCGGCCGAGGCGCCGTTCTGAATGATGAGAGTGCCCGTGCCCAGGCCGCCGACCACCACGCTGTTAACGTTCGTCCAGCTGGAGCCAGCGCCGGTCACGATCACCGTGCCGCCTCCGCCGGGTAGATTGCCGATCGTCGCGAACTGATCGGTCAATGTCCCGCCGGCCTGGACTGTAAGCATCCCTGTCCCGTTTGCGCCGACGGTCAGGTTGCGGGCCAATGCGCCGGGGTCACTGATGACAGTCGTATTCGGCGTCACGGCATTAATGTTTCCGTCGGTCGTCTGCCTGGGAAAACCGGCGTCCCAATTGCCGCTCAAGAACCAGTTGGAGGTGAACTGTCCGGTCCAGTTGGTCTGGGCGTGTGTTGAAACCGTCGATGCCGCGACAAGTGCGACGATCGCCAGTAATCTCGGCGCGACAAATTTGCAGCCGACGTGTACCCGCGGCGTGGCGCCCCGGCGGAGTCCAATGGACGACAGTCGACGCGGTTCGCACGCCATATTGGCCCCCATCCATCGGCAATGCCAATCATTAAAACTTGGCCGCCAAGTCTCTGATCTCACTGAGACGCGGGAGAGTGCGAAATCTTGACGCACAAACGAGGATGCGAATAAGAACCTTCACAATCGTTACGAAAATGGTTGCAATTGTGGCGACGGCGTGCGTGGTTTTATTATTCCGATTGCTGATGCTGTCCGGCCACGCAATGGACAGCAATACAGACCAATCGGCCGACGTCACAAAGTTGAGACACCCGAGACGCGGGGCTTCTCCGCATCCGCCGCTGAACGTTGTGTCTTGTGCTGCGGCCTCGTTGATTTGGATCAACAGAGTGCCCTGGAACTCGGCGCACTTCGCTTGATCGCTCGATGATTGGCGAGATCGACGCTTGAGACCGGCCTGGGCGAGCGCCGGCGCGAACAGGTCTTGCCGGGTGACGGGCCGTCAAAGGACGGCTTCCATTAAAGCATCGTCGGCTAGGCGCATCTCAAGGCGGAGGCCAGTGAGACGGGCGTTTCGCCTGTAGAATTTCGAACCAGTTAGCTGGACAAACCTGAGTTTTTTGGCGATCAGCATCTGCAAGATCGGTGACAGGACGTCGGCCGGGATACCGATCGAGGCATCGATCATATCCGAGTGAAGTTCGAGCACGCCTAAAGTGATCGGCCTGGAGTTCTTTCGTCTTTCCTCGCTCATTCCCGAACTCGGTAACAGCGAAATATGGACGACTTCGGTTTTTAGGCCGGTCGGCCGCAGCAGTTTGCCGATAATCTTCAGGTGTCGAAACTCACGGTAATGATCGTCGTCTCGATACTTCTCGGGGATCCACGACAGCGAGTATGCCCACTGCCAATCGATGATATCGACGACGTAGTTGACGATCTTTGGCGGCAGCGCCGGCGGGCGCATTTTCGTTCCGCCCGTCATCGGTGGCCATGGCGGCCTCGAGGCCGCCCCGCTTGTCGAGCTCCTTTCTCGCGCTTTTCGACCCACCCCTGTGCCATCTTCTTGTCGTTGAAGGTGCGGGATTCCCGATGGACGAGGAGTCCGTCCTTCATGATCGCAATTTACGCGGTCGCACCGACGATCAACGTCGATCGCAGTGCAGAATCTCAAGCCTTCGTGATGCCGCCGAGTCTTTGCCGGCCGCCAGTTGAATGGTCCTTGGGCGTTAGTCCGAGCCATGCCGCAAAGTCGCGACCCGATCTGAATGTCTCGGGCGGCGGCGCCTTCATGCTGAGCATCGACGACCCAATAGGACCGACGCCGGGAATTGTCGCAAATACGCCTGCTGATGTCATCCTCGCGATGCCACTTCATCAGCTTGGCCTCGATCTTTGCCAGGCGAGCTTGGACTGCGGCAACGGATCAAGGCCGGCCATCCAAGTCTCCCGATCGTGCTGGCGACGGGCTACGCCGAATTGCCAGCGGACCGATCGATTGAATTCGGCCATTTGTCCAAGCCTTACACGTCTAAGGATCTCGCCGCGGTGCTGGAAAGGGTGGTCAATTTCTAGGACGCTCACAACCCCCGCTGGGTCCGCTGCGGGCCAGCGCGGAGCGGACCGATCTCAGTCATCCATCGGCCGGCTAGACAGCAACATCTTCGAAAGTGGTTTGGGTCGGACTGACTGCTTAGGGCGCACAGAGGACATTTGGTCGACCGAGAACGCAATCCGCACGACTTTTCGGCTCGACTGCGCTATGCGGTGGATATTCAATAATTCGAGGTTCGCGAGCGCGACTTGACACATGTCCGCTATCCGGCGAAGTGCAGATTCAAACCGGACATTGCGCCGGCGTTTTCTAATTGGAATCGTTTGGTGACGGTACTTTGCAGACGGAGATCGAACACGGCGCCGGCCGCTTCGAAGTGCTACAATCGACCGAATGATGCCGATAGCTAGCGAGACCACAAAAATATTTTTCAATGATTTTCCCTTTTAAAATCAAAAGCGTAACTTTTTGGCGGACCCATCGCCGGAATATGTTCGGTCGCAGAAAAAATTTCGGAGGAATTTCAATATGCTATGCGTGATTTGAACAAGCGAGTGGGAGTGAGGGGGCGCCGGCATGAAAGTGAACGTAGTTTCGAAATATGCTCCCCTTTGGATAGTCGGTTAACACTACCGCTGTGGCATGTGACTGTATAATGTTGCGGCAAGTTTCAGCGAATGGGAGCTATATTTGTGTTCGTCGCGCCAACTGATTCGATTGTCGTATGAGTGAAGGCACACTCGCCTTTAGCAACGAGGGGGGTGTTTGCGGCGCGCGCTTCGACATAAAGTCGCCACCGGGACCCATCAGGGCTTCACGAACCGATAGGCGAAGCGATCGGTCTCGCCCTTGATCGAGGGATCGAACACCTTGACCGAGTGCGGATCGTCCTTGTTCGCGAGCATAATGCTTTCCGCGTCCAGGACGAAGCCGGCCGCCTCCACCTCCTCGCGAACGGATGCAGGGTCGATCCGATGCAGCGACTGGGCGTCGCTCGTGCCTGCCCCTGTGGCGGCGGCGTGGTCGACGATGACGTAGGACCCACCGGGCTTCAGCCGCTCGTAGACAGCTCGATTGAATTGGGCCGCCGTCGCGCCCCTGGCCTGGATCAGCGCGGTGTGGAGATCGTGGTAGAACAAATGCAGCCACAGGACATCAGCTGGTTGCGTGGCCTCCGGCATCGCCACGAGGTCCGCCGAGACGGCTTCGACGTTCTTTCGGCCCGCCTCCTTCGCAAGCGTCCGCATGCGGCCGACCGGATCGTTCTTGAAGTGAGCGACTTCGGCCGGCACGAAGCTGTAGACCCGCCCCTCGGGTCCCACGACGTCGGAGAAGAGACGGGTCCAATCGCCGTCGCCTGGGTAAACGTCGATCACGGTGGCGCCCGCATCTACGCGGGCGAACCGGATCAACTCGGATAGCCTGGATTGGTCGTACATCGGGATCTCCTTTACTATTGGGTATTCGACGAGCCAGCGCTTTCACTGTTCGCTCCGAAGCCTGGACTTAGGCCCAGCGGCCGGCCTCCTCAAAACCAAGGCGAGGATTGCGCGGGAACACGGAAGCTGGATCGCCGTGCCCAATGCTGCAGATGAAGTTCGACTGAATTCGCGTGCCAGAGAAAAAGGCCTTATCAACGCCGGCGTTGTCGAAGCCGGACATGGGGCCGCAGTCCAGTCCCAACGCCCGCGCAGCGACGATGAGGTAAGCGCCCTGCAGCGTTCCGTTTCGCATTGCCGTCACCTCGGCCACGCCTGGTGCCGCAAAGTATTTCTGCATGACCTCCGCAGCGTGAGGCAAAAGCTTTGGCAGCTCGCCGGCGAAATCCAAATCGTGGCCGATAATGACCGTGACTGGAGCCTTCAGAATCTTCGGCTTATTCGGTTCCGCAGCAAGCCCGGCGAGCGTTGCCTTTCCATCGGGGCTACGCACCCAGACAAACCGCGCGGGGCTGCTGTTCGCGGATGTCGGGCCCCATTTCAGGAGGTCATAGATTTCGCGTACCAGATCGTCCCCTACAGGACGATCTGCCCATCCTTGGGGGGTGCGAGCGGAGCGAAAGATCTGATCAAGCGAATGATCGTTTAAAGCGGAAGTCATAGGTGGGAGCCCTTTCAGGAAATGGATGTTGGTCGGCACAACATCGTGTCGTGCCATCACGATTCACACGTCGAACTTGACTAGGTCCTTGCGTCGATCTGCGAGGCCCGCGCCAGGGCTTGCGTGTCGATGTACTCCTGGATGCGGGCGACTTTGCCGTCTCGAATGGTAATGTCGAAGACCCACTCGTCCTTGAACGGCTTATTCGTGGCTTTGATTTTTCCCGTAGCGACGCCGACGACCATAACCCGGTCTCCCTGCGCCACGAATTCGGGGGGCTTCGGGTATTGCGTTTCCACCTCTTCGGACGCCTTCTTGAGCACAGCCGCCAACTCCGCGTGCCCGCGGTGCGTGCCTGCCAGCGGCCAGCCTTCGCCCGGAATGATCCACTCGATATCCTCGGCAGCCAACGCCAGCAGATCGCGCGCGTTGCTGCTGCCCATGGCTGCAAAGAAATTCTTCACAGACTGGACATTCTCTTCGGTGCTCATCGTATCTCTCCATTTTCGCTCGGCGCGAATTCAGATGGCCGAGAAGCCGCCGTCGACGGACAACTCCACCCCATTCACGAAGCTCGAATCGTCTGAAGCAAGAAACAGCGCGGCTGCCGCAATTTCCTCGGGACGACCCATCTTTCCCCGCGGGATCAGGGATTCGAACATCCGCTTCGCCTCCTCGGTGAGAACCTGGTCCTGCATCGGTGTGGCGATCGGCCCTGGGTGCAGCACGTTCACCCGGATATTCCTGCCCTTCAGTTCGTTGAGCCACCCGCGTGCGAATGCGTGCAGCGCCGCCTTGCTCGCCGCATACACGCTGTAACCAGGAAAACCTTTGATCGAAGCAACTGACCCGGTCATGAAGATCGATCCGCCGTCGTTGAACAGCGGCAACGCCTTCTGGACCGTAAACAGCGTGCCGCGCGTATTCAGGCCGAAGGTCGCATCGAAATGCTGCTCGGTAATCTCGCCCAGTGGGACGGCTTCGCCCGATGCCGGCGCTCGCGTACAGGATGTCGATCTTGCCCTTTTCCCGCTTGACCGTGTCGAACAGACGGTCGAGGTCGTCGAGATTGGCCGCGTCGCCGCGCACGCCGGTCACGTTCCGGCCGATCAGCTTGACGGCCTCGTCGAGCGCCTCCTGCCTCCGGCCCGTGATGAAAACATAGGCGCCTTCTTCAACGAACCGCTTGGCGCTCGCCAGCGCCATGCCGCTCGATCCACCCGTGATGACTGCAACCTTACCTTCAAGCTTTCCCATGACTTCTTCCTTCCAGGCTTCCGCCTCTGGTCGTTCGGGGACGCTCCCGAGACCCCGACATAGGTCCGCCGGCGTCAGGCGTTGAGTGCGGAAGCGCGCACATCGGTGGTGCGAAATCGATCCGGGCGGACGACTGACGCCAGCCGCGACGATCCGGTATCTGCCGCTCGGAATTGGGCCGCGCTTCACGGCAAAGGCTATGATTTCCGCTCATACCAGTGTTCGATGTGCTAGATACGGGCTTTGGAAGGCGCACCGCATGGTGCCGGATTGCACCATGATCGACTGGGATGACGTTCGCTACTTTCTTGCCGTCGCGCGCGGAGGCTCGGTGCGGGCTGCCGCCGAGCGCCTCGGTGTGAACCACTCGACCGTGCTGCGACGCATCGCCCAGCTCGAGGAACGCCTCGGGGTGCAGATGTTCGAAAAGCTGCCTTCGGGCTACCGCCTGACGGCTGCGGGCGAGGAGGTCCTCGAGTTCGCGGACCAGATGGAAGCGTCGTCGCACCTGCTGGAGACGCGCGTCTTCGGGCGCGACCAGGGCGTGCGCGGGCTTCTGCGGGTGACGCTGGCGCCGCCGCTCGCGACACACCTGCTGATGCCGGACTTCGCCGATTTCGCGCGTCTGCATCCGGACATCGAGATGGAAATCCTGTCGTTCGGCGAGCTGGCAAATCTGACCAACCGGGAGGCCGACGTCGCGATCCGCGTCGTCTACGACCGCAAAACCCTGCCGCTCAATCTTCACGGCCTGAAGGGACCGGAGCTGTTCGGCGGCGTCTACATGTCCCGCGATCGACTAGCCGCGTGGCGTGCGGGCGCGCCGGATCCCATCCGGTGGATCGTCATCAGCATTCATGGAATTCCGGATTGGGCCAGCGAGGGTGAGGTTCGCACCACCGGGGTTCCGTTCAGGACCACGGACGCCGAGGCGCAGATCGCTGCTGTACGGCAAGGGCTCGGGATCACGACACTGCCGTGCTTCGTCGGAGATGCCGACCCCCTGCTGGTGAGGGTGCCGGGCACCGACCTGCACATGTACGGAACGCTCTGGCTTCTCACACAGGGGGAGACACGCAAGACGAAGCGCGTGCGGCTCTTCACCGAGTTCGTATCCCGCAGGCTCGCCGCCTACGCGCCGCTTCTCGCGGGGCTGTCCATATCGCGCGACTGACGCGCGGCAGGTCGCCGGCGACGCTTGCCATATTCCGGTCGGAAGCCGAGCTGCGATCGCTTGAAGCGACATCGCGGTCAATCCCTCGCGCTGCCGACGGTAATTTTCGGCTATGGCGGAGAAATTTTTTTGCACTGGAGAATCAGCCCGTTACATTTAATGCGAACAATCGAGTGGGAGTGAGGGGGGCAGTTTAGTATGATACTGTTTGTCCCGGAGACGATTCAACTGAACCGTTGTTGCGACCGAATGCATGACAACCAGGCAGCTCCCCGCTTCGACGTTGATATATTACGCGAGCAAGCGGGCGAGAAAGTGTTCACGCGCGGCGAGGCCTATCATCGCGACGGCCAGGTTGAGATTCTAGCCGTCGAGCCTGGGCGCGTGCTGGCGCAGGTCGCAGGCACGGAAGACTACCGCGTAAAATTGACGGGGCATGGCAAGAATTTCGACGGAGAATGCACTTGTCCGGCGTTCGAGGACTGGGGCTTCTGCAAGCACTTGGTGGCCACCGTACTGACGGTGAACGCCCTCCGGGCTGACGCTATCGATGGCGTCGGCACGCTTACCCGGATTCGGGATCATCTGAAGCAGAAAGGTATCGATGCCCTTGTCGAAATGATCGTGGGTTTGGCGGAGCGGGACCCGGGTTTGTTCCGCAAGCTCGACACCGCTGCGGCCGTGACGCACACCGACGACAAGACGCTCATGACACGCCTCCGCAAGGACATCGACAGGGCAACGCGCACAGGGCATTTTATCGACTACCATGAAGCGGCGGAGTGGGCGGCGAACTTGGATTCCGTGCTCGACACCATTGCGGGTTTCGCGTCAGGTGCGCGCGCCGGTCTTGCGCGCGAGCTTGCCGAGCGGGCGCTCGTCCGGATCGAGCAGGCGATCGAGAACATGGACGATTCCGACGGCCATTGCGGTGGACTGCTTGTTCATGCGCGCAACATCCACCGCGCCGCAATCCTTGCACTGCGGCCCGATCCGGTACAGCTTGCGCGCGATCTTTTCGCCCGTGAGATGAAGGACGATTTCGGGACCTTCGAGGGGGCCGTAGCGTTGTACGCCGATGCACTCGGTGAGGCCGGACTCTCCGAATATCGCGGTCTTGCCACCGGGCTCTGGGAAAAGATTCCGTCGTATTCCGGTAAACCCGCGCGGCAGGAGGAGTCCGCCGTCGATCATGATCGGCTCATGCGCATTCTCGATTTCTTCGCCGAACGTGCCGGTGACGTCGACCTCCGCATCGCCCTGCGCTCAAAGCACTTGTCCTCCCAGTGGGACTATCTGCAGCTCGCTGAGTTTTGCCTTTTGCACGGTCGCGCGGAGGAGGCACTTCGCCGGGCCGAGGAGGGCTTGTGGCTATTCGAAGACGCGCGCCCGGACGAGCGGCTTGCGATCTTCACGGCCGGGCTTCTGTCGAAAGCGGCCCGAAAAGGCGACGCGGAGGCTTGTCTGCAGCGCGCTTTCGAGAAGGCGCCGAGCTTCGAGCTATACAGCCGGCTTCGCAAACTCGGCGGGGAGGCCGCGCGTGAGCGTGTTGTGAAGCTTCTTGAAACCGGCCAGGTTCGCGGAGAGCGAATGCGGTGGCATAACCCTTCAGATCTTGTCATCCAGATATGGATGCATGACAGGATGTTCGACGCGGCCTGGACCGCGGTACGCAAGCACGGAGCGTCGCTGCCCTTGAAAGAAGAACTCGCCAGGGCCAGCGAGGCGACGCAGCCGAAGGAGGCAATTGAAGTTTACGCGCAACGCGTCGATCAACTGGCGAGCGTAGGCGGCGCTTCCGCTTACGCGGATGCGGCGAAGCTGGTCGCACGGATGGCGAAGTTGCGTAGCGGCGCGGAACATGCCGCTTACGTCATGACGCTCAAGGAGCGCTTCGGTCGCAAACGCAACTTCATGAAGCTGTTGGCGTGAGGTCATGCGACGCGCGAAAATAGAGGAACAAAACCGTTTTATGCTGGCACGCCAGCGCGAGTTCCGGATCGCCGCAGATGTGGTGGCGAGGGCTTGGGCAGGTTTTCCGGAGGTGCGGGCGATCGCGGTGATCGGTTCAGTCGCCAAGGCGCTGTGGAAGGAAGTTCCAAGGTTCAGGGAGTTTCGCCAACAGCGCGTTGAGGTTTGGCACGAATGCGGCGATCTCGACATAGCTCTCTGGATCGATTCGCAACATCGTCTCGGCGAGTTGCGACGCAAGCGTGATCGTGCCTTGCGCGAAGCCTATGAAGCCGGCGTCGGCTCCGGCGTTGTTGGCCACCAGGTCGACGTGTTTCTATTCGAACCGGAAAGCAATCGCTATCTCGGCCGACTGTGCTCCTTCAGTCATTGCCCCAACGGAAAACCTGCTTGCATGGTTCCTGGGTGCGGAGCAATTCGGTTCAACAGGTACTTTGCGGATTTTACGCCGCACGCCGACCTTCTGGCTCCGGCCGCCCAGGCAATGCTCTATGAGCGTGGCAAAGGATTGCTGCGGTCTGCACTCGAATTACCCCAAGTCAATGAAGATCGTCCGCCGCCTCCCTAATAGCGCGAAATGGCTCAAGATCGTAGGGTAGATCATCCGAAGGCGTGATCCACCACATCCCTTCGCACGCTTGCGTTGGGCCGACTTAAGCCTGCAAGATCGGAGCCTCGTCGGAGCACCGATCATGCCTTCCAAAGCCACCCTCGAAGCTTTCGTTGTCCAGGTGATTTCGGGCGACCATATCGGCGCCATCCGCGACTGGTATCACGAGGACGCCTGGATGCAGGAAAATCAGGCGCCGCCCCGGCAAGGGGGGAAGGAAGCGCTGATGAAGCAGGAGGCTGCGATGTTGGCGCGCAGCGAATCCGTTGTCACCGAGTTGCTGGGAGGTCCGGCAGTTGACGGCGACCAGGTGGCGATCCGCTGGCGCTTCAGCTTCGTGTTCAAGGATGGCGGTAAACTGCAGCAGGAAGAAGTGGCATGGCAAACCTGGCGAGGCGAGAAGATTGCCACCGAGACATTTTTCTACGACACGGCGCAGCGCAAATGATCGTCAAACCATACTGGTTTAATGGCGTCGCGAGTTCCTCGTAGGGTGGGCAAAGGCGCCTTTGCGCCGTGCCCACCATCTATCGCCAGACCGTATTCTGGAGTGGTGGGCACGCTTCGCTTTGCCCACCCTACGAATACGACGAGTACGAAAAACAGCTTCCAATCTAATGCCCGCCTTGCCCGGCAATGACCCTCAATCGCTGCGCCTGGGCGCACTCGTCCTCGATCCTGAAATAGCGCGCCACCGCTTGCGCGCCGACGTCGAGCGGGTGGCGTTCCCCGGCTTGCCGGTCGGCCAATATCCGTAGCTTGTCGGCGGCGCCGTTGAACTGGGATTGGTTGTTGATGATGATGGTCGCGCCCGCCTTGACGGCGAGCGCTGCGAGCTTTCGCTCCGACGCCAGATATTGATCGAAATGCGCGACGTCGTTGGGGAAGTTGAATTCGGTGCCGCCGGAATAGACCACTGTCAGCGGCTTGCCATGATCATGGACCTGAAAAATGCCGGAAATCGTTCCCGGCGTATGTCCCGGCGTTAAATAGAGCGTCACCGTGCGGTCGCCGAGCGTGATCTTCATCCCGTCGGTGGCGACGACGTCGCGCTTCGGTTTGCCGGTCGGGTATCCATAAACCGAACCTTCGATCAGGTCCCAATCCGCCGTCACGATATGCGCGCCGTAGCGCGACTGGAACAGATAGGCGCCGCCGGATTCGCCGCGGTGGCCGTGCGAAACGATCACGTATTTCACCTTCGCCGGATCGAGGCCGAGCTTCTTCATGCCGCCGACCAACACATCCTCGGCGTCATAGACGTTGGCCGTATCGTAGAGAATGTAACCCTCGCTTGAGGTGAGCAGCCACGCGGAGACGCCTTCGGTCCCCATCCAGTAGACATCGTCAAAGGCTTTCTTCGGCGCCATGTAAGCCGCCTTGCGATTGGGATCTTCGCGCGGGGCAGGGGCGTCGGGCGCCGGCGCGCCGCGCTGGGGCGCGACACAGATCGCGGTCACCAGGCCGTAGAAATCAGGCGTGTTGTCGCGTCCGCCGGCGAGATTCTTGCCCGCGGCCAGATGGCCTTCGATCGTGTCAGGTGCAGTGCCTGGCACGGTTTCTGGCGATTGCGCATTGGCGGGGATCAGCAGCGTCGCAAGGGCCAACAGGCCAACGGCTTTTAGGATTGACGACGGCATGGCGTTTCCCATTTCGTTTCTTGGTTGGGGACCAGCCTAATCCACTTTGCAACGGCAATCTACATAGGGCTCGTCTCGACAAGCGTTCCGCCCTGTGGGCTCCGCTCAGCCCCGCGACAGCTTCTCAAATCGTTTGATCAGCCGCTCGCGTTTGAGCCGGGATAATCGCTTGATCCAGAACAGTCCGTCGAGCTGATCGATCTCGTGCTGGTGGCAGACTGCGCGCAGGCCTTCCGATTCCTCGGTCTGTATATTGCCGTCGATGTCTTGATAGCTGATCCGCACGCGTGCATGACGCGTGACCTCATCGTTCACGCCAGGCATCGAGACGCTGCCTTCCTGATGCAGGATCATGTCGGGCGATGCCCATGTCATCTGCGGATTGATATAGGTCCGCGCGCCATCGACGGGATCGAGGTCGAGCACCATGACCCGCTGGGATATCCCGATATGCGGCGCGGTGATGCCGATACCGGGCGCGGCGTGCATCGTCTCGAGCAGATCATTGGCGAGATCGCGCAGCGCGCCATCGAACACGGTCACGGGATGCGCCGGGAGCGCAAGGCGAGGGTCGGGATACCTGATGATGGGACGGATGGGCATGATGTGTGTCGTACCATAACAGTTGCTTGCGCGTCATGTCTGCGCGCTGAAGTTGATTTGTCGAACGGCGCATCGCATTTTTTCCATGCGCGCATTTCGGGTTCCAAAAAATCAAAACGATTGATCGCCCGGATGCTGTCGCAAAACTGTTGTGCGACACGTGTTAGTCCGTTTTCGAAATTGGGGATCGGCATCGTGAAAATCGAACGTGCGCGCGCGTTAAAAGTTTTTGGCGCCGCGCTGGTGTGTGCTTTTGTTATGGCCTGTGCGAGCGTTCACGCGCAGCAGCAAAGCGGCTCCGCGCCGAGTTCCTTTACCGATTTGTCCAAATATATCCTGAGCGGAAATCAGGTGGTTCCGCAGCCGAGTGTGGCTCCGCTCGCTAATTTGTCCTCGACCGTCACGCAGATCGGGCAGGGTAACAATGCGAGCGCTGTGCTCAACGGCACTTCGAACGTCACGACGCAGTACCAGTTTGGATCGCAGAATTCATCGGTTCTGTCCGCAAACGGCGTCCAGAACACGCTGACGACGTCGCAGATCGGCAATTCCAATTCGACGTCGATCAGCGTCGAAGGCAATGGCAACAATATCAGCAACCTTCAGGTCGGCTCGGGCCTGAGCTATCAGCTCAAGGTCGTCGGAACGGCGGTTCCGGTTTCCGTCCAGCAGTACGGGCACAAATGAAACGCGCGTTGGCCTTTGGAGTCCTTGCGGCGGAGGGGTGCTCCGTCATTCGTGCGATCGCATGCGCCTTGCTTGTCGTGATGCTGAACCCGGTGCGGGCCGGCACCATCGTTTATACGCCGACCAATCCGACGTTCGGCGGCAACCCGTTGAACGGCGCCTATCTGTTCAACAATGCCCAGGCACAAAATCAGCATCAGCCCGTGACGCCCTCCACCGGGACCGGCGCCGGTGCGGCATTGACGCCCGGACAGATCTTCGCGCAGCAATTGACGAGCCAGCTCTATTCGTCGCTCGCGAACAAGATCACGACGGCCATCTTCGGAGAAAATGCCGCGCAGAACGGCACGTTTTCTTTTGAGGGAACCACGATCACCTATCAGCGTGTCGGCGGCAACATCAATATCAGCATCAATGATGGCCAGACCATCACCAACGTCACGGTGCCTGCGGGACCGTAGTGCCGGACCGTAGTTGATGCGTGGCTTCTTGAACTGAGTAAGATGATGTCGAAGAGTTTCGTGCGTTTCCTGTTGCTGTCGGCCGCGCTGTCGCTGGCCGGCTGCTTTCCGCAAAAAAATGGACGCGAACTGCTTGAGGAAGCGCCGATCCTGACCCCGGCGTCGCCGACGGCGCTCGATCTCGAAGGCTTGCCGCGGCCGAAGCGCAAGCTCGATATCGCGGTCTATCAATTCCCCGATCTGACCGGCAAGAACGAACCCAACGACAATGTCGCGGTGTTTTCGCGCGCGGTCACGCAAGGCGCGACCGGCTTTGTAGTGGATGCCTTGCAGCGCGCGGGCCACGGCCGCTGGTTCACGGTGGACGAGCGCACGGGGCTGAACGATCTGTTGCAGGAGCGTCAGCTGGTCCGCGCGACGCGCGCCGAATTCGAGGCCGAGTTGGCCCGGCCATTGCCGCCGATGCGTTTCGCGGGGCTGCTGCTGGAAGGCGGCATTATCGGCTTCGACGGCAACGTCGTCACCGGCGGCGCGGGCGCGAATTATCTCAACATCGGCGGCAATGTTCAGTACCGCCAGGATACCGTCACCGTCGCGATGCGCGTGGTCTCGGTTCAGACCGGCGAAATCCTCACCAGCATCACGACCACCAAGACGGTCTACTCGATTGCGATTCAGGCCAACGTCTATCAGTTCGTCTCGCTCAATAAATTACTGCAGACCGAAGCCGGCATCACGCGAACTGAGCCGACGCAACTGGCCGTGCGCCAGGCGATCGATCTCGGCGTGTATGCTACGGTGATGCAGGGCGCGTTGAAGGGGCTTTGGAATTTCGCCGATCCAGCCAGCGGCCGCGCATTGCTGGAGAACTATCGGTTGCTCGACGCCGTGACGCCGGTTCAATCGTTGAACGTTCCGAAGAAGTCGGAAGGCTGATTTACCGCGCGTCGTTTCTTCAAGTATAAAACAGTTTTATTACGTCGCTCTGACGGCTAATTCATCAAAATATTTCATATATATTAAATTTTAAAGTAATGGCGTTGCTTACACCTTCATTACATTGCGATTTATACTTCGGCATGATTGAGTGTTAACGGGGCGTTAACGATGTGTCGGGACTGGCCTGACGGGTTGCGCTCGCGCGGGCAGGCAGAACGCCGCCCGATAACGGAGTCACTCAATGAAAAAGCAGTTTTTGTTGGCCTCGGTGAGCGTCATTGCCGCACTGGCCGTCACGTCGGCCTATGCAGGCGACCTCAACCAGACCAACATCAATCAGACCGGCAGCAACGGCCAGGTCTTCATCAACCAGACCGGCGACGGCAACATTGCCGGCACCTCCAGCAACAGCCCGACCGCGGTTCCCTCGATCAGCAACTCGCTGGTTCAGGCCGGCAGCAATGAGCAGCTCAGCGTGACCCAGTCGGGCACCAACAACACCTTCCAGGGCGCCAAGCCGAACAATCCGGCGCCGGGCTCGCTGGTGCAGTCCGGTTCGGGCAACGTCGCCAATGTGACGCAGTCCGGCGTCGCCAGCACCGTAACGCTGTCGCAGACCGGCAACAACAACGGCGTGTTCGATCAGCAGAACGCGCTGCAGTTCACGCCCAACACCCCGATCAGCGCGATCGACCAGAGCGCCAGCAACAGCACCACGACGCTGACCCAGAGCGGCAACAACAACATCTTCGGCATCAGCCAGGGCGGCGCGACCAACGCGATCGTTGTCACCCAGACCAACAATGCCAACGAAGCGCATGCCACCCAGGACGGAGCCTCGGCGAGCGACACCATCACCATCAACCAGACCCAGAGCAACGGCCGCGGTAACCTGGCGATCGCCACCCAGAATGGCGGCAGCAATACGGTTGCGGCGATCACCCAGAACGGTGCGGCCAACTCGGTCAGCAGCACCCAGACCGCGACCAGCAGCACCACCACCATCAGCCAGGTCGGTGAATCCAACGTCTCGTCGGGCTCGCAGGGCGGTTCGTTCAACACCCTCAACGTGACCCAGACCAATACCGGCACCACCCCGTTCGACGGCCATCGCGTGATTTACGCGCAGGGCGGCGGCACGGGTAACGTCATGACCCTGGGGCAGACCGGTTCGGCGCAGTCCGCCATCGTCGGCCAGTCCGGCGACAACAACATGATGACGTCGACCCAGAGCGGCGCTTCCAACAATTTCGGTTTGAACCAGATCGGCGCCAACAACAGCGTGACCAACAGCCAGTCGGGCTCGTCGAACACGTTGCAGAACAGCACCCAGACCGGCAACGGCAACACGATCTCGAACTTCCAGTCCGGTAACGTCCAGACCGCCTCGATCTCGCAGACCGGTAACGCCAACCTTTCGGTCAACACGCAGATCGCGTCAGCCACGAACGCCAACAACAACGTCAACATCACCCAGGGCACGAGCGCCGGTGCGTCGAACAACGGCACCGTTTTTTCGCTTCAGGAAAGCACTTTCGCCAGCCTCTCCGTGACCCAGGCGGGTTCGCTCAATAGCGTGAACTCGCAGCAGGGCCTGATCGGCGGTTCGAACGTCTCGTTCAACGTCGCCCAGACCGGTGACAGCAACGTCGTCGTCAACCATCAGAACGGCACCAACGACTATGCCGGCGGTCCGCAGTTCTTCATCGGCACCACGGGTCTTCCGACCAATGGCGCCCAGACCGGCAACGGCAACACCATCAACAACACGCAAGGTGCTGCCAACGACAGCCTGACCTTCACCCAGAACGGCAATGGCAACACCCTGAACAACACGCAGGTCACGGCCAGCGACACGCTGATCACGGTGCAGATGGGCAACAACAACCTCATCAACTCGACCCAGAACGGCTTCCTGCTGGCGAGCGCCACGATCACGCAGGTTGGCAACAGCAACATCGTGAACGGCACGCAGACCGGCGGCAGCAACACCGCGACCGTTGGGCAGTATGGCAACTTCAACAGCGCCACTTACTTCCAGAACGGCGCCGGCAATACGGTCAGCATCGTGCAGGGCCTGAAGCACTAAACGAGCTATCGACCCTGGAAGGGGCGCGACGTTGTGCCCCTTCTTCGACTTCGATCGAACGCTGGAGCCGATGCCGGGGTAACCCGGCATTGGCTCTGGCCGTTTGCGATCAAGGCTGAGAATACGGCGAGAGACCTGCCATGATTATCAAAATCGAGAGAGAAGGCTGGCGTATCCGTGCCAACGCAATCGTCGCATCAACAGTATTTTTGTTTGCCGCTTGTTTGTTCGCCAATGACGGCCGCGCGGTCGCGCAGGATCATGACATGACAGTACTTGCCCACGCTTCATCCGGTCCGCTCCGTTGCGAGATCCGCGAGAGCAAAACGGAAGAGACGGTGCAACTGACGGGAATAGTCTCCAGTTCGGTGGCCCTGTCCGGCCGGTTCCAGTTTTCCATCGTCAAGTCGGGAACGTCGGGATCGTCGAATATCAATCAGGGCAATCCGTTCATCGTCGAAGCCGGCAAGGAGATTCATGTCGGTCATGTGACAATCAATCTCGGAAACGAGGATCGCGCGACAATCGAATTGTCCGTTTCGTCCAGCGATGGCGTGGAGTGTCGCGCAAACGCATCAATCGGGCGATGAAATGGAAGCGGACGTGTGCGCAGGCATTGCCGCGCTGTTCGCCTTGGTTATAACAACGGCCGGTTGGCGTGATGGGTATCGGACGATGACTGTTTCCAAAGTGGTTCGCGTTTTCGGTTTTGCGGTGTGTGTGCTGGGCTTCGGCGCGGCCCATGCGCAGCAGGCATCGCCGCCGGTTGCGACGCCGGGCGGCGTTTCATCGGCCGCATCGGTCGGCGCTGCCGCCCCGCCGCGCTGCGATGCCAATTGCGTGCGCTCGAATGCGGGGAGGGCGAGCGAGGCCTGCGGCCCGCGGATCGAAGCGCAGTCGCCGAGCGATTTCGACTGGGTTTCGCGCCCGATGCCCGGCATCTTTCAGCAGGCCGATCCGTCATCGCCTGCGGACGCCGTCGTCCGTTATCGCGGCGATTCCGTGCGCTTCATGAATCCGGAAAAGGGCTGGGTCCGCGTCAGCTATGAATGCAGCTATGACGTCGAGGCGCAGAAAGTTGTGGCCGTGGTCGTACGCGCCGGCCGGCTGGACCAGCCGGCGCCCACCGCGCAACTGCTCGACGCCGGCGCGGCCGCTGCGATCCCGGCCAATGCAACCCAGCAAGCGGCACGTCCGGTTGCAGCTCTAGCCGGCGCCGCGCCGCAGGCTGCAGCAAAACCCAAACCGAAAGTCTGGGAGCCGAGCCGGGTCGAAATCCAGCAGCAGCCGTCTAATCCCAAGCGGAATATGTAACGAGCCGCTCGTCTCGCGCGTGATGGCGGGTTAGGCTTCGCCAACCATGCTGGAAACCATGTGATGCCAGAGACGCGATCGGGTCTGTCCGTGCTTCGCTTTGCCACTGCCGGGGAGTTCAAAACCTGGCTTGCCAAACAGCCCGGCGATGCCGCGGGCCTGTGGATTAAGTTTGCCAAAAAGACCGCGACGAGCGCCACGCTGACAAAGGCCGAAGCCATCGATGTCGCGCTCTGTCATGGATGGATCGACGGCCAGATCGACACATACGATGACACGCATTGGCTCGTCCGCTTCACGCCGCGCAAACCACGCAGCAAATGGTCGGCGCTGAACCGCAAGCGCGCGCTCGAGCTTATCAAGGAAGGCCGCATGCGCCCGGCGGGCCTGGCGCAAATCGAAGCCGCAAAGGCGGATGGCCGGTGGGAGCGCGCCTACGCGCCGGCCAAAACAGCCGAGGTTCCCGATGACCTTCAAAAGGCATTGAATAAAAGCCCAAAGGCCGCCGCCTTTTTTGCGACGCTGAACAGCAGAAACCGTTTCTCGATTCTGTATCGTATCGGCGCCGTCAAAAAAGCCGAGACGAGGGCGCGCAAGATCGTTGAATTCGTCGCGATGCTCGAGCGCAACGAGACGATCCACTGATTCAGCGCGCCGTGATTTTCGTCAATCGGCGGCTTTGCCAAGCACGACATGCGTCGCGAACTCGGTCCCGACATGTTCGGTCACGCGAAAGCCGAGGCCCTGCAGGTCGATATCCCGGAACATCGACTCGCCATGTCCGAGCACGACCGGCGAAATCACAAAATGCAGTTCGTCCACCAGTCCGGCCTGCAGATACTGCCGCACTGTGCTGACACCGCCGCCGATCTTCACGTCCTGTGCGCCGGCCGCCGCCTTGGCCTTTTCGAGTGCGGCTTCGATGCCATCGGTGACGAAATGGAAGGTGGTTCCTCCTTCCATCACGATGGGATCGCGCGCGTGGTGGGTGAGGATGAAGGTCGGCGCATGATAGGGCGGGTTGTCGCCCCACCAGCCTTTCCAGGCATCGTCCGGCCAGTCGCCGCGAATAGGGCCGAACATGTTGCGTCCGAGAATGAAGGCGCCGAAGCCGCTCATGCTGCGCGCCGCGTAGTCGTGGTCGACACCGGTCGAGCCGCCTTCCTTGCCGATCATGGCCTGGAACATCTGCGTGCCGAATATCCATTGATGCAATTCCCGGCCCCGCTTGCCGAGCGGGTCGTTGAGGCTCTGCTCCGGCCCGGCGCCGAAACCATCGAGGGAGAGAGAAAATCCTGCGACGCGCACCTTTGCCATGAGGGTTCCCCAAACTGATTGCAAAACGAGATCGGTTAACTTTATCTCACACCTGACCCTGCGTGGCAACCGCGCGTTCGCGTGCGATCACCGCTTCGAGCTTTGCCGGCCGCGTCCGTGCGCCTTGACGTGATCGACGAAGGCCCGCAGCTTCGGCATCATTTGATGGCGGCTCGGATAATACAGAAACACGCCCGGCGCCATCGGCGCGAACGGCTCCAGCACGCGGATCAGTTTGCCTGCTTTCACAGAGACGGCCGCGATCGGCGATGGCAGTTGAGCGAGCCCCATATCTTCCAGCGCGGCGCCAAGCATGGTCGGATAATCGCGGGCGATGAACGGTCCGGAGACAACGGCCTCGATCGGCGTATTGCCGTTGATAAACGACCAGGGCGCGATCGACCCGTTGGAGCGCCGCAGGCGCAGGCAGGCATGCGCACGCAGATCGTCGATCCGTTTGGGCGCTCCGCGCTGGCGCAGATATTCGGGGCTGCCGACCACCACGAACGGGAAGGGCCGTGACAGCGGGACGGCAATCATGTCGGCTGCAATGAACTGGCCCATCCGGATCCCCGCATCGAATCCGGCGGCCGCGATGTCGACCAGGCCCTCACTGGCGGCGATCTCCACCTCGACCTCGGGATAGGCCCGGCAGAAAGAGGCGATCAGCGGCTCCAGCACGGTCGGCATCACCGACGGCGGCACCGTGAGACGCAACAGTCCGGCCGGCCGCTGCCCGAGGTCACGCGCCGCGCCGCTGGCAGCGACCAGTTCCTCGAACGCCGGCTTGGCGCGCGCCAGGAACCGTTCGCCGGCTTCGGTCAGGCCGACGCTGCGCGTGGTGCGGATGAAAAGCGCGGCGCCGACACGCGCCTCGAGGGTGCGCACGGCCTGGCTGATCGCCGACGGCGTCACCCCGAGTTCGGCCGCGGCTTTGCGAAAACTGCGGTGCCGGGCCACGCTGAGGAACGCCTCGACGCCATCCAGCGCGCCCTGCCTGATTGTGAAGTTCTGCTTCATAACCCATCGACATTATCCCGGATAGTCGATCGGGGGAAGCGGCTGTACATCGGCATGGCAAGTCAGGAGCCCCGCTGATGTCGAGCTCCTGACATTCGCAAGATCACATGATCCGGAAAACCAGACCGATGAAAGCAATTCGTAACCTCGCTTTGGCCTTCACCCTCACTCTGACAGGTGCTGCATTCATGACCACGCCATCCGTTGCCCAAACACAAAC
Source organism: uncultured Alphaproteobacteria bacterium (assembly GCA_963790595.1). Classification (GTDB taxonomy): domain Bacteria; phylum Pseudomonadota; class Alphaproteobacteria; order Rhizobiales; family Xanthobacteraceae; genus Bradyrhizobium. Next base: position 238,385 of record CAWBPE010000027.1, on the reverse strand, counting down.
TCCCCAAGCACAAACTGCCCAGGCACAAGCCTTCTCGCCCACCGTCACCGCGGTGATGGTCATCCTCACCGTGAAAGCAGGCGTTACGCGCGAACAGGTGATGGCGGTGATGCCGGCTGAAATCCGGCAGACCGCGCAGCTCTATCTCGGAGGGAAAATTCGCGAATGGTATTCGCGGGGCGATGGGCGTGGCGTCATCTTCCTGCTGGACACCAGGGACGTCGCCGAGGCGCATACGATCATGGACGCCCTGCCGTTGGCCAAGCAGGATCTGATGGATCACGAATACATCCCCGTCGGTCCGCTGTTGCCGCTGCGCTTGCTCCTCGCCAATCCCTGAGTGCAGGGATAGCCGGCGGGCTCAAGGCGGGGGGAAGCGGTCGTACATCCAGAGCTTATCCGCGAGCCAGCCGACGCTGGCTCGCGATCGCGTCAATTAACATCCGAAGGAAAGACCAGATGTCGGTAGAACCCATCTTCCAAATTCATCTTCTGCTCGGGTATGTCGCGTGGCTGCTGTGCTTTGGCGCGTACATCTGGCCCCGGCTCAAAGCAGCGGACCCGGTCGAGGCGCAACGCGCCATCGCGACCCTGCACAGTTTTCGTTTTTTCGGACTGGTTTTCATGGTCCCGGGTGTCGTCGGCCCAAATCTGCCCGCTACCTTCGCGACCTTCGCGGCCTATGGTGACTTTGCAACCGGGGTACTGGCCATTCTGGCGCTGCTGACGGTGCGGATACGCCCGTTGTTCTGGGCGTTCATCGTCGGCTTTAATGTCCTGGGGTTCTCCGACATCTTCTTCGCCTATTACAACGCGACCCAGGCCGGTCTTCCGGCTGTCGCCGGCCAGTTGGGCGCCATGTACGCGATCCCGATCATCTACGTGCCCACGCTGATGATCACGCATGTGGCCGCGTTTTATTTGATGGTGCGGAGCAGGGTGGGGCAGGGCGTTGTCGGGGAGGCGGCGGCGGCTTAGTGATCCGAGGTAACTTGTAGGGTGGATTAGCCGAAGGCGTAATCCACCATTACTCGTGATGGCGGGTTACGCTTTCGCTAACCCGCCCTACGGACTATGGGCTGCTCAAGCCCTAAACGCCTGGAAATACCGCCGGTCCGGCTATTTCCCCGTCCGGCAGCTCCAAACCGCACTCCATGCAAAGCCTTGCTTTGGGCGTCCGGAACCGCTTTCCGCACCGCGGGCACGTTCGGCCATACCTGGACAGTTGAACCCAATAGAGCTCATCTGCGTCGAACAAACGAACGCCTGTCGAGCGTTCATAATAATCCAAAGCGTCATCGCACGAATGCCGCCTTGCCTCCTCGAGCGAAACGCTATGCCGCAGTCTGTACTCTTTTATCCCTTCGATGCGGCTGGCGAGAGCTTGCGCAATCGGGTGATATTCTTCATCCGATAAGAGCGGCAGCTCGCGCTTTAGCTTGAAACTGTAAAGTGTGATCGGCAAAACGTTGTTGATATAATGTAGAAAGCGCGAGTTCAATTGGATCGCTGGGCGGCCGCGCTGCGGCTTCCGAGTTTACCGTTCAAAAAATTTTACTGACCCACCCGTCCCCCCTGTCGGTTCCACCCCATCCCGTTCGTCTTCCACCCGGAGCGCGCCATTTGGGAGACCATAAATGACCAATCCTTACTATCGCTGGGTGATCGTCGCGGCGGGCGGCGTGCTCGGCTGTGTCGCGATCGGCGGGATGTTTTCGCTGCCGGTGTTCCTGCAGGTGATCGCGGGTGATACCGGGTGGTCGGTAACCGGGGTATCCAGCGCGATGACGATCGGCTTTCTCGCGATGGCGTTCACCAGCATGATCTGGGGTACGTTGTCGGATCGCTTCGGGCCACTGCCGGTGGTGTTGACCGGGTCGATCGTGCTGGCGGCGAGTCTTGCGCTGGCCAGCCTCGCGACGTCCTTGCTCGCGTTTCAGATCCTGTTCGGCGTAATGATCGGCGGCGCGGCCGCCGCGATCTTCGCGCCGATGATGGCGTGCGTCACCGGCTGGTTCGACACCCATCGCAGCCTCGCGGTGTCGCTGGTGTCGGCGGGCATGGGGATGGCGCCGGTGGTGATGTCGCCGCTCGCGGCCTTCTTGATCTCGCATCATGACTGGCGCACCTCGATGCAGATCATGGCCGTCGTCGTCGCCGCGATCATGATCCCGGTGTCGCTTTTGGTGCGCCGTCCGCCGGCGCTCGAGAGCGGAGACGCCGCCGCGGCCGGCGAAAGCGCGCCTGAAATGTCGCTCGCGCAAGCGCTGCGCTCGCCGCAATTCATCATCCTGCTCACGACGAATTTTTTATGTTGCGCCACGCATTCGGGGCCGATCATTCACACCGTGAGCTACGCGGTTACGTGTGGCATTCCGATGATGGCCGCAGTCACGATCTACAGCGTCGAAGGGCTGGCCGGGATGGGCGGCCGTATCGCGTTCGGCCTGCTCGGCGATCGCTTCGGGGCCAAGCGGGTGCTGGTCTCGGGCCTGCTCGCGCAGGCGTTCGGCGCGCTCGGCTATGTGTTCGCGCGCGATCTCGCAGCGTTCTACACCGTCGCGGCGTTGTTCGGCTTCATCTATGCCGGCACCATGCCGCTTTATTCGGTGTTGATCCGCGAGAATTTTCCGCTGCGGATGATGGGCACGGTGATCGGCGGCACCGCGATGGCCGGCAGTCTGGGCATGGCGACAGGGCCGGTCGCCGGCGGTTTGATCTATGACACCTTTGCCAGTTACGCGTGGCTCTATATCGGCTCGTTCGCGGTGGGGCTGGGCGCGTTCCTGATTGCGTTGACGTTCAGGCCGTTCGCGAAGAAGGAGGCGAGGGGTGAGGCAGAGCCCGCGCCGATGACGGCGTAACAATGAAGCACTTGCTCACGACCGCGGCCTCGGGATATTTTGAATAGAAGGTTTTTGTATTCACGTAACGATTTTATCAAGTGGAGGCTTGCATGAACAGGTGCTGTGCACTTGGCCTGTCTATGATCCTGTTGGTGACAAGCCCTGCGTTCGTAACCAATAGCTATGCCCAGGAAAAGTCACTCCGGGATCAACTGGTCGGCACGTGGATTTATGTGTCGAGCACCGGTAAGCGTGAGGATGGCAGCGCGGTTCAACGGCCGAGCTTACAGGGCGCAGCCACGTACACCGCGGATGGCCACTTTCACTTCATCACGACGCGGACCGACACGCCGAAATACGCTTCAAATGACACCGGCCGCCCGTCGCCGGAGGAGGCGATGGCCGTCGCTTCGGGATCGATCGCCTATACCGGCACTTATACGGTGGACGAGACCTCAAGAACGATCCACGCCAACGTCGAGACGAGCACGTTTGCAAATCTTGTTGGCGCCCCCAATCAGCGCCGTATTGTTACATCCATTTCGGCCGACGAAATGAGGTTCGTGAATCCCCGTACGCCGTCGGGCGTGACGCTTGAATTTGTCTGGAGGCGGGCGAAGTAATTCCGTCCGGCGTGCGAGGACGGTCCTCATCTTGAGGAGCATCGCGAAAGCGATGCGTCTCGAAGGATGGCAGCGAGCCCGTGTGTTGCATCCATCCTTCGAGACGCGGCCAAGAGGCCGCTCCTCCAGCGATAACGGCGAAGCCGTTACGCAGGGATGAGGTCGGAGCGGGTTCACGGCGAGGAATCTACCCGACGGGCAAATCAAGTGCGTGTCCACTAAATCAAAGTCCAGTATCCCGGTGAAAAATATTCTGATTTTCAGAAAATGCAAATCGGTCTATATCTGTGGCCATCCCGTCCCACAAGAGGGGCGCTTCGCGGTCGTCACGGACGTTGGTGCGGGATGCGGTGGACGCTGTTAGTGCCTTTGACGAGCGGCACGAAAGCGGACGGCGAAGTCGTGTGGTCCTGACGCCTCGACGCTGGCGTCAAGTTTCGCGGAAGCATCCGTGGAGCGACGGTGGCAAAAGAGCCCGATCGCCGGGGAGAGCACGAAATAAGTCGTAAACCATTGCGCGGGGAATGCCGGGTGTTTCCGGTGTGACCTGACTAACGCGTGTGCTTTCTACTCACGACTTTCGCACACGCCGCTGCGGGCGCACCAGGCGCCCGGCATTCCCTGCGCCCTCTGTTGGGAGGGCGGGAGCTACAGGTGTAACTCGGGCGCTTTGCGCCGCGAGAACGCGAGGGTGTGTTTTGCCGTCATTGCGAGGAGCAAAGCGACGAAGCAATCCATCGTTCGGCACGTGTGGCGCTATGGATTGCTTCGCTTCGCTCGCAATGACGATTTTCCTAGATCCGCGCCCACAGCGGCGGCCGTAGGGTGGGCAAAGGCGCTCTTGCGCCGTGCCCACCATTCCAAGGGGGCGTGGCCAATGGTGGGCACGTTTACGCTTTGCCCACCCTACGATCTCCATAACTCTTTGGTTATCTTTTTACCGAGGCAGAAAGCCATATTGACTCATATAACTGGCCAGCTATACATTAAACCCATAGCCAACGAGTTATGAATTTCAATGCCACAGCCCCACGATATCCTGTTCCGCACGCTCGCCGATCCGACCCGGCGGGGGATCTTCGAGCGGCTGTGCCGCGACGGCGAGCAGACGGTGGGCGCGCTGACGGCGCGGGCGGGGGTTTCGCAACCGGCGGTCTCGAAACATCTCGGGGTGCTGAAGCAGGCCGGGCTGGTGCGCGATCGCCATGAAGGCCGCCAGACGCATTACAGCGCGCAGCTCGGCACGCTGGCGCCGCTGATCGACTGGACCAGCCAGATGGCGGGCTTCTGGCAAAGCCGGTTCGATCGTCTCGAAAATTTACTCAAAAGGATGGATCAATGAGCATGCCTGCGAAAAAAACGTCAACGGCGAAGGTCGTCAAAAAGACCGCTACCAAACCGGCCGTTGCGAGCCATACGGCAAAAGCCGTTAGCTCTCCCTCTGCGCTGATCGACGGCAGAATAAAAGAGCTCGGCGATTGGCGCGGCGAGATGCTGGCGCGGGTTCGTGCGCTGATCAAAGAGGCCGATCCCGAGGTGATCGAGGAGTGGAAGTGGCGCGGGGTTCCGGTGTGGGAGCATGCCGGCATCATCTGCACGGGCGAGACCTACAAGAGCGTCGTGAAACTGACGTTCGCGAAGGGCGCTTTTCTGGACGATCCGCAGCACCTGTTCAATTCCAGTCTCGAAGGCAACATGCGGCGCGCGATCGATATCCTCGAAGGCGGCAAGATCGACGAGAAAGCGTTGAAGGCGCTCATTCGCGCCGCGGTCGCGCTGAACGTCTCCAAGAAACCCAAGAGATGAAAATCAAACAGCCAAGAAATCAAAAAGCGCCTGAGGCGCGATCACTTCAAAGGAGGTAGCCATGAATACTGTCGCAGCCGAAACGCGCTCCGTCATCATCGAACGCGAGATGCCGCATCCGCCGGAAAAGATCTGGCGCGCGCTGACGCAGCCGCATCTGATCGAGGAGTGGCTGATGAAGGGCGACTTCAAGCCTGTGATGGATCACCGTTTCAAGTTTACCGCCGACTGGGGCGCGGTCGATTGCCAGGTCATGGCGATCGAACCGAACAAGACGCTGTCCTACACCTGGGCCGCCTATGGTCTGGAGAGCGTCGTGACCTGGACGCTGACGCCGACGGGCAAGGGGACGCATTTGCGCATGGAGCAGTCGGGCTTCCGGCCGGATCAGGAGCAGGCCTATCAGGGCGCCAAGTTCGGCTGGCAGAAATTCCTGGCCAAGCTGGAGGAAGTTTCGGCGAAGGCGTGAGGGTGATCTCAAAGAAGCGGCGCCCGCCAATCCCGGCGAGCGCCGCATTGGACTCAGAACCGTTCGTTGACCATCGCTTCGCTCCTGGCCCACAACGCCCTGGCGTGTTCGGGGTCGAGCGCGTAGCGGCGCACACCGCCGCGGATGCTGAGGGCGTCGCCGCCGTCAACGAACTCGGCGACGTGGCAATCCTCGCAGTAACGGCCGCCGACGTCTTCGGCCGCAGCAACCACACCCGCCCAGACCGACGTCGCGGCGCCCTGCGGGATCGTCTTCCACTCGAAGGTGGGTTGGCCGGCCTTCGTATTGGTCGCGTTGATCTGATCGATCAGTGCCTGCATGGCTTCCGGCGTCATGTGACGGCCGAGTTCGGTGCGGATGCCGCCGGGATGGACGGCGGTCGCGCGCACGCCCCGATCCTTGTGGCGGCGATCGAATTCGACCGCGAAAAGCGCGTTAGCCGTTTTGGAGCGGCCATAGGCCACGAATTCCGCATAGGGCGTGCGTTCGAAGTTGGGGTCTTCCAGATCGACATCGGCGAAGCGATGCCCGGCGGAAGACAGGTTCACGAGACGCGAGCCCGGCCTGAATAGCGAGGCGATGCGGTTGACGAGGACAAAATGGCCGAGATGGTTGGTGCCGAACTGGGTCTCGAAACCGTCGCTGGTGACACCCTTGGGGCAGGCCATCACGCCGGCATTGGCGATCACGAGGTCGAAGGGTTTTCCGATCTTGAGCAGCGCATCGGCGCAAGCGCGCACGCTCTTGAGCGAAGCGAGATCGAGTTCGACCAGTTCAAGTCGGCCGTTGGGCGCGGCGCCGGCGCGGACTTGTTCGGTGGCCGCGAACGCCTTGTCGATATTGCGCGCGGCGCCGACCACCTGCGCGCCATGGGCGGCCAAGGTGCGCGCGGTTTCGACCCCGAGACCGGCCGAGACGCCGGTGACCAGGATGCGTTTGCCGCTGAGATCAACGCCTTTGAGTACGTCGTCGGTGGTAGAAGTGGCGCCATAGGGTCCGGGCATGATGAAATCCTTTGATGATTGGTCACCCGCCGCGATTGCGGCGGTACCATCAGCCCGCTATATAAACGGAGGATGGCTCCGATTATGTACGGAGGCATCCTCCGGTTATCAAGGGGTGAGCTAATTGATCGAGGATAAACGCGCATGATGGCGGAGGCAGAAGGGCGCAAGCCGCGCGCGGATGGCTTGCGCAACCGCGAGCGGCTGATCGATGTCGCCAAGCTGGCATTCGCCGAGATCGGACCGAACGTCAGTCTGGAAGAGATCGCCCGCCGCGCCGAGGTCGGTATCGGCACGCTCTATCGGCATTTTCCAACGCGCGATGACATCATCGCAGCGGTCTATCGCCGTGAGGTCACGCAACTCGCCGACGCCGCCAAGCGTCTGCTCGAGACCCGTCCGGCCGGAGAAGCCCTGCACGAATGGCTGCGATTGTTCGTGGACTACATTGCCACCAAGAAGGTGATCGCGCCGGCGCTGGCCTCGATGACCGGCGGCACATCCGCGCTGTATGAATCCTCCATCGATCTCATGAAGGGAGCCATCGCCGATCTGGTTGAGAGAGCGATCGCCGCCGGCGACATCCGGCCCGATGTCGAGCCGTTCGATCTGGTTCAGGCCTTGGGAAGCTTTGCGATGGGTGTCTCAACCAGTCCGGGCTGGGAAACGCGCACGCTGCGGCTGATCGATATTCTGATGGATGGTTTGCGTTCGGGATCATCCGGGCGCTGAACTGCGCCGGTTCATGTGAATTGACTTGAGCCGCGCGACGCAAATATCAGTGATGCGTTGTTTCGTTCTAACGAAAGCAGGACTCCGATGGCACGTGTGCGTTGTTTCACCGAAATGGGCATGGGCGTTGATGTTCACGGGCGCGATGCCACCAAGGCGGCGAGGCGGGCGGTCTCGGATGCGATCCGCCATTCCAGCGTCGGATTCTTTCGGATGGTGGGCAAGACCGCGAATGACATGATCGTCGATGTCACCGTCGGCGTGCCGGATCCAGGCTCGGTCGACACCGCGGCGGTGGCGAAAGAATTGCCTTACGGCACGGTGACGGTGACGGCAGTCAAAGGTGGGCTGGAAGTTCCAGCCGAGAGCGGCGGCGATGCCATCATCATTGCCAACGCGGCTGTTGTCGTCAGCCTCGATGATGGCAAGCGGCTAGTAGGGGAAGATGCGATGACCTCGGATGACGGCCAACTGCCGCAATGTCTCGTCGAAGTTGCCATCGAGCCAAAATCGAGGGCCGACCAGGAAAAGCTCGGTGTCGCGCTGGCGAAGCTCGCTGCGGAAGATCCGTCATTCCGGGTTTCGACCGATCAGGAGTCTGGCCAGACCATCCTCAAGGGCATGGGCGAACTCCATCTCGACATCAAGGTCGACATCCTGCGCCGTACCTACAAGGTCGATGCGAATATCGGCGCGCCGCAGGTGGCGTTCCGTGAACGCGTCACCAAGCGCGCGGAAGTCAAGTACACCCACAAGAAGCAGACCGGCGGTACCGGTCAGTTCGCCGAAGTGTCGATCATCGTCGAACCGAATGAGCCCGGCGCCGGTTATGTGTTCGAGTCCAAGGTCGTCGGCGGTGCGGTTCCGAAGGAATACATCCCCGGCGTTGAAAAGGGCCTCAACAGCGTGATGGGCTCGGGCGTCGTTGCCGGCTTCCCGGTGGTGGACGTCAAGGTTCAACTCGTCGACGGCAAGTATCACGACGTCAACTCGTCGGCGCTGGCCTTCGAAATTGCATCGCGCGCGGCCTTCCGCGAAGCGCTGCAAAAGGGCAAGTCGGTCCTGCTCGAGCCGATCATGAAGGTCGAAGTGGTGACGCCGGAAGACTACACCGGGTCGGTCATCGGCGATCTGAATTCACGGCGCGGCCAGATCCAGGGTCAAGACATGCGCGGCAATGCCAACGCCATCAATGCGATGGTGCCGCTCATGAATATGTTCGGTTACGTGAATAATTTGCGTTCGATGAGCCAGGGTCGTGCAACCTTCACGATGCGGTTCGACCACTATGCGGAAGCACCAAGTCCCATCAACAACAACGATCCACCGTTTCGGCCAGCGATCGGGATGCGCGCATCCCAGGCGATCAAGGAGTTTGCTTCCATGAACCGATTTTCCAAACCGCTGCTGGCATCCGCCGCGCTATGCGCCGTTGCAACACTCGCGCCTGTTCATGCGGAAATCGATGTTAACAAGCTCAAGCCGGTGATCGAGAAATCGGTCGAGGCTGACTATCCAAAACTCGATGCGCTCTACAAGGAACTCCATGCGCATCCGGAAGTCGCGTTCCAGGAGGTGAAGACCGCGGCCAGGCTCGCCGCCGAAATGCGCGAGCTCGGCTTTGAGGTCACCGAGAAGATCGGCAAGACCGGTTTGGTCGCGATCTATAAAAATGGCGACGGCCCGACCATCATGGTGCGCACCGAACTCGACGCGCTGCCGATGGAAGAGAAAACCGGCCTGGCCTATGCCAGCCGCGACAAGACCGTGTGGAACGGGCAGGACACGTTTGTCGCCCATAGCTGCGGCCACGACATTCACATGGCGAGCTGGGTCGGCACCGCGAAGACGCTGCTGGGCCTTGAAGGATCAGTGGCACGGCACCCTGATGTTCATCGCGCAGCCCGCCGAAGAAACCGTGTCAGGCGCCAAGGCGATGCTGGCCGATGGCCTGTTCACGCGATTCAAAAAGCCCGATTTCGGGTTTGCCTTGCATGACGGCGCCTTCGCCTACGGCAATGTCAGCTACCGCGTCGGCATCGGCTCGTCCAATTCCGACAGCCTCGAGATCACGTTTCACGGCCATGGCGGCCATGGCGCGCGGCCGGAACGGACCGTCGATCCCGTGATGATGGCGGCGCGCTTCATCGTCGACGTGCAAAGCGTGATCAGCCGCGAAAAGGATCCGACCGAATTCGGCGTGGTTAGCATTGGTGCGATCCATGGCGGCACCGCCGAGAACATCATTCCCGATGACGTGCTGCTGCGCGGCACCATCCGCACCTTCAAGCCGGAAGTGCGGGCCAAGATGCTGGCGGGGATCGAGCGCACCGCGAAGGCCGCGGCTGCGATGTCGGATGCGCCCGCGCCCGAGATCAAGATCACCGAAGGCGCCAAGGCCGTGATCAATGATCCCGAGGTGGTCGCGACCGCCGCGAAAGCGCTGAAGGCCGCGTTCGGCGACAAGTTCAGGCCGTCGCCGCCGCTCACGCCCAGCGAGGATTTTTCCGAATTCGTCAATGCCGGCGTGCCCTCGATGTTTTTCAACATCGGCGTCTACGAGCCGGAACGGGTCGCGGCGGCCAGGAACGGCACCGGACCTGAATTGCCGTCCAACCATTCCCCGCAATTTGCGCCGGTGCCAAAGCCGACGATCGAGACCGGCGTTGAAGCGATGACGCTCGCGGTGCTCAGCGCCTTCGATCAGCACGCCGAGGTAAGTGAGAGGGGATTAGATCGGCGCGCTCAATCACGCGAAGCTAGGCCCGGACATGTTGGCTGGATTGATAGGCCTCCATCACGGGCTCGTCGTCGATGCTGATGTGAAGACGTCCAGCGTCGAAGCTTATGCTGAGATGACGGTGCTTCCGCAGATAATGCAGGCCGACGATCGCGGCGGCGAAGCCCGAAGCCGCGCCGACGCCGAGCGCCCAGCGCGGGCCGAAGCTGTCGGCGACCCAGCCGACGATCGGCGCGCCGATCGGCGTGCCGCCGAGCGCGATCGCCAGACGGATCGCCATCACGCGCCCGCGCATCGCCGGCTCGGTCGAGAGCTGCATCAGGCTGTTGGTCGAGTTGGTGAAGGTCAGCGCCGACACGCCGATGACGACGAGCGCCATGCCGAACAGCCAGTAGTTCGGCATGAGCGCGGCCAGCGCGCAGCCGAGCCCGAAGATCGCGGCGCCGACCAGCAGCAGCGCGAAGTGCGGCTTCTCCCGCCCGGCCGCGAGCAGCGCGCCGGCAACCGTCCCGACCGCCATCATCGAGGTCAGCAGGCCGTATTGGCCCGCGCCGGCATGGAAGACGGTGACCGCCATGGTCGAGATGAAGATCGGGAAGTTGAGCCCGAAGGTGCCGATCAGGAACAGCATGAGCAGGATGGCCTTCAGGTCCGGCCGCTTCCAGACATAGCGAAAGCCTTCGACGAAGCTGCCGCGCGTCGCGCACCGCCCGGGCTTGCGACATGCAGCTCGTCGACGCGCAGCAGCGCCAGCGAGACAGAGCACGGCGGCGAACGAAGCGGCGTTGATCAGGAACACCCAGCCCGTGCCGACCGCGGCGATCAGCACGCCGGCGACGGCCGGGCCGATCATCCGCGCGGCGTTGAACGAGGTGGAGTTGAGCGCCACCGCGTTCGACAGATCGGCCTCGCCGACCAGCTCGGCGACGAAGGTCTGGCGCGCCGGCGCAGTCGAACGCGGTGACGCAGCCGAGCAGGAACGCGAACACGTAGACGTGCCACAGCTGCACGAGCCCGGTGACGGTGAGCAGGCCCAGCGCCGAAGGCCAGCGCGCCCATCGCCGCCTGCGTGCGCGATCAGCAGCTTGCGCCGGTCGAAATGGTCGGCCGCAAAGCCGGTCAACGGCAGCAGCAGCAGCTGCGGCCCGAACTGCAGCGCCATCACCACGCCGACGGCGGTCGCGTTGTTGTGGGTCAGCTGGGTCAGCACCAGCCAGTCCTGGGCGGTGCGCTGCATCCAGGTGCCGACGTTGGAGACCAGCGCGCCGCCGGCCCAGACCCGGTAGTTGAAGCCGCGCAGCGAGCGGAAGGTGCCTTTCACCGGACCTCATTCGATTCGCTCGGGAGCATTGCCGCCGTGAAAGCGGCCGAACAGCCGCGCCGTGATCAGCGCCGATCAGAAGAACGCCCAGTCCCGAAGGCGACGACATGCTCGGTCGATCGCGCAGTCGAAATCGCCGACGCGGCAGACCAGCACGTAGCCGACGACGAGGTTGAAGAAGCCCCACAGCACGTTGACGGTCGAGGAGGAAGGCCTTCGCCGGGCGGCTTGGCGAACGGGCTCTGAAACGGCCGGCCCATCACGCCGCTGACGAAATGCGGAATGGCGTTGGTGAGAAAGGCGCCGCCGAAGAAGTAGGACACGATCGTGAAGCCAGTTCATTGTCAGGCGCTCCTGTGTCGAGAAGATCGATGATCTCCTGGCGTCGTGCCGGTCTCGCCGAGCCGCGGGAAGACCTGCGCGATGCTGTAGTCGTGCGCCTCGGGGCGCATGTCGGTCATGGCGTCGATCGCGAGCGTGACGTTGAAGCCCTGCTCATAGGCCTGGCGCGCGGTCGATTCGACGCCGGTCGCGGTGGCGACGCCGGCGACCACGACCTGCGTGACGCCGAGCGCCTTCAGTTGGTGCTTCGAGGTCCGTGCTGGCGAACGCGCCCCATGTCCGCTTGGTGACGACGATGTCGCCCGGCTGCCGGTCCAGCTCGGGGATGAGGTCGGTCCATCCGGCGGGAAACGTTGCCGGTCCGGCGCGGCTGCTCGGTGCGGCCCGGCGCGCCGCCGGCGACATTGACGAGCACGACCGGCAGGCCGCGGCGGCGGAACGCGTCGGCGAGGGCGCGGCGTTCTTCACGACATCGCCGATCGGATGCACGGTCGGCAGCGCGACGATGCCCTTCTGCAGGTCGATGACGATCAAGCGCGGTCTTTGGGTCGAGAATGGAAACGGTCACGGCGCTCGCCTTCGTAGGATCGGACGGTGCGTGATGCATTCTGCGACTGAGCGATATCGTGGCGGGTGCGCCATCAGGATTCCGCCAAGCGTTTGATCAGCGCAGCGGCGGCGACCAGGGTTTGCTGTTCGGCCGGATCGAGTTTTGCCATCGCGGCCAGCAGCCATTCCCGCTTGGCGATCCTGCGCTGTCGCCGCGCCTCGATGCCGTGGATCGTCAGCTCGAACAGCACCTGGCGGCCGTCGGTCGGATGAGGCCGGCGCTGGACCAATTTGGCCTGCTCGAGATCGGCCAGCGTGGTGCCCATCGATTGCGGCTTCACGAATTCCGCGCGCGCGAGATCGGCCGTCGTCATTGCGCCCGTCCTGTCGAGCCGGGCGAGGACCGCGAGCTGCGACCAGGTCAATTCATCCGGGTTCGCTTCGGTCCGCAGCCGGCGGACCAGCTGCCCGATGGCGAGCGAAAGTTCGGCAACGACGGGTTCAGGCGAGGTGGGAGCATCGGTCATAGCCCCCCATAAGGGTCAACAGTCAAACTTGCAAGTAAAACTGTTAAGTTTAGCTGTTCAAATTCTGTTGATCGCGGCCCCTCGTAGCTGGGAAGCGGTCTCACTTTTCAAGACTTGCCTTGGCAGGGATAAAAGGCCTGATCATGCGCAAACGACAAAAATCATTTCAGCGAGCATGGCGAGCAGGAATGTCAGACCTGTCCAAGTTTCCGATCACCACGCGCTGGCCGGCGCAGCATCCCGACCGCATGCAGCTCTATTCGCTGCCGACGCCGAACGGCGTGAAGGTGTCGATCATGCTGGAGGAGATCGGGCTGCCGTATGAGCCGCACCCGATCGACATCGGCAAGAACGAAACCTGCACGCCGGAATTTCTGTCGCTCAATCCGAACGGCAAAATCCCGGCGATCATCGATCCCGACGGGCCCGGCGGCAAGCCGCTCGGCCTGTTCGAGTCCGGCGCGATCCTGCTCTATCTCGCCGAGAAGACCGGCAAGCTTCTGCCCGCCGATCCGGCGCGGCGCTACGAGACCATCCAGTGGGTGCATTTCCAGATGGGCGGCGATCGGGCCGATGTTCGGCCAGGTCGGCTTCTTCCACAAATTCGCCGGCAAGGAGATCGAGGACAAGCGGCCGCTGGAGCGCTACGTCGACGAAATCGAAACGCCTGCTCGGCGTGCTGGAGACGCGGCTCGACCGGGCGGCGATTGGATCATGGGCGACGACTACACCATCGCCGACATCGCTGCTCGGCTGGGTGCGCAACCTGATCGGCTTCTACGGCGCGCGCGAACTCGTCGGGTTCGACACGCTCAAGCACGTGCCGGCCTGGCTGGAACGCGGCCTGGCGCGGCCCGCGGTGCAGCGCGGGCTCGAGATTCCGGCGCGGCCGTAAAGGCGGCTGGTAGATTTGTATATCCAGAATGGGATAAGATCCGGAACGGACTTTGATAGCCTTTCATGTGGACTTACTCACGCATGTTGTTCTTCATGATGGTGATTCCGCTTGGGAGCTTGGTCTTGTCGGTAGCAATTCATGTCGGCCTGTTCCTTTTGCTGTTGTCCCGCGCGTCGATAAAGCGGCCGCATTTATCGCCTGGCGAATGGCGGTCAAACGCGCGTCGAAAAGCTCGATGGCTGCGCATTTATCGGCGCCTCGCGCTGACTTTTCCCACCATCGTCCAACGCGCCAAGCGTCATTTCGATGGTGGTCTTATCAGTAACTGATCTTCTGCACATCACGCTGTTTCTTCTCCATGCACGTGGCTGCATGATATTGCGTGTCGAGGATTCGGTCAGCATGCGAGTGGCCGCATCAAGACGTGTGCATGCCGCGTTCGACGGTATCGTCTATCGCGTCGCGAGCCTTCTACAGATCGTCCCACCGCTTGCCTTGCGGCACGATCACCCGACTGCGACCGATTTTTAAAATGTCGACCTGATGCACGTCGTCTGGAAAGGCGACGGCCTTGGGCAATCGGACGGCTTGGCTGCGATTGCTGGTAAAAACCGTGGAGCTCGCCATGATAACACCTATGTATATCCAATTGGGATATACATAATTGGCCTGCGATCCCTTTGCAAGCGCACGCCGCGATAGCTAATGTTCATGATATGTTCTTAGCGTAGTTCGCGGTGTTTGTCATGCCTGAGCAACTCTCCCTTCCTGGTTTCGAGCCTACGTCCGCCATCGATTTCGTATTTTTTGCGTTGCTCCTTGGTGCGGAGAACGCGTCACAGTTCGTGAAACTTCGCGAAGGTTTATGCGAAGAAAATGGATTGAAAGGACAACGAGTTGCGAAAAACCTTCTTCATTTAACGCTGCATGGTGTTGGAGCGTTTGACGGTTTACCGAGAGACGTTGTTGAACGTGCGAAGCAAGCCGGCGCGGCCATCTTGGCAAAGCCATTCGATGTCGTGTTTGATTGTGTTATGAGTTTTAATCGTAAGCACGATGGCCGGCCACTGGTCTTATATCCCGGTGACGAAGTCGCTCTGCTTACATTCCACGCAACGCTTGGAGAGGCGATGAAAAAGGTTGGATTTCGCCGCGTCACATCACGCTTCAAGCCGCATATGACGTTGCTCTATGGCGACCGAATGTTGACAAGGCAGGCTGTCGAAGCCGTTCGGTGGAACGTCCGGGATTTTGTCCTGGTGCAGAGTCTTCGCGGACGCGGTCAAAGCAAATACATTCAGCTGGCGCGGTGGCCATTGCGGGGCTAACTTTGCCCACGAAATTCACTCGAGGATCAAGCGTGCCCGTCACCATCTACGGCATCAAGAACTGCGACACCATGAAGAAGGCCCGTGCCTGGCTCGACAGCCATGGCGTGGCTTACGTTTTTCATGACTACAAGACCGAGGGCATCGCCAAGGACAAGCTCAAGCAGTGGAGCGATGAGCTCGGCTGGGAAACCCTGCTCAACCGTGCCGGCACCACCTTTCGCAAACTGCCCGATGGCGACAAGGAAGGCTTGAACGAACGCAAGGCGCTCGCGCTGATGCTGGCACAGCCCTCGATGATCAAGCGGCCGGTGCTCGATCTCGGCGGCAAATTGCTGGTCGGATTCAAGCCGGAGATTTATGCCAAGGAAGCGGCGTCGGGTAGCCGGCGGGCCAAGACATAAATCAGCTCGCCAGAATCAGTTCAGCTAGATCAATTCGACGATGCTGTCGAAAGGCCGGTCGCTGAATTCGATCACGTCACCGGCGGGAATACGGCCGGGTGCGCGGTGAAACAGATCGCGCTCGATCACGGCGCGGAGCTTCGTGGTCGGCAGGTTGTCATTGCCCCGCATCAAATTCCTGATTTCGAAATTGCCGTCTTCAGAGATGGTCTTCAGCGATGCGATGATATGCGTGGCATCGCCGCCGTCCGAGAACGGCAGCAGCAGGCGCTCATAGGCCACCATGCGTCCATAACTGTCGTCGACATTGGATATCGTATAGACGGGAAGGGCGCGTCTCAGGCACTCGTAATAGACCGGCATCACCAGTGGCACCAATCTCGAGCCGAGATATTCCTCGAGATATTTGCCCTTGCCGCTATGGCCATAGGCGATCGACATCCGGGTGCCGTCGCTCTCGATCATCAGACGCGGCGGCTGGGTTTTCTGGACGGTGAAAAACACCAGGTCCGGAAGTTCTTCCTCAATTCGTGACGGTTCATATTCCGCGACCCGTGGCAGTATTTGCTCGCGGGCATATAGCCGCAGCCACGTGTTCAGGAGGTCACGCTGTTTGATCGATTTGACGATCGTCGCGCTGGCGCTTTCAAATTCCAAAGTCGCAAATTCCAGGGTTGCAAAATCGATTTCGACATAAACAACCAATCATCGGCCGCCGGGACAAATTTTTGATGAAGGCCTGAAATTGCATCCAAACAGCGTTAATGACTGCTTTCCGGATGGCCTGAACGGCCTTCTGAAAAATCGCCGGCCGGATCCGCGGAACGTTCCCTCCTGACTGCAGGCGCTATTCGACTAAAGGCCGAAACCGGGCCGATACCGGCGCCTGATCTGCCCAGCTTTCCACCTTGCGTAAGGAGGGGCGTTGACGGCATATTCCGCCCCGGAGGCGGCAGGTCCACGACGAATTCCAAGACGTCGGGGAAAACCTGCCGGTTAGAAAAAATTTGCCACCCGCGATGGGGCGTCGCGGCGATGGCCGATGGGGGAAATTTGATTGGCCGATGAGTTCATTCTCGAAACCCATGGATTGACGAAAGAATTCGCGGGGTTTTTCGCCGTTCGCGACGTCGATCTTCGGGTCCGCCGCGGCAGCATTCATGCGTTGATCGGTCCGAACGGGGCCGGCAAAACGACGTGCTTCAATCTTCTGACCAAGTTCCTGAAGCCGTCAGCAGGCCGTATTCTCTATAAGGGGCAGGACATCACGGCGCTGGCGCCGGCGGATGTCGCGCGTCTCGGCCTGGTGCGCTCGTTTCAGATTTCGGCGGTGTTCCCGCATCTGACCGCGCTTGAGAATGTGCGGGTCGCGCTGCAGCGCCAGCACGGGCACTCTTTCGACTTCTGGCGTTCCAAAACCGTGCTTGATCGCTTCAACAACCGCGCCCACGAACTGCTCGACGATGTCGGTCTCAGCGAATTTGCCAAGACGCCCGCGGTCGAGATGCCCTACGGGCGCAAACGGGCGCTCGAAATTGCAACCACGCTGGCGCTCGATCCGGAAATGATGCTGCTCGACGAGCCGATGGCCGGCATGGGGCATGAAGACATCGACAAGATCGCCGCACTGATCAAGCGCATCTCGGCGAAATACACCATCCTGATGGTCGAACATAATCTGAGCGTGGTGGCGAACTTCTCCGACATCATCACCGTGCTGACGCGCGGTCATGTGCTGGCGGAAGGCAATTATGCCGACCTGACCAAGGATGAGCGCGTCAAGGAAGCCTATCTGGGGGCCGGGCATGGTTGATTTGAAAACGGCCGATGCCGCCACGACAGGTTCCGCACCGGCATCGGGTGCGCCGGTGCTGTCGGTCAAGAATCTCGAAGCGTGGTACGGCGAATCCCACATCCTGCACGGCATCAATTTCGATGTGAACGCCGGCGAAGTCGTCACGCTGCTTGGGCGAAACGGCGCCGGCAAGACCACGACGCTGAAATCGGTGATGGGAATCATCGGCAAGCGCACCGGCGCGATCCGTTTCGACGGCCAGGACATCATCCGCGCTTCGTCGGACAAGATCGCGCGGATGGGCATCGCGTTCTGCCCGGAGGAGCGGGGGATTTTCGCCAGTCTCGACGTTCGCGAAAACCTGCTGTTGCCGCCGGTGGTGCGCTCGGGCGGCCTGTCGCTGGATCAGATCTTCGAACTGTTTCCCAACCTCAAGGAGCGGCTGAACAGCCAGGGCACCAAATTGTCCGGCGGCGAGCAGCAGATGCTGGCGATTGGGCGAATCCTGCGCACCGGCGCGCGGTTTCTGATGCTGGATGAGCCGACCGAAGGTCTGGCACCTGTCATCATCCAGCAGATCGGCCACACCATCGCGCGCCTCAAGAAGGAGGGGTTCACCATCCTTCTGGTCGAACAGAATTTCCGGTTCGCCGCGACTGTGGCGGACCGGTTCTACATTGTCGAGCACGGCAAGATCATCGATGGTTTCGCGAATGCGGAGCTGCAAGCCAATATGGACAAACTGCATACCTATCTCGGCGTCTGAACAGCCGGAAGGACTCACAGAGGGAACCGCTATGAAAACCAGAATTGCCGCATTATTGCTCGGCACTGCGCTAAGCTTCGCGGCTGCAAGCACTGCACTCGCCCAAGACAAGACCGTCAAGATCGGCTCATTGTCCGATCAATCCGGTCTCTACGCCGATCTCGGCGGCCCCGGCTCGACGCTGGCGGCCCAGATGGCCGTCGAAGATTCCGGTCTGGTCGCCAAGGGCTGGAAGATCGACGTCATCTCCGGCGACCACCAGAACAAGCCCGACGTCGGCGTGAATATCGCGCGCCAATGGTTCGACGTCGACAAGGTCGACATCATCGTCGACGTGCCGAACTCCGGCGTGGCGCTGGCCGTCAACAACGTCGTCAAGGAAAAGAACGGCGTCTACATCAATTCGGGTGCGGCGACCTCCGATCTCACCAACGCGCAGTGCTCGCCCAACACCGTGCACTGGACCTACGACACCTACATGCTGGCCCACGGCACCGGGCAGGCGCTGGTCAAGGCCGGTGGCGATACCTGGTTCTTCCTCACCGCCGATTACGCATTCGGCGCGGCCCTCGAGCGCGACACCACGGCGGTGATCACGGCCAATGGCGGCAAGGTTCTCGGCGGCGTCAAGCATCCGCTCAACACCGCGGATTTCTCGTCGTTCCTGCTGCAGGCCCAGGCCTCGAAAGCGAAAGTCATCGGCCTGGCGAATGCCGGCGGCGACACCACCAACAGCATCAAGCAGGCAGCCGAATTCGGCATCGTCAAGGGTGGCCAGAAGCTTGCAGCGCTGCTGCTGTTCATTACCGACGTCAAGGCGATCGGTCTTGAAACCGCGCAGGGCCTGAGCTTTACCGAAACTTTCTATTGGGATCGGGACGACGCGAGCCGGGCTTTCGGCAAGCGGTTCTCGGCACGGATGAAGAATGGCGCGGAGCCGACCATGGTCCATGCCGGCGTCTATGCCGGCGTGATGCACTATCTCAAGGCGCTGGAAGCGCTCGGCGGCAATCCGCATGACGGGATCAAGGTCGTCGACAAGATGAAGTCGATCCCGACCGACGATCCCCTGTTCGGCAAGGGCGAAATCCAGCCCAATGGCCGCACCATCCATCCGGCCTATCTGTTCGAGGTCAAGAAGCCCTCGGAATCCAAAGGTCCCTGGGATTTCTACAAGCTGGTCGGCACCGTTCCGGGCGACCAGGCGTTTACGCCGCTGGCCGAAAGCAAGTGTGCGCTGCTGAAGAAGTGACCGCGACCCGCCGGCCTCGTGCCGGCGGGTTTCGTTCTGCGTGACGACGGGATTGAGCACGAAAGATCGATCGATATGCAAGCTCTCTATGCACAGCTCCTGGTGGGATTGATCAACGGCTCGTTCTACGCGCTGCTCAGTCTTGGGCTCGCCGTGATTTTCGGGATGCTCAACATCATCAATTTCGCGCACGGCGCCCTGTATATGATGGGCGCGTTCTGCGCCTACTTCCTGCTCAACGTCGCCGGGATCGGATACTGGCCCGCGCTGATCGTGGCACCCATCGTGGTCGGTATTTTCGGCATGATCCTGGAGCGGACCATGCTGCAGTGGCTCTCGGGACTGGACCATCTCTACGGGCTGTTGCTGACGTTCGGGCTGGCGCTGATCATCCAGGGCGTGTTTCAGAATTATTTCGGCTCCTCGGGCCTGCCTTATGCCATTCCCGATGAACTCAAGGGCGGCATGAATCTCGGCTTCATGTTCCTGCCGATCTACCGTGGCTGGGTCGTGATCTTCTCGCTCGTCGTGTGCCTGCTCACCTGGTACCTGATCGAGCGGACGAGACTGGGTGCCAATTTGCGCGCCGCCACCGAAAACCCGACGCTGGTGCGTGCGTTCGGCATCAACGTGCCGCGCATGATCACGCTGACCTACGGGCTCGGCGTCGGGCTTGCGGCGCTGGCCGGGGTATTGTCGGCGCCGATCAATCAGGTGCGCCCGCTGATGGGAGCTGATTTGATCATCGTCGTGTTCGCGGTGGTCGTGATCGGCGGCATGGGCTCGATCATGGGATCGATCATCACCGGATTTGCGCTCGGCGTGATCGAGGGGCTGACCAAATACTTTTATCCCGAGGCCTCCAACACCGTGGTATTCGTGCTGATGGTGCTGGTGTTGCTGGTGAAGCCTTCGGGACTGACGGGACGGGCGACCTGATATGACAGCATTGACCGACGATACCCTGCCGGTGACCGGGCGCACCATCCGCGACGAGATGATCGCGTTCGGCGTCATGACGGTGTTGCTGCTGCTTGTGCCGTTCAGCGGGCTCTACCCGTTCTTCGTGATGCAGGCGCTGTGCTTTGCGCTGCTCGCCTGCGCCTTCAACCTTCTGATCGGCTACGGCGGATTGCTGTCGTTCGGTCACGCGATGTTTCTGGGTACCGCGGGCTACGTTACCGCGCATGCGCTGAAAGTCTGGGGTCTCACACCTGAGCTCGGCATTCTCGCGGGCACTGCGGCGGCGGCCGGGCTTGGCCTCATCACCGGGTTAGTGGCGATCCGCCGCCAGGGCATTTATTTCGCGATGATTACGCTGGCGCTGTCGCAGCTTCTGTATTTCATCTATCTGCAGACGCCGTTCACCCATGGCGAAGACGGCATCCAGGGTATTCCGCAGGGCTATCTGTTCGGGGTGTTCAATCTCGCCAAATCCACCGTGCTTTATTACGTCATCGTCGCGGGCTTCCTGCTCGGGTTCCTGATCATTTTCCGCACCATCAATTCGCCGTTCGGGGAAGTGCTGAAGGCGATCCGCGAGAATGAGCCGCGCGCGATATCGCTGGGATACAAGACCGACCAGTACAAGCTGCTCGCCTATATCCTGTCGGGAACATTGGCTGGGTTCGCGGGCTCGCTAAAGGTTTTCGTCGCGCAGAACGCCTCGCTGACCGACGTGCATTGGAGCATGTCCGGCGAAATCGTGCTGATGACGCTGGTCGGCGGTCTCGGCACGGTGTTTGGCCCGGTGGTTGGGGCGTTCGTGATCATCGCGATGCAGCAATATCTGGCCGGATTCGGCCAGTGGGTGACGGTGATCCAGGGCGTGATCTTCGTGGTCTGCGTGCTGACTTTCCGGCGCGGCGTGATCGGCGAGATCGCGCATTTTTTCAGGCGCTCGCTCTAAATTTGCCCGGCTGCCGATCGGCTTGAAAATCGGCCCCAAAAACCCTCTGGATCGGAACGAAATCCAGAGCCGCGCCTGACCCACAAAGCGGTGGATGAACCGGTCCCGCCGGCCGCGCCCCACGCGCTTTCCCGAGAAATGGTCTATGACAGTTTTGTGACGGGCGGCTTTGGCTGGCCTTTTCTGCGAGTTGGACCGATCAAATGCTGCGCTGGTTTCGCTATTTTCTGCCGAAGGAAGAGCGTTTTTTCGAGCTGTTCGCCCGGCACTCCCAGACGGTGGTGCAGGGCGCGCTGGCGCTGCAGGGCATGTTAAAGGGCGGCGACGAGACGCCGGTATTCTGCCAGCGCGTCAATCAATTCGAGAACGATGCCGACAACATCACCCGCGAAGTTTTGACCGCGGTGCGCAGGACCTTCATCACGCCGTTCGACCGCGTCGACATCAAGAATCTGATTACGTCGATGGATGATGCGATCGACCAGATGCAGCAAACCGCCAAAGCAGTCATTCTGTTCGAGGTGCGAAGCTTTGAGCCGCCGATGCGTGAGATCGGAACGCTATTGGTCGAATGCGCCAATCTGGTCGGCCGCGCGCTGCCATTGATGCAATCGATCGGCAATAACGTCGCGATGCTGACCGCGATCACCGAGGAAGTGACCAAGCTCGAAGGCCGGGTCGACGATCTCCATGACATCGGCCTGAAGGAGCTATTCCTCAAGCACCGCGACGCCAACACGATGGATTTCATCGTCGGCGCGGAAATCTACGATCATCTGGAGAAGGTCGCCGACCGGTTCGACGACGTCGCGAACGAGATCAACAGCATCGTCATCGAACAGGTATAGGGCAGGGCCGCGCAGTGGATGCCACGCTTGCTCTTCCGGTTCTGGTCGGATTGATAGCTGTCGCGCTGTTGTTCGACTTCCTCAACGGGTTGCACGACGCCGCCAATTCGATCGCGACCATCGTCTCGACCCGGGTGCTGCGGCCGCAATATGCGGTCTTGTGGGCGGCGTTCTTCAATTTCGTCGCCTTCCTGGTGTTCGGCCTTAATGTCGCGCAGACCATCGGCACCGGGATCATCGACCCCGCGATTATCGATGTGCAGGTGATCTTCGCCGCCTTGATCGGCGCCATCGTCTGGAACCTGATCACCTGGGCGCTCGGCATTCCGTCCTCCAGTTCCCACGCTTTGATCGGGGGACTGGTCGGGGGCGGCATGGCCAAGGCCGGGCTTTCCGCGGCGGTCTGGAGCGGGCTGACCAAGACGCTGCTCGCGATCGTGCTGTCGCCGGTGGTCGGATTTTTGCTAGCGCTGGTGCTGGTCGCGATCGTGTCCTGGGCCTCGGCGCGCTCGACGCCCTTCGCGGTCGACCGCGCCTTCCGCATCCTGCAATTCGCGTCGGCTTCGCTGTATTCGCTCGGGCACGGCGGCAATGATGCGCAAAAGACCATGGGCATCATCGCCGTGCTGCTGTTCTCGCAGGGGCAACTTGGCGAGCATTTTTACGTGCCGTTCTGGGTGGTGCTCGCGTGCCAGGCCGCGATGGCGATGGGCACCCTGATGGGCGGCTGGCGGATCGTGCGCACCATGGGCTTGCGGATCACCAAACTGACGCCGATGCAGGGGTTTTGCGCCGAGACCGGCGGGGCCGTGACGCTGTTCATCGCGACCTGGCTCGGGGTTCCCGTCTCGACCACGCATACCATCACCGGCGCCATCGTCGGCGTCGGCGCGGCGCGGCGCGTCTCGGCGGTGCGCTGGAACGTCGCCAGTTCGATCGTCTATGCTTGGGTGATCACCATCCCGGCCTCGGCCGGCGTCGCCGCGCTGGCCTATTGGGCGGTGCTGTTGCTGCGCTAGCCGCCTATCTCCCTCGATTGATGTTTGGCTGGAGTTCGGCTTGGCAATTCTTATATGGAGAGCGCCGATCCTCCTTGATCCGGCCCGCTTTCCCTGCCATGGGCTCACTGATGTCCGACCTCGCACTTTCAACCGAATCGCCGTCCCGCTCGCCGCTCGCCGCTGAAGTCGCGCGGCGGCGGACCTTTGCGATCATTTCCCATCCCGACGCCGGCAAGACCACGCTGACCGAAAAGCTGCTGCTGTTCGGCGGCGCCATCAATCTGGCCGGGCAGGTCAAGGCCAAGGGCGAGCGGCGCAATACCCGTTCCGACTGGATGAAGATCGAGCGCGAGCGCGGCATCTCGGTCGTGACCTCGGTCATGACGTTCGAATTCGAAGGCCAGGTGTTCAACCTTTTGGACACGCCGGGCCACGAAGACTTCTCGGAAGATACCTACCGCACGCTGACGGCGGTCGACTCCGCGGTCATGGTGATCGACGCCGCCAAGGGCATCGAGGCGCGGACCCGAAAACTGTTCGAGGTTTGTCGTCTGCGCGACATTCCCATCATCACCTTCATCAACAAGATGGACCGCGAGAGCCGCGACACGTTCGATCTCCTGGACGAGATCGAAAAGACGCTGGCGCTCGACACCACGCCGATGACCTGGCCGGTTGGCCGCGGCCGCGATTTCCTCGGCACCTACGATATCGCCACCGGCGGCGTGCGCCTGCTCGAAGGCGGCGGCGCCAAGACCGGCGCGGCGCAACAGATCGATATCGCCGATCTTGCCGGCCGCAACGCCAATCTCGATGTCGGCGCGATCAAGGAAGAACTCGCGCTGGTGTCGGAGGCCTGCAAGCCGTTCGAACTCGATGCGTTTCGCGAGGGCCATCTGACGCCGGTCTATTTCGGCAGCGCGCTGCGCAATTTCGGCGTCGGCGATCTGCTCGAAGGGCTTGGCCGTTATGCGCCGCCGCCGCGCGCGCAGGACAGCAATCTGCGCAAGGTCGAAGCCGCGGAGCCGCGCATGAGCGCCTTCGTCTTCAAGATCCAGGCCAATATGGATCCGAACCACCGCGATCGCATCGCCTTTGCGCGGCTGTGTTCGGGCAAGCTCACCCGCGGCATGAAGGCCAAGCTGGTACGCACCGGCAAGAACATGTCGCTCTCAAGCCCGCAATTCTTTTTCGCGCAGGATCGCGCGCTGGCCGATGAGGCCTTTGCCGGCGACGTCGTCGGCATTCCCAATCACGGCACGCTGCGGATCGGCGACACCTTGACCGAAGGCGAGGACCTCACTTTTGTGGGCGTGCCGAGCTTCGCGCCGGAAATCGTGCGCCGGGTGCGGCTCACCGATGCGATGAAGGCCAAGAAGCTCAAGGAAGCCCTGCAGCAGATGTCGGAGGAGGGCGTGGTCCAGGTGTTCCGCCCGCGCGACGGCGCGCCGGCACTGGTCGGCGTGGTCGGCCCATTGCAGCTCGACGTGCTGAAAGCGCGACTCGATGCGGAATATTCGCTGCCGGTTGAATTCGAAGTTTCGGAATTTCAACTGGCGCGCTGGATTTCATCCGACGACCGCAAGAAGCTCGACACCTTCGTGGCCGCCAATAATTCCGGCGTCGCCGACGACGTCGATGGTGATCCGGTGTTTCTGGCCAAGAACGAGTTCTATCTCGGCTACACCAAGGAACGCGCCGAAGGCATCGTGTTTTCGAGCGTCAAGGATGTGAAGAAGAAGGCGTGAGGCGACACCATTTGTCGTCCTCCGCCACCGGGTCGGCGCGTAGCGCCGCGCGATGACAGGCTCCAGCGGGGGACCCAGTACGCCGGGCCTTCTCGTTATAGCCGCGTGGCCGCGGCGTACTGGATCGCCCGGTCAAGCCGGGCGACGACAGCTTAGGTTTATGCTCGAGCGCGGCGCCACCAACGAACACGCGCGGATGTGAACGCAGCCGGGCTTGATACCGGTCGCTGATCGCCTCATTTTATTCTCGAAGTTGTGTCGCCACCGAGGGCTCGTGTCATGCTGCGTCGCATCGGGTTCGGTCTCATCGTTATTGCCGCATTGATCGCGGGAAACGCCAGCGCCCGGCATCGCCATCAAATCAACCCGGTCCCGTTTTCGCATTCGCCCTGCAGCGTGCTGGATGGGCGGCCCTGCACGCCCTATTTCTGCAGCGTGTTCAATCACGGGCCGTGTATCCCCGAGATCGATTATCCCTACGGCGAGAACCTGCAGCTCACGATCCAGACCGTGCCGTCGCAGGAGGAAGCGCCCAAATATCAGAAGCCCGACCACGATCTCGACAGTATCGGCGACCTCTTTGCGCAGTTGCGCTCCTGCTGGACGCCGCCGCAGGCGGACTCCGCCAAAGAAGGCATGCAGATGACGGTGCGCTTCAGTTTCAAGAGATCCGGCGACATGATCGGCGCCCCGCGTGTCACGTTCGCTACGGCAGGTGCGCCGATGGACGTTCGCGATACCTACCTCAAGGCGATCAATGCGTCGCTGGGCGCCTGCGTGCCGCTGAAATTCACCAACAGTCTCGGCGGCGCACTCGCCGGCCGCCCGATCGCGATCCGCTATGTCGATAATCGCGAGCTGGACAAGAAGTCCGCGACGCCGTGAGGGGACCGCGATGAAAGCCAGTTTTATCGCAAATACGCTGATGCTCGCGGGTGTGGGTATCTATTTCGGCCCACAAATTGCGAGCTCCTTGTTCCCTCTGGTGCAAGAGGCGCACATCGTAGGGGTGATATGTTTGGTCGGCGGCCTGGTGGTGTATGCGCTGGCCGATCGGAAGAAGACCTGAATTTTGCGCACTATGAAATGGGATCGGTAAGCGTATTGCCGCTTCCCATATAATCCGGAAAAACCGGGCAACGGGAGAGAAACGCCATGAAGTTCGTGATCGCGATATGCTGCGCCGCCATGCTCATCACCTGCGAGGCGGCATCGGCGGCGACGCCGGCGGTGCAGCCGGTGGATTTTTCCACGATGAGCTGTGAGCAGTTCTGGCAGCGAACGCCGGCGTCCGATCGCGGTCCGTTCCTGTTCTGGTTGAGCGGCTATTTCGGGCACCAGAAAAACTCCTCGGTTCTCGATCCGGCGAATTTTACCGAGAAGACCAAGGCGCTGTCCGACTACTGCGCCAAGCAACCCACTGACAATGTTCTCTCCGCCGCCGGGAAGGCGTTTGCTGATTAAGCGGAGGTGCGGCTCTGCCTTTTAGCGCATTGCAGTCCGCGCCCCTAAAGTGGTACCCGATCCCTCCAAAGCCGGCCCTGCAACGGAGGACATCATGGGACTGCTGGTGATGATCCTGGGCCTAGTGCTGTTTCTCGGCATCCACACGCTGCCGGCGCAGCGCGACCGGCGCGCGCGCGTGATCGCGGCGATGGGTGAGGGCGGCTACAAGATCGGTTACGCCCTGGTGTCGCTGGCGGGCCTTGCGTTGATCATCTGGGGCTTTGCCCATTACCGCGCGACCGGCTGGATCGATGTCTGGTATCCGCCGAAAGCGCTCAAGCACATCACCGTGGCGTTGATGCTGCCGGCGGTCATTCTGGTGGTGGCGTCCTTCATTCGCGGGCGGATCTACACGACCGTCAAGCATCCGATGCTCGCGGGCATCAAGCTGTGGGCGGCGGCGCATCTGCTCGCCAATGGCGATCTCGGGTCGATCATCCTGTTCGGCTCGTTTCTGGGCTGGGCGGTGTTCGACCGGATCTCGCTCAAGCGCCGCGCCGACGCTGGAGGGCCTCCTATACCGGTCGGCGGTCCCGGCAACGACCTGATCGCGGTGGCCGTCGGGATCATCGCCTATCTGGCGCTGGCCTTCGCGTTTCATCCGGTGGTGATCGGCGTTCCCGTCGTAGGAGCTTAAACATGTCAGTCCAGTCCGCGATCAAGCGCAAGACCGCGCCTGACATCCGCGCCCGCAAGAATGCCGAGCCGATCGTGATGCTGACCTCGTATCACGCGCATACCGCTGCATTGGTCGATCGCTATTGCGACGTGATTCTGGTCGGCGATTCCTTAGGAAACGTCATGCACGGCTTCGAGACCACGGTGCCGGTGACACTCGATATGATGATCCTGCAGGGCCATGCGGTGATGCGCGGCTCGCAGCATGCGCTGGTCGTGGTCGACATGCCCTTCGGCTCCTATGAAGCCTCCAAGGAGCAGGCGTTTCACGCGGCGGTGCGAATCCTGAAGGAAACCCATTGCGGCGCGGTGAAGCTCGAAGGCGGCGAGCGGATGGCGGAGACCATCGCGTTCCTCAGCGAGCGCGGCATTCCCGTGATGGGGCACATCGGTCTGACGCCGCAGTCGATCAATACGCTCGGCTCGTTTCGCGCCCAGGGCCGCGAAGAGGGCAGCTGGGAGCCGATCGAGAATGACGCCCGCGCGGTCGCGCAGGCCGGTGCGTTTTCGGTAGTGATTGAAGCGATCGCCGAGCCGCTGGCCCGCAAGATCACCGAAACCATCGACATTCCCACCATCGGCATCGGCGCCAGCGCGGCCTGCGACGGTCAGGTCCTGGTGCTGGAGGATATGCTGGGGCTGTCGCCGCGGGCCCCGAAATTCGTCCGCCGCTATGGCAATCTTGGCCCGATGATCGAGGCCGCGATCGTGGGCTATGCGGCCGACGTGCGCTCACGGGCGTTCCCGGGGCCGGAACACGTCTACGGGATGAAGGCCAAAAGCTGAGGGGCCGGGATAGCTAGGGGATCGGAACCGGTTCCGGGGAGTCGGCTCATCGTTAACGCTTTGATAGGGCTGGCTTTGCCTTGCCGCCGCCATATCGCTAGGGTATCGCCGCCGCCACGCGGGGATCGGGTTTGGGGCAAAGCCTTGTTTCGGGGCGGCCTATCGGGGATGGGATACCTTTAAGTGTCTGAATTATTTGATGAAGTAGACGAGGACGTTCGTCGGGATCAGCTCAAGCAGATCTGGGACCGGTACTCGGTCTTTATTGTCGCCGGCGCGCTCTTGATCGTGGCTGCGGTGGGCGGCTGGCGCGGCTATGAATATCTGCAAATGCAGAAGGCGGTCGAGACCGGCAAGGCCTTCGACGCCGCGGTCGAACTCGCCGACCAGGCCAAGCACGCGGAGGCCGAAGCGGCCTTTGGCAAGCTGGTGGCGACCGCGCCCTCGGGCTACCGCATGCTGGCGCGCTTACGTGAAGCGGCTGAAGTCGGCAGCCGCGACCCGCAGGCAGCCGTGAAGATGTATGACGATATTTCGGCCGATCGCAGCATCGGCGCGGTGGAACAGGATCTGGCCAAGGTTCGCGCCGCCGGCTTGCTGCTGGAGACCGCGACCTACCCCACCATGCTCCAGCGCCTCGAGGCTTCGACCACGCCGACGGCGACCTTTCGCCATAGCGCGCGGGAGTTGCTCGCACTGTCGGCCTGGCGCGCCAACGACACCTCGGCGGCGCGCAAATGGCTGGATTTGATTGCCAATGACGGCGAGACGCCGTCGGGCCTGCGTTCGCGCGCTGAAGCGCTGCAGGCTTTGCTTCCGCCGGTCGCAAAGAGCTGACGGCGGATAACGAATTGAACGAGAAGTCGACCATGCGCCGCTCGCAACGTTTGATAGCTGCTGCCGTCCTCATCGCGCTTTCAGGCGCGCTGGCCGGCTGCTCCGGCGGTGGCATCTCCAGCTTCGATCCAAGCGACATGCTTGATTTCCTCGACACCAAGAAAAAGCTGGCGGGCGAACGCAAGCCGGTATTCCCCGATGGCGTGCCGGGCATGGAACAGGGTGTGCCGAAGAGCCTCTACAAGGGCGCGGCGCAGCAGGAGATCGATCAGCAGAACGCCGCAGCCGCCGCTGCGCCGCCGCCACAGCAGCCGCCGGAAAAGCCGAAGCGCGCCGCCAAATCCAAAAGCAAACCGCCGGCCGCTGACACCGCGGCGGAGCCTGCTGCAGCCCCCGCTGCGGGGACCGAGGGAGATGCGGCCGCGGCCGTGCCGCCCGCGCCCAAGCCTAAGAAAATCGTCCGTCAGCGCACCACCGCGCCGCCGCCGGATCAGCCGACCGCGCAATCAGCCCCTGCCGCCCCCGCCGGGCAGCCCGCGCAGCCGACGCAACAATCCGCCGCGCCGTTCCCGGCGCCGCTGCCAGGCGGTACCTTCACGCGTTAATTTCAGCCTCTCGTTTCTTTGACCCGCGCGTTGTAAAGAACATTCTGCGCGCATGGATCTTTTATGCCCTTCACGATTGCCATTATCGGCCGGCCGAATGTCGGAAAATCGACGCTGTTCAATCGGCTGGTCGGGCAGAAGCTCGCGCTGGTCGATGACGAACCCGGCGTCACCCGCGATCGCCGCGAAGGCGCGGCGCGCCTTGGCGATCTCGAATTCACGATCATCGATACCGCCGGGCTCGACGAGGGCGCCAAGGGCTCGCTGACCGCGCGGATGCAGGAGCAGACCGAAACCGCGATCGCACTCGCCGACGCGCTGATGTTCGTGGTCGACGCGCGCGCAGGGCTGACGCCGAACGACCGCGCCTTTGCTGATTTCGCGCGCCGCGCCAACAAGCCGGTCATTCTGGTGGCCAACAAGAGCGAGGGCAAACAAGGCGACGCCGGCGCGATGGAATCCTACGCGCTGGGGCTCGGCGATCCCGTCCAGATATCAGCCGAACATGGCGAGGGCCTCAGCGATCTCTACGATTCGCTGCGCGCCTTGATGCCGGAACCGGTCGAGGAATCCGAAGAGTTCGACGATGACGATATCATCGAGAGCGATGAGGATATCTCCAAGCGTCCGATTCGTGTCGCGATCGTCGGCCGCCCCAATGCCGGCAAGTCCACGCTGATCAATCATCTGCTCGGCGAAGAGCGGCTGTTGACCAGCGCCGAGGCCGGCACCACCCGCGATTCCATCTCCGTCGAAATCACCTGGCAGGGCCGGGATTTTCGCGTGTTCGATACCGCGGGCTTGCGGCGGCGCTCGCGGATCGAGGAAAAGCTGGAAAAGCTATCCGTAGCCGACGCGCTGCGCGCGGTGCGCTTCGCCGAGGTCGTCGTGCTGATGATGGATGCGCAGAACAAGTTCGAGGAACAGGATCTGCGGATTGCCGATTTGATCGAGCGCGAGGGCCGGGCGCTGGTGATCGCGGTCAACAAATGGGATTTGATGGGGCGCCAGACCAGCCTGATCTCGGCGCTGCGCACCGACGCCGACCACCTGTTGCCGCAGGTCAAGGGCATGCCGATCGTCGCGGTGTCCGGCCTGATGGGCGAGGGCATCGACCGTCTGATGACCGCGATCCAGGAAGCCTATGCGGTGTGGAACCGGCGGGTGCCGACCGCATCGCTCAATCGCTGGTTCGAGCAGGCGGTGGATAACAATCCGCCGCCGGCCGTTTCAGGCCGTCGTTTGAAATTGAATTACATCACGCAAGCCAAGGCGCGGCCGCCGAGCTTCATTTTATTTTGCTCGCGCGCGGATGCCGTGCCGCAATCCTATCTGCGCTATCTCGTCAATTCGCTGCGCGAGTTTTTCGAACTTCCGGGCACGCCGGTGCGCATTTCGCTGCGCGAGAAGGCCAATCCCTTCGCACACAAGCGCAAGAGGCCGTCGTGACCGAACAGGCGCGCGCCGAAGTCGACGCGCCGCCGGTGCGCAATGCGGCGGTGGCCTTCATCTTCGTCACCATCCTGCTCGATATGTTTGCGCTCGGCTTGATCATGCCGATCCTGCCCAAGCTGGTTGAAAGTTTTGTCGACAACGACACCGCGAGTGCGGCGCGGATCTTCGGCCTGTTCGGCACCGCCTGGGCGGCGATGCAGTTTATCTTCTCGCCGATTCTCGGCGGCCTGTCGGATCGCTTCGGCCGGCGGCCGGTGGTGCTGCTGTCGAACTTTGGACTCGCGCTCGACTATGTCCTGATGGCGCTGGCGCCGTCGCTGATCTGGTTGTTCATCGGGCGGGTGATCTCGGGCATCACCTCGGCCAGCGTCTCCACCGCGTTCGCTTATATCGCCGACATCACGCCGCCGGAGCGGCGCGCGACGGTGTTTGGCAAGGTGGGCGCGGCGTTCGGCGCCGGCTTTATTGTGGGGCCCGCGATCGGTGGCCTGCTCAGCCATGCCGATCCGCGATTGCCGTTCTGGGTCGCAGCCGGCTTGAGCTTCGCCAATACGCTGTATGGATTGCTGATCCTGCCGGAATCGCTGCCGCCCGAGCGCCGCTCGCCGTTTCGCTGGAAGAGCGCCAATCCGCTCGGCGCGCTCAAGCTGTTGCGGACCGACCGGGTTCTCGCGGGGTTGTCGATCGCGAATTTTGTCGCCCAGCTCGCGCACGTGGTGCTGCCCTCGACCTTCGTGCTGTACGCGACCTATCGTTATGACTGGAGCACCAGGACTGTCGGCCTGACGCTGGCGCTGGTTGGTGTCTGCGCGATGGTGGTGCAGGGCGCTGGTATCGGCCCGATCGTGCGACGCATCGGAGAGCGCCGCGCGCTGCTGCTGGGACTGGGCTGCGGCGCCGCCGGCTTTCTGATTTTCGGTGTGGCGCCGACAGGTCTATTGTTTTGGCTCGGCATTCCCGTGATGGCGCTGTGGGGTCTCGCGGGCGCGGCGAGCCAGGCGCTGATGACGCAACTGGTGGCGCCAGATCAGCAAGGCCAGTTGCAGGGCGCGACCACCAGCGTGCAAAGCGTGTCGCAACTGCTCGGACCGTTTCTGTTTACCCTGATCTTCGCCTATTTCATCGGCGCGCAGGCACCGCTGAAATTGCCGGGCGCGCCGTTCCTGCTGGCCTCGGCGCTATTGGTGTTGGCGCTGGTGATCGCCGCGCGCACGCTGGCGATGCGGAAATCGCTGGCTTGAATCCGCCTGTGAGGCAGTGAAATCACCCGTCCTTTGGACGCAGCGCGGTCCGTCTGATATCCGACGGCGTCGCGCCGTAGCGGCGGCGGAACGTGCGATTGAAATACGACAGGTCGCCGAATCCCGCTTCATAAGCGACCGCGCTGATGCTGCGGTCGGCATAGTGCGGATCGAGCAGCATGCGATGCGCGCGCGCCAGACGTCCGCCCAGAACAAAATCCGTGAATGTGGTCCCGGTTTCCGCCAGCAACTGGCGGATATAACTCTCGGAGATTTGCTGGCTCCGCGCGACGTCACCAAGCGACAGATCGTGTTGTGCGATCTTTGCGAGAATATGATCCTTGACCGCCTTTAGCCGCGCGGCCCGCAAACCCTGTTCGGGCAGTTCAAGGTCGCCGGTGCCTCCCAGCAACAGGGTCGCGAGACCATGCATATGCGTCGCGACCATGTGACGGAGTTCCGGCGTCGCCAATTCGGCCTGGTTGTTCAGCATGGTCGCGTAGCCGACCAGAAGCTGCAGCACGCGATTGTCTTTCGGGATCGGCCGCGCCACCAGCGCGTCGAGATCGCTGATATAGGGCGTCAGCAGATTCCGGCTGAGCCGGAAATTGATGACCTGCGTCGGGGTGTGCCCGGTGAAGGTGGCTTCGGCGCCATTGGCGGTGAGAACGGCTTCGCCTTCGTTGACCATGGCCACGCGGCCGTACTGGTTCACTTCGCCCGTTCCGCTCTGCATCACGACAAGGACGACATCGTCATTATCGACAAGCGCCGTCGTGTGATGGTTGCGCGTCGGCGACACGGATCCCGCAGCCATGGCGAAACCCGGCAGCGCGCGCAGCGTCAAATTGATATCGAGCGGATGGCCTTCGAGCGGATCGATTTCGATGCCGAGAATCTGGCGGCCGAAAACTTCGCGAAAGGCCTCAACGCCACCATCTTCATGAAAGGCTTCGGTTGAGATCCGAAGTCTTTTCATTTCATCGTCCGGCATTCCGTCAACCCCTGATGCGCTGTTGCTTCCAGCACAGCTTAGTCGCGTCGTTGCGAGACCCGGTTCAGGAGATAAAGCGGTGAGGCAAGGGCCGGCAAGTGCGCCAGCCGCCTGATTTGCTTAATACTTCGCCACAATGGGGCCGCCGAAGCGGTAGTTCACGCCGGCCCGCAGGATATTGTCGGTGACATGCGCGCTGGTGGTAATCGGCGCAAAGGGAGCCGTGCCGGCGAACGTGTTGTTGACGGTGCCGAGGTCGACATAAAGATATTCGAGCTTGGCGGTCCAGTTGCCACCGATCGCGCCTTCGACACCGGCGCCGATGGTCCAGCCGGCCTGTGTGGAACTGGAGGCAGCGAGCGCGGACACGGAAGTGGGGCCGGGCGGCGTCCCGAAGCTCAGCGCCGTGGTCGTCGTTGTCGTCGCGCCCGCGGTCGTCTTGACCTCGCCGACGGCCAGACCGCCGGTGACATACAGCAACACGCGATCGGTCGGCAGCACGCCGATCCTGCCGCGGAAGGTGGCGAGCCAGGACAGCTTCTCTTCAAGGGAGCCCGTCGCCGTGGTTGTCGTCGTTCTCGTCGGGAGTGCCACGGCGGCGAAGCCAGGAACCACCGTCGTTACGGTCGTGCTCGGTCCGAACAACCCGGTGCCATCCTGCCCGGTTGCGTCGATGTCACCCTCGAGGCCGAACACCCAACTCCTGTTGAACTGCCAGTTGTAACCGGCCTGACCGCCGAATACCCAGCCATCCATATGCTGCGACCCCGCAGCCACCGGCACCGTGGTGGTGATCGTGTTCGACGCGTTGCCCCAGCTGTAACCGCCATTGAGACCGACATAGAAGCCGGTCCAATTGTAGCCGGGGTCTACATAGACCGGCGCCTTGGTATAGGTCCGCACGGGGAGATCGGCCGCCAAGGCCGAAGTGAAGGCCGAAGTGGCGCCAAATGACGCCACCAAAATCGCTACAGCAAGTCTGTTCATGCGGCCCTCGTTCGAATCTGAGCCATCGTTTTAGTGCGTCCGGTAAAATCGGCTTGGTCTAGACGTCACTCGGCTTGGACTGGGCGACACTGGTTGAAAATTGCGCGGCGCTGTTGCCGATAGGAGACAAGTTGTGCTGGCGAAAAAATGGGCGTTTTGAGCGAGTTCCGAGGCTTCGATGCCGGCGGGACGGATCAGAACGTGAGCGCGCCCGCAAATTTTCCCAGCGCGGCGTTCGCTACTTCATGATCCTGATCGCCGTGTCCGGAGCCGACGCCGATACCCCCGATCACCTGTCCTTCGACGATGATCGGCAATCCGCCACGCAGATTGACCATGTCACCGTTGGTCGCGATGGCCAGTTTGAGTTCGATTGTGGGATCGATGCCGCCGGTAGGCTTGCCCGTGGTCGCGGCGGTCATGGCCTTGCGTTGCGATGAGGGAATACTGAGAATTCGCGCGCCGTCCATCCGGATGAAGGCGATGAGGTTGCAGCCCTCGTCGACGATAGAGATGCATTGTGGC
Source organism: uncultured Alphaproteobacteria bacterium (assembly GCA_963790595.1). Classification (GTDB taxonomy): domain Bacteria; phylum Pseudomonadota; class Alphaproteobacteria; order Rhizobiales; family Xanthobacteraceae; genus Bradyrhizobium. The sequence continues at coordinate 203,842 of CAWBPE010000027.1, read as the reverse complement.
ACGCCCATCGCGCGGGCGTGCTCGATAGCTGCATCGAGCAGAACCCGGGCTCCGGCATCGGTCAGCCGAATAGCCGCGCGTGTCAAATTCATGCGAACACCCTAATCTTCGAGTTCATCGTTTCTCACATCCGTGACCAGCATGGCCCCGGCAGCATGGGTAATGAAATGCGAAATGCCCGATTGCTCCAGCGCGGCGAGCGCGGTCAGGCCGCAGGCCCAATACATCGCGACTTCGCCTGATAACGGCAGCAGCAATTCGCCGAAGTCCGGCCGTGCGATGTCGGCAATGCCGAGCGCTTGGGGATCGCCGACATGCAGCGGACCGCCGTGAACGCGGCTAAATCGGCTGGTGATGTTCTTGACGGTCGCGACATCGCGCGCCGCGAAAGGTCGCATCGAAACCACCAGCGGGCCGCCGAAGCGGCCAACCGCGACGGTATCGCGTGTCGTGCGGAACAACGACCCCTGAATGCCGCGTTCGAGGTGGCGCATCCGCACATTGGCGCGCGCCAGCGCATCCTCCATGGAGAACCAGCAGCCGATCGCGACGGCGACGTGATCGTCGTGCCAGAGTTTGGAAATATCGGTTGTGCCTTCGGTATTCTCGCCGGCTCGATAGACCCAGTATTTCGGCAGATCGGTTCGGACGTCGATGTCATGTCCGAGTGTCGGCAGACGCCAGTCGCCGGGCTCGCCGACCGCCAGCACCGGACAGGCCTGCGCATTGGCATGGCAGAACGCGACGAAGTCGGCGGCGTCCTGCGCCGGAAGGATCACGAGATTGGCCTGCACATAGCCCGGCGCATGACCGGCGGTGATTCCGGAAAAATCACGCCGCCGCGCGGCGAGCCGCAATTCATGCGAGGAGGCCTGCGCGCTTACCATGACCGCACGATGCCGCCGTCGATGCGCACCATCGTCCCCGTCATGTAGCTGGCCTGGGTGCTGCAGATAAAAGCCGCCGCCGCGCCCATTTCTGCCGTCGAGCCGTAACGTCCGAGCGGTATCGCCGCGAATGACCGCGCCTGAATTTTTTCGACCGGCAATCCTTCTTTCTCCGCAACCGCGGCGTCGGTCAGGCGAACCCGTTCGGTATCGATGCGGCCGGGCACCAGAATGTTGACCGTGACGCCGTCGGCCGCGACTTCGCTCGACAACGTCTTCGACCAGCCGACCACCGCGGCGCGCAGGCTGTTGGAGATCGCGAGGATCGGTATAGGCTGCATCACACCCGACGAAATCACCGTGACGATACGGCCCCAGCGCCGTGCGCGCATTCCGGGTAAAAGAGCATCGGTCAGCGCAATGATGCTCACCACCATTTCGTCGAAGCTGTCACGCCATTCATTCAATGGCCGGTTGCTGGCGCCGCCATAGGGCGGGCCGCCGGTATTGTTGATCAGGATGTCGATCGGACCGAAGGATTTTGTGATCCCTTCGGCAAAGCCGGCAAGCCCCGCGGATTTTTGCAGATCGATTTCGGTACTGGCGATCTTGCCCCGCGCCGTTGCGCGCAGTTCGGTCGCTGCCGCCGCTAACCGCTCCGTATCGCGCGCGGCGATCAAAACGTCGGCGCCTTCGTCACCGAGCGCCCGGGCAATGCCGAGACCGATGCCGCGATTGCCGCCGAGCACCAGCGCACGTTTGCCGGCCAGCCCTAGGTCCATGCCAGGCCTCCGGTATGCGGCGTCACCGGTTCGGGCGGACCGCATTCCAGGAATTGTCCGCGGCCTTTGATGCCATGCAGCACGCCGCCATCGCAGATGACTTCGCCGCGCGACAACACTGTGATGGGCCAGCCTTGCACCGTCATGCCTTCGAATGGCGTGTAATCGACATTATGATGCAGGTCGGCGTTGCGGATCACAACCTTCTTTTCAGGGTCCCAAATCGCAATGTCGGCATCGGCACCGACGGCAATGGTGCCCTTGCGCGGATAAATTCCATAGATTTTCGCGGCATTGGCCGAATTGAGCGCGACAAAACGTTCGATGTCAAAGCGGCCGGCCACCACGCCTTCGGAAAACAAAATCGGGGCGCGGGTTTCCAGCCCCGGCAGTCCGTTGGCGACCTTGCGGAACGAAGCCTTCATGCCATGCAGCTTCTTGCCGCCGGCGTCGAAGCGATAGGGCGCATGGTCCGACGATAATATGTCGAACAGGCCGTCCTTCAGCCCCTGCCACAGCACCGCCTGACTGGCTTTGTCGCGCGGCGGGGGCGAGCACATGCATTTGGCGCCCTCGAAATCCGGCAAATCGAGATCGGCTTCGGTCAGCAGCAAATATTGCGGACAGGTTTCGGCGCGAATGTTGAGGCCGCGCGCCTTGGCGCGGCGGATTTCGTCGGCCGCCTCGCGCCCCGACACATGCACGATCAGGATCGGCACATCGGCAATCTCGGCCAGCGTGATCGCCCGATGCGTTGCCTCGCGCTCGACCGCCATCGGCCGGGAGGTGGCGTGATATTTGGGCTCGGTCTTCCCCGCGGCTTCCAGTCGCTCGGTCAACCAGGTCAGGCATTCGAAATTCTCGGCATGGATCATGACCAGCGCGCCGAGATCGCGGGCGGTCGCCAGCACGTCGAGAATTTGCCGGTCGGACAGCACCATCGCCTCATAGGTCATGTAGACCTTGAGCGAGGTATAACCGGCCTTGACGAGCGCCGGCAGTTCCTGGCCCAGCACCGCCGCGGTCGGGTCGGAAACGACCATGTGAAACGCGTAGTCGAGATAGGAATTGCCGGTGGCACGCTGATGATAATCGGCGACGGCCGCGCGCAGCGACTGGCCGCGGTGCTGTATGGCGAAGGGGATGATCGTGGTGGTGCCGCCGAACGCGGCGGAACGCGAGCCGGTCTCAAAGCCATCCGCCATGACCGCGCCGCCGGACGCCAATCCCTTGGCGCGCGGCTGATCGAGATGGCAATGCGCGTCGATGCCGCCGGGCAGCACCAGCCGGTGGGTGGCGTCGATCGTACGTTCGCCGCCGATCAGGCGTTCAGCCAGTGCGACGATGCGGCCGCCTGAAATGCCGACATCGCAGCGCGTGACGCCGCCTGCGGTTGCGACGGTGCCGCCGGAGATAACGAGATCGAAGCTGCTCATGGTGTCATCCCGTCATTAATCCGTCGCCGCGTTTTGCCCAGAAAGTCATGCGCTGTTCGACGACGGCGAAGATCGCGTACATGATGATGCCGAGAGCGGCGATCACGAACAGGCCGGCAAACACCAAAGGCGTGTCGAAATTGGCGGTCGCGGCCATCATCAGATAACCAATGCCGCTGCTGCTCGCGACGGTCTCGGAGATGATGGTGCCGACAAAGGCCAGCGTGATGGCGATTTTCAGCGAGGCAAAGAAATAGGGCAGGGATCGCGGCAACCCCACTTTGATCAGGATTTGTCGCTTGCGCGCGCCCAGCGAGCGCAGCACGTCCAGCAATTCCGGCTCGACGGTCGCAAGTCCCGTCGCGACATTGACCGCGATCGGAAAGAACGACACCAAAAACGCAGTCAGGATCGCGGGCACCGTGCCGGTGCCGAACCAGATGACAAAGACCGGCACCACCGCCACCTTCGGCACGCTGTTGAAGCCGATCAATACCGGGTAAAGCCCGCGATAGACCAGCCGCGACGAGCCGATGGCGATGCCGAGCAGGGCGCCCAGGACAACCGCGAGAACGAAGCCGACGACGGTACGCACCAGCGTATCCCAGGAATTCTCCATGATCGCGCTGAATTGGGTGACGAAGGCCTGCGCGACCACGCTCGGCCGCGGCAGAATGAAGTTCGGGATGCTGAATCCGACGCAAGCGAGTTGCCAGATCAGCAACAGGCCGGCGACGAACAGCCACGGCATCGCGGATTCGAGCTTTTCGTTCATAACGCCCGCACCTCGGCGATGCCGTTGTGAAGCTCACGGACCAGCGCCACGAATTCAGGCGCGTATTTGTCGCGCGGATGCGGCAGGTCGACATTGCGCGTGGTCACGATGCGGCCCGGCCGTTTTGAGCAGACGTGGACCTTGTCGGCGAGATAGACCGCCTCGGTCAGGTCATGCGTCACCAGGATCACGGTGAAGCGCTGCGTTGCCCAGAGGTCGCGCAGCACCGCCCATAATTCCTCGCGGGTGAAGGCATCGAGCGCGCCGAACGGCTCGTCGAGCAACAGCAAGGCGGGCTCGTGGATCAGCGCCCGGCACAGCGACGCGCGCTGCTGCATGCCGCCGGACAACTGCCAGGGATAGCGGTCGCCGAAACCCTCGAGACCGACTGCCTTGAGGAGCGCCAAGGCTTTCTCGACGTAGCTCTTGCGATTGGCGCGAAAGCGGCCGGCATGCGGTTCGACGATTTCGAGCGGCAGCAGGATATTATCGAGCGTAGTGCGCCACGGCAGCATGACCGGATTCTGGAACGCCATGCCGACGATGCTGATGGGTGCGGCGACTTCCCGGTTGGCAACGATGACGCCGCCACGCGTCGGCAGATGCAGCCCGGAAACCAGCTTGAGCAGGGTTGACTTGCCGCAGCCCGACGGGCCGACCACGGCCACGAACTCACCCTTGTCGATCGACAGCGTGGCGTGCTCGAGCGCGAGCGTCGCGTTCGCGCCGGCGCCGGGATAGGTCAGGCTGACGTCGGAGATTTCGACAAAGGGTCTCACGTCCGGCGATCAGGGTAGTTGGCGAATCGCGGCGTCCGGCAGATAGGCCGGATCGAACACATCCTCAGGCTTGACGTTCGGCAATTGGAACGCATCGGCGACGGTAGCGACCGACTTGCCGAACCGCTCGGCGCGCACGCCGCCCAGACCATCGGCTTTCGATTCCGCGGTTACCAGCTGGTTCTTGATCAGCCATTCCAGTTTTTCCAGTTCGATGGCTTCGTTCACCAGACTCGACCGTTTCTTGACCGCGGCGATGGCGGCCTTCGGGTCCTTGATCGCATCCTGCCAGCCTCGCGCTGTCGCTTTCACAAAACCTTTCACAAGCGCGGGCTGCTCGGTGAGGACTTTTTTCGAGGCCAGAATAGCGTTGCCGTAAATATCCATGCCGGCATCGGAGTAGTACAGGAACTTGATGTCCTCGGGTTTGATGCCCTGGCGCACCAGGTTGAAATACATCGTCGAGTCGAAGCCGAGAATGCCGTCGACGTCGCCCTTGAGCAGCATCGATTCACGCAAACGAAGATCGCCATAGGACCATTTGATCGAGTCGGCCTTAATGCCGGTGACCGCGGCATAGGCCGGGAACAGCTTGTAGGCGCCGTCACCGAGCGATCCGCCGATCTTCCTGTCGACCAGGTCGGACGGTTTGGAAATGCCGGCCTTGGCGAAACTGCCGATCGACAGCGGCGAGCGATAATACAGCATGTAAACGGCGCGGCCGGCATTGGCCGGGTTCTTGGCGTTGAAGTCGAGCAACACGTTGATGTCGCCGAAGCCGAATTCGTAACTGCCGCTGCCGATCCGGGTCACGGCCTCGCCGGATCCGCCGGATGGATCGAATGTCGGCTTGATGCCTTCGGCGGCGTAATAGCCGCGTTCCTCGGCGAGGAAGAACGCCGCATTGGAACCGTCGAACGGCGCATTGAGCGATACTTTCACTGCGTCTTCGGCGCGGGCAGGGGCACCTGCCGCGAATAGGCCGAGCGCCAGCGCGCCGAGCAGAAGACGCCGTGAGCGGGACGCGACGCTGATAACACCGGGGTTGTTCGCCATGATAATCTTCCCTTGTTGCCGCCAAGGTTGGTGCAAAGCCCATGCCATATTGTGCGGCATAAATTTATCCTTATTGCTCAATATGTGGACTTGATTGCGCACAATCTGTCGCACACTATTCCGGCATGATGCTTAGGAAATCTTCCGCCGCGCCGAAGCTGGTCGGCTTGAGCAATGCCCTCAACCGGCCCAAGGCCGTCGGGCTCGACCAGGTCTACGACCATATATTCGCGTCGATCGTCGATCAGCGGCTGCCGCCAGGGACCAAGCTCAACGAGCTGACGCTGTGCGAGATCTTCAATATCGGGCGCCGGCAAATCGCCCAGGTTCTGAATCGGCTATCGTATGACCGGCTCGTCACGCTGCACGCCAACCGCGGCGCCTTTGTCGCCGCACCCGATGTGGCGGAGGCGCGCGCCATCTTTGAAGCGCGCAAGGTGATCGAATGCGAGATCACGCGGATCGTTGCGACCGATGCCACGCGTGAGGCGCTGGGTCCGTTGCGGCGCAATGTCGAGGAGGAGACGACGCACCGCATGCACGGGCGGCTGCGCGAGGCGATCCGTTCATCCGGGCAATTTCATATTCTGCTCGGTGACCTCGTCAACAACGAGATCCTCGCGGGGCTGGTCCGGCAATTGGTCGCGCGCACGTCGCTGGTGGTCAGCCTGTACGAAAACCAGAGCACCATGAGTTGCTGGCACGACGACCACGGCGCCTTCATCAAGCTGTTGGAAGCGCACCGCGTGGCGCCGGCCGTCAGCCTGATGCGCAAGCATCTGTCGGATGTCGAAGAAAGCCTGAATTTCGACCGCCACGCCCGCGATCCCCTGGATTTGCGCAACGTTTACGCGCCGAATGGGCGGGGGTGATTTGTCTGTCAAGTCTGCATCACGCTGCGAACAACTTTGCACTCGAATTTGAATGGCCTTCCTGTGGCCGGCGGTCTACGGTGCGCCCATGTCGCGCCTCATGTGTCTATCTATTGCTGTCGTTCTGTCGCTGCTGCCGGTCGTGGCGTCAGCGGCGCCAGTTCACAAGCGGCCGCTCTGGCATGGCTACGGCTTTTTGCCGGGTTATCAGCAGCCGCTCAACAACAGCCTGCCGCTTTACGTTCAGAAAAATGGGACGCAGCGGTTGGCACGCCAGAACCGGCGCCCCTGGTATATTGATCCGGTCCCCGCCTATTACGGCTATGACGGCAACCAGTACTATTTCGGCCGGCCCGGCATCTCGAACGGCCGCTACAATGGCGGCAGCTTTGGTCCGTGCTGGACGCGGACACCGATCGGAGCGGTCTGGAATTGCGGCTGACCGGTCGGTCGCAGTCGCCCCTTTTGACGAGACGGGGCGGCATGATTACAGGTTCTCGATCGAGCCTTCCTCGACCGGCAGCATCATGCAAAAGACAGCGCCGCGCGGCTCGTTCGGCGTCGCCCAAAGCCGCCCGCCATGCGCTTCGACGATGGAGCGGCAGATCGACAACCCCATGCCCAAACCGCCGGGCTTGGTCGTATAGAAAGCCTCGAAGAGGAGCTCGGGACTGGTGTGAGACAGACCCGGGCCCGAATCCCTTACCGCGACGAGCACGCCGTTGGAATCGGCCGTGCTGGTGCTGATCACCAACTCGCGCGATCCTTCGCTGACCTCGCTCATCGCTTCCACAGCATTCAGGATCAGGTTGAAGATCACCTGCTGTAATTGGACGCGGTCCCCCCAAATGCTCGGCAAGCCATGCGCCAGTCGTGTCTGGAACGAAACAAGGTTCTTTAACATTTCGCTGCGGGTCAGTCCGATCACCTCAAAAATGACTTCGTTGATTTCCAGACCTTTCTTTCGCGCCGGTGCCTTCTTGGCAAGATCATGTATCAGTCCAATGATGTCCGTTACCCGCTTGGCATCGGTGATGATGCGGTTGATCGACTGCCTGGCGCTGTCCAGGTTTGGCGGAGAAGCGGCGAGCCAGCGCAAAGCGGCTTGTGCATTCAAGAGTGTCGCGCCAATAGGCTGATTGACTTCATGGACGATCGAGGCCGCCAGTTGCCCCATGGTGGCGATACGATTGGCGTGGGCGAGCTGCATTTGTGCGTCGAGGTGTTGCCGTTCGGCCTCGCGCAAGGCTGTTTCAATTTGCCTGAGCTGATTGTGAAGATCACCGAGTTCCTCCGTGATCTCGGGATCACCGAGTTCCTCGGCGATCTCGGGGTCCTTCGCAAGTGCGCAGCCTGCGGCTGCGAGCGCAGCACCCACCGCCTTTTCGCCGCGTTCGGAAGAAGCCCATTCCAGCGCAGAGCGTATATTGTCGAGGTGCATTGCGGCCGCGCGAGATCTCTTGTCAGCCAATGGCGCGACCGCAGGTGAATTAGCTTGCTCAAGGACCTGAAGATTGTAAATAGCGTGACGCTGCGCCATCTGATCTCCTCCGCGATAGTCTGCCAGTTTCTCGGTGGCATACGTCCGCATCGCGTCGATCAACCGAAGTCTTGCGGTCGTATCGCTCCCGTCGACTGCTGCCAGTGATTCTGAAATGAGCCTCGCGACGGCGGCAACTTCATCTTCATCAATGTCGTCCCAAGGCGCCACCAATCGTGCGGCTTCAGGCGTGAAGATGCCGTCAAATATTGCGAACCGGCGGAGAACCTTCCGCTCTTGTTCGGACACGTAGGGATAGCTCCAATCAGGCGTATCTCTCTTGTCTGCGATCCTGTCTGTTTCCTCAACGAGAGCGACAAGGGTGTCGAGGGCACGACCGCTTAATTTAACCAGGCTCTGCTCAAGCAGCCTTTCAGCCACGAACAGTCGAAAACATCCGAACAAGATGACATCGTCATTCATCTGGACAGCTTTCTCATCCACTTTGCTTTTTCATGGATGACGCACCCACAGACCGTAGTTTTACGGTCACTGTTACAGGGGAAATCGCGGCGCAATTCCATTGCACTTTTACGGCGGTCATTAAATTAAACGACGGCTCGCCATGCGCTTCGTTTAGATGAGCGTCTGTTCCGATGACTGATCGTCCAGCCTACCCAGTCACGTTGGATGTGATTGGAGCAGCCCACGTGACGGCACAGCCGTCGCGCAAGTTGAAACGGCGAGCTTGGATTGATGAAATTGGCGACGGCGAAGACAGCCATGGGCGATCTTATCGAATCCGCACACCTTGGGGCTTATCGGAATGTCTTACTCGCGTCCGAGCGCCCTCTGGAGCCGGTTTTCCAGGGTGGCCCGATCGAACGGCTTGGTGAGATACGCGACAGCCCCTCGCTTCATAACCTGATCATGGGCGTGGCCAACAGGGCACGCGGTGATGAAGATAACCGGTATTTTTGAATCGGTCTTTATGAGATGCTCCTGGAGCTCGAGCCCGCTCATCCCGGGCATTTGGATGTCGGCGATCAGACATTGCGTCTTCTTCAGCGACTGAGAGCCCAGGAATGCTTCGCCGGACTCGAAGGTCTCGACGTCATATCCAAGCGTCTCTACCAGCCCGCTTGTTGCCAGGCGGGCGTTATCGTCGTCATCTACAATTGATATCAGGGCGGCGAGGGCCACGGTCACCTGCTTTCTTCACCCCGTCCCAGATGGCAAGCCTTGGGGCGTACCTCAATCGAAATCATGCCGCCGCAATTAATCAAATAAGGGGCTGAACTATCGATTCGATTAGTTAGGTCTCTCTTTCGGTGATTGGAGGTTTAGTTTATCGGCCATTCGGACCAAATCAGCGGTCGATCGCGCCCCCATCTTCGACAGGGCCTGGTTGCGGTGAATGCGAGCTGTCATGGCGGTGATGCCAATCTGTCCGGCGATTTGTTTGATTATCTGTCCTTCGGCTATCAGCGCCATTACCTCTCGTTCACGAGACGTAAGCGACTCAAACCGAGCGTGCAGCGCAGCCAGTTCCTGAGCTTGCGCGCGATGCAAGAGATCGTACTGAATCCCTTTTCGAACCGCATCGAGCAGTTCCTGATCCCGAAAAGGCTTGGTCAGAAATTCTATCGCGCCGGCTTTTATAGCGCGGACCGACATTGGAATGTCAGCATGGGCGGTAAGGAATACAATCGGAGTTCGGTTATTCGCGTTTGCAAGCTGCGCCTGAAAGTCGAGACCACTGGCTCCGGGCAACCGCACATCCAATACGATGCAATTGATTGGGAGCGACTTGCTCGCTCGCAAATATTCGTCAATTGAACCGTAAAGCTCTGTCTTGAGGGCAACCGTTTCGAACAATTCGCGCAACGCTTCACGGACCGACTGATCGTCGTCGATAACCGCAACCACGGCTGTTTCATCGCTCATGGGACGTCACTGTCCATGGGGCCAACCGCATTGGAAACAGTTCCATGGAGAAGTCCCGGGGGTTGCCGAGATATCTTCATAATGAGCTGCGGCGATCTCCTAGCTGATAAGTATTGAACAGGGTTGACGGAGGGTAAAGCAAAATTGTTCCCTTAGTACTTTTGAGTATATTATTACACTATGGCGCCCGGCGATACGCAGGGCAGGTCATTTTCGTTGAAGTGAACAAGCCGCGTGGTACGCTGATCAGCGCGGTCCTGGATCGAATAAAACGCTGACAGCAATAGCTGCAACTGCGAGTTGTTCGGTTCGGCTGCGATAAAAGCTGCTCGGCCATGGCCGGAAGGCGGTTGACGGCCGCCCAGCCGATCGGGCGGCTCGAATTTCGGACCAACAACGAAATCTCGCGTGGCTGACTTCGGCGGACCGCGTTGCCCTTGACGGAGCTCTGACATGGAAGGGCGACCCGAATATCCCGCCGACCAAATCAAGCGCCTTCACGAAGAGCTGGCGAAGGCAGTTGCGGAACGTAAGCGGACGGACGAGGAGCTGAAGCTCAGCGAGGCGCGCAACACAGCGATCCTGGACTCGGCCCTCGATTGCATCGTGACAATCAATCACGAGGGTCGCATCACCGAGTTCAACCTGGCAGCAGAGCATACTTTCGGCTACCGCCGGGACGAGGTTGTGGGCATGCACTTGGCCGACACCATCATTCCACGCTCACTTCGGGAAGCGCACCGGTCGGGGCTGGCCCGTTACCTGGCCACGGGTGAACCGCGCGTAATCGGGCGGCGCCTCGAGCTGACGGCGGTGGATGCCGGCGGCAGGGAATTCCCCGTCGAACTCGCGATCACGCGAATTCCCTTGGACGGCCCGCCGTCGTTCACCGGCTTCTTGCGCGACATCACCGAACGCAAACTTACGGAACTGAAATTGCGGGAGAGCGAATTCAAACTGCGCCAATTGACCGAAACTATTCCAGAGATGCTTTGGAGCGCTACTCCGGAGGGAGTGATTGATTACTGCAATGCGCGCGTGCGCGATTACACCGGTCTCTCGGCGGACGAAATCATCGGTAGCGGATGGACGAAACTTCTTCATCCGGATGAAGTTGATGAGACGGTTCGAGTGTGGATGTCCTGTGTTGCAACTGGATTGCCGTACAAGGTCGAGGTTCGCATCTTCCACGCTGCCGACAGCGCCTACCGATGGTGCGTGGCGAGCGCGCTGCCGCTGCTCGATCAGCAGGGATCTATTTTAAAGTGGCACGGTACGGTTGTGGATATGCACGATTGGAAGCAAGCGCAGGGGAAGCTGCGCGGCATGCAGGCGGAACTCGCGCAAATAACGCGTGTAATGACCATGGGGGAACTGGCCGCGTCTATCGCCCACGAAGTCAATCAACCGCTTACCGCGATCGCGGCGAACGGCGAATTAAGCCTGCATTGGCTGACGCGGGATGCGCCGAATCTTGAAAAGGTCCAGCTGCTTACAAAGCGCGTCGTCGCAGATGCGCGGCGCGCGTCCGAGATCATAGGGCGTATCCGTGACATGACGAGCCAACGAGAACCCGCACAGACGATACTGTCGGTTGATGATGTCATCCATGAATCACTGAGCTTCCTGCACCATGAGTTGCAGGAGAAAGGGGTCATCGTGTCCCTCGATCTAACGCGGGGGCTTCCCAAAATTGTCGGGGACCGCACTCAGCTTCAGCAAATCGTGGTCAATCTGACCATCAATGCGGTCCAGGCGATGACGCAACTTGCGCCGGCGGACCGCAGAATTTCTGTCCGAACCGTGTTGCCAGACGTCGAGATGGTACGCTGCAGCATCGAGGACAGCGGCCCGGGTATCGATCCGGAGCATCTCCCTCGTCTTTTCGATAGCTTCTTCACGACCAAAGACACCGGCATGGGCATGGGTTTGGCCATCTGTCAGTCCATTGTCGAAGCCCACGGCGGCCGCATTCGCGCGAACAACAGTTCCGCGCTGGGCGGGGCTCACTTCAGCTTTGATCTGCCCACGAGCCGCGCGCACTGAATAGATCGTTCGACGGCATTCCTACCTTAACGCGTCCGATGTCAGCTTGGATTTCTGGATGCGCTTTGCGGTATCGACCTCGGCGAGGACCCCTCTTGATCGATCTGCCGGCATGCTTCGTCGCTCCCCAGCAGGGCTCGCTGCGGCGGACGTCTTCACGCGGCAACAGCGCCGGCATTCGACCGTTCCGTGATCTGTCTTTGTACGGAGAACAAATGCGCGCGCATGGCCGCCTCGGCGGCCTCCGGGTCACGCTGCAGGATCGCTTCGGCAATTAGACGATGCTCGCCATCGCGCTGGGCAATCCGCTTGGGGCAGGTGGGGGCGGCCGTACGCGCGAGCTTCATCCGCGCATCGACCCCGACCTGGCGCAGCATCTTGTAGAATTCGGTTGCGAGATGGTTGCGAGCGGCAGCTACGATGGCGAGATGAAAGGCGAAATCGACCTCTCCCGAGGAGGCATTCTCCGGCGTGGTTGCCGCGTCAATGATCCGGGCGGTCTCGAACGAAGAAGCGCGCAGCGATGCCAGCCGGGCGAGGCCGGGCTCCATCAGCAGGCGCAACTCCACAACTTCGATGGGGTTGGTTACTCTGACGAGTTCTTCGCCGTGCCTGGGCAGGGCCGTCGGTGCCCGCCTGGCGCGTGCCGGTTTCAGGTCACCCGAATGACGCAGCACCTCGAGCGCCTTGCGAAGCTGGTGGCGCTTGACGTTCAGGCGGTCGGCCAGGTCACGTTCGGAAGGCAGCTTGCCTCCGCCCTGCTGCAACTGGCGGATCGCTACAATGATGTCGTCCAGATCCGATGCAATGATCTGCGGCTCGAATGCGCTCAATCCAAATCTCCTGCTTGACCGGCTATCATCTTGCGACACGAAATCAGATGGAAACGATGCTCAACCAATTCAACCAATCTACATGCGTTTGCGATGGTTGACAACACCAGTTGTACGATGGTTGAGTGACCTCAAATGTTTTGACAGCTCCCAACGCTGCGGGCTGGCCTTCCCCAGGGGATCATGCATGCCGGCCGGTGAAACCTTTGACTATGTCATTGTCGGAGCCGGGTCGGCCGGCTGCGTGCTTGCAAACCGCCTGAGTGAAGACCCCGCGGTTTCCGTGCTGCTGCTGGAAGCAGGGGATTGGGATCGCGACCCGATGATCCACATCCCGCTCGGCTGGGGCAAGATCCTGACGGAGCGCCGTCATGACTGGATGTATTTCTGCGAGCCCGAAGCCAATGTCGGCGGGCGCAAGGTCGAATGCGCGCGGGGCAAGGTCATCGGCGGCTCCTCCTCCACCAACGCGATGGCGTATGTGCGAGGCAACAGCGGCGATTACAATCGCTGGGCGGCGAGTGGCCTGACCGATTGGTCGTTTGAAAAGGTGCTGCCTTATTTCAAGAGACAGGAGCGATGGGAAAAGGGCGCAAGCGATTATCGTGGCGGCGGCGGGCCGCTGAACACCCAGTTCTGCCGCTACGAGGACGAACTGATCGATGCCTTTGCCACGGCCAGCCGGGATGCCGGATACCCCCAGACCGACGACTACAATGGCGCGGTGCAAGGGGGGTTCGGCCGCCTGCAGATGACGATCGCAAATGGTCGCCGCTGCTCGGCCGCGTCGGCCTATTTGCGCCCCGCGTTGCGCCGCCAAAACGTCAAGGTGCTGACCGGCGCGATGGCGACGCGGATTCTGCTGAAGGATGGGCGCGCAACGGGCATCGCCTACATCAGAGGCGGAGAAACACACGAGGCTCTGGCGCGGCGCGAGGTTCTGCTTGCCGGAGGCGTCATCAATACGCCGCAACTGTTGATGCTGTCGGGGATCGGCAATGGCGGCGATCTGGCCGCGCATGGTATCGAGACCAAACTCGATCGCCCGCAGGTCGGCAAGAACCTGCAGGACCACGTTTCGGTCATTCTGATGTACCGGCGCAAGCAGCCGGGACCATTCCTCAAGATGATGCGGGCCGATCGCATCGGGCTGGATTTCGTCAAGACCTACTTCACCGGAAAGGGCTTTTCGGGAGATGTGCCTGGTGGGGTCGTGGCGTTCCTGAAAAGTGATGCCAGCCGGCCATTGCCGGATGTCCAACTGCTTTTCACCGCAGCGCCGCTTGCGGCCTGGCCTTACATGTCGCCATTCAAGGCTCCCTTCGCCGATGGCTTTGCAACCCGCATCGTCGCGGTCCAGCCGGAGAGCAGGGGCAGCGTCAAGCTGGCGTCAAACGACCCGTTGGCCGCACCGCTGATCCACCAGAATTTCCTGTCTTCGCCGCGCGACTGGCAGTCGCTGCGCGCCGGCTTCCGCGTCGCGCGCAACCTCGCCGCTCAACCGTCCATGGCGCCTTTCGTCAGCGCGGAATTCTTCCCGGGGCCGAAATGCGAGAGTGATGACGAGATCGATGAGCATATCCGCAAGACATCGATAACGGTGCATCATCCCTGCGGTACCTGCCGCATGGGCGTCGACGCCGGATCGGTGGTCGATCCGGAATTACGCCTTCGCGGCGTTACCGGACTTCGCGTCGTGGATGCTTCCGTGATGCCAGACCTGATCTGCGGCAACATCAATGCGGCGGTCATCATGATCGCTGAAAAGGCTTCAGAGCTGATCCGAAACCGCGCGGCTCAAAGCTTGGCGGCTTGACCGGGGCAGTTCGGAGTCCAACCAAGAACGTTTGGTTGAACAAAATTCGCGTTGGTTGGATTGCCCTGGTGTTTGGGATAGCCGTCATGGGGTGATCCATTTTTGATGGATTGACCAATTTTTTCGCATCTTTTTGCTTATTTTTGGCAAATTGCCTTTCTGAAATGCACTCAACCAAAAACTTTGAAATTTCGCAATTGGGGGATTGTCGAGTGCAACCAATGATAATACGGTTGGCTTGGTTATTAACATTTTGCGATGAGAGGGATCTGAAATGTCCATGGTGCAACCAGCAAAGCGTACCTTCACCAACAAGAAGGCGGCGCTTCAGGACCTCTACGACACCCTCTACGCGAAAAACATGTTCCCGTTCTGGGCGACGTCGGACGGTGTGGACCACGACGAGATCAAGCAGCTCATGGCAACGTCCAGAGCCGTGCCCTTCGTCTGGTCGTATGGCGATATCGAACCGCTGCTGCAGCGCGCCGCTGAACTGGTGACCATGGACGACAGTGAGCGCCGGTCGCTGATCCTGGTCAATCCGGGTCTGGCGCCCAAGCGCGCTTCGGTCAGCACGATGTACACAGCCTATCGGCTGAATGATCCGGACGAGATCATGCCGCCACACAAGCATTCGCCGAGCGCGATACGCTTTGGCCTGACCGGCAAGGGCAACTTTACCGGCGTCGAGGGCGAGGATGTTGTTTTCGGTCCGGGCGACATGGTGCTGACGCCGAATGATGCCTGGCATAACCACGGCACAGTGGGCGGAGAACAGGCTGTCAATTTGTCGGTGTTGGACTTGCCGCTGGTCGAGACGCTGAATGCCGTCCATTTCGACCATAACTACACCGAGATGGTCGATGGTAAGGAAGTCGCCAAGAAGGTGCAGGCCGCACGCTTCCCGGGCGACTACTCGCAACGCATCTACGGCGAGGGCGGCCTGATGCCGCGTTTCGTCGACCACAAGCGCGGCGGCGGTCTTTCGTCCCCCATGTATGTCTATCGCTGGGAGAAGATGGAAGCGGCGCTCGACGCTCACAAGGATTGGGACGGTGATCCGCACGAGGGCATCGTGATCGACTATGTCGATCCGACCACCGGAGGGCCGGTCTTCCGCACGATCAGTTTCTACGTGCAGATGCTGCGTCCCGGCGAGAAAACCCTGCCGCAGCGGGAGACAGCCAGCCTGCTGCTGGCGCCGTTCCGCGGCCAAGGTCATTCGGTCATCGACGGCAAGCGCTACGACTGGAACCAGTTCGATACGATCGCGATACCGGGCGGCTCATGGGTCGAGCATGTCAACGGCTCGTCGAGCGAGCCGGTGATCTTCTTCGGCGCTACCGACGCGCCCACCCTGAAGGCGCTGCTGCTGTACAAGCGCTGGGGCCGCAACCAGGCCGGCGACCTGCTTCGTCTCGCCTAGGGTCTCGTCTTTCGGCAGTCAACGTGCCGCGACTTTTGGCGGCGCGTGGGTCGAGGGGATGTTTCAACAGCAAGGATAGTGTCCGGGATGGTTTCCGCGTTCAACACCAAGCAGATCAGCCATGTGGATTGCCCGGGCGGCGGTCAGGTCTGGGTCGACGGCAATATCCTCTATATCGGCCACATGAGGCCGCCGAGCGGCACGACGCTGGTCGATATTTCCGATCCGCGCCATCCGCGCAAGATCACCACGATCGACGTCCCGCCCGGCTGGCACTCGCACAAGGTGCGCGCCAAGGACGGTCTGATGATCATCAACCACGAGCGCTTCGGCAATGAAGGTCCTGCCGATTTCGGTGGCGGGCTCGCGCTCTACGATACCACGCGGCCGGCAGAGCCGAAGCTGATCTCAAAGTGGACAACCGGCGGCAAGGGTGTCCATCGCTACGACTATGACGGCCGCTACGCCTATATCTCGCCGACAGCCGAGGGCTATGTCGGCAACATCGTGATGATCCTCGACCTGATCGATCCCGCCCGTCCGGTCGAGGTCGGGCGCTGGTGGATTCCCGGCCAGTGGGCGGGTGGCGGCGAAGAATATCCCTGGCATGACTACGTTACGCCGCGTTGTCACCATCCTCTGCGGATGGGCGACCGGCTGTACGTCAGCTATTGGCACCACGGCCTGTTTATTCTCGATATTTCGGACATGACCAAGCCGAAGCTTGTCTCACATGTCAATTCGAGCCCGAGCTTTCCGCATCCCACGCACACATGCCTGCCGATCCCGCAGCCGCTCAAGGGCCGCAACATCATGGTGGTGGCGGACGAGGATGTCGCCAAGCTCCGGCCTTCGGCTCCGGCGTTCACCTGGATCTACGACATTACCGACGAGACCAACCCGCTGCCGATCTCGACCTTCCAGGTGCCTGGGCTCGACCCCGACGGTGCGCCGCAGCCGCAGATGACCGGTTGCCATCAGCCCTCCGAGCGCTTCAAAGGCACGATCATTCCATTTGCATGGTTCGCGCAGGGCCTGCGGCTGGTCGATATCGCCGATCCGTTTGCTCCCCGGGAAGTCGGCCATTTCATGCCCGACGCACCAGCCGGAGCCGAGCGTTCCTCGTCCAACGACGTGACCATCGATGATCGCGGCATCGTCTATCTGATCGATCGCATTCGCGGCGTCGACATCATCGAAACCAGCGTTCTCTAGGGGGATATTTTGAACGACACGACGCAAAAATCTTCCAGCCACTACGCGATCGGCAAGAAGAACCCGAACCTGCCGTTTCATCCGGCGGTGCGCGCCGGTGATTTCATCTTCGTCTCCGGCCAGGTGCCCAAGGACGAGAACAACAACATGATCAGCGGCACGATCGAGGAAGAGACGCTGGCTACGCTAAAGACCATCGCGCGCGTGATCGCCGATGAGGGCGCGACGCTGTCCGATGTCGTCCGGATCACCACCTATCTCGAGGATACGCGCGACTTCGGCCGCTACAACAAGGCGTTCCTCGAAGGGATCGGCGACGCCGTGCTGGCGCGCACCACCGTCCAGGCAAAAGCGGTCATCAACACCAAGATCGAAATGGACGCCATCGTCTACAAGCCGCTGCCGACCGGCAAGTAGGCCACGACACCACCAAGGGAGACGACATGTACAAGCTGTTAGGCCGCCAGACCTCAGGCAACGTTCAAAAGGTGCTCTTCATGTTCGAGGAGCTGAGCGTACCCTACACACGCGAGGATTACGGCCGCCAGTTCGAGAATACGCAGACCGCCGAATACAAGGCGATGAATCCAACGTCAAAGGTTCCGACGCTGGTCGATGGCGACACCGTGATCTGGGAGTCCAACACCATCCTGCGCTATCTCGCGGCATCCGGCGGCGAACACCTGCACGGCGCCACACCGGCGGAAAAGACCGAAGTCGAACGCTGGATGGATTTTCTGCTGGCCGCCGTCAACCCAGGTTATTTGGCCGCCTTCAAGAGCGCGAAACTGAAGCCCGAAGAGCAAACAGCCGAAACCAAGGAACAGGTAAAGGACCTGATCGCACAGCTCAAGATCCTTGACGGCTATCTGGCGGGCAAGGATTTTCTGGCGCTCGGCAAGTTCACGATTGCCGACATCGCCTGCGCACCGGTCCTGAAGCGCTGTATCGATTTCAAGATCGATCGGCCATCGATGCCTGATCTCGAACGCTGGGTCGCCGCGATCGCTGCACGCCCGGCCTTTAAAGCGGCGACCGCCGCCGCCCCTGCGAAGGCTGCGTGATGATCAAGCGCGCCGCCCTCATCGGACTGGGAACGATGGGTCCGGGTATCGCAGCGCGGCTCGCGCGCGGCGGGCTTGAGGTCAGGGCGCATGATATTTCGCATGCCGCGGTTGAGCGCGCCCGCGGCATGCGCGATGTCGCTGACGGCGTTCTGGACCGTCTCGACATCAAGGCGCCCCCTTCGGGCGCAGGCACGGTGCGCTTTGTGCAAACCATCGCCGAGGCTGTCGATGGCGCGGAACTGGTTATCGAGAATGTGCCTGAGAATATCGACATCAAGGCCGAAACCTACCGCGCGATCGACCCGCTGATCCATTCGTCGGTCATCGTCGCCACGGACACGTCCGGCATCCCGATCACCAAACTGCAGGCCCATATCTCGCATCCCGAACGGATGGTTGGCATGCACTGGTCGAACCCGCCGCACATCATTCCGATGATCGAAGTGATAGGCGGCGAGAAGACCGCGCCCGAAACCGTGGCGACGATCCGTGATCTGATCCGCTCGATCGGCCTCTTGCCAGTGGTCGTGAAGAAGGACGTTCCGGGCTTCGTCGAAAATCGGGTGCTCTACGCGCTGCTGCGCGAAGCCGTCGACCTCGTCGAACGCGGCGTTATCGAACCGGAAGATCTCGATACCTGTGTCTCGTGGGGCATCGGTTACAAGATCGCCGTGATCGGGCCGATGGCGCTGCTCGATATGGCAGGTCTCGACATCTACAAATCCGTATCGTCGTTCTTGAACGCCGATCTTTCCAACCGTGACGATGTGGCGCCGGTGGTGCTGGAAAAGACCGCCGCGTCGAAGTTTGGCATCAAGTCGGGCGAGGGGATGTTCGCCTACACACCCCAGCAGATAAAGGCGCTGCAAGGTGAACGGGCACGCAAGCTCGTCGCGGTGCGCCGTATCCTCGAAAGCCAGGAGTAGGCGATGGCACAACTTGTGCACGGGTGCAGCCGGACAGGGAAGCTCTGCCGGTCTACCGTTTGTGTACAGGGCTCCGAAACTGTCGTCATGACGATCAAGGCGCCATCTGTACGGATAACGAATGCGTGTGGGACAACCAGCCATGCAGGTTGAAACCATTCGACCGGCTGACGGCCGACCGGCCCTTGTCCGACCGGACGACCTGATTTCCGCCAGGGGCGTTTCGGTGATCATGGGCGCGGATCAGAAGCGGCAACTGATTCTGCAGAATATTGATCTTTCGGTTCAGAAAGGTGCGTTCGTTTCGCTCATTGGTCCCTCAGGGAGCGGGAAGAGTACGTTGCTCAAGGTTCTGGCCGGGCTGGTGCGTCCAAGCAGCGGCAGCGTTTCGATTGCGGGGCTTGCACCGATTGAGGCGGCACGCAAGCGAATGATCGGTCTCGTCTTTCAGGACGCCAACCTGCTGCCATGGAAAAATGCCGTCGATAACGCCTCGATGCTGCTGAGCATCGCCGACAAGTCGATGTCGCGCTCGGCCTTGCGGGATCGCGGGCAGGAGATGCTGGAACTGGTGGGGCTGGGCGATTCCGCCCACAAGCGCCCAAACGAACTATCTGGCGGCATGCGCCAGCGGGTCGCCATCGCGCGGGCTTTGGCGCTCGATCCGGCGGTCCTGCTGATGGACGAGCCGTTTGGCGCCCTTGACGCCATCACCCGGGATTCGATGGGCCAGTCGCTGCTCGATATTTGGCAGCGGACTGGCAAGACCATCGTCCTCGTGACCCATTCGATCGACGAGGCCATCCATCTGTCCCGCCAGGTGCATGTGCTTGGAATCAAACCGGGACGTATTACCCAGAGTTTGGACATATCCCTGCCTTATCCGCGCGACCTGTCTGTCACCGAAAATGCGGAATTTGTCAGGCTGGTGGTCCAGCTTCGAACGATGCTGCGCTCCAGTCATCAGCCGGGAGAGGTGTCGTGAGCGAGCAACCCGTCATCGATATCTCCATGAATATCTCGTCGTCGCCGCAGCCTGTTTCTGCCTGGAGTGCTGCGACGAAGCACTGGCTTCCGGCAGTCGTCCTTCTTTTGGTGACGGTGGTGTTGTGGGAGGCCGCTGTGCGGATCTTCGCCATATCATCCTTTATCATTCCTGCCCCAACCAAGATCGCGCAAGCGCTTGTCGCGCAATGGGGCGTGCTTATGCGCGCAACAGCGGTCACCGCCGGCGAAATCCTGTTTGGTTTCCTTGTCTCGGTCATGGTGGGCGTTGTCCTGGCGCTTGTCATCGTGCGCTTCGACTGGCTGGGCCGTGCGCTGTATCCGCTCGTGGTGCTGTTCCAGAACGTTCCCAAGGTCGCGCTGGCGCCGATCTTCATTCTCTGGTTCGGCTATGGCCTGGTACCCAAGGTCGGACTGATCCTGGTTATCGCTTTCTTTCCAGTGACGCTGTCGATGCTGGCGGGCATGCAATCGGTCGACAACTCCCTGTTGGCGCTGATGAACTCGGTGGGCGCCAGCCCAACCCAGATTCTTCTGCGGGTCCGCGTTCCACATTCACTGCCGAACCTGATGGCGGGAACCAAGATCGCCGCGACGTTGAGCGTGATCGGCGCCATCGTCGGTGAATTTGCCGGGGCCTCGGACGGTCTGGGCTATGCCATCCAGTTCGCGTCGACCCAGCTCGACACTGCCCTGGTCTTCGCAGCCTTGCTGCTCGTTTCCGTTCTCGGTATCGCGTTCTATTACGCGGCCGAGGTTCTTGAACGTGTTGTGGTGCCATGGGCGCCGAGATTCAACCAGGATTAGACCCGCAACCAATTCACAGAGAGGATCACATCGATGCCGAGACACTCCTTTATCAAGGCCGTTACCCTCGCAACATTTGTCGGCGCGCTAGGCCTCTCTGGCGCCGCTCTGGCGGCGGACAAAGTAAACGTGCAGCTGGACTGGGTGGTGCGTGGCAATCACGCCATGTTCTTTGTCGGCAAGGAAAAGGGATTTTTCGCGAAAAACAACATTGATGTGGCCGAGATTCGCAAGGGTTCCGGGTCTCCTGACGCGATGCGTTTGGTCGGCAACGAAAATGCCGATTTCGGTTTCGGCGATTTTCCGACGCTGGCGGTTGCGCGGTCGCAGGACGTTCCCGTCGTGGCGCTGGTCGCGGTTAACCAGCAGTCGCCTCTGGCGATGATTTCGCTGGCAAAGACGGTGAAACTTGCCAAGCCTTCCGACCTCAAGGGGCTGACGATCGGCATTCATCCCGCCGGTTCGACCTACATCTTCTTCAAGGGGCTCTTGGCGGCCAATGGCATGACCGAGAAAGACATGACGCTCAACAGCGTCTCCCCGCCGTATGAGAGTTACCTGCTGCTCGGTCGCGTTCAGACGGTTGTCGGCTATGTTGACGCCGAGGTGCCCGAACTTGAGGCCAAGGCCGGCGGACCGGGCTCCCTGAGCGTATTTCTCGGCGCAGATTTCGGCTGGAAGGCCTACGGCTCAGGCCTGTTCACCTCGCAGAAATTGATCAGCAACAATCCAGACCTCGTGCGCCGCTTCGTCAAGGGGTACAAGGAAGCCTTTGAATATGTAGCGGCTCACCCCGAAGAGGCCGCCGAGATTACAGCGAAGGCCACGCCGGGTTATGCGGAAAAAGCCGACGTTTTGCTGGCGCAGATCAAGGCCGATATCGCGTCGACGTTCACCAGTCCGGCCACCAAGGAACACGGTCTGGGCTGGATGACCAAGACACAGTGGGAAGAGACATTGAAGACACTAATGGATCAGGGCGTGCTCAAGGCGGCTGTCTCGGCAGATGACGTGTTTACCGACAAGTTTCTGGCGGGTGGTTGAGAACCTCACTGAATTCAGAAGAGCACCAAGTTAGCGTCAACGACGTTCCTACCGTAACGCGTCCGAGGTCAGCTTGAATTTCTGGATGCGCTTTGCGGTATCGACCTCGGCGGTATAGACGTTGCCTTTGGCGTCGGCCGCGATGGCGTGGACCCAGTGGAATTGTCCGGCGTTGCGGCCGTTATGTCCGAAGCTGCCGACAATAGTTCCGTCCTGACGGTTCAGGATCCGGATTTCATTGTTCTCGCCATCAGCGCTCAAGAGATAGGTCTGCTTCGGATCGGGCCAGATCGCGATGTCCCACACCGCGCCGTTACCAAGCGTGTTCTTTTCGTAGAACCACTCCTTCACGAAGCTGCCATCCTTCCGGAACACCTGGATGCGGTCGTTGATGCGGTCGCAAACGTACACCAGCCCGTCATTGGCGATCTTCACGCAATGCACGGGATTGCCGAACTGCTGCGACACCGGCGCCTTCGGATCGTAGGCCGCCTGCTTATCGTCATTCGGCGGGTTGCCGTAAGCGCCCCAGTGCCGCTTGTAGGCGCCGGTCGTCGCGTCGAACACGATGACGCGGCGGTTGCCATAGCCGTCGGCGACATAGATTTCGTTGGCATCTTTGTCGATGGCGGCTTCGGCGGGCTTGCCGAGTTGCGCGGTGTCGTTGCTGCCCTTGCTCGGCGCTATCCTGCCGATCTGCATCACGAACTTGCCGTCGAGGTTGAATTTCAAAATCGCGTTGTCATTGTCGGCATTGCCGCCGATCCACACAAAGCCCTTGTCATCGACCTCGATGCCGTGTTCGCGTCCGACCCATTCATAGCCGTCGCCGGGGCCACCCCAGGCACGCAGCAGATTGCCGTCGCTGTCGAACTCCAGCACCGGCGGCGCAGGCACGCAGCATTTCGAGCGCGGCGGCGTCAATACCGCGCCCTTTTCGTCATCGGTCAGCGAACGCGGCCGATGGATCATCCAGATGTGTCCCTGCGCATCGACGGTGATGCCGCCGACCTGACCGAGGATCCAGTTGTTCGGCAGCGGCTTCGGCCAGGACGCGTCCACCGCAAAAGTCGGAATTTCGCTGGCCTGCGCGCCGCGCGGCAGCACCTGTGCGCCGAGGACGACGGCAACGATCCCAGCGGTGGCGGAGATGGAAAGGGCGGCAACGGCGCGCAGCAACGGGCCGCGGCTTTGGATCGGCGTCATGGCGTTCTCCCGTCGTTTCTTGGCTGGGATTTTTCCGATTGCGCGCGCAGTGAATAGCGCTGACCGGCGGGAGTCAATTGCGGGAGGAGAGCGCTTTCGGGCAACTACGCCGGCGCGCGGAAACCCAGCAGGCTGCGGGTTTTGTAGTCGTAGAATTTGCCGGTCTCATTCCACGACGGCAGGCACATCGGCACGATGAATTCCGCGGCCTGCTCGGGCGTGTCCAATGTCATCGGGTCTTCGCCGGGAAATACCGTGGCGCGCATGCGGGTGCGGATCGGGCCGGGGCTGAACAGGTTGACGCGCAGCGCCGACGACGCGGTCTCATTAGCCCAGACCCGCACCAGCGCTTCCAGCGCGGCCTTCGACGCCGAATAGGGCCCGAGATAGGCCAGCGCCTTGTTGGACGCCGCCGAAGTGACGAACACCGCGCGGCCGGCGTCGGACTTCTTCAGCAACGGCTCCATGCAGCGGATCAATTGGAAATTAGCCGTGACGTTGATCGCCATCACGTCGGTCCACGGCTTGACCTCGATATGGCCGAGCGGCGAGGAGGGGCCGGCGACGCCGGCATTGCCGACGAGAATATCGAGCTTGCCGTAACGTTCATGCAGGGCGGCGCCGAGCCGGGCGATGCCGTCGAAGTCGGTCAGATTGAGCGGCACCAGCGTGGCCTTGCCGCCGTCTTTCCGGATCTCGTCATCGAGCTCCTCGAGGCCGCCTTGCGTGCGCGCCACCGCGATCACATGCGCGCCGGCCTTGGCCAGCGCACGCGCGGTGGCATAGCCGATGCCGCGCGAGGCGCCGGTCACGAGAGCGATACGGGAGGTGAGGGGAAGGGTCATGGAATCTCATTCCGGATCAGCAAACACGGTGTCATACGCGGGCTTGACCCGCGTATCCATCATCTTGAGAGGATGGATTGCCGGGTCAAGCCCGGCAATGACAGGCTACTAACTCGCCTCCGCCAGCAACGACAATTGCCGCGGCTGCGGTTCGACCAGGGAATGGTCGGTCAGATGCGTCGGGTAGGCGCCGGTGAAGCAATGGTCCGAGAATTTCGGATTGGCGGGATCGCGGCCGGGCTCGCCCATCGCGCGGTACATGCCGTCGACCGTCAGGAATGCAAGCGTGTCGGCGCCAATCAATTCGCGCATCTCTTCGAGATTATGCGTCGCGGCTAACAGGCCGCCGCGGTCCGGCAGATCGATGCCATAATAATCGGGATGGATGATCGGCGGCGAGGCGAGGCGGAAATGAACTTCCTTGGCGCCGGCGTCGCGCATCATGCGGACGATCTTTTTCGAGGTGGTGCCGCGCACCAGCGAATCGTCGATCAGGATGATGCGCTTGCCTTCGATCGCGGCGCGATTGGCCGAATGCTTCATGCGCACGCCGAGTTCGCGCACGCTCTGGGTCGGCTGGATGAAGGTGCGGCCGACATAATGGTTGCGGATGATGCCGAGTTCGAACGGCACGCCGGACGCTCTGGAGTAGCCGAGCGCGGCCGGCACGCCGGAATCCGGCACCGGGACCACGACATCGATATCGACGTGGCTTTCGCGCGCGAGCTGCGCGCCGAACGCCTTGCGGACTTCGTACACCGAGCGGCCGCCGACGATCGAATCCGGCCGCGAGAAATAGATATATTCGAAAATACACGGCCGCGGCGGTTTCGGCGGAAACGGCTTGTGGCTCTGCGCACCGCGCTCGTCGAACACGATGATCTCGCCGGGCTCGACGTCGCGGACATATTTGGCGCCGATGATCTCGAGCGCGCAGGTCTCCGACGCCAGGATCGGGCAACCGTCAAGCTCGCCCAGTACCAGCGGGCGAATGCCCAGCGGGTCGCGGGCGCCGATCAGCTTCTTGTTGGTCATCGACACCAGCGAATAGGCGCCCTCGATCGCGCGCAGCGCCTCGATGAAGCGGTCGATGAAATGGCTGCGCTTGGACTGCGCGACCAGATGCAGGATCACTTCGGTGTCGGTGGTCGACTGCATCATCGCGCCGCCGCGCACCAGTTCGCGGCGTAGCGTCAGCCCGTTGGTAAGATTGCCGTTGTGGCCGACCGCAAAGCCGCCGGCATTGAGCTCGGCGAACAGCGGCTGCACGTTGCGCAGGATGGTTTCGCCGGTCGTGGAGTAGCGGACATGGCCGACGGCGGTCGCGCCGGGCAGCCGTTCGATCACCTCGCGGCGGGAGAACGTGTCGCCGACCAGGCCGAGACGTCGTTCGGAATGAAACCGTGCGCCGTCGAAGGTGACAATCCCTGCGGCTTCCTGGCCGCGATGCTGTAGCGCGTGCAGCCCGAGCGCGGTGATCGCGGCGGCTTCGGGGTGGCCGAAAATGCCGAACACGCCGCACTCCTCGCGCAGCGTGTCGCCGTCCAGATCGTCGTCGGTAAGGTAAAGTTCTTGATAGGGCCCTTGGCGGTTGTTGCCCGGATTGGGGTTATCCAGATTCGGATCGTCCAAGCTCAGGTCGTATTGCGCGGCGGCATCATCGGAAGGGCTCTGTATGCTGTCCATCGCGCCTCTCTTTTGGCCTGGCATCACTTGGCCGCGGGTTTCTCAATCAGCTTTTTGAGGCTGTCGCGGGCAGGTTTACTGTAGCCATCACCCGATGCCGGCGCCGCCGGATCGGTGTCAGTCTGTTCGTCGTCTGGTTTATTCTTCTTGAATCTCTTCAAGATGGTGTTCTCGGGGTCATCCGGCAAGAGCGACATCAGCCAATCTCCGGTTCCCTGCAGCACCACCCGGGACTTCGCCCCGGTGACCCAATCGGGCCGCTGCTTGTCGGGAACCAGCCAGCTAAAGAACAAAAAGGCCACCACCACGATCAGGAGGCCGCGGGCCAGCCCGAACAGGAAGCCCAGCGTGCGATCGAGCGCCCCGATCCGCGAATCCAGGATCATGTCGGAGATCCGCACCGTAATGATCGACACGATAATCAGGGTGCCGATGAACACGCCGGCGACCACGACGATGCTCGCGACCGTGTCGTTATTGAAATAAGTCTTCGCGGTCGGCAGCAGTTTCGAGAAAGCATACAGCGTGACCAGCGCGGCGGTGCCCCATGCCGCGATCGACAGAATCTCGCGCATGAAGCCGCGCACCATCGCGAGCAGGCCGGAGATCAGCATCACGGCGAGCAGAACGAGATCGAGGATCGTTATCGGCATCGGCTGGTCAGGTCCGCATCCAAAGTTCAAAAATCGCGACAGAAAACGCGAATCGGCTTGTCGGTGCCGCCTTAAAGTGACGGGGATATCGTGTCTCCCGCAAGGCCGGAAATCGCGTCATCCGGTCCCGCGCGCGGGTTGTATAGCGGCGAGGGCGCGGAAGGTCACGCCCGGCTAGCCTTCCTGACGCCGGAATCTCGCAGGTGTGGCATTTTTCTCCACTGTTGCATTGTCGCGATGGGCCTGTTTGCCCCCATCCCGGCCACCTCTTGGAGACCCGCGCGCGGCGATATCCGCCACTAAACTGGTCAATCCGCCGACGGTATTGAGCACCAGGCCCGCATCGCCGCCGCTATCGCCCCGGGCCGATTCGGGCAGCACCGCGCGGCCAAAGCCGAGCTTGGCGGCTTCCTTGAGCCGGGCCGAGGTCTGCGCCACCGGCCGCACCGCGCCCGACAGCGAAATTTCGCCGAAATAGACCGCATCGGTTGGCAAGGGCGCATTGACCAGCGACGACACCAACGCGGCGGCGGCGGCCAAATCCGCTGCCGGTTCCTGGATTCGCAAGCCTCCGGCGACGTTCAGATAGACGTCATAGCCGGACAGTTTGACGCCACAGTGGGCCTCCAGCACCGCCAGCACCATCGAGAGCCGGCTCGGGTCCCAGCCCACGACCGCGCGGCGCGGCGTGCCGAGCGTGGTCGGCGCCACCAGCGCCTGCAATTCCACCAGCACCGGCCGGGTGCCTTCGATCCCGGCGAATACCGCCGTGCCGGGGCTGCCGAGGTCGCGGTCCGAAAGAAACAACTCGGAGGGATTCGATACTTCGCGCAGGCCAAGCCCGGTCATCTCGAACACGCCGATCTCGTCGGTCGGTCCAAAACGGTTCTTGATCGCGCGCAGAATCCGGAACTGCTGCGAGCCTTCGCCCTCGAACGACAACACCGCATCGACCATGTGCTCGACCACGCGAGGCCCGGCGATCTGGCCGTCTTTGGTGACGTGACCAACCAGGATGATCGCCGCGCCTGATTTCTTGGCAAACCGTATCAGCGCCTGCGCCGAGGCGCGCACCTGGGTGACCGTCCCCGGCGCGGATTCCACGGTGTCGGTCCACATGGTCTGGATCGAATCAATGACAATGAGCCGTGGCACCGGGCCTTCGGACAGCGTCGAGACGATATCCTCGACCGAGGTTTCGGCGGCCAGTTGCACCGGCGCATCGGCTAATCCAAGCCGCTCGGCGCGCAGCCGCACCTGTGCCACGGCCTCCTCCCCGGATATATAGACCGCGCGGTGACCGGCCCGCGCCATCAGGCTTGTGGCCTGCGTCAACAAGGTCGATTTGCCGATACCGGGATCGCCGCCCACCAGCAACACCGAGCCGCGCACAAATCCGCCGCCGGTCACACGATCAAGTTCGGCCATCCCCGAGGGCAGGCGCGGGGCGTCGTTGCTCTTGCCGGTCAGGCTTTCCAGCGTGAACAGCCGTCCCCGGCGCTTGCTTCGGATCGACACCGGCATCGAGGTCGCGCCTGATGTGTCCTCCTCGGCCAGCGTATTCCACTCGCCGCAGGACTCGCACTTGCCCTGCCAGCGGTTATACGCCGCGCCGCAGTTCTGGCAGACAAAGGAGAGGGTGGATTTGGCCATGGGAGGGGTGAATTGCTGTGATGGGTTCACGGCGATATAGCATGAAATCCTAAAAAGTTCCTATTTTGTTCTATTCTTGGGTACTAGCCTGTTTCGACCTTTAGTCTAGTGGCCGGTTTTGAAATCTCAGTGGCCTAATTAAAATTACGGCCCAAAATGGAACATCTTATTCCAGCTAAAATGTTGGCGCTGGGCAAGCAATGGAAGCACCGATGCGCTTTAAGTTTGAGCCATTCAATGGACGCAAGTGGGGATTCATAGACATCTTCGACGAGGATACGGGCAAACAAGTTGGCCATATCCGCTGCAATGGAGTTGGGTTCGAAAGATCTGGCGGTATCGACGTTTCTTTGTTTGACGAAAAATATCGAGCTACCGTGCACAGCTACCCAGAATGTCTTGGTTTCGTGCGAGGCGTTCAATCAGTCTTGGATCATATGGCGGCGTTCACAGATCATTCGGCTGAGGCACGGGAATCCACTGCCGCGTAATACCGAAATAGGCCGCCTTAGTTGGCGGCCTTACTGCCATTCCTTCAATTTATTTTCGCGGACCGCACGGAGTTTTTTGTATCCGCGTTGGATATTCATAGTATTGGCCGTTGAATCATACCGGTAAAGATGACGAGCCAAACCCTCTAACTCTTCGATTTCTTCCTTCGTCACATTGTCCCAAACTTCAAAAACGGAAAAATGTGTCCACTCGCCCGATTTACGCTTGGAGCGACGATGGGAGCGAAGGCGTCCTTTAATGCCGAGTTTGTCACCGCGTGACATTCCGATGTATTGAACGTCATAACGCTTCCCGCTGCCGGAATTGTCCTCTTTGTAGAGGACGTAGATTCCCCCGCAGGCCATTTTTCAATTCGCTGATTTTTGCGATTTCCAAAAACTCAGCCGCTCGGCGAATAAATCTCAGTTTGCTTTGTGCCATTCGTTCCCGTTGCCTCAGTTGGCGACCTCTTTCGTCTTGACATCCGGTATGGAAATTCCACTTTGGTGCGCGGTTACGATGCGCCGGCGAAAGCATTCCATACCATCGCCACCCCCGCCACCAGCATGATCCCGTCCATGACAAGCCGGAACACATTCGGATCGAGCTTCAGCACAAAGCGTTTGGCAATGAAGGCGCCGGCCATCAGCGACGAACCAGTGATCAGGCCTTGCAGCGCGATGTCCGGGGTCAGCGCGCCGAAGCGTTGAAAGACGATCGATTTGCTTAAGTAAAGCCCGAGCGAGCTGGCGGCTTCGGTGGCGAGGAACGCGCCCTTGGTGAGGCCGTAAAACAGAAACAGCGGCACGCTTAGGGGTCCGGTCGATACCACGACGCCGGTGATGTAGCCGATGATGGCGCCGCCGATCGCCAGATGCCACAGCGAGAATTTCAGATCGTGTTTGGCCAGCCAGTGCCGCGCCGGTACCATTGCGATCAGAAACAGCCCGATTGAAAGGTCCACAGCATGCGACGGCAGCGCCAGCAGCGTGCGGGCGCCGAGTGCCGCGGCGGGAATGCCGGGGATCGAATAGGCCGCGCAGGCGCGCCAGTCGACCTCGCGCCACCACGCCAGGATGCGCGACAGATTGGCCATCACGGCGGCGATCGCCATGATCGGCACCGCTTGCTTCGGCCCGTATTGATAGACCAATACCGGCATCAGCATGATCGACGAGCCGGTCCCGACAATGCCGCTGATGGTGCCGGCGAGCAGGCCCACCGCGAGGACGAAGAGGAAATTCAAGGCGACGTGGCTCCTGCGAAGCGACCATAAGTCCTCATCCTGAGGAGCGCAAAGCGCGTCTCGAAGGATGGAGCGCGCACTGTCGCCCGATGGTTCGAGACGGCGCAAGGGCGCCTCCTCACCATGAGGGATCGGTGGGCGGCGCCACGGGAGGGTAGAATTTTATCGCCGTCATTCCGGGGCGATGCGAAGCATCGAGCCCGGAATCTCGAGATTCCGGGTCTGGTGCTGGCGCACCATCCCGGAATGACGAAATCAGCAAATCTCGCCGGACAACCGCGCAAAGTCCCGGCCATCCACGTCTTTCTTGACTGGTAAAGCAAGACGTAGATGCCCGGGCATAGGCTAGCGGAAGCGACGCCGTCCTAAAGGACGGCTATGCCCGGGCATGACGAGTCTCACTAGAAAACCGCAACTCCATCGGCTGAGTTTTCGGTCAGGCGGCTGTGTACGAACTAGAAGCCTGCGCCGAGATGGTGCAACCGGCTTCCCTGCATGCAACGCACTTCGGCGCTGTCGTCCCATCCGCCGCGCGTGCGCCAGGCGCTCCAGCTCATGTAATCCTCGTCCCTGTTATAGGGATTTCCGGGGTCGATGTTCTGGCATGCGTTGACTTGGGCGTAGTGAGCGGGATGTGCGAGCGCGTGTTGCGCGATTGCAGGCCCTGCCAGCGCGGAAGAAATAACGATCGCCGCGCCAATCAGCGTAAACTTCGTCATGGGATTCTCCTTTTCGTGATCAAAAAGATTAAGGTCGAGCCCCATGAGCTGCTGCCGGTTTGATGGACACCTCGTTAAGCTAATCCCACCTTACGTTCGAACTCAACTGGGCTGATGTATCCGATCGTCGAATGACGCCGGATGGCGTTATAGAACCTCTCGATGTAATCGAACACATCTGCCCTGGCCTCATTTCTGGTGCGATAGATTTTACGCGCGGTCCGCTCGGTCTTCAGCGACGAGAAGAAGCTCTCCATCGCCGCGTTATCCCACACGTTGCCGGATCGGCTCATGCTGCAAACGATGCCGCTGTCGGCCATCAGCCGTTGGAACTGCTCGCTGGTGTATTGGCTGCCCTGGTCCGAGTGATGCAGCAGGGCATCTGGCTTGCCTCGCCGCCAGATCGCCATCAACAGGGCGTCCGCGACCAATTGAGCCGTCATGCTGGCGCTCATCGACCAGCCGACCACCCGGCGCGAGAACAGATCGATCACGGCCGACACGTAGAGCCAACCCTCGGCGGTCCAGATGTAGGTGAAGTCGGCGATCCACTTCTGGTTTGGCTGTTCAGCCGCGAACTGCCGGTCAAGAATGTTCGATGGCACGGCTGCGATCTGGCGATCACCTTCGTCTTTCGGCAGACGCCGGCGCCTTGGCCGTGCCCGCAAGGCTTGCAGGCGCATCAGTCGCTCGATCCGGTGCAGACCGCATTCGACGCCATCCGCCAGCAGGTCACGCCAGACACGCCGTGCGCCGTAAGTCCGGTCGCTGGCAATGAAGCTTGCCTTCACCTGCAGGCCCACCGCTTCGTCACTTCGGGATCTGAGGCTGGGCGAGCGGTTCAGCCAGGCATGGAAGCCCGACCGGGATACGCCCATTGCTTCGCATAGCCATGCCACCGGCCAGATGGTCCGGTGCTTCGCGATGAAGACGAACTTCATGTCGCTTCCCTCGCGAAGAAGGCCGCGGCCTTTTTTAGGATATCCCGCTCAGCCTTCAGCTTGTTGACCTCGCGCCGCAGCCGCTCGATCTCCAATTGCTCGGGCTTCATCTGACCATGCCCGGGGAAGGCTTGAACCGGATCGGAGCCGAACTCCTTCACCCATTTGCGCAGCACGTTCTCATGAACGTCCAGATCGCGGGCGGCCTGCGCCGCAGATACCCCGCGTTCTCCGATCAGCTTGACTGCCTCGACCTTGAACTCTCGACTAAATCTGCGTCTCTGCATAACCCACCTCCGGCTTCATGAAACACCCAATCCGGGTGTCCATCAAACCGGCAGCAGCTCACCACGACAAAGCCTATGCTTGCGATGTGCAAATCCAACTAAAGAAATCTTTATTCTGATGGGGGTTTGCGAGCGGCGGTTAGCTCTCGCCGGAGAGCCGGGCAAAGTCCGCCAGCACGGCCTCGACCAGATCGCGGTGCTGCGTATCGGCCGCACCCAATCCCGCGGCGTACAAGTTCATGACGTAACGCGCCTTGGCGGCGGCTTCCGGCCAGGAAGCTGCGGGGACCGTGCGAAGCTGGCTTTCCAGCACCTCCTGCCGGTCGCGAAAGCTCCGCGCGTTGCTCTCGACCTCCGCCAGAATGCGCCGGATGTCGGTTGCCTTCTGTGCGGCCATGCCGCGATGCTTGTCGAGGTCGAGCGGCCTGTCGTTCACGGGAAGGGCTTGCATGCGGGATTTGGCGCGCAGGCGTCGATGCGTTGGGCGTCGGCCAGATCGACCGAGCCGATGGAAATCATCTCCATGGTCGAGCCGCGCGGCGGCGCCGCGGGGACCATGATCATGGTGGCGACGCGGCGATAGGAGGCGAACGACAGGCCTTCGATCATCTCCTCGTCGGTGACGACCTCGTAGGCGCCCGACGGCAACAGGCGATCGATGCCCTTGATCCGGAAGGGATGCTTGAAATGGACCATTTCGCGCCGCGAGCGCGTGGTCATATCGAGCCAACAGTATTGGCTCGGGGATCACTGGCATGTTCGTGCATTTGCATAAGCTGCGCGCATTCCGGACAATTAGCCATCGTTTTCTCGGAGAATGCGGCCAAATGACCGCGTGCGGCTTGTATTCGCCGGTTTCGTAGCTATCTCCTGACTACATTTCAGGAAGGTATTTCGAATGAAGATTCGCGTCGGATTCGAAATGCATTACGAATTTCCTCAGCCGACGCCGATGATCATGGTGCTGGGCACGCACTTCACCCGCGCCTCCGACGTCATCATCCCCGATTATCTGACCACGAGTCCTTCGGTGCCGATCACGCCCTACCGCGACATGTTCGGCAATTGGTGCAGCCGCATCGTAGCACCGGCCGGTCAGTTTCAACTGAAGGCCGATGGCATGGTTCGCGACAGCGGCCTGCCGGATCCGGTGTTTGCCGGGGCGACCCAGCACGCGATCGAAGACCTGCCGGCCGACACGCTGGTGTATCTGTTGGGCAGCCGCTACTGCGAAACCGATCGCCTGTCGGACATCGCGTGGAAGCTGTTCGAGAACACACAGCCTGGCTGGGCGCGGGTGCAGGCGATCTGCGATTTTGTTCACCGTCATATTGCCTTCGGTTACGAACACGCGCGCGCGACCAAGACGGCGTGGGAGGCCTATCAGGAAGGCAAGGGCGTGTGCCGCGACTATGCCCATCTGGCCATCACGTTCTGCCGCTGCATGAACATTCCGGCGCGCTATTGCACCGGCTATCTCGGTGACATGGGAACGCTGCCGCCTTACGGGCCGGGCGATTTTGCCGGCTGGTTCGAAGCCTATATCGGCGGCCGCTGGCATACTTTCGATCCGCGCAACAACATCCCGCGCATCGGGCGCATCCTGATCGCCCAGGGACGCGACGCCTCCGATGTCCCGATCACGCAGACGTTCGGACCCAATACGCTGGTCAGCTTCAAGGTATGGACCGACGAGGTTGCGGAGTGACGGATCATCCGGCGCTCAGTCCGGACGAATTCGGTTCGCTGCGCGAGGTCAGCAAGGGCGAAGCGCAGCAAGAGATCCCCCAATTGCATTGGGAGCGCCTGGTCGCTCTGGGCTACGCGGTGCGGCGGCTCGGCGAACTCGGGCTCACCGCTGCCGGTGTGCGGCGCCTGGCGGCCGGCCAGTAGAATATCCGCCAGTAGAATGCGATGGACGCAGGCAGCGCTTTGACCAATGCGCACTGGTCATACCAACGTATGAGTAGCACTCTGTAGCTCTTTTCGAGACAGTCGATGGGGGCATGGCCTTGAATGTCTCGTCATAAAGCAGATCACCGTGAGCGCGATCCCCGATCACGCGGCCGTGACGATGCTTTGCGCCGAGCTTTCACGGTGTAGCAACAAAATACCGCCGCGCGGCTGCGCGGAACAATGGTAGCTTCGCCGCTGCCGCGAGATCCAGCGGAGTCAGCTTCAAAGGCGGGGCTTGCGAGTGGGGCCATCTTTTCGGTTCGGTTCGAACGGAATCGGCAACCTCGAGATTTTATCGGAGGATAGCGGGGTCGTCTTCGCCCGAGGGTGGCGTGACGGCACGGAAGCTAAGCGCGGTGGTGTGCTTGTCGTGTTCCCGGCCTCGGAACAACCAGCGCCGGCCACTGTAGATCGCCTTACTCACGAATACTCCTTCAAGGAAATACTCGAGAGCACATGGGCAGTGCGGCCGCTGGAGCTATTGCGAGACCGCGGTCAAACCCTTCTGGTGTTCGAGGATCCGGGCGGCGCGCTGCTCAGCAGCCTCCTTCGAACGCCGATGGAAGTCGGACAATTCCTGCGCCTCGCTGTCGGCATTGCCGCGGCGATCGGCTATGTGCACCGGCACGGCCTCATCCATAAAGACATCAAGCCAGCCAATATTCTGGTGAATTCGGCGAGCGGCGAAGTGCGGCTCACCGGCTTCGGAATCGCATCACGCCTTCCGCGAGAACGTCAGGCGCCGTCACCGCCCGAGTTCATCGCCGGCACGCTTCCTTATATGGCCCCGGAACAGACCGGCCGAATGAACCGCTCGATCGATTCCCGCAGCGACCTCTATTCCCTCGGCGTTACCTTCTACCAGATGCTGACGGGTGCGCTGCCTTTCAGCGCGCATGACCCGTTGGAATGGGTCCATTGCCACATTGCCAAAACGCCGATGCCGCCAAGCCTGCGGCTGGGGACCATCCCGGCGCCGATTTCTCAGCTTGTCATGAAGTTGCTCGCCAAGACCGCCGAGGAGCGCTACCAGACCGCCACCGGCGTGGAGCACGATCTTCAACAGTGCGGTGCCGAATGGGAAAATCGGGGTCGCATCGACGAATTTCCGCTCGCGGAACACGATTTACCGGATCGGCTGTTGATCCCCGAGAAACTATACGGCCGCTCGCGCGAGGTTGCGGCCCTCCTTGGCTCGTTCGACCATGTCATCGCCACCGGCGTACCGGAGCTCGTTCTCGTCTCCGGATATTCCGGAATCGGCAAGTCCTCGGTCGTGAATGAGCTTCACAGGGTGCTGGTGCCGCCGCGCGGCCTTTTCGCCTCCGGCAAATTCGATCAGTACAAGCGCGACATCCCCTACGCTACCGTGGCGCAAGCCTTTCTAGGTCTGGTCCGGCAGATTTTGAGCAAGAGCGAAGCGGAGCTTAAGACTTGGCGGGATGCGCTGCGCGAGGCGCTCGGTCCGAACGGGCTCTTGATCGTCGACCTCATCCCTGAGCTGGAACTCGTCATCGGCAAGCAGCCGCCGGTGCACGATCTATCGCCGAAAGACGCGCAGCGCCGTTATCAGACGGTGCTACGGCGATTCATCGGCGTCTTTGCGCGTCCAGAGCACCCGCTGGCACTCTTCCTCGACGACTTGCAATGGCTCGATGCAGCCACACTCGATCTGCTCGAAGACATTCTTAAGCAACGGGACATCAGGCATTTGCTGCTGATCGGCGCCTATCGTGACAACGAGGTCGATGCCACACACCCGCTCCTGCGCAAGCTCGATGCGATCCGCCGAACCGGCGCGACCGTGCAAGACATCGTCTTGGCGCCTTTGACCTATGACGACCTCGGACAGTTGATTTCGGACTGCATACGCTGCGAAACGAGCCCCGCGAACCCGCTCGTGCAACTGGTGCACGAGAAGACCGGCGGCAACCCTTTTTTTGCCGTTCAGTTTCTCGCTTCGCTCGCGGATGAAGCGCTGCTGGTCTTCGATCACGCCGATGCCCGATGGTTTTGTGACCTCGGTCGCGTCCGCGCCAAGCGCTACACCGACAACGTGGCCGATCTCATGGTCGCAAAGCTCAACCGCTTGCCGCCCGAAACGCAGGCGGCGCTTCGCCAGTTCGCCTGCGTCGGCACCGGCGCCGAGTTCGCGCTCCTCGAAACGATCTGCCAGACATCGCCGGAAGACTTTCACGGCAGCCTGTGGGAAGCCATCCGAGCCGGCCTGGTCCTCCGGTCGGAGCACGCCTACGCCTTCCTGCACGATCGCATCCAGGAGGCGGCCTATTCGCTGATCCCTCAGCGTGAACGCGCCGAATCCCACCTCCGGATCGGCCGGCTACTCCTGGCGCATTCGCCGCCCGACAAGCGCGAAGAGATCATTTTCGAGATCGTCAATCAGTTGAACCGTGGAACTGAGCTCATTACTGCGGATGAGGAGCGCTACCAATTAGCCGAGCTTAATCTTCTCGCCGGCAAGCGCGCCCAAGCCTCTTCCGCCTATGTGTCCGGCCTAAATTACCTGAACGCGGGAGCCGCACTGCTGACGGAAGATAGTTGGCTGGAGCGTCACGAACTCACCTTCGCCCTCGAGCTGGCCAGAGCACATTGCGAGTCCGCGTCCGGAATGATTGCGGAGGCCGAACAGCGTTTGCGCAGCCTTTCGATTCGTGCCGTTACAACCGCCGAGCGCGCCGCGGTGGCCTGCCTGCAAGTCGATCTCTACCAGGGAATCGATCGCAGCGATGAGGCAATCACCGTGGGTTTGCGTGTGTTACGACATATGGGCATCGACATTCCGGCGCATCCAACGGAAGCCGATGCCCGACGCGCCTACGATGGCATCTCGACCCGGCTGGGGGGGCGCGAGATCGAAGATCTCGTAAATCTGCCGCTGATGAGCGACCCGGATTCGTTAGGAGCTGCGGAGCTTCTGATCAGAGTTGCGGTCCCGGGGTCTTACTTTGACTCTTGGCATCTATTCGCAGTGGCCGTTTGCGCGGCTGTTAGCCTGGGACTTGAGCGAGGTCACAGTGATGCATCTTGTATCGCCTACGCGCAGCTAGGCCACTTGGCAACCTACCTCGGCCAGTTCGATGCTGGCTACCGCTTCGGGCGATTGGGGTGTGAGTTGGCCGAGCGGCCAGGATTGCAGCGCTTTCAAGCCAGGACACTCCACACATTCGGTTTCCTCGTGCCTTGGACTCAGCATGTCCGGAAGGGGCGCCAGTTCTTTTTTCGCGGCTTCGACCTTGCCAGCCGGAGCGGTGAAACTAGTTACGCGGGATATGCCTGCTACCAGCTCAACACCAACTATCTCATGGTTGGCGACCCGTTGATGGAGACTCAGAAACAAGCTGAACGCGGGCTCGCCTTTGCCCGCAAGGTCGGGTTCGGAACGATAGAAAGGTTGATTCTGGGCCAACTCGGTCTCCTCCGCAGCCTACGGGGACTAACTATCCGTCTTGGTTCCTTCGACGACGCGGTGTTCAGTGAAACTGATTTCGAGCGTGATCTGGCCGGCAAGCCGACGCTGGCGCTCCCGGAATGTACGTATTACGTCCGAAAGATGCAGGCGCGCTTTCTCGCGGGCGAATACGCGGACGTCTTGCAGGCCGCCTCAAGGGCGCAACCGATGCTCTGGCATATCGCCTCGCGTTTGGAGCTCGTTGAGTACCACTTCTGTGATGCGCTTTGCCATGCGGCAGTCCATGATTCCGCTTCGTCCGAAGACCGCAACTATCATCGCGCGAGATTGACGGAACATCTGGAGAAGCTCGATGCCTGGGCACTCCATTGCCCTGAAAATTTCGAGAACCGCGCCGCACTGGTCGGCGCGGAGCTTGCGCGTCTGGAGGACCGTGGGCTCGATGCTATGCGCCTGTACGAGCAGGCCATTCGATCGGCCCGCACCAACGGCTTCATTCATAACGAGGCACTCGCCCACGAAACGGCGGCGCGCTTCTACGCGGCGCGCGGTCTTGATGACTTCGCCGAGTTGTATCTCCTGAGGGCTCGCGACGGCTACCGGCGCTGGGGCGCGGATGGCAAGGTGCGGCAACTCGAGGCGCGCTATCCGCAACTGGCCATGGCCGAGCCGCACGGCACAGCGAAAGAGACGATCGATCAACAACTCGACGTCGCCGCCGTCGTCAAGGCGTCACAGGCACTGTCGAGCGAAATGCTGCTGCCCGACTTGATCGAGCGGCTCATGACCATCGCCCTGCAGAATGCGGGCGCTGATCGTGGCCTGTTGATCCTGGCACACGAGGGTGATTATCGCATCGAGGCCGAGGCTCGGGCGGATGGCGCGCAAATCGTCCTGAACTACGGCGCCTCCGCCGGTCCGGCTGTTCCCGAAAGCATCGTCCGCTACGTCATGAGGACGCAGGAGAGCATCATCCTTGACGACGCGGCCAAGCAAAATCTCTTCTCCGAAGATCCATATTTGGGTCTTCGGCGGCAGCGATCGATCCTTTGCCTTCCGCTCATTCGTCAGGGGACGCTGGTTGGATTGCTTTACCTGGAGAATGCACTGGCATCGCACGTCTTCACCCCAGGTCGCGCGAGGCTCCTCGAACTCTTGGCGGGACAAGCAGCGATCTCGCTGGAGAACACCCGTCTCTATGGGGATCTCAGGGAAAGAGAAGCGAAGGTCCGGCGCCTTGTCGACGCCAACATCATCGGGATATGCATATTCGATCTTGACCGTCGCATCATCGAAGCCAATGACGCGTTTCTCGGCATCGTGGGATATAGCCGCGATGACGTCATTTCGGGCCGCCTGAGCTTCGCCGGCCTGACACCTCCCGAATGGGCTGGAGCCGACGAACGGCTGTTAGCGGAGTTGGCTTCCACGGGAACCCGAAAACCTCAAGAGAAGGAATTTTTTCGAAAAGATGGCAGCCGTGTGCACGTGCTTGTGGGTGGGGCGAGCTTCGGCGAATCCCAACACGAGGGCGTCGTCTTCGTCGTTGACTTGACCGAGCGAAAGCGCGCCGAGGCAGAGCTGGCGCACGCGAACCGCGTCGCGACCATGGGCCAACTCACGGCTTCGATTGCTCACGAAGTGAACCAACCCATCGCTGCCGCGCTGATGAATGCCGGAAGTGCTGCGCGCTGGCTTGCCCGTCAGCCGCCAAATCTGGAAGAGGCCAAGCAGGCGATCGACCATATTGTCAAAGACGGCAGGCGGGCCGCCGACGTTGTGAGCCGGATTCGTAATTTCTCCCAAAAGGCGCCGGCGCAGAAGGGAGACCTGGAAATCAACGAAACGATTTTGGAGATTATGACACTGACCCGTGCCGCGGTCTCGGATCATGGCGTTTCGGTGAAGATGCAACTGTCGGAGGGTTTGCCGCGCATTGCCGGAGACAGAGTCCAGTTACAGCAGGTGATCCTGAACCTGATCATGAATGCCATTGAATCGATGAGCGAAGTCAGCGAGGGACCGCGCGAATTGCTGATTAGCACCACCAAGACCGAACCGGATAACGTGCTGGTCGCGATAAGCGATACAGGTCCAGGCCTGTCTCAGGCCAATCCCGAGCGTATCTTCGAGGCATTCTACACCACCAAGGCGAGCGGCTTGGGGATGGGGCTGTCAATCTGCCGCTCGATCATCCAAAACCACGGCGGCCGTCTATGGGCGATGCCGAACGAACCTCGCGGCGCCGTCTTTTACGTGATGCTGCCGATTGGAGAAAAGTCGCTTGAGAACCTGGAGTCGTCAGGGGGATAGCTGCGCAGCAAAGAACTTTAGCGTCTGGGCTGATCGCGCGGCTCGGGTGCGGGAATGAGTCGGGCGAGGGCGCAACGAAAGTATTTCTGAATTTCCGAAATTTTGCTTTACGCCTGACCCAAATCAATTGTATAGATTTCGCCGTCTCGTCCCACAGGAGGGGCGCTCGCGATCGTCACGGACGCGGGACGGGATGCGATGGACGCAGATGTGCCTTTGACGAATGGCGCAAAAGCGGACGGCGAAGTCGTGTGGTCCTGACGCCTCGACGCTGGCGTTCAAGTTCGTGCAGGAGACTGCACGGATGACGGTGACAAAAGAGCCCGATCACCGGGGAGAGCACGAAGGAAACCGTTAACACCATCGCGTGCGGGAATGCCGGGTTCTCCGGTGCAACCGTGGTGACTAACGCGCGTGCTTACTACCACTACACGCGCGGCTGCGGGTGCATCGAGCACCCGGCATTCCCCACGCCCTCTGTTAGCGGGGCGGAAAGTTTTGGCATGACTCGGGCGCAATGCGCCGCGGGAATGCGGACTGCTGTTTGAAAATTGAATTCGTCTTTTTCTCCCCTCCCTCCGCGCGCGTTAGCGCGTGGCGGGGAGGGGTCGGGGGTGGGGGGTCTATCGGCACATTCGCTGACAGCGGTATTCGCGGCGCCACCCCCACCCTTGATCCCTCCCCGCCGCTTCGCGGGGGGAGGGAAAGGAGAAAGCAATATTACGCCGGAATACCCGTTCTCGCCGAGATCGCATTGAAGGTCGACGCTTGCGTGAACTCGTCGTGCCGCGACAGGGATCGGCCGATATGCCGGAGCATCACGCTCGCTTGCCGGGCGCTGTGTTCGAGCAGCCAGCGGCCGAACGCGGCGGGCGACAATGCGGGCGCGTAGAGAAATCCCTGGATCACTTCGCAGCCGAGTTCCGCCAGCAGATTTCGCTGCCCTTCGGTCTCGACGCCTTCGGCAACGACAGTGAGCTGCAAGCTCTGGCCAACGCGGACCACGGTCGTGACGATCGCCCGCGCGTTGGGATTGCTCTCGATATCGCGCATAAAACTGCGGTCGATCTTCAACTCGCGAATGGGCAATTGCGCCAGCCGGCTCAGGCTCGAATATCCGGTGCCGAAATCGTCCAGCGACAGCCCGACGCCGAGCTTGCGCAGCGCGGTCATCGTCTCGATGGCAACCGAGCGTTCGTTCATGATCACGCCTTCGGTAATCTCGAGCATCAGTACTTCCGGAGGCAGGCCATGATCCCTGAGAATCTCGGCAACCGCCCCCGCGAGATTCACTTTCTGGAAGTTGATCGGCGACAGGTTGACGGAGACGGAGGGAATATCCAGCCCGGCTTCGCGCCACGCCGCCATTTGCCGACAGGCCTCACGCACCGACCACAGGCCGATCTGCTCGATCAGCCCGCATTCTTCGGCCAGTGGAATGAACTTCGCGGGCGACACCTCGCCGAGCACCGGGTCGTGCCAGCGCGCCAGCGCCTCGACACCGTGGATGGCGCCGTCGACGGTGCGGATCTGCGGCTGATAATGCAAGGTCAGCGCATCATTGGCGATCGCGTTGCGCAGCGCCGTGCTGTAGATCAGCCGCTGTTCTGCGAGCCGGTTCATGTCCGCGTTGAAGAAACGATAGGTGGAGCGGCCGGCTTCCTTGGCCTGGTACATCGCGGCGTCTGCCTGCTGGATCAGCGTATCGATGTCGGTCGCGCTGTCCGGATAGATACTGATGCCGATGCTGGCGGACATCGGAACCTGTTTGGTGCCGATCTGAAGCGGCGTGACCAGCGCATCGGTGATCCGCGAGGCGACCAGCGCGGCTTCGGCCGCGTCACGGTTCGGCAACACGATCACGAATTCGTCGCCGCCGAGACGTCCGAGCATGTCATCCGGTTGAATCTGCGCACGCAGGCGCTGGGCCAGTTCAATCAGCAATTCGTCGCCGGCCGAGTGGCCGAGCGTGTCGTTGACGTCCTTGAAATTATCGACGTCGAGAAACGCCAGCGCGATATGCATTCCGGCGGGACAGGCCTGGATCGCTTCGGAGATCAAATGCCGCAAACGCGCGCGGTTCGGCAGGCCGGTCAACGTATCGTAATAGGCGAGCTGCGCGATCTGGGCGCGGGCTTCCTTGCGCTCGATCGCCAGCGCTCCGAGATGGACGCAGGCATCGACAATGCGCTGGTGCCAGCGGCTCGGCGGACGAGATTCCCTGAAATAGAAGGCGAAGGTGCCGATGACGCGGCCATCCTTGGACTTGATCGGCGTCGACCAGCAGGCGCGCAGACCCACTTCAAGCGGCCGCGCTTTAAAGGGCTGCCAGCGCGGATCGGTGTCGATATCGATCGCCAGCACCGGCTCGCCGAGAAAGGCGGCAGATCCGCAGGAGCCCAGCTCCGGACCGATCGCGACGCCGTCCAGCGACTGGGAATAGTCCTCGGGCAGGCTGGGGCCGCCCAACGGATGAAGCAATCCTGCGGCGTCAACATGGAGCAGCGAGGAAACCACATCGGGCGCGATCTCTTCGACACGCCGGCAAAGCTGGTCGGCGATCTCGGTGATCGGCATTTCATCGGCCAGCGCAGTCATGATCAACTGCTGCAGCGAGCGCAACTGCTTGGTCTCTGTGATATCGGTCAGCAGGGCGAACAAATACTTGACCCGTCCACGCCGGTTGCGGAACGCCTTGACGCTGGCCGAGAGCCAGACTTCGTCGCCGTTCTTGTCATAGGCGAGGATTTCCTCGTCGCCGCCGGCTGCCGCACGAATCCCGCGCCGCAGCCGCACCAGCGTCTTGCGGTCGGTGCAACGGCCGACCAGCAACTCGACCGCCTTGCGCCCGGTTGCTTCCTGGAGCGAGTAGCCGAACACTTTTGTAAACGCGGCGTTGGTGTAGACGGTCTTGAGATCGGGATCGGTGACGATCACCGCGCGGTTGGTTTCATCGGCGACCAGGTTAAGCAGCGCCAGCCGTTCGCGCCGATCGATCTCGCTGGTGATGTCGCGAACGAATGCGATGGTGCGGCTTTGACCGCCGACCTCGATACGCGACAGCGACAGCGCGGCGAGAATCCGGCCGCCATCCTTGCGATGAATCGTGATTTCGGAGTTGTTGGCCTGAATGGCCTCGCTGCCACCAGCCTGATCCAGCGCGGACGTCAGATTCTTGAGCCCGAGATCGCTGGCCTGACAACCCAATATTTCTGTGCGGCCAAGCCCCCAGATGCGCTCGGCCGCCGCATTGAGATGGCTGACACGAAGATCGTCGTCGATGACCACCACGGCATTGTTCGCCAGCTCAAGCGCGGCGAGCAGCAGATCCGGGGTTTCGGCGACAGGGTAATCTTGCGTGCGCATTGTTCATCCCAGCGCCGGTTTGGCCGTCAAGGCCCTGTCCCGGTGAGGCACCGTGTTCGGTGGCAAGCTTATCGTTCCACGGGTATTAAAATGGTTTGCTCGTTTCACCGCCGCCCGGCAGGAAAGAGATCATCCTTAAGAATTAACTACTCGTGGTCGAGATTTCGGATGCTGACTGGAACCGCGCCGCAGCTTGCTTAACCGGTCGTTACCGCGAGATGGAAAATGCTGAAAATACAGATGTGGGCGATCGGCTATTTGAGCACGATCCAGGCCGGCGCGTGGTCGCTGGCGCCTTCTTCGCCGCGCACCGTTCGATCGACGCCGGCTCTGGTCAGCCGCGGGGCCAATCCAGGACTGAGCAGGAGATGATCGAGCCGCAGGCCGGCGTCGCGCGGCCAGCGGTTGCGCTTGTAGTCCCAGAACGTGAACATCGGTTTTGACGGATGGGCGTTGCGGATCGCATCGCACCAGCCTTGCGCCACCAGCGATTTGAACGCCGCGCGGCTTTTCGGCTGGATCAGCGCATCCTTGTCCCAGGAACGGGTCGGATAAATATCCAGCTCAGCCGGGGCCACATTATAGTTGCCCGCCAGCACCACCGGGATGTCCTGCTTCAATAATTTGGCGGCGTGCGATTTCAGCCGCCTGAACCAGGCGAGCTTATAGTCGAATTTCGGTCCAGGTTGCGGATTGCCGTTCGGCAAATAGAGACTGGTCACCAGGATGCCCTTGACCGCAGCTTCGATGTAGCGCGCCTCGTAGTCGCTGGGGTCGCCGGGCAGCGCGGTCCGGGTCAGCACCGGATCGGCCTTTCGCGCCAGGATCGCGACGCCGTTCCAGGTTGGCTGCCCGTGCCAGACCGCGCCGTAGCCGGCCTTGTTGATTGCTTGAATCGGAAAATCCTTATCCGCCGATTTGAGCTCCTGCAGGCAGACGATGTCGGGCTTCGCCTGCTTGAGCCATCGCAACAGGTTCGGCAGCCGCCGGTTGATATTGTTGATATTGAACGTGGCGATTTTCATCGGCGGATCGGCTATAACAGGTCAAATATGTCGGGAGGTACCATGTCCAAGCTTCACATTGCCGCTCTTGTATTAGCAACCGGATTTTCCAGCGCAGCTTTGGCGCAGACCCTGACGGCCCAGCAGCGCACGGCCTGCAAGGCGGATTATGAAAAATACTGCAGCGG
Organism: uncultured Alphaproteobacteria bacterium; assembly: GCA_963790595.1. Classification (GTDB taxonomy): domain Bacteria; phylum Pseudomonadota; class Alphaproteobacteria; order Rhizobiales; family Xanthobacteraceae; genus Bradyrhizobium. Next base: position 159,658 of record CAWBPE010000027.1, on the reverse strand, counting down.
CACCGCGCCCGGTGGCGGCCGTATCATTGCCTGCCTGGACAAGCAGCGTGACGCGCTCAGCGGCGCCTGCAGGAAGGTCCTCGACGCGCAGATGAAAAAATAGCGACGGGCAATCCACGCCGGACAGATGGTCGCTGCTGACACACCGCTGGCAGCAGCGCCCGGTTAGCCCTGTTTCATCGCGCGGAACCCGCGCTTTGTCAGGCTGGAGAGATCATGACCATCAAGGGAGGCTGCCATTGCGGCGATACGCAATTCGAGGTCACCGAAATCCCGGCCAGCGTGACCCGTTGCACCTGTTCGCTGTGCTCGAAACGCGGTGCGCTGTGGGCGTATTACACGCCGGCGCAGTTTCGTCTCGTCACGCCGGTCGAGAAAGTCGCGACCTATCGATGGGGCAGCCGCACCGTCAAGCACCATTTCTGCGCGAATTGCGGCTGCGGCACCTATTCCGAATCGCCGGACTGGTCGACCGGCAAGCCGGACTTCGACAATCCGCGGGTCGGGGTCAATTCGCGATTGCTGGACAATTTCGATCTCGATGCCGTGGCGATCGAGGTGATCGACGGCAAAAATCTATGGTGAGGCGGTGACCGGCTCGCCGGTGCCCGAGCCGCCCTTGTATACGCGTGCGTAGCGGCGACCGAGATTGGTGAGCACCTCATAGCCGATGGTGCCGAAATGATGCGCGAGTTCGTCGACGGTGATGCCTTCGCCGATCAGCGTCACCATGTGACCGCGCCGCACGGCGTTCTTGTCGAGGTCGGTGACATCGATCGCCATCAGGTCCATCGAGATGCGGCCGACGACGGGGCAGCGCTTGCCCGCGATCATGACCTCCGCGCCGCGGGTGCCATCATTGCTGCCGCCGGAACGGAAATAGCCGTCGGCATAGCCGGCCGAGACGATCGCGAGCCGGGTCGGCCGCCGCGTCGTCCAGGTGCCGCCATAACCGACGCTTTCACCGCGCTCGACATTGCGGATCTGGACGATGCGGGCTTTCAATTCGACAACCGGCTGCGTCGGATTGTCGGCCTCCGGCGTCGGATTGACGCCGTAGAGCGCCGCACCCGGCCGCACCATGTCGAACTGGAACTGAGCTCCGAGGAAAACGCCCGACGAATTCGACAGCGATGCCGGCACACCGGAAAACAGGCTGGCGATCTCGCGAAAACTCGCGACCTGTTTGGCGTTGAGCGGATGATTGAGGCTCTCCGCGCAGGCGAGGTGGCTCATCACAAGCGTGATGCCGTGATCGCCGGCATTGATCCGGGGCACGATGCCCTGCGCCTCCGCAATCGTCAGGCCGAGCCGGTTCATGCCGGTATCGATATGAATGGCGGCGCCGCCGGCCCAGCTGGTGCGCCGGCAAAACACGTCCCATTCGGCCAACTCGTTGAGATCGCCGATCACCGGCTTGGCGTCGATCCTGGCGTAGGCATCGCCGCAATTCTGGAAGAAACCATCGAGCACGTAGATGACAGGCGACGGCAACGCGGCGCGAACTGCGGCGGCTTCATCCAGCGTGGCGACGAAAAACGTCTTGCAGCCGGCGGCCGCGAGCGCGCGCGCCACGGGATCGACGCCGCAACCATAGGCGTCCGCCTTGATCACGGCGGCGCATTCGGCCGGCACCGCGGTCTTCTCGAGCTTGCGCCAATTGGCGACGATCGCATCGAGATCGACGGTGAGGACACCGGTGGCGTTCGCGGTAGCTGCGGCGAACGCCGCAGCCGCATTCGCCTCAGGCGAGAGCAGCGAGCCGGCGGGAATCTCTTTTGGATCGGGAACGATGTTCATGCCGCATTTTACGCGCGCTGTCGCGGCGGTTCAACCGTGCAGGCCGCGTCAGTAGGTCCGCTCGGGCAGATGGTTGTCGGCGGTGAGATCGCTGAACCGCGTAAACTGGCCCTCGAACTGCAGTTCGACCATGCCGGTCGGGCCGTGGCGCTGCTTGGCGATGATGACTTCGGCCTTGCCATGCACCAGCGACATGTCGAGCTGCCATTTTTCATATTCCGGCGTGCCGACCCGCGGCTCCTTGTTGGCCAGATAATATTCCTCGCGATACACGAAGATCACGACGTCGGCGTCCTGTTCGATCGAGCCGGATTTACGCAAGTCCGACAATTGCGGGCGCTTGTCGTCGCGGCTTTCGACCTGACGTGAGAGCTGCGAGAGCGCGATGATGGGAACGTTCAGTTCCTTGGCGAGCGCCTTCAGACTGGTCGTGATTTCGGTGACTTCCTGCACGCGGTTGTCGGAACGTTTGCCCGATCCCTGCAACAGCTGGATGTAGTCGACCACGATCAGATCGAGGCCTTTTTGACGCTTCAGCCGGCGCGCGCGCGCCGTGAGCTGCGAAATCGAAAGGCCGCCGGTTTCGTCGACAAAGAGCGGCAGCGCCTGCAACTGGATCGAATAGTCGCGGATTTTCTCGAAATCGGCCTCGCTGATGCCGCCGCGGCGGATCGTGCTGGAGGCGATGCTGGTTTGTTCGGCCAGAATACGGGTGGCGAGCTGTTCGGCCGACATTTCGCAGGAGAAGAAGCCGACGATGCCGCCATTGACGGACTTCATCGTGCCGTCAGGCTGAACTTCCGCGCGATGCGCCTTCGCCACATTGTAGGCGATGTTGGTGGCGAGCGCGGTCTTGCCCATGCCGGGACGTCCGGCCACGATAATCAGGTCGGAATGCTGCAGGCCACCCATCTTGATATCGAGATCGCGCAGGCCCGATGCGATGCCGGACAATTTACCGTCGCGCTGGAAGGCCGCGGCGGCCATATCGACGGCGACGGTGAGGGCCTGGCCGAAACGCTGGAAGCCGCCATCATAGCGGCCGGATTCCGCGAGTTCATAGAGCCGGCGCTCGGCATCCTCGATCTGCGCGCGCGGCGCGAAGTCGACCGGCGCGTCGAAGGCGACATTGACCATGTCCTCGCCGATCCGGATCAGATCGCGGCGCAGCGCCAGTTCATAGATGGTGCGTCCATAGTCCTGGGCGTTGATGATGGTGGTCGCTTCCGCGGCGAGGCGGGCGAGATATTGACCGACGGTCATGCCGCCGATGTCGGTTTCGGCCGGCAAGAAGGTTTTCAGCGTGACGGGGGTCGAGACCTTGCCCATCCGGATCAGGCTACCCGATGTCTCATAGATCGTCTGATGGATCGGCTCGAAAAAGTGCTCAGGCTTCAGAAAATCCGATACCCGGTAGAACGCGTCATTGTTGACCAGGATCGCGCCCAGCAGGCTTTGTTCCGCTTCAATATTGTGCGGCGCGCTCCGGTAGGTTGGAGTTCCCTGATCTGGGGCGAGCTTGAGGACGTTCGAATCAACTAGGGCCATGGCGATCGAGTGTTCTCGTAATCTTGTTGGATGCGGGGCGGCGATAAAGCGCCAGTCCCGCGGAAAGCGAAAGCGAAAGCTCGCGGCTTATGCACTGTGTTCATTAAAATGTGGATGATTCCCAGACCCTGGAAGCGCAATGCTTGACGGGTTTTTGGAAGAGGTCGGCATACTTTGTGCCTGGACCACGTAAAAACTCGGATTTGGCTGAACCTTATCTCCGAGCGGACACACATATCCCTCACAGGACGTGTGTGCCGGGCCGCGCGTTCGGCGTCGATCAGATCAGAATGAGATAGATCAGCGCCAACAGGGCCGCACCGACGCCGGTGAGGATCAAGGCGTAGTCGATGCGGACGTCGGCTTTCGGACTGAGCGGCGATGGTAAGGTTTTCTGGGCCATTTTGGAGCTTTAAGGCAAGCGAACCGAGCCCTCTGTGAAGCAGGTCACATCCAGGTGATTTTCTTTACGGCATGGTCGCTCTGGAACGCGTTGGCGATATCCGCGTTGATAAATAGTTGATTTGGCAAAGATATGAGCCAAGGACACAGATAATGGGCCAGCAACTTCAGTCCCGGCGAACAAGACAGGCTTGGCGAACTAGGCAGGCTTGGCAGTCGAGTGGCCAAAATCTGTGGCTGTCGCGGCTGGTCGATGCGATGGAAAAGTTTTCTCGCCCGGAGGCGCGCGCGGTTCCCTGCGACCGATTGGCGCTGGCGGCGGTGCGTGCGCATTTGGCGCAGCCCGCATCGGCTTACCTGACGCACTCCAATTTCAGTTTGCGGAATTAGAACGTAGCGAACCCCGAACTCATGATGGCCTGTTCGCGTGGTCTATTCACCCGCGATCTGCAGCCGCGGCCGCGTGCCGCGTTCGATCCCGCGCAGTCTGGCTTCCTCGCGCTCGATGTAATCGCGTGTCATCGGCACCACGCCCTGGCGCTTGGTCAGCTGGATCTGGAAATTCATCATGTTCTGCTTGCGGAACGACATCTCGGAGCAGGCGAGGTAAAATTCCCACATCCGCGCGAAGCGCTCGTCATAGAGCCGCACGGCTTCCTCCCGCCGCGCCATGAAGCGCTCGCGCCAGGCCTTCAGCGTTTCGGCATAATGCAGCCGCAGGATTTCGATGTCGCATACCAGGAGTCCGGCGCGTTCGATCGCGGGGAGGACTTCGGAAAGGGCCGGGATATAGCCGCCAGGAAAAATGTACTTCGCGATCCAGGGATTGGTGACGTCGGGGCCGTGGGATCGGCCGATCGAATGAAGCATCATGACGCCGTCATCGGTAAGGAGTTCGGCGCAGCGCTTGAAATAAGTATCGTAGAAATCGACGCCGACATGCTCGAACATGCCAACCGACACAATGCGATCGAACGGACCGGGAATGTCGCGATAGTCCTCGAGGAAGAACTTCGCGGATTGCGTCAGGTTTTTCTCGGCGGCGCGGGCGTTCGACAGTTGCAATTGTTCGGTCGAGAGTGTGACGCCGGTGACGTTGGCGCCGGTCATTTCGGCCAGATACAGGCCAAGGCCGCCCCAGCCGGAGCCGATGTCGAGCACGCGGTCGCCGCGCCGGACCGAGAGCTTGGCGGCGAGGTGACGCTTCTTGGCAAGCTGAGCATCGTCCAGCGTCGTGTCCGGCGTTTCGAAGTAGGCGCAGCTGTATTGCCTGTCGGCATCGAGGAAGAGCGAGTAGAGCCGCCCGTCGAGGTCGTAATGGTGCGCGACATTGTCTTTCGAGCGGCCGCGCGGATTAAATTGCTGGGCATGCCGGACCAGATAACGCAGCCACCATTGCAGTTTGGCCCAGCGCGGCAACATCTCGGGCTGATCCAGGAGGATCGCCAGCGCGTCCGCAATCGAGCCATTCTCGACGATGAAGGTGCCGTCCATGAAGACTTCACCAAGCCCCAGTTCGGGGTCGAGGAGAATGCGGCGTTCGGCGTCGGCAGTCATGAACCGGACAGATACCGGTTCACCGGTCCCGTCGCCGCAGGTGAATTTTGCTCCGCTCGCGGTCGTGAACGTCATTGCGCCGCGGCGAATGAACTGGCTCAGGAAATAACGCAACAAACGGTCCATCGAAACCACCAAAGAGCGATCCCGTAAGGGTGAAGCTAACCGGCCGTCACACTTGACGCAGATGCGAACCACTTGGTTCCACAGCGCCACCAAGGAAACATAATAGTGATGGCGCCGATGCGCTACTGCGTTGTAGACAAAGCGGATATTCCGAAATGCGGCATTCACGCCGTTTTTGATCTGTCCGCTTCCATTCGCGGGATAATCGGCTAAAAGGTGACCGCTGCTGTCCGGGTCGGATTAAAAGACGCTGGAAGCGATTTCCAAATCTGGAGAATAGGGAATGTTGGGCCGAGCGCTCAGTTTAGCGACGGTGACGCTTCTGACAGGCTGGTTCGCTATGAGCCCGGTTTGGGCGCAGACGCAGAACCTCGAGGCCGGCAAAAGCCCTTCCCAGATTTTTGCGGGCACCTGCAACGCCTGCCACAAGAGTCCGCGGGGTCTGTTGAAGACCGTGTCGCCGGGATCCCTGCCGGGTTTCCTGCGTGAGCACTACACGACCAGCAGCGGCATGGCCTCGACGCTGAGCTCCTATCTGGTTTCCAACGGCGTGTCCGATACCCGCGGTGGTCGCGACAAGCCGAGCACCGAGCCGAAACCGGCGGAGGCCAGATCCGGCGCGGGATCCGATCAGCCCGATCGGCAGGGCCGCAAAATGCGCCCCAGTTCCCAGGAGGCCGCCAAGCCTGACGCGGACGGATCCGCGCAAGGCGAACCCGTGCGCCAGGGCCGCAAGCGATTGGCGCGGCCGGGCGAGGGACCCGACGAGACGAAGCCTGCGGTGGACGGACAGGCTCCGGCTCAGATGGGCGACGACCGCAAATTGTCGTCCAAGCGGCTGAGCAAGCGCGGCAGACCGGGCGGCGAAGAGCAGCCCAAGTCCGATGCCGCCAGGGATGCCGCTAAGACGGACGAGTCACCCAAGGCCGAACCGGCGAGAGACGACAAACCCAAGAATGAGACCGCCAAGGAAGAAAGCGCCAAGCCTGAGGGGAGCAAGCCTGCCGGCGAAGGCAGACCCGAGCCTTCCAAGTCGTCCGAGGCTGCCAAATCCGAGCCTGCCAAGATCGAACCCACCAAGACCGACAACAGCGGCGCGGCGCCGGTACTGCGGGCGGATCCGGTACCCCCGGTTACACCGGCGCCTCCGGCTTCGGCTGCACCGTCTACCGCCGTCTCCAGCGGGGCCCCCGCGCAACAACCGGCCGCCACAGCGCCGCCGGCACCTGCGCCACCTTCCGTAACGGCTTCCGCGCCGCCCCCGGCACCCGCCGCGAGCAATGCGGGACCGCCCGCGCCACCGATCTCCCAATAGGCTTTCGCCGGTTGTTCGCCCACCTGCTGCGGGCGTCGATGCTGGAAAATGCACCGGCAAAAATAACAAGCCCGGCCTGATCGGCCGGGCTTGCGTTTGTACAACCCGCTATAGCGAAGTTGCTTACTTTTCCGAAGCGGCTTCTTCGCGCGGTTCGGCGTCGTGCTGCGCTTCCGGATCGAAGAATTCGCCGGCGGCGGCGAGCGCTTCGGCGGCGGCATCCTGATCTTCCTGGCGGGTCGAGATGTCCTCGCCGCGGTTGATGCGTTGGGCTTCATCGGCGCTGCGCGCGACGGTAACGCTGACGCCGACTTCGACTTCCGGATGCACGGCGATGGCAATGGTATGCTTGCCGATAGTCTTGATCGGCGCGTCCAGCATGACCTGGCTGCGGCTGATGGTGAGGCCGTCGCTCTCGAACGATGCGATGATGTCGCGAACGGTGACCGAGCCGAACAGCTGTCCGGTTTCGGACGCCTGACGCAGCACCACGACGTTACGGCCATCGATCTTCTCGGCGACTTTGGTGGCTTCGCCCTTGGCCTGCAGGTTGCGGGCTTCGAGGTCGGCCTTCATGCCGTCGAACTTGGAGCGATTGGCGGCGGTGGCGCGCAGGGCCTTGTTGCGCTTGAGCAGAAAGTTGCGGGCAAACCCGTCCTTGACGCGGACGACTTCGCCCATCTGGCCGAGCTTGGCGACACGTTCGAGCAAAATGACTTCCATATTCGTTCTCCTTTGATGAGTTTATCGGTTGGGTTGAAGGGTGGAATTCAGGACGCGGGGAGGGGTGGTGGCCTCCCCTGCAGATAACGCTGGCGGAGTCCGAACAGGGCATCGGCGAGGCCGAGCACCGCCATCGCCAGAACCGGCCAGACGAACAGCACGACAATGGCATAGGTGCAGCCGAGCCAGAGCGCGCGGCTTTTGATGGCCAGCGTCACCGTATGTAGAACCGCCAAACCCGTGAGGGCGTAAGCCATCATCAGCGCCGTGGTGATGATCTGCGCCAGGATCGCCAGCAGTCCGCCGACGAAGCAGAACGCGATCGCCGCACACAGCGCGGCCAGCGTCAGCGGCGGCAGCGTCGCACTTTTCAGGTCGGGCCAAGGGCGATGCAAACGGCCTGACATCGCCGTGATTTTTGCAGCCAGCCAGAGATTGAGCGTCAGCGTGATCATGAACACCATTGCGGCTGCCGCCGGCGTGATGGTGGCGAGCGCATCGGCCAGTTGTTCGATCTCGCCGGTGGCCACGGTGTCGTGCGGATTGAGAATCAGAAGCCAGCTTTGTCGCAGCGCGCCGGTGATGGCGGCGACGTCGGTGCCGAAAGCCATCAGGGCCACCATCGTGATCAACGTGGCAAAGCCGGATATCCACAGCAGAATGCGGCCGACCGGATACCATTCCATCGCAGGTGCCGCGGGCGCCGCACCGTTATTTGGCGAAACACTGCTTGTGACGGGACGGCCCAGCAGCGCCAGATGCCCGAGCCACCAGGCCGGCAGTGCGACCGTGACCACGAAGACAATGCAGTAGGGAAGGCCGAAGATCGCGCCGAGGGTCGTTGCGGCGGCGATACCGCCGATGGTGGCGCACAGCGGGCCCCATCCGAGCGCTGCGACCATCAGCGGCAGCGGCGCCAGGTAAATCAGCAATATCGAAATCAGGACGCCCGAAATCATCGAGGCGAACATCAGCGCCGACGCGCAGCCGGCCGCCAGGGCTATGAGAATGATCGCGATCATCAGCTGTCCCGCTCCTTTCGAGCGGTTAGAGGTTTCTGAAAACCCCAACCATCGGCGACCGGACGACCCGGAAGCCTTATGAAATTGTTTCAACCGGCGGCGTTACCGCCGCCGGCTGGGCTTCGCGTTAGCGAATGACGTAGGGCAGCAAACCAAGGAAACGCGAGCGCTTGATCGCGCGCGCGAGTTCACGCTGCTTCTTGGCGGAGACGGCGGTGATGCGGCTCGGCACGATCTTGCCGCGCTCGGAAACGTAACGCATCAACAGCTTGGAATCCTTGTAGTCGATCTTCGGCGCGTTCGGACCTGTGAACGGGCAGGTCTTGCGACGGCGGAAAAACGGACGGCGTGCACCAGCTTCGGCCATGATTCTTACTCCTCAACCGCTGCTTCAGCGTCATCACGGGGACGGCGCGGACCGCGGTCGCCGCGATAGCCACCACCGTCACGATCACCGCCACGAAAACCACCGCCTTCGCGGTCGCCACGGAAACCACCGCCGCCACGGTCGTCGCGATCACGATCGCGATCGGCCTTGCGCATCATCGCCGAGGGACCTTCCTCGTGCTCTTCGACGCGCACGGTGAGATAACGGATCACGTCTTCGCTGATCCGCTCCTGCCGCTCGATTTCGCTGACCGCGGCCGAGGGGCCGTCGATGTTCATCAGCACGAAATGCGCCTTGCGATTCTTGTTCATGCGATAGGTCAGGGAACGTACGCCCCAGTTTTCCATCTTCACGACCTTGCCGCCGAGTTGCTCGACGATGCCGGTCATCTGGGTGGTCAGTTCTTCGACCTGCTGGGTGCTCGCATCCTGACGCGCGAGAAAAACATGCTCATAAAGAGGCATGGGTGTCCTTTCCATTGTTAGCGCGGTTCCCGGCGGCAAGCCCTTCGAACCCTTCGGAAAGGACTCGATATGCTCAGAAGGCGGAAGCACGGGACGACGGACCAACTGGCCCTGCCACATCAACATCGCCGATAAGGTGAAATTGCTGAGACCGTCCGTTCAGCTCCCGGCCGGGATCCGCGGATGCGCGGTTTATACGGATTTTGAACGCGATGGCAAGGAAAAGGGGGCCGGATTTCGGGGAAATATGGCCCGGAACGGCCCGATTAACGGCTCTAGGCGGCCGAATCTACCCGTTCAGCGGTCAGGCTGGCCTCGGCATCCGCCGCGGGGGCGAGCGCGGGGGCGAAATCAACTATCTCCACCTCGGAGCCCTGAACCACAAAGCAGCCTTTGCCGCGGCGCTTGGCGTCATACATCGCGCGGTCGGCCGCGCTCAACAATTCGTCGGCGGTCTGGCCGTCGCGCGGCGCTGATGCGAGGCCGATGCTGACGCCGACCCGTGCCGCCGCAGCAAATTCGAATGGTTCCGAGATCTGCGCGATGATCCGCTGCGCGATCGCAGCGGCTTCATTGTCGGTGATGTCAGGCAGTAGGATGACGAATTCGTCGCCGCCAAGGCGACATACGAAATCGGCATCACGGACGCTGGCCTTGAGGCGCTTTGCGACCGCGACCAGAACCGCGTCGCCGGTTGCATGTCCGAGCCCGTCATTGACCTCCTTGAAGCCATCGAGATCGAGGCAGAGCACCGTGAGTTTTGCGCGCTGCGACCCGGCCTTCGGGGACGGGGCTGCGAGCAGTTCGGCGAAAAGCTTGAGATTAAGGGCGCGATTGGGAAGACCCGTGAGCAGGTCATGATGCGCCATCTGACGATTGTTGCGCTCCGAATGATGCAGGTCGAGCAGGATCTTGTGGTTCTCCAGCAGCAGGAAAATCATCCCGCCGGTATAGACAGGCGTTTGCAGCCCGATCAGAAACAATAGCGGGATCGACGACAGGATCGTGGCGAGCGCAAACGGTAGCGTCAGGATGCAAATCAGGAGAATTCCGTAGCGCGGAGTTCCGGCGTTGCGCGAGGCAATTCCGCCAATCAGATTGGCCAGGCCGATGCCGGCCATCAGGATCAGCAGGAAGTTGCCCGATCCGACGCATTGATAACAGCCGGCGGAAATCAGGATCACCGAGGTCAGCCCGGCCCAGACCGGCGCGATCGTCGTTGCCTTTCGCTTGCCCGCTCCGGCATTCGCAAGCGCGTTCATCATCAGCGACATTCTGATGCTGCCCAGCACCACTTCCGCCAGCACCCAGGCGTAAGCCCAGATGGCGCCAGTCAAACCGGCGGCAATCGATGCGATCAGCAGCGATCCCAGCACGGCCACGACGAGTGTCTTGGTCTTGCTCGCTCTTTGCTGCAGCAATTCGGTCCTGATATCGTCGTGCTGCGAACGAGGGTCCGCAAGAAGCCAGTCGCGCAGGCGAAGCCAAGGCCGTTGTGGTGGCCTTTGCGGTTGCTCCGCAACAACGGAGTCGGTCGATGAGGTCGATGGAATTGTGAGCGCCATGGTCCCAGTTTCCGTCACCGGTATTGAAAGCCGATTAAGCGCGGCGACAAAGTTCCACACAGCGTAAACATTTGCCTTCCCAAATGATTTGGCCCGTGCGATTGCGCCCTCCGTCCGGCTTGACAGCACGGCGAAAGCCGGTGTCTTACGACGGTATTCGATGGAGTTTGGGCAATAATGACGGCAGCATTTACCTTTCCGGGCCAGGGCTCGCAGGTCGTCGGCATGGGCAAGGCGCTGGCGGAGGCCTTTCCGGCGGCCCGCGCGGTATTTGACGAGGTCGATGCGGCGCTCAGTGAGAAGCTGACAAATATCATCTGGGACGGCCCGGCCGAGACCCTCCAACTCACCGAAAATGCCCAGCCGGCCTTGATGGCGGTCTCACTCGCGACCTTGCGCGTGCTGGAGACCGAGGCCGGGTTTTCGGTTGCCGACGCCGCTTTCGTGGCCGGACACTCGCTCGGCGAATATTCCGCGCTGGCGGCAGCCGGCAGCCTGACGATCAGCGACACCGCCCGGCTGCTGCGCACCCGCGGCCTGGCAATGCAGAAAGCCGTGCCGGTCGGCGTGGGCGCGATGGCCGCCTTGCTCGGCCTCGATTACGAGACCGCGGTCGCGGTCGCGGAAGAGGCTGCGCAGGGTCAGGTTTGTCAGGCCGCCAACGACAATGGCGGCGGCCAGGTCGTGGTTTCTGGCGACAAGGCCGCGGTCGAGCGCGCGCTCGAGATCGCCAAAACCAAGGGCGCCAAGCGTGCGATGTTGCTTCCGGTATCCGCGCCGTTTCATTGCCGGTTGATGCAGCCCGCCGCTGACGCGATGGCAAAAGCACTGGAGGGAATTACCATCCAGCGGCCGGTATCGCCTCTGGTGTCGAATGTATTGGCCGCGCCGATCAGCGAGCCGGACGAGATTCGCCGTCGCCTGATTGAACAGGTCACGGGCACGGTGCGCTGGCGCGAGTCGGTGGCCTATATGGCGGGCCAGGGGGTCACGCGGTTTTTCGAAATTGGCGCAGGCAAGGTGCTGAGCGGGTTGGTCAAGCGCATTGCCGAGGGCGCTGTGGGTGTTTCGGTCGGTGGCCCGAACGATATTGCCTCGGCGAAAGACGCGCTCGCCGCCGCCAAAATGGCTTGAGCGCGAAGTCGGTTTAAGTCCGAGGGAGAATAGAATGTTCGATTTGACTGGCAGGAAAGCGCTCGTCACCGGGGCGACCGGGGGCATCGGTAGCGCAATCGCGCAGGCGCTGCATGCCCAGGGCGCGACGGTGGCGATCTCCGGAACGCGGCGCGAAGTGCTGGACACGCTGGCCGGAAAGCTCGGCGACAGGGTCCACGTGTTGCCCTGCAATCTCTCCGATGCCGCCGAGGTCGAGGCGCTGGTGCCTTCCGCCGAACAGGCGATGGGCCAGCTCGATATTCTCGTCGCCAATGCGGGCATCACCAAGGACAATTTATTTGTGCAGTTGCGTGACGAAGACTGGGATGAGGTGATCAAAGTCAACCTGACTTCAACCTTTCGTCTCGCCCGCGCCGCCACCAAGCTGATGATGCGCAAGCGGTTCGGACGCATTATTGCGATCACGTCGGTGGTCGGCGTCACGGGTAATCCCGGCCAGGGCAATTACACGGCGTCGAAGGCCGGATTGATCGGCATGATCAAGACGCTCGGTGCGGAATACGCCAAGCGCAATGTCACCGCCAACTGCATCGCGCCCGGATTTATCTCGACGCCGATGACCGATGTGCTGAACGACAAGCAGCGCGAAGCCATCCTTTCCAAGGTTCCTGCGGCGCGGCTGGGAACACCCGAGGACATCGCGGCGGCGGCGGTCTATCTCAGTTCGAATGAAGCGGCTTACGTCACCGGGCAAACCATTCACGTCAATGGCGGAATGGCCATGATCTGAGATGGTTGCCGACCCCCTTGGCGAAACCAAAGGCCGCTTGCGGCGGCCGGCCGGGGCTTATAGTCAAGGCTTGGGAAGTATGATAACCGAACCACCGGCGGATGGGCAAAGAACACCATTGCAGGAGAGTGAAACCCTGTATATTGGCGATGCGGAGCCTGCCGTCGCTCGCCGGGTCTGCGTCGGCCATGACGCGGGTCAAACAAGAGACGGGGCCAAATCAAGACGCGGCCAAATTCAAGACTATGCGCGATTGCGAAGGAAGTTTAACGACCACGATGGCTCGTACATCTTGGGGTCGGGTCCAATGGAACAAGCACGAGGTTGAACGATGAGTGAGATTGGCGAGCGAGTTAAGAAGATCGTGGTCGAACACCTTGGTGTTGAACCCGAAAAAGTGGTCGATGCAGCGAGCTTCATTGACGACCTCGGCGCCGACAGCCTCGACACCGTCGAGCTCGTGATGGCGTTTGAAGAAGAATTCGGTTGTGAAATTCCCGACGATGCCGCGGAAACGATTTTGACCGTCGGCGACGCGACCAAATTTCTCGAAAAGAACGCGAAAAGCTGACGCCCCCGGGCGGTACTGACAAAGCCGGGCGGGCCGTGGTCACGCGGTCCACCGGTTTATTGTTGTGGGCCGCGAATCGAGGGCTGGAGTGATGGATATGAGACGGGTGGTCGTCACGGGCCTTGGCATGGTGTCGCCACTTGGCTGTGGCGTCGAACCGACGTGGAAGCGTATCCTCAACAGCGAGAGCGGCGCCAGGAAGATCGACACTTTCGACGTCTCCGATCTGACCAGTCAGATCGCCTGCGTGATTCCACGCGGCGACGGCACCGGCGGCACCTTCGATCCGAACCAGTGGATGGAGCCGAAGGACCAGCGCAAGGTCGACGATTTCATCATTTTCGCGATGTGTGCGGCGCGCCAGGCGCTCGACGATGCCAACTGGCATCCGGTCACCGAGGAAGATCAATGTGCCACGGGCACCATGATCGGTTCGGGGATCGGCGGCCTGTCCGGCATTGCCGATACCGCGCTGCTTCTGAAGGAGCGCGGCCCCCGCAAGGTGTCGCCGTTCTTCATTCCCGGGCGCCTGATCAATCTCGCCTCGGGTTATGTCTCGATCGAGCACGGCCTCAAGGGTCCCAACCATGCGGTGGTGACCGCGTGTTCGACCGGCGCCCATGCGATCGGCGATGCCAGCCGGCTGATTGCGCTCGGCGATGCCGATGTGATGGTCGCGGGCGGAACCGAATCACCGATCTGCCGGCTGTCGATGGCGGGCTTTTGCGCGTCGCGCGCCCTGTCGACGGGCTTCAACGAAACCCCGGAAAAAGCCTCGCGCCCCTACGACAGGGATCGCGACGGTTTTGTGATGGGCGAGGGCGCCGGCATCGTGGTGCTCGAGGAATATGAGCACGCGAAAAACCGCGGCGCGCGAATCTATGCGGAAGTGATCGGCTACGGATTATCCGGCGATGCCTATCACATTACGTCGCCGTCGCCGGATGGCGATGGCGCGTTCCGCAGCATGAGCGCCGCGATGAAGCGCGCCGGAATTACCTCTTCCGATATCGACTATATCAACGCCCACGGCACCTCCACGCAGGTCGGCGACGAGATCGAGCTCGGTGCGGTAGAGCGGCTGTTGGGCAATGCGGCTTCGAGGGTCTCGATGTCGTCGACCAAATCGTCCACCGGGCATCTGCTCGGGGCCGCGGGCGCGATCGAGGCGATTTTCAGCATTCTTGCGATTCGCGATAACATCGCGCCGCCGACCATCAATCTGGAAAACCCGTCGGTGCAAACGGCGATCGATCTCGTGCCGCAAACGCCGCGCAAGCGCGAAATCAACGTCGCACTATCGAATTCATTCGGTTTCGGCGGCACCAACGCGTCCGTGATCATGCAGCGCGTGGCCAACTGACGCGCCTATCAAGAAGAGTCCACCGTTTCGCCGCATTCGGTGATAAATCCTAGATGTGGGTGGAGACGACCGGCCGATGCGACAGTTATGCGAGGCCGCGATTGAACCGACAGGATTCAGGTTGCATCGATGAGTGAACGCCCACCCATTTCGCCGCGGAGCCCGCGTGCCGCGCTGGAGCCCGAGCAGGTCCCGCCGCCGCCCAAGCGGTCCGAGCGCGCCCGCAATCCATTCGTCATCGTCGGCAATGCCATCATCACCATCGTGCTGGTCGTGATGCTCGGCGGCGGCGGCGCCTACATCTACGGCAAGCAGAAGATCGAGGCGCCAGGTCCGCTGCCGGAAGACAAGGTCGTCAACATTCCGGCCCGCGCGGGCATGACCGACATTGCCGATATCCTGCAGCGTGAAGGCGTGATCGACAACAATCGCTGGGCCTTCATCGGCAGCGTGTTTGCGCTCAAGGCGCGGTCCGAGCTCAAGCCCGGCGAATATTCGTTTCAGAAGAACGCCAGCCTGCGCGACGTCATCGGTACCATCGTGGAAGGCAAGGTGGTTCAGCACGCCGTCACAATTCCCGAAGGCCTGACCTCCGAACAGATCGTGGCCCGGCTTTCCGACAACGACATTTTCGCGGGTTCAGTCCGTGAAATTCCGCGCGAAGGCACGTTGCTGCCGGAGACCTATAAATTCCCGCGCGGCACCACGCGCGACCAGGTGATTGCCCGCATGCAGCAGGCGCAGAAGCGCGTGCTCGGCGGAAATCTGGGAACGCCGCAATCCCGACATCCCGATCAAGTCACCGGAGCAACTGGTGACGCTGGCCTCGATCGTCGAAAAGGAAACCGGCAAGGCGGATGAGCGCAGCCGTGTGGCCGCGGTATTCGTCAATCGTTTAAGACAGAAAATAAAGCTTCAGTCCGATCCGACCATCATCTACGGGCTGGTGGGCGGCAAGGGCACGCTGGGGCGGCCGATCAAGCGCAGCGAAATCCAGCAGCCGTCGCCTTACAATACCTACGTCGTTGACGGTCTCCCGCCCGGGCCGATCGCCAATCCCGGTCGCGCCTCGCTGGAAGCGGCAGCCAATCCCGCGCGCACCCGCGATCTGTTCTTTGTCGCCGACGGCACCGGCGGTCACGCCTTTAGTGACACCTACGACGTGCACGCGAAAAACGTCGCCAAGCTGCGGGCGATGGAAAAGCAGATCCAGAACGACACGGTCGAGCCGGCGGATGATCCCGCGCCGGCCGCCGCGGCAAATGCGCCGGCCGACAGCGGCCCGACCGCCACAACGGCGAAGCCGCCGACGGCCGCGAAGAAGCGCAGTGCCTCTCCAGCGCCCCGGCAGGGCGCCGCCCAGTCGACGCCGACGCCCCCCGTGGTCCAGCAATAGCAAAAGCGGTATCCACTTTTGCGCTGGACGCGCTAAGCTTGCGTAGTCGAGCGTTTTGCGAATCTCACGCCCGTATCCTCTCGGAGAATTTCACGCGATGGCACTGTCGAGCATGACCGGCTTTGCCCGAAGCCACGGCGCCAGCGGCCCGTATACATTCGAATGGGAATTGAAGTCGGTCAACGCCAAGGGCTTTGACCTGCGCATGCGGCTGCCGCCGGGCTGGGACGATCTCGAGGCCCTCGCCAAGAAGCGCGCCGGCGAGGTGCTGTCGCGGGGTACGGTTTACGCCAATTTGAACGTCAAGCGCGCCAACGCGGTCTCCGCGATTCGCATCAACGAGGATGTGCTGGCGTCGATCGTCAGGGTTGCCGGCGTGCTCGCCAGCAAGATCGACGCGGTGGCGCCGAGCATCGATGGGTTATTGTCGATCAAGGGTGTGATCGAGGTGGTCGAGCCGGAGAGCGACGAGGCCGAAGACAAGGCGGCCAAGGCCGCAGCGGCAACGGCGTTCGAAGCAGGCGCTTGGCGATCTCGTTGAAATGCGCCAGCGCGAAGGCATCGCACTCGGGCAGATCCTGGCGCAGCGGATGGACGAGATCGAGAAGCTGGCCAGGAAGGCCGAGGCCGCGCCCGGCCGCAAGCCCGATGCGATCAAGGCGCGGCTGGCCGAGCAGATCGCCGCGTTGCTTGAATCGTCGGATCGATTCGATCCCGACCGGCTCAATCAGGAAGCGATCATGATCGCGACCAAGGCGGATATCCGCGAAGAGCTCGACCGCATCGCCTCGCATATCGCGCAGGCCCGCGAGATGATCGGCAAGGGCGGACCGGTCGGACGGCGGCTGGATTTCCTGGCGCAGGAATTCAACCGCGAGGTCAATACCTGCTGCTCCAAATCGAACGATCTCGAATTGACCAATACCGGACTTGAAATGAAGAACGTGGTGGAGCAATTCCGCGAACAGGTTCAGAATCTGGAGTGACGCATGACGGCTGGCGGTCACGGTTTTGACGGCGTTGAGCGGCGCGGACTGATGTTCGTGCTGTCGTCGCCATCGGGTGCGGGAAAGACCACGCTGTCGCGGATGCTTGTCGAGCCGAGACGCCCGCGCTGCAGATGTCGGTGTCGGCGACCACGCGGCCGATGCGGCCCGGCGAAGTCGATGGCCGAGATTATTTTTTCGTCGATAAGCCCCGCTTCGAGCAAATGGTAGAGCGGAACGAGTTGCTCGAATGGGCCACTGTGTTCGATAATCGCTATGGCACGCCACGTGCGCCCGGTCGAAACCGCGCTGGCGGCGGGGCAGGACGTGCTGTTTGACATCGACTGGCAAGGCACTCAGCAATTGCGCGATCAGGTCGGGCAGCGACGTCGTTAGCGTATTCATCCTGCCGCCGTCCGTTCAGGCGCTTGAGCAGCGTCTACACACCCGCGCTCAGGATTCCGAAGAAGTCATTCGCGGACGCATGAAAAAGGCGGGCGACGAAATGAGTCATTTCGACGCCTACGATTATATCATCGTCAATGACAACATCGGGATTGCCTTCGAAGCCGTGAAGTCGATCCTTCGCGCCGAACAGCTTAAGCGTGAACGACAGGTCGGCCTGTCGGGATTTGTCGGCTCCCTGCGGCGGCAACTGGAAAAATAGCAAACGTTGGTCTGCTCTGCGTTACGTCGGCGCCCGCCTGGCTATCTGCGCGAAAAATTCCGCAGTCCTGTCGCGGCGGTCCATGGTCTGTTGGCGACCGCGCGCAAAGCCGTTCATCTCCTGATGATGCGATATCATGATGCGATCGTCGTCGGTCGATTCCCAGACCTGTCCGCGCCGGTTGCTGATCTCGCTGGGCTGCAGCCGTGGGGACCGGCCGAATTTGAACATCACGGTTCCGATGATGCCGGCCAGCGCCAGCACACCCGCCAGTGCGGTCAATTGCAGCGGCAGGGAATAAAGCTGACTAGCCGACGACACATCTGCTGTTGCGAACTGGCTGGCCGCAAGGACGGATGTCGGCTGGTTTTGTGAAGCTGGGGTCACGCCGGTGCCGGGATCGCGCCTGGCTGGCTGCGGCGCAGCTTCGGGAGCTGAACTGTACGGATCCGGCCATCGGGACGCGACCAGCGATCTCTGTGTTGGTGCAAGCTGCGTTGCTACGGTGTCACCATTTTCCGTGCGGGTGGCGTCCGCGGGCAATTCGGCGTGGGCATTCGCGACCGATTGCTCCATGGCGGCGTCTGCGTCCTGCGGTGGCTTTGCCGAAGCAGGGGAGTTCACCGCGGTGGTTTGCGAACGCGGTGTGTGCTGCTGGTCGGCAAGATACCAGCAATGACGCTTGGTGGAGCGATCGACGCGGTAGTACCAGTGCGCGCCTTGCGGTGCGTGGCCCTTTGGACCGGCGAGGCAATCATCGGCTACCGTCGTCGCGCCGTGCGTCACAGTCGTAAGGGGCGCCCCTGCGAGAAGGCTCGCAAAGAGGGCTGATACGAATTTCGCGGTTCGGTTCGGCATGGGTATCTCCGGCGATGATACGGGACACTTCGCATGCTAAACCTCGGCAAAGACTTGGGTCGTAATACGCCCCAATTTCGGACACCATGGGGCTTAATTCGGGCCCGGCCTGACCGCGCCAAAGCCCGACTGCGGCTGATTGGAGCCGCCGTTTCACCCGGTCGGGT
This sequence comes from uncultured Alphaproteobacteria bacterium, assembly GCA_963790595.1. Classification (GTDB taxonomy): domain Bacteria; phylum Pseudomonadota; class Alphaproteobacteria; order Rhizobiales; family Xanthobacteraceae; genus Bradyrhizobium. The sequence goes on along the minus strand of CAWBPE010000027.1, from coordinate 140,834 downwards.
GGCCGAACGCGCCGCGTCAGTTTTTCAGCACGATGCGCCCGACGACCTTTCCGGCCCGCAATTCGTCGATCCATTTCTGGACTTCGCCCATCGGCTCTTCTTTCATGGGGGTCGGCTTGATCTTGCCGGACCGCGCCAGCGCCATGAGTTCATGCGCCTCAGCGAGCGTTCCCACCATGAACCCCTCGATGGTCATGCGCTTGTAGATCCACTGCACCATCGGCAGGCTGAAATTGCCGCCCATCAGGCCGGAGACCACGATCTTGCCGCCACGCGCGAGAACGGCGACGGCAAACGCCATCGACTTCTCATTGCCGGCAAAATCGACAACCTCGTCAAAGCCGCCTTCGGTCTCCTTGATGATGCGTTTGACCACATCGGCCTCCGCGGGATCGTAAGCCACCGCAGCGCCGTTCTGCAGCGCGGTCTCGCGTGCGGCGGGACTCAAATCGGCCACCGCGATATTTTGCGTGAACATCGCCTTGGCGAAAGACAATCCCATCATGCCGACGCCGCCAAGGCCGATCAGCAGCAGGTTGCGTTGCCGTGGCCGGTCGATCAGTCGCTTTAGCGCACCGTAAGCGGTGACGCCGGAGCACATCAGGGTCGCCGCCTGATTGACCGGCAGTGAGCCGTAATCCAGCAGGTATTTCGCGTCGGGCACCAATACATGGCTGGCGAAACCGCCGTCGATCGCGACACCGAGAAAGCGCTGCTTGGCGCAGAGGTTTTCGTCGCCGTTGAGACAATCGCGGCATTGGCCGCAGCCGATCCAGGGGAATACGGCCTTCTTCGCGCCGATCAGATCTCTGGAAACATCGGGGCCGACTTCCTCGACGATCCCTGCGATCTCGTGCCCCAGGGTGAACGGCAACGCCATGCCACGTGTGGTGTCGAGCTTCTTGCCGCCGCCAAGGTCGGCATAGCCGTCCTGGATGTGCAGGTCGGAATGGCACAATCCGCAGCGCTCGATCCGGACCAGGACCTCCTTGCCTTGCGGCTTCGGCGTCTCGACAATGGTTTCGCACAACGGCGCATCGAATTTGACCAGTGACTGGCGACGCATCTGCGCCATGGCATTCTCTCCTCAGGGCGTGTTCGATTTTATGCTGCGTATATTGGTCAATTCACGGGCCATGGCAACAAAGCCGCTGACCGGCACGGTTTCGGCGCGCCGCGTCACATCGACATCGGCCGCCGCAACCAGCCGGGCCGGATCCACCGCCAGCGATTTGAGGCTTTGCCGCAGCATTTTCCGCCGCTGGCCGAAGGCCGCAGCCGCGACCTGCTCCAGTGTCCGGCGATCGCACGCCTCCGGCGCGAGGCGGGGTACCAGCCGCACCACGGAGGAGGTGACCTTGGGCTGCGGCACGAAGGCGGCCGGAGAAATATCGAACAGGATTTTTGTCTCGGCGCGCCAGTTCGCAAGCACACCGAGCCGTCCATAGGCCTCGTCGTTCTCGCGCGCGACGATGCGCTCAGCCACTTCGCGCTGAAACATCAGCACCATCATGTCGTACCAGGGCGGCCATGGTTCGATCGACAGCCAGTCGATCAACAGCGCGGTCGCGATGTTGTAAGGCAGGTTGGCGATGATTTTCGCGGGCGTGCCGCCGAGCAGCGGCCGCGGATCGAAATGTTGTGCGTCGGCGCAGATGATCTCCAGCCGTCCCGGATATCGCCGTGAAATGTCCTCCAGCGCGCCCAGCGCGCGCTCGTCGCGTTCGACTGCGATCACGCGCCGTGCGCCCAATGCCAGCAACGCGCGGGTCAGTCCGCCGGGACCGGGGCCGATCTCGATAACCACGGCATCTTCGAGAGGTCCCGCGGCGCGCGCGATCCGCGTCGTGAGATTGAGGTCGAGCAGAAAGTTCTGGCCGAGCGATTTGCGGGCCGACAGAGCATGCTGGCGAATGACCTCGCGTAGTGGCGGAAGGTCATCGATCGCGCTCATGCCGGTTGCGTCTGCGCCATACGGGCGGCCAGCCGCAACGCCGCGATCAGGCTCGACGGGTCGGCCTTTCCGGTTCCGGCGATGTCGAAGGCGGTGCCGTGATCCGGCGATGTCCGGATAAACGGCAGGCCCAGCGTCACATTGACCGCGTCCTCGAACGCCAGCGTCTTGACCGGGATCAGCGCCTGATCGTGATACATGCAGATCGCGCAGTCATAGGTCTTGCGCGCAGCCTCGTGGAACATGGTGTCCGCCGGCAGCGGCCCCCTGGTCTCGACGCCGTCGCGGCGCAGGATTTCGATCGCGGGCGCCACGATGGTCTTGTCCTCGGTGCCGAGCGATCCGTCCTCGCCGGCATGCGGGTTGAGGCCGGATAGTGCGAGGCGCGGATTGGCGAGGCCGAAGCGGGATTTCAAGGCCGCGACCACGATGCGGGCCGTTGTGACGATCAAATCGCTCGACAACTGCGCGATCGCGTCGCGCAGCGAAAGATGGATGGTCACGGGCACCACGACGAGGGCAGGAGACCACAGCATCATGACGGGTTGCGGCGTGTGGCCGTTGGTTGCCGCGAGTTCGGCGAGATATTCGGTGTGACCGGGATGCCGGAATCCGGCGCGATAGAGCACGCTCTTGGCAATGGGATTGGTGACCACCGCGCTCGCTTGTCCGGCCGTGACGTCGCCGACCGCCTGGCGTATCGAGGCCATCGCGGCGCCGGCGCTGGTGTCATCGGGATGGCCCGGCCGGGCCGTGGTGCGATAGCCGGTGGCCACGACCGGCAACGCGTCAGCGAACACGCCGGCGGCTTCCCCGGCGCTGACCTCGGCGAGTGTGAGTTTTAGTCCGAGCACTTTTGCCCGATGGGCGAGCAAGTCGCTATCGCCGAGCAGATAGAAGGCCGGAAGCTTCAGCTCGTTGCGGCGCAGCCACGCCTCGATGGTGATGTCGAGCCCGATACCCGCAGGTTCGCCTGTGGTCAGCGCGAGGGGCTTTGCCATACGTCAACGGTATTCGATCATCGAAGCTCTGCGGCACTCCGCCAGATACGCCTTCGACTTTGCTTCGAATTTCTCGGCGAACATCTTGTCGCGGATCTCTTTCTTTTTCGGCGTATCGACCTTGGTCGGGTTTCTGCTGCACAGCGCAACCATCTCCACGCCCTGTTTGGTCACCTCGGGCGGGGTCAAATGACCGATCGGCGTGCCGTCCAGCACTTCGCGAAGCGATGGCGGCATGTCGGCCGAGGTCTTGGTCACGGAATCGCGGATCGCGGCATTCTGCATCGACTTGAAGAGGGCGTTCGCCTCGTCGCAGGTCTGGATCCGGGTGCGCAGGGCTTCGGCCTCCTTGCGTCGGGCATCGACGGTGGCGGCATCGGATCCGCGCGCAACGATCAGCACGATCGGCTGCATCTTGTATTCGAACCCGGTGGTTTCCGGTTTCTCCTCGCCCTTGTCTTCGGACTTGGTCTTCTCTTCCACGTCCTTTTCGCTGACCTGAAGGCTTTCCTTGTAGCGGCCGCGCACAAGGTTGCTCCAAACCATCTCGACCTTCATGCGGGCCTTCAGGGTGTCGGGCCGAATGCCCTGGGTTTCCAGGGATTTTGTCAATTGATCAGCCGAAATCCGCATCCGCGCGCTCATCGCTGCGTAACTCTGCTCGATATCCGCAGATGAGGGGTCGATGCCAAATTTCTTGCCTTCCTTGAGCTTTACCTTTTCGTCGATCAGTTCGTTGATCACCGCCTGCCGATCCGCCGGCTTGTGGGTGCTGAGCGTGATCAGCTTGCCGCGCTGTTCGATATCGTAATTGGTGATGGGTTCGCCGTTGACCATGACGGCAACGGATTGCGCCCGCAGCGGCGATCCGCTCCCGATCAGAATCAGGGCCGTCGCACAACACAGGATGAAGGTTGAAAGCCGGTGAGAGAATGTGGTCGTCATGATCATGTTAACCGATGTTGACCGATCCTAATTCGGTTGGAACCCGTCCGCCGGGACGCGTGCCCCGATTCCTTTTGTTTTGACGCGTTTTCTTCACGCGAACCGGTATCCACTTCGCTCGAAAACGCTCTAGTTGGTCGTATTGGCAAGAGTTCGCAGGCCGAGCTGCAGCATGAAAGCATGGCCAAGTATGGGCGGCGATGTCGCCGTGGCATAGGAATAGGACGTGACATAGTTGGCGGCCAGCACGAAGCAGTCGTCCACATAGCCTGCGCCGACCACGTATTGATTGACCTGGTTGGCGACAAGATCCCATCGGACGGCGCCGGTGGCCACCCAGTTGGTGGCGATCTTGACCGACCCGTTGACCAGAATGCCTTCGCGGCGCACCAGGTAGCCGATGTCCGGCTGGGCGGCATAGTCGCCGTACATCACGCTGACCGACCAGCGGTCGAACACGGCGCGGCCCTCGGCCTCGAAGCGCTGAACTTCGCCGGTCGCCTGATCCAGCCGCACGCGGGTGCTGAACGTATAGGTCCGGTTCGGCGAATAGCTGAGGCTGCCGACATAATCCGATTTCGGGGTCTGCAGGCCGGAATCAACCGCGGTGTTGGTCACGTCCGCCACCGCAAACGAGTTCATGCCGAACAGCTGATAGGATTGCCCGAACATCGCAGTGACCGAGCCGCCGCGATCGAATTGCGTGGTGACCTGCGCGCCGACATTGGCGCGGCCGCCGCCTTCCTCGCGGTCATAGCCGGAGAATTTGTCGACCGCGAACAGGTTAGAGGTGTCGAAGGTCATGCTCTGCGAATCCTCGTTGGGCAATTTGCCCGCATAGGTTTCGTTGGGACGGATGATGACCTGGGCGATCGGCTCGATCGTCGTGGTGCCCCATGGCTGCACGTTGATGAAGGGATAGCGATATTCGAGGCCGACCGTGGGCATCACGCGCAGCGCGTTGGTGTTGCCGACCGGCAGATAGTTCGAGACGCCCGGCTGGTTCGAGATATCGGCATTGATCGCGTCGGCTCGAACGCTGGCAAACGGCGTCCAGATTTCACCCGCCGAATCCGTGAACGAGCGGCGCCAATCCACCTCAGCCGTCGCGCGCGTATAGGTGCCGGGCATGCCGCGCAGCAGGCAGTTCGCCGGCACGATGCTCCGGGCGGTATCGGCCGAGGTTGTCGACGCGCAGGTCCCGGCATTGACGGCCGCGGCGTTGACCGGATCGAACACCGCGGTTTCGCGGGTCAGGTTGGTAAAGTTGGTCTTGTAGCTAAGCTCACCGCCGAACACCGAATGGTTGATCACATTCGAATAGTCGATCACCGGTGCGACGACCGGCACCTGGGACTGGTTACCCGACAGGCTGAGATAGTAGATCGCGCGGGCGTCGAAGTAGCTGCGATTGCCGACGCCGGTCAGATAAAGCTGCGATACCGCTTCGGTCGGCAGGGTCAGGAAGGATTGCAGCGGGTCCTTGTACTGGGCGAGCCGGTAGTCCTGCAGCAGCATGTAGTCGGTGAGGGCGATGCCTTCCCAGCCCCAGACCCATTTATCGTTCAGCGCAAACTCGCCCTTGCTTTCGACGCCGCCGCGGAACTGGCGGTCTCCGGGCTGGCCGGCGAAGGCGTCGGGGGAGAGCTGGTCGATGCCGTAAGCGCGGATCTGATAGGAGCCGTCCAGCAGCCGTTCGCGGAACTCGGCCTGCATGAACACGCCCTGTTTGCTCGTGATGCGCGGGGTGAAGGTCGCATCATAATCAGGGGCGATCGCCCAGAAGAACGGAATGTCGACGCCGTAGCCGTAACCCGCAGCCTCGTTGAAGCCCGGCATCAGGAAGCCCGACTTGCGTTTGACGGTCGGATCGGGCGTGGAGAAATACGGCAGATACGCCATCGGCACGCCGAAGAACTCGAGCTGCGCATTCTCGAAGTACAGCATCTTGTCGATCTGGTCGTGAATGATGCGCATACCCTTGACCTGCCACAGTGGCGGCTTCTTCGGGTCGTCCCGGCAGGGTTCGCAGGCGGTGTAGACGCCATTCTCGAACACGGTGTAGTTGCCGCTGGTGCGGTCGGCGCGGGTCGCAGCCATCCTGGTATGGTCGGCGGTATCGACCCGCAGCGAATTGACGAAGCCGTCGCGGTAGTCGTCGCTCAGATCCATAATGTTGGCGTAGGTGATCTTGCCATCCGCATCGGTCATGCGGATGTTGCCTTCGGCATGCAGCCGCTTGGTCTTCTGATCGTAGATGACCTTGTCGGCCTCGACGCTGGTGCCGTTGTAGAACATCTGCACGTTGCCGACCGCCGACACCCGCGAATTATTGTAGTCGTAATCGACCTCCGTCGCCTGGACCAGCATCTGGCCGTCGCTGGACGTCTTGGGCGGTTTCGGCCGGGGAGGGATCGGATTGTAACTGAAGCCCTGCGCCGAGGCGGGGGTGATGGCCGAAATGCCAGGCACGCCGGGAACCAGGACCCCCAGAATCAGGCACCCCAGAACCAGCGCAAAAACCTGTCCGATGACGGCAGCCAAGCGGGCACGATAGCGGCGCACATCGGCGCGCCGCTGGAACGCAGGCAAGCTTCTCGGGAGGGCGGCTACAACGGCCACTACCCGTCCTCCTGGTACAACAAGGCCAAAAAGCCGGTGAGGCCGCCCACGCACACGGGCAGCCACGCCGAAGCGATCGGATGCATCAACTCAGCCTTGCTCAAATCCTCAGTTACTTTCGAGAGCACGTAGAGCAGAAAGCCAGCACCCACGCCACTCAAAACCATCTTTTGCACGCCGCCGAAACGGAAGAAGCGCAGGCTTACGGCCGCGGCCAACATGACCATCGCAGCCAGCAAAAACGGCTGTGCCAGCAGCTTGTGGTACTGCAGCCGGTAACCGGCGGTCGCGAATCCCGAACTTTCCGACGACCGGATGTAGCCGGGTAGTTGCCAAAAGGACACAGTTTCCGGGGTGGAGAAACTGTTGCGAACCTGGGCCGGCGTCAGGCTGGTGTTGAGGGTGAAGCTGTCCTGGTCGACCGGCGGTCCCTCGAGAGAATATCGCCGTACGGATTTGAACAGCCAGCGGCCCTCTTCGAGCGTCGCTTCCTGCGCTTCGATTCGCTCCTTGAACTGGGAGTCATTGTCGAACCGGAACACCGTCAGCCCGGTCAACCGCACACCCTGCTGCTCGCTGCGGGCTGCGTTGATGATGGCCTGGCCGTCGCTGTTGATCTGATTGATCCAGAATCCGGCCGCATCCTGGATGCCGCCGCCGGGCGCCGAGCCGAACAGCTCTGCTTCCATCCGCTTGGAGATTTCGCGCAGATTAGCGGACATCGGATTGTAGGCGACCGTTGCCAGGGTCCCGAGCAGGATTGCGCTCGCCAGTGCCGGCGCGATGAACTGCCAGGCGGAAACGCCCGCGGCGCGCGCGACCACCAGTTCGAGCCGCCGCGACAACGCCAGATAGCAGGTCATCGCCCCGATCAGGATGCAGAACGGCATCATCTTTTCGAGTAGTTGCGGCACCCGGAACAGCGACGTTTCGGCGACCGCAATCGCGGAAGCCCCGACCAGCCCCGAGGTTTTCCTGACCATTTCGATGTAATCGACCAGCACCAGCAGCACGAAGATGCTGGCAAAAACGCCGAGCGCCGCAACCACAAAGCGGCCGGCAAAATAACGCCCAAGCGTGTTGGTCATCATGCTCATGCTGTGGCCGGCCGCCCAACAAGCCGCAGCAGACGTGCATTTGATTTGTTGATCGCCTCGATCAATCCGGCCGGCGGCTCGATCACGACGCCGCCGAGGATGATCCAGAAGCTGACGCCGATCGCTGCTGCCAGCATCAGATATTGAACGATCGGCGCGAGCGGCGATTTCACCGCCATCACGGAGCAGGCGAATCCCGCCATGCGCAGTCCGAACACCGCAAGGATGGCACCGCCCATGGAAAAATTGCGGCTCTGGCGCGTGGTGCGCGGCGCGCCGAGGAAGGCAAAGGTGAGGGCGGCGAAGGCAAACGGATAGACCGGTGACAGGAAGCGATCATGCAGTTCAGCGCGGAACTGTCCGGGTATTTGCCCGTAGACGGGATCGTTGTCCGCCGGCCAGAGCAATTCCCAGAGATAGCGTTCGCGAATGCCCAACGCGACATCGTGGCCCTGATTCGAGAACTTCGACATGTCGAATCCATAGCGGGCAAATGCCACCAGCGCCGGATCGCGTTTGCCGAGTTCAAAGCGCTCGAGATTTCCGTCCTCGAGAATCAGAAATGAGCCGCTGTCGGTTTTCACGACCGTGCCGTGGTCGGCGACGATGCTGACGCGCTCCTTGGGATCGCGGCGGTCATCGATGAAGACGCCGACCAGGAGACCGCCGGGTTGCCGCTCGCGGATGCGGATCGTCAGGTTCTGGTCGAGCTGGGCGAAGCGGCCGGGCTGCAGAATGTTGGCCAGCACATCGGCGGTGATTTCGGCGTCCCATTGCTTGAGGCGGCGCATGCCGTCGGGAGCCAGGTAAGACGCGATGAAGGCCACCATGACCGCGACCACGCAGGTGGCATAAAGGAAGGGCCGGAACAGCCGGAACGGCGACAGCCCGGCCGCGTTCATCACGATGATTTCCGAATCGGTCGCGAGCTTGTTCAGGGTGTGCGAGACCGCGATCATCAAGGCGATCGGCGAGATGATCAGAACCAGCGCCGGAATCACCAGGCTGGTGACGCCGAGGAAGGTCAGGATCGTCTGACCCTGACTGGTCATCAGGTCGATGCCGCGCAACGCCTGCGTAATCCAGATCACGCCCGTCAGGCTGACCAGGACCAGCGCAAACGACGCAAGCGTCGTGCGGAAGATATACTTGTCGATCGACCCCATCGTGACCGTACGATCCCACCTTGCGGGCTTGAACTGCGGCTGCGACCAAACCCTAAAACCGGGTTCCCCTTTGGTCGCGCCGCCATTCGTTCAGCCGCCCCACTCTCTCACTACCATCCCTTTGATCCGTCAACAAAATGGCTGAGCCAAGGCACCCTTGCGATATGGTTAATAATTCGCCCTATGTGGCTATCCGGCCACGGCAGTGCTTGGCAGTACGGCGGTGGACAGGCCATAGTGCTGCGAAACACGCTCTTGACGGATGTGTACCGCAGCCGGAAGAGAACATTCGAAGCACCGCCCCTGCGGGTCACCGACCCCTGCGACAGCCCTGATTTTGGAGGATTTGCCTATGACCGACGCCGTCAAGGTCGGCTTCGTCCCGTTTTCCACCGCCCCCAAGGGCATTCTGGTGGTTTTCTGCGACGATACGTTGAAGCTCGGCGCGGCCACCCGCAAGGTGCTGGGGAGTGCGGCCGATCTGGTCAAGCGCGCCGCCGCGACCAGCCAGTTCAAGGGCAAAAACGGCTCGACGCTCGACATTCTGGCGCCCGCGGGTCTCAAGGTTTCGCGCCTGATCGTGGTCGGCGCCGGCAAGCTCTCCGCACTCAAGGAAAGCGACTTCCTGAAATTTGGCGGCGTCGCCGCCGGGAAACTGCGCGCCGGCAATGATGCGGCGACGATCATCGCGGAATTGTCTGAAGGTGCCATGAAACCGGATCAGGCCGCCGCGGTCGGGGCCGGCGTGCGGCTTCGCGCCTACAAATTCGATCGCTACAAGACCAAGAAAAAGGATAGCGAGGAGGGCGCATTGCATGCCGACATTTCGGTCGCGGTCGACGATGTCGGCGCGGCGCGCAAGGCGTTCGCGCCGGATTCGCACATCGTCGATGGCGTGATCACCGCGCGCGATCTCGTCAACGAGCCGCCCAACATCTTATTCCCGGTGGAATTTGCCCGCCGCGCCGCGCAGTTGCGCAAGCTCGGCGTCGATGTCGAGATCCTCGACGTCAAGGCCATGACCAAACTCGGAATGGGCGCGCTGCTTGGTGTAGGCCAGGGCTCGACGCAGCCGAGCCGCACCGTGATCATGCGCTGGAACGGCGGCAAGCGCGGTGACGCGCCGGTGGCCTTTATCGGCAAGGGCGTTTGTTTCGATACTGGTGGTATCTCCATCAAGGGCGCCTCCGGCATGGAGGACATGAAGGGCGACATGGGCGGCGCGGCCTGCGTGGTCGGATTGATGCAGGCACTGGCCGCGCGAAAAGCAAAGGTCAATGCGGTCGGCGCTATCGGCATCGTCGAGAACATGCCGGACGGCAACGCGCAGCGTCCCGGCGACATCGTGACCTCGATGTCCGGCCAGACCATCGAGATCATCAATACCGACGCCGAAGGCCGGCTGGTGCTGGCCGACGTGCTCTGGCACGTGGCGAAGAAGTTCAAGCCGAAATTCATGGTCGATCTCGCCACGCTCACCGGGGCGATCATGGTGGCGCTCGGCACCGAATATGCCGGCATGTTTTCCAACAATGATGAACTGGCCGAACGCTTAAGCAAGGTCGGGCTTGAAACGGGCGAGCGGGTCTGGCGCATGCCGCTCGGTCCGGAATACGACAAGCAGATCGATTCGCAGTTCGCCGACATGAAAAACACCGGCACCCGCCATGGCGGTTCGATTACGGCCGCGCAATTTCTGCAGCGCTTTGTCGATGGCACGCCGTGGGCCCATCTCGATATCGCGGGAACCGCGATGGGCGCGCCGAAAACCGAGATCAATCAAAGCTGGGGTTCGGGCTATGGTGTGCGGCTGCTGGAGCGGCTGGTCGCGGAGTATTACGAAGGCAAAAAATAGCTGCAAACCGGATGACGGAAGTTCTATTCTACCATCTGCAGGACATGACGCTGGAGAGCGTGTTGCCGCCGCTGCTCGAGAAGTCGCTGGAGCGTGGCTGGCGGGTGGTCGTGCAGTCGACGTCACAGGAACGCGCCGACGCGCTCGACGCGCATCTGTGGACCTACCGCGAAGATTTGTTCCTGCCGCACGCCACCTGGCGGGTTGGCGACGCGGCAGATCAGCCGATCGTGCTGGCGGTGGAGGAGGGCAATCCGAATCGGGCCAATGTCCGGTTCCTGGTCGATAGCGCGCCATTGCCGGCGGATTCAGAGGCCTATGACCGGGTCGTTCTGGTCTTCAATGGCGACGACGGCGAGGCGCTCGCTGCAGCGCGAAGTGCCTGGACCGATTGCAAAAAGCGGGGTTTCGAGGTCACCTATTGGCAGGCGGATGAGCGGGGCCGCTGGCAGCGGCGGGAATAGCGATATAAGGCAATTAATGATAATCTGCGGTTTCACTCCGTGAGCTTGCCTATAGCCACGGTCGTGCCGCAAAGTGATGGTGGGACAACCCCTTAGGGCGGGATTGGGACTAAGTTCATCGTGCAAGACAAATACCGTCACGGAAAGCGAGTGCTGGCGTTGCTGCTGTTTGCCCCCTTGATGGCGGGCTGCGCGGGCGGCACGTCCGATCTGTTTTCCTCAGACGCAGAATGGTTTTCCCGCAGCGGCAGGCTTTTCATCAAGAACGTGTCGATTGAAACGCCGCCGCTAACCCCCGACAAACCGGTCACGGCCGCTGACCTCGTCAGCGCCGAAGGCTTTTGCCCCGGCATGAGTGCCGCGGGTCCTGCCAATGCCAATGCGCTGGCCGATGGTGCGGCTGCTGCGCCGGCCCCCACGACCACGGGAACTGTCGCACTTGGCCATACCGAATGCGATGTGGTTCGCGGAATTGGCGCGCCTGACAACGTCAGTCTCTCCAATAGTCCCCGCGGCGATCGGGTCGCGGTCGTGAATTATTCGCGCGGACAGCGCGCCGGTATTTACACCTTCACGGGCGGGCGCCTGACCTCGGTCGAGCGCGGATCCGATCCGGTGATCGAGCCGAAGCCCTCAGCAAAACCCAAAAAGAAGAAGCCGGCCGCGACCTGATCGTGGTCCGCCTGCATGCCGGCCTTTGCGCCGTCGTTCAAATCCCGTTTGATGTTGAGTGTGGCGTGCGAGCTGCGCCGCCCTGCTGCTATCCATCAACGGCGCGCCTGTCGCATCGCGGCCTGCATGATCGGCAAGCAGCAATACTTCGATATTGGACGAAGCATCGCGGTTGCGTGATGCGCTAGATTGTTGCCTCGCATCAGTGGGGATCAATGATGAAGCGCATCCGCGTCGAGCCGATTTCGAGTTACCTGGAACGCCGCCGCAAAGGGCCGATCTATGTCGCCGTCGTGGCCAATGAGTTTGTCTATCTGTCGGGCCTGCCGCCGTTCGATCCCGAGACCGGCGACGTCAAGCCTGCACCGTTCGAGCGCCAGGTCGAGATCGTGCTGGAGCAAATGAAGCACTGCCTGGAAGCCGCCGGCTCGTCGCTGGCGCAGGTGGTCAAATGCAATGTCTATTGCACGCCGGATCCCTCGCATTTCGCGAGATTCAATGAGATTTACGAGCGTTACTTTCCGGTCGAATCTCCGGCGCGCATTTTCCTGCACGTGCCGTCATGGCCGGGGCCGTTCGACGTCGAGGTCGATTGCGTCGCGGTGGTGGATTAAGAGTAAGTCGTGAGTTCAGCCGGTCGCTTCGTCATATTGCGAACTTGCCGCAAGCCATTCTTCTTCGGCGCGCTGTAAGGCGTTCTCTGCACCGGCGCGCGCCTTGCTGAGCTGGGCCGCCTGTTTCGGATCGCGCTTGAACAGATCCGGCAGCGCCAGCGCCGTATCGATCTTGGAAATGATACCGTTGATGCGCGCGATTTCGGCTTCGGCGTCCGAAATCTTTTGCTTCAGCGGGACGCGCTTTTCCTTGACGCGAGCCGGCTTGTCGCGTCCGCTGTCGCGCTCATTGCTGTTGCGGTCGCGCGAATTGGTGCGCATGCCCCGCGCCGACAACACCATCCGCCTGTAATCGTCGAGATCGCCGTCGTAAGCCGTCACCTTGTGATCGGCGACCACCCATAATTGATCGGCACAGGCTTCGATCAGATAGCGATCATGGGAGACCATAATGACCGCACCGGGAAATTCATTGATCGCCTCGGCCAGCGCTGCGCGGCTGTCGATGTCCAGATGGTTGGTCGGCTCGTCCAGGATGATCATGTTGGGACCGTAGAAGGTCGCAAGCCCCAGCAACAGCCGGGCTTTTTCGCCGCCCGACAGGCTCTTGACCAGCGTGTCGCCGGCCTTGCCGGAGAAGCCGATCGCGCCGGTGCGCCCGCGCACTTTAGTCTCCGGGGCGTCCGGCATCAGCTTGCGGACGTGATCGTAGGGTGAGCCGTCGAGATTGAGTTCATCGACCTGATGCTGCGCGAAATAGCCGACCGAGAGTTTTTCGGCGCGGGTGACGTGTCCCGAGAACGGCGGCAGCTTGTTGGCGAGCAGCTTGACCAGCGTCGATTTGCCGTTGCCGTTGGAGCCGAGCAAAGCGATACGGTCGTCGGTATCGATGCGGAGCGTCACGCGATTGAGCACCGGCTTTTTCGGATCGTAACCGACCGAGACGTCGTCGACCGCGATGATCGGCGGCGACAGCATTTTCTCAGGGATGGGAAACGAGATTTCGCGTACGTCCTGCGTCACCAGCGCGGTGACCGGCTTCATGCGTTCCAGCATCTTGACGCGAGACTGCGCCTGACGGGCTTTCGAGGCCTTGGCCTTGAAGCGATCGACAAAGGCCTGCAGCCGCTTGCGCTCGTCGGCTTGCCGCTTGGCGTGCTTGGCATCGAGCATTTCGCGCGTCGCGCGCTGCTCTTCGAACGATGAGTAAGTTCCCTTGTAGAGCGTCAGCTTGCCGCGATCGAGGTGCAGGATCTGGTCGACCGAGGTGTCGAGCAGGTCGCGATCATGGCTGATCACGATCACGGTGCGCGGATAATTCGCCAGATGGTCCTCGAGCCACAGCGTGCCTTCGAGATCGAGATAGTTGGTCGGCTCGTCGAGCAGCAGAAGATCGGGCGCCGAAAACAAGGTCGCCGCGAGTGCCACGCGCATGCGCCAGCCGCCGGAAAATTCCGAACAGGACCTCGCCTGATCGGCCGTGGAAAATCCGAGGCCGCTGAGGATCGCCGCGGCGCGGGCAGGGGCGGAATGCGCGTCGATATCCACCAGCCGGGTCTGGATGTCGGCGATGCGGGTGGGATCGTGCGCGGTTTCTGCTTCATGCATCAGCGCTTCGCGCTCAAGGTCGGCCTTCAGCACGACATTGATCAGGCTTTCCGGGCCGTCGGGAGCTTCCTGCGCGAGACTGCCGACCCGCCAGCGTGGCGGAATGCTGATGCTGCCGGATTCGGTGGGCAGTTCGCCACGGATGGCGTGGAACAGCGTCGATTTACCGACGCCGTTGCGGCCGACAAAGCCCACGCGCGCACCGGGTACGATCTGCGCGGAGCTACTATCGATCAGAAGCCGTCCGGCAATCCGGATCGAAATATCGGTGATTGAAAGCATGCGGGCTTTTCACCGGAGCCACCCAAAAAGGCAACCGGTTTATTGCCTGAAATAGCGGCGCGATGGGCTCTTATGCTGGAATATCAGGCCTAATTTGACATCGAGCGGCCGCCGATTTCGTCACGTCTGCGTAATTCGTCCATCAGGTGCTGGAGGTGGGACGACAGACCCGACGTTTCAGGGCGAAGGCTCTGCTGCAGCCGTTCACCCACGGCATCGCAGATCGATCGGCTGGTCTTGCGATCGATCCCATCGTTGTCGTCGTTGACTAGGCTGTTCATGGCGAGTTCCGCGTTCTGGGTCCATTTCAAGTAGCGTCGAACCAAGTCCTGAAAGCGGAAAATGTTTCCGACTGTCGCCTGATTGCGCGTCTTTCTGGTGAAATTCCGATTAAAAGGCCGCAAGGTGCTCCCTGACTGAGCAAAAAAGCCCCGGCCACAGAGGGCCGGGGCCTTTTGACGTCCGGATTGGACGATTGGATCAATAGCAGCGATTGACCACGCGCCAGCGCGGTCCCCAGGGGGTCGGGACCAATCGGCGGACATAGCAGCCGCCGTAGCCATATCCGGCATAGGCACCGTACCCGTAATAGCCGGGTCCGCCGACGAAGAAGCGCGGACCGCCCCAGCCGCCGTGCCATCCCCCATGCCACCCATGGCCGCCGAAAGCCGAAGCGGAGGTCGGCGCCAAGGCGGCCACACCCAGCGAAGCCGCGGCAACCGCAACAAGCGAAAGTTTGCGTAACATGTCGTTCTCCTTAACGTTCGGCGCCATCAGCGCCATCAGGTGAAACGTGCTGCCCCGTAAGCCTCGACAGGCGAGGCGTGCGGTTGATGGAAGCCTATGCCCGGCAAGCTGAACGCGACCGGGACGATCGCTTCAGAAAGGGTTCACCTTCGTGAAATTGTTGTAATTCGGCGGCTTAAGGGAGGCGCGGCGGATCGATGGCGTTCACCTGATCGCTTGCCGTTCACAGGCTACGCCGATATAAGCCCGGCAACTTCCATCAGCGTTTTCAAGGACAAAACCATGGCGATCGAACGTACCTTTTCCATCATCAAGCCGGATGCGACCGAGCGTAACCTGACCGGCGCCATCAACGCGCTGATCGAAAAGGCCGGACTTCGCATCGTGGCGCAAAAGCGCATTCGCATGACCCGCGGCCAGGCCGAAACCTTCTATGCCGTGCACAAGGCGCGGCCGTTTTTTGGCGAACTGGTGGATTTCATGATTTCCGCGCCGGTCGTGGTGCAGGTTCTCGAAGGCGAAAACGCCGTGCTCAAGCATCGCGACGTGATGGGCGCCACGGATCCTTCCAAGGCCGCCGAGGGCACCATCCGCAAGCTGCATGCGAAGTCGATCGGTGAAAACTCGGTGCATGGTTCTGACGCCGCCGAGACTGCGGCGATCGAAATCGCGCAGTTCTTCTCGGGTAACGAGATCGTCGGGTAATCGACGCGTCAAAGCATAGGTTGAGAGTTTGATTGGTTCTGATTGGACTCTCAACGACGATAGCTGCGGAGGGCGGCCGGTTGCGCCAGGGGGGCAGGCTGTGAATTGGCTGTTGCAGGTGTTTGATCCCGCCAATGTCGGCGCGTTTCTAACGCAATTCCAGGCCGACCTGCAAAAGCCCGCGTTCTGGCTCGCGGTCGGCAAGATCATCTGGATCAACGTGCTGTTGTCCGGCGACAATGCGCTGGTCATCGCAATGGCCTGCCGCGGACTGCAGCCCCGGCAGCGCCTCTGGGGCATGGTGATCGGCGCCGGCATCGCGGTGGTCCTGCTGATCGTGTTCACCGGCATTGTCGCAACGCTGATGGCGTTGCCTTATCTGAAGCTGGTCGGCGGCCTCGCGCTGTCGATCATTGCGGCCAAGCTTCTGGTACCCGAAGATGAAGGCGACGACGTCACCGCCGGCACCACGCTGTGGCACGCGGTGCGGATTGTCGTGATCGCCGACATCGTGATGAGCCTGGATAATGTGATCGCAGTCGCCGCCGCCGCCAATGGCGAACTCGCGCTGTTGGTGCTCGGGCTCGCCATCAGCATTCCCATGATCATTGCCGGCGCGGCGCTGATCATGATGGTGCTTGACCGGTTTCCGCTCCTGGTCTGGCTCGGGGCGCTCCTGCTTGGATGGATTGCGGGTGACGTGATCGAAAGCGATCCGGCCGTTCAGCCCTTTGTGCAACGGCTTCTCGATGGCCAGTTCGCGCCCAAACTCGACGCGATATCGGCGATGTCGGGCGTGTCGCCGCATGAACTCGCCGGATATATCGCCTCGGTGCTCGGCGCGGTCGCTGTATTCGTCGCGGGATCGATCTGGCGCCGCCGCAAGCTGCGCGATAGCATGCATGCCGCTTAACGCCGCACAATCGTTCCGGAACGGCCGAGCAATCTTGCGAGCTGCTTGAAACGGCTGCCGACGCGATCGGCGACGAGATCGACCATCCGGTGCTCGAACACCAGCATCAATTTACGGCCGCGGCTGCGGAAATGCGTGGCCGGCAAGACGCCGGGCCGCGCCGCGGAGGTCAGATGGGCGACGCGAAAGGCTGCACCGAGCACACGCGCGCGCTCGTCCATCGCCGGCGGTACCAGCCCGCGAATGGCCGCCGGTGGTTGGTTCTCTTCGCTGAGTCCAGCATAGCGGTAGAACACCGACAGCGCGACAAAGGCCCGGCCCTGATGACTGATCGCGCCGAAATTGCCGTTCATGATGAGACTGAGGGTCTCCTCGCCGCGATGGTCGGGATGGACGCGCCATCCGATGTCGGACAACAGGCACGCGGCGTGGCGCAGGCGGCGATCTTCATCGGTTTCGCGCAGCTTCACGACCCTGACCAGACGGTCGGTCCATCCGATCAGCTCCTGGGCATGGCGCGCGGATCGCGAGAACAATTCGTTCAGCGTTTGCGCGGCGCAGATCAATCCATCCTTGGATCGCTCAAGCGGCGGCAGCAGCCCGTAAAGCAGGCCTTCGCGGACGCCGAAGGTCGAAAACACGATGGTCTTCGGCTTGGCGACCCGAATGATGTATTCGAGCACGAGCGCGGCATAGGTCAATAACGGCCGCCTTGCATCGGCGACCGCTTCGATATTGGCCAGCATGTTCGCGGAGGCGAGACGGCGTAGGCGCTGGGCGAAATCGAGCGCTTCCGCCGCTGGAATTGAATAGCCGTGCATTACCCGCAGCGGATACTCGCTCTGGATGATGTGGATGCGCGCCAGCGCGCGCCATGTGCCCCCGACCGCGTAAAACGTGCGGCCGCGGCCAGCTTTCAGTTGGGCGACGCCGGACAGGTCGGTCCTGACGATGCGTTCCGCGCGCTTGAGCGATTTATCCGAGGCATCCTGCAGCGCCAGACTTCCGAGCGGCAGCGTCACGCCCTGGCGAACGCGGTTGCCGCGCACGTCGATCAATTCCAGCGAACCGCCGCCGAGATCGCCGACAATGCCGTCCGGCTTGTGGACGCCGGAAATGACGCCGAGCGCCGATAGTTTCGCTTCACGCGGACCCGAGAGGATTTCAATGTTGACGCCGCAGATGCGCTCCGCCTTGGCGATGAAGTCGGGACCGTTGGTGGCGTCGCGGCACGCAGCAGTTGCAATAGCGTGGACGCGGCCGACCTTCATGGTCTTGCAGAGCGCGCGGAAGCGCCGCAGCGAGGTCAACGCCTTGGCGACGGCGTCCGGCGCCAGCAGGCCGGTGCTCTGGACTTCGCGTCCGAGCCCGCACAGGGTTTTCTCGTTGAAGATCGAGACGAGGCTGCGTGTCATCGATTCATAGACGACAAGGCGCACCGAGTTCGAGCCAATGTCGATGACCGCGACGCTGGGGGCGCGTTTGCGCGGCCGCTTCACAGTAAGATCCCCTTATGACGATTGCTGACGCTCGGTACGGCGCGTGAGGCGGCGCGGCGAAGATTCCTTGAGCGACTTTCCACGGCCTGACAAACTCGGATTCGTCATGAAATAATTGTGCAGGTTGAAAGGCTCTTCGCCTTTCGCGGCTTTCATACGCGTTGACGATCCATCCGGCAACAACTGCCAGCTCTGTTCGGTATCTTTCAGATTCGCGACCATGATCTGTTCGAGAACCTGCTGATGCACCGTGGGATTTTGCAGCGGACACAACACTTCGACACGGCGGTCGAGGTTGCGCGGCATCATGTCGGCGGACGAGATATACACAGCCGCCTTGGCACTTGGGAGGCCCTGTCCCATCCCGAAGCAGTAGATGCGGCCATGTTCGAGGAACCGGCCGATGATCGATTTGACGCGAATATTCTCGGAAAGCCCGGGAATACCAGGCCGCAGGCAGCAGATGCCGCGCACCACGAGTTCGATCGAGACCCCGGCCTGCGACGCTTCATAGAGCGCGTCGATGATATCGGGGTCGACCAGCGAGTTCATCTTCAGCCAGATCGCGGCAGGCTTGCCGTGGCGGGCGAAATTGGTTTCGCCGTGAATGTGCTCCAGCATGCGCTTGCGCAAGGTGAGGGGCGATACCGCCATCTTTTCGATGTCGCTCGGTTCCGCATAGCCGGTGATGTAGTTGAACACCCGCGCGGCATCGCGGCCGATGGTCGGGTCGGAGGTGAAATATGACAAATCGGTGTAAATGCGCGCGGTCACCGGATGATAATTCCCGGTGCCGGTATGGACATAGGTCGTGAGGCTGCCGGCTTCGCGGCGCACGATCAGCGACAGCTTGGCGTGGGTTTTTAGCTCAATGAATCCGTACACCACCTGCACGCCGGCGCGCTCAAGATCGCGCGCCCAGCGGATATTGGCTTCCTCATCGAACCGCGCCTTGAGTTCGATCAGCGCGGTCACCGACTTGCCGGCCTCCGCGGCTTCCGCAAGCGCGCGCACGATCGGCGAATTGTTCGAGGTGCGATACAGCGTCTGCTTGATCGCGACGACGTCGGGATCGCGGGCGGCCTGTTGCAGGAACTGCACGACGACGTCGAACGATTCATAGGGGTGATGAACGATCAGGTCTTTTTGCCGGATCGCGGCGAAGATGTCGCCGCCATGATCGCGCACGCGCTCCGGATGGCGCGGCACATAGGGAACGAATTCGAGATCGGGCCGGTCGAGCCGTGTGAGTTGCGACAGTTCGTTCATCGCCAGCACGCCGTCAACCAGCAGAACCTCGTCGTCGGCGGTGGAGAGCGCGCGCTGCACGAAGGCGCGCAGTTCCTCGGGCATCTTGGCTTCGATCTCGAGCCGGATCACCGATCCCCGCCGCCGCCGCTTCAGCGCGGTTTCGAACAGGCGAACCAGATCTTCCGCTTCTTCCTCGATTTCAAGTTCGGAGTCGCGAATGATGCGGAAAGCGCCCTGACCCTTGACGGTGTAGCCGGGGAACAGCCGGCCGATGAACAGTCCAGTGGCTTGCTCGAGCGTAATCAGGCGCACCGCGCCATCCTTGCCGGTGGGCATGCGGATGAAGCGATCAATCTTGCCGGGCATACGAATAAGCGCGTTCATCGGCTTGCCGTCGGAGACCCGCGCCAGATGCAGCGCGACGGTAAAGCCGAGGCTCGGGATGAACGGAAACGGATGCGCCGGATCGATCGCCAGCGGCGTCAGCAGCGGGAAGATGTTGTGGAGGAAGTGATCTTCGACCCAGGCGCGCTCGGTCTTGGTGACGTCGCGGCCGTCGACCAGAACGAGGCCGACCTCGGCCAGGATGCCACGCAGATCGCGCCAGATCGCCTGCTGATCGCTGGCGAGTTTTGAAACCGTCTCGTTGATGGCCACCAGCTGTTCGGCGGGGGTCAGTCCATCCGGACTGCGCTCGGCGATGCCTTCGCGCACCTGGGCCTTGATACCGGCGACCCGCACCATGAAGAACTCATCAAGGTTATTGGCGGATATCGACAGAAATCTCACCCGCTCAAGCGCGGGGTGGCCGGGATTGACGGATTCCTCCAGTACCCGGCGATTGAAATGCAGCCAGGAAAGCTCCCGGTTGATGAAGCGCTCGGGGCTGTTGGCCATCGCCACGCCGGCTTCGGCATCCGCTTCTTTTTCTTTAATAACAATAGCTTGTGCGGATTCCATCGAGCTCTCATCCATTCCAGTTCTCGCGGTCTGGCCGTTCGAACGAGACGGCGCAAACAATGTGTTATCGAGATGACGTTTCGATGACATTGACGTTCCCGGCGCGGACGCCGTCAAGGTACCAGCATAGGGGAAACGTCAGGCATCGCGCAGCAGGTCAGCCGCCAGCGCCCGGGTCACCGGCCGGCCCAGCCGCAGGGCTTCGGTGTCCAGGAACTCCACCGCCTGCCGTACGGCCGCGTAAGATCGCTCAATCCGGGTCGCGAGATAACTTACCACGGTCTCATCGACAGTCAGTTGACGGTCGGCGCAGAACTTGACGATCAGCGCGCGAAACAAGTGATCGTCGGGCGGCAATAGCGACACGGTCGGGACCGCGCGCAAGCGCGAACGCAGATCGCGCAGCTCGATCTGTAGCGCCGTAGGCGGTTCGCGCGCGGTGATCAGGACGAACGCGGCATCTTCGCGCGCCAAATTCAACAAATGAAACAGTGCGCGTTCGTCGAGGTCTTGGGATTTGAGATCTTCGACCACGAGCGCGCCCGTCGCCAGCGCGCCCGGCACGGCTGTTGCGGTCAGGGCATGTGCGGAGATCGAGCGCGCGCCGGCTTCTTCGGCCCAGATCGCGGCGAGGTGACTCTTGCCGGAACCCTCCGGTCCCACCAGCAGCATGACGCGGTTCGGCCAGTCGGGCCAGCTGTCGACCAGCGCCAGACCGGCTTCATTGGCCGGGCCTTCAAGAAAATTGTCGCGTGTCAGGCTCTCTGCATGCGGCAGCGCGAATGCCAGCTGACGAGGTTGAACGCGGCCTGCCACACAATTCTCCAAGCCGGATCGACCGGCGCTTCATTTCCGAAATCGGGATTCCGAACGTTAGCTCGCTTCGATCGTGCTCATGTGCCGCACCCACTCGACGAGATAGAGGGATACGGAAACCAAAGTAAAGATCGTTACAAACCCCATCAGGATCAGGTCATACGGCCTTGGCGTGAAGCCGAAGCCCAATGCGGCAAGCACCAAGGCCGCGAACGCCACCTGTGCCACGGTATTAAGCTTCGACACCATCAGCGGTTTCATCGGAATCGGTTTGCCGAACAACCATGACACAATCACGGCGGACACGATCATGATGTCGCGCGAGACCACCAGGATGACGATCCAGCGCGGCACCGCGCCCCAGATGCCGAGCGCCACATAGATCGAGACCAAAAGCGCCTTGTCCGCGAGGGGATCGAGCAGCGCGCCCAATTCGCTGGCCATATTGAAGCGCTTGGCGAGAAAGCCGTCGACCGCATCGCTGACACCCGCGATGACGAAGATCGCAAACGCGATCTCCATCTGGCTGGAGGCAATCGCCCACACGATAATCGGCACCAGCAGGATGCGGCCGAGGGTAATGATGTTCGGAATACTCACTCGGCGCTTCCCGGCTACCGGCCTGATGTCGTAAACTATCCAGCCCTTTGCAGGGTGAGCCGGTTCCCGTCTACATAGTACATGCGCCGGCCGCTTGCGAGCCATTGCACATCAGGGAAATCCGACGTAACCAGCCGCCTTCATCTGGAACAGGCCATGATCGACCGCAAAAACGGGCTCACTTACGCGGATTCGGGCGTCGATATCGATGCGGGAAATCGTCTCGTTGACATGATCAAGCCGATGGTGCGTGCCACCGCCCGCGCCGGCGCCGATGCCGAAATCGGCGGGTTCGGCGGGCTGTTCGATCTGAAGGCGGCCGGCTTCAAGGACCCGGTTCTGGTCGCAGCCACCGACGGCGTCGGGACCAAGGTCAAGATTGCCATCGACACCGGCCTGCATGGCGGTATCGGGATCGATCTGGTCGCAATGTCGGTCAACGACCTCGTCGTGCAGGGCGCCGAGCCGCTGTTTTTTCTGGATTATTTTGCCTGCGGCAAGCTCGATCCCGAAGCCACCGCCGCGATCGTGGCCGGGATCGCGGAGGGTTGTCGGGAGTCCGGTTGCGCGCTGATTGGCGGTGAGACCGCTGAGATGCCCGGGCTCTACAAGGATGGCGATTACGACCTCGCGGGTTTTGCGGTCGGCGCGGCCGAGCGCGGCATGCTGTTGCCGCGCCCGGATATCGCAGCCGGCGACGCGGTGATTGGGCTGGCCTCATCGGGCGTTCACTCCAACGGCTACTCGCTGGTGCGCAAGATCGTCGAGCGGTCCGGTCTCGGCTTCGGCGCGCCGGCGCCGTTTTCGCC
Organism: uncultured Alphaproteobacteria bacterium; assembly: GCA_963790595.1. Taxonomy (GTDB): domain Bacteria; phylum Pseudomonadota; class Alphaproteobacteria; order Rhizobiales; family Xanthobacteraceae; genus Bradyrhizobium. Next base: position 118,254 of record CAWBPE010000027.1, on the reverse strand, counting down.
GGTCATGACGCTGGGCGGCGCGCTATTAACGCCGACGCGGCTCTATGTCCGCTCATGCCTGCGCGCGATCCGCGAGACCGGCGCGGTCAAGGGACTGGCCCACATCACCGGTGGCGGTTTCACCGATAATATTCCGCGCGTGCTGCCCAAGCATCTCGGCGTCGGGATCGATCTGGCGCGCCTGCCGGTGCTGCCGGTGTTCAAATGGCTGGCCGAGCAGGGCGGCATTGCCGAACTCGAACTGCTGCGCACCTTCAACTGCGGCATCGGCATGATCGCGATCGTGAAGGCGGATGCGGTTGAAGAGGTCAGCGATATTCTGACGCAGGGCGGCGAGACCGTCGCACTGCTCGGCGAGGTGATCCCGGCGCAGGGCGAACACCGCGTAGTCTATAACGGTCATCTCGATCTTAAATGGTGAGGCCATGAAGCGCCGCGTCGCCATCCTGATTTCCGGGCGCGGATCGAACATGGCCGCTCTGATCGAGGCCGCAACGGCAAAAGATTTTCCGGCCGAGATTGCGGTGGTGATTTCCAACAAGGCCGATGCCGGCGGCCTTGCGAAGGCCGACGCCAGCGGCGTTGCGACCGTAACCATCGAAAGCAAGCCGTTCGGCAGGGATCGCGCGGCGTTCGAGGCGGTGCTGCAATCAGCGCTGGACCAATACAAGATCGAGTTGATTTGTCTCGGCGGCTTCATGCGGTTGTTCACGGCCGAGTTCGTGCAGCGCTGGCATGGCCGGATGCTCAACATCCATCCATCGTTATTGCCGTCATTTCCCGGGCTCGACCCGCACGGTCAGGCGCTCAATGCCGGTGCGAAGATTTCAGGCGCGACCGTCCATTTTGTGATTCCGGAAACCGATGCCGGGCCGATCGTGATGCAGGGCGCGGTCGCGGTCGCCGACGACGACACGCCGGAGACGCTGGCGGCGCGGATTCTTAAGATCGAACACCGGATCTATCCGGAGGCACTGCGGCTTCTCGCCAGCGGCGGGATCCGGCTCGAGGGCGATCTCTGCAAGACGACTGTTGGCGCCGACCCCGCCGGCACTTTGATCTCTCCCGCGACGAGCCCGCGGGACGTTTGATCAATAAAAATCCCCCGGCGCGGGCCGGGGGTGCATCGATGGCTTTAAGCTGATCGTGACGAAGTTTAGGAGACCTTGAGGTTTTCCGCGGAGCTTTTGCCGCGGTTTTCCACGAGGTCATATTCGACAACCTGATTTTCGTTGAGGGTTGAGAGCCCCGCGCGCTCGACCGCCGAGATATGGACGAACACGTCCTTATCGCCGGCCATCGGCTTGATGAACCCATAACCCTTGGTCGGGTTGAACCACTTGACGGTGCCTTTTTGCATCGCCTGTCTCCTGGTCTAGACGTAAAAAAGACGCGGCCACGCTTTTCGCGTGCCACGCCACAAGCGGGCTTCCGGAGGTCTGCTCAATTTCCTAGTCGCGAAACGCACAGTCGAACGGCCTAAATCCGATTGTGCCTGGTATTGCAACACGAAATTTGCGTGTTAGCAAGCTTCCGGCGCGGCTTGGAAATCGGGCTTGGGAAATCGGGCTTGGGAAATCGGGCTTGGGAAATCGGGTGGGCGGTGAAATCGCGCCTCGCCACCTGTGGCGGCAGAACAACAATGCCCGGTAATCGCCCTCGGACGGCGGCCGTGAGCGATTGACGCTCCCTGTGAAGTGGGGGCAAATCGACCTTGGCCAACAACGATTTGGGCCAGCAGATATTTGGACTGACAGGGACCGGCATTCCTGTCCGATTGGCGCTTGGGAATGGCATTGATGCGCTGCGCACCGCGGTCTTCGCGAGCAATGGAGACCGGGATCGCCCGGCGGTTCGCAGCGGCCGTCGCGATCGCTTTCGCCCTGTCTGTTGCCGGTGGGTCGCGAGCGCAGGCACAGGCGCCGGCCGCGTTCCTTCCGCCTCCACCGCCGCCGCCAGCCCCGCCACCGGCGCCATTACCGGTCCCGACCTCGACCAGCATCAATTCCGATCTGTCGGCTGGCGCGTCGGTGCAGAACCTCGGCAGCAACTTCCTGGAGCGGTTGGGCAACCAGGCGACGAACGGGTTCGGCAGTGCCTCCCGGAGCAATCCGGGCGGCGGCGGCGCCTCGGCAGCCACCGAGGAGCCGAAGTACCGGACCTGGGGCGAGGCCGACGGCATTTCGGTGAAGAACGGCGCGCAGCCAAATTTTGTCGGCGATCAGCGGGTGACTTTTGGTGGGGTCGCGGGCTTCGGCGCCCGCCTTGCGCCCGGCGTCAATGTCGGCATTTCGGTGGACCAAAGCCGCACCTCCATCGACGCGCCGCTGGCGATGCAGACCGCGACACTCGACCTCACCCAGTTCGGCTTTAACGCCTCTGTGGACAAGGGACCGTGGACCTGGGCCATCGCGCTGGTCCATGGCTTTGGCAAAGTCGGCACCAGCCGGGACACCGGGTTGGGCTTTGCGACGGCCGGCTACAACGCCCAGATCGACGGCGCGCTGACCGAACTCAGCTATTACTGGAGCATGGACCAGAGCCGGATCGTGCCGAAGGTCGCGTTTGAATATACCCACGCCTCGACCGGTGCGTTTCAGGAGGCCGGCGGCCTCAATCCGGAAACGGCGACCGGCGCCACCATGGAGCGCTCACGGGTATTGGTCGGCGCCGAGATCGGCCATTACTGGATCATCGACCGGAAGATTCTGGATCTGTCCGCCTACGGCAAATTCGTCGACAACATGTCGCAGAATTTTAGTTCGATCGTCGTCAGCCTTGGTCCGGAGAGTATCGCGGTACAGGGCATCGGCGAAAGCCAGTATGGCGCCGATGCCGGTGCTTCCGCGTCGCTCAGCCTGTCCAACACCGTGCGGCTCTATTTGAACTATGACGGCAAGTTCCGCGCCGCGATGCAGTCGCATCAGGGAACGATGGGCGTCGAGGTAAAATTCTAGTGCAGAGCAATTGACAGCAGGGCAGCAGAGTCAGCGCAACTCCTGTGGGATCGCCACGTTGTACGGATTGCCGGCGACATATCCGCCCATCCCGTAATTCTCCGGCGATCCTGCCATCATGGGTATGAGATCGTTCGGGTGAATGAATTCGTCCCTGAAACAGGGATAGGTCTTGGGATCGAAAATCTTCTTGAGCCAGTCGATGACGATCTTGTGGCGCTCCGAGTTGCGAAACTCCTTGTGATAGGTCAGCCAGAGATCGGCATGATGACTGACGCCGACATCGGCGGCGACCAGCGGCGCGCCCAACGCGATCGACGCGGTTGGCAGAAAGCCTACACCGGCGCCTCTTTCCACCGCGTACAGGACGCCGATGCTGGAGTTGGTCCTGATGCCGACCACGCCCTCCAGCGAACTTAGCCCGAAAATCCGGGCATAGGCAGTATCGTCCACCTGCGGCGCGTTCTGCTTGACGATCCGGTGGTTTTGCAACTCGGGCAGCGAGGCCGGAACGCCGTAGAGCTTGCGGTATCCTTCCGAAACGAACGGATAGATATGGAGCCTGCCAAGCTTGGCGACGATCAGATCGGGATTGGTCGGCGGCTCCAGCTGAATGGCGATGTCGGCCTCCAGCCTCGCGACATCCGCCTGCTCCATCGCGCAGCGCAGATCGACGGTGATCTTTCGATAGGTTTTCTGGAAGTCGATCAGCCGCGGCAAAATCCAGAAATTACCCGGGCCTTCGGTCACGGCGACGCGCACCGTGCCGGCAGGATCTTCCGATGATTGGGATGCGCGGCGAAAAATATTGAAGGCGTGACGCTCCATCTCCGTCACGTCCGCGATCATCGCGGTGCCTTCCTCGCTCAGCGTCAATCCGCTTTGATCGCGCAGAAACAGCTTGCAGCCGATCCGCTCCTCGAGCCGATCGATTCTGCGCATCAGGGTGGTGCTGGTCAGGCCGAGCACCTCGGCCGCGTTGCGGAAGCTTTTGTATTTCGTGCAGGCGAGAAACGCTTTCAGGTCGTCCCAGGACGCATCCAGGACTTCGTCGGTCCGGCGCTGCGTCATTGCAGCACCCCGGTGCAATAGTTGCTGCATACCTAAATTTCCCACCCGTTATGGTCGTAGCCTACAGGCAGGAGCGACGATAGATGCGCAATCAGCTTAAGGAAAGGGCCTCTTTTGCCGCAAGGCATGATTTCGATTCACTGCCGACCGATACCGATATCGAGGTGCGGTTCGCGCAGTACTCCGAACTTGCCGTTCTGGCCGACATGGCCCGCCGCATGGTGCCGGGAATTCAACTGACCGGCGCGAGCCTCGGCCGGTACTTTACCTTCGATCCCGAATGCATTCTGACGTTCAGCCGGCGCGGAAAACTGCTCGGCGGTGTCGCGCTACTCTATTTCAACAGCCGCGGGCATGACGCCCTCATCCTCGACGAGATTTCCCTGGCGCAGCCGGATTTGAGTTTGCTGGCCGGGCGCGACGAGGAGGTATCCGCCAACTACATCTGGGCGGTTGCGACAACCGGTCGCGGTATTGCCGGCTATGGCAAGATGGCCGCGCATTTGAGAACGCCGCGCTATGCCGCCGCCGATTGCTACGCCCAGCCGGCGACCAAGGCGGGACGCGAACTCCTGGTCTCGACCTGCTTCGAACAGATCCCGAGCTTCCAGCCCGATCTCTGGCGCTACGAGCGGCCCCGGAATCGCGTTCCATCGAACATGCCGGCCCCCATCGTTCCGGCGAGGAGTTTCGCAGATGCACGGTACTAAGGCTCCGTCGCCGGCCAATCCCAACCCGCGCGCGATTTCGGTCCGCATCGCGCGCGATCCCAACGATCTGATGCTGGTGACCGCGATCCGCGCCGCCGTCTACATGGCCGAGCAGGATTGCCCCATCGAGGAAGAGTTCGATGGCAACGATCTGGTCGCGGCGCACTTCATCGGATTTATCGGAACGGAGCCTGCGGGTTGCCTGCGCGTTCGATTTTTCGGCGACTTCGCCAAGGTCGAACGGCTGGCGGTGCGGCGTCAATTCCGGCGCTCGCGGGTTTCGTTCAAGCTGGTGCAGGCCAGCGTCGATTACGTCAAGCGCAAGGGATTCCGGAAAATCTACGGTCAGGCGCAAGATCGCCTGGTGGATTTCTGGGCACATTTCGGCGCCAAGCCGCTCGGCCACAACCGCAAGATCACGTTTTCCGATTTCTCCTACACCGAGATGGTCCTCGATATCGAGCCCGACGTCGATGCGATCACCCTCGACAGCGATCCCTACATGATCATTCGGCCCGAGGGCGATTGGGACCGGCCGGGTGTTCTGGACATTTCATCTGGTCGTGCGGTGACGTCACCGCTGCGCACGGCCTGATCGTTGGCAATACATGACCTCTTATCAAAAAGCAGTGGCCAGCATGCATGACGATCCGCCGATCCTGGTCTGCGCCGACCTTCAGGTCGAGTACCTCACCGAAGGCCGCAGCCACTTTATCGCGGACGCCGAGGCGATTACCTCGCGATGCCTCCAGTTGATGACGCTGTGGCGCAACAATCTGTGGCCGGTCATGCATCTGAAACGGATCGCGCAGGCCGCCTGGTTCAATCCGGCGTCGAATCTGACGGACTGGATTGCGGGCCTAAAGCCCCGGCCGGGCGAGCTCACCTTCGAACACCCGCTGCCGTCGGCCTACAGTTCGGCGCGATTCGCCGAATACATGTCGAACATGAGAAACATTCGCTGCGTGCTGCTGGGATTTTCCCTCGACGAAACCATTCTGTCGACCGTCGTTGAAGGATTTCACCGCAGCCATCGGTATCAGCTCGTTGGCGATGCCGTGGCGTGCAGGCGCCCCGGCGCCGGTGACGCCGCTTCCTACAAACCGGCTGTGGTTCGGGTGATCGGCAACTATGCCGGCATCCAGAACAGCGCAGAGCTGATCGAAGAGAGCGCTGGGATCGCGGTATGATTGAAGATTTTAAAATCCGCCGCGATGGCGGTCGGTTATTTGGCAAGCCGCCGCCATGCGTCGGTTATTTAGCAAGCCGTTCGGCAAGTTCGAGGAGGATGCGCCGGTCGGACGGATCCTTGATTTTCCTGAATGCAACGACGAGCCGTAAACCCTCGACGACACTCAGATCGATCTGATCATCGCGAACCAGCCGTAGCAATTTGTCACCAGGATGATCCGTATGATCCGTGCTCACCGAAAAAGCTCCAGAAGCGAGTAGCAGATGGCGACCGCAGACGACGACCTTAATGAACTGGCTATCACCATTTCAATGGCGATCGAAAAAGCTCGCCAGCTAAAGCTCTCTACGAGCGCTTATATTCTATCAATGGCGCTGGTGGAAGTATTTGAAACTACCAAAGGTGGTCAAGAAGGCCTGACACGCGACTTCACGCAATAGGATTTTTTGCATCCGCGTATGAAATCTCCTGATACAATCTTAAATTGTATCCGGGTCGTGTTCTAGTCTTTTGTTTTGACGCGTTTTCTTTGCGCGAACCGGTATCCACCCCGGATCAAGTCCGGGGCAGGCTTTCACTCGAAAACACTCTAGTTTCGGTCGACCCGGACCACGCGGCCTTTTTCAATCGCCAGCGCCAGCCGGCCGTGTTTCAACGACAGCGCCGCGTCGCCGAACAACTCGCGGCGCCAGCCATGCAATGCGCCGACATCGGCATGATCGTCGGCCGCGATCTGTTCGAGATCGTCGACGGTCGCGATCACCTTGCTGGCGACGGCGTGCCGTTCGGACGTCATGCGCAGCAGGACTTTCAGAAGCTCGACGATCGCCGCACCGTTTGAATTGCCGCGCGGCTTTTCGATCTTGGGCAATGTGGCGGGATCGCGCGCGATACCACGTTGCACGGCGGCGACGATATCGGTCCCCCATTTCGATCGATCAAAACCCTTTGGCAGCGAGCGCAGACTGGCGAGCCGTTCCAGGCTGGTCGGCGCGTGGGTCGCAATGTCGCCGACCGCATCGTCCTTCAGGACGCGGCTGCGCGGAACATCGCGGCTCTGGGCCTCCTGTTCGCGCCAGGCGGCGACTTCCATCAGCACCGCAAGCTCCCGGGGCTTGCGGACCCGTGTCTTCAACCGCTCCCAGGCACGCTCGGGGTGAAAATCATAGGTCTTCGGCGAGGTCAGAACTTCCATTTCCTCGCTGACCCAATCACTGCGCCCGCGCTTCTTGAGATCGGCGTCGAGGGCCGCGAACACATCGCGCAGATGGGTGACGTCGGAGACCGCATAATGCATCTGGTCTTCGGTCAGCGGCCGGCGCGACCAGTCGGTGAAGCGGTGGGTCTTGTCAGGTCGGTGGCCGGTGATGCGCTCGACCAGCTGGTCGTAGGCGATGGAGTCGCCATAGCCCAGTACCATGGCTGCAACCTGGGTATCGAAGATCGGATGCGGCACGATCCCCGCCCGATGCCAGACGATCTCGATATCCTGGCGCGCGGCGTGAAAGACCTTCAGCACCTTCTCGTCGGCCATCAGGTCGAAGAACGGCTTAAGGTCGATACCCTCGGCCAGGGTATCGACGACGACAGCTTCTTCCGCGCTGGCCATCTGCACGACGCAGAGCAGGGGGTAATAGGTCGTCTCACGCAGGAATTCGGTATCGACGGTGATGACCGGGTGCTTGGCGAGGCGGGCGCAAACAGCTGTCAGTTCGGAAGTGGTGGTAATCAGATCCATGAACGGTCCATAACGCTTCTCAAAGGGCGTTCTGCCGAAAGCGCTGATCTGTCAAGGGTCTTGCGGTGAATTCGAGCCTTGCATTTACGCCGGACAGCGTCCTTCGCCGGGACTTGGGCCTTAAGCCCGCGCCCGATGATGACGGCTCCCGGTCCGTGAAACGCCCGCTTTGGAAATGGCTGCGATCAGTGGCTGATGCGCCGGCCGCGCGGTCGCTGCGAGGAAGGAACCGCCAATACGATGACGCAAAGCGCCGCTATCGCAAGCCCTATGAATTCAAACACCAACGCGTCCACAGCAATCTCCCGAAACAATCCGGTAGATTTGGAGTGAAGCCGTTGACCGCTTGTTAATTTCCGGCGGGACGCGCCATCTCCCGCATCTGATGGTGGAGACGAGGTTAACGGCTCAGGTGCCGCAAAACGTCTGCAGCACGCGTTGGTCCGGCAGCGGCGGCTCGGCATAGGCCGCAAATGCCGGCTGATCTTCATAGGGCTTGGACAGCACCGTCAGAAGCTCTTCGAAGGGCGCGAAGTCGTCATTGTTCATGGCGGCCTGGATCACCGCTTCGACCCGGTGGTTGCGGGGAATAAAGGCCGGGTTGACCGACCGCATCGCGTTCCGCCGCGTAGCCGCATCCTGCGGCTCCTCGCTGAGCCGTTGCCGCCAGCGCGCCGCCCACTCGTCATAGGCGCCGGGGTCGGTAAACAAGGACCTGACTTCACTATCGGCCACCGCATCGAACGCGGCGTTGCCGAGGTGCCGGAACGTCAGGGTAAAGTCGGCCTGATTTTGCGCCATCGCGCTCAGCAGATCCTGGGCGAGCGCCGCATCGCCGTCGCGCGCCGTGAACAGCCCCAATTTCGCGCGCAGGCCGGCCTGGTAGGCGGCGTCGAACTTCTCCGCGAAATCGGCGAGCAGCGCCTGCGCCTCCGAGATCGCCTTGTCCTGGTCGCTGGAAAACAGCGGCAACAGGCATTCGGCCAATCGCGTCAGGTTCCACAGCGCGATTCGCGGCTGGTTGGCATAGGCGTAGCGGCCCTGCTCGTCGATCGAGGAAAACACCGTTGCCGGATCGTACTGGTCCAGGAAAGCGCACGGGCCGTAATCGATGGTCTCGCCCGAGATCGAGCTGTTGTCGGTGTTCATGACACCGTGGATGAATCCAACCAGCAGCCAGCGCGCGATCAAGGAAGCCTGCCGCGCGATCACGCCTTGCAGCAGCGCATGATAGGGACGCTCAGCTTGAGCGGCTTCCGGATAGTGCCGGCTGATAACATGATCGGCGAGTTTCCGCACGCCCTCAGTGTCGCCGCGCGCCGCGAAATACTGGAATGTGCCGACCCGGATGTGGCTGGAGGCGACGCGGGTGAGAACGGCGCCGGGCAGGACGGTTTCGCGCATCACACTTTCGCCCGTCATGACGGCGGCGAGCGACCGCGTGGTCGGAATCCCCATCGCCGCCATCGCCTCGCTGACGATGTATTCGCGCAGCACCGGACCCAACGCGGCGCGGCCATCGCCCCGGCGCGAAAACGGCGTCGGGCCCGAGCCCTTCAACTGGATGTCACGGCGCACGCCGTCGGCGTCGATCACCTCGCCGAGCAGGATGGCACGGCCGTCGCCGAGTTGCGGCACGAAATGCCCGAACTGGTGACCGGCATAGGCCATCGCGATCGGGTCCGCGCCGTCCGGAACACGCTTGCCGGCCAGGACCTCAGTTCCTTCCGGGCTGGAAAGCAGATCAGGGTCCAAACCCAGATGCACGGCCAGCGGCCGGTTCAATTTGATCAGCCGGGGAGCCGCGACCGGCGTCGGCGCGACCCGCGCGAAAAAGCCGGCCGGAAGCGCGGCATAAGTGTTCTGGAAGGGGAAATGGACCGTCATGGTCGCAAGATGGGGATTTCCGCAGGATTAGGCAATCGGTCTGCAAGCCAATTTCTAAAAGCCGATTATTGGCCAAGCTTGTTACCGGCAAAGTTTGCGCCGATCGTTTTCGAGGGACCGACTGAGGGTTGCCAGATCGTTGACGGTGGCAGCCGTAATCGTGCACTCGCCGATATGCGCCTGCATATAGCCGACGGTCGTGCTGATGGTCGTGATAGAGCGCTCCAGTACAACGCATATCCGCCGCGTGCCGAACTTTTTCATGTTCTGCATCTCGTCATTGAGCAGGGTGATGTCCTGCGCATACGCCTTCATCTGCACGCAAGCGGGCTGGTCGAGCGTGATCCGGTCGGCCTCGGAAAGGCCGGCCTCGGCGTTGGTCGCGAGGCCCGTCATCGTAACAAAAGCGATAAAAAAGCCGCCAAGTACCGGGCGTGAAAAGCCGATCTGAAAAGTCATTTTTGAAAACCTCCGACGCGAAGTTAATCCCGGTCGGGGTTTTGCCTGCAAGTCCAAAAGGATGCCCGCCCACGCGACAAATTGCGGCCTGTGATTTCGCTCCAAACTGCGTAGAGCAGAGCGATTGCGGGGGGATGATTTATGCGATGGCTCGGTATTGCTCTGGGTATTTCGGTTGCGACCGGTTTTGGGCCAGCGGGTGCGCAGGAGCGCTCGGTGGGCGGAGAATGGACCGGCAAATATGTCTGCGGGCAGGGCGTCACCGGGGCGCGGCTCGTCCTCAGTGACGACGGATCGCGCGGCGTGTTCCATTTCTATCCGTTGCCGGACAACCCAAGGGTTCCGGAGGGCTGCTTTCAGGTCGCCGGGGTCTTCAATCCCGCGACAGGCGCGCTGGCGATCTTGCCGACCGGGACCTGGTATCTGAAACCGCGCAATTATCTACCGGCCGCCTTCAGCGGCACCGTAGATCAGCGCGGGGAGGGTTTTTCCGGCAAGATCGTCGGTTTGACCGGTTGCGCCAGCATTTTCATGTCGCGCGCGGCGCCGACCGTGCCCTTGCCGTCGGTCTGTGCCCGCGGTTTGCCGTAACGGCGCTCCGCGACCCCCGGATAATAGCAATTTTTGCCTGATTTTGAGCGTGCCGGCTCGGTTGCGGCAGTGGTTTGGCTCAGCTAAACCCTGCGCTTCGCGGCTGGCTGCGAAAACCCATGATTCCGCCCCTCTGACGCTATTTCAGGATACCCATGCATCGTTACCGGTCTCACACCTGCGGCGCGCTCCGTGACAGCGACATCGACCAGAGCGTTCGTTTGTCCGGCTGGTGCCATCGTATTCGCGACCATGGTGGCGTGCTGTTCATCGACCTGCGCGACCATTACGGCCTGACGCAATGCGTCGCCGACCCGGATTCGCCGGCATTCAAGGATGCCGAGAAACTGCGCTCGGAATGGGTGGTGCGGATCGACGGCAAAGTGCGCCGCCGTCCCGGGGGTACGGAAAATCCGGAATTGCCGACCGGCGCGGTCGAGCTTTACGTCAGCGAGATCGAAGTGCTGGGCCCGGCCGGCGAATTGCCGCTGCCGGTCTTTGGCGAGCAGGAATATCCTGAGGACATAAGGCTTAAGTACCGTTTCCTCGACCTTCGTCGCGAGAAGCTGCACCAGAACATCATGACCCGCGGCGCCATCGTCGATTCCATGCGCAAGCGGATGAAGGAACAAGGTTTCTTTGAATTCCAGACCCCGATCCTGACGGCGTCGTCGCCGGAAGGCGCACGCGACTTCCTGGTGCCGTCGCGGATTCATCCGGGCAAGTTCTACGCGCTGCCGCAGGCGCCGCAGCAGTACAAGCAGCTCCTGATGATGTCGGGCTTCGACCGCTATTTCCAGATCGCGCCGTGTTTCCGCGACGAGGATCCACGCGCCGACCGCTTGCCGGGAGAGTTTTACCAGCTCGATCTGGAAATGAGCTTCGTCGAGCAGGACGATGTGTTCGCCGCTGTTGAGCCCGTCATCACCGGCGTGTTCGAGGAGTTTGCCAAGGGCAAGCCGGTCACCAAAAAATGGCCGCGAATTCCGTTCGCGGAAGCCTTGCGCAAATACGGCAGCGACAAGCCTGATCTGCGCAACCCGATCATCATGCAGGACGTTTCCGAGCATTTCCGCGGCTCCGGCTTCAAGGTGTTCGCGCGCATGCTGGAGGACCCAAAGAACCAGGTCTGGGCGATCCCGGGCACCGGTGGCGGCTCACGCGCGTTTTGCGACCGGATGAACTCCTGGGCGCAGGGCGAAGGCCAGCCCGGGCTTGGCTACATCATGTGGCGGGAGGGCGGCGAGGGCGCCGGTCCGCTGGCCAACAATATCGGCCCCGAGCGGACCGCAGCCGTTCGTACCCAACTCGGATTGAAGGAAGGCGACGCCGCGTTCTTTGTCGCCGGCGACCCCGACAAGTTCTGGAAGTTTTCGGGACTCGCCCGCACCAAGCTTGGCGAAGAGCTGAACCTGATCGACAAGGAACGGTTCGAACTCGCCTGGATCGTCGACTTCCCGATGTACGAATACAATGAGGAAGACAAAAAGGTCGACTTCTCGCACAATCCGTTTTCGATGCCGCAGGGTGGTCTCGATGCGCTCAACGGGCAGAACCCGCTGACCATCAAGGCATTCCAATACGACATCACCTGCAACGGCTACGAGATCGCCTCCGGCGGCATCCGTAACCACCGGCCCGAGGCGATGGTGAAGGCGTTCGAGATCGCAGGCTATGGCGAGAAGGACGTCGTCGAGCGTTTCGGCGGCATGTACCGCGCCTTCCAGTACGGCGCGCCGCCGCATGGCGGCATGGCGGCCGGTGTCGATCGGATTGTAATGCTGCTGTGCGGCACCAACAATCTGCGCGAGATATCGCTGTTCCCGATGAACCAGCAGGCTGTTGACCTCTTGATGGGCGCGCCTTCAGAGGTCGGGCCGAAGCAGCTGCGCGAGCTTCACATCCGGCTCAATCTGCCGGACAAGGGATAATTTAAAGCCCCGTCGAAGCTTCGATCACAAATTGCGCCAGCGCGATCGACGGGTCGCTCTGCAATAGCTGCATCAGTTGCAGCGCGGGCACCTTGCCGAGCGGCGTCAGCTTGACGATCAGCGTTTGGCCCGGTGTCTCGATGAAGCGGGTCAGTGCTTCAACGGCCACCGTGGCATCGGGATTGGCTCCCAGGCTGGTTTCGCTGTTGGCCCGTATGCTATCGATGATCGCGCGCCGGGCCTCGTCCCGGCTGACATTCTGCGCGTGGGCATATTGCGCGACGGCGAGATCGACGCCGCCGAGATCGTGCAGCGTAAGTTCGATGGTCCCGGCTTCGATCTCAGCCGCCATATTGGCTGCCTGCACGGGATTGATCGAGAACACCTCTCGCGGCACGTTGGCGAACGAGACGCCTGCGGAGGCCTTTAACAGACTGCCGACTTCAAGCGTCACGGGGGCCAGCACGAACGTGCGTGACGCTTCCGTCCAGACGGCGCCGAGATCGAAATCGATCGCTGCAGTATTCAACCCTGCCGCGGCCAGCGGCAGCAATGCGGCGTCGGTACGATCGATCGGGATAGTCAGCTTCGCGACCAAATGCGCCTGACTTGGGATCGAACTGACAAACTGGCCCCAGTTCAGGCTGATCGTGTCGATGCTGATAGGCTTGCCCGTCTTCTTGTAGGGCGTGGCGAGACCCTTTATTTCGGCACCTTCGATCAGCGGCAACAACGCCAGCGCTTGATCCGGCGAAGGCTTTTGCCCGGCGAATTGCGCCGTGACGCGCATAAGGTTGGATAGGTCGAGGGATTTTAGCGCGAAGCGCCCGAGCTTGAGGGGACCGCTCGGCGCCCCCGCGTCAAAGCCTTCGATAGCAAATTCGCCGATCTTGCCGTTTTCCATGTTGAAGTGGGTCAGCGCAAGTTTTATCGGGCCCTGCGGCGCTTCGACCGAGAGCCCGCGCATTTCGGCATTGCCGATACGCACGCCCTCGTAAACGCCTGCCGCCTTCTCCATGATCTCGCGCTCCTGCGCCGGAGTCGGAGGTACGGGTCCGGCCGGTGGCGTCATCGCCATCAGCGCCGCGAGTTGCAACCGCGACGGCCGCATAGCGAGATCCTCCGCCGAGAATCCCTCGACACGCATTTTCACATCTTGATCAAAATTGATCGTGAAAGCCCCTGTCGAAATTTTCCGGTAAGTGGGATAATATCGATCGTCGTTGGCTTTCTGCGCATCGTATATTGCGGCCATCGCGTTAAAGTCGGTATCGGAGGCAACGAAATTGGCGAGATTGCCGGTGATCTTCCGGATCTTGCCCGCCGGTTGCACGAATGTGAAAAGGAAGTCGTCGGCCTTCATGACGGCGACCTTTCCGTTTTTTAGGCCCTCCACCGCAAAGCCCGAATAGGTAAAGTTGCCGTCGCCGCTGCCGCCCCGCATGGCAGCTCCGAACTTCATTTTCCCCGTAAGGCTGGGGACGATGACGGACGTTGCCGTCGTAATTGCCAGTTGTTCGAATCCGAAGCGGTAGAGGTCGACGAGAGCCGACGATGCCGGCAGCCGCTGGACGCCCGCGGGGCCGGAATAATCCTTCACCGTAACTTTGGGTGCCAAGTAGATGACGTTCAGGAGCGTCTCGGTGGGCATCTCCACACCGATTTCGACGTTGATGAGCTCAATGCTATCGGCGTTAAACCGCGTTGCGTCCGGTTGATTGACGCCCGAAGCCGTGAGGCTTGCGATCTTGAGGCTCATCGGAGGTTGTGCGGTCAATTCGCTGGCAATGTCCGAGATCGTCACGGTGCGGCTCTTCAGGTCGAACGAAACCTTGCCGTGGCTGGCCTTGGCGCCCGTCGCGCGGATTTGATCGAATACCGCCTCGATTTCGCCGGCGACCCGATGCTGCGTATAGAACTGGAAACCGAAAAAGCCTCCGACCCCGATCACGATGGCGGCGAGCGCGCCGTAGACGATCTTCATCATTCGGTCAGCTCCGATTGCCGCTTGAGCGGGGCAGATTGTCATATTATCGGTCGATTGAGCGGGATAGGGGGCTTTCGTGCCAACGGCTCCGACGATTCGCGTCGGTTGGCAAGCCTGAGCCCTGTTAATGGGCGCTATCGGGTGTTGCATCCAAGCGGTTGCGCATGCTTCACATCCGGCCCAATCTGCTGGAAAACCAGCCTCGTCTTGATGTACCACCGGCCAAGTCTTGGTGTATCAAGTCTTGGTGTATCAAAGTCTTGATGTATCAAGAAACCAAAGCTCAAGGGCCGGAAAACGCGGGAGTACGCATGTCGTCTTATTCTGAAGATCTCACTTCCGCAGCACTCGCCTATCATCGTCTGCCGCGGCCGGGAAAGCTTGAGATCCAGGCGATCAAGCCGCTGGCCAATCAGCGCGACCTGGCGCTGGCCTATTCGCCGGGCGTGGCGGCTGCCTGCATGGCGATTGCGCAAAACCCCGCCGAGGCGGCCTCGCTGACCATCCGCGCCAATCTGGTCGCCGTCGTTTCCAATGGCACCGCGGTGCTTGGGCTCGGCAATATCGGTCCGCTGGCGTCGAAGCCTGTCATGGAAGGCAAAGCGGTTCTGTTCAAGAAATTCGCCGGTATCGACGTATTCGACATCGAGATCGCCGCCGACACCATCGAGCGCGTGGTCGAGACCGTTGCCGCGCTGGAGCCGACCTTCGGCGGCATCAACCTCGAGGATATCAAGGGCCCGGAGTGCTTCGAGATCGAGGCGCAGCTCAAGGAGCGGATGAAGATCCCGGTATTTCACGACGATCAGCATGGCACCGCCATCATCGTCGGAGCCGCGATCACCAACGGGCTATTGCTCAACGGCAAGAAGCTCAAGGACGTCAAGATCGTCGCGTCCGGCGCTGGTGCGGCGGCGATCGCCTGTCTCAATCTGCTGGTGTCGCTCGGCGCCCAGCGCAAGAATATCTGGGTCTGCGATATCGACGGCGTGGTGCATGAAGGCCGCAATACGCTGATGGATCGCTGGAAGGCGGTCTATGCGCAGAAGACCGACAAGCGCGTGCTGGCCGAAGTGATCGGCGGAGCCGATATTTTCCTCGGCCTGTCCGCGCCCAACG
Organism: uncultured Alphaproteobacteria bacterium; assembly: GCA_963790595.1. Taxonomy (GTDB): domain Bacteria; phylum Pseudomonadota; class Alphaproteobacteria; order Rhizobiales; family Xanthobacteraceae; genus Bradyrhizobium. Next base: position 102,612 of record CAWBPE010000027.1, on the reverse strand, counting down.
TGCTGACGCCGGACATGGTCAAGCAGATGGCGGACAAGCCGCTGGTGATGGCGCTGGCCAATCCGAACCCGGAGATCATGCCGGACGAGGCGCGAAAAGCGCGGCCGGATGCGATGATCTGCACCGGACGCTCGGACTTTCCGAACCAGGTCAACAACGTCCTGTGCTTTCCGTTCATCTTCCGTGGCGCGCTCGATGTCGGCGCCACCGCGATCAACGAGGACATGAAGCACGCCGCGGTGGACGCGATTGCGCAGCTTGCGCGCGATCCGCCGTCGGATGCAATCGCGCCCGGTTTCGACAGCGGCGAGACCCAAGGATTTGGGCCGGGCTCGCTGATCCCAAGCCCGTTCGATCCGCGGCTGATCCTGCGCATTGCGCCCGCGGTGGCGAAAGCCGCGATGGACTCCGGTGTTGCGACCCGGCCGATTGCGAATTTCGAGGACTATACCGCGCAACTGGAGCGCTTCGCATTCCGTTCCGGTCTGGTCATGAAGCCGGTGTTTGCCAAGGCGAAGACCCAGCCGGTCCGCGTGATCTATGCGGAAGGCGAAGACGAGCGCGTGCTGCATGCGACGCAGGTCGTGCTGGAAGAAAAGCTGGCGCGGCCGATTTTGGTCGGGCGCCCCTCGGTGGTCGAAGCGCGGATCAAACGGTTTGGTCTTGCCATCAAGGCCGGCCAGGATTTCGATCTGATCAATCCCGAGGACGATCCGCGTTATCGATCCTACGTCCAGTCCTATATCGATCTGGCCGGACGCCACGGTGTCACCCCCGATGCCGCGCGCACGGTGGTACGCACCAATGCGACGGTGATTGCAGCACTCGCGGTCAGCCGTGGCGAAGCCGATGCGATGATCTGCGGCGTCGAGGGGCGTTACATGAGCCATCTGCGCCATGTGCGCGAGATCATCGGCTTTCTGCCGGGCGTGAGCGATTTCGCGGCACTGGCGCTGATGATCACCTCCAAGGGCGCTTATTTTATCTCGGACACCCAGGTACGGCCGAATCCGAGCGCCGACGAGCTTGCGGAAATGGCGGCGCTGGCCGCGATCCATGTCCAGCGCTTCAATCTGAAACCGAAAATCGCCTTCGTGTCACATTCCGATTTCGGAAGTTATGATACCGAATCCTCGCGCAAGATGCGCCGCGCCACCGCGCTCCTGAAGCAGAACCATCCGGAACTCGAAGCGGATGGTGAAATGCAGGGCGATACCGCGCTGTCGCAAGCGGCGCGGCAGATGATCCTGCCGCATTCGAAGCTGGAAGGTGAGGCCAATATCCTGATCATGCCGAACCTCGACACCGCCAACGTCGCCTATCAGATGATCAAGGCGCTGGCCGACGCGCTGCCGGTGGGCCCGATCCTGATCGGACCGGCGCGGCCGGCGCATATTCTCACGCCGTCCGTGACCGCGCGCGGCATCCTCAACATGACCGCGGTTGCCGCGGTCGAAGCCCAGGAGCGCGCCGGCCGTCCGCAACCGACCCTGTTCGGCTAGGCCGATTGTTGTGTGGTTGCGGCCATCAAGCCGATCGATTTGACTGTTTGAAAAGCCGGGGCGGAACGACCATACTCGTTCCGCCATATTACGACTTTCGCATTTGCAGCATTAAGTGAGGCCGACCATGCCAGCGTTTATTACTTTCGGGCGAATTCTGTTCGCCGTGCTGTTTATTTTTTCCGGAGGGTCCAAGCTTCTGGATCTGACCGCGACAGCGCAAATGACAGAGAAGGTTGTTATTCCGGCGGTGCTGGCGACCTACACCTCACAGCTATCGGACCTGACGGGCATGTCGATGCCGATGATGCTGGCGATTGCGGCCGGCGCGGTGGAACTGATCTGCGGCATCATGATCGCGCTGAATTTCGGCGCTCGCTTTTTTGCGATCCTGCTGATCCTGTTTGTGGGCGCAGCGACGTTCTACTATCACGATTTCTGGAATCAAACCGGCCCCGACGCCAGGAACAACCTCGTCCACGCGTTGAAGAACCTGTCGATCATCGGTGCGTTGTTCATGATCGCCGGCTATGGTCGGGGCGCGCGGGCGGTAGAACCGGCCTACGACGTCTAGCGCTCGATCAATTAGAACTAGAGCGTTTTCGAGCGAAGTGGATACCGGTTCGCGTGAAGAAAACGCGTCAAAACAAAAGACTGGAGCCCGGTTCTGATTCAATCAGAACCGATAAGGCTCTAGGCCGCGCGCCGCCACGGCGTAACGCTGACTCCATGCGCACGGTCGAGGATCTGGGCCTCGCCGGCATGCAGGCCGTGAGCAGCGAGGATCTCCTGGGGCGTCTTTTGGGGGACGCCGGGGAAACACGCTTCTCCGCCGGGCAGCTGCACCCGTGGCGCCTGCGAAAGCCAGAACGTGTCATAGCGGTCCAGGAACATTCCGAAGATGTCAGGTCCGCCGATGATCGCAATCGTGCCTGTGTGTACGCCTGATCGATCGCACGCGGTTTCGAACGGTGCGCCCGCCGGGTTCCACAGCGTCGCCTTGGGATTGGACGGATCGGGCGCGACCGCACTAATCGTGCGGGTCACGATGATCCGGTTTCGCTGTGGCGAGTTCGGCTGATCTTCGTACGAGTTGCGGCCGTGAACGATCAGATCGGCGCGGTCGAGGGCTGCGTTAAAGAATTGCTTGTCGCCCTCGAATTTTAGTTGGTCAGGCATCACGTGATCGGCGCCCGCCAGCATGCCGTCGGCGGAGACGATGACATAGCCCTCGATAAGCGGTGCCGTCACAATCGTGCGGCCGGATTATTCTGAGATCGTCTGCACGACGCTCGACACCGGACGGTCGCTGACCGTCGGCAGCTTGACGTCCTTTACAATCATTTCGTCGTATTGCGGCAGCGTCTGTACCGGCGCCTTGGCCTTCATCTGCACCACTTTGTAACCGCCGGCCTTCAACTTGCGCAGCAGAGCGGGCAGCGCTTCGGCGGTATGCTTGTGGAAGTCGTGCATCAGGATGATGCCCTTGCCGAGCTTGTCGAGCTTGTTCATCGTGACGTCGATGACCTGCTGGGCGTTGCGGGCCTTGAAGTCGAACGAGTTGAGATCGCAGGAGAACATCGCGATGTTTCGCGTGCCGAGATAGGTCACCATTTCGGGCGGGTGCTGCAAGGCCGGGAAGCGGAAGAACGGCGAGGGCGAAGTGCCGCCGAGCGCCCATTTCACCGCACTAAAACCCTTTTCGATTTCTTCCTTGCGCTGATCCTCGGTCAGTTTCTTGTTGGTCAGTGTGGCGTGCGACCAGGTATGCGATCCGATGGTGTGACCCGCCGCCGCAACCTGCTTGAGGATTTCCGGGTAATACGTCGCGTGCTTGCCGATGATGAAGAAAATCCCGGTCGTGCATTCGTCCGCCAGCGACTTCAATACCGACGGCGTGTTGACCGGCCACGGGCCGTCATCGAACGTCAGCACGACTTCCTTTTCGCGCAGGAAATCGAGTTGCTTGAAATGCTCAAAACCGAAGCCGGGTCCGCCCGTGGTGTCGATCTCGACCACGCGGCCGATCCCGAGCGCATCCGGATTGGCGCAGGCGGCCTTGGCGGGGGCAGGGGGCGCTGCGGGAGCCGGCGCAGGGGCAGCTGCAGGCGTTGCCGTGCCCTTGGCGGCCGGTGCCTGCGACCAGGCGGCGCCCGAAAGACACAGTGAAACGGCGCCCGCATAAATCAAACCTGCCGCAATACGCATCGTGCTCTTCCCTTACGCTGATCTTGAACCCGGCCTCGGCTTTTGCCGTCGCCCGAGCCGTTTCCGTCCCTCGTGACATAATAGCCTAGAGGCACCGGCGCGGCCACGGCAACGGGTATTTCGTCGGGGGTAGACTTGTCGGCCCAAGAGGTTAATTGCGGGGCGAAACGCTTGCGTCAGGCGACGGCGAGGGCCCGCGCGACCGCGGTTTTGACGCGCGTATCCAGGGGATCGACGCTTTCGGGGAACACGTCGGCGAGATAGCCGTCGCGGCCGACCAGATATTTGTGAAAGTTCCAGCGCGGGACATCCTTTGGCCGCGCGGTGGCGGCCCATCGGTAAAAGGGATGCGCGTCCGGACCTTTCACGACGGCTTCGGCGGCCATTGGAAAGGTCACGCCATATTGGTGCTGCGCGGTTTCGGAGATCTCCTTGGCGCCGCCGGGTTCCTGGCCGCCGAAATCGTTGGAGGGCACGCCGACAATCATCAGGCCGCGATCGTGAAATTCGCTCCATAGAAGCTGCAACCCGGCATATTGCGGGGTGAAGCCGCATAGCGACGCGGTGTTGACCACCATCACGGGATGGCCGGCATAATCGGCCAGCTTGATGTCGCCGCCGGCGAGTGCCGGAAACGAAAACGCATAAGCGGTGATCCCGCTCATCGCGGCCTGCGCATGGGCCGTCCGCATCGAGGGCGGAAATGTCGTTGCGGCCAGCAGAGACGCGAGAATGGTTCGGCGGTCGATCATGGCGACCTCTTGTCGTCGCGATCAAAGCTCGATGATGTTAGCCTAGCCCGAGCCAAGCCGCCTCTCAACAAGTCGCCTCTCAACAAGCCGTTATGACGAGGCTTTAGGACACCACGGCAACGCCAGCAGCGGCATGTAATGCGGGCGCCATTCGCAGATCGGCTCCGGTCCCCGGCGCATGAAGGCGTATTTGATCGGCTCGGCCTGGCCGATCGCGATGTGCAATCCGAACAGAACCATCGCGATGGGATAGGCCCATTTGCGAAAGCGCAAATCGGAGAGGGCATCGAGCAGCACCGCGCCGGAGAGGATGATCAAGGGATCGGTGAAAATGAAATATTCGGATTTCAATCCGCGCCGCACCCCGAGCGTGTCGATCCCGATCGCGGCCAGCAGCAACAGCAAGGCCTGGATCGCGGTCTGCTTTTCGCCGCGCACCCACGCATAGACAATGCCGGGCGCGATCAGCCAGGTCAGAAATACCGTCGGCCGCGGCGACGAGTGCAGCACGAACGTGTAGCGCGCGAACACCGAGGCGAGCCCGTCGAGCAGCAGCCACAGAATGCCCGAAGGGCTGGCGCCGTTTGCGGCGCTGGCAGTGCCGGCGTCCGCGAAGGTCAGCATTTTTTCCAGCGGGTTGAATACCGCGATCACATTGCCGGCGTTGTAGTCGAGGTCGAGCGCCAGCAGCGCCAGCGATGCGCCGGCGGCAAGCGCTGCGATCGACGCCAGCGTCTCGGCGGCGCTGACCCGCCAGATCACGGCATAGGCGATCACGCAACCACCGATCAGGCCCAGCAATGCGATCTGATAGAGGCCGAAGCGGCCGAGCAGGAGCGGATGAAACAGTGCGGCATCCAGCAGCGCGCGATCGAATCCGGTCGCGGCCAGCGGCCACGCCGCCCATGCCGCAGCCAGCGCCACGAGGATCGCGAGAATGGCTGCCGGCCAGCTTGAGCGCGCCTCGCGCCAGAACGCGGCGCTGGCGCTGCCTGCGCTGCCGAACGGCAGCACCAGCAGGGGTAACGCGCCGACCAGCAGGATCGCCTGCACTTTATTTTCAAGACCGAGCACGCAAAGTGCTGCGGCGAGAGCCATCGCCAGCGGGCGTGCGATGCTGGCGCGGCGTCCGGCTACAATCAGGATCATCAGCGCAAGGATGACGGGGAACGCGGCAAGCAACTCGCTGCGCAAAATACGTAAGTGCACCGCGATGGCGCCGGAGAGTGCAAACGCCAGCGTCGCGATCAGCCCGACACGCCAATCGCGCACGATGCGACGGACCAGCGCGGCAAACGCCAGCACGCAGCCTGTGGCGATCAGCCAGACCAGAATACGCCCGGCATGGATGGCGCTGGTCATCGCGGCATCGAAGGCGCCGGAATCGGAAGCCGGTGGAAGCGACGACAGCGACCATGCCTCGAGCAGGCCGAAACGGTGCAGCAGCGCGAACCACGTCTTCACCGACAGGATGGTGAAATAGGCGGTGTGATCGAAGAACAATTGCGGCTTGCCGTCGTTCATGACAAGCGCGTTGTAGATCACCATGAAATCCATGTCGGCGTTGCGCCAGTAGATCAGCGCGTAGCCGTACAGAAAAAACGATGCCGCAAGCGCGGCGACGATCGCGAGCAATCCTCCGCGCCAGCCGAGGAATGTCAGCGGGTCGAAGGCGTCTTTTGTCGCAGGAGCCTGCAACTCGGCGGTGACAGCAGTGGTGGAGGGATGGCTCATGACGGCGGTCTTTTAGCGTAGCCGCCGGTCCAAAGCGACCGGCGAACTCCAGCTTTGAGATCGCCGTGCGGTCTAACGCAAGGAGACGATGAAATCGGTGCCTTCGCCGGTTTCGCCACCCGCGATACCCTGATCCGAGACGGTCAGCGAGCCGCCGGTCGAAAGCGCTTCGGTAATCCTGGCCAGTGCGTCCGCGGGCAAATTGAGGCGATCCAGCGCTTCGGCGGGGCTATCCGGCGCCGGCAATGGTTTCACCTCGACCGCGCCTGCGATCTTGCGCCGGCGCGAACTGCGATCGTCTTCGTCGCGGCGCTCCGCAGCCTTGTCCGCAGCTCTGGAGGCGGGCAGCGTGACCACCGACCAGTGCAGGACGTTGGAATCTTCCTTATCGACCTGCGCGGTGAACACATGCGTTCCCAGCGGCCGGTCGCTCGGCGCGATCGTGACGTGCACCTCGAACAGCGGCAGGAAGTTCTGCCGCACATAGAGCTTCGAATCCTTGCGGCTGACGAACACGGCGATTTGGCCGCTCCGCTTCGGCGCCTCGGGTTTCACGGCGGCGGCCTTTTCGAGACCGGACAGGCGGCCCTGATCCTTCTTGGCCGGCGGCACTGCGGCGGGCTCGGCCGCTATCTTGCTCTCGGCAGGCTTTTCAATGGAGTTGGCCGGCTCGGCTTTCGGCGCTTCAGCCTTGACGTCAGGTGTCTTGACCTCAGCGGCCTTGACTTCAGACGCCTTGACGTCCGCCGGTTTAACTTCGGCCGTTTTGGTTTCGGCTTTCGGCTCGTCCACTTTGACAGCTTCGCTGGCGGCAGCTTCGACCTTTGCGGGCTCGGCCTGTACGGCCTCGGTGTTTGCGCTCGCTTCAGCCTTGGTTTCAGCAACTGCCGTTTCCGGCGATGTGGCGTCGGACGGTTTGGCCTCGGTGGATTTGTCTTCGGAAGAAGCGACGTCACTTGGCTTCGCAACTTCACTTGGCTTCGCAGCGTCCGGCTCGGGCTGCGCAACCGCGGTCTTGGCCGCTGGCGTCACGCGGCCGCCTGCGTCTGACATCGTGACCGGGGCGCTCGATGCCGGCAGGGCGTTGCTGGCGTCCGCGGTGCGGGTCGGCTCAGTCGCGCTGTTGCCGTGCCCGATGGTCGAGCGCAGTTCAACGGGGGCTTCCGCGATCGCCGGCTTGGTCTTCGCATCAGCCTCTGCGCCCTTGTCGGTTTTCGCAGCGCTCGGCGCATCGGATTTCGGCTGATCGGCGGCCATCGGCTGCGGTGCAACCTTCACAGCCGCGAGCAGCGGATGCGCAAAACTGGCAGGTGGTGTCATTTCGCCGGGCGTGACGACGACGCGCGCGCCCATCTTGGTCCAGTTCCACATCTTCATGGCAAAGGCCATCGGCATGCGGATGCAGCCATGCGACGCCGGATAGCCCGGCAGCACGCCGGCATGGATCGCGATGCCCGACCAGGTGATGCGCTGCATATACGGCATCGGCGCGCCGCTATAGATATTGGAATGATGCAGCCGGTCTTTTTGAATGACGCTGAAAACGCCCATCGGCGTCGGATGGCCCTTCATGCCGGTGGACACCGGGGTTTCCGCGAACAGGCCGTTGGCGTCGTAAATTCTCAGCTTTTGCTGGTCGATCGAGATCGAGATGATCACCGGTCCCTGCGGCTTGGAGGATTCTTTTTCCTTCTCAGGCGCTTCGCCCTTTTTTGCGACGTGTTTGCGGGCCTTCGGTTTCTTCGGCTGAGCTGCCGGGTCGGGCTGCGACATTCCGGGTTCGGAACCCGTCCAGTAGAGTGCGGCCTCTGCTTTGGACGTGATTTGGGACGTGACGCCAATTGCACCGGCGGTCGCCAGGGCGGCAATCCGCCAAACCCGTCCGGTCGCCACACTATGCCCACTCACGCGCGTCATTTTCGAATCCCAGCCCGTTTCAGGTTTTAGTGTTGCAGACGAGATACGCGTTCACCAGCGGAACGCTTCTAATGCCCACGGTTTTCACCCCAAGCGTAACAAAAAAGCCTCACATTGCGTTAAACGCCGGAGATTTATGCCCGGCAGCACCCGCTACCGCTGGCCTTCCTGCGACACCTTTCAGCCATTACATGGGTGAAACCCGCCCACGGAGATTTCCATGACACGTCAAGACTTAAGCCCATATGACAGACCGTGGATCCGCTGGGGATTATTGGCGCTGGCGCTTATTTTGTGGCCCGGAAGCCCCACATTTGCAGCCGATGAACCGGATTTGATCTTCCGCCGTTCGACTGTGTTCAAGTTCCTCAGCCCGAACGACAAGCTGGCGACCTACGGCGTGGATGACCCCGAGGTCGAAGGGGTCGCCTGCCATTTCACGGTGCCGGAAAAGGGCGGCTTCAAGGGCTGGCTGGGGCTGGCCGAGGAAGTCTCGGATATCTCGCTGGCCTGCCGCCAGATCGGCCCGATCCGTTTCAAGGACAAGATGGTGCAGGGCGACGATATGTTCCGCCAGCGGCGTTCGCTGTTCTTCAAGAAGATGCAAATCGTCCGCGGCTGCGACGCCAAGCGGAACGTGCTGGTGTACATGGTGTATTCGGACAGGCTGATCGAAGGCTCGCCGAAGAATTCGACCTCCTCGGTACCGATCATGCCCTGGGGCTCCGCGGATGCGACCGTGCAGAGATGCGGCGAATTCATCCAGTAGACTGGCGCCGAAACTTACGGCTTGAAACTTACGGCTTGGCGGAAGCCGGGCGCGGGCGGACCCAGGTTTCGGGCCGCGGATTGGGGTCGCGATACCCCACCAGGCGCACGAATTTCTGCGGCGCGTAGTCGTTACCGCGGCCGCTGTCGCCGCATTGTTGTGTCATCGCGCCGCAAACCCTCGGCCGCTCTATTTTCTGAGCGTCCAATTGCGCGGGGGAGCTGCCATTGCCGCCTGAAGTTCCCGCCATCGGCTGACATGGTTTGCGGGGCGGGGATTTCTTGCCACCATCGATGTTGCCATTGCCCACGATGATTATCCTTTGGTGAGGAGACGGCATAACGCGCAACGATCCATAAAAGTTGCATCGCGTCTGCGCGGTCTTGTTTGCGTAAGTCGGCTTTGGCGAAGGTTCCGTTCATCTCGCTGCGATGCCGAAGGGCTCTCTCCACCAGAGAAAGGTTAAAAAGTTCATTCGGGTCTTCGAACCCCGATGTCTTTGGGGGCGTCTCATTTGCGATGGTTAGCGGGAGACGTCAGATGCGGGTGTTCATTTTTGCGCTTGTTATGATTCTTGCCGGCCCCTCTCTGGCCGGCTCGACAGACGGTGACCTGCCTGGCGTGGGCACCTTCAGCTATTCCGGATCGCCGATTTCGGCGCCGCAGGTGATGGCTGCGATGGGCCGCTAAGGCATCTGGACCCTGAACGCCCCCGTCTAACGGGCGGATTCGCCACCATTTGCCCGATTGTTTCGTCCCCAAAGCCACGATGAAACAATTCTCCCGCCCGACGAAACCATTATCCGTTTTGAAGCAGAACGCCGGAAACCGCGAATGGTTATCAAGCTGGCAACGAGACGGCCAATGGCCGACAGGCAAAACCGGAGACAGTCAAATGCGGACCTTCAGCTTCATCCTCGCCTTCGCCTTCGTCCTGGCTGGTCCGACCCTGGCTGGTTCGTCGGATAACGGTCTGCCCGGCATCGGCACCTTCGCCTACAATGGTTCGCCTGTTGTCACCGATGCGCCGCAGGCCATGCTTGTCGCAGCCCGCTGAGGCGCGACCGAACCAAGAGTTCCAAGCCGGTACATTCCAAGCCTTTCAGGTTCTCGTATGATTTCTCGTATTTGTTCAGTGGTGATATCAGGCGGTTTGCTCTTGAGCGGCTCGGCGCAGGCCCAAATGCAGGCCCAAGTGCAGGCCCAAGTATCGTCAGTGCCATCGCTCCAGGTGCTTTCGCTCCAGGTTCGCTCGCCGATGAACATGGGCGATGAGCGTTCGGAATTTGTGCGCCTCTGCGTTCCCCACATGACCGGTCGCTGGGCCCATCCGGACTCGGTTTGCAGTTGCCTGCACGATTACGCCGCCGCCACCGTTGACGACGCCGATCTTCGCACCGCGCTGTTGCGCGGGATCAGCGAGACCGGTGTGCCGACCATCGAGACCGATTGGGTTCCGGCGTCGAAACGATCCGAGATCGGCGCGACATTCACGAAAATCGCCAAGCCGACGCTGCAATGCATGTTTGAGCCGGCGAAATAGACTAGAGCGTTTTCGAGCCAACGGGTCGCGCGAATGCGCGCCCGATGACAGGCTCCGTGGATGCCGGTTCGCGTGAAGAAAACGCGTCAAAACAAAACGCTCTAGAGCGTTTCATGTTTTGATGGAAGCGTATCCGGCGTTAACGAAGTAGTTGCTGCATTCGCCGGGCAGAACGCTTCTGACGAGGAGGCCGATGTGGTCGCAGGCGTCGTCGATCGTGCGTTTCTGTGCGATGCGCATCCAGTGCTTGATCTTGGCAAAGACCTGCTCGATCGGGTTGAGGTCGGGAGAGTACGGCGGCAGGTACCACAGCCTGGCGCCGGCTTTCCGGATCATCTGACGGACGGTCGGCGACTTGTGGCTACCGAGATTATCCATAACGACGATGTCGCCCGGTTTGAGCACGGTTACGAGTTGCTGTTCGACATAGGCGCGGAAGCTTTCGCCGTTGATCGGTCCGTCGAACACGCAAGGCGCAGTGAGTTGGTCACAACGTAGGGCACCGAGGAAGGTCAGGGTTCGCCAGTGACCGTGCGGCGCAAAAGCGCGCAGCCGCTCGCCCCTGGATCCCCAGCCGCGCAGCGGGGCCATGTTGGTCTTGATCCAGGTCTCGTCGATGAATACCAGGCGGTTTGGATCGAGGCGATCCTGCAAGCTACGCCAGCGCTGCCGCCGCCACGCGACGTCGGCGCGGCCCTGCTCAAGGGCGAATAGTGTTTTTTTTGAAGCTGAGACCTTCGCGTCGCAGGAAGGTCCATACCGCGTGGTGCGAGACTTTCACGCCTCGGGCGGCAAGTTCGTCCTTCAGCCCGTGCAGCGTTAAATGCGGCGTCTGCCTGATCCTCTCCACGATGAACGCTCGATGCGGCTCCAGAACCGGCTTACGATGACCGCCCATCTTGCCCGGCACGACCGAACCCGTCGCGCGATAGCGCTGCCGCCACTTCACGACGGACGACACCGCAACATCGAACCGCGCCGCCACAGCATGGCAACTCTCGCCGGACTCAACCGCCTTCACGGCTCGTTCACGAAGATCATTCGAAAGAGGTCGGACCATTCGATGCTGGCCTCCGATCCAGCCAGCATCTTGAATCACAAACCGCCGCCCGACGGAATCCCTCCCAATTCAATCAATCGATGAACCGCTCTAGCGTTGAGGAACGTCTTTCGACTTGGGTTTCACACGCGGGATGCATTTCCGCGACGCCATAATTCCCGCTGACGTCATCTTGGTTCCGGAGACTTCCTTGACCTGGCCGGCGGGGCAGGTTCCGTCGTCGACCTTGATCCGCTGCCCGAGCCGCAATCCGACAATGTCCTGTTCGCGCGAAACCTGCTGTGCTGCGGCGGGGACTGCAAGCGTGAACAGGGCTATGCCGCCAAGCAGCATGGTCGAATAGCGCGTTACCGTTGAGGTCTTCATGGTCGGCATATCCGGTTTCACTTGTTCTGTATCTTCAGGCCATTCGGGCCGACATTGATCTGCAGGCCTTCCGGTTCCTTCTTGGTCTGGTAGAGATTGTAGCCGAGCACGCCGACCGCCACGATCAGGGCGCCGATGATGAGATACAGAATGTTGCGATTGCCGGGCATCTGTGTCTCTCCATGGGGCGAGCGGCCCAGCGGTGGACTGTATGGGCGCGGTCGCAATTCTGAAAGCGACAATGGGAAGTGACGCAATGAACGCTACCGATACCAGCCGCAAAATCCTTGATGCCGTCGATGCCAATTTCGACGCGCAGTTGGCGACCACGATGGATTTTGTCGCGATTCCCTCGACCCGCGGCGCCGAGGGGCCGTGCCAGGACATGATTGGCGATCTCCTGCGCCAGCGCGGCTATGAGGTCGACGACTGGCACATCGATCTCGATGCCCTGAAGGACCTGCGCGGCTTCGGCCCGATCGAACATGATTTTTCCAAGGCCCGCAGCGTGGTTGGCACTTACCGTCCCACGCACAATGCTGGCAAATCGCTGATCCTGCAGGGGCATTGCGACGTCGTGCCGGCCGGGCCACTCGAGATGTGGGAGACGCCGCCGTTCTCGCCCCTCATCAAGGACGGCAAAATGTACGGCCGCGGCGCCTGCGACATGAAATCCGGCACCATCGGTGCGCTCTACGCGCTTGACGCGATCAAGGCGGCGGGATTGAAGCCGACCGGACGGATTCACTTTCAGTCCGTGATCGAGGAAGAAAGCACCGGCGTTGGCGCGCTCTCGACCTTGCAGCGTGGCTACCGCGCCGACGCCTGTTTCATTCCCGAGCCGACCTCCGGGAAAATGGTGCGCTCGCAAGTCGGAGTGATCTGGTTTCGCTTGAAAGTGCGCGGCCATCCGGTGCATGTGTTCGAAGCCGGCTCCGGCTCCAACGCGATCACCGCCGTCTATCATCTCATTCACAGCCTGCAGAAGCTCGAGACCGAATGGAATGAGCGCGCGAAGAGCGATCGTCATTTCAAGACGCTGACGCATCCGATCAACTTCAATCCCGGCATCATCAAGGGCGGCGACTGGGCGTCCAGCGTGCCGGCATGGTGCGATGTCGACTGCCGGATCGCGATCCTGCCTGGCTGGTCGGTCAGCGATTGCCAGGCTGAAATTCTAAGCCATGTCGCGGCCGCCGCGCGCGATCATCGTTTCCTGTCCAACAATCCGCCCGCGGTGGAATGGTCCGGGTTCCTGTCGGAAGGCTATGAGCTCAGGGATTCCGCGGAAGCCGAAGCCGCTTTCGGCAAGGCCCATGAAGCGGTCTATGGCGGCGCGGTAAAGGATCTGGTGTTCACCGCGCTCACCGACACGCGGTTCTATGGGTTGAACTACAACATTCCCAGTCTGTGTTTTGGCGCCAGCGGCGCGGCGATGCATGGCTTCAACGAATATGTCGATCTCGACTCGTTGCTGAAATCGACCAAGGCCACCGCGTTGTTCATCGCGGAGTGGTGCGGGGTGGAGAAGGTGTAGAGCCTCGACGCGCTCGTAGGGTGGGCAAAGGCGCTGTTCGCGCCGTGCCCACCATTCTTTTACGGATCTGGCAAGGGTGGGCACGGTGCAAGCGCACCTTTGCCCACCCTACGGGACCGTCGACTCCGCCCACAGCGCTGCGACGATCGCATCCAGCCCGTCGGTCAGCGCGGCCGGACCGGGTTGCAGGATTAGCGGCGACTTGATCTCGACGATGCGGCCGTTACGGACCGCCGGAATTTCGCCCCAGCCCGGCCGCTGCCTGATTTTCTCCGGAACGACCTTCTTGCCGCACCACGATGCCAGGATGACATCGGGCGCCGCTGCGCGCACGTCATCGGGCGAAATGATCCGGTCCTTCGCGGCCTTTTGAAACCGCAACTGTGGGAGGATGTCTTCCCCGCCGGCGATCTCGATCAGTTCGGACACCCAGCCAATACCGCTGATCAGGGGATCGTCCCACTCCTCGAAATAGACTTTCGGTTTGGGCGAGGGCCGGGCCGTCGAGGCGATCGCCGCCAGACGCGCCTCATAACCGGCCGCGAGCCGATCGGCTTGCTCCGCCGCGCCGACCAGCGCACCGAGGGTGCGGATCATCGCCAGGATGCCGGCAATGTCGCGCTGGTTGAAGACATGCACGGCGACGCCGGCACGCACCAGATCGGCCGTGATGTCGGCCTGCAAGTCCGAGAAGGCCAGCACAAGGTCTGGCTGGAGCTTGAGGATTTTTGGGATGTCGGCCGAGACAAACGCCGATACCCGCGGCTTTTCGCGCCGCACCTGCGGCGGCCGTACCGCATAGCCGGAAACGCCGACAATGCGGTCCTGCTGGCCGAGCAGATACAGCGTCTCCACGGTTTCTTCGGTGAGACACACGATCCGGCGGGGAGGGAAGTGGGGCATGCAGTCAGGATATGCGGGATAGCGAACGCGTTGTCACGAGCGCTAGACCAGTCGTCATTCCGGGGCGCACGAAGTGCGAGCTACGATGTGCTATTGCACATCGGAGAATCTCGAGATTCCGGGTCTGGTCCTTCGGACCATCCCGGAAGGACGGATGCTGGAACACGGGAGAAATCCGACTATGACGCCGCTTGAAAAAATCAAAACGAGAAAACTGCCCTTTGCCGAATTGATGGGGGTGACAATCGTCGAGGCAGAGAAAGATCGCGTAGTAGCGCGGATGCTGGTGCGGCCGGATCTCTGCACGCTCCATCACACGATTCATGGCGGCGCGGTGATGGCCTTCGCCGATTCAGTCGGCGCGGCGGCGACGGTGATCAATCTGCCTGACGATGCCAAGGGCACCACCACGATCGAGAGCAAGACCAATTTCATCGGCGGCGCCAAGGAAGGCACCACCGTGATCGCGATCGCAACGCCTGTCCACCGCGGGCGGCGCACCCAGGTCTGGCAGACACGGCTGGAGACCGAGGAAGGCAAGCTGGTCGCCGTGGTCACCCAGACCCAGATGGTGCTTTAAGAAAGCCGGGTTTTATGCTGCGTCAACCGTTTGCACCGCGTTCAACATTCCGGTTTGCGGGTGACAGTTCACATATTCGAAGAACTGCTCATCGGCCCGGGCGACGGTGACCTCGTGGTAGAGCCGCAGCTTTGCGGCTGGTCCCAACGTCGACAGATATTTCATCGCCGCGCCGAAAATCCGGACATGCGTCGGGTGCGATTCAGCCCAGCGCTCCAGCGCCGCGAGACTCTTCCACCAGCTCATGCCGTAGGATTTTTCGGTCGGCGCGCCGTCGGACCCGATAACGGTCATATAGCGGTTGGCGTAGCAGCCGATCGAGCGGCCGCTGTCGCGCAGGAAGTCCATGCCTTCCCGCAGCACCGGCTCCACGTCATCGAGGTACATTTTGCGTTCGGAAGCTTCGGTGTCGCCCCAATCCTGGCCCGAGCGGATCAGGCAGAGATTGTCGTTCGGGATCACGCGGATGCGCGCGCCGTCGCGAATGGCGCGGGCGCTGCCGGAGGGCGCCATCTCGTCGGTCTGGGACAGCGGAATCCGATCGCGCATGCCGCCCCAATAGGCATGTTCCTGAACTTCGCCGCTCATGCCGTCGGCGAGCACCGCGACGCCTTCGGGCCTTCCCAATGAAGAGAACAGGGTTTCGTAGCCTTCCACCGATGGATAAAGCACCTCGATGAACGCGCCGATCTCGTCCGTGGCCCGCTGATCGCCGGTCCAGGCGTTACGCGCTTCCGGAAACCAGCCGTCGAATTTCGCGCGATCGTCCCAATACGCCACGGTCACGACATTTGTAAAACCGGCTTCGTCGACATATTGCGCGCGGTCCCAATGCGTCGGACCGCCGCTCGACGCAAAGCGGGAAACGATCGATGCCATCGCCTGCTCCGCGGCCTTCGAAGGCGCGCCTTGGATCTGGATGCCGAAATAAGCCATCACCACCCGCAGCACTTTTGGTTTGTGGCGCGCCACGAACGACGGGTAGGGCGGCGAATAATCGTCGGGGACGCGCCGGTGACGCGTACGGGCACTTTTGAGATGCTCGGGGATTGCGGATTCCATGGCGCGCTCCTCTTGAAGGTGATGGGGCAGGCAAGTCGGCTCGTCAGGCTTGCAGCCTGATTTCGCTCATGACCTCGGCATCGACGGGAAGCGAGAAGTGCTCGACGCGGCTGGCGCGGGAGGTGTTGAGCAAGAGCCGCGTGACGTCGGGTCTGGAATAATGTCCGGCGGGATCGGCGGCGTTCTTGGCCACGCCGATCATGCCGAGATCGATATCGGAATACAGGATGCCTTCCTGATCGGCGGGAAGTTTTTCGGCGAGCGAGCTTCCGTCCGGCCCATAGATCACCGCATGGCCGCCGCCGACATGCAGGAAGGCATGTTTCTCGGGGGAGTCGCAGAGTTCATCGATCATGGCCTGAGAAACCACAGCACAGGGGCCGAGGAAGAAACAGGAGCCCTCGACCGCGTAAACCTTGCTCGCGGCGTTGTTGACTTCCCAGCCCAGCGCATGCGCGAACGGATCATAGAGGGAGAAGCTCGGCCAGGCGCCGACATGAACCTGCTCGTTTTGGGCATACATTGCGTATTTCGACAGCGGTTGCAGATGCTCCCAGCAGCACAAGGCGCCGAGACGTCCAACGTCGGCGCGATCATGGACCGCGAGGTCGCTGCCGTCGCCTTCGCCGAACACGGTGCGTTCGGCATGGGTCGGCCGCAGCTTGCGGCGCTTGGCGATGGTTTCGCCGTCGGGACCAATAAACCATTGCCCCATATAGAGGCTGCCGCCGTCGCGTTCGGAGATGCCGATCACCGCGGTCAGCTTGGCGCGCTTCACGGCCTGGCTGATCTTTTTGGCCTGCGGACTGTCATAGGACAGCGAGTTGTCGAAATAGCGTTGCACAAAGCCACGGCCGATCGCCCAGGCCGGGGCGCCAAGCCAGATCTGCCACGGATATCCGGGGATGAAGGTTTCGGGAAACGCGATCAGCTTTGCGCCCTTCGCGGCGGCCTCCTCAATCAGGGAGATCGTCTTGTCCACCGTGGCGTCGAGATCGAGAAAAACCGGCGCCGCCTGAACCACCGCGACTTTGTATTTCTGATGCACCAGACCCATCGACGTCATCCTTTGCTTCGGGAGAAAGACACTTGTCGATTTGAAGCCTACAGCCGAGCGGCCGCGCGCCGCTTGTCCGCAGCAGAACGAAAACTTGTGTTAACTGGCGAAGTGGCCGCGCTGGGCGGTCGTTTTGGCCGCGGCGCGTGGTCCTTGGCGATGTCGGTCTCAATTATTGTTTAAGGACGCCTCGTTGCCCGGGCTCGCTACGTGCACTACAACGCAAGTCCAAGAACAAGTCTGGGGTAAGCATCATGGCGTTGCGGGTTATCGATTCCCTGGCTCAGCAGTTCGAGCCGGTGATCCTGTTGCTGGGCCGGCTCTGCATTGGATCGCTTTTTCTGATGTCGGGGATCAATCACTGGCTGGATTTGAAGCTGGTCACACATTTCGTGATGGGTTTGCCGGGGTCGCCGGAGGTCTGGGCGATGCTGGCGGCGACCGTCGAGGTCGTGAGCGGGGCCGCGATGGTGTTGGGCTTCCGCACCCGCGAGTTCGCGCTGCTGCTGGTGTTCTTTAATCTCTGTGCCGCGGCGATCGGCCATCCCTATTGGTCGATCACCGATGCCGCTGTGCGCTGGGGTCAGCTTATCCATTTCTGGAAAGACATCGGGATCGCCGGTGGCGCGTTTTTTGTCCTCGCGCGCGGCGCGGGACCCCTGAGCCTCGACCGGGCGTGAGCTCAGTAATTACAACAGCAGAGAGGGTTTGATGTCATGACCAAGACCGTTGAGCACATCCATTGGCCCGACGCGCCTGACATGTGGATGCCTTACGCACCGGCCATCAAGGTCACAGGCGGCTCGACCATCTACCTCGCCGGCGTGACCGCCGCGCCGGTCTATCATCATCACCCGCACCGGCCCGAAGAGTTCGACTCCATGCCATCAAGCATGGAAGGGCAGGCGCGCGCCGCACTGGAAAATCTCAAGCGTGGGCTGGAGGCGGTGGGCGCCACCTTTGCAGACATCGTCACCGCCGATCGCTTTGTCACCGATCTCACCGACCAGGATGCGCTTAATCGCGTATGGGCCGAATACTTCCGGGATGCCAAACCGACGACGACGACGGTGCAGGTGGTGAAGCTCGCGACCGATCCGCGCTGTCTGATCGAGATCAATGCAATCGCTGTGATCGACTAGATCATTTTCACGGCGGCCATCGCCGAAAGTTTGATCGACGTCAGTTCCGGTATCAGCGCGGTTAGGAAGCCTGGGCATTGAGATAGCAGGGGCGGAACATGCTCGTCAGTTCCTTGCCGCGCAGGAAGATCATCTGCGGTTTCAATCCGCCGCGGGCGGCGATCCAGCGTCGTACCGCGGCAGGATAAAGCGAATACAGCATCTGCGTCGCACCCGGGTTTGTCACCTGACGGCCGCCCGCGCCCGAATCCCATGCCGCGTGAAACCCCAAAACGGCTTGAGACGTGACGCATATCCGCTCGCGCGGAACCGAGCCCAGCACCATGGTGCATGCCGAGGCGCAAAGGCCGTCGATAACCACCGTCTCGCCTGAACTGCGAAGACCCTGATATTTATCGAGGTAGGCGCCTATCTTGCCACCGGGATCGTCAGCAATCCGCATCGCCGCCTGGCTTGAACCAGGATTCGCCACGATCAGAAGTCCCGCGATCAGGGCCGTGGCGAATTTCATGTTGTGGCTCCGCATCTGAAGTTACTTGTCCCGATTGCGTTTGATGCAAGATGCTTGCCAGCCGGTCAGGCTATTCCGGTTCCTTCTGCTGGTGTGTCGCTCGCGCGATTCGCGGGGCGCGACGCGCGCGCGACCGGGAAACTGGGTCTCATGCGCCTGAGGTGTAGAGGTCTTCAACGGACGCACCGCGACGCTTGTTTCGTCGGCCTACTGCTGTGATAGAGTACAAAGCAAAGCCGCACGGCGGATAAAAAAACGGGGGGAATTTCCATGAAAGCACTATTGATCGCGGGCCTGGTGCTGACGGCGACGCCAATTCTCGCCCAACCAAGTTTCGCCCAGCAGAGCGTTCCGCAAATCTCCTTCGATTCCGTGGCGGATTTCCCGAAGCTGCCGGACGGCATGAATTTCGGCGAGGTGCCCGGCGTCGCCGTGAATTCCAAGGGCCATGTCTTCGTGTTCACGCGCTCGAACAGCGCCAATGGTCCGGCCTATGCGCCGACCGCAGCCCAACTTCTCGAATTCACCGCCGAGGGCGATTTCGTCCGCGAGATCGGCAAGGGGCTCTATGCCTGGGCTTTTGCGCACAGCGTACGCATCGACAAAGACGACAACATCTGGGCCATCGACAAGGGCTCGGACATGATCGTCAAGTTCAATCCGGCCGGCCGGGTGCAATGGGTGTTCGGCCGCCGCAAGGAATCCCCCGACGGCGCCAAGCCGTGGGAACACGTCAATCCACCGCTGCCGCCGGTTGACGGCCTGTTCCGCGAGCCGACCGATGTTGCCTGGGACTCAAAGGGCAACACCTACATCACCGACGGCTATATCAATTCACGGGTCGCCAAATACGACGCGCACGGCCAATGGGTGAAGTCATGGGGCGAGCCGGGCACCGAGCCCGGCCAATTCCATCTGCCGCACGCGATCGCCATCGACAACAACGACAACGTCTATGTAGGCGACCGCAGCAACCACCGCATCCAGGTGTTCGATACCGACGGCAAGTTCCTGCGGATGTTCGCGATCACGGTGCCGCCGGACATGACGACGCGCGCCGTCTACGGCGCCACGCCGACCGGCGACCGCCTGAACCAGGTGATCGGTGCGCCCAATTCGATCTGCATCACGCCCGGTCCCAACCAGGTGATGTTCGTCGGCGAGACAACTTTCCCCGGACGCATCTTCAAAGTCGCGCTCGACGGCAAGGTGCTGGGGGTGATCGGCAAATCCGGACGCGAGCTGAAGGAATTATCCGGCGCCCATGCGCTCGCGTGTCCGTCGGAAAATCTGATCTATGCCGCCGAAACCGCCAATTGGCGGGTGCAGAAGCTGATCCTGCGCTCTGGCCCTGAATAAGGGGGGAGGGTTGCTCAAATGGTCGATCGCGACCAATACGACCGTTCGACCGGGATCGTCGGGCAGGGGTCGCCGATCTCATGACGGCTCTGCCTTTTTTCAGGAAGGCTACCGACGATCATACCGTGAAGCTCGCCAAAACGATGCAACTCAAGACGAAAGAATATGCAATTGCTGCTTTAAGCAAATCCGGCATGGCACCCTCCTGTGATGGGAGAGTGTTTAGGTTGGGATAAAGCAAGCTTCTGTGATCGGCATCACCCTTGTTTCGTCAAGCGAACGCATCCATTGCAGGCGATCTGCACAACGCGTACCGTCACCGATGCCAACGCAAGGAACCCCCAAGGAACCCTAATGACTGATCGAGAAAAAATTCTGATTGCCCTTCGCGAAAAGCCTCTGAAGGCTTTCGAAATCATGAAGCGCGTGAACATAAAGCATCAGGACGACTGCCAATCGCTGCTATTGAAGATGCGTGACGACGGCGCGGTGAAGTTCGATATTCACAAGGGACATTGGCTCGCTGCGTGACGATGCTTCCAGGTTTCTTTCAGCGGAGTGAACGGCTAGCGGCCTCCCGCGGCGCGACGTCCGACCTCAGTTCCTTGTGCGCACCGAAGCGGACGTCCGCTGACCACTCTAGATTTATAGGTTCGCGCCCTAATGCGTTGCACGCTCGCGCCATTCGCGCGGCGAGGCACCGAATTTCTGCTTGAAGATGCGGCTGAAGTGGGCGAGGTCGTTGAAACCCCAGCCGAAGGCGATATCGCTGATATGCCGGGCCATGTGGGCGGGGTCCGACAGATCGCGCTTGCATCGCTCCAGGCGTTGCATCTGGACATAACTGCGGAACGAGGTCTGTTCGGAAGCCATCAGATCGCTGGCATAGCGCGGCGAGATTCCAATGGCCGCCGCGGCGTGCGGCACCGACAATTCGGGATCGCGCAGATGGGTCAGGATATAATTCTTGAGGCGATACAGCAGCGCGGATCGGTGAAACGACAGATCCGATGAATGTTGCTGCATTCGGTCGGCGAAGGCCATCGCCACGAGATCGAGCGCCTGATCCAGCAGGCGCGTTGCGGTCGCACTATCGATCTCATCGATTGTTTTGCTCATGCCGAGCAGGAATTCACAGGCCAGCCGCTCCAGCGGTCGTTCGCCCGAAAAAGTGGTCGCGGTCAATGTATCGAACGAGCCGACGCGCTGGTGCAGAAGTTTTCGCGGGATCTGGAAAACCATTTGCGAAAAGCTGTCGTCGAAGCGCAATTCGTAGGGACGCGTGGTGTCGTAAATGACGAATTGACCTGAAGACATGACCGCTTCGCGGCCATCCTGAAACACGCCGTTGACGCCGCTGGTTCCCACCGCCACCAGTACAAAATCATCGCTGGCGCGCGAAATCCGGGACGGCGTGCGCAGTACCCGCTGGGCGCAGGACTCGACGCGCGTCGACGAGACCGGCCCGATCATGGTTTGCGATACCGATCCCCAAAATCCGTCATGCATATCTGAGCGGCAATCGAGTCCGACAAAGGTGTCGCAGACGATGTCCTGCCAAACGGCAAGCCGCCGATCCGGAACTGAAGAACGCGTATCGAGCACCACAGGCACGATGGACCTCCAGAAATCCGTGAGCCGAAGCCCCGCTCAAACGCGGTCCTCGCAATTCACTGGCCAAGCGCGCCAAAGGTCAAGGAAATCTTAACGACGACGGTCCCGCCTAAACGTTAATTTTCGGGGATATTCTGCCGCTAATTGAGGCGGCAAACGGCCTTGAATTTTATGTTGCGATGCACAATATTTGAAGTCTAGGGATTCGACGCCTCCTCGAGGGCTATCCAAGAGGAGTTTTTGACGTGAACTACCAAGACGCTACCCGGCCTTCGCCTGCGAAGGGCACAGTCCGGACCCTGCGCCAGCAGGAAGAATTGCCGCTGCTGCGCGACCATCTGTTGCGGCTCGACGCGGAAAGCCGCCGTGATCGCTTTCACGGCTTCCTGGACGACAGCTTCATCGAACGTTACGCCGCGAAGTGCGCCGACGATGGCACGGTCATCATCGCCTATATCGAGGGTGGCGTGGTGCGTGGGGCTGCGGAGCTGCATCCGCCCGATCAGTCCGTGGACGCGCTGCCCGAAGTCGCTTTCAGCGTAGAGGCAAGTGTGCGGCGTCAGGGCGTCGGCAGCATCCTGTTTCGCAAGCTGATCGCCGAAGCGCGATCGAGGGGCTATCGCTCGCTGCGGATCACGACCGGCGCACAAAACCGGGCGATGCGCGCGCTCGCCGGCAAGTTCGGCGCGCATCTGACATTCCGTCACGGCGAATCCACAGGGACCATCGATCTGACGCCGCAGCCGCAGCCGGAACTTGAATCCGGCAAGCTTGAAACTGGACGGTTTGCGATCGCCACACCCTTCGATGCGGCGCGCGCGATGGCCGGCTTCAACCGGGCGTATTGGAAGTGGCTGTTACAAATGTACGGTTGGGGGCGGACGGCCTGACTCAGCATTGCCTCGGGCCATTCGCTGATCGAGCGAATGGCTGGAGCGGGGGCGCCTTTAAGTCCCGGTCCGCTTGTCGTTGCCGAATTTCCGGATCACCCGGCGTTCGACCACCACAGAGCGCTGCGCGCCCTGTTCGCCGGCGATCACGCGGGTCGTGGACCGCGCGGTCAGGCGGTTGGCCTTCTTGACTTCGGCGGCCACGGTTTCGATCGGCAGTCCCATCAGCGAAGCAGCGATTTCAGCCTGTTCGTTCTGATCGTCGGTGATACCGACCGCTGCGAAAATAGCTTCTTCCAGCGTCGGAGGATCGCGCCGGACGCGCCGCGTTCCATATTTGGTATTCCAGTCTTCGCTCATCGGGGCCTCTCGTGTGACGGGGAATACCTAGTTGCCCTTATGTTGCATTGCAATATGAAATTCGTGTGGCAAGCCAGCCATGCATTCACAGTTTCAGAGACCTTCCAGCCTTTTAGCGTCATAAATCTCGAGCGTCGGGCTGGCCGCGACCAGCGGCCGCAGCGCGCGGACGAAATCGCCCGAGGCCGGCACGGCGAAATGCGCCTGCAACGCGGCAGGGTCCGCCCATTGCTCGATGAACACCAGACGCAGCGGATTCTCGCAATCGATGTGCACAGCGTGCGAGATGCAGCCGTCTTCCTTTCGCGAGCGATGTACATGTTCGAGACTCAACCGGCCTGACCTCGTCGAAGGAATCTTGTCGCGCCGTCACGCTTCCGGTCACTACGATCATCGCGTTCTCCCCGTTTTGATCGCCGGCATTTTCAGGGAATTGAATCGCCGGCGCCTGCAAAGTCGATCGGCTGCTGCGGCCAGCGCTTGAGCGCGGCATGTCCGGCATCGGTTAGCACATAGATGCCGCGCTCGGCGCGATCGAACCAGCCATACACATTGTGCTGCAGAATTTTCGCCGCATCGGGCATCTCGGGCTTGAGTTCGCGGACGCGTCGCGGCCCCTGCGACAGCGCCGATGCGCAGGCCAGCGCCTGCTGGCGATAGGCGGTCATGATCGGCGAGCGCGTGCTGCCGCCGAGCGCCGGGTCGCCCTTGCGCCGCCGGTGCTCGCTGATAAGGCGTGAGCGCTTCTTCGGATTGCGGCGCGGGCTGGTCGTGGCAGGCTGCACGATCACCTCGACATCGCCGGTATTGGTGACCGCGAGCATGCCGAAGCCGAGCCGGCGGCACAGATTGCGATAGCGCGCGTCGCTCTCGCGTCCCTTGCCGCGTGCGGAGAATTTGGCGGCGAGCCAGACTTCATCCGCGGCGGCGGCGCGATCGACCGCCTGCAACACCAGTTCGAGATTGAAGGTCAGCTTCAATTCACCGATCACCACGATGGGCGGATCGTCGCCGCTCAGCGCGACCAGATCGCAGCCGCCGACTTCGCCCTTGACCGTGAAGCCGAGCTTTTCGAGGAAGCGTTTGACGGGCAGATAAAGCGCGGTTTCCAAGGGAACTCCGGTGTGGCGCCTGCGACTCAGTGTCCGAGTTTAGCCCGGATCGCCATCCGCGCCTTCAGCCTGATTTGATCAAGCCGCGGAAGCGGCTATATCCCCGCGCGGGGACTGCGGACGCGATGCATTCAATGATCAGAAACGGCCTCTACCATATCACCGTTGAAATGCTGGACGGCGTCCAGGGCGGCAATCAGGGCGTCATGGTCTTGCGCGACGGCACCATGCGCGGCGGCGACTCGTTCTTTTACGCCTTCGGCACCTATACATCGGCGAACGGCAAATGGAAGGGTGAGGTCACCAATCAGGAACACTCGCCGACCTTCGGTGAGCGGCCGATCTGGGAGCGCAAGGTCGTGACCATCGGCTTTACCGGCACCTATACCGACGAGACCGCCGAAGGCGACGGCATGGCGTTGGCCGGCAAGCAGAGCATTCGCTTTCGATCGAAGCTGCGGCTGCTGATTCCGGATTGAGCGCTTCGTGTCTTCGATCAAGCGCGTGCGAGCAACGGGCCCTAAGTTGTGTTCGGGAATTGCGATGACCATGCCTTCTTGACGCCGTCGGCGATTGCGAGCTTCAGCGCCCACGCCAAACGCTGCGTGACCCAGTCGCTGTCGTGCAGCCTGCTGTCATCCGTGGGGTCGACCATCCGGTCGAACGAGACCTTCTCGACCTCATGCAAGCGCTTCATAAATTCGAAGCGGCGGAACACATTGACACCGGCGTTTCGCGCTACTTCGCCGATCTTGTCGACCATCTCGATCGCGTTGGGCTTCTTGGCCGGCGTCAGCACAGCCGGCAGATATTGCAGGTCCATCAGGATGATGTCGGCCTGCGTTTCGCCTTTCAGCTTGATGAGTCCGTTGCTGATGGCCGTGGTGGTTTCGTCGAGCGAGGGAGGCGGAGGGATCGAGTCCAGGCCTTGCCAGACTGCATTCGTTCCAACCTGCCAGATCACCAGGTCGGGCTTATGGGCGATGACATCGGTAGCGAACCGCGCAAGCTCGATAGGGGCCTCCTGGCCGCCGATTCCTTCGTTGACCATGGTGATCCCAGGGTTCGGATATTCGGCCTGGAGAAACGACAGCAGCCGGTCCGGATAGGGTTTGATGTTGCCTTCGCCCGCCGTCGTCGACGAGCCGATCGCGACGACCTTGGGTTTTCCCGAGACGAGGCTCTGCGCAAAGTGGGTCAGGCCGTACTCGAAAGGTATCGGTACAACCGGAATCTGTGAGGGATCGAAGGTCATGATGGGTAACGACTCTGTCGCAGTCGAGACAATCTGAGGTAGAAGAAGAATAGCACATCGCTGCGGGATCGCCCAGCCTGCCGGGGCGCTGGCAACGGCTTCGATATGTTTAGACCCGGCCGCTCACGGGTATCAACGCGCCGGTGACTGCGCTGGCGGCGTCGCTGGCCAGAAACAGGATTACGTTGGCCAGTTCTTCCCCGGTCACCCATTTGGTGAAATCGGCTTTCGGCATGCTGGCGCGATTGGCTGCGGTATCGATGGTCGACGGCAGCACCGCATTGACGGTGATGCGGCCCTTCCATTCGGCGGCCAGCGCCTCGGTGAGGCGATGTACGCCGGCTTTTGAGGCGGCATAGGCGCCCATGCCGGCGCCGGCCTGCAGCGCGCCCATCGCGCCGACATTGATGATCCGGCCGGTACCGGAAGCGGCGAGGTGCGGGAGCGCCGATTGCGAGGCATTGAGCGCGGTGAGCACGTTAAGCGCATACATGCGCTGCCAGGTTCGGGGATCACCTTCGGCAACCGCCTCGAAGGCAAAGCCGCCGGCGATATTGATCAGCGCGTGGACGGCGCCGAAATGCGACGCGACGGCGTCGATGGCCTTTTTGGCCCGGGTTGCATCGGTGAGATCGACGCCACCGATATCGATCCGGTTTTTCGTCGCCGCGGTCTCCGTCGGGGCGTGATCCACGCCGGCGACGCGCGCGCCCCGCGCCAGCGCTGCTTCCGTGACGACCTTGCCGAGCGCGCCCGATGCGCCGGTGACGACAATGACTTTTCCGTCCATGATTAAGTCTCCGGGGGTACGGGCGAGGGGCCCACACTATCGCCTGACAAAATTCATTTGCAATGCTGTGGGAGATCACACCCACGTATAGGTTACGGGAGACGAGGACATGATGTTGCGGATCTCGGAGGCCGCCAAGAAAACGCAGGTCCAAGAAGCGTAGTTCAACGGGTTTCGTCGCTTCGCTCCGGCCCCAATCGCTAAAATTTGCGCGACTTTTGTAAGCGGAATGCAGAACCCGTCCGGCTATACCTCGATGCTGTTCGATTCAGGGGCTGAAAACATCATGATGAAATATCTGCCTGACCACGGTCTGCCGCTCGTTCAGCTCAAGGAGCAGCGGCGGGATTTGGTGGTGGCGCTGCAAAATCGCAACGGCCCGGTCAGCGGTTCGGAGCTGATGCAGATCGCCGCAGTCCAGCAGGCCATCTCGGCGTTTGAGGACGTCATTGCCGACCTCGACGCCGAATTGGAAGCGGCGGCGTAACGATTTTCGACCTCGTCGCACGGCCTGTCGCCTGATGCAGTCCGGTCTATACAGCTGCGCCTCGCGCGGCTATTCCATGCCCCGTGCCCTTCGGATGTGATCCGCGGGGTGAATACCGCGGGGGCTGATATGAATGGGTACAAGACCGCTATTTTCGGTGCGGCACTTGTTGTGGCGGGCGGTGTGACCCTCTCATCGCCGGCGCTGGCGCAGACTTTTGAAAATTATCATTGCGCCGATGGCACCAAATTTATCGTCGGCTTTTTCAAATACGATACGCGCGCGCATCTGCAGATCGGCGGCGAGGCGGTGACGCTCAAGAAGCGCATCGGGCTATCCGGCTCGCGCTATTCCGGCGACGGTGTCACATTGATCATGAGCAAGGGCGGCGTAACGGTCAGGCAGGCCCGGCGGCCGGTCACGGCGTGCGAGTTGTCGTAGACGAACTCACGTCAATAAAATTCACGTCAACAAAAAGGGCCGAAACTTTTGGTTTCGACCCTTTTGCAGTTCGTATCGCACCGGTGTTGGCCGGTGCTTCGGCATCGCGCCTGCGGCTGGCATCAGCTCTCACGCACCGGCATGGACACCAGGTTGGACTTGGCTTCCTGGATGGCCGCTTCGTGATACCAGCTGCCGCCGACAGCGGCTTCGCTGACGCGCGCTGAGAGATCGGTTGACGTCCTGGTTTCGTCAAAGCGACGACCCCCGAAGGCCGCGCGGCCCCCGGCAGGGAATTGGTAGATCTTGGCGGACCCGTGATTCAAACTCGTATTCATCTGTATCTCCTGATTGTCGCGACGCGCTTTAACTCATGCTGCGCCCAACTCGTTCTCGACTGGTTACTGAAATCGATATCGTCTCTGCACTCCGTCCGTGCAACCTGACCAAAGAGAAATCATTTGATGTGTAAAATGTAGGCATTTCCGGCTTTGCACCCTGGGAAGCAGACGCCGGCTGGCTAACGCTTGGGCCATCGCAGAGGTTGCGGAGATGGTCTCTTATCTTTGGGATTGTTGCCCGGGATTGGCGCTGCTTTAATCGCGCCGACCGGCCTGACCGGCGATTGCCACGGAAACAGGCGTGATTTGGGCTTTTGCAGGGTGGTTGCAGAGGTCAGAGAGAGCGCAGCCTGCGCGGCTTTGTCGCACCCTCAAAAGCGTTTAAAAGAGCGTCGCGAAAGCTGGCGCCGACGCCACAGCCTATCCGTTCTATCGTACCGCAGTGCAGCGATTGGCACTTTAATTGCTTGGTAAGCACCGGCCGATGGTGGCCGGGTACGTGGTGGTGACCAATAGGCTTCGGTCTCCCACCTTTCGCATCATCAACTCATGAGAGGCTCAATGACAAAGTATAAGCTCGAGTATATCTGGCTCGACGGATACACGCCGACGCCGAACCTGCGCGGCAAAACGCAGATCAAGGAATTTGATGCGTTCCCGACGCTCGAGCAGCTTCCGCTGTGGGGCTTCGATGGAAGCTCGACGATGCAGGCGGAAGGGCACAGCTCCGATTGCGTGCTGAAGCCGGTCGCGGTTTATCCGGACGGCGCGCGCACCAATGGTGCGCTGGTGATGTGTGAAGTCATGATGCCCGATGGCAAGACCCCGCATGCGACCAACAAGCGCGCCACCATCCTCGACGACGAGGGTGCATGGTTCGGCTTCGAGCAGGAATATTTCTTCTACAAGGACGGCCGCCCGCTCGGCTTCCCGACCGCTGGTTATCCGGCGCCGCAGGGCCCGTATTACACCGGCGTCGGCTATTCGAACGTCGGTTCGGTCGCTCGCGAGATCGTCGAGAAGCACCTCGATCTGTGCCTGCACGCCGGCATCAACCATGAAGGCATCAACGCCGAAGTCGCGAAGGGCCAGTGGGAATTCCAGATTTTCGGCAAAGGCTCCAAGAAGGCCGCTGACGAAATGTGGATGGCCCGCTATCTGATGCAGCGGCTGACCGAGAAATACGGCATCGACATCGAATATCACTGCAAGCCGCTCGGCGACACCGACTGGAACGGCTCGGGCATGCACGCCAACTTCTCGACCACCTATTTGCGTGAAGTCGGCGGCAAGGAATATTTCGAGAAGCTGATGGAAGCCTTCAAGGGAGCCCGCGCCGATCACATCGCGGTCTACGGTCCGGACAACCATCTGCGTCTGACCGGCAAGCACGAAACCGCATCGATCGATAGTTTCAGCTATGGCATCGCGGACCGCGGCGCTTCGATCCGCGTGCCCCACAGCTTCGCCAATAGCGGCTACAAGGGCTATCTGGAAGATCGCCGCCCGAACTCCCAGGGCGACCCCTACCAGATCGCTTCCCAGATCCTCAAGACGATCGCGTCGGTTGCTACCGGTGCCAAGTCGGCCGCGGCCTAACGCATTCGAAATATAGTCCGGACCCGTTTTGGAGTCCGGGCCGTCATCTGATCCGCCAAGGCGCAAGCTTTGGCGGATCATTTCGTTTAAGGGCCAAGCGTTCAAGGGCCATGCATTTAAGGTTCACGCGTTTAAGGACCCTGGCACCTGTGCTAGAAGCCGCCGCAGTTTCGATTGCGCGCGGCCTTCGCTGAAGGCCTGCGCCGGAGAATTTGCGGATGCCGAACACGGTTCGATTGCTCTCGACGCTCGCCTTGAAGGGGGCGGTCCTCAGCCTGGCGGCGCGATATCAAGCCGAGGCGGGCGCAGCCATCGATGCCGATTTTGCGCCGACGGTGCCGCTGCTGGGTCGCCTGCGTGGCGGCGAAGCCGCCGACGTCGTGATCCTGACGCGTGAAGGGCTCGAGGGCCTCAAGGCTGAGGGAACCGTGGTGGCGGAAAGTTGCGTCGATCTCGCGCGCTCTTTCGTCGGCCTCGCGGTCAAGGCCGGCGCGGCTCATCCTGATATCGCGACCGAGCCGGCGTTCCGCGCCACGCTGCTGGCGGCGCGTTCGGTCGCCTATTCGGGCCTTGGCGCCAGCGGCATTTTCTTCGCGCAACTGATCGAGCGGATGCGGATCGCCACCGAGATCAATGCCCGCGCTTCGATCGTCCGCCAGGGCTTTACCGCGGAACGGCTTCTGACCGGCGAGGCTGATCTGGCGGTCCAGCAGATCAGCGAATTGAAACTGGTCGCGGGTATTGAAGTCGTCGGACCGGTCCCGCTACATTTGCAGATCCCAGCAGTATTTTCCGCCGGGCGCATCGCGGCATCGAAAAATTCAATTCAAGCCGACCGGCTGCTGAAATTCCTCGCTTCGCCTGATGTCGCGCCGGCGCTGCTGGAGTCCGGGCTGGAGCCCCCGTTGCGCAGGGGTTGATCTCGCTCTAAACTAACCCTCCAGATTGCATCTACTTCTGACATTAAAAACTGCCGTTTACCCGGTCGACCTGTTGGTGTCGCCGCTCGAAGCCGCGACGTCGCGAGACGGTTTGGGATCGG
This sequence comes from uncultured Alphaproteobacteria bacterium, assembly GCA_963790595.1. Taxonomy (GTDB): domain Bacteria; phylum Pseudomonadota; class Alphaproteobacteria; order Rhizobiales; family Xanthobacteraceae; genus Bradyrhizobium. Next base: position 72,679 of record CAWBPE010000027.1, on the reverse strand, counting down.
TGGCGAAAACCGTTGCGGCGCAGACCGTGATGGGAGCAGGGGGAGCCAATTATGCCGGCTTGGTTGGTCGCGATAGGGAATTTCGTGCGGACCTGGTGGCAGATCCTGGTCGCGGTCCTGATCCTGGCGGTCGCCGTTTTTGTCGTTCGGCCATTCAGGTCGATCCCTGATCCCGGCCCGGAAGATGTTGCGGCGGCATGGAACACCAGCATCGGGCGGCTTGGCATTCAGCCATTATATCCGCCGACCGAGGATTTCGGCGTCGGCGATGTGCTCGCCGTTGTGGCCGACTCCGAAAATGTACCGCTGCTCGGCAAGGCGGTCCGCATCGCGCATATCGATCTTCGCGACCTGATATTGGCCTCGACGGTCGAGCCTGTTTTCGCCGATACCGCCGACCTCGCCGCGGGGTCGAGCTTTCGCAAGCAAGACCGGACCGAGGTCGCAACCGATTCGAAAGACCGGCGGATTACGCTGGCCCTCTCGGCATTTCCGGGCATCACGATCAGCCATGTCACGCAGTCGTCCGCGGCCGCGGCCAACGCCACGGGATGGTTCGGCTCGGCTCGAAACGGAAATCAGGTCGAGGAAATCCAGATCAAGGGTGCCGAAACCTACGGCGTCTCGACCATCGAGGCGATTGTCAAATTCAACAATTGGTGCCGCGACGAAAAAACCAAAGCCTATTGTGACGACAGTTTCGTCAGACAAGCGCTTGCCTTTGCGGTCAGCGACAGGGTGCTCGCCACCAGGAAGGCCGACAGCACCAAGGCAGCCGGCGCCTATACCGAGGGCGCCAAGGATACCCCAAGCACCAATGCCACCGGCACGGCTGCCCCCACCACGGGCCCGAAGGAATATGCGGCGCGCCTTCAACTGCAACTGGTGACGCGGGTCTATTTGACGCGCGAGATCGAACAACGGCGCATGAACGAAGCCGCCGCCGGCGCCGCGGTTCAGGCTCTGGCCGATCCTTCACAGACAAAAGCCGATCCGGCCATGGCAAAGCCCGGCGACCAGAGCGGGATCGAGGCGATCAACAGAAATTTAGCCGCGAGCGGGACCACCGGAGCGAAGATCGCCATCGTTCGGTCAGACGGTGTCAATATTTCCCTGCAGGAGACATTTCAGCGGCCGATCGCCTTTGGGTTTCGGGCGGTCACTATTGCCTTGACGCCGTCGGTGCCCGGAAAGGATCAAGTGCCATGACGCAATCTAAAGGCTGGCTTGGCCGGTTTGTCGGATGTTGGCTCGCTTTCACCGGTCTCGTGCTCGCGGCGTCGCCGGTCCGGGCTGAAGACAAGCCAAAAGAGTGCGAGCCGCAGCCGACCTGCGAGTTCAGCAATCTCGTGATAAAGCCCGGCGCGCCGACACCGGGGATAAAACCACAGGATCAGACGACCCCGGGCGTGAACCTTCAGGGCAAAGCGCCGATCGAGCTTCGCGATACCTATCGGCTGCCGAACGCGGCCGTCGAGAAATAAGCGCGCGCGGCGTCCAGCGCGGCCAGTTATTTCGTGCCGAACATCCGGTCGCCGGCATCGCCGAGGCCCGGCAGGATGTAGCCGTGATCGTTCAGCCGCTCGTCGATCGCCGCGGTCCAGATCGGCACGTCGGGATGCTCGAGCTGGAATTGCGCGATGCCTTCGGGCGCCGCCAGCAGGCAGACAAAGCGGATATCGCGGGCGCCGCGCGTCTTGAGCAGGGAGGCCGCGGCACAGGCGGAATTGCCGGTGGCCAGCATCGGATCCATCAGGATCACGGTGCGGTCCGACAGATCATGCGGCGCCTTGAAGAAATATTCGACCGCCTGCAGCGTCTGCGGATCGCGGTAGAGCCCGATATGCGCGACGCGGGCCGATGGCACCAGCGCCAGCATGCCGTCGAGAAAGCCGACACCGGCGCGCAGGATCGGCGCAAACGTCAACTTCTTGCCGGCGATCATCGGCGCCTTCATCGGCGTCAAAGGCGTCTCGATATCGACCATCTCAAGCGGCAAGTCGGCGGTGACTTCATAGCAGAGCAGCGTGCCGATCTCGTTCAGCAATTCGCGAAAGCCCTTGATCGAGCGGTCGCGTTCGCGCATCAGCGTGAGCTTGTGCTGCACGAGCGGGTGGCTGACGAGATTAACCTTCGCTGTCATGTACTCTCCTGGCGACTTTGGCGCTCTGTCGACGGCACCGCGGGCTCAGGCGGCCCTCCGCTGCACCCCGGCATCATATTGCTTCTGCGCTTTTAGCACCTTGTCGATATGGGTTTCTGCCCATACCCGCAAACTATCCACCGTCGCGGACAAGGTCCGCCCCAGCGGCGTAATCGAATATTCGACCGTGACCGGCACGGTGGGGATCGCCTTGCGGCTGACCAGGCCGTCGCGTTCCAGGCTTTTGAGGGTCTGCGACAGCATTTTCTGCGAGATGCCCTCGATCAGCCGGCGAAGCCCGTTGAACCGCACCGGTTCGTCGGCCAGCAGCCCCAGGATCAGCACAGCCCATTTATCGGCCACGCGGTCCAGTACCAGGCGGGTCGGGCAGGAGGAGGCATAGGCATTGGGGTTGGCGGTCTTCATCGGCAGTCTCCTCGGCAATGTCTCGTTGGCAATGTCTCGACGGGTTCGCGATGGGTTTCTCGAATGGGTTTCCTGGGAGTGACCAGCTTACGCAAAGGTGCCTTCTTCACAGCTGTATTCCGATCGACTAGTTGGTAGCGAATAGGTACCACGTCGGTCCCTCGATGTGAAACCCCCTGAATTGAAATGGAGCACCTGATGAAAATCGCCCTGATCGGCGCCACCGGCAATGCCGGCTCGCGCATCCTCGCCGAATTGTCGCGCCGCGGACATGCTGTGACGGCGATCGCCCGCAATCCGCAGAAAGTCCCGGCGCTGCCGGGTGTGGCGCCCTTGAAGGCCGATGCGGATGACGTCGCCGGGCTCGCCGCCGCTATCAAGGGCCACGACGCCGTCATCAGTTCGGTGCATTTTACCGCCAGCGATCCGCACAAGCTGATCGCGGCGGTCCGGGAAGCCAAAGCTCCCCGCTATCTCGTGGTCGGCGGCGCCGGCAGTCTCGAAGTCGCGCCTGGCGTGAAGCTGATCGATACGCCGGAATTTCCCGCGATCTACAAAGCCGAGGCCGCGGCCGGCGGCGTCTTCCTCGATCTGTTGCGCCAGCAATCCGATCTCGACTGGACTTACCTGTCGCCCTCCGCGGTGTTGTCGCCCGGCGAGCGCACCGGGAAATTCCGTCTCGGCCGCGATCAACTGCTGACCAACGACAAAGGCAGCCACATCTCGTTCGAGGACTACGCGGTTGCGCTGGCTGACGAAATCGAAAAGCCCGCTCATTCGCGTCAACGCTTCACGGTCGGGTACTAAAGCGTTTTCGAGCAAAGTGGATACCGGTTTGCGTGAAGAAAACGCGTCAAAATAAAACCGGAGCGCGGTTCTGATTCAATCAGAACCGATAAGGCTCCAGGCTATGCATGGATCGGGTCGCCGCGCGTCATGCCGTGGCGACCCGCTCACGCTCATCGCCGCGACAGCGAATAGACGAGATGGCCGGTCCACCAGCCGGCATCGCCATTGAGGCGCAGCGCCAATAGGCCAATGCCCGCCACGAGGGCGCACCAGAACAGCGGCGTCGGGATGGATTTCCGCAGTCCGATCACGCCGAGTAAACCCAGCAGATTGAGCCCCATGGTCAGCATCTGGTCGGAGCGCATCTGATATTCATGCGCCGGCGTCAGCACGCACCAGAGGAAGTTACCGATCAGCAGGCAGGGCAACAATAACGAGATCACCGCATTGTGGGTGGTCCCGGACGTTCGGGTTTGCTGATCGGCCATGCGTGCTCCCCTGATGGACCAGGCTCACCAGCAGTCGCATCCCGGCGCGATCGCGTTCAAACGAAGTTGCGAATTGTCGGGTGGGGAGGGGAGTTTGGTTAGCATCCTCATCACTGTCGTCCCTGCGAAAGCACGGACCCATAACCACCGGAGGTGGGGTATTCAGAAGGACGATTGCCACATCACTTCAACGATAGGCCGCGGCGTATGGGTCCCTGCGTTCGCAGGGACGACACCGAGTGTGTGCGCCGCTGTCGTCACAGCCGGCTCGCGCCGCTTCTCACCGCGCGTCTTCGTTCGAACCATGGCTCGCCGACCGATGTTGCGTCTGCGCTTGCGGCTGGGCTCCGACTTCCTGGCAAGACACCGGATTCCACGATCCGTCGGGAGCCTGCTGATAGGCGTGGCAAGGGGATGAGGCCGTTGAAGTTGAGGCGTCGTCGGTCTTCTGGATATTGGAATTCTTCGCCAGCGCGGGCGCCGTCAGCACGGCGAGGGCGGCGATCGAACCCGTGAAGATCAGATGAGCGATCCGCATGTGAGGTTCTCCTTGTTCGAAACGGATTTTATTTCGAAAAGGATTATGACAATTTTTTGGGCGAGCGGGTTTCTGGGGGATATTTTCGGGTTTCCTGCCCGCTTCCGCGCAACGCTTTGGTTAACATTCCGGAAGCTGGTGGGTCGAGTTAGGCAGCGGCGCGGTTTCGCAGGACGGCGGCTCGAGACGCAGCGAGGGCTCGGATTTCAACCGGGTGATCACCCCGGCGCCGGCGATCGGATCCAGCGCATAGAGCATGAAGGGCGTGCTCGCCACAAAGCGGCCTTGCATCGGACGTCCCTTCAGCCCCATGGCATCGAGCTTCGCCTGATCGATATTTGCATCAACCACCGGCCCGATTTCGAAATAGTGCGACGTCGCATCTTCGATCTGGGCATCCGCTTCGAAACCGGCGGACTTGCCGGCGCGATGAACGGCGAGCTTGTGGGTTCCCTGCGCGCGATCGGCAATGATGTAGAGGGTGGTGCCCGGAACCAGCGAGCCGATGACTTTGCCGTCAACCCTGACCTCGGCGGCCGTGATTCCGCCCGCGTCCGAAACGGTCCCGGCCTTGCGAAAGAAGTAGATTCGCGAGAGGCTCGGATCGAGTGCCTGATCCTGGGGCTCGAAGGCGGTGGTCTTGGCACAGGCGCCCAGTAACAGCAGCAGCCCGCACGCCATGACACCCTGGTAAAAACGCCGCATCTACCCCTCGGCAAGCATCGATGAACGCTACAGCCGCAGCGGATGGTGGCCGTTCTACAAGGAAGCCCGGTGGGGTGCAATTGGGCAGTTATGGGATACAGGCGCCCGTTAACGGGCTGACGAATCAGCAGATAATCCTGTGCTAGAATGGCACCTAAACCGCGCCGCCGGCGACAAACCGGTTCGATCCGCCGGTGTTGGATGAACTGTGAGATAGGGCGCAAGAACGCACATCTCCATTAACGTCGTCCCTGCAAACGCAGGGACCCATAACCACCAGCCGTCGTGTTGCGCGAAAGTCTTTAAACAGCATCTCGCATAACAGACGACACCGCGTATGGGTCCCTGCGTTCGCAGGGACGACGGCTGTGAGTTTCGTGTGTGGGGTGGGCAAGCAACGGCTCGCGCGAATGCGCGCCCGATGACAGGCTCCGCGTGCCCACCACAGTATTTCAGACGCAGATGGTGGGCACGGCGCAAGCGCGCCTTTGCCCACGCTACGATCTAACCAGTACCCGCCGAAACTAACGCAGCGGTAGCGGCGGCCGCACCACCGGCTGGCCATCCTCGGTCATGGCTTGCGGTGACGGCGCGGGCTGTGACAGCTGCTGCGGGGCGGGGGCGGGGGCGGTGGCCAATGGCGGCGGCAAGGTCGAGGCCACTGCCGGTGCTGACGGCTGGTAGGCTGACGGCTGGTAGACTTGGGTGACCGGCTTTGGCTTTCGCACCGGTGCTGACGCCGCCCCAACGACCGGCTTTGGCGGCAGCGTCGCGACCCGCGGCCGCAGGCCTGGATCGGATGATTTGGCAACATCGCGCGCGATCTGCGCCTGACTGGCCTTGAGCTGCTCGATGGTCGCTTTGAGCTGCTCGATCTGTTGCCCCATCGTGGCGATGTCGCGCGCCATCGATTGCATCGACGGCGAGGAGTTCCGCCGCAGCAACGGCCTGCGCCGGTGCCGCATTGTCCGAGGGTTGAGCCGGTGGCGTGCTCATCTGATCGGCGGTGGCGGTTTGCGTCGGGGACACGCTTGGCTGTTCGGCGACGGGCGGTGGTTCGGTCGGCGACGATGCCGCCACGACAAATGGCGGCAGCCAGCCCGCGATCGTCTGCTTCGCTGGCGGCCAGTAGTCTGCGAGCATCTGCTTGGCTGCGTTGCCGTGGTGGGTCCAGAGCGCGGCCGCCATAGCGCTGACAAGCGCGAACAGGAATCCGACGAAGGTATTTCTCACCAACCGTCCAAATCCCGATCGTTTGCCTGTAGCCTTGGCGTGATCGACGGCTGCGGCGCGAAACGTCGTGTCGACTGTCGGACTCGGCGTCGCAGCCGTAGCTGAAAATTTCGGTTGAATATCCGCGCGCTGATGCGCGAGACGGCTTAGGGCCTCGTGCACGGGATCGGCGGACGCACTGTCTGTTCGCACAGCGTCAGGGCGAGCAGCATCCGGCCGTGCGGCCAGCACGACGTCGGGCTCGATCACGAAGATATCGTGCGGATCGGTTTCATGCACTGTCAGCGTGGATTGCATTGGCGGTCCCTGGTTGGTCCGATGTCGCCCGCAACCGGGCGAACGGCGGACTTGTGCACCATCGACGATCCCTGCCCAGCCCGAACCCTACCTCAAACGGCCAGCCAGATTTGACCAAAGCAAGGCAATGGTATGGAGAGGTTGCGGCCGCGCACGCTCAGCCATGGTGCAGGAATTGCGGGAACCAGGGCTGCGGGGACCGGGAACAGGTTGTGTTGCCAATATCGGCCGAACCATGGCACGGAAATAGTCTGGTTTTTGACGATCCCAAGATTCCAAGATGATGATCGAGACAATGGATTTGACACCATGACGCAACCGCTTCGATCGGCGCTCATTACCGGCTCCAGCGCCAGTGGCGGGCTCGGCCTTGCCGTCGCGGAAGGCATGGCGGGGGCCGGTTTCAACATTGTCCTGCATGGCCTGGAAGAGGCCGCGGCAATCGCGCCGGTGGCGGCGGCGCTGGCAGAGCGACATGGCATCCGCGCGGTCTATTGTCAGGCGGACCTCGCCGATCTCGGGGCGGTCGAGCGGCTGATGAAATTCGCAGCCGACACGTTCGGCGGACCGGATGTCGTCGTCAACAATGCGGTGGTGCGGCACTTCGCGCCGCTGGAAGAATTTTCGATGACCGATTGGCAGCGGGCGCTGGCGGTCAATCTGACGGCGCCGCTGCGGATCATTCAGCTCGCATTGCCGGGCATGCGCGCGCGCGATTACGGCCGAATCATCAACCTGTCCTCACCCTATTCGCATCGCGCCGCGCGCAATCGCGTCGATTACGTCACCACCAAAACCGCGATCCTCGGGATGACGCGCACGGTGGCGCTGGAAACCACCGGCACCGGCATCACCTGCAACGCCGTCGGTCCGGCCACGCTGCCGACGGACGCAATCTATTCCCGGATCGATGCGATGGCGGCCGCCAAGGGGCTGTCACGCGAGGAGGCGGTACGCGAATATATGAAGGAGCGCCAGCCCAGCGGCCGCTTCGTCGAACTCGCCGATGTCGCCGCGATGATCGTGTTTCTGTGCGGCCCGGCCGCACGCGATATCACGGGCACCGTGATCCCGATGGATGGCGGCTGGTCGGCTGCCTAGCGTCTACACGAGCGTCGCGCGAGCTTTATGCGTCGCTCTTGGGAATGTATTTTCCCATCACGCATTTGTAACGTTGCAGCGTCCATTCATGGTACGGGCCATTGGCGAGCCATTCGGCGATGCCGATTTGCCCATTCACCTGACAGGCCGTCATGGTGATTCCGGATTGCTCACTGGTGGTGACAACTTTCTCCATGCAGAGCTGGGCATTGCAGAGAACGGCGACGAGAGTAACGAGCATAGCTGCCTTCGTTGGTCAGAAAAACCCGGTCGGGCAGAACCATGCAGGGTTCGTGCCACCGTCGGCGGACATCACGCGCCGATGACGCGAAATTTATCCTTGCACTGCGTGGGCGGGAACTGATTCGGCTGGCGATTTCCGCAGCAACTGACAAGGAAACCGGAACGGGCGGCGGTATCAGGCCAGCATCTCGCGCACCAGCGGAATCACCTTGCTGCCATAAAGCTCGATGCAGCGCATGATCTTGTCGTGGCTGAGCGCCCCGGCGCTATACTTCATGTCGAAACGCGACAGGCCGAGCGCCTTGGCGGTCGCCGCGATCTTGCGCGCGACGGTTTCGGGCGAGCCGACATACAGCGATCCCAGATTGGCTTCCTGGTCGAACTCTTTCCGCTCCATCGGCGGCCAGCCGCGCTCCTTGCCGATCCGGTCGCGCATCACTTTGTAATCCGGCCACAGTTCTTCGCGCGCCTGCGCGTCGGTGTCGGCGACGTAACCCGGCGAGTGGACACCGATCGGCTGGGCTGGTTTGCCGATCTGGGCGTAGGCGCGATGATACAGATCGACATAGGGCGTAAACCGCGTCGGGTCGCCGCCGATGATCGCAAGCATCAGCGGCAGATCGTAGCGCGCGGCGCGCACCACCGATTCCGGGCTGCCGCCAACACCGATCCAGGTTTTCAGCGCGCCATGCTCGATCTTGGGAAAAACGTGCTGGTTGGACAACGGAGCACGCGTGGTGCCGCTCCAGGTCACGGATTGTTGCGTCAACAACGCGGCAAACAGATCGAGCTTTTCCTCGAACAGCCGCTCATAGTCGCGCAGCTCAAAACCGAACAGCGGAAACGATTCCGTGAATGAGCCGCGCCCGAGAATGACTTCGGCGCGTCCATTCGAAACCGCATCGAGCGTGGAGAAGCGCTGAAACACCCGGATCGGATCGTCTGAACTCAGCACAGTGACCGCCGACCCCAGCCGGATACGCGTGGTGCGCGACGCGATCGCGGCCAGCAGCACCTCGGGAGACGAAATCGCAAAATCGGCGCGGTGGTGTTCGCCGACGCCGATGAAATCGATGCCGAGACTATCGGCGAGAACCGCTTCCTCGACCACGTCGCGCAGCACCTGCGCCTGCGGCAGCGGGACGCCACCGGCACTATTGGTGACATCGCCGAACGTATCGAGACCTAGTTCGAGGGGGGTTGCAGGGGCTGCCATGGGGAAGGTGGCTCCGTGACCGGTTTGGCGTCAGAAATCCCGTCACGTCGCATGCGATGGCGAGGCACAATTATGCGCTCGCATGTAACAAATCGAGGCTCAGGGGCGAACATATCAGCGTGAAACATCCTCCATGTAACAATTCCTGAGCAAAGTTCCAGATGGATAAACTGATAGCGCGCTGTATTCGGCTCCTGCCGTCGCTGGCGCCAGACTGGTATGCGATCCCGCTGCGGCTGATCGTCGGCTATGGATTCCTGGCGCATGGCGTCGCAAAACTGTTGCGGGGCCCGCAATCATTCATCGACATCCTCGGCGCGTTGGGCGTGTTCGAGCCGCTGCTGTCGGCCTGGGCGACCATCCTGATCGAAATCTTCGGAGGCCTGGCGGTCATCGCCGGCTTGTTCATCCCGCTGGCGAGCGTGCCGATGATCGTCGTGCTGCTGGTCGCGATCTTTACCGTCCATCTGCCGAACGGCTTCAGTTCGATCAAGCTGGAATCAGTGACTTCAGCCGGCGCGCATTTTGGCCAACCCGGCTACGAGACGGATTTGCTTTATCTTGCTGCGATTGTAGCGCTCGTGCTGGGTGGATCGGGGCCGTTTGCGTTGGATCGCGCGTTTTTCCGCTGGTGGGGCGGGAAGCGTATTGCGCCGAACGCTGCGTAACGGCGGATTGCGCTTTCGCTAATCCGCCCCACGTCTTTGTCGGTCAGTTCGTCTTGGCCGCAGCGCGGACGAAACTTGCAAGTTCGCTGTTGAAGCGCGGGGCCTCTTCGTAGAACGGGGAATGCCCGATGCCCTCATAGACCGACAGCTTGGCGCCGGGAATCACCGAAGCCGTATACTGAGCGACGCCAAGTTTGGCGTTGCGGTCTTCGGCGCCATGGGTCACCAGCACCGGCAGCTTCAGTTTCGACATCATCTCGGTAGCGTCGAGCGGGCGGCCGCCGAGACCGGCGCGCACCTTCGGCAGCACCATCATGTTGAAGGCGAGCATGGTTTCGTAATCGTCAGCGCTCGGTTGTTTTGAGAAACAGCCATGCAGAAAGGCGCGCGTCGCGGTGATGTTGGTGACGAGATCTTCCGACGCCATCAGCGGCAGGTTCTTGAGATTGTCGCCGACGAGTGCGGGATCAGCCTTGATCGACGCATCGACGAAATTGATCCCCGCGAGTTTGTCTGCGCCATGGGTCGCGAGATAATCCGAAATCACCCGGCCGGCATAGGACCAGCCGACCAGCACGGGGCGCTTCAGCCCGGCGGCGTCGATCACGGCCTGCACCTCGTCGCCCCAGGCTTTTGAATTCCGGTAGCTCGCGGGATCGAGCGGCTTGTCGGAATTGCCGTGGCCGCGCAGATCGTAGGTGATGATGCGGAATTCCTTGGCGAGATCGCTGTCGACCTGGCGCATCCAGGACAGATGGCTTTGCGAGAAACCGTGGATGAACAGGATTTCCGGGCCATTGGGATTGCCCCATTCCTGCGCCGAGATGGTCAGGCCATCAGGCGTCTTCACCGTGATGGGCTTGGACTTGGCGGCATCGGCAAAGCCCGGCTGCACGGCGGTTACCAGCAAAGCGGCGGCGATGGTGCTGGCGATGAGACCGCCCGCGCGAAATCCCTTTGACATCGAATTCCCCCCGTTTTTTCTTTATGTGAGGGTGAGCCTAACATAAGCGGCGAGGTGAGTTAAGCGGTCGCATGTAAATCATGCCGACGAAGCCGCCGGCATCTGCTATCCCTTGGGCGTATTGCAACGACCGGGAGCCGGACACCAATGAGGATTACTTTCGCAGCCATCATGACGCTTGTGTGTCTTGGCACCGAGGCCAACGCCGCCCAATGCGGCAGCGGGCCGGGCGGGTTCGAGGTCTGGAAGCAGGCCTTTGCGGAGGAGGCGCGCGCAAAAGGCATGGGTGCCGCCAGCATCGCCGGCCTGATGCAGACCAATTATGCGAGTGCGACCATCGCGGCCGACCGGGGCCAGCGCAGTTTCAGTCTGTCGCTCGAACAGTTTCTCGCCAAGCGCGGCGCGCCCGCGATTGTCGCGCGCGGCCGCAAGATGAAGCAATCGCAGGCGGCGCTGTTCGCCTCGATCCAGCAGCGTTATGGCGTGCCGCCGGGACCGCTGATCGCGATCTGGGGCATGGAGAGCGGCTTCGGCAGCCAGCGCGGCAATCAAAACATGCTCTCCTCGATCGCCACGCTCGCCTATGATTGCCGGCGACCTGAATTCTTCACCGACCAGCTTTACGCCGCGATGCGCCTGATCGATCGCGGCACATTGTCGGCGGGCACGCGCGGCTCGATGCATGGCGAGGTCGGCCAGACGCAATTCATGCCCAGGAACATCCTGGCCTATGGCACCGGCAATCTCGACGTCGCCGCCAATGCGCTGAGCTCGACCGCGAACTTCCTCAAGGCCAATGGCTGGCGGGCCGGCGCGGGGTATCAGCCCGGCGAGCCGAATTTCGCGGCGATCGAGGCCTGGAACGCCGCCGGCGTCTATCAGCGCGCCATCGCGTTGATGGGCCGGCAGATCGATAGCGGGGAGTAACAGCTCTTTGCACATCCTTCGAGACGGCGCTTCGCGCCTCCTCAGGATGAGGTCCGAGCCAGAATGAGGGTCTGAGTCCTCATTCTGAGGAGCGGCGTCTTCGCCGCGTCTCGAAGGATGAAGCCAATAATTCAGCCCGTCAGTTCGCCGGCCGTGCGATGTGCCAGAGGTTTGCGGGATCGAAGCCGTTGACATCGCCGGGGGCCTTGTCCTCGTGCGAGGTATAGAGCGGACGATTGCGGTAGGCCCACATCTTGCTCTTGTCGTTACGGACCATCACGGTGAAATCACCCTGCGGCTTGGAGCCGTCTTCGGCCTTGAGCGGGATCCATTTCTCGGTGCATTTGCCATCGCAGGTCGATGTGGTGCCGGAGTTGTCGCGGTCGAACCAATATAGCGTCATGCCGCTGGTATTGGCCAGCACGGTGCCGCGTTTGGTCTCGGCGAATTTGATCGGAACGGCCGGCGCTTCCTTCTTGGGCGGCGGGGGCGGCGCTTCCTCGTGCGCATTCGCTGCGCCAGCTGACATCAGCATCGCCGCCACCATCACGGTGCCAAATCTGAACATCCCTATGCTCCAACCAAAACGCCAGCCGCGTAAAGTTAATCGCGCGTTAAAATTCGAATGGGAGCAAGGATAGCGCCAGAAAGTTAGTTCCGCGTTTCGAAACGGGGCCCGATATCGGGTAAGGCCGTAGCCCGGATGAGCGATAGCGATATCCGGGTTCTTGCTTGCCGACCCCGCATGTCGCGGAGCCTGTCATCGGGCGCGCATTCGCGCGACCCGTTGGCTCATGCGGGCTACTTGCCATCAAGGGCTATTTGGGATCGGCGGTCCATTGCGTATGACACCCGCCACGGCCGCCATTGACGCAGACGATATGGCAGGAATCATCGATCGCGCAGCCGACGTAAAACCACACGAAATACGATCCGAGGACGATGGCGGCGACCCACAGGGTCAGTTTGGTCGATCGATCCATGCCCGCCGTCTTATCTGATCGGGACGGTCTATGACAGCGGCCCGCCTGCGGCAAAGAACTCGCCCAGCCGCCGCAAGATCAGCCGCGCGCGGACGGCAAACCCCCGATACAGCGCACGCGCGTTGAGCCGCTTGCGCGCACGAAGCGTCCTGCCAAGCGGCATGGGTGGGTGCGTGACCGGGAGGGCACGTTGCAACATCTGATATCTCCTCCACGGCCTGTCTTTGAGCAGGCGCGTCCAATGCGCATCATGTTTGTTATCGACCGGACTTTCAAGGCTGACTTTCAAGGCTGACTTGCAAGGCTGACTTGAAGCAAGCAGGCAGGGTGAATATGTGCGGCGCAGCGCGATTGCGTTTCACCACCGCGCGCTTAGCGGAGACCGACATGGGCAGCAGAGTTTTGACCGTTCTCGCTGCCTTGCTGATGGCGACGTTGACGATCCAGACGGCCGATGCCGCGCGTCACGGCCGCAAGCCCGCGCGAGGTGCCGCAACGCAGCAGCAGGGCGACACCAGGCCCGCTGCGAGCGACACCAAGAGCTGCGACGTCATCTGGTGCTATCAGAACTGATACCGGGAGATCGAGAGTAGCCCGGATGAGCGGAGCGATATCCGGGGTCCCGCATATCGCATGCGCGCATGCGGGCTACGAGCGCCTACGCGACGCGTTGGCTCATGCGGGCTACTTGCGTCGCCACGGCCGGGACAAAGCCCCGGCCGTGAAAACCATCGCTTAGTGCAACCCGCCCGTCACATGCAGCGTTTCGCCTGTGATGTAGGACGCATCGTCGGACGCGAAGAACGCCACCGCCGCGGCGATCTCCTCGACCTTGCCGATCCGCGCCAGCGGCGTGGCGGATTCGATCCACTTGCGCATGTCGCCCTCGTGCAGGCCGGCGGAGACCACGCCTTCGGTCGCGATCATGCCGGGATTGACGGTGTTGACGCGGATCTTGCGCGGCGCCAGTTCCTTTGACAGCACCGAAGAGATCGCGTCTACGGCGGCCTTGGTCGCGGTGTAGACCGCGGTGTTCGGCGGCGCCATGGTCGACACGCCGGAGGAGATGTTGATGATGCTGCCGCCGGCCGGATTGAAATGCCGCGCGGCTTCCTGCGACACCAGCAGCAGGCCGAGCACGTTGAGATCGAAATGCTTGTGGAAATGTTCGGCCGTGATGCCATCCAGCGGCGCAAAATCGTAGATGCCGGCATTGTTGACCAGGATGTCGATCGCGCCGAACGCCTTGACGGTCTCGGCGACGACTTTCTTTACGTTCCCGGCCTCCGTGAGATTGCCGCCGACGGCGACGGCCTTGCCGCCCTTAGCCGTGATCGCGGCCACGACCTTGTCGGCGCCTTCCTTGCTGGAACTGTAATTGACGGCCACCTTGGCGCCTTCCGCGGCCAGCCGAATCGCGATTTCCGCGCCGATCCCCTTGGATGCGCCGGTTACCAGCGCCACTTTGCCTTCGAGTCTCTTGGTCATTTTGGCTCTCCTTTCGCGCCCAACCTGAATCGGCGTGCGCATTGTCCAATAGTTCAGTAATAGTGAACTATTGAACCGGTTCAAGGGCAGCGCTATATATTTCATCATGGTGCAATTCGTTCACCCGGCGCGCGAGGACATCACATTGGCGGGAGTGCTGGCAGCACTGGCCGATCCGATGCGGCTGCGCATCGTCAAGAGCCTGCTTGAGCAAAGCAACGATTGTATGTCCTGCACTGAGGCGATGCCGTGCCCCGGCATGGCCAAATCGACGCTGTCGCATCATTTTCGGGTTTTGCGCGAAGCCGGTCTGATCCGGACCTCCAAACAGGGCGTCGAACACCGCAATATCGTGCGCGAGGCCGACATCAATGCGCGGTTTCCACGGTTGCTGAAGACGATTGTGGGATATCCGGAGTGAATCGGACCTCGTAGCGTGGGCTAGCCACCGGGCGTTTGGCTAATCCGCCCGACAGGCTATGGTGTCCCCATGAAATCAAATCAGATTATCGGCGGCCTGTTCATCTGTGCCGGCGTGGTGTGCTTCTATGTGGACACGATCGACAAGTCCGACTGGAAGCTTGCCGTTGGCGGAATAGCGCTTGTCCTGTTCGGGCTGTGGGTGGGTAAGTTCAATTTCAGGAAAAACGAGGTGAAGTGAGTAGGATGGGTAGAGCTCTTGCGAAACCCATCATCTTCGCAAAAGGGCAATTGATGGGTATCGCTTCGCTCCACCCATCCTACGACTTCATGGATTAAGCGCCGTCACGACAGGCCTCAGACCCTTCCTGCGCAACGTGACGATGCTTAAGGCAAAGGCGGCCACGGCCGCCGCGGCGACCGTCGCGACCATCGGCAGCGAGGTGCCGTCAAAGAACAGCCCGGCGATGCCGGTGATGACGGCGCCTGCGACCATCTGCAGCGTGCCGCCGAGTGCGGAGGCAATGCCGGCGATGCGGCCGTGATTTTCCAGCGACAGCACCATGGTCGAGGGTATCACCAGCCCGAGAAATGCGAACGATACGAACAACAGCGGAATCAGCACGCGCAGACTGTCGAAGCCCGCGAGCGTCAGCGCCAGCAACAGCACCGCGAACGACGCATAGGCCGACACCGCCGCCATCACCATCCGGCCCATGCCGAAGCGGCCGCCGAGGAAGCCCGCGAATTGCGAGGCACCGATAAAGCCGATGGCATTGATCGAGAAGGCCAGGCTGTACTGCGTCGGCGTCAGGCCATAGTGGCCGATATAGACAAAGGACGACGTCGACAGGAACGCGAAGAAACTGGCAATGCCGAACCCGCCGATGAAGGTCAGCCCGAGAAAATGCCAGTCGCGCAGCAACTCGCCGAAACTGCCGAACACGCTGCGGAAGCTGCCTGCGATGCGCTGATCGGCCGGCCGCGTCTCCGGCAGCAGGAAAGCCACCAGCAATAGGGCGATCAGCGCGGCGACACCGATCGCGGCGAACACCGCGCGCCAGCCGAACGGCACGATCATTGCGCTTCCGGTCAAGGGTGCCAGGATCGGCGACACCGAGAACACCAGCATCACCAGCGACATCAACCGGGTCGCCTCGGCGCCGGTGTGGAGGTCGCGAATGATCGCGCGCGGGATCACGCCCATCGCCGCACCGATGCCCTGCAGGAAGCGAAACCCGATCAGCCAGGCAACATTGGGCGACAACGCGCAACCGATCGCGCCCAGAATGAACAGCGCCAGCCCGACGTATAATGGCAGCTTGCGGCCATACACATCGGACAACGGCCCGTAGACGATCTGGCACAGGCCGAACGAAACAAAGAACGCGATCAGCGTCATCTGCGTCGCGGACGTGGTGGCATGCAAATCGGCAGCGATCGCCGGCAAGGCCGGCAGATACATGTCGATCGCAAACGGACCGACCGCCGACAGAAGCCCGAGCACAACGGCGTTGCGCGTGAAGGAAGAGGTCATGGGGGTTTCTTTTTGATGCCGGCGCGGCGTTGGATAAGTCGAAACGCGTCCATAGCGAGCATGGACTGCGACCGCAATGGTGGGGGCGATCACACTATCGGGTTTGAGGCTGGTGGGAATGTCAGGAGACGACGGATGTGTAGGGTGGGTTAGCGAAGCGTAACCCACCGCTCTGTCTCGGATGAATGGCGGATTACGCTGCGCTAAGCGATGAGCTGGCTCGCTTGAGGAGCCATTCGATGTACTGCCTTAGATGCTCAGCTGTCATAGACTGCGTCTTGACGAAAAATATGTGATCTTGGATGCAGAGCCAGTACACCATGCCTCGAATAAATTGGGAGTTCGTCGGAGCAGAGCTTTCTTGGAGCTTAAAGATTTCTGCAGTTGTTAGATTCGATAACTTGACGTTGGCTGCGGTCAGTTCCAGGAGTGCCTGCATGCCGTCGCTCTGCACCAGACACATTTCGCCGAACACAGCACTCGCGAGATCGGCCACTTTATTCAGTAGTATCTTTCTATTGCCGCTGTCGGGGATATCAAAGAAGCGATCACCGACGCGTTGCCACAACGAGGACCCCTGGCTATCCGACGTGGCAAGAGCGCTCCGGCATAGTGTTTCAAGAGAAGTCGTGGCATCCGATGAAACGTATTTTCGATAATGAACCATATGATAGGCGGTTGGCATTGAAATTCCCCAGCCCGAAAAATCTACAATCGCTGTTGTAGCAATGGCCAGGAAGTCGCGCGATGGTTGAAACACAATCTGCACAAGCGGTAATTGTTGCCGCCGCCTTGGGAAGATTGTCTGAGTCGTGATTTTGTTCATGGTTTGTTCTAAAATAATCCCTGCAACAAGTTAGGTCAAGCAGATGCTTCCCAAATTCGTTCAAAGGTATCCTGATACTTATTAGCCTCTAAATTGCAGCCAAAAGATAAAGGGCGGCCTCTCGGCCGCCCTTTTCTTGATGGATGGCCGGGTCAAGCCCGGCCATGACGATCGCGTTAGTTCACGAGCACCCCGTCGTGCTGCCACACGTATCGCACTTCATACAAGTCCCGTTTCGCACCAGCGAGAAGTGTCCGCATTCGCCGCACATCTCGCCCTCGTAACCCTTGGCCTTGGCTTCGGCACGGCGCTCAGCCTTTGAGGGCTGCGCGGCGGCGGCGCCGGCCTTGCTCCATTGCAGCGCTTCCAGTTTTTCGGTCGGGGATAGATCGTGCTGGGCTTCCTGCTTCAGCGCGACCGCGCCTTCGATGGTATCGGCGGTACGCGCGGTCGGGCCGTGCGAGGCCAGCGCGGTGACGTTGCCTGAGCTGCGGGCTTCCGGCTGCGGCTCGCTGCGCATGACGACGAGATTGTCGGTGCGAGACCTAGTGAGGCCCTTCGACAGATACTTGTTGTTGGGCTGCTCCGGCGCACGGCCTTCCTCGACGCCTTTGCCCATGGCGTCGAAATTCGACTCCGAGGGATCGACATGCGCGAGATCGAACCGGCTCATGTAGCTGACCGCGAGTTCGCGGAACACATAGTCCAGGATCGAGGTCGCGTACTTGATCGAGTCGTTGCCCTGCACCGGGCCCGCGGGCTCGAAGCGGGTGAAGGTGAAGGCGTCGACATATTCCTCGAGCGGCACGCCGTATTGCAGGCCGAGCGAGACGGCAATCGCGAAGTTGTTGATGAAGGAGCGCAACGCCGCGCCTTCCTTGTGCATGTCGATGAAGATCTCGCCGATCCGGCCGTCATCATATTCGCCGGTGCGCAGGTAAACCTTGTGCCCGCCGACCACGGCCTTCTGGGTGTAGCCCTTGCGGCGATCCGGCATCTTCTCGCGCTCGCGCATCACCACGATGCGCTCGACCAGCCGCTCCACGACCTTTTCCGAAATCTGCGCGGTGCGCGCGGCCATCGGCTTGTCGTAGAACGCCTCGATCCCGTCCTCTTCCTCGTCCTCGTCGCTGATCAGTTGCGAGTTCAAGGGCTGCGACAGCTTCGAGCCGTCGCGATAGAGCGCGTTGGCCTTCAGCGCGAGCTTCCAGGACAGCAGATAGGCGGACTTGCAATCCTCCACCGTGGCGTCGTTCGGCATGTTGATGGTTTTGCTGATCGCGCCCGAGATGAACGGCTGCGACGCCGCCATCATGCGGATGTGGCTTTCCACCGAGAGGTAGCGCTTGCCGATCTTGCCGCAGGGATTGGCGCAATCGAACACGCTGTAGTGCTCGGCCTTCAGGTGCGGGGCGCCTTCCACCGTCATCGCGCCGCAGATGTGCACGTTGGCGGCTTCGATCTCGCGCTTGTTGAAACCGATCGCGGCGAGCAGGTCGAAATTCGCCGCCGCAATGGCTTCCGGCTCGATCTTGAGTGTATCGCGCAGGAAGTCTTCGCCAAACGTCCATTTGTTGAAGGCGAATTTGATGTCGAACGCCGTGGGAAGCGCCGCTTCCACCTTGGCCAGGGCTTCGTCGGTGAAACCTTTGGCCTTGAGGGTAGAGACGTTGATTGCGGGCGCGTTGGAGAGCGAGCCATGGCCGACGGCATAGGCCTCGATCTCCGCGATGTCGGCTTCGCGGTAGCCGAGCGTGCGCAGCGCTTCGGGCACGGCGCGGTTGATGATCTTCCAGTAGCCGCCACCGGCGAGCTTCTTGAATTTCACCAGCGCGAAATCAGGCTCGATGCCGGTGGTGTCGCAATCCATCACGAGGCCGATGGTGCCGGTCGGCGCCACCACGGTGGTCTGCGCGTTGCGGAAGCCATGGAGTTCGCCGAGCTCAAGTGCCAGATCCCAGGCCGCCCGCGCGCGCTCGACGATATCCTGCTGCTTGCAGGAGGCACCATCGAGCGGCACCGGATTCACGGCCAGCGCCTCATAGCCACGGCTTTCGCTGTGCGCGGCGCGGCGATGGTTGCGGATCACCCGCAGCATGTGCGCGGAGTTCTTCTTGTAGCCAGGGAAGGGGCCGAGTTCTTTGGCCATCTCGGCTGAAGTGGCATAGCTGATGCCGGTCATCACGGCGGTCAGCGCGCCGCACAGCGCGCGGCCTTCCTTGCTGTCGTAGGACAGACCCATGGTCATCAGGAGACCGCCGATATTGGCGAAGCCCAGACCCAGCGTGCGAAACTCATAAGACAATTCCGCAATCGCCTTGGAGGGGAACTGCGCCATCATCACGGAGATTTCGAGCACGACGGTCCACAGACGACACAGATGCTCATAGGCACCGACGTCGAACTGCTTGGTCGTGGTGTTGTAGAAGGTGATCAGATTGGCCGACGCCAGATTGCAGGCGGTGTCGTCCAGGAACATGTATTCCGAGCACGGATTGGACGCGCGGATATCGCCCGACGCCTTGCAGGTGTGCCAGTCGTTCATGGTGGTGTTGAAGTGCAGGCCGGGATCGGCCGAGGCCCAGGCGGCGTGGCCGATTTTTTCCCAGAGGTCGCGCGCCTTCAGGGTTTTTGTCACTTTCTTGTTGGTGCGGCCGATCAGGTTCCAGTCGCCGTCGGTTTCGACAGCGCGCAGGAAATCATCCTTCAGCGACACCGAATTGTTGGAGTTCTGGCCTGCGACCGTCAGATACGCCTCCGAATCCCAGTCGGTGTCGTAGATCGGAAAGTCGATCTCCTTGTAGCCTTGTTTTGCGAACTGGATGACGCGCTTGATCATGCCGTCGGCGACCATCGCGCGGCGGGCGAGTTTGATTTCGCGGCGCAGCGCCGGGTTCTTTTCGGGATCGAAACAGTCGTCGCCCGAACCTTCGCAATTGACGCAGGCTTTCAGCACCGCCTTGAGGTGGCGCTGGTTGAGCTTGGAGCCGGTCACGAGCGCTGCGACCTTCTGCTCTTCCTTCACCTTCCAGTCGATATAGGTCTCGATATCCGGATGGTCGGCATCGACCACGACCATCTTGGCCGCACGGCGCGTGGTGCCGCCGGACTTGATCGCGCCCGCGGCGCGGTCGCCGATCTTGAGGAAGCTCATCAGGCCGCTGGAACGTCCGCCGCCCGAGAGGCGCTCGCCTTCGCCGCGCAGCCGCGAGAAGTTGGAACCGGTGCCGGAGCCATACTTGAACAGGCGCGCTTCGCGCACCCACAGGTCCATGATGCCGCCCTCGTTGACGAGGTCGTCATTGACGCCCTGGATGAAGCAGGCATGCGGCTGCGGATGCTCATAGGACGATTTCGATTTGGTCAGCTTGCCGGTGAAGGGGTCGACATAATAATGGCCCTGGCCGGGTCCATCGACGCCGTAAGCCCAGTGCAAACCGGTGTTGAACCATTGCGGTGAATTCGGCGCGACCATCTGCTTGGCCAGCATGAAGCGCAGCTCGTCATAGAACGCGCTGGCGTCTTCTTCCGACGAGAAGTACTTGCCCTTCCAGCCCCAATAGGTCCAGCAGCCGGCGAGGCGGTCGAACACCTGCTTGGCGGAGAGTTCGCTGACATAGCGCTCGGCTTCCGGCAGGTCGGCCAGCGCTGCGGTATCCGGCACCGAGCGCCACAGCCACGACGGCACGGTTTCTTCCTCGACCTTCTTAAAGCGTGCGGCAACGCCCGCTTTACGGAAATACTTCTGGGCCAGCACGTCGGAGGCGACCTGCGACCAGAATTCCGGCACCTCGACGTTTTCGAGGCGGAATACCACCGAGCCGTCAGGATTACGGATTTCGGATGTCGTTAATCTGAAATCAATTCCTGCGTAGGGTGACTGGCCTTCGGTCGTATTGCGCCGTTCGATTCGCATTGGTCGTGCCCCGTTCTCTCTCTGACCGGACCGCTGCCCCGCGGCCGGATGTTATTCCCTAGGCGAACCTCCGGACCCCAGTTAAAGGCAACTGGGGGCCTGGATATTCGCAGCTCTACCGGTTGACCCGGCCCTGTTTCTCTGGCCGCCAGACCGGCACAGGCGCTTGCCTGCACATGGTCTTGCCGCCGCATGGTCTGCCGGGAACACCGCGTTCCGTTTCGACCCGTACTCTCAACGCCACCTGAGCCGTTTTTGGCTCGTTTTTGCCGCTCCGAAATCCGTGGAATTCCAAGGGGAATTCCAGTGAATTTCGGGACAAGAATGCCCGCACCCGCAGCCTCAACCGGCTGGCGGAGTGGTCATTTTTGGAACCCTTCAGGGAGCGATCAGCGGGACCCAAACACACTCGCGCCGAACAGGATGAAAACTAGGACGACTCCATCGCGCCCGTCAAGGATTAGTACGAGTTCCTGAATCAAATACTAAATATGGTGGAAAAGGGAGAATAACAGGGGGCGACCCGCGCCTGTCTTGCCCGCAAGTATCAGTGAGTCCTCAGGGATTCCCAAGCGAAAAAAAGTGACTTGGGGGTGCCTTTTCGGGCTTCGTCCCGCTGTTCACAGGGCAACTATTTATTGTGCCCGAGGACTTGCCTCGGGAAGACTCACGTGAAGCTACGGAGAAAATTTCACGCCGCGGATTTGGGTTCGCTCTGTAGGTGCACGAATTGTAGCGGCACACTCGAATCGGGGCCATCTGCACGACTCACATTTTCCAACCGGCAGGCCTTTTCAATAAGCAGGCATGCCGGCCGGCCGATGGTCTTGGGCTGACATAACCGGCAGGGTGCCATCGATTTCCACCGGGTCTCCACCTCATGACACTGCAAACTCCGCCGGGCGCCAAGCCGCGCATCGCGCCCGCTGGCCTGATGTTCCTCGCGATCACCTCGGTCGGCTGGGGTTTTAACTGGCCGGCCACCAAATATCTCGTGGGTGAACTCCCGCCGCTGACCTTGCGCGGCACCACCGGCGTGATCGGCGCGAGCGTGCTGGCAATCCTGGCGCTGGCGCGGGGGCAGAGCCTGAAGGTGCGCCGGGATCTCTGGCCACGCCTGGTGCTGGCGGCGGTGCTCAATGTGATGGGCTGGATGGTGCTGATGGGGCTGGCGCTGCTCTGGCTGCCCGCCAGCGAAGCCGCGCTGATCGCCTATACAATGCCGGTATGGGCGTCGCTGCTGGCGTGGCCGGTGCTCGGCGAGCGGCCCACGGTGTTGCGCACGCTGGCGCTGGTGATGGCGTTTGCGGGCCTCGCGGCCATCATGGGCGGCAATGGTCTCACGGCAAGCATGACAAAACTGCCGGGGATCCTCATGGCGCTGATCGGCGCGATGGCGTTTGCGCTCGGCACTGTGCTGGCGAAAAAACTGCCGCTGTCATTGCCGCCGATCCCGGCCGCCGCCTGGCAGATCGGGATCGGCTGTTTCCCGATCCTGATTATTGGCTTCCTGGTCGACACCACACACTGGAACGAAGTCACGCAGACCGGCTGGCTGTTGCTGTTCTATTCGACCGTGATCCAGTTCTGCGTCGCCTATGTCGCCTGGTTCGCCGCATTGGCGCGCCTGCCGGCCTCCGTCGCCGCGATCGGCACCATGGCGGTGCCCGTGATCGGCGTGATGGCCTCGGCGCTGGCGCTGCACGAGCCGCTCGGCCTCGGCCAGATCGCCGCACTGGTGTTTACGCTGGCGGGTGTGGCGCTGGCGACGAGGTCGTAAGCGCTGAGGCTACACACGACTCCATCACAAATTCAGTCGTCGTCCCTGCGCACGCAGGGACCCATAACCACAGGACGTCGTGTTGTGCGAAAGTCCTCGAACAGCATCCTTCAGCGATAGGCCGCGGCGTATGGGTCCCTGCGTGCGCAGGGACGACGAGGGGAGAACGGTCTACCCGACGGGCAAATCAACCGACAAAACCTGCTCCGCTTCTTTCGCATGTCCAGTCCTCCTCGAAAAAATATTCTGATTTTCAGAAATCGCAAATCAGTCTAAACCCATGTCCATCCCGTCCCACAGAGGGGCGTTTCGCGATCGTCACGGACGTTGGAACGGGATGCAGTGGACGCGGATGTGCCTTTGACGAATGGCGCTGAAGCGGACGGCGAAGTCGTGTGGTCCTGACGTCTCGACGCTGGCGTTCAAGTCTCGCGGAAGTTCTTCCGCTTGATGACGGTGACAAAAAAGCCCGATCACCGGGGAGAGCACGAAATAAGTCGTAAAACCATTGCGCGGGGAATGCCGGGCGTTTCCGGTGTGACCGTGGTGACTAACGCGCGTGTTTACTACCCACTACACGCGCGGCTGCGGGCGCACCAGGCGCCCGGCATTCCCTGCGCCCTCTGAAGAGAGGGCGGGTGATATCAAAACTCGGGCGAAACGCGCCGCGAGAATGCGAAGGTGTGTCCGTGCCAACAAACACACTCGTCATGCCCGGACTCGATCCGGGCATCCATCCATCTTCGCAAAACGTTTATCCGTAGGAGATGGATTGCCGGGTCAAGCCCGGCAATGACGAGAAGCGAACCGCCCCACTGCGACACAACCACGCGCCAAATCGAACAACCGCCGCTACCCCCCACGCGCGCAAAATGCTAGGGTTGTGTGCATTATGCGGAACAACTGGGAAGGTTGAGCCGTGGCTTCCATAATTTCCTTTTGGCTTAAATTAAAAACATATTTTCAGGCCGCGACCGGATGGGTCGCGCGAACGGCTACGTTCGGCAATGTGATCGCACTGAGCTGGGTCATCATTTTTATCGTGATCGGCGTTCTCGTTGTGGAGGAGCTCGCGCGTGACGTCGTCACGATCGAGCCGATCTCGGTGCCGAAGACGCTGGCCGACAATGGTTATACGCCCGAAGTGGCCAGCCGCCGGTTGCACGATGCCATCACGCATTACGCCAGCATCAACCGGGCGGGCGCCATGATGGAACAGCTGAACATCACGCCGAGCGATGAACTGCCGGATTTCATCGTTCCGAAAGTCGACCTGTCGGTCAACGCGCTGGTATCGTCGATTCGCAGCGTCCTGCATTACGGCAGCGGGCGCAGGATATCCGGTGAACTCATTTTACACGACAAGCTTGCGCTGCATCTGCGGGTCGATGGCTTGATCGTCTACACCAGCGGATTCATTGGCGAGAATCCCGACGATCTTCTCGCCACCGCCGCGCCCTGGGTCACGGAAAAAATACAGCCTTATGTCAACGCGGTAGCCCTGTATCGCGATCATCCGGAGCAGGCGTTGGAGAAAGCCGACGATATCATCGCCCGTTTGGAGGAAAGCGATGTCAACGTGCAGTGGGCCTACATGTTGAAGGGGGATTATTATTACGATCACGGCAAGTTTGCCGAGGCGGAAAAATGGCAGCGAAAGGCGATCAGCCTGAACTGGAGCAATCCGCTGCCGCACAACAGCCTGGGTCGCGCCCTGCGGCGTCTCGACAGACTTGACGAGGCGATTACGCAATTCCGGCGCGTCATCGGCATCAATCCGAGATTGCCGGTGGCCTATAATAATCTGGGCCTCGTGTTGGGCGAGAAGGCCCAGCCGAACGGAACGCAGGACGAGGCCATCGCGCAATTGAACCGCGCGATCGAACTCGATCGGCATTACGCACTGCCGCACTACAATCTTGGCCGTTCGCTCGTCTGGCAGGGAAAGCTCGACGACGCGATCGTGGAATTCCGCCGCACGATCGCGCTCGATCCGAAATATGTACCCAGCTATATCGAGCTAGCCGGAGTTTTGTATCGCCAGCACAAGACCGATGACGCGATTGCAGAACTCCATCGCGCCATCGAACTCGATCCGAAGAATGCGAGTGCCCACGATGATTTGGGTCTCGCTTTGTCGCGCCAGGGCAAGACCGATGATGCCATCGCGGAATATCGCCGCGCGATCGAGATTCTACCCGACTACAAGAATGCCCATGAGCATCTGGACAAAGCCTTGCAGGCCCAATCGGCGGCCAAATAACGCTACGGGCAGGGATGCCGGTAGCCGTCATTGCCGAGATAGGTGCCCGACCGCGGGTCATAGGAGCGATAGGTTTGCATGCAGTAGCCGACACTGTCGTCGCCGCCGACCTGCGGGGCCACCGCAACAGGGCCGTCGTCATATTGGTCATCGTAATAGCCAGGCCCGGACGCGTAATAGCCCGGACCGCCATAGTAGCTGCCCGAGGCGAGCGCGCCGCCGATCACGGCACCGGCTATCAGGCCGGGAACAACGGCACCGCCGCCGCCGCCGCGATTTCCGTAACCCCCGCGATAGCCGCCGCCGCTAAAACGCGCGCCGCCGCCACCGCTAAATCCACGGGCGCCGGCGCCACCGGCGCGCATACCGCCACCACCGCCGGGAGCGTGGATGGCAGCGCCGCGGGCTACGCCGCCTTTACCCCGATTTTGGGCGAAACTTGCGGCCGGCGCGGCCACCAAGGCCAAAACAGCAACGGTACTCAAAATTTTTAAACCAATCATTTTCCGGCTCCATCCAGGGGATCCATCCAACCCGCCGTTAGGGTCAATGTTCCCGATTTACTTTGCACGGGCGCAGATTGTCGGACCTCAACTGTACGCGGTATGAATGGATTGCGTCGATTCCGCGCGTTTTTGTCGCGCCTGTCCTTGATCGAACGGGCTTGTGACCGAACAAAACTGGACAATTCACCCCGTCAATGGCATCAGGACTTAGACGCACTTCTCGAACCGGCCGGGCCCCATGAAACTGTTTTTTCTCAAAGTCTTCACATGGTGGAGCGGCCAGACTTTCGGCACGCAATTGTGGACCTGGCGGTTTGGCGAACTGGTCGGCGAAGACGAGCAGGGCAATCGCTATTACCGCACCAAGGGCCGCAAGATCGATCCGACGCTCGGCTTCGAGCGGCGCTGGGTGGTCTATAATGGCTATGCCGAGGCGACCCGCATCCCGACATCCTGGCACGGCTGGATGCATCACACCGTCGATGTCGCGCCGACCGAGGAAACCTACACGCCGCGCGAATGGGAAAAGCCGCATCTGCCGAATTTGACGGGCACGCCCGCGGCCTACCGGCCCTCCGGCTCGACCCTCGCCAGCGGCCGCCGCCCCAAGGCCACCGGCGACTATCAGCCATGGACCCCGGGCAGCAACTGAAGCTCGTTGTCGTTCCGCCCTGTGAACAACGGGAACAGCGGGGACATCCGGCAAAGCGTTCTTGAGTTCGCCCCGGGATGACGGCTTAATCACGTCATCTTATGGAGGTGGGAAACCATCGCGTCGGTTCGGGCTCCAGTTCGCGACTGCCCCGATATGCAGCGGCTGCCGATCAGGATACGGCTGGGAGATAGGCCCCCGGCGCAGAGTTCCTGAAATCGCCCGTCAATGTGGAGCTGCCATAGGACAGGAAAGGCCGTTCGGGAAACCGGGCGGCCTTTTTCTTGCGGCTCGGGCATCGGAGACGGAAAACACGCTATCCTGCGGCAAAGGAGATGGTCGACCGATCATAATCGCCTGACCCCATCGCGTTGTCGGCGAAAATCCGGTGCTGCGCGATCCAGTCGAATGATTCCTCGAAGACCTCCCTGGTATAGGGTTCGAATACAATTCGTTCTCCCGGACCCCAGCGCCGCGTATCCATGATGGCGTGGAAGCGGTCGGGGAATTCATTCTTGTAGTAGTGCGTGTAACGTTCGGGCCGCAGGTCGATGTCGCGTTGCGCAAAGCGCAGCGCGCGGAAGTAGCGGCGCATGTCTTCCGGGTCCGGCGAGCCCTTGATCATCGCCGCGATCATGAAGGTCGTGTCGATGATTTTGCGGAAGCCGAGTTGTTCAGCGAGATAATAGGGGCCGTTAAAAAGTGCCGCGGCCGGGCTCTTGCCGTCAATGAACCGCTCCATGCGGCTGAACAGCATGCCGTCTTCGAACAGCAGGTTGATCTCGCTCGGCGGGAGATATGGCTCCAGCGCCTGAATGGTCGAATAGTGGCTGCCGGACTGGAAGCCGACCGAGATCGGCACGCCTGCGAGATCGGCCGGCGTGCGCACCTTGGAATCGGCGGCCACGAAAATCCCTGACGGCGCGACCGAGTACAGATCCGAATAGAGCCTGGTGTGGCCGTTGGAAGCGGCAACGTTCACAGTCCAGTGGCAGGCGCAGCTCACATTGGCCTCGCGACCCTGCTCGATGCTCTGGAACGCGCCTTTGCCACCCTTGTTGTGGTGCTGGCCTTCGGTCGATCGGATCAGCTCGCGGAATTCGTAATCCAGCCCTTGATCGCGAAAATAACCCTTCTCTTCCGCGACCCATTCCTGAAGCCTGAAATGCGGTTCGACGATGAACTGGGCCATGGGAGTCCTCCGCTGTTGCCGGGAATTGGCGATTGTCGTTGACGAGCAGCCTATCCCCCGGCGATGACTAGCGCCATGCCGGAATGGGAATGATAGATATGGATCAAGAAGCATATCCGGAATTGAGCTTGCGCGAATTGCGCGTTCTCGATGCATTGCTTCACCAGCGAAGCATCACCCGAACCGCGCAGTCGATGGAGACGACCCAGCCGGCCATCAGCAAGATGCTGCGACGCCTGCGCGCGCAATTTTCGGATCCATTGTTCGTACGCAATGGCCAGGCGATGCAGCCGACCGCTAAGGCGCTCGACATCGCCGATCGCTTGCGTGTTCTACTGGCCGCCGCGGATGGCTTGCGGTCTGCGGCAATGCCGTTCGATCCTGCCAGCTCGGATCGCCTGTTCAGCCTGCTCCTGACGGATGTCGGCATGATCAGGTTCCTGCCGCCTTTGATTGCGCGGATGACAGCCATCGCACCCACCATCAGCGTGCGCGCCGTGCCGCTGGACGCGCGGCAATTCGAGTACAGGCTGGAGACCGGCGAGGCGGATCTGGCGTTTGGCGCGTTTCCGAAAGCCGCGCGCCATCTGCGGCGGCAGCGCCTGTATTTCGATGGCTATGCCAGCGTGCTACGCAAGCGCCATCCGCGCGCGTCGAAATCCCAGTCGCGGTCGGGCTTTCTCGCGGAGCGCCACATTCTGGTCACGGCGTCGGAGACCGGGCATGCCGCGCATCGCACCGCTCAGCGCGTGTTGTCATCTGCGATCTCACCCGCGAACGTCATGTTGCGTGTGCCGAGCTTTATCGCCGGGGCCATCGTCGCCGCGGAGACCGACGGCATCGCCACCCTGCCGGCCAATCTGGCGCAAAGGCTCGCTGGCCCGCTCGGCCTTGTTGCGTTCGACCCCCCGATCGTACTGCCGCGCATCGAGATCGCCCAGTTCTGGCATGAGCGTTATCACCGCGACGCCGGTCACAAATGGCTAAGGAATGTGACGTTTGAACTGTTCGCCCGTTCGGGCCGGTAACTTTGGCGGGTAGGTTATCATTCCGCGCCCAACGCGTTCTTGAGTTCGGCCGGCGATGTGGATTTGCCGCAGGGCAGGAAAGGCCGTCTCGGAAACCAGGCGGCCTTTTCTGTGCGCAAGCGTTCATCGTTTGCCGGACACGGTCGGCCCTCATGCCTTCGAGTCAAAGAAGCCCGTGATGTTCGCAAGACGGCCATCGTCGGCAATGGTCGCAAAGCTTCTGCCGGTTTGCAAAATCGTATCGTTCGGCCCGACCAATTGCCATTCGGCCAGCATGCGGTCGTGGTGGTTGATAACGGACAATATCCGGAATTTGCTGTCTTTCACGCTGTGCTGAAAACCTTCCATGTAGTTCGAAAGCGCCTCATGTCCCTCGATCATGCCATTGACGTCGCAGTAGCTGCATGTGCTAGCGAGACAGGCTTCCAGTTCGACGGTTCGCGTCGGGCGATCGGCGGACCAGATGCGGGAATATCGCTGCCATAGCTGATCAGGTGTCATCGGACTTCCTTTCAAGATTGTCGAATTCGCTGGTAATCGCGCGCCGGATTTTTCCGGGCTCATAGCCACCCCGGATAAGAACGAGCACACCTTGGTAGAGCGCCAGCAATCGGATCGATGCCAACTTCGGATCGACATTGCTACGGAGCGTTCCGGCAGATTTGGCGGCGGCCAGCCGGTCGAGGAACACGCCTTCCAGGATTTCAAACCCCTTGCGCACGGTTTGGCCGGCAATGGCATCATCCGGACCGAATTCGATGGCGGAGTTGGTGATCAGGCAGCCGAATTTTTCGCCGCCCGGTTCGCGCAATAGCGAAAGAAACAGGTGGCGCAGACCGCTCAATCCCTGCGGCGGAGGTGCAAAGCGGGCGATGCGGTGCTCGAGTACGGCCTTGAGGTAGTGCGCGAACGCAGTGAGGAAGATTCCGCGCTTGTCGCCATAACTGTTGTAGATGCTACCGACGCTGATCCCGGTGGCGGCCTCAAGCGCCGGAATCGCTATGCCGGCATAACCGCTTCTGCGGAATGCCTTCATGGCGCCTGTCAGCACCACATCTTCGTTGAACGCCCGTGAACGCACCATGATGCCGCCGTCTAATTAGAATGATCATATTAAAATGATCGCTCTAATTACGTTTGTCAAGTCCCGGACAGGCCTGGCTTGCTAAGCGGCCGGGGTGCCTCGTTCGGCCAGCCGCGCGGCGGCCCGGCGGTTCGCTTCACCGCGGCGCTGCTGGCTGGATGCGAGCCGCTGTTTCGCGCGCGCCAGAATTTCCGGCGGCGCGGTATCGGGCGAACCCGAGTTGAACGGCGGCGCCGGATTGTATTCAAGCCGCAACTGAATCGCCTCCGCGGCCTGCCGGTCGACTAGGATCGACACCAGTGTGAGCGCGAAATCAATCCCCGCGGTGACGCCGCCGCCGCTGACGCGGTTACGATCGACGCATACGCGCGTTTTAGTGGGCTTCGCGCCATAGGGCGCTAGATAATCCATCGACGTCCAGTGCGTAGTCGCGCGGTATCCCTTGAGCAGGCCGGCGGCGCCCAGCACCAGCGATCCCGTACATACCGAGGTGACGTATTTCGCGCCCACCGCCTGCCGCTGCAGGAATGCCAGCATCTCCTCGTCATTGACCATGTCGTCGGTGCCCGCGCCGCCGGGCACACAGATCACGTCGAGCTGCGGGCAATCCGCAAAGCTGACGGTCGGCGTCAGCGTCAGCACACTATCGCTCGGCACCGGCTCGATCCGTTTCCAGATCAGATGCACCTGCGCGCCCGGCACGCTCGCAAACACCTGCAGCGGCCCGGTCAGATCGAGCTGGGTCACCTTTGGAAAGAGGAGAAGTCCGATTTGGAGCGGTGTCGACATGAAGAGTGCCTCCTGAGCCTTGATATAATGTCACAATGGGCTATTGTCATGAATGCCTAATTTCCCTCAATTTGGGACATCGTCGCGAACATGATCGGCGTGCTTGTCTATCCTGATTTCCAGATGCTGGATGCCGCCGGCCCGATCTCGGTGTTCGAGATTGCCGGGCGCTTTGCCGGCCGGGCTTCTTCGGGCAAGGCCTCGACGATCAAGCTTGTGGCGGCAACGCCGGGACCGGTGCGCAGTTCGGCAGGCGTCGAGATGTTGGCGCGCGGCCTGAAACCATCCGGCGCGATCAGCACGCTCATTATCGCGGGCGGCGAGGGCGTGCGCGCGGCGGCGCAATGCGAGAAGACGCTGGCCTTTGTGCGGGGAATTGCCGGACGCGGTGGCCGCGTCGCCAGCGTTTGTTCCGGCGCCTACATCCTCGCTGAAGCCGGGCTGCTGGATGGCCGCCGCGCCACCACGCATTGGCGGCGCACCCGGCATTTCATTGCCACCTATCCGAAAGTGAAACTGGAGGCCGACCAGATTTTCGTCCGCGACGGTAATATCTGGAGTTCGGCGGGGATCAGCGCCGGCATCGATCTCGCACTGGCGATGGCGGCGGAGGATTTCGGCGACGAGGTCGCGCAGGAAACCGCGCGCCAGCTCGTGCTCTACCATCGCCGCAGCGGCGGCCAGTCGCAATTTTCATCGTTGCTGGAATTGAAGACGCCGAACGGCCGCTTCGGCCCGTTGCTCACCTGGGCGCGCGAACATCTCGATGCGCCGTTGATGGTGGAGGATCTGGCCGAGCGGGCCGGCATGAGTTCGCGGCATTTCACCCGCGCCTTCATTGCGGAGACCGGTACCACGCCCTCGAAGGCGGTCGAACGCCTGCGGATCGAGGTGGCGCGGCAGCGGGTGCAATCCTCCAGCGAAGCGATCGAGCGCGTTGCGCAACTCACCGGCTTTCGCGATCCGGAACGGATGCGGCGTGCTTTTATTCGCGCCTTCGGTCAGCCCCCGCAATCGCTGCGTCGCGCGGCGCGGGCGGGGTAGTTTCAGTCGGCGGTGTCGGCTTAAGCCTTGCCACGATCGGCTTGAGCAGCATCGGCGTCAGGTAAACCGGAAATTGGCTGAGCGCGAAATAAAGCCATGTCGTTCCCGGCAGCACGCCGTTGGTGGCGGCCAGCATCAGTCCCATGTTGCGCTGTGAGACCATCAAACCGAGTGCGAATGCGCGTTCGTGACCGCACTTGCGGAAAATCAGCACGGTGACACCGAGCAGCGCAAAAAACACTGCAAAGGCAAATGCGGTCACTTCGATCACCCAGAGCGGATCAGCCCAGAAGCTGCCGGCCACGGTTCCCATGACGGCGCTAACGAATACAAACAGGATGATGATATTGAGCCCGTCGATGGGGCCTTTTTGCCGCTGGATGGCAGGCGCGCCGACGCTCCAGCGTATCACGGCGGCGATGACCAACGAGCCGGCCACAATCGCGAACAGTTTCAAGCCAAGCCCGAGCGGCGAGAGCGTCAGCGCGGCGCCGAAGAACACATAGGCAAACAGCGGCGCCGAAATCGGGATCAGCGAAATGCTGGTGACCAGCGTGATCAGTACCAGCGTCGAATCCAGTCCCATCAGGGCGGCCAGTGCCGGCGCCGCCATCATCGGCGCCGCCGCGGCCTGCAGCATCAACGCCAGAAACAAATCCGGCGAACGCACATCGAAGCCGGTCGCAAGCGAGACAAGGCCTGCAATCAGGGGCACGCCGAATGTGGTCCACAGCGTCGCAGCAAGCACGATTCCCGGCCGCCGCAGTTGCGCCCGCAACGCTGTGACGTCGACGCGCATGAACGATATGCAGAGCAGAACAAAGATCGCCTCGGTGACGTAAGGTCTGAGCAGTTCACCGAGCGGCGGCAGCGCGACGCCGATGAACACCAGTGCGGCAACCGCGCGGGTGCCCTGAGCGCCGAGCCAGCGCAGGACCTGCACCGGAATAGCCCCGGCTCTTTGTAAAATGACGGACATGTGGCTTTCGAAGGATATGCGGCGGGAAGGGAGGGTGGAACGTGACCATGTGGCAATCGGTGCACGGTATAAAGTAACGTCTCGTTGCGGTCTGTTTCCAGATTTGGCGGCCTAATTCAGCGCTTTCAGCCAGGCGCCGATTTCACTCGCGGCGACATTGGCCTGCTGCAACAGCTTGCCCATGGTGAAGAAGCCGTGGAATTGGCCGGGAAATGTCCGCCAGGTCACCGCGACGCCGGCGTCTTTCACGCGCTGTGCATATTCATCGCCTTCGTCGCGCAGGGGATCGGCGCCGGCGGTCAGCACGAAGGTTGGGGGCAATCCGGCAAATGTTGTGGCGCGGGCCGGTGATGCCCGCCAATCGCCGATATCGGAGATGCCGTTCAGATAATGGTCGCGAAACCATTTGATCACGGAATGGGTCAGAAGAATGCTGGTCTCGGGCTCACGGTGCGACGGCTGCGTCATCGCGAAATCCGTCGCCGGATAGATCAGCACCTGGCCGGAGATTGCGGGACCGTCGCCGTCGCGCGCCGATAGCGCGACCACCGCGGCGAGGTTGCCGCCGGCGCTGTCGCCGCCGACCAGAAGCCGCGTTGCGTCGATGCCGAGTTCGCTGGCATGGCCGGCGATCCATTTGGTCGCCGCAATCGCGTCATCGACGGCGGCCGGGAATTTGTGCTCGGGCGCGAGGCGATAATCGACGGATATAACGATGAGCTGGCCTTCGTCGGCCAGTTTTCTGCACACCACGTCGTGGGTGTCGAGGTCGCCGATTACCCAGCCGCCGCCGTGGAAAAATACCAGGCAGGGCGCCTGATTGTTGGCGCTGCGAAGTTTCAACGGCGTGTAGAGGCGCGCGGGGATCGGCCCGGCCGGCGAGGGGATTGTCAGCGCCTCAACCGATTTGAGTGCGGGTGGCTCGGGATTGGTGACGAGCCGGGCCTGTAAATAAAATTCGCGCGCCTCAGACGGCGACAGCGTCTCGTAAGCCGGCCGGTTGGCTTCCTGAAATGCCTTGAACACGAAGGCGGCGTCGGCATCGAGGGTGACGGGCATGATGAGATGTTTCCTGTTCTAAGCCGTACGCCCGCCATCGACGGTATAGGCTGATCCCGAAACATAACTCGCTTCATCGGAGGCGAGGAACGCGACGATGGAAGCGACTTCCGAGGCTTGTCCGAGCCGTCGAGCGGGAATTCGCTCCGCAACCTTATCGGTCGGAACAGGCGCGTTGCCGGGATTGCGGCCGTCGATGATCGCGCTCAGCATGCGGCTGTCGATCAATCCGGGGCAGACGCAATTCACGCGCACGCCGGTCTGGCTGCATTCCAGTGCGGCGCTTTTGGTCAGGCCGATCACCGCATGTTTGCTGGCGCTGTAGGCCGCAATATCGGGAGAGCCGATCAGGCCGGCGATCGAGGCGGTGTTGATGATGCTGCCCTTGTTTCGTTTGAGCATCACCGGCAGCACGTGCTTCAAACCCAAGAACACGCCGACCACATTGACGTTGAGTACCCGGCGGAAGGTTTCGAGCGAATATTGCGGTATCGGCGCGATGTCGCCTTCGATGCCTGCGTTATTATAAAACACGTCGATGGTGCCGAACCTATCGACGGCAGCGCGGACATAGTCGGCGACTTCGTCTTCGCGGGTCACGTCAGCTGTAATGGTGAGAGGTTTGGCCGATGCCGGCAAATCCTTGACGGCGGCCTGCAATTCCCTCGGCTGGCGGTCGACTGCGACAATATGCGCGCCCCGCTCGGCCAGAAGCTGCATGGTCGCGGTGCCAATGACGCCGGCGGCGCCGGTGACCACGGCAACCCTGCCATCGAGACGAATGCGATCGGGCATGCCTAGCGTTTCCCTGGGCGGTCCGGTTATTCCGGATTTTCGGGGCCCGTGCGTCGCGCATGGGCCTTTATGGCAGGATTATTTCATTTGTGACGCGGGCTGACCAGTGACGAAGCGGATGGGCACCCGCCCTTTCCCCGCCGTATTCGGCATGTTAACCGGGAGCCCTGCGAGCGGCGATAGTCTGTACAATGTCGTGAGCCCGATTCGCCTTTTTAAAGCCGCGAGATGTTTCGAACCATTGCCTTGACCGGATTTGCGGCCCTGGTGGCCGCCGCGACCATCTCGTTTGCGCCCCCGGCGCATGCGCAGATCGGCAATATCTTTTCCGACCCGGCACCGCGCCCGCCCGGCAGCATCCCCCGCGGCAGTCAACAGCAACAGCAGCCCGACGACGAAGAGGAAGTGCCGGAACTGCCGCAGGGCCGCCTGCTGCCGACCCCCAACCGTCCGCTGCCGCCAGGGCAGGGTGTGCCGGCACCGGGGAGTGTACAGTCGCAGCCGCTGGCGCCGCCGCCGGGTACCACCGTCATTCCGCAGAACACACCGCCGGGCGTGGCGGTAGCGCCGCCGCAGCCCAATCAGGGCGTCGCGGTCGCGCCGCCGGGCGCCAATCTGCCGCCGGGAGCGCCTGGACAGCGTCAGCAGCCCAAAAACGTGCCGCAGACGCCGGCGACGCTGCAGCCTGGCGATGAAGTGGTTTCCGAGCCGCCGGCGCAGAAGATCGTCAACAAAAAGGCGAGCTTTTCGGGATTGGACAAGATCACCGGGCGCATCATCAATTTCGACGAAGACGTCGGCGAGACCGTCCAGTTCGGCGCGCTGCGTGTGAAAACCGACGCCTGCTATACGCGCCCGGCCACCGAGGCCGCCAACACCGATGCGTTTGTCGAGGTCGACGAGATCACGCTGCAGGGCGAGGTGAAGCGGATTTTTTCGGGCTGGATGTATGCGGCCAGTCCCGGCCTGCATGGCGTCGAGCATCCGATTTACGATATCTGGCTGACCGACTGCAAAGCCCCTGATGCCACCGTCGTCACCGCACAGCCCGATCCGCCAAAACCCGCGCCGGCCCCGGTTGCCCCGAAACGCCCGCCGGCCCCGCCGAAGCAGCAGGCGCAGCGTCCGCCACCGCCGCCGCAATTCCAGCAGCAGCCTCAACCGCTGCCGCCGCCACAGCCGCCACCGCAGCAGCAGCCCGGTGGCCTGTTCGGGATTTTCAGGCAGTGATACTGCGCGCTGACGCCGCGCGTCGCGGCGTTTGCAGCTATTCCCGATCCGCGATGATCGCCAGCGCCCGCGTGCCGCTGATGGGATGATCAACCGGCAGCTTCAGGAAATCAGCCTCGCCCCGGATCGCCTTGTCGAGCAGGGCGGTGTAGCGCCGCCGTGGAATCTCCACCGCGCCGAAGCTGCGCAGATGTTCAGTCACATATTGCGTATCGAGCAGTTCGAAGCCGCCGGTGATCATCCGCGCCACCAGATGCACCAACGCCACTTTCGAGGCGTCACGGGCGCGGTGAAACATGCTTTCGCCGAAAAAGGCGCGGCCGAGGCTGACGCCATACAAGCCCCCGACCAGGTCGTCGTTTTCCCAGACCTCGACGCTGTGGCAATGCCCGAGTTCGTGCAGCCCGATATAGAGATCGCGGATGCGCTTGTTGATCCAGGTGTCGTCGCGGCCCGGCTGCGGCGCGGCACAGCCGGCAATCACGGCCTTGAAAGCGGTATTGACGGTGACGGTGAAGGCGTCTGAGCGCACCGTCCGCGCTAGGCGCGAGGCGACGCGAAAGCCGTCGAGCGGAATCACGCCGCGCATTTCCGGCTCGACCCAGAACAAGGTCGGATCGTCGGCGCTCTCGGCCATCGGGAAGATGCCGCAGGCATAGGCGCGCAGCAGCACTTCGGGCGTGATGTCGGACGAGGCGGAGTTGCGCGAGGTCATGAGCGCAGGATAGCAGGGTCACTCAAAAAGACGAGCCGTGGTCCTCATCCTGAGGAGGCGCCTTAGCGCCGTCTCGAAGGATGGGCAGCAGCACTCGTTCCATGGTTCGAGACGCCGCGGAGCCTGTCATCGGGCGCGCATTCGCGCGACCCGTTGGCGGCTCCTCACCATGAGGCACCGTTGCTTAGGCTAGCTGGCGGCTGCGGCCGCAGGCTTTGCGGCCACGGGCGCATTGATACGGCGGAACCGCAGCAAGATCCTGGTGCCGGCATGATCCGGGTCGCGCTCGACGCTGGCCTCCAGCTTGGACGCCATCGCGGAGACAATGCGCTGTCCCATGCCGGTGGAACGCGGGTCGGTCTTGACGTTGAGGCCGACGCCGTCATCGGCGATCGACAGCAACAGATGCTCGTCCTGGGCGCGCAGATCGACGTGGATAGGCCCCGCGCCGTCGGGATAGGCATATTTCACCGCGTTCATCACCAGTTCGTTGACGATGATGCCGATCGCGACCGCGCGATCGGGGTCGATCTCGATCGGTTCGGACTTCAAGGTCAGCCGCGACATCCGGTTGCCTTCGGCGGACCTGCGCAAATCCTCGAGCAGCGCGTCGAGATACTGGTTCAGCAGCACGCTTTTGAGATCATGCGAGGTGTAAAGCCGGCGATGAACCTGTGCCACCGCGGCCACCCGGCCCATCGCATTGGTCAACGCCGCCTTGACGTCGTCATCGGTGCTTGAATTGGCCTGCAAATGCAGCAGCGAGGCGATGATCTGCAGACTGTTGCCGATGCGGTGGTTGACCTCGCGCAACAACACTTCGCGCTCAGCAGCAAGCGCGGCATAGCGGTCGCGCGAGGCATGGACCTCGGCCTCGGCGTCGTCGCGGGCCTTCTGGATGCTGGCCTGCCGCAACGCCCCATTGATGGCCACTTGCAGCAGGGGAATGAAATCGCCCTGGATGTCCTTTGTCAGATAGTCGGCGGCGCCAGCCTTCAAGGCGGTGACGGCGATGTTGGAATCCTGCGAGGCGGTGACGAATACTACCGGGGGCGCATTCGGGATCGCCAGGATTTGCTCAAGGGTTTCGAGGCCGTCGAGACCGGGCATGTACTGATCGAGTGCTATGACGTCGATACCGCCTTGCTGCAGCCGCTCTAGCCCATGCTTGCCGCTGGCGGCATGCTCGACCGTGAAGCCGAGCCGCGTCAGGCCGCGGTCGACCAGCCGGGCCAGCGCCGCGTCGTCGTCGATATAGAGCAGCGTCGGTGTCGCAGCGTTCATGTGGCGGATCGCGGAACCTGAATGACGGAGAAGAAAAGCCCGAGCTGACGAATAGCGTTGGCGAAGCTTTCGTAGTTCACCGGCTTCGTAATGTAGACGTTACAGCCGAGCTCGTAACAGCGTTTGATTTCCTGCGAATCGTCTGTCGTGGTGAGCACCACGACCGGCGCGCATTTGAGATATTTGTTTTCCTTGACCCGCCGCAGGATATCGATGCCGGTCATGTCGGGTAGATTCAAATCCAGCAATATCAGCAGCGCTGTGCCCTTGTGATCGCTGCCGGTGCCATCGCTGCCGAACAGATAATTGACCGCAGCTGTACCGTTGGTGAACGGCACGATGTCGTTGTTGATGCCGGAGCGGCGAATGTTGCGCTCGATCAGACGGGCATGGCCCTCGTCGTCCTCGATCATGATGATGGTGACTGGTTTGCTCATGTCTCTCGGTTCCGGTTACTGGCCGTCCAGGCCAAAGGTAGTGTTATCGTGAAGGTGCTGCCACTGTGAAGTTCCGACGATACCGACATGGTTCCACCAAGTCGTCTCACTAATGCACGAACGTGCGCCAGTCCGATGCCCTGTCCCGGCCTGTCCTGTTCGCCGGCGCGGCGGAACAGGTCGAAAATGCGCTGATGGTCCTTAGGGTCAATGCCGCGGCCATTGTCGGCGATTTCGAAGATCGCAAAGCCAAGTTTGGTCCGGCCCCGGACATAGATCTCGCCGGGAACTCCGGGCTTGAGATATTTGAGTGCATTGTCGATCAAATTAGAGAAAATCTGTTCCAGTGCGAGGCGGTCGCTGATGATATCCGGCAACGGCGCGATACGAATTTCGGCTTGGGCCTCTGAAGCCTGGTGCGCCATAGTGGAGACGATGGATTCGATCAGTTCGCGGGTGTCGATCCGCACCGGTTCGAATTCGCGCCGTCCCTCCCGGGTCAGGTTGAGGATGGCG
This sequence comes from uncultured Alphaproteobacteria bacterium, assembly GCA_963790595.1. GTDB lineage: Bacteria > Pseudomonadota > Alphaproteobacteria > Rhizobiales > Xanthobacteraceae > Bradyrhizobium. The sequence continues at coordinate 34,418 of CAWBPE010000027.1, read as the reverse complement.
GTGATCAGGCGATCCATCTTGGCGATCGACGATTTGATGAATCCCAGCGCTTCGGTAAAACCTTCCGATAGCTGCTTGTCCTCGCCTTCGAGGACCGGCTCGATTTCCACACCGCCTCCCGCGGGTACCCGGGCGAGGCTGGCGATCCGCCTGAAAATGTCGCCGCGCAATTCTTCCAGCTCGCTGGTGAACCCCATGATGTTCACCAGCGGCGAGCGCAGATCATGGCTGACGATATAGGCGAAGCGCTGGATTTCGTCGTTGGCCTCGCGAAGGTCGGCGGTGCGCGCGCCGACCGTGGCCTCCAGATTGAGATTGTTGTCGCGCAACTGTGCTTCGGCGGCGTCGCGGGCGCGTGTGGACCTTCGCACCAGAAAGATGGAAATGCCGGCCAACAGCACCACCAGGCCTGAACCTACGCCGGTCATCGAAGCCGCCAGGGATTGACTGCGGTCGGCGCTTGCCGTCCGCAGCGCGAACAAACGATCTTCTTCGGCGCGCATCTGGTTGGCGAGCTCGTCGATGTGGCTCATGGCGTCGCGGCCGGCGCCTTCGCGCACGATCCTCGCGGCGTCGTCCACGTGCTCTTCCCGTGCGAGTGCGATGGTTTTGCGGAACTCCTCGATACGCTGAGTGCTGAGCGGAATCATCTCTTCGATGACTTGCCTTTGAACAGGATTATCGACCGTCAACTGGCGCAGTTGCATCAGGTCTGGCGTCAACTGGGAGACGGCGTTCTCAAAATCGGTCAAGAAAGCCGGCAGCAATGTCGAGATATAAGCGCGCTGCGCGCTTTCAGCCCGGCGCAGCTGCAATTGCGTGAGCGATATCTGGTTTTCGACTTCAACGGTGTGAAGCACCCATCTGGCGTCCTCGCGCGACTGGTTAACCAGGTAGACGGAACCGGCACTGATAATGGTCAGCACCACGAGGCCCGCTGCGAGCAGCAGGACTTGCCCAATCGCGCGCCTGCGCGTGGCTTCAGGCGTCACAACACTCTCGTTATGAGATAGCGAAATTCCAGCAGTCCCCCGGGCGGGAGAGGTTCCCGATGCAGAAAACGTCTGTCCGGGCAATTGGTTCCCATTAATGTCCCGGAGCTTTTCGTCATTTCTGCGGGCTGCCTTAACCGGCCGGTTTGCCGGCCAGATATTGTTCGAGCCAATGGATATGGTAGTCGCCATCGATGATGTCGGGTTCCCGGACCAGGGCCCGAAACAGCGGCAGCGTGGTCTCGATGCCTTCGACCACCATTTCGTTGAGCGCACGTCGCAGCCGCATCAGGCACTCGCCGCGGGTCTTGCCGTGGACGATCAGCTTGCCGACCAGCGAGTTGTAATAAGGCGGGATCACGTAGCCCTGATAGACGGCGGAATCGATCCGCACGCCGAGGCCGCCGGGCGGATGGTATTGCAGAATCTTGCCAGGCGAGGGCCGGAAGGTCACGGGGTTTTCGGCGTTGACGCGGCATTCGATGGCGTGGCCGTTGATGACGACTTCATCCTGCGTCACCGGCAGGTCGCCGCCGGCGGCGATGCGGATCTGCTCCAGAACGAGGTCGATGCCGGTGATCATCTCGGTGACGGGATGTTCGACCTGGATGCGGGTATTCATTTCGATGAAATAGAATTCGCCGTCTTCGTAGAGGAATTCCACCGTGCCGACGCCGAGATACTTCATCTCCTGCATCGCCTTGGCGACGGTTGCGCCGATCCTGGCGCGCGCGGTGGCGTCGAGGGCCGGTGAGGGACCTTCTTCCCAGACCTTCTGATGGCGCCTCTGCAGCGAGCAATCGCGCTCGCCAAGATGGATGGCGCCGCCACGGCCATCGCCGAGCACCTGAATTTCGATGTGGCGCGGCTTCTGCAGGTATTTTTCGAGATAGACCGACGCATCGCCGAAAGCGGATTTGGCTTCATTGGCCGCGGTCGAGAGCGCCAGCATCAAATCGCCCGGGGTCTGCGCGACTTTCATGCCGCGGCCGCCGCCACCCGAAGCGGCTTTCACCAGCACCGGAAAGCCGATCGCCTCGGCGATCGCCATCGCGTCATCTTCCGGGCCGACACCGCCGTCGGAGCCGGGCACCACGGGAATGCCAAGGCGCTTGGCGGTTTTCTTGGCCTCGATCTTGTCGCCCATCAGGCGGATATGTTCGGCCTTGGGTCCGATGAAATGCAGATTGTGATCGGCGAGGATTTCGGCGAAGCGGGCGTTCTCTGAAAGAAATCCGTAACCGGGATGCACCGCATCCGCGCCGGTGATTTCGCAGGCCGCCAGCAATGCGGGGACGTTGAGGTAGCTGTCCTTGGACGGCGGCGGCCCGATGCACACGCTCTCGTCGGCCAGCCGCACATGCATGGCGTCGGCGTCGGCGGTGGAATGCACGGCCACCGTGGCGATACCGAGTTCCTTGCACGCGCGCAGGATGCGCAGTGCGATTTCGCCGCGGTTGGCTATGAGGATTTTGTCAAACATGGTGTCCTAGTGAAACGGCGAATTCGTTATTCGCCTCTACTCAACAATCACCAGCGGTTCGCCGAATTCGACCGGCTGGCCGTCTTCGACGAGAATTTGCGTCACGGTGCCCGCGCGCGTGGAGGGGATCTGGTTCATCGTCTTCATTGCTTCGATGATCAAAAGCGTTTGTCCGACCGCCACCTTGCTGCCGATTTCGATGAAGGGCTTGGCGCCGGGCTCGGAGGCCAGATAGGCGGTGCCGACCATCGGCGAGGGCACCGCACCCGGGTGCTTGGCGACGTCGGCCACAACGGCGGGTGCCGCGGCCGCGGCCGGCGCGGGAGCGGCGGCGGGCTGGAAATTCGCCGGCATCGAAGCGGCGATGCTGACATTGCGGGCGACCCGCAGCCGCAAGCCGGCGCGCTCGATCTCGATTTCGGTCAGGCTGGTTTCATCCAGCAGCAGGGCGAGTTCGCGAATGAGCGCGCTGTCGCTGCTGGTGAATTTTGCGGCTGTTTTGTCGTCAGGCTGGCGCGCCATGATCTTGATCCGGAACTTTCTGCGTGATGAGGGCGGATGCCGTCAGGCTTTTGCCTTGACGCCAATCTTGGGAGCAAGAAGCTTGGCGGCAAGACCTGTAATCGCGAGCCTGTAACCGTCGATGCCGAAGCCGGCCAGCGTGGCGAAGGCGGCCCTGGCGGTGAAGGAGTGGTGACGAAAACTCTCGCGGGCGTGGATGTTGCTGACGTGCACTTCGACGGCCGGAATTTTCACCGCGACCAACGCGTCATGCAGGGCGATCGAGGTATGCGAATAGCCCCCGGCATTGATGATGATCCCGGCGGCCTTTTTGGCATGCGCCTCATGGATGATGTCGATCAACTCGCCTTCGCGGTTGGACTGCCGGCAATCGGCCTTGAAGCCGAATTGCGCCGCCGTCTCCGCGCACAGTCTCTCGACGTCAGCCAGCGTGGCGTGGCCATAGGTCTCCGGCTCGCGGGTTCCCAACATGTTGAGGTTGGGGCCGTTGAGAACGTAGATTGTCCCGGCAGGTGTCTTGTCGGCAGGCGTGTCGGCCATCCAGGTCCCGGCAATGTGGGTGTAGGTGGCGCGGTTATAGGTAACAACAAGCCCTAGGGGAAGCCTTTAGGGCCTTGGGGATAACTCTCAAATGCCTCATCCGCTTGGTAAAAACCCGCGTGGAACCTACGGAAACCACTCATTAACCAAGGTTAAAGGATTAGGCTAACGGTGGGATCCGGCTTGGCTCAAGGCCGATCAGCGCAACGAAAACGGGGCGGGCCTTCGGGCCCGCCCCAAGATCACGCGAAGGTCACGCTTTGACCGCCATCAGGCGTCGAGGACCGCGACGATCTCGAACGACTGCGGATCGACCACGACGATCTGGTTGTTGACGAGGATGAACTCATATCCGCGCCAGTCCGGATAAATCGTCACGATCTCCGTCGGGAGCGGATGGAACGCGACGTCGCGGGGGACGCGGGTGCCGACCGAGATCGAGAAGTTCACATTGGTCACCGGAGCCACATGCTGGTTCCGGATCACAGTGGTGATCTTGGTGCGTTGCTCGCTGGAGAGTTTCGCGCCGGCACCGGCTTGGCCGACGGTCCTGTTCTCGGTCGTGCCCTTTGACTCCGCGTTCCTATTGCCGTTGCGGTCTTCGGCCTTCATGTCTTTACCCGCTGCGCCCCTTTCGTTCGTCTCTGAGCGCATGTTGTTCGATTTCTCGTTCGTCTCGGAGCGCATATTGTTCGACTTCTCGCCCTTCATGTTGTTTTCCTGGGCCGACTTCTCGCCCTTGGGGCCAGCCTTGATGTCGCCCTGGGTCTGCTGGGTCTTGCCGCCCTTGGGCTGGCCCGGCTGCATCTTTTCTTCTGATTGCGTGGACTTCGTGCCCTGCTCGGGGGCGCTGTCGCGATTTATCGGGGTCGCTGCCGAACCGCGATCCGAGGAAGGCGCACTCTGCTGCATGCCGGCGCCGGCCGACGGTGCTTCGCGATTCATTCCCTGTGCGTTGGCGAAACCGGTTCCGGCGATCAGTGCCGCAGTGGCTGCCGTCATCATCAAACGATTTAACATCAAAATATCTCCTCACGAGTTTGCGTTGCCCGCCCGACAACGACAGGAGATGCATGATGTTCCCGAGTATCCGCGGTTCCATCGGGTTTGTTTTGTGAATGCGCGATGAACCGGCACGCTCGTTGCGAATCGCTAAAACAAAAGGGCCGGCGAAACAGCCGGCCCTTTTTCAATATTCAACCATCGCGGATCTTGAACCTTAGTAAGTGAGCTCAGCAGGTCGCCTTGCCGCAGCGGGCGGCGCTGATTTTCTCCTTGAGGCCGTCGAGACCGATCGCGCCGATCACGACCTGCTTGCCGATCACATAGCTCGGCGTGCCGTTCATGCCCATCGCTTCGGCGAGCTTGAAGTTTTCCTCGATGGTGGCGCGCACTTCCGGGCCCGCCAGATCCTTTTCGATCCTGGCGGTATCGAGACCGGCGTCCTTGGCCGCCGCCATCGCGCGCGCCTTGTCGGCCGGACCACGGCCGCCAAGCAGCTTCTGGTGGAAATCAAGATACTTCTTGCCGCCGGGATCCTGCATGCGCACGGCAACCGCGACCTTGGCGGCTTCGGTCGAACCCTCGCTCAGCACCGGGAATTCCTTCAGCACCACTTTCAGCTTCGGGTCTGACTTCATCAGGTCCAGCATGTCGGACATCGCGCGCTTGCAGTAGCCGCAATTGTAATCGAAGAACTCGACGAAGGTGACGTCGCCGTCCTTGTTGCCGAGCGTGACGCCGCGCGGCGAATTGAAGATCGTATCCGCGTTGGTGGCGACGCTGGCTTCGTGCTTCTCGGTTTCCGCGGCGGCCTGGCGCTTGTTGAGTTCGGCCATCGCCTCTTCCAGTACTTCGGGATGGCTGACCAGGTAGTTCTTGACGATGCTCTCGATCTCGCCGCGCTGGCCGTCGGAGAAGGTTTCTGCCGATACAGCCGCTGGCGCGACGCACAGAGCAAGCGCGAACAAAGCGGGCAGGGCGGGAGCGAGCAGGCGGAACGGAGGCATCGGCAAATCCTCTTGAGTTGGTCCTCGGGCAAATTCTCCCGGGGCAAGTTCTTGTAAAAACCGGTTTTCGAAAACCTTGTAGATCAGGCCAGTTTATTTCTCGTTGCTTGGATACGTTTGTTCTTGTTTTCAGTTTTGCTTGTTCAGTTATTTTTCGGCGGCTTCGAAGAGATGATGTCGTCGGCCTTGACCCATCCGGGGGTGCCGACGGCGAAACGGGTTTTCGCGCGGGAAGCCAGATCGCGCGCGGTCTTGTTGTCGCCGCGCAAATAAGCCGCCTGTGCCGATGCCAGATCGGCTTCTGCCAAATCTCCCTTTCGGCCGTAGGCCATCGCGAGTTGCAAATAGCCGAGCGGCGCTTCGCTCTCGCGCGCCACGGCAGCCTGCAAAATCCTGACCGCTTCGTCAGCGTAGGCCTTATTATCGGCCCCTACCAGCGCTTGCCCAAGTAACATCTCGATGAGCGGCGCGTTATTCGAGAGCTGCACGGCCTTGCGCAGGGGGGCAATCGCCTCCACGGGCTTGCCGCCTTCGAGCAGCGCCTGGCCGCGCAATTCGTAGAAATAGGGGTTATTGGGCTGCACCTGGATCAATCCGTCGATCTGGCTGAGTGCATTTTGCAGATCACCATGCAGATAGGTCGAGATTGCGTGGGCGTACCGTGACGGCAGGCTGGTATTCGATAGCGGATAGCGCCGATAGACCGTGTCCTGACGTTCCATGAAGCCCGAGATCTTGGCGCGCATCATATCGTGACGCAGTTGCAGGGCCGGATCGTCTTTCTTGTCCCAATAGGGGCTCGAATGCGCGAACTCTTCAAGTGCCGCGACGCGCTCGGCCGGCATCGGATGCGACTGCACATAGGGATCGGCGCCATGCGCGGCGAACAGGCTGTCATTGGTGAATCGCTTGAAGGTCTCGTACATCCCCTTCGGGGACTGGCCGGTCGCGGTCAGAAATTTCACGCCGGCGCGGTCGGCGTTTTCTTCCTGGCCGCGCACATAGGAGAGCAGGCTGCGGCGGATCACTTCCTGCGGCGCAGAAAGCGTGGCGGCGCCGGCATTGGCGAGACCGCCATTGCCGTTGCCCTTGGCGCCTGCAGCGAGCGCGCCGGCGCCCAGCAGCATGGCGATGACCATCTGTGTTTGCGCGGCTGCGACCTGCTCGTGCAATTTGGCGAGATGACCGCCGGCGAGATGCCCGGTCTCATGCGCCAGCACCCCGATAATCTGATTAGGGGTTTCCGATTGCATCAATGCGCCGTGATTCACGAAAATGCGGTGGCCGTCGGCGACGAAGGCATTAAAGGCGGGATCATTGATGATCGTCACCTTGATATTCTGCTTCTCGAGGCCGGCGACGCGCAGGATCGGACGCGTATAGTCGCGCAGCAATTGCTCGGTCTCTGTATCGCGCAGCAGCGTCGGACCTTTTTCCTTCTCTTCCGCAAATGCCGATAACGGCGCCAGAGCCAGCGCGATTGCGACGGTGACGGCGGTGAGATTCGATGGTTTACGGCGTAACGCTGGGCGGAACGGCATCGAGCAGTCTTTAATGATTGGCGACGGGGCGGATACGCGATATGCCCTACCAAACCGCGGAATGCGGCTAGTCTGGGGCGCCAGCTCAAATAGCAGATATCGATGCTTGAAGCGACACTGAGAGACCGTGCCAAGGGCCTGTTGACGGCATCGGGGCGAAGCGACGTTCCGCCGTTCATGGTGATGGATGTGATGGCGGCCGCCGCGCGCATTGAAGCGGCCGGCGGCCATGTCATCCACATGGAAGTAGGGCAACCGGCGGCCTCGGCGCCCAAAGCGGCGATCATGGCCGCGCATGCCGCGCTCGACGGCGGCCGGATCGACTATACCTCCGCATTGGGAACCCCCTCGCTGCGCCGGCGCATCGCCCGCCACTACCGCGAGGCCTATGGCTGCGATGTCGATGCCGAACGGATTGTGGTCACGACGGGCTCGTCCGGGGCGTTCATCCTGGGCTTTCTGGCCATGTTCGAGCCCGGCGACCGGGTCGCGGTCACCGTGCCCGGCTATCCGCCCTATCGCCATATTCTCACAGCACTCGGCTGCGAGCCCGTGCTGATCGAGACCTCAAGCGACACCCGGCATGCCCTGACCGGCGAAGCCCTGCTCGCGACCCACCGCAAGACGCCCCTGAAGGGTGTGCTGGTCGGAAGTCCGGCCAATCCCACGGGGACGATGATGTCCCGCGAGGCGCTGACCAGCCTGATTGCGGCGGCCGAAAGTGCCGGTATCCGGTTCATCTCGGACGAAATCTATCACGGCCTCGACTACGCATTCCCGGCGGTCACGGCGGCGGAGCTGTCACCCCACGCGCTCGTGATCAATTCGTTTTCGAAATATTTCTGCATGACGGGCTGGCGGGTCGGCTGGATGGTGGTGCCGGAACCATTGGTGCGTCCGATCGAGCGGCTACAGCAAAATCTCTCCATTTCGGTCCCGACGCTGTCGCAGATCGCCGCCGAGGCGGCGTTCGAGGGCCGGGCGGAGATGGAAGACATCAAGCGCGGTTATCTGGAAAACCGCCGCATTCTGATCGAGGGCCTGCCGCGCGCCGGCCTCACCAAATTCCTGCCGGCCGACGGCGCGTTTTACCTTTACGCCGACGTTTCGGAGTTCACCTCCGACAGTTTGAAGTTCGCCGGTGACATGCTGGAACATGCACGCGTTGCGGCAACCCCGGGCATCGACTTCGATCCCATTCATGGCCACCAGTTCATCCGGTTCTCCTATGCGCGTTCGGCCGACGAAATGCGTGAAGCGGTGGCGCGCATTGCGCAATGGCTTGGATGACTTGGGCTTGGATGACGGGATCTGCCGCGGGCGCGATCACCGGAAAATGAGTTGGCGGCATTGACTCCCCTGAGCTAATTGCTTTTGGCTGTAGCGGATAACAGGGCGGTCCGCGCCGGCAGCGACGGACAGCGCCTTAAATTCAGGGGGAGTGAAACTGATGGCGCCAACGATGGTAACCGAGGCACCGGCCCGCGCCGCGAAACCCTGGTACAAAATCCTTTATGTTCAGGTGTTGATCGCCATCGTGCTCGGCGTGCTGGTGGGCTGGTTGTGGCCCGACCTGGCGACCAATGACTGGATCAAGGCGCTCGGCGACGGCTTCATCAAGCTGATCAAGATGGTGATCGCGCCGATCATTTTTTGTACAGTGGTGTCGGGCATTTCGCATATTCAGGATGCCCGCAAGGTCGGCCGTATCGGTGTCAAGGCGCTGCTTTATTTCGAGATCGTCTCGACCTTCGCGCTTATGATCGGTCTTTTGGTCGGAAATCTGGTGCGGCCCGGTGCGGGCTTCGGCAGCGCATTGGCCGACGCCCAGAAGGTTGCCGGTTTCGCCAAGCAGGCAGAGGCGCAAAAGAGCGTCGATTTTTTCCTTCACATCATTCCGGACACGGTGGTCGGCGCCTTCGCCACTGGCGAGATCCTGCAGGTCCTGTTGTTTGCGATCCTGTTCGGGTTTGCCTTGATGGGTCTCGGTGAGCGCGGCCACACCTTGCGCTCTTTTATCGACGACGCATCGCACGCGGTGTTCGGCGTGATCGCCATCGTCATGAAGGTGGCGCCGATCGGCGCATTCGGCGCGATGGCCTATACCATCGGCAAGTTCGGAACCGGCGCCATCCTCAATCTGCTCGGCCTGATCGCCACGTTCTACATGACCGCTGCGCTTTTTGTCCTGGTGGTGCTCGGTATTATCGCGCGCATCGTCGGTTTCTCGATTTTTAAATTCCTTGCCTACATCAAGGACGAACTGCTGATCGTGCTGGGCACGTCGTCCTCGGAAAGTGCGCTTCCCTCGCTGATGGAAAAACTCGAACGGCTCGGCTGTTCGAAGTCGGTGGTGGGTCTGGTGGTTCCGACCGGTTATTCGTTCAATCTCGACGGCACCAACATCTACATGACGCTGGCGACGTTGTTCATCGCGCAGGCATTGGGTTTCGATCTGACGCTCGGACAGCAAATCACCATCCTGCTTGTCGCCATGCTGACATCGAAGGGAGCTTCCGGCATTACTGGCGCGGGATTTATCACGCTGGCGGCGACACTGGCCGTCGTCGATCCGCGGCTGGTGCCGGGGATGGCGATCGTTCTTGGCGTCGACAAGTTCATGAGCGAATGCCGCGCGCTGACAAACCTCTGTGGCAATGGCGTCGCCTGCGTTGTGGTGTCGTGGTGGGAGGGCGAACTCGATCGCGAACGGCTGCACGCCAATCTCAACAAGACCGTCGATGCGTCGGATCTGGAGACCGCGGTCACGACGGGATAGCGTCGATCTGTTCTGCTCGATGCTGTTCGAGACATTTCCGCTATCAGCGCCAAACAAAAACCGCCCGGTTTTGCCGGGCGGTTTTTATTTCACTAATTTAGATGGCCCTATTCGCCGTTACCAAAACGCCGGGACCACCATCCCGCACGGCGGGGCTGGGCGTCCGTTGTTTCGGAAGCGGGTTCGGCGGCCGGAGCCGGGCTTGCTGCCGGTTCGGGCTGGCTGTGCGTCACAGGCGCGGCCGCTTCGGGCTGCGCACTGGTCATGAAGCTGACCTTTTCCCGGACCGTCGAACGCCGCCGCGCAGCCGCGCGCTCGGCATCCTGAGCGGTTTCTTCGTGTGAGGAAGCGCGGGTTTCCTGATGCGCATGATCCGCGGTGGGCTGCGGCTCGGTCCGGGGAGCGATGGATTCCGGCTGTACCACCGGCAGAGCAGGCTCTGGCGGAGGGGTATAACCGTCGAAATCAGCAACCGCGCTGGTTACTTCCGGAGCCGGGGTCGGTCCGAGTTCGTCGGCAATCGATCCGGCGAGACCATCTTCCGGTCCGCCACGCCGGCGGCGTCCGCCACGGCGTCCACGACGGCGGGGCCGCCGCTCGCCGCCTGCGGCCTGATCGGTGCGCGCGACGCCGGGCTGTTCCTCGGATTCGTCTTCGTCGGATTCGCCTTCATCGGGTCCCGCATCCGCAATCGCGTCAGGCGCGATGCTGTGCGCGACGCCAGCGTCGTCCCGCACGGGAACACCTTCGCGGGCCTCGCCGGAACGGCCGCGCCGGCGCCGGCGGCGCTTGCGCTTGTGGCCGTCCGCATCGGGTTCGCCGTCCCTGGCTTCGCTGACGGGTTGATCGCCGGCGAGACCTTCGGTCTCGTCGGTTTCAATCTCGGATTCGGATTCCGCATCGAACGGATCGTCTTCGTCGAACAACTCTTCGGTCTGCGGCGGGAAGGCTGCGACCTGCGCTGCCAGCAGCGCCTTGGCGGCTTCCAGCGTATGCACCTGTTCGCCGCGATCGATGATGAATGATTGCTGGCCGCTCACGGTCGGATCGGCGATCACGCTCAGCGTGACCTTGAAGCTGCTTTCGAGATCGCGCAGATGGCCGCGCTTGTGATTGAGGACGTAGAGCGCGACATCGGTCCGGGTGCGCACCACGAGATTGTGGGTCGCGCCCTTCATCAAAATCTCTTCGAGGCCGCGCAGCAACTGCAACGCCACCGAAGACACCGAGCGGACATGCCCGCTGCCGCCGCATTGCGGGCAGGGCTCCGTCGAACTCTCCAGCACACTGGCGCGGATGCGCTGGCGCGACATTTCGAGCAGGCCGAAATGCGAAATGCGCCCGACCTGGATTCGCGCGCGGTCCTGCCGCAGGCAATCGCTGAGCTTGCGCTCGACCGAGCGGTTGTTGCGCTTCTCGTCCATATCGATGAAATCGATCACGATCAGGCCGGCGAGGTCCCGCAGGCGCAATTGGCGTGCGACTTCCTCGGCGGCTTCGAGATTGGTCTTGAGCGCAGTGTCCTCGATGTGATGTTCGCGGGTCGAACGCCCGGAATTGACGTCGATCGAGACCAGCGCTTCGGTCTGGTTGATCACGATGTAACCACCCGAGCGCAATTGCACCGTCGGCGAGAACATCGCATCGAGCTGGCTCTCGACCCCCATCCGCGAGAACAGCGGCTGGCCGTCGCGATACTGCCGGACCGCCCTCACATTGGAGGGCATCAGCATCTTCATGAAATCGCGGGCTTCCTGATAGCCGGCTTCACCGGCGACCTGGATTTCGTCGATTTCCTTGTTGTAGAGATCGCGCAGCGACCGCTTGATCAGCGATCCCTCCTCATAGACGAGGGTCGGCGCCTGCGACTTCAACGTCATGTCGCGCACGGTTTCCCACATCCGGATCAGATATTCGAAGTCGCGCTTGATCTCGGGCTTGGTGCGCGAAGCGCCGGCGGTGCGCAGGATGATCCCCATGCCCTCGGGCACGTCGAGATCCTGCACCACTTCCTTCAAACGCGAGCGATCCTGGGCCGAAGTGATCTTGCGGCTGATGCCGCCGCCGCGCGCGGTGTTCGGCATCAACACGGCGTAACGGCCGGCCAGCGACAGATAGGTCGTCAGCGCCGCGCCCTTGTTGCCGCGCTCTTCCTTGACGACCTGCACCAGCATCACCTGGCGGCGCTTGATGACTTCCTGAATCTTGTACTGACGGCGCGGACGGAAGGCGCGCTCGGGCACTTCTTCCATGACGTCGTCGCCGCCGACGGATTCGACGACTTCTTCCTCGGTCTCGTCGCCATCATCTTCATCGTCATGATGCTCGTCGCCATGATGTTCATGGCCGGCGGCGGCATGTTCGTCGTGAGACGGCGCGGTGTGGTGTTCATCGGCGTGCTCGCCGTGTTCGGCATGAACAGCATCGTCGGCATGGGCGGCGTTTTCGTGCGCCTGCTCCTCGTGAGAGCGCTCGTCATGGCCGTTTTCTTCGTGCTCATGTTCATCATGAGCATGTCCTTCATGCGTATGTTCTTCGTGGGTTTCCGCGCGGGCCGGCGCAGCCTCGATCGCCATCGAAATCGGCATATCGGGCGAGGCCGCAACGGCGGGCGTCTCGTGCGGGTGGGCGTGGTCGTGCTCGTCATGCGCGTGATCGTGACCGTGGTCATGCGAATGCTCACCATCATGATGATGTTCATGATCGTGATGCTCGGCATCGGCGTGGTGATGACCGGAATCCAAGGATTCGTGGACGTCATCGCTGTGCACGCCTTCGGCATGCTCGAACGGCTGAGCGGCCTGCGACGGATCGGCGCCGGCGTTCTCGATGACCTCGCTCTGAACCCGCTCGCCACTGCCGCGGCGGCGCGAATTGCGGTGACGCGGACGGCGGCCGCGGCTGGAGCGGTTTTCGCTTTCTTCCTCGGCTTCGCGATGGGCGCGCTCGTCAGCCTCGATCAGGGCCTGACGATCGGCGACCGGAATTTGATAATAGTCAGGATGAATTTCGCTGAAGGCGAGGAAGCCGTGACGGTTGCCGCCATATTCGATGAAGGCGGCCTGAAGGGAAGGTTCTACGCGCGTGACCTTGGCGAGGTAGATATTGCCGCGCAGTTGTTTGCGCTGGGCGGTCTCGAAATCAAATTCTTCGACTCGATTGCCGCGGACCACAACGACCCGGGTCTCTTCCGGGTGGGTGGCGTCGATCAACATTTTGTTGGGCATTTTGGGACTCTTGACGGCGGCGGGCGCGTATGTCGGTGCGCGCGTTTGGCGCGTCCGGGTGACGCGACGGTCCACCTGATTCGGGGGTGAGGGGAAGGCCAAAACGCAACCCGGGGCGCCGAGCCGATCGGGATCCGGACGGAGCAACGCGACGCGCAGAGCTTTCGCTCCGCGTCGGCGCGGTTCCTTGGATCGTCGTCGGCAACACAGTCTGGCGCATCAAGCGTCGGCCCGTCTGAACACGTTGGCGGCAAAAGGCGCCGCCTTTGTCGGTCGCTGAAAGCCCGGCGTGGCGCCAAAGCGCCTGCCGGCCATCGCATATCGGGGCCATGCGGCCCGATAATCGGTTATGCCGTGTCTAAAGCCGTCCCTGGAACAAGATGGTAACCTGGGACCGGACGCCGCTCGGGCTCGAAACCGCCCCTCCTTGTCAGCCGCGCGCTGCGCTGGCTGTGGAGGGGATCGGAAAGACGCTGGAACCTCTTGCTTTCGAAGGTTCCGGCGCTGCACCGGGAGGCTGAACGCGACACAACCGGGAGTTTTAGCCGTCAGCCCCTTGTACATACGTGGATTGACGGTCCCGCGCAAGGGAAGCGTCGCCTAGGGGCAACACTCAGCCTTATTCGCCGCGGCAGCCTTAAGCAGTAGTTAACCCTGTGGTTCTATTGCGGTAAGAGGGCTGCTCGGAGGCACAAATTCGTTGGCGAGCCGCGCAAATCATTATGTTTTGCTGAGCTGCGGGCTGTTGTGCGCCGCAGCATTGCTGTGTTCTCAGGTCGCGGTCGGGGGCGCACCCGATGATCCCTCCTCAAAGCCGATCGTGGCGCCGAGCCTTCCCATAGCCTCGGACGCCCGGCTGGCCGGCGACGGCAAGCAGACCCGCTTCATTCTCGATCTCGACAAGGCAATCCCGTTTCGGGCCTTTCCGCTGGCCGATCCCTATCGCGTGGTGCTCGATATTCCCCAGGTCAGCTTTCAGCTTCCCGCCGGCACCGGCGTTGCCGGGCGCGGGCTGATCAAGGCGTTTCGCTACGGTCTGGTGATGCCCGGCGGCTCCCGGATCGTGTTCGATCTGAATGGTCCGGCGCGAATCGCGAGCTCCACCATGCTGGAGGCGGCCAACGGCCAGCCGCCGCGGCTGGTGCTCGAACTGGAAGAAGTGGATCGCACCACCTTCGTTCAGTCGCTTGCGCCCGACAGCCGGCCGGAGCTGCGGCCTGCCATCGCCGTCGGTAAGGATGCCGTGCCGACAATAGAGGCGAAAGTGGAGGTGGCCCCCAAACCTGCCACACCGCCGGATTTGCGGCCTGTGATCATTATCGATCCCGGCCATGGCGGCATCGATAATGGCACGGCGTCCGGCAACGAATATGAAAAGAACCTGGTGCTGGGATTTGGCCTGGCGCTGCGCGATCGCATCGAAAAGTCAGGCAAATACCGTATCGTTATGACCCGCACCGACGATACGTTCATTCCGCTCGATGACCGGGTCAAGATTGCGCGCACGCAATCGGCCGCGTTGTTCGTCTCGATCCATGCCGATGCCTTGCCGCGCCGCGAGGGCGATGCACAGGGCGCCACGATTTATACGCTGTCCGACCGCGCCTCCGACGCCGAGGCCGAGCGGCTGGCCGAGGCCGAAAACAAGGCCGACGCCATCGGCGGCGTTAACCTGACCGAGGAGCCGACCGACGTCGCCGACATCCTGATCGACCTCGCGCAGCGCGAAACCCGGACTTTCTCGAACCGGTTCGCACGCCTCTTGATGGGCGAGATGAAGACGACCACGCGGATGCACAAGCACCCGCTCAAATCCGCCGGGTTCAGGGTGCTCAAGGCGCCCGACGTGCCTTCGGTGCTGATCGAACTCGGCTATGTCTCGAACAAGGACGATCTCGAACATCTGGTATCTGAGAACTGGCGTTCCCGTACCGTCGGATCGGTGGCGCAAGCCATTGATGCTTTCTTTGCCAAACGTCTTGCAACCGCCGGGCCCGCTAACTGAAGGAGTCGGCCAATTGAAGAGGCCTGCTAGCTGAAAAGGGAACCGCGATGCTGGAAGCCCTAGTTTGGCCACAGCGGCGGCATTATAAAAAAACTTCCGCGGGGTCGTCGGAATCGAGCAAAAGGACCCCCTGGGCAATGTATTATTCGGCCGAGCGGAATGGGCCATTGTTCCGCATCGGGATTCGCACTGAGGAGCGCCGGCATTTACGGCGCATGGGCTGGAACGGATAATCGATAATGCGCTTGCTGGTGCGGTTCTTGGGTTTCTTGTTCGCCGCCGGAACCGTCGTGTTCCTGGTGGCCGTCGCCGGCGTCGCTGGCGCGATCTGGCATTTCTCCAAGGATCTGCCCGATTATTCGCAGCTACAGGATTATGAGCCGCCGGTCATGACGCGCGTCCACGCGGCCGACGGCGCGCTGCTCGGCGAATATTCCAAGGAACGCCGGCTGTATTTGCCGATCCAGGCGGTTCCAAAACTGGTCATCAACGCCTTCCTCGCGGCCGAGGACAAGAATTTCTACGA
Organism: uncultured Alphaproteobacteria bacterium; assembly: GCA_963790595.1. Taxonomy (GTDB): domain Bacteria; phylum Pseudomonadota; class Alphaproteobacteria; order Rhizobiales; family Xanthobacteraceae; genus Bradyrhizobium. Next base: position 18,794 of record CAWBPE010000027.1, on the reverse strand, counting down.
GCATGGCGGTATCGACTTTTCCGGCATGGCGCGTGCCGCCGTTCTCTACGCCCAGAATTTCGGCTCCAACCGCCGTCCGCAGGGCGCCTCCACCATTACCCAGCAGGTCGCCAAGAACTTCCTGTTGACCAACGAAGTGTCGTTCACCCGCAAGATCAAGGAAGCCTTGCTGGCGATGCGGATCGAGCGCGCCTATTCCAAGGACAAAATCCTTGAGCTGTATCTGAACGAAATCTATCTCGGCCTCGGCGCTTACGGTGTTGCCGCGGCCTCGCTGGTTTATTTCGACAAGTCAGTGAACGAACTTACCGTTGCGGAAGCCTCTTATCTGGCCGCTTTGCCGAAGGCGCCGGCGGCGCTGCATCCGGTGCGCAACCGCGACCGCGCGATCGAGCGGCGCAATTACGTGGTCGATCGTTTGCTGGAAAACGGCTGGATCAAGCAGGCCGATGCCGACAAGGCCCGCAAGGATCCGCTCGCCGTCACCAACCGGACCAACGGCGCGCATATTTTCGCCGGCGAATATTTCGCCGAGGAGGTTCGCCGCGACATCTTCGAGCGCTACGGCGAAAAGAAACTCTACGAAGGTGGCCTGTCGGTCCGCGCCACGCTCGACCCGAAGATTCAGGTGATGGCGCGCAAGACCATGGCCGCCGGCATGGTCAATTACGACGAGGCACAGGGCTGGCGCGGCGCCACCAGCAAGCTCGATATCTCCGGCGACTGGGGCGTGAAACTCGCCGACGTCAAATCGCTGTCGGACGTGTCGCCCTGGCGAATGGCCGTGGTGCTGGAGATTAGCGATCAATCGGCGCGGATCGGTTTTCAGCCGTCCCGCGAATTGGGTGGCGCGGTCAGCAAGGAGCGCCAGACCGGCATCATCACGCTGGAAGGCGTCAGGTGGGCCAAGCCCGCGGCGGGGCCCACAAAAGGCAAGACGCCGACGTCGCTGGCGCAAGTGCTGTCGCCGGGCGACATTATCTATGCCGATCCGCTGTTCAAGGACGGCAATCCCGTTGAGGGCCAATACCGGCTGCGGCAACTGCCGGAAGTCTCGGGCGCGATGGTCGTGATGGATCCCTGGACCGGTCGCGTGCTGGCGATGGTCGGCGGCTTCTCGTTCGACCAGAGCCAGTTCAACCGCGCGACCCAGGCCTATCGGCAGCCGGGTTCGTCGTTCAAGCCGATCGTCTATTCGTCCGCGCTGGACAATGGCTATACGCCGTCGACTGTGGTGGTCGATGCACCGATCGAAATCGACCAGGGGCAGGGGGCTGGTGTCTGGCATCCAGAGAATTTCTCGTCGGGCAAATACAACGGGCCGACGACATTGCGCAACGCGCTGCGCCTGTCGCTAAACACGGTGACGGTGCGGCTGGCGCAGGACATCGGCATGCCCTTGATCGGCGAATATGCAAGGCGGTTTGGCGTCTATGACGAATTGCCGAACTATCTTTCCTATGCGCTCGGCGCCGGCGAAACCACCGTGATGCGGATGGTGACGGCCTATTCGATGTTCGCCAATGGCGGCCGCCGCGTGAAGCCGACCCTGATCGATCGGATTCAGGATCGTTACGGACATACCATCTTCAAGCATGACGCGCGCGAATGCCGTGGTTGCGACGCTCCCGGCGGCTGGAAGAACCAGCCTGAGCCGCAACTGATCGATCGCCGCGAGCAGGTACTGGATACGATGACGGCCTATCAGATCACGTCGATGTTGGAAGGCGTAGTTCAGGCCGGCACGGCGACGGTCGTCAAGGAAGTCGGCAAGCCGATCGCCGGCAAGACCGGCACCACCAACGAGGCGAAAGACGCCTGGTTTGTCGGATTCTCGCCGGACATCGTGGTCGGCATCTATCTCGGCTTCGACAAGCCGCGCCCGCTCGGGCACGGCAATGCCGCGACCGGTGGCCATCTGGCCGCGCCGATCGCGCGCGATTTCCTGAAACTCGCGCTCGCCGACAAGCCCGCTATTCCGTTCAAGGTGCCTGCCGGAATCAAGCTGATCCGCGTCGATGCCAAGAGCGGCATGCGCGCCGGTCCGGGCGACACCGGCAGGACGATTCTGGAAGCCTTCAAGCCGGGTACGGCGCCGCCGGATAATTACTCGGTCATCGGGGTGGCCGATGCCGACGGCCGCTCGCTCACGGTATCGCCGGACGCTGATCGCAGCATCATGCGTTCCGGCACCGGCGGGCTGTACTAGAGCACGATCCGGAAAAGTGGGAACCGGTTTTCCGAAAAGATCATGCTCAAACAATAACAGGCTTTCCGAAGGAAAGTCGGCACCGGTTGCGCTTTGCGGCGGCCGCCGCTACATCCCGTCTGACAATTTCCGTCGTCGCGGCGTTTGCCGCAGATCAGAGATCCCATGCGCGCTGAAGTCGAACGCCTCGTTGAAGAGATCAAGCAGTCAGTCGGGCTGCTGAGGAGGCATCTTTGACGTCGATGCATCCACGGCACGCCTCGCGGAGCTGAACAAGCTCGCCGAAGACCCCAATCTCTGGAACGACCCGCAAAAAGCGCAGAAGCTGATGCAGGAGCGAACCTCGCTGGAGGACGCGCTCGGGGGCATCGGCAAGGTCGAGCGCGAGCTTGAAGACAATATCGGCATGATCGAACTCGGCGAAGCCGAGAACGATGAAGGCGTGGTGACGGAAGCCGAGACCGCGCTGAAAACCCTGAAAAAGGAAGTCGCGCGCCGCGAGCTGGAAGCGTTGCTGGGCGGTGAGGCCGATCGTTTCGATTCCTATCTTGAAGTCCACGCCGGCGCAGGCGGCACCGAGAGCCAGGATTGGGCCTCGATGCTGCTGCGCATGTATACGCGCTGGGCCGAAAAGCACGGCTTCAAGATCGAATATCTGGAAGAGACGCAGGGCGAAGAAGCCGGCATCAAATCCGCCACCATCCAGATCAGCGGACACAACGCCTATGGCTGGCTGAAGACCGAAGCGGGCGTGCACCGGCTGGTGCGGATATCGCCGTTCGATTCCAACGCGCGCCGGCACACCTCGTTTTCCAGCGTCGCGATCTTCCCGGTGGTCGACGACAGCATCAAGATCGACATCAAGGAATCCGACGTGCGCACCGACACCATGCGCTCGGGCGGCGCCGGCGGTCAGCACGTCAACAAGACCGAATCCGCCGTGCGGCTCACGCATATTCCGACCGGCGTTGCGGTGGTCTGTCAGGCCGGCCGTTCGCAACACAAGAACAAGGCGCAGGCCTGGGACATGCTGCGCGCGCGGCTCTACGAGATCGAATTGAAGAAGCGCGAGGAGCAGGCCGCCGCCGATCAGGCCGCCAAGACCGATATCGGCTGGGGTCATCAGATCCGCTCCTACGTCTTGCAGCCCTATCAGATGGTGAAGGACCTGCGCACCGGCGTGCAGACCTCGGATACCGGTTGCGCTTTGCGGCGCCCGCCGCTACATCCCGTCTGACAATTTCCGTCGTCGCGGCGTTTGCCGCAGATCAGAGATCCCATGCGCGCTGAAGTCGAACGCCTCGTTGAAGAGATCAAGCAGTCAGTCGGGCTGCTGAGGAGGCATCTTTGACGTCGATGCATCCACGGCACGCCTCGCGGAGCTGAACAAGCTCGCCGAAGACCCCAATCTCTGGAACGACCCGCAAAAAGCGCAGAAGCTGATGCAGGAGCGAACCTCGCTGGAGGACGCGCTCGGGGGCATCGGCAAGGTCGAGCGCGAGCTTGAAGACAATATCGGCATGATCGAACTCGGCGAAGCCGAGAACGATGAAGGCGTGGTGACGGAAGCCGAGACCGCGCTGAAAACCCTGAAAAAGGAAGTCGCGCGCCGCGAGCTGGAAGCGTTGCTGGGCGGTGAGGCCGATCGTTTCGATTCCTATCTTGAAGTCCACGCCGGCGCAGGCGGCACCGAGAGCCAGGATTGGGCCTCGATGCTGCTGCGCATGTATACGCGCTGGGCCGAAAAGCACGGGTTCAAGATCGAATATCTGGAAGAGACGCAGGGCGAAGAAGCCGGCATCAAATCCGCCACCATCCAGATCAGCGGACACAACGCCTATGGCTGGCTGAAGACCGAAGCGGGCGTGCATCGGCTGGTGCGGATATCGCCGTTCGATTCCAATGCGCGCCGGCACACCTCGTTTTCCAGCGTCGCGATTTTCCCGGTGGTCGACGACAGCATCAAGATCGATATCAAGGAATCCGACGTGCGTACCGACACCATGCGCTCGGGCGGCGCCGGCGGTCAGCACGTCAACAAGACCGAATCCGCCGTGCGGCTGACGCATATTCCGACCGGCGTTGCGGTGGTCTGTCAGGCCGGGCGTTCGCAACACAAGAACAAGGCGCAAGCGTGGGACATGCTGCGCGCGCGGCTTTACGAAATCGAATTGAAGAAGCGCGAAGAGCAGGCCGCCGCCGATCAGGCCGCCAAGACCGATATCGGCTGGGGCCACCAGATCCGCTCGTATGTGCTGCAGCCCTATCAGATGGTGAAGGATTTGCGCACCGGCGTGCAGACCTCGGATACCTCGGGCGTGCTCGACGGCGACCTCGATGAATTCATGGCCGCGACACTGGCACAGCGGGCCTTCGGCGCTTCGCCTGGCGCCGTCGAGGACGTGGATTGACTTAAGGAGAATAGACCATGCCTCATGTCGCCTTCATCGGTCTCGGGCGCATGGGCCATGGCATGGCCGGCCGTTATCTCGATGCGGGTTTTACGCTGGCGGTCTGGAATCGCAGTCGGGCCAAGGCGGCCGATCTGATCGCGCGCGGCGCACGCTGGGCGGCGTCGCCGGCGGATGCGGCCGAGGGCGCCGATGCTGTCGTCACCATGGTCGCCGACGACGAAGCGTCGCGTTCGGTGTGGCTCGGCAAGGATGGCGTGGCAGCCACTGCCAAAGCCGGGACGCTGGCGATCGAGTGTTCCACCGTGTCGTATCGTCATGCGCTTGATCTCGGCCGGGAGCTGCGCGGACGCGGTCTCGTCTACATCGACAGTCCGGTGACGGGTTTGCCGGACGCTGCGGCAAGCGGAAAATTGACGCTGCTGGTCGGCGCGGAGGCCGCCGATCTCGAAGCGGCGCGGATGTATCTGGTGCCGCTCAGCACCACGATCCGGCATTTCGGCGCGGTCGGCACCGGCACGGTGTACAAGCTGATCAACAATCTGATGGGAGCGATCCAGATCGCGGGAATTGCCGAGGGATTGGCGATCGCCGAACAGGCCGGGCTCGACATGAAGCTGGTATTGGAATTGATCGAAACCGGCGTCGCCGCGAGTCCGCAAGTGCTGCGCCATTCCCGGCGCATGGTCGCCCGGAATTTCTCCGGCGCGACCTTTACGTCAGCGCTGCGGCACAAGGATGCCGCCTATGCCGTTGCTTTGGCCGAGAGCCTGCTGCGTGATCCGCCGTTGGTCGGATCCGCCGCGGTTCAGGCTTACGCAAGGGCGAAAGCCCATGCGCCCGATGACGACGAAGGCAAAATGATCGAGATCATGTCGCGCCCCAAAGGCACCGCGACCTGACCGGGCGCGCTATCAGCCCGCGCTCAGCCGCACGCCGGCGCGCAGGAATTTTTGCGGATCGACCGCTTCGCCGTCGATCCTGGTTTCGTAATGCAGATGCGGGCCGGTCGATCGGCCGGTTGAGCCGACGGCGCCGATCACCTGTCCGATCTTGATGGTGTCGCCGACCTTGACGCCGATCTCGGACAGATGGCCGTAGCGGGTCGACAGGCCGTTACCGTGGTCGATTTCCACCATGCGGCCGTAACCACCCGCCCATCCCGATGACGCGACTTTTCCGTTCGCGGTGGCGCGCACGGGATCGCCCATCGACGCGCGGAAATCGAGACCGGTGTGCATCGCCGGGCGGCCGAGGAACGGATCAGTGCGCACGCCGAAGCCGGAGGTGAATTCGACTTCGCCGATCACGGGTTTTCGGTACGGCACCAGCGCCAGCGTCCGGTTCAGGCGTTCCACCTGGGAGCGGGTGATATTGATTCGGTAAAGCTGACGTTCGAACGGGCCGGCGTCGGAGGCGAGCTTGACGGGAACATAGGGGCCGCCCATGCCCGCGCGTGGCGTGGCGGCTTCCAGTTGCGCCATGTCGAGGCCGAGATCGCTGAACACGCCGCGCATCCGGCGTACCCGCGATTCCATGCTGTCTTCGACCGAACTCAGCGCCGCGATCTGGCGGCCCTCGACCTGATCGAGTGAGGTCTGCAGGCGGACGATCACGTTGTCGACGCCCTGGATCTTGGCGAATTTATTCGGTTGCGGGTTGTTGTTCAGCGGCGCCCGCGACTCAAGTCGCGCTTCGCGATCCGGCGGCGCCACGAAGATCACGGTATCGCTGATCGGGGAGGGTTTGGGTGTACCGGAAGGAGGCGCGTCCGTTGCGGCGGGTCCGCGCGACGGTGACTTGATCGACCCCGTTACCTGCATATCCGGAATTGCACCCAGCGCCGTGGCGCGCGATTCCAGCGTGGTCTGGCGGCGCATGACCTGTTCGAGCTTCTGGTCGAACTGCTCCTGATCGAGCAACTGGCGGCTGGTGGTGCGGTCCACCTTGGCGCGCAGTTCCGCGATGCGGTCTTCGTAGGCGTATTGCATTTCCGCCTGGCGCGCGATCAGCCGGGTGAGAACGTCGTCACGGAACGCAAAATAAGTTGCTGTTGCAGCCGACCACATGCCGAGCGCTGTCACGGTGCCGATCACGATCCAAAACACCACCGGCCCGAACCGGACCTGCTTGCCGGCGTGGACCAGTGTGTAGCCGTCCTGAGCGGGCATGGCGGCAGCCACGGCCGCGTGGCTGGCGGCGACCGGGCGGCGGGCCAATGGCCTGCCGTGGTCATGCGGATGGTGCTGTGGATACTCGCTGTGATGACCGGAACGGTACGACATCGGCACTCCCGCGCCGGTCGGAGATGAGTTCCGTACGGCTAAATTTACGGGGGTGATTTGACCTCGTTATGGTTAATTTTTAGCAAATAGACTCCTCTAAAGCACACCGGGAACTAGCCGGCCTGGGCGGCCGCCAGCACCTCGTCGGCGTGGCCATCGACCTTCACATGGCGCCAAATCCTGATGATGCGACCATCTTTTCCGATTAGAACTGTTGTGCGAAGAACACCCAGGAAGGTCCTGCCATACATGGATTTTTCGCCCCAGACACCGTAGGCTTCCAGCATCTCATGCTGCTCATCCGAAACAAGAGGAGTGGTAAGCTCATGTTTGTTTCGAAAGGCTTCCTGGGCCTTCAGAGGATCTGCCGAAACGCCAAGCACGACCGTCTGCGCATCGGCGAAGGCACCGGCCAGCCGGGTGAAGTCGATCGCCTCCTTGGTGCAGCCCGGCGTGTCGGCGCGCGGATAGAAAAACAGCACCAGCTTCTTGCCGGCATAGTCGCCAAGGGAGACGGTGCTGCCGCCGTCGCGCGGCAGGCTGAAAGCCGGGGCCTTTGATCCCTCGGCCAAGGGACCGGCGGCGGGGGCCGGGCGGGAAGCGACCGACCCGCTGGCCTTTTCGGCCGAGAGCTTCTTGAGCGGCGAATCTACGACGGCAGGCTTGGTAACTGCAGGCTTGGTAACGGCCGGTTTGGTCACAGCCGGCTTTGCGGCGGCCGCTTTCGTTGCAGCGGTAGCCCGCGGCGTTGATTTGGCTGGGCTCGGCGATTTTAACTTTTTCAATGGGGCCTTGTGCGATGCTTTCGCGGTCGCTTTGCCGGTTTGCCTGTTTTTTGTGTTCGTGCTCGACTTTGGTGCGGACTTGGTCGCAGCCTTTTTCGCTGATGTCGCCGATTGGGCGCGGATCGCCTTGCCGGTAGAGGGTTTGGATGATTTCTTGCGCGTTTTCTTGGACATACGCCTTCCTTTCGTCGCTTTCCGCGGATCAATCATTAGGGTATTGAGGCAAGCTGGAATTGAGCAGACTGCCGGGCGAGTCTGATGGCCTCGCAGTCTACTTACAAGGAATTCGACGCATCACCCATCCGCTCGTTAAGGCTCCTTGGGGCGGATGACGAGCAACGCTAGTAGGTGAGGATTGCAGCATGCCGACACGGGAGCGCTCGTTGCGTGTCGACGGGCGAGCCCTTGGTGGCGATCAATGTGACAATCAGCGCCAGCACCGAGAGGCAATGGCAAGGAATACGTCGCCCCAGGGGTCAAATCCGCGTGCTGACGTCCAGCTCTCGCAGTGGGATGATGCCGATTGGGATCAGGAACACGACGAGGCAGCGGGCCGTCGCGCACGCCGCCTATTGTCGAAGCCGACCTCCCGCTTTCACCGGTTCAACGATCGCTTTGGAGCGGTCCGCCACTGGCTCGCCGGCGAACGCTGGGTAAAGCGCCTCGCTATCGTCGTCGCCGCCTTGCTGGTGATCTTCGCGGGATGTTTCGGCGCGCTGTGGTGGCGGCTTGGCGCCGGTCCGATCAATCTGGAAATGGCGACGCCCTGGCTGGCCCAGGCGATCGCGGAAAATCTCGGCAACGGCAATACCGTCGAGGTCGGCGGCACCCAGATCGAACGGGCCGGAAAGATTCGCATCGCGGTGCGCATCCGCGACATCATCGTCAGAGATCGCGACCACGCCATCGTGGCGAGCGCCCCGAAAGCCGAGGTCAGACTTTCCGGTTCGGCGCTGTTGATGGGGCGGCTTCGCGCCGAGAGCCTCAATCTGGTGGATGCCGAATTGTCGGTCCGCATCACGCCGGATGGCTATGTGACCGTTTCGACCGGGGATAACGCACGGCCGCTCGCAACCGGCGTCGCCTCGAAGAAAGAGGCGGGGATCCCCGCGACATTCCCCCGCCAGGGGGTGCCATCCGGAACACCATCCCCGTCTTCTCCCGTTTCGCCCGGGGCACCGTCCGCCGCCGCAACACCTGACACGACGCAAAGCGGGTTGTTGGCTGGCCTCGACTGGCTCGACAGCCTGAGCCTGACCGGACTGGACGGACAGAACCTCAACGAAATCGGCTTGAAGAACGGCAACCTGATTGTCGACGATCAGCAGCGCGGCAACAAACGGACTTTCCAGAACATCACGCTTAGCCTGCGCCGCCCGAGCGGCGGCGGGGTGGCGTTGAGCGTGGGCGAAGAGGGCAGTAATGCCTGGTCGCTGCGCGTTACGGTCGGGCCACCGTCGAACGGCGTGCGATCGGTCGATATTCGGGCCGATAAGGTCTCGGCGGCAAATATCCTGTTGGCGCTGCGGGTGAAGGAACTGACCTACAACGCCGATCTGGTGCTCTCTGGTGAACTCAAGGGCGAACTGGGCCGTGACGGCCTGCCGACCTATTTCCGCGGCAAAGTTTCCTCCGGCCCCGGAACCATCATCGACACCGATACGCCGGATTATCCGATGGCGATCGATTCCACCGAAGTGAGCCTCGAATGGGACGCGGGGCGGCGCGTGCTGGTGGCACCGTTCAAGATCGTGTCCGGTGCGAACAGGATTACGCTGCTGGCGCATCTCGAGCCACCCAACGACAGCGTGACCGATTGGCAGTTAGGTTTCAGCGGCGGCACCATCGTGCTGGCCGGCATCGACAACGAACCGCCGCTGATTTTCAACCGCATCGCGATCGGCATGCGCTTCGACACCGACAAGAAACGCGTGCTGCTGACGCAGGCCGACATCAGCAACGGCGATATCGGCGTCGCCGGAAGCGGCAGCGTCGATTATTCGGGGGAGGCACGCCTGCAGCTTGGTTTTGCGGGAACGCCGATGTCGGCGTCTGCGCTCAAGCGGATCTGGCCGACCATCATCGTTCCGGAAGTTCGCGAATGGGTAATCGGCCGGGTCGAAAAGGGCTCGCTTCAGCGTATCGAGATCGGCGTCAATTCGCCGGTGAAAAACCTGTCGCGCAAGGGCCCGCCGATTCCCGACGACGGCCTCGCGGTCAACATCGTCGCCAGCGGCGTGACGTTGCGGCCCGTGGATGATCTGCCGCTGGTGCGCGATGCGGATCTGAAAGCCCATGTGACCGGCCGCACCGCGACCGTAACGATCGGGCAGGCGGTGGCCGATACGCCCGCGGGCCGCAAACTCAACATTTCGGATTTTGTGTTCGAGGTGCCGGACATGGCGCCAAAGCCGTCGCCGGCCCGGGTTAAATTCCGGCTCGACGGCCCGGTACCGGCGGTGGCGGAAATTCTCGCCTCCGACAAGCTCAGCGATATTTCCGGCACGTTGATCGATCCCAATGCGAGCAAGGGAACGATTTCCGCGGTGGTCAATCTCGGTCTGCCGATCAAGCGCGAACTGACCAAGGCCGACACAACCTATACCGTCACGGCGGACCTCGGTGGCTTTGCCGCCGACCGTATCGTGATGAATCAAAAGCTCGAATCCAACGCGCTGAAGATCGTCGCCAACAATGCCGGCTATCAGGTCAAGGGCGATGTGAAGATCAACGGGCAGCCGGCCTCGCTGGATTATCGCAAGCCGAACGAGGGCGATGCCGATATCAAATTGCAGGCGACGCTCGATGAAGCGAGCCGCGCCCGTCTCGGATTCGATCTTGGGCCGGCGGTTAGCGGCTCGGTCCCGATCAAGCTGATTGGCAAGATCGGCGAAGCCAGCCGTCTTGCCTTCGACGCCGACCTGACCCAGTTGAAGCTCGACAACATCCTGCCGGGCTGGGTCAAGTTGCCGGGCAAGTCGAGCCACGCGGTCTTCAACGTCGTCCAGACCCCGCAATCCACCCGCCTTGAAAACATTGTCGTCGACGGCGGCGGTGTGTCGATCAAGGGATCGGTGGAAATCGATCAGAATGGCGAGTTGATCGGCGTGAACTTCCCGGTCTATTCGCCCTCCGAAGGCGACAAGACTTCGCTGCGGGCCGATCGTGGCCCCGATGGCGTTCTCAAGGTGACGATGCGCGGCGACGTGTTCGACGGCCGCGGCTTCCTCAAATCGGCGATTTCGGGCAAGGACGACCCTAAAGCCAAAGCCAAGAATGTCGATTTCGATCTGGACATCAAGCTCGGCGCAGTCGCAGGCTATTTTGGCGAAGCGCTGCGCGGCGTCGATGCGAAATTATCCCGGCGTGGCGGCATCATCAAAAACTTTGCGCTCAGCGGCAAGCTTGGACGCGACACGCTGCTAACCGGAGATTTGCGCGGCCGGACGCAGGGACGCGACGTGATTTACCTCGAGACCAACGACGCCGGCGCCTTCTTCCGCTTCGTCGACACTTACTCGAAACTGGTCGGTGGCACGCTTCAATTGGCGATGGATCCGCCGACCGTCGAACCCGGTGCGCGCGAAGGCCTGATCAGCGTTCGCGATTTCTCCATCAAGGGCGAAGCGTCGCTCGACCGGTTGGCCGCGGGTGGCCAGCCCGGCCCGCAAGGCGGCGTTTCCTTCTCGCGGCTGCGCGCGGAATTCACCCGGCAAAACGGCCAGCTCACGATCCGCGAGGGCGTCGTGAAGGGGCTGACGATCGGCGGCACTATTGAAGGCGTTATCGATGCCCAAAGCCAGCTACGCATGAGCGGCACGTTCATTCCGCTATACGGGCTGAACAACATAGCCGGCCAGATTCCTGTTCTGGGGCTGTTCCTGGGCGGCGGCAGCAATGAAGGGCTGTTCGGCATCACCTATGAAGTCGTCGGCACGCTGGGCCAACCAGTGCTCCGTGTTAATCCGATTTCGGCGATATTCCCCGGTGTCTCCAGGAAGATCATGGAGTTCAATACCGGCAAGCAGAACAATCCGATCGAGTTTCCGTCGACCGGTAATAATTGAACGCTCGGTCTGGCCCTCGCTAGCGTCGCAGCGCCGGCACCACCAGAAACGGGATCATTCCAAGCAGCACGGCGACCAGCGCGAACGCGATCAGCGGATTGTAGCTGTGGCTCCAGTCGTGGATCAGTCCGCCGCTCCAGGAGCCGAACGCCGATCCCAACCCGCTGCCGATCGAAATGGTGCCGTAGATGGTGCCGACCCGTTCGCCACGAAAGATCTTCATCGCGGTTGCGGTCAACAGCGGACCGCGTGAGCCGATCATGCTGCCGAAGCAAACCACAAAGCCCGTCAAGACCCAGATGTTCGGATACCATTGCAGCAGCCAGAGCAGGAAAATTCCGACGATCGAGAGTGCGTAGCTGAACAGCACCGACGGCCGGCGGCCGATGATGCCGTCGAGCCAGCTGATGCCGAGCATGCCGAACAGCAGCACGACGCCGCTGAAACCCCAGGCGGTCGCAGACTGCAATGGCGGGAAGCCGACATCGATCAGATAGGCCACGACCTGCGGCGAAATCGCATACATGCCGATGGCAGTGAAGAAGAAGGTCGAGAACAATGCCCAGAACGCGTGGTGGCGCATCGCGCTCAGCAAGGTCCAGCCCTCGTCGATGAAATCTTCGGCGGCGCGCTTGGCGATGTGCGGCGATCCGCTGGAGAACAGCCGCCACGGCAATAGCAACAGCGGCAAAAGCAGCAACAACGCGCCCCAGCCGAACACCTGATAGGCGCCGCGCCAGCCCCAATGATCGATCAGCACCTGCGAGGCCGGCAGCAGGATCAAAACGCCGGCGCCGGTCGCGGAATAAACGATCGCCATTGCGGTCGGCAGCCGCGGCCCGAACCAGCGGCCGAGCAGGATGGAATTCGGAACGTTGCCGATAAAGGCGATGCCGATGCCGAGGCAAAGCCCGAGGCTCAACTGGAATTGCCACAGATGCTCCGCATGTCCGGCGAACAGGAACGCGCCGCCCAGCAGCAAAAGCCCGAGCGAATAGACGCTGCGGGGGCCGGAATAGTCGAATAGCCGGCCGATCAGTGGCGAGGCCAAACCGCCGGCCAGCGCCGATAGCGAGTAGACCGAGACGACCTGTGCGCGGTCCCAGCCGAAATTCTCCGAGATCGGTTTGAGAAAGACCGTGAAGCTTTCGCCAAGGCCACGGCCGAGCACCGATAGCGCGAAACACAACGCAAGCACGTTGAGTGCGACGCGCGCCGGCTTCAGCGGCTTCGTTACGGTTTCCCCCTGATGTGTTTTCTCGTCCATTGCCAGCAAGGAGCGCGTTTCTGCGTTCCCGGGCAAGTGTCAAAAGCGAATGCGCCTATGCAGGCCGGAGCAGGACGTGGCGCTTTTTGCCCATCGACAGCTTGATCACGCCTTCGGCGGTGAGGTCGGAGGGTGTTAGCGTCATCTTCTCGTCGGTGACGGAAGCATCGTTGACGCGCAGGCCGCCGCCCTTGATCTGACGCCTGGCCTCGCCATTTGACGCGACCAGGCCTGCCTTGACGAACGACGCCAGCACGCCGATGCCGGTTTCCAACTCGCCGCGTGAAATGTCGATGCTCGGCAGGTTCTCCGCGATCCCGCCTTCCTCGAACGTCTGCCGCGCGGTCTCGGCTGCGACGCGCGCGGCTTCCGCGCCATGCAGAAGCGTGGTCGCGGCATCCGCCAGCGCTTTCTTGGCCTCGTTGATCTCAGCGCCCTGCAAGGCCGCCAGCCGGGCGACTTCGTTCAGCGGCAGCGTCGTGAACAGCTTCAGGAAGCGCTCGACATCGGCATCGTCGGTGTTGCGCCAGAACTGCCAGTATTCGTAGGGGCTCTTCATGTCGGCGTTGAGCCAGACCGCGCCGCTGGCGGTCTTGCCCATTTTCTCGCCCGACGATGTCGTGATCAGCGGCGTCGTCAGCGCATGCAATTGTGGCGTGCCCATGCGGCGGCCGAGATCGATGCCGTTGACGATGTTGCCCCATTGATCGGAGCCGCCCATCTGCAGGCGGCAATCGTAACGCTGGTTGAGCACCGCGAAATCATAGGCCTGCAGGATCATGTAGTTGAATTCGATGAAACTCATCTCCTGGTCGCGCTCGAGCCGCAGCTTGACCGAATCCATCGCCAGCATGCGGTTGACCGAGAAATGCCGGCCGATATCGCGCAGCATCTCGATCCAGTTGAGCTTGGTCAGCCACTCCGCATTGTCGGGCATGACAGCGTCGTGCTTGCCGTCGCCGAATGTGAGGAACTTGGAGAACACCTGCTTGATGCCGTCCTTGTTGCGCTCGATGTCCTCGATCGAGAGGATTTTGCGCGTCTCGTCCTTGCCGGAGGGATCGCCGACCCGGGTGGTTCCACCACCCATCAGGGCGATCGGCTTGTTGCCGGTCTGCTGCAGCCAGTACAGGCACATGATCTGCACCATGGAACCGACGTGGAGCGAGGGGGCGGTGCAGTCGAAACCGATATAGGCCGTGAGTTCGCCGCGGGCCGCCAGCGCATCCAGCGAGTCCGGGTCTGAAATCTGATGGATAAAGCCGCGGCTCTGCAGCACATTGAGAAAATCAGATTTGAAAGCGGTCATTTCTGTGCGACTCTGATCATTCTTATTTCACGGTATTTGTAACGAGTTGCGGAACCCTGCGGAATAGGCTGCCGCTGGCCGGCGCGCTGTGGCATTATAAGATGCGCCGGTTTGGCACAAGCCGGGCGTCAATGGCAGGGCATTAAGGGCAAGGCGGCAAGGACAGAATATCGAGAAGGCGCCACGGCGATGATGTTGACGGCAATCGGTCTGATGAGCGGCACCTCGCTCGACGGGGTCGATGTCGCCTTGATCGAAACCGACGGCCGGCGCGTCCGGGCGTTCGGCCCTTCCGGATACCGCCCCTATACCGACAAAGAGCGCGGTCTGCTGCTCCAGGCCCTCACAGAGGCCGTGAACCTGCCGCAGCGCGATGCGCGACCCGGCATCCTGCGCGAGGCCGAGCGCGCCGTGACCCTGGCGCATGCCGAAGCGGTCGCGAGCTTTACCGCCCAGCACCGCATCGCCCGCGAGGAAATCGATATTGTCGGCTTTCACGGCCAGACCGTGCTGCACCGGCCGGCGCAGAAGATGACCGTGCAGATCGGCGACGCCACGGCGCTCGCCAAGGCGATCCATATCCCGGTGATGCATGATTTCCGGGCCGCCGATGTCGCGGCCGGCGGGCAGGGCGCGCCCTTTGTGCCGGTCTATCATCGTGCACTCGCCCAGTCGCTGGAGCGCGAGGGGCCGATGGTGGTGCTCAATATCGGTGGCGTTTCCAACATCACCTATATCGATGGCGCCGACACCCTGATCGCCTGCGATACCGGGCCTGGCAATGCGCTGCTGGATGATTTCATGCGCCGCGGCGTAACCGGCCAGGCATTCGATAATGAAGGCCGCCTCGCGGCCCAGGGCACCCCCAATGAGGCCTGGATCGCCCGGGCGTTGACGCATCCATTTTTTGCGCTGCCGCCGCCGAAATCACTGGACCGTAATGACTTCGCTTCGCTGAAGCTGCCCGACATGTCGCCGGCCGATGGCGCCGCGACGCTGACGGGGTTCACGGCTGCGGCAATCGCGCGGATCGTGCCGCACTTGCCCAAGGCGCCGCAGAGCTGGGTCGTGGCCGGCGGCGGTGCGCGCAATCTCACCATGCTGCGGATGCTGCGCGAGCGGCTGGCGCCGGCCACCGTCGAAGCCGCCGACGCCTTGGGCTGGTCGACCGACGCGATCGAAGCGCAGGCGTTCGGGTTCCTCGCAGCACGGGGCCTGAAGGGTCTCCCGCTCAGCTACCCCGCGACCACCGGTGTTCCGATCCCGATGACGGGCGGCATCATCGCGCGTCCATGATCAAGTTGCTGTTGACGCCTACGCACTGAACTTGACAAAATTCATGCATTTGCATTTAGTTGGATGCAAATGCATCTAACTCGCGAGATCGGCAATGGCCGCGCCGTTGAAACTGATCAGCCACAAGCTCTGTCCCTATGTGCAGCGTGCGGTGATCGCGCTGACCGAGAAGGGCGTCGGTTTCGAGCGGATCGACATCGATCTCGCCAACAAGCCGGACTGGTTTCTGGCGCTCTCTCCGCTCGGCAAGACGCCGGTGCTGCAGGTCGGCGACAGCGCAATTTTCGAATCCGCCGTGATCCTGGAGTATCTCGAGGAAACCGAACCGAAGCCGTTGCATCCGGCCGATGCGTTAACCCGCGCCGAGCATCGCGGCTGGATCGAATTCGGATCGAGCGTGCTCAATGATATCGCGGGATTTTACGCGGCGCCGGATGAAGCGACGTTCAAGGCCAAGTCGTCACAGCTTGAGCTGCGGTTTGCGCGGCTGGAGATACGGGTCGCGGCTTCGCCCTGGTTTGACGGCGACCGCTTTTCGCTGGTCGATGCGGTGTTCGGGCCGGTGTTTCGCTATTTCGATGTGTTCGATGAAATCGCCGACTTCGGAATTCTCTCGGGCAAACCGAAACTGACCCAGTGGCGACAATCGCTTGCCGCGCGGCCATCGGTGCGATCAGCCGTCAGCGCCGATTATCCCGCGCTGCTGCACGCCTTCATCGCACGCCGAAATTCATGGTTGTCAGACCTGCAGAGCCGCGCGGCGGCCTGATTGGCTCAGGCTTCCGCGGCCATCTCCGCAAGCTTCGCAACCGTGTTCATGTTGCGCGCGGTTCCGGTCTTGGCGGCGGCAATGACAAGCTTCGACTGGGCCATGCCTTCGTCGTAGTGGATATAGATTTCGCGGCGGCCCAATTTGATTTGTTCGTCCTTGCGGCCGCGAACGCCGGCCATCGTGTCCGCTGGCGGAGCCTGATCGAGAAACACCGCCATGGTGCGGTTGGGCGCGGCCTTTGGAAATGGGTTATCCGCCAGTACTTGCGCCATCTCGGCGGCGCTGCGTACGAGCACGCCGACCGGCTTTCCGGCATAGGCCGCCAGCCGCTTCTCCAGCGCCGATTTGATCGCGGCTTCGGATTTGCGGCTGGTGAAGACCACATTGCCGCTGGCGATGTAGGTTCGAACGGATTCGAACCCGAGCTTCTCGCAGATATCCTTGAGCTCGCTCATCGGCAACTTGCCGGTGCCACCGACATTGACCGCGCGCAGCAAAGCCACGAACGAGCCCATTGCCGTTTCCGCTCCTAGCGAACGTTGGCGAGCCGCATGTCGAGATAGCCGGTCACGCTTTCCATCAGCGGCTGCAACTTGCCGTCGAAGAAATGGTTGGCGCCCGGGATGACCTGCTGATCGATCACAATGCCCTTTTGGGTCTTGAGCTTCTCGACCAGCGTGTTGACGTCCTTGGGCGGTACCACCGCATCCTTTTCGCCGTGCACGATCAGGCCGGAGGACGGGCAGGGCGCCAGGAACGAGAAGTCATAGAGATTGGCGGGCGGTGCGATCGAGATGAAGCCTTCGACTTCGGGCCGGCGCATCAACAACTGCATGCCGATCCAGGCGCCGAACGAGAAGCCGGCAACCCAGCAGGCGCGCGCTTCCGGATTGATGGTCTGCGCCCAGTCGAGCGCCGACGCCGCATCGGACAGTTCGCCGGTGCCGTGATCGAACGAGCCCTGGCTGCGGCCGACGCCGCGGAAATTGAAACGCAGCACCGAAAATCCGCGGTGCGCGAATGCGTAGTAGCACTGATAGATGATCTGGTGATTCATCGTGCCGTGAAACTGCGGATGCGGATGCAGCACCATCGCAATCGGCGCGTTCTTCTGCTTGGCCGGATGATAACGGCCTTCGAGGCGGCCTGCGGGGCCGGTGAAAATAACTTCAGGCATCAGGATCCCTTGATTGATCGCTTGGCAAATCAACCGCCTTTGCGCCGGGCTCACAAAGGAAGCCTCGGCAAGGAGAAAGGGGCGGATCAGGCGCCATCAGGCTTGAGCTGATGGCGCTGGGTGAACTGGAGGCCGCGTTCTAGCATGAGGCGAGGGGCAAAAAGCAAGCTTCATGAACATCGCATAATGCGTTCAAAGTGTTAGCCGGCCGATTGCCTGCAGACGCCGGGGTAGCCACTTGGCATAAGGTCGGACGCGCCGGGCGAGCCCGACATGCGCTCATTTAAGGTATCATAATACGTCCATGCCTGACCGGATCTATCTCGACTGGAATGCGACTACGCCGCTGCGCCCGCAAGCGCGCGACGCGATGGCTGCGGCATGGGATCTCGCGGGGAACCCCTCGTCGGTCCACGCGGAGGGCCGTCAGGCCCGAAAGCTGGTTGAGGATGCAAGGGCGAGGGTCGCTGGCGCGGTCGGTGCGCTGCCCCGCAATGTCGTCTTTACGTCGGGGGGAACCGAGGCCAATGCGCTGGCGCTGACACCGGGGCTTCGGCGTGCCTCTCATCCGCCTGCTGAACGCTTGGTGGTCTCGGCCATCGAGCATGCTTCGGTTCTCGCGGGCGGCCGGTTTCCGTCTGGGGCAATCGAGACCGTCGGCGTGACGCGCTCGGGTGTGGTCGATCTGGAGCGTCTCCACGCGATGCTCAGGGATCGGCCTCCCGCATTGGTGTCGCTGATGCGGGCCAATAACGAGACCGGCGCGCTTCAGCCGGTTAAGGAAGCCAGCGAAATCGTCCATGCTGCCGGCGGCTTGCTGCACGTCGATGCGATCCAGGTGTTCGGAAAGATATCTCTTGATATCAATACGATGGGTGCCGATCTGGTGACGCTTTCGGCGCACAAGATCGGCGGCCCCAAAGGCGTCGGCGCTGTGGTTCTGGCCGAGGGGGTGCTCGGCTTCGATCCGCTGGTACGTGGCGGTGGTCAGGAACTGGGCCGCCGGGCGGGAACCGAGAATGTCGCGGGAATCGCTGGCTTCGGGGCTGCGGTCCAGGCCGCGATGGCCAGCCTCGATAGCGACGCCATTCGGCTCGAAAACCTGCAAAATCGTCTCGAAACAGGCCTGCGGGACACCCCCGAGGTGATTATCTTCGCCGACAATGTGCCGCGGTTGCCCAATACCACCCTGTTTACGGTTCCCGGCCTCAAGGCA
>CAWBPE010000026.1:0-22993 GCA_963790595.1 uncultured Alphaproteobacteria bacterium | reverse complement strand
CGCTCGACGTGCTCAAGAAGTATGAATTCGAGGAAACCGTCGGCTCTGCCGTGGTGGTGCGCGAACCCGTCGGCGTCATCGGCATGATCACGCCGTGGAACTGGCCGCTGAACCAGATCGCCTGCAAGGTCGCGCCCGCGATCGCAGCCGGCTGCACCATGATCCTCAAGCCGTCGGAATTCACGCCGACCTCGGCGCTGATCTTCGCCGAGATCTTGCATGAAGCCGGCGTGCCGAAGGGCGTGTTCAACCTCGTCAACGGCCTCGGCCCTGAAGTCGGCGCCGCGATGAGCGAGCATCCGGACATCGACATGATCTCGTTCACCGGCTCGACCCGCGCCGGCATCGATGTCGCCAAGCGCGCGGCCCCGACCGTCAAGCGCGTCAGCCAGGAACTCGGCGGCAAGTCGCCGAACGTGATCCTCGAAGGCGCCGACCTGACCAAGGCGGTAACCGGCGGCGTGATGCACATGTTCAACAACTCCGGCCAGTCCTGCAACGCGCCGAGCCGGATGATCGTGCCGCTGTCGAAGATGAAGGAAGTCGCCGCGATCGCCAAGGGCGTGGCCGACAAGACCAAAGCGGGCGATCCCCGCGCCGAAGGCACCACCATCGGACCGGTCGTCAACCGTGGCCAGTGGGACAAGATCCAGGGCCTGATCCAGAAGGGCATCGAGGAAGGCGCGACGCTGGTGGCCGGCGGTCCGGGTCTGCCGGAAGGCGTCAACAAGGGCTTCTATGTTCGCCCGACGATCTTCGCTGACGTGACCGAGAACATGACCATCGCGCGCGAGGAAATCTTCGGGCCGGTGCTCGTGGTGATGGGCGCCAAGGACGAAGAAGACGCGGTTCGCATCGCCAACGACACGCCCTACGGTCTGGCGGGTTACGTCTCCGCCGACACCGTCGAGTCCGCCCGCAAGGTCGGCCGCCGCATCCGCGCCGGCAACGTCAATCTGCAGGGCGTCCCGAACGACCGCACCGCGCCGTTCGGCGGCTACAAGCAGTCCGGCAACGGCCGCGAATGGGGCAAGTATGGCTTCGAGGAATTCCTCGAGGTCAAGGCCATCGCCGGCTTCAACGCCGCGTAAGGTTTAGGGCGACATCAAAGCGCCGGGGCGGGATGACATTCCGCTCCGGCGTTTTTGCGTTTGGGGGGATCATGTAGCTGTCATTCCGGGATGGTGCGTTAGCATTAGACCTCAGATGCGCAATTGCGCATCGGGGAATCTCGAGATTCCGGGTTCGATGCTTCGCATCGCCCCGGAATGACGAACTGAGGATCATCCCCCCAACGCGCCCTGCGTATTCACATACAGCGCGTAGATCGACTGGCTCGCGGCCATGAATAGCCGGTTGCGTTTCAATCCGCCGAAGCAGAGGTTGGCGCAGCGTTCGGGCAGGGCGATGCGGCCGATCATCACGCCGTCGGGCGCGAATACCACGACGCCGTCGAGATCGGGATCGCCCATGCCCCAGCCGCACCACAGATTGCCGTCGATATCGGCGCGCATGCCGTCGGGGGTGCCGGGGCCGGCATCGGCGAACAGGCGCTTGTTGGAAATCTTCTCGCCATCAGGCGATACATCGTAAGCGAGGATCTTGCGGGTCGGCACGCCCCGGGATTCGATGATGTAGAGAATCTTTTCGTCCGGCGAGAAACACAGCCCGTTGGGCCCGAGCACGCCCTCGGCGACGATGGTGGATTTTCCGGTCGCGCCGTCGATCCGGTAGACGTTCATGCCGATCTCGGATTCCGCGACATAGCCCTCGTAATTGCCGAGCAGGCCGAACACCGGATCGGTGAACCAGATCGAGCCGTCGGATTTCACGACGACGTCATTCGGCGAGTTCAGCTTCTTGCCCTCGAAGGAATCCATCAGCACCGTGATCGAACCGTCATATTCGGTGCGTGTGACGCGGCGTCCGCCGTGTTCGCAGGTCACCAGACGGCCCTGGCGGTCGCGGGTGTTGCCGTTGGCGAAATTCGACGGCTTGCGGTAGACGCTGACCGCGCCGGTTTCCTCTTCCCATTTGATGATGCGATGGTTGGGGATATCGCTGCACAACAGATAGCGCCCGTCGCCGAACCACACCGGACCCTCGGCCCAGCGCAGGCCGGTCGTGAGCCGTTCAACGGCGGAGAGTTTCAGCCAGTATTTTTCAAAGCGCGGATCGAGCGCCTGGATGCAGGGATCCGGATAATAGGTCGCCTGCTGCCAACCGGCGCGGGGGGATGCTGCCTTGGACATTTGCTGTTCTCGTTATTGGTTAGTTGCCTCACCGGGCGCATTTGCTACCACTGGCGCGTTCCGGCAGCAAGGAATCGCGTTCTCCTTGCCGCGATCTGGCTGCCGCGCCATACTCAATTCAATCCAGTGAAACGAGGGATGAAATGCCACGCATATTGATGACCGGCGCTTCCGGCGGAATCGGAACGAGCCTGCGCAAGCTTTTGCCGCCGATCTATCCGGACCTGCTGCTGAGCGACCTGAAGGCGCCCGCCGATCTCGGCGCTCACGAAAAATTCAAAGCGGCCGAACTGTCCGATCCGGCGCAGGTCGAGGCGATCTGCGAGGGGGTCGACGGCATCATCCATTTCGGCGGATTTTCGGTCGAGGGCCCGTGGGATGATATCCTGCAGGCCAACATCATCGGCGCCTACAATTTGTTCGAGGCGGCGCGCAAGAAGGGCGTCAAGCGCATCGTGTTCGCGTCCTCGAACCACGCGGTCGGTTTCTATCCGCGGCACCACCGGATCGGAAACGACGTGCAGCCGCGGCCGGACAGCCGCTACGGCGTCAGCAAGGTGTTCGGCGAGGCCGTCGGCGCGCTCTATGCCGACAAGCACGGCATCGGGGTTACGTGTATCCGGATCGGCAATTTCGGCGAAAAGCCGCTGGATCACCGCCGGCTCGCGATCTGGCTGAAG
This sequence comes from uncultured Alphaproteobacteria bacterium, assembly GCA_963790595.1. GTDB lineage: Bacteria > Pseudomonadota > Alphaproteobacteria > Rhizobiales > Xanthobacteraceae > Bradyrhizobium. The sequence continues at coordinate 20,061 of CAWBPE010000026.1, read as the reverse complement.
CCGGAAGATCTGGTGCAGCTGTGTCGAATTGGGCTCGATCATCCCGATATCCATTTCGAGATTTTCTACGGCGCCTCCAACAATGAGCGCTCCTGGTGGGACAATCATCGCGCCATCGACCTCGGCTATCGCCCGACCGGCCGTGCCGAAGATTTCCGCGAACACGCCTTCGCCGAACAGGCCAAGGTCGGGCCCGATCCGGTCGGCGATTTCTACCAGGGTGGTGGATTCTGCGGCATCGAGTTCAATGGCGACAAGAGCAAGATATGGAAGTAACCGCTGGCGGCATTCCGACAGGCTAATTAAATGAGATTGTCATTCCGGGGCGATGCGCAGCATCGAACCCGGAATCTCGAGATTCCGGGTCTGGTCCTTCGGACCATCCGGAATGACGGCTAGAAACCAAGGAAACAAGAAAATGGCTGATGGACTGCGCAAAGGTTTGACGAGTTATGGCGATGCTGGATTCTCGCTGTTCCTGCGCAAGGTCTTCATCAAGGCGATGGGCTATTCGGACGATGCGCTGAGCCGGCCGATTGTCGGCATCACCAACACCTACAGCGACTACAATCCGTGCCATGGCAACGTGCCGCAGATCATCGAGGCGGTGAAGCGGGGCGTGATGCTGTCGGGGGCGATGCCGATGGTGTTTCCGACCATCTCGATCGCCGAGAGTTTTTCCTATCCGACCTCGATGTATCTGCGCAATCTGATGGCGATGGATACCGAGGAGATGATCCGCGCCCAGCCGATGGACGCCGTGGTCGTGATCGGCGGCTGCGACAAGACCCTACCTGCCCAGATCATGGCCGCGGTCAGCGCCGATCTGCCGACCGTCGTGATTCCGGTGGGGCCGATGGTGGTCGGGCATCACAAGGGCGAGGTATTGGGCGCCTGCACCGATTGCCGCCGGTTATGGGCCAAACATCGCGCCGGCGAAATCGACCAGGTCGAAATCGAAGCGGTCAGCAACCGGCTGGCGCCGTCCGTCGGCACCTGCATGGTGATGGGCACCGCCAGCACGATGGCCTGCATCACCGAGGCGATGGGCCTGTCGCTGCCGATGAGCGCGACCATTCCCGCCCCCCATGCCGAGCGTTTTCGCTCCGCCGAAGCCAGCGGCAAGGTCGCCGCCGAAATGGCCAAGGCGAAGGGGCCCAAGCCCAGCGAGTTGCTGACCAAGGCCTCGTTCCGCAATGCGCAGGTGGTGCTGCAGGCGATCGGCGGCTCAACCAATGGCCTGATCCATCTGACCGCGATCGCCAACCGCACCGAACATCGCATCGATCTTGAAGCCTTCGACAAGCTCGGCCGCGAAGTGCCCGTGCTGATCGACCTCAAGCCGTCGGGCGCGCATTACATGGAGCATTTCCACCATGCCGGCGGCGTGCCGAAACTGATGGCGCAGCTCGGCGATCTGCTTGATCTCGATGCGAAGACCATCACCGGTGCCAGTCTGCGCGATGTCGTGGCCGGCGCCGAAGAAGTGCCGGGACAGGACGCGATCCGGCCGCGCGACAATCCGATCAAGCCGGAAGGCGCGATGGCGGTGCTGCACGGCAATCTCGCGCCACGCGGTGCTGTCATCAAGCATTCGGCGGCGAGCCCCAAACTGCTGCAGCATACCGGTCGCGCTGTGGTGTTCGATTCCGTGGAAGACATGACGCTGCGGGTCGATGATCCCGCGCTCGACGTCACCGCCGACGATGTGCTGGTGCTGCGCAATGCCGGTCCCAAGGGCGCGCCGGGCATGCCGGAGGCGGGCTATCTGCCGATCCCGATGAAGATCGCGCGCACCGGCGTCAAGGACATGGTGCGGATTTCGGACGCGCGGATGAGCGGTACGGCGTTCGGCACCATCGTGCTGCATATCACGCCGGAATCCGCCGATGGCGGCCCGCTGGCGCTGGTGAAGAACGGCGATATGATCCGGCTCGATGTCGCCAAGCGCAGCATCGATCTCCTGGTCGATGCCGCCGAACTGGAAAAGCGCCGCGCCGCGCTGCCGGCGCGGACGACGCCCGATTGGGCCAAACGCGGCTACGCGCATCTGTTCAACGAGACCATCCTGCAAGCCGATGAAGGCTGCGACTTCGACTTCATGCGCGGCACGGGGAAGGGGTAGGCCCGTTCCTCCGGGAGAGGCCTGCGTTCGCGCGGCCAGCCGGTAAATGCATCTCCGACCTCACGCTGAGGAGCGCGCTTTTGCGCGCGTCTCGAAGGATGGCCGCGAGTCCATTCGTTGTTTCCATCCTTCGAAACGCGGCGCGCAGGCGCCGCTCCTCAGAATGAGGCCGGCGCAAGCGGCTGATTGTGACGCCTTAACGACCACGCCCTCCATCTCGCACCTGCGTTGTATCCCCGCGACGCCGTGTTTGATTGACATTCAAACGACCCCGATGGGATGATCTGGAAAAAAGAACCAGAACACATCCAGGGGGAAGCGAGATGGGACATCCGCGAGGGACGACCGTTGCGGCAATCGCCGTGGCGTCGGTTTTGTTCATTGCCAGTGCCGGTGCGCAGGAAGTGAAGCATTATCGCTTCGCTTACGATCAGCCAAAGACGACCGGCTATGGAATCGTCGGCGATATCTTCAACGACAAGCTCAAGGCGCTCAGTAAAGGTACCATGGTGATCGACCAGTATCCGGGCGCACAGCTCGGGCAGGAGCCGCAGGTCCTGCAACTGGTCAAATCGGGTGACGTCGAGTTCTGCATTTCATCCTCGGCGAACGCTGCGACGCTGTCGCCGCAGGCCGGCGTGATGTCGATGCATTTCCTGTTTCGATCCGAAGCGCATCTGATCAAGGCGCTTGCGGACCCCGAGGTCTCGAAAGCCGTCAAGGCGATGATCGCCGAAACCGTGCAGGGCACCCGCGTCATCGCGCTGTCCACGCTCGGCCTGCGCAACATGTATTCCAAGCGCGAGATCCGCAAAATCGAGGACATGAAGGGCCTCAAGGTGCGGGTGCAGGCGACGCCCACCGAGGACACCATGTTTCCGGCCTATGGCGCCCAGATCGTGCATATGCCGTTCGGCAGCGTCTATACGTCGCTGCAGACCGGCGTGGTCGATGTCGCCGAAAACGGCGTCAACGTCTATCTCGCCAACAAACATTATGAAGTCGCGCCGGTACTTTCGATCACCGAACACGAGGCCAATAATAGCCTGATCTGGATCAGCGACAAATTGTGGAACAGCCTGACGCCGGAGCAGCAGGGCTGGGTGCAGGCCGCCGCCGACGAGGTCAACAAAAACGAGCCGGCAAAAGCGGTCGAACTCGAGCATCAATCGCAGGAAAAGCTGAAATCGATCGGGGTCAAGGTCGTCACGGATGTCGACAAGTCAGGCTTTACCGCGATTGCCAACCCTTATCTGGACAAACTGTCCAAGGAACTCGGCCCGCATGCCGAAAAAATCAAGAACCTGATCCAGGCAATCAATTAGAGGAAGCCAAGATTGGGTTGATCTGTAACAACACCGGCGGTGCGCTCCCTCTCCCCTTGTGGGAGAGGGTTGGGGTGAGGGGTTCAGGTCCATCGATAGTCCGTAACCCCTCACCCGGATTGCATCTGCGATGCAATCCGACCTCTCCCACAAGGGGAGAGGTGAAGACCAAAATCGATCTCGCTCCCTAGCACGATGTCTGATTGACAATCTTGCGACCCCGATGGGATGATCCGGCAAAATCATAACAAGGGGGAAACGGTGAATTATCCGGCAAGAATTATCGGTGGTCTGGTTGCGGTTGCGTTGGTCACGTTCGCAGCCAGCGCAGGCGCCCAAGAAACGAAACATTATCGCTTCGCCCACGATCAGCAGCTCAATTCCGGCTACAGCATCGCCTACGACATCTTTTCCGCCAAGCTCAAGGAACTGAGCAAGGGCGCGATGCTGGTCGATCAATTTCCGGGCGCGCAGCTCGGGCAGGAGTCGCAGATCCTGCAACTGGTGCGATCGGGCGATATCGATTTCGCGATCGTCTCTTCGGCCAATACCTCGACGATCTCGCCGCAGGCCGGCGTCATGTCGCTGCATTATCTGTTTCGGTCGGACGAACACGACATTAAGGCGCTCGGCGACCCCAAGGTGTTCGAGGCGGTCCGGGATATGATCGACGACACCGTCCAGGGCATTCACGCGATCGGGCTCGGCACCCAGGGCTTCCGGCACATGTACGGCAAAAAGGAAGTGCACAAGGTCGAAGACCTCAAGGGATACAAGGTCCGCGTCCAGGCCACCGCGACCGAAGACACCATGTTCGCCGCCTATGGCGCCCAGACCGTGCATATGCCGTTCGGCAGCGTCTATACCTCGCTGCAGACCGGCGTGATGGATTTCGGCGAGAACGCGGTCAACGTCTACCTCATCAACAAGCACTACGAAGTAGCCCCCGTGCTGTCGATGACCGAGCATGAAGCCAACAACGCGATTTTGTGGATCAGCGACAAGCTTTGGCAGAGTCTCAGCGCCGACCAGAAGCAGTGGGTGCAGGCGGCGGCGCGGGACGTCAGCACGCAGGAGCCCAAGCGCGCCTTCGATCTGGAACGTGCAGCGGCGGCGAAGCTTGAGAAAATGGGCGTCAAGATCGTCGCCGATGTCGACAAGTCGGGCTTCCAGAAGATCGCCGATCCCTATCTCGACAAGCTCGCCAAGGAGCTCGGCCCGCATGCGGACAAGATCAAGACGCTGATCCGGGCGATTAACTGAAGTCCTCATGGTGAGGAGCGCGCCCTTTGCGCGCGTCTCGAACCATGGAAGCGATGCACGTTTCTCATCCTTCGAGACGCGGCCCAAGGGCCGCTCCTCATGATGAGGCCTTTGTCTTTGCCGATTGCTCTGGGGAAGCCTGACGATGACCATCGCCGACAAACTGGTGCTGCAGCGGCAGCATCACCTGAAATGGCGGTCGTTCGACAGGCTCGAACTGGTCCTGATGATCATTTGCGGGCTGTTGTGCTTCGGATTCTCGCTGTCGGTGATGTTCGACATCGTCACGCGCACCATCGGTCATCCCTGGCTGTGGCTGCAGGAAGTCACCTCTACGCTGTTCATCTATGCGATCTTCATTGGCGCCGCGGTGGCGACCCGCCGCAACGATCATCTGTATCTGACTGCGGTCTCCGAGGCGCTGCACGGCACGCCGCGATTGATCGTCGAGATCATTATCCGGCTTGTCGTGCTCGGCGTCGCTTTTTGCCTGATCTGGTTCGGCTACATCAATTATCTCAGGGGCTTTGGCAGTTTTCGGCTGCCTTCGGGCACGCCGATCGCCTCGCTCTATGCGGTGATCCCGCTGGCCGGCGCGCTGATCGCGCTGTTCACGGTCGAGCAACTGGTCAACGGCATCCGCAACGGCTTCGATCATCCCGAACCGCCGGAGGATGATCTGGCGATTCCACCGGTTGATACCAACGTCCAGATGAGGGCGCGGCCGTGAGCGCACCCGTCATCCTCGGGCTGATGTCGTTCTGCTTCCTGTTCTTCGGCTATCTCGGCGTGCCCGTTCCGTTCTCGCTGATGGCCGGCGTGTTCGTCGGCGCGCTTTTGACCGACGTCTCATTGGCGGCGATCATCCAGAAGGTCTTTGACGGCGTCGATTCCGAAGCGCTGCTGGCGATCCCGTTCTTCCTCCTGGTCGGCGAGCTCATGAGTTCGGCCAATGTCGTGGTGCGGATCGCCAATTTGTCGCTCTCACTCGTGGGGCATATCAGAGGCGGGCTGTCGCAGGTCGTCGTCGTCTTCAGCATGTTCTTCTCGGAAATGTCGGGATCGACCACCGCCGATGTCGCGGTCATGAGCCGCGCGCTGGGCGGGCCAATGAAGCGGGAAGGCTATAGCCCGGCCTTCATCGCCGCGATCATCGCATCTGCGTCCACCATCGCCGCCTTGGTGCCGCCGAGCATCACCGCCGTCGTCTATGGTGCGGTCGGCAATGTCTCGATCGCCGGACTGTTTATGGCCGGTGTGGTGCCGGGACTGATGATCGGCTTTGGCCTGATGATCTATTGCTATTTCTTCGGGCCTTCAGGCATGCGCAAGCCGCGGGCGCCGTTTCGCCAGGTGGTGTTCGCGACCGCGGATGCGGCGCTGCCGCTGATGATTCCTGTCATTCTGCTCGGCGGTATTCTCACCGGCTGGTTTACGCCGACCGAAGCCGGCGTCGTCGCGGTGGTCTGGATCATCGCGGTCGTGATCCCCGCGCTCAATCGCGGGCATTTGCGGAAAATCCCCTATGATTTCTGCCTGGCCGGGCTGATCTTCTCCCTGCCGCTGATCACCATCGGCGCCGCCAACGCGTTCGGCTGGATGCTGGCCTATCTGCGCGGCGCCATCGTGATCGCCGACTGGATCACTTCGATTGCCGGCAACGATCCGCAATACATGATGTTGCTGCTGGTGCTGCTGTTCACCGTGGTTGGGGACTTCATCGAGCCGGTGCCGACCATCATCATCTTCATGCCGCTGGTGAATGCACTCACACAAGCCGGCGACATCAACGGCGTCCATATGGGCGTGGTGCTGATCGCCACATTGGCGTTCGGGTTGATCACGCCGCCTTACGGGCTGGTGCTTTTGATGGCCTCGAAATTCGTCGGCGTCAGTTTCGGCAAAGCGCTAAGGGCGGCCTTGCCGATCTATGTGGTGTTCCTGGCCACCATCACCTTTACGATCTATTTCCCGAGCGTAGTGCTGTGGTTGCCGAAGCATATCATCCCGGAATTGGTGGGATGCTTCAAATCGCCGGCGGGGACGGGGTATATTTGCCCGAATTGATTGGAGAAGGTCCTCATGGTGAGGAGGCGCGTTTGCGCCGTCTCGAACCATGAGCCCGCATCCTTCGAGACGCGGCCAAGGGCCGCTCGTCGGGATTAGGTCTCAAACCCTCATGGTGAGGAGCGGTCTTCGCGCGTCTCGAACCATGAGACCACGGGACTCGCGGCCATCCTTCGAGACGCGCGCAAAAGAGCGCGCTCCTCAGGATGAGGTCGGTAGTTTTGGCTCGCCTTATTTCCCCTTGCTCGTAAATTTCTTTACCGCAACACGAAACTCATCGGTGTGCATGGCGTCGATGATCTTTTCTTCTTCGGCATCGAGCTGCTGCCGGGTCGGCGTGACCGTGGCCTGGTAGACCAGCGATTTGGTGCCGCCGATCGCGCCTGGCGGATTTTGCGCCAGCCGTTCGGCGAATTGTCGTGTCGCAGCCTTGAGCTCTGAGGCCGGAACGACCTTGGCGACCAGGCCCCACTCCTGCGCCTGCTGTGCTGAAAAATGATCCTCCGCCAGAAATATCTGCAGGGCGCGGCGGGTTCCGACCGTGCCGACGATACCGACGGTGCTGCCGCCATCTGGCGAGACGCCAATTTTCGCATAGGCGGGCGTGAAGCGGGCGTCATCGGCCGCGATACAGAGATCGGCGACAAAGGCGAGGCCCATGCCGGCCCCGGCCGCCGAACCGTGAACGCTGGACAGCACGATCTTCGGCATCCGCCTGATGGTCTCGATGAAGGCGTGATAATGCGTGAGCAGTTCACCGACGACAGGCGCAATGATGTCGGCCTCGGCTGCGGCACCGATGGTCTGCAGATCGCCACCAGCGCTGAATGCACGCCCCACGCCTTCGATCACCAGCACGCGAATATCGTCGTTATCCTCGACCTCCGCGCCGAGCTGCTCGAGCTTTTTCGCGATTTCAAGATTGATCGAGTTGAAAGCCGCCGGCCGGTTGAGCGTAATGGTCGCGATCGGGCCCTCGATCCGAAGCAGCGCGGGATCGTCGGGCGAGGAGGCGGTGTCTGCGGGCGTGTCCATGGTCATGGCTCCCAAGTTCAAGGAGATCGTCGGGGCAGTTAAATAGCACAAGGCAAGAGGTGACAATGGCAGGCGAAGTCTGCAAAATGCGGACAAACAGACGGCGGACAACCGCATTGCAACAACCACGAACGGGAGCAGGCGTCGTGAGCGACCAAACCACACTGAGCCGCCCGGTTTCGGCGATCGATCCGTTTTCGCACGCCTTCCTGCGCGATCCCTACCCGCATCACGAAGTGCTGCGCGAGGCCGGGCCGGTGGTGTGGCTTGAGCATTACGGCATCTGGGCGATGGCCCGGCACGAACAGGTCCGCGATGCCCTGACGGATTGGCAGACCTATTGTTCGTCCGCCGGGGTGGGCCTGAGCGATTTCCGTAAAGAGCCGCCATGGCGGCCGCCCTCCATTATCCTGGAGGCCGATCCGCCGCTGCATACGCGCACCCGCGCGGTGCTGACGCGGATCCTGTCGCCGGCGGCGATCAGGATCTTGCGCGAGACGTTCGAGCGTGAGGCGGAACTGATGGTCGCGCGGCTGGTCGAGCGGCGCGAATTCGACGGCATTGCCGATCTCGCAGAAGCTTATCCGCTCAAAGTGTTTCCGGATGCGGTCGGGCTTTCCGAGGAAGGCCGCGAAAACCTGATGCCCTATGGCAGCATGGTGTTCAATTCGTTCGGTCCCCGTAACGACCTGTTCGAGCAGGCGAGCTGCAATACCGGCCCGGTTCGCGACTGGATCCTGTCGAAATGCAGCCGCGCGGCGCTGGCGCCGGGCAAACTGGGACACCAGATTTTCGAAGCCGTCGATGCCGGTGAGTTGACCGAGGACGAAGCGGGCATGCTGGTGCGCTCGTTCCTGTCCGCCGGGGTCGACACCACGGTCTATGGGCTCGGCAATGCGCTCTATTGCCTGACGCGCTATCCCGAACAATGGCGCGCGCTGCGCGACAAACCCGCACTGATCCGCGGCGCCTTCGAAGAAGTGCTGCGCTTCGAGGCGCCGGTGCAGAGCTTCTTCCGCACCACGACCCGGGACGTCGAAGTCGGCGGCGTGCGATTGGGCGACGGCGAGAAGGTGATGCTGCTGTTCGCGGCAGCCAACCGCGATCCGCGCCGCTGGGAGCGGCCCGATACGTTTGACGTCACTCGCCGCGCCACCGGGCATATGACGTTCGGCACCGGTATTCATGGCTGCGTCGGGCAGGCGGTGGCGCGACTGGAAACCGAGGCGGTGCTGTCGGCGCTGGTCAAGCGTGTGGCCTCCTTCGAATTTACGAGCGAGCCGCAGCAGCGGCTGAACAACACGTTGCGCGGGTTCGATATCCTGCCGCTTCGCGTCAAGCCGGTCTGATCGTATGGAGCAGGGAACCGTCCTGATCGTCGGCGCCGGCCATGCCGGTTTCCAGGTTGCCGTATCGTTGCGCCAGCACGGCTATGCCGGGCGCATCGGCCTGATCAATGATGAAGCGCATCTGCCGTATCAGCGGCCGCCGCTGTCGAAGGCCTATCTGAAAGGCACCGGCGGTCCCGACAGCCTGATGTTCCGGCCGGACAAATTCTACCGCGACCAGAACGTCGATCTGATCGGCGAGCGCGCCGTCGCGATCGATCGCGACGCGCGCCGGCTATTGTGTGCTTCCGGCGCGTCGCTTGATTATGCGCATCTGGTGCTGGCCACCGGCGCGCGCAACCGGATGCTCGATATTCCCAACGCCAACCTGCCAGACGTGCGCTATCTGCGCACGCTCGACGAAAGCGATAGCTTGCGGCAGCGCATGGCCTCCGCAAAGCATGTGGTGGTCGTCGGCGCGGGCTTCATCGGCTTGGAATTCGCTGCCACGGCGCGGGCCAAGGGGCTTGAGGTGGACGTGATCGAACTCGGCGCCCGCGTGATGGCGCGCGCGGTCACGGCCGAGATTTCAGAATTCTTTCAGGCGCGGCACACTGAAGCGGGCATTCGCCTTCACCTGGGCGTGCAGACCACCAGCATCGAAAGCGACGGCCACAACGTCACCGGCGTCAGCCTCAGCGACGGCCGCCATGTGCCAGCCGATCTGGTGGTGGTCGGCGTCGGCGTGTTGCCCAATATCGAACTCGCCGCCGAAACCGGCTTACCTGTTGCGGCCGGCATCATCGTCAATGAGCAATTGCTGACGGCAGATCCGAATATCTCCGCGATCGGCGATTGCGCGCTGTTCGAAAGCCCGCGCTTTGGCGGATCGCTGCGGCTGGAATCCGTGCAGAACGCCACCGATCAGGCGCGCTGCGTCGCGGCGCGGCTGACCGGCGACGCCAAAACCTATGACGGCCTGCCATGGTTCTGGAGCGATCAGGGCGACGACAAGCTTCAGATCGCGGGTCTCACGACTGGCTACGACCGCGTCGTGGTGCGCGGCGACCGCGCGCAGCGATCGTTCTCGGCGTTCTGCTACAAAGGCGGCCAGCTCGTCGGCATCGAGTCGATCAACCGCGCCGGCGATCACGTGTTCGGCCGGAAAATTTTGGGGCTGAACCGGTCGATCGAGCCGGAACAGGCGGCGGATCTGGGTTTCGATCTGAAGGCGGCGCTGGCGTAAGCATTACCCGCTGTCGTCGTCCCGGCGAACGCCGGGACCCATACGCCGCGGCCTATCGTTCGAGAATGCTGTTGGACGACTTTCGCGCAACCCAGCGCCCTGTGGTTATGGGTCCCGGCTCAAGGCCGGGACGACGCGTGGAGATATTGGCCCCAAACTAATCCCAAAATTCCTTCTTGCGCCCGATCTGAAATTCCTGCTTGACGGTTTCGATATCGGCCAGCGTCGGTAATCCGGCCTCGTTGCCGAGGCGCTGGATCTTGTAGGTCGAGGCCGCGCGCGCGAATTCGAAATGATCGTGCCAGCTTTTGCCGGGGTTGCTCAGATACGAATAGACGTAGGCGCCGTGGAACACGTCACCGGCGCCGTTGGTATCGATCACGCGCTCTCGCGCGATCGGCAGCGCGGGCATGGTACGAACCGCGCCCGCTTCATTGTACCAGAGCAGGCCTTTTTCGCCTTGCGTGACGCCGCCGACCTTGCAGCCCCGGCTCTTGAGATAGTCCAGCATTTTTTCGGGCGTGAGATCCATCTGTTCGCACAGCCGCTCGGCGACGATCGCGACGTCGATGAATTCCAGCAGCTCATGCGTGTTGGTGCGAAGGCCACCGCCGTCGAGCGAGGTCAGGATGCCGGCCTCGCGGCAGAGTTTCGCGTAGTGGATCGCGGCATCCGGCTGGTGACCGTCGACATGCAACGCGCGGCAGCCGCCGAGGTTCAACAGCGGGAAGGGATGGATGTGCTCGTCGTCGCGGCAACGCACGATCGCGCGCTTGCCGTCCTTCGGCATGATGAAGGACAGCGACGAGGCATTGACCTTGCGCGGATGGATCGAGATTCCGTATTTCGCGCTCATGTCCTGAAACATCCGGCCGAGCCAGTCATTGGCGACGGTGGCGACGAGGTCCGGCACGATGCCGAGCTTGGCGCAGCAAAATGCCGCGGTGACGGCGTTGCCGCCGAACGAAACCGCGTAGTCCCTGGCCACATGCTTCTCGTCGCCGGTCGGCATGTGGTCGGTAATGAAGACGACGTCGATGTAGGTCTGTCCGATGAAAAGGGCCTGCATAATTTGTCCGTCATGCGCTGATGGTGGTCCCGGCGGCATCCCACACTAGCACCGGTTGTCCCCGAAGCTTCGCTAAAATTATTCGCAAAGCTGCCTGCTTAATCGCTTGAGATGCCGATAGGGCGGGATTAGGACCCTCCCAGGACATCGCCGGCGAGCCGCACCGGTCCAACAGCCTGCGGCCATTGTGAGTTCCTGGGAAAAGAGGGGGAGAGACGATGACGGTTTGTTCTGGCAGGGGGCTGTTGCGGTGATCACCGGGCTCGACCACGTCGTCGTTCTGGTTCGCGATATCGCTGAGGGTGCCGCGGCCTGCGAGACGCTGCTGGCGCGCGCGCCGGCGTGGCGCAGCTCCGGCGATGGCGCCGACCGTGTGCTGTTCACGCTCGACAACATGACATTGGAACTGATGGCGCCCAGTGGCGACGGCGCGGCGGACCGGATTCGCGAAGTCATCGCAGAGCAGGGCGAGGGACTGGCCAGCATCGCCTTTCGCACCGGCGACATCGCGAAAATGCACCGCCGGCTCGACCGGCTGGCGCTGAAGCCCGAACCGGTGACGCAGGCCGAAAGCCGCGACTTGACGTCGGGTGCGATGCTGTCGTGGCAACGAACCCGCGCCGCGACATCGGCCACGCGCGGCGTGCGGTTGTTTTTTCTGGAGCTGGCCGGAGAGCGTCCGCTCTCAGAGCCTTCAGGTGCCGCGTCGATCACCGCGCTGGATCACGTCGTGATCTCGACCGCCGATCCCGAGCGGGCCGCCGCACTTTACGGCGCGCGGCTGGGACTCGATATGGCGCTGGACCGCTCGCATCCCGATTGGGGCCAGCTGATGTTCTTTCGCTGCGGCGATCTCATCGTCGAAATCGTGCACCGTAAGGATGATACGGCCGACACCACGCGCGATCGTCCCTGGGGATTGAGCTGGCGCGTCGCCGACATCGACGCGACACGCGCGCGGCTGTTGTCCGCTGGTGTCGATGTGTCGGACGTGCGCACCGGCCGCAAACCCGGCACCCGCGTCGTGACGGTGCGCAGCAGCACCTGCGGCATTCCGACGCTGCTGGTGGAACGCTCGGCGCGGCCGGCAACCTGATGGTTCGAGACGCGCGGCGTCGCCGCGCTCCTCACCATGAGGGTTTGGAGGACCTCATCCTGAGGAGCGGCCTCTTGGCCGCGTCTCGAAGGATGGCTTCATTGGGCTCACTTAAGCATCCACGCCGACGGCATCCGCAACATGTTTCACGCCATCGCGCGTCAGTAGCCGCGCCAGCCCCATCGTGATCCGGCGAACCACGCCCGGGCCCTGATAGATCAGCGCAGTGAGCAATTGCACCAGCGATGCGCCCATGCGGATCTTGGCGTAGGCATCCTCGGCGGTGGACACGCCGCCGGCGCCGATCAGGACATGGCGCCTGCGATCCATCCGCCGGAAAGTTTCGCGGATGCAGAAATCGGCCAGGGCAGCCGCGGGAGGCCCCGACACGGCGCCGGGCATCTTGCGCCAGATGTCTTCTGATGTGCGCATTCCCCCGGGCTTTACCGGCGGCAGGTTGAACATGAAGCCGGAAACGAAATCGTGTTTGTCCGTGGCGGCCAGCACGCGCTCGATGGCCTCGATGCCGCCGAGCGGCGACACTTTCAGGAAGATCGGCAGTTGCAGCTTTGCGTCGCCGATTGCTGCGAGGCATGCATCGAGATGGCCGGCATCGGCGAAGAAATCGCGGCCATCCACCGTGTTCGGGCATGACAAATTGAGCATCAGATAATCGGCATGCGGCGCCATCGCCTGGGCCGCTGCGCCGTATTCAGCGATGATCTGGTCCGCATCCAAAGGGGCCGCGCCCGGTCCGCGGTTGGTGACCACGAGATTGATACCGAGCGGCACCGGCAGGCGCGTGCGCGCCAGTTGTTCCGCGATCGCCGCAACACCATCATTGGGCAGGCCGTAATGCACGACGATGCCATTGTCGTCAGGAAGCCGCCACAGCCGCGGCTTCGGATTGCCTTGGGATGGATCGATTGAAATCGAACCGATCTCAATGGAGCCGAAGCCGAGGCCGGCAAGGGCTGGGATCGCCGAGCCGCTTTTGTCGAAGCCGGCGGCAAGCCCGATCGGAGATGGAAAGCGAAGACCGGCCACATCGACCGCGAGCCTGTTGTCGTCGATCCGCGTCGCCGCGCGCATCGCTTGCGCGGCCCAGCCGAGGCGCGCGCCCGCGGCAATCGCCAGATGATGCGCGGTTTCCGGATCGAGCCGGAATGCGAGCGGGCGGATAAGGTTTGAATAGATCATGGGTTTAGATCTCTAGGCCGGGGCACGGTAACGGAACATGCTTTATTCTCAAACCGCGTTTCGCGTGCTACACGCGAATCCGTATGCCCTGTTTTTTGGCGTATCGAATAATCGGATTTACCGATCTTGGCCAAGACAAAGCGAATTCTGAAATGGCAGCGCGATCCCGAAGGCATGCGGCTTCGCATTCTCGAGGCCGCAAAGCAGGAGTTCGCCGCCCATGGCATTGCCGGTGCGCGGGTTGACCGCATCGCAGCGAAGGCCGGCGCCAACAAGCGCATGCTGTATTATCACGTCGGCAAGAAGGACGAACTGTATCTTGCAGTGCTGGAAGGCGCCTATGAGAAAATTCGTGTCGAGGAACGCAGCCTCGACCTGGAACATCTCGATCCCCCCAAGGCGATCGCGCGCCTGATCGACTTCACCTGGAACTATTTCATCCGCAATCCGGAATTCCTGGCGTTGCTCAATACCGAGAACATGGCGCGGGCCCGCCACCTCAAGCGCTCCACCAAGGTCAAATCGATGCACTCGCCGTTCGTCGAGATGATCAGCACGGTGGTGAAGCGCGGCGTCGAGAGCGGCGACTTCGTGGTGGATGTCGATCCGATACAGCTCTACATTTCGATCGCGGCTCTATGCTTCTTCTACCTGTCGAACAGCGCGACGTTGAGCGTGATTTTCGGCCGCGATCTTTTAAGCGAAGACGCCAGGGATGAACGCCTCGAGCACATGATCGCGCTGGTTCTGGCGGCCCTGACTGGAAAATCGATGGCGGTATTTGGCAAGCAAAAAGCGCCGAAGCTGCGCGTGGCGGCCCATCATACCGCGTAATGCGAAGGTATATGATGGCCGTCATGGCCGTCATGGCCGGGTTTATCCCGGCCATCCACGTCTTTTAACAAGCGCCGTAAGACCTGGATGCCCGGGTCATCTAGCGTGAAGACGCGCTTCTGCCCGGGCATGACGACTATGCCGACTGAGCCATTCTGCCGCTACCGAGCCCCTAGACAGTATTTACCCAACGGGTTAATTAGTACCCGGAGAAACGATCAATCAGGGAGAGCAGCGTGGCCGAAAAAACGGGCCCCGGAAACGTATCGAAGGCGCTCAACGCCGCCTGGATTCGTCCGTTTTTGTTCCTGATTTTCATCGTGGTGGCCTGGGATGTGACGATCCGGCTGTTCCGGATTCCGCCGTATCAAATCCCCGCGCCCGGCGATGTCATCGCCGTGCTGTGGCAGGATTGGCCGGAACTGGCCCGGCAGTCGTGGCCGACCACCTATGCGACGCTGTGCGGCTTCCTGCTCTCAGCCGTGTTCGGCATTCCCCTGGCGATGCTGATCGCGGGCTCGAAGACGGTGGAAAGCTACGTCTATCCGCTCCTGGTGTTCTCGCAATCGGTGCCGAAGGTCGCGATCGCGCCGCTGTTCGTGGTGTGGTTCGGCTTCGGAATCATCCCGAAAGTGATTGCGGCGTTTTTGCTAGGGTTCTTTCCGGTGGTTGTTTCTGCCGTGCAGGGGTTCAAATCGGTCGACCCCGATATGGTCGATCTGGCGCGGGCGATGCAGGGCAGCCGCTTTCAGGTGTTTTGCGCCGTCAATCTGCCGCACGCGATGCCGGCGATCTTCTCAGGGCTGAAAGTATCGGTGACGCTGGCGGTGGTCGGCGCCGTGGTCGGCGAATTCGTCGGCTCCAATTCGGGCATCGGCTATGTACTGCAGCGCTCGATCGGCACGTTTGACCTGCCGACCATGTTTGCGGCGCTGGTAATCCTGGCGTTGCTCGGCGTCGTGCTGTTCTGGATCGTCGACCGGATCGAACGGCTTGTGATTCCCTGGCATGTCAGCCAGCGTCAGGACATTGTGATCGCCGCATAGGCGGCCAACGAAAAGCGGCCCGCAAAGGGTCGCGACAAACACGAGCGGGAGGGATGACATGGTGCGATTGATAACAGGGTGTTTAGCAGCGCTGATCTGGACGGCGCTGGCGATGGCCCCGGCCAGTGCGGCCGACAAGGTGGTGCTGATGCTCAACTGGTACGTCTATGGCGAGCACGCGCCGTTTTATTACGGCAAGGCCAAGGGCCTATACGCGGCTGAAAATATCGATCTCGAAATTCAGGAAGGCCGCGGCTCGGCCGCGACCACCCAGGCCGTCACCGCCAAGACCGCCGATTTCGGCTACGTGGATATCCCGACCATGATGCGCGCCGCCGTCAAGGGCGCGCCTGTCATCGCCACCGGCGTGCTGCTGCAGACCAGCCCGATGTCGGCGATGGGATTTGTCGACAAGAACATCAGGAAGCCCGAGGACATCAAGGGCAAGATCGTTGCGATCACGCCGGCGGATTCGATGACGCAGATCTGGCCGCTGTTTCTGAAAAAGACCGGCCTCAAGGAAAGCGATTTCACCACCGTGGCCGGTGACGGCCAGACCAAGCTTAACGCCGTCATCAACGGGCAGGCGGATCTGCTGCTGGGTTACGTGATGGACCAGTCGATGAAGATCAAGGACGCCACCGGCAAGGATGTCTATCCGATCAAATTCGCCGACTACGGCATCAACATGGTCTCATCAGGCATCATCGCCAATGCCGACTACGCCAAGGCCAACGCCGATCTCGTAAAGCGCTTCATGGCCGCTACCACCAAGGCGGTCGAAGCTGCCGAAAAGGATCCGAAGGGTGCGGCGCAGTCGATCCTCGACGCCAATCCCAAGGGCGGCAAGATCGATACGCTGACGCAAGGCTTTGAGCTGACGATACCACTGTACCGGACGCCGGAAACCAAGGCCAAGCGGCCGTTCCAGGTGACCGATCAAAACATGACCGACACCGTCAACCTGATGGTCGAATATGGCGGGCTCGATGCCAAGGCCAAGGCCAATCCGAAGGCGTTTTACAGCAATGATTATCTGCCGAAATAGCCTCTCCGTCATTCCGGGGCGATGCGAAGCATCGAGCCCGGAATCTCGAGATTCCGGGTCTGGTGCTAACGCACCATCCCGGAATGACGGCGGCTGCTTCTGCCTTCCTTCCTAACGGAAACGCGTAAATGAACGCAGTTACAAAAACAGGCGCCAATCCTTCCGCCGCGCATCTTCGTGTGGTGTCGGACCGTGGCGCCGGCGGCACACCGGGCATTCAACTGTCAGGCGTGTCGAAAACATACCGGTCGCGCGACGGCGATGTGCCGTCGCTGCGGCCGCTGGATTTTCACATCAACTCCGGCGAGTTCTTTGTCGTGGTTGGCCCGTCCGGCTGCGGCAAGTCCACGCTTTTGAAAATGATCTCGGGATTGCTGCCGCCATCGACCGGCGAGATTTTCGTCGAGGGCGAGCCGGTGACGACGCCGCATGGCAATGTCGGGATCGTATTCCAGAATTCGCTGCTGCTGCCCTGGCGCAACATCCTCAACAACGTCATGCTGCCGATCGACATGAAGCGGCTGCCGCGCGAGGAATATCTGGCGCGCGCGAAGGCGCTATTGAAGCTGGTCGGGCTCGAGGGCTTCGAGAAGAAGCTGCCCTGGCAATTGTCCGGCGGCATGCAGCAGCGCGCCTCGATCTGCCGCGCGCTGGTGCATGATCCCAAGATCATGCTGATGGACGAGCCGTTCGGCGCGCTCGACGCGATGACGCGCGAACGCATGAATGTAGAATTGATGCGGATCCAGCGCGAAACCGGCAAGACCGTGCTATTGATCACCCACTCGATTCCCGAGGCGGTATTCCTCGCCGATCGCGTGTTGGTCATGACCGAGCGGCCGGGCTCGATCGCAGCGATCTATGACGTGCCGCTGCCGCGTCCGCGCTCGCTCGACGTGATGTCCGATCCGATTTTCACCGAACTGGTGCAACGCATCCGCAAACACTTCTTCACCCAAAGCGCGCTGGATTAGATCATGATCCGGAAAAGTGGGAACCGGTTTTCCGAGCAGATCATGCTCCAAAAAGAGAAGAGATCATGATCCGATTCATTCGGATCATGATCTAGATAGGGCACCATGCCGCCACGTATCGCCGTGCGGGATATCGCATTCTTTGAACGCCCGGTGCGCTTTGTCCGGCCGTTCCGCTTTGGCGCCGTGGTCGTCAACGCGGCGTCGCAGGTCTTTGTGCGCGTCGAGATCGAGATTGAAGGTAAGGGGAATTCAACGGGCGCCAGCGCCGAAATGATGGTGCCGAAATGGTTCGACAAGCGGCCGCAGTTTTCGACGGAGCAAACCGTCGCCGAGCTCAGGCGTTCGCTGACGATTGCGCGTGAGCTTTATCTCGCGCAATCAGGTTTCGAGACCGCATTCGCGCTGCATGCCCGTTGCCTGGCGGCGCAAGTCGAAGCCTGCGCCAGGGAAGACATCCCGCCGCTTGCCGCCGCCTTTGGACCGGCGGAGATCGACAAGGCGATCCTGGATGCGCTGCTGCGCGGCGTCGGCGCGAATTTCTTTGACGGCATGAACGGCAACATCGCCGGGATCGATGCGCGCCTGTCGCCCGATCTGCGCGACGAAGACATCGCGCAATTCCTCGCGCGCCGCCAAAGGCTCGATCGCGTCGCCCTTCGGCACACCGTCGGTCTTGACGACCAGATCGAAGGCAAGGGCGGCGTGGCCGACAAGCGCGAGAATAGCGGTGCCCGCTATTTCAAACTCAAGCTCAATGGCGATCCGCAAGCGGACGCCGCGCGCCTGACCCGGATCGGAAATGAGCTTGCGACGCTGCCGCATGCCTACAGCGTCACGCTCGATGCCAATGAGCAATATGCCGATTTGGCCGCGTTGGCTGCGCTGTCGGACCGGCTCGATCGCGATGCCGCGCTCAAGCCGATCTCGACCAAGCTGTTGTATATCGAGCAGCCGATGCCACGCGACATCTCCCGGCAATCGCCGCTGGGCGCGCTGGCGTTCCGCGATTTCATCATCGACGAGGCCGACGATTCCTACGATGCGTTTCCGGCCGCCCGCGAACTCGGCTATCGCGGCATCTCGTCCAAATCCTGCAAGGGCATCTACAAGTCTGTTGTCAATGCGACGCGCGCGGGTATCTGGAGCACCGAAGACCAGCGGCACTTCATCACGGGCGAAGACCTGACCTGTCAGGCCGGCCTCGGCGTGCAGCAGGATCTGGCGCTTGGCGCCTTGATCGGCGTCACCCATGCCGAGCGCAACGGCCACCATTATGTCGACGGGTTTGCCGAGACGCCGGCCGCCGAGGCGCGGGCCTTTCTGGCCGCGCATCCCGATCTCTATGTCAGCGACGGCGACATCATCCGGCTGTCGATCCATGATGGCGATCTCCTGACGGGATCGCTGACCGCGCCGGGCTTTGCGTCCGGCGTACATCCGGACTGGGCGGCGCTGTCGCCGCTTCAACAACCAAAAGCAAAAATCCTGCAGGAGCACTCGATATGACGACAAAACGCCTTGGCATCATCATGAACGGCGTTACCGGCCGCATGGGCCTCAACCAGCATCTGATCCGCTCGATTATCGCGATCCGCGATGCCGGCGGGGTGAAGCTCGGCAATGGCGACCGCATGATGCCGGATCCGATTCTGGTCGGCCGCGATGCCGACAAGGTCGAGCGCCTCGCCAAACAGTTCAACGTGACGCGCTGGACCACCGACCTCGACGCCGCGCTGGCCGACAAGAGCGATGAAATCTTCTTCGATGCCGCGACCACGCAGGCGCGTCCGTCCTTGCTGACGCGGGCGATCAATGCCGGCAAGCACGTCTATTGCGAGAAGCCGATCGCGACCAATCTCGAGGAAGCCGTGGCGGTGCTTAAATTGGCCGCCGCCAAGGGCCTCAAGCATGGCACGGTGCAGGACAAGCTGTTCCTGCCGGGCCTGAAGAAGCTGGCGTTCCTGCGCGACTCCGGATTTTTCGGCCGGATGCTCTCGGTGCGCGGCGAGTTCGGCTACTGGGTGTTCGAAGGTGACTGGCAGGAAGCGCAGCGGCCGTCGTGGAATTATCGCAGCGAGGACGGTGGCGGCATCATTCTCGACATGGTCTGCCACTGGCGCTACGTGCTCGATAATCTGTTCGGCGAAGTCGAAAGCGTTAGCTGCACCGGCACCACGGATATTCCGGAACGTTTCGACGAGAAGAACGCGAAATACAAGGCGACCGCGGATGATTCCGCCTACGCGACCTTCAAGCTCAAGGGCGGCGTGATCGCACATATCAACATGTCCTGGGTGACGCGGGTCTATCGCGACGATCTCGTGACGTTCCAGGTCGACGGCACCCATGGTTCGGCGGTGGCCGGGCTCACCGATTGCGTTATCCAGGCGCGCCAGGCGACG